>NZ_JBICUQ010000003.1:0-225497 GCF_043198225.1 Nonomuraea sp. NPDC048826 | reverse complement strand
ATTGTGGTGCGGCGGAATCTTTGTCCCCCCCCACACGCCCGCGGCGCCGCCGGCGGGGGTTGGCGCCTGATCACGCCTGCGGGGGCGGCCGGGACCCCGGCCGCCGCCCTTCTCTGTGGTGGAGCACGATGGACGAACTGATTAAGTACGCGCCCGACCTCGCGGAAGGCTTCCTGGAGAACGTCAAGCTCTCCCTCGTGGCCGCGGTCGCCTCGCTCATCCTGGGCGTGGTCCTGGTGGCGATGCGGGTCTCGCCGACGCCGGTGCTGCGCGCGGCCGCCACCGTCTACGTCAACGTGGTGCGCAACACGCCGCTGACCCTGGTGCTGGCGTTCTCCGCGCTGGGCCTGAGCGACCAGCTCGGCCTGGTGTTCTCCCAGGAGCCGAGCATCAACTCGTTCTGGATCGTCGCGATGGGCCTGTCCCTCTACACCGCGTCGTTCGTGTGCGAGGCGCTGCGGGCCGGCATCAACACGGTGCCGCTCGGCCAGGCTGAAGCGGCCCGGGCGATCGGGCTGACGTTCTTCCAGTCCCTGCGGCTGATCATCCTGCCCCAGGCGTTCCGCGCCGTCATCGCCCCGCTGGGCAGCGTGATGATCGCCATGATCAAGAACACCACGGTCGCGACGGCCGGCGGCTACCTCGCCGACGCCGCCGCCGTCATGAAGATCACCTTTGACACCACGGGCGCCTCGATCCCGATCTTCATCGGCCTCATCGTCGCGTTCATGGTCCTCACCATGCCCATCGGTTACTTCACCGGCTGGCTGTCCCGGCGTCTGGCGGTGGCGCGATGAGCACGACGGTCCTGTTCGACACTCCCGGCCCGCGCGGGCGGGTGCGCAACCACCTGCTCACCGCGGTCAGCGTGCTGGTCGTGGGCGGCATCGCCTACTGGGTCTACCTGGGATTCGACGCCAAGGGGCAGTTCGAGGGCAAGATCTGGGAGCCGTTCCTCGACCCGTACACCTGGGAGACCTGGATCATCCCCGGTCTCATCGGCACGCTCCGGGCCGCCGGTCTGGCCGCGGTGCTGGCGCTGGCGTTCGGCGCGATCTTCGGCCTGGCCCGGCTCTCCGACCACGCCTGGATCCGGGTCCCGGCCGGGCTCGTGGTCGAGGTCTTCCGTGCCATCCCGCTGCTGCTGCTGATCTTCTTCATCTTCTACCTGGCGCCCGCCATGATGGGCGGCGGCGACTACGCCTTCATGGCGGTCGTGCTCGGCCTGACCCTCTACAACGGGTCGGTGCTGGCCGAGGTGGTCAGGGCCGGCGTGCAGGCCGTGCCCAAGGGGCAGTCGGAGGCAGCGTACGCGGTCGGCATGCGCAAGAACCAGGTGATGCGGCTGGTGCTGCTGCCGCAGGGCGTCACGGCCATGATGCCGGCGATCGTCAGCCAGCTCGTGGTGCTGCTCAAGGACACCGCGCTCGGCTACATCATCGCCTACGTCGACCTGCTCAACACCGGCTTCAAGATCCTGCCCGCGGTGTTCTTCGGCTCGCTGATCCCGGCGGCCATCGTCATCGGCGTGATCTACGTCGGGCTCAACATGGCGCTCAGCTATCTGGCCCACTGGTTCGAACGGCGCAGCAGGCGCAGCCGCAAGACCGCGGCGGCGCCGGTCGCGCCACCCGGCGCGGAGGCGATCGGCCTGCGCTCCGGTGGCGGGCTCGACAGCACTGACTGACCCACGAGCGGCGGGGATTTCCGGCAGGATGCGGGTATGCCCGCCGCTCTGTGGCCCTCACCCGTCTCCACCTCCGACGTCGCCCGCGCGGCGGTGCGTCCGGCCTGGCCTGTCGCGTCCGGCGGCGCCGTCTGGTGGACGGAGGACCGCCCCGAGGAGGGCGGCCGCACCACGATCCTCCGGCTCGCCCCCGACGGCTCCCGCGCCGAGCTGCTGCCGCCGCCGTGGAACGCCCGCACCCGCGTGCACGAGTACGGCGGCCGCCCCTACGCCGTCGCCCCCGGCGGCGCCGTCGTTTTCACCGAACTGACCGATCAGCGCCTCTACCTGCGCGAGCCCTCCGGCGAGATCAGGGCGCTCACCCCCGAAGGCGACCGCTACGCCGACCTGACCGTGCGCGACGGCCAGGTGTGGTGCGTGCGCGAACGCCACCTCGACGGCGGCAAGGTCTCACGCTCCGTCGTGACCGTCCCGCTCGCCGGCGGCGAGGCCGCCGAACACGTCACGGGCCACGACTTCTACGCCTGTCCCACCCTCTCCCCCGACGGCCTGCTGCTCGCGTACGTGTGCTGGAACCACCCCCGGATGCCCTGGCACGGCACCGAACTACGCGTCACCCGGCTCGACGGCGGCGAGACGTGGACCGTGGCGGGCGGCCTCGCGGAGTCCGTGCTGGCCCCGCTGTGGCGGGACGACGGCCACCTCTACCTGATCTCCGACCGCTCCGGCTGGTGGAACCTCTACGCGGCCGCCGTCGACGGCGGCGAGCTGGAGCCGCTCTGCCCCCGGGAGGAGGAGTTCACCTGGCCGCTGCTGACCCTGGGCGGCCTCCCGTACGCGCTCCTCGCCGACGGCCGGCTCGCCGTCCTGCACGGCCACGCCGACCTGCGGCTCGCCGTACTCGACCCGCGCACGGGCCTCCTCACCGACCTGGACACCCCGTACCGGGGCTGGGAGTCCACCCTGTCCACCGACGGCACGTCCGTACTCGGCATCGCCTACAGCCCCACCACCCCGCCCTCCATAACCCGCATCAACCCGCCCGGCCACTCGAACGCGGCCGTGACCCCCGACACAGGCCGAACCCCCGCCCTGGGTGGAGCAGGTCAAGGCGGCGAGGCCGGAGAAGAGGCGCTGGGCGGAGCAGGTCGGGGCGGCGAGGTGCTGGCCGGCGGCTCCGGCAGGTTGCCCGATCCGGCCTATCTGCCGACGCCGCGACCGGTGACGCTGCCCGGCGAGGACGGCCGGGAGGTGCACGCCTTCCTGTACCCGCCCGCGCACCCGGACCACGCCGTGACCGAGCCTCGCCCGTACGTGATCTTCGTGCACGGCGGCCCGACCGCGCACGCCGTCACCGCCCTCGACCTGGGCAAGGCGTTCCTGACCTCACGCGGCATCGGCGTGCTCGACGTCAACTACGGCGGCTCGACCGGCTACGGCCGCGCCTACCGCGAGCTGCTGAAAGGGCGGTGGGGGCTCACCGACGTGGCCGACACCGTCGCCGCCGCCCGCTGGCTGGCCGCCGAGGGGCACGCCGACCCCGACCGGATCGCCATCCGCGGCGGCAGCGCGGGCGGCTGGACGGTGATGGCGGCCTGCTGCCGGTCTGAGGTGTTCGCCGGCGGCGTCTCCTACTACGGCGTGAGCGCCCTGGCCCCGCTCAACGCGCACACCCACGACTTCGAGTCCCGCTACGTGGAGTGGCTCGTCGGCCCCGAGGACCTCCGTCTCTACGCCGAACGTGAGCCGCTCGCGCTGTCCGGCGGCGTCTCCTGCCCGATGCTGCTGCTCCAGGGGCTCGACGACCCGGTGGTGCCGCCGGAGCAGTCGGCCGCCTTCGCCGAAGCGCTGGCGGAACGCGGCGTCCCCTGCACCTACCTGACCTTCGACGGCGAGGCCCACGGGTTCCGCCGCGCCGAGACCCGCTCGGCCGCGCTCGCCGCCGAACTCGCCTTCTACCAGCAGGTCTTCCTGTGAGGGTCAGCGCGCGAACTCGGTCGCCCGCGACTCCCGCACCACCGTGATCCGGATCTGCCCGGGGTAGGTGAGCTCCTCCTCCACCTGCTTGGCCACGTCGCGGGCGATCACCTGCGCCTGGATGTCGTCGATCGCGTCCGGCTTGACCATGACCCGGATCTCCCGCCCGGCCTGCATGGCGAAGACCTTCTCCACGCCGTCGTAGGACTGCGCGATCTCCTCCAGCCGCTCCAGCCGCTTGACGTACGCCTCCAGCGACTCCCGGCGGGCGCCGGGACGGCTGCCGCTGATCGCGTCGGCCGCCTGGGTGAGCACCGCCTCGACCGTGCGCACCTCCACCTCGTTGTGGTGCGCCTCGATCGCGTGCACCACGTCCTCCTGCTCGCCGTACCGGCGCGCGATCTCCGCGCCGATCAGCGCGTGGCTGCCCTCCACCTCGTGGGTGAGCGCCTTGCCGATGTCGTGCAGCAGCGCGCAGCGCTTCAGCAGGGTCCGGTCGAGCTTGAGCTCGGCGGCCATGATGCCGGCGATGTGGGCCGACTCGATCAGGTGCTTGAGCACGTTCTGCCCGTACGAGGTGCGGTAGCGGAGCTGGCCGAGCAGCAGCACCAGCTCCGGGTGCATGTCGGTGAGACCCAGCTCGACCAGCGCGTCCTCGCCCGCGCGGGCGCACAGGTCCTGCACCTCGGCGCGGCTGCGGTCGTGCGCCTCCTCGATCCGCTGCGGGTGGATCCGCCCGTCGAGCACGAGCTTCTCCAGCGTGAGCCGCGCGGTCTCTCTCCGAACCGGGTCGAAACAGGACAACAGCACCGCTTCAGGAGTGTCGTCGATGATGAGATTGACGCCGGTGGTCGACTCGAACGCCCGGATGTTGCGGCCCTCACGGCCGATGATCCGGCCCTTCATCTCGTCGCCGGGCAGGTGCAGCACGCTGACGACGGACTCGGCCGTCTGCTCGGTCGCCATCCGCTGCACCGCCAGCGTGACGATCTTCGTGGCGCGCTTCTCGCCCTCGCGGCGCGCCTCGCTCTCGATCTCCCGTACGATCAGCGCGGCCTCACGCTTGGCCTGGTGTTCGATCTCGCGGACCAGATCGGCCCTGGCCTGCTCGCCGGTCATCCCGGCCACCCGCTCCAGCATGGCCCGCCGCTCGTCCTCCGCGCGCAACAGCTCGGCCCGCCTGTCGGCCAGCTCTATCTCCGTCTCGGCGAGCTTGCGGTCACGCTCGGCCTGCCGCCTGGCCTCCTCGTCGAGCCGCTGCTCCCGCTCGGCCAGCCGCTGCTCCCTGCGTTCCAGGTCGGTGCGGAGCTCCTTGAGCTCCGATTTCAGCAGGCGGCTCTCCTCCTCGACCTCCCGCCGCATCTGCACCGCGCTCTCAGCAGCGGCCTCCGACCTGCGCAGGATCTCCTCGGCGTCGGTCTCCGCCTTGTCGCGGATCCGGCCCGCCTCCGCACGCGCCTGCTCCAGCTCGACGTGCACGGCTTCCAGCTGCTCGGGAGAGGGTTCGGCGGATTTCGACACGCCGCCGGACGTCCGCCTGACGACAATGAACAGGGCAGCCATCATTCCGCAGGTCAGTACGAGCACCGCCACCGACAGCACCACGACAAGCGGCCCCATGTACGCCCCGCCCTCCTCGCGTCGTCAACACCCACTAACGCGGCCCTCGCAACGGGAGGGTCACGGGCGCGGCACGGAAAGCCCCGGGACAGATATCAAGCACACGCTGACCGCGCGCCGACTGCAGCAGCCGGCGCCTCGCCTGCTTCGATCAACCAAGCCCACTAGTCCGTCGTTATACCGGTATGGCAATCCGCACTGCGCGGAGTAACTCCTCACTGCCGTCGAGGTTATGCGTCGAACAGGTCACGAGCAAGCAAACGACTTATCAAGCGTGTCTCCACCGCCAGCATCGTCTTGCCTCGTCATCCGATCCGACCCAGGTCGACAATCCCGTACGCACCAGACACGCATTCCGCCGACGACGACCGGCTTGCACGGCAGCCCCTCCCACCGTCGGAACCCGCCATCGGACGGCTCCACATACGGCCCATCAGGTACAGCCTGGTGAGCGCCTCCTGCATCAGGCCGGCGGCTCGCGCGGGTTCCTTCATGCACTGGTAGCGCAGCAGCGCATCGCCGATGGCCGAGCCGGTGGCGGCGACCAGCAGCCCGCTCGACCCGAACTCCATGAACCACGACACGCTACCCATCCCCCAGAAGCCATATCGAGAACCCGTTTCACGACAAGTGCGAGGTTGGCGCAGGAGATGGGCGCGGCCGAACCCGAGCTCACGAGGCCCGCTCCCTCACCCAGGGCTACGGATACTCGTCCTCGACCTCGACGCCCTCCTGCTCCAATGCCTCCCGGATCACCCGGAACGACAGCCCCGGCGGGTAACCCTTCCTGGCGAGCATGCCGGCCAGGCGGCGGGTGCGGACCTTGGGATCGAGGGAGCGCGTGCTGGGCAGCTTCCGCTCCACCAGCCGCCTGGCCGTCTCCAACTCCTGATCCGGATCGAGCCGCTCGACGGCCTCCTGCACCGTCTCCCGGTCGACCCCGCGATGCCGCAACTCGTTGGCCAGGGCACGCTTGGCCAGGCCACGCCCATGGTGCCGGGAGTCGACCCACGCCTCGGCGAACGCCTCGTCATTGATGAACCCCAGCTCGGTGAACCGGTCGAGCACCGACTCCGCCACCTCGTCGGGCACCTCCCGCTTCCGCATGGCCTCCGCCAGCTGAGCCCGCGTCTTGGGCGCCATGGCGAGCAGCCTCAGACAGATGGCCCGCGCCACCGCCTCAGGATCGGCAGGCGGCGTTGCGGCAGCTCCGGAACCGGCATCCGGCCCATCGGCCAGCCACCCCCGCCCGGCCTTCTTCCCTGACCGTCTCCCCTTGCGCCCCTTCTTCGCCTTCTCTTCCGGCACAGGGTCAACCCCCGGCGTCGCCCAGAACTCCGTTTCCCCAGCCGACCGCCCTCGTGACTTCCCAGCCCGCGAGCCCGAGGCTCCCCTACCGAGCTCTCGATCCGCCGCGCCCTCGAACAACCCACCATCCGCCGTACCAGCGGACCCGCCGTCATACACCGGACCAAGGGACCCGCCGCTGTCCGGCATCTCATCGGATCCGCCATGGAACGCCACGCCAGACCCGTCGCCGTACGCAGTGCCACCGGATGCGTCGCCGTACGCAGTGCCACCGGATGCGCCGCTATCCGCAGTCTCGGAAGCTCTGGCGCCATCCGCCGTACCACTGGACGTGCCGCTATCCGCAGTCACGCTGGCTTCGCCGTCGAACGCCGTCGCGCCGGACGCGCCGCTATCCGCCGTATCGCCGGGGGCGCCGTCAAAGACCCCAACGTCCGGCACATGCTCATCAGAAACCGCGTCACTGCTGCGGGGGTCTGACCCGGGGTGGGAATCCGAGGACGTCCCGTCTTCTCGAGCGCGTTCTGCTGGAGCCCGTCCCTCAGCAGAGGTCTGTTCTGCGAGCGCCTCTGACCGGGAGCCCTTCGCCACACCCCCTGCCCGTGCGCGCCCACCGGCTGTCGTAGCCGCCCCAGACACGGCCACGTCAGGGAGGACCACAACATCAGGCAGGGCCGCACCAGGCAGGGCCGCGCCAGGCAGGGCCGCGCCAGGCAGGGCCGCGCCAGGCAGGGCCGCGTCAGGCGCAGCCGAACCTGTTGTAGCCGAACCCGGCGCAGCCGAGTCGGAAGGTTCGGAGGGAGGAAGCGTGCCCTCGGGCTGGTCAGCTGCTTCCCGTTGACGTCGACGCTGCTCGCGCCATTCTTCAGGCGACGGCCAGCCACCGCTGGTCGTCGCACCAGCGCCCCGAGCTTGCCGCCTGGATACCCCGCCGCCTCCCCAGCCGGTGGGCCTGGCCCATTCGCCAGTGGAGGGCACGTCGACCTGATGCCCGGTGGCAAGCTCGTCGGCTTGATGCCCAGTGGCGATCACGTCTGCCCGATGCCCGATGGCAGGCACGTCCACCTGATGCCCGATGGCAGGCACGTCTGCCTGATGCCCGATGGCAGGCACGTCTACCTGATCAGTGGTGGCAGGTGCATCTGCCTGATCCAGAGCAGCCAGCGTGTCTGCCTGATCCACGGTGGCAAGCGCGTCTGCTACTGCGGTGGTGGGCGCATATGTCCGCCCCTCAGGGATGGATTCGTCGACCTGTCCCTCGGCAGGAGAAGCCTCGACAGGAGAACCCTCGGCCGGGACGCCGAGAGAACCGCCCCCGGCCTGCCCTGCGATCGAGGCGCCACCGCTCTCCTCCGTAGGAGAAGGATCGCCGGCCGACTCTCCAGAAGAAGGGTCACCAGCCAGCTCTTCAGGAGAAGGCTTGCCACCCATCTCCTCACCGGAGGGATCACCATCGGACATCGCCGCGGAAAAATCATCGCCGGCCCCCGGACCACCGTCCGCGGCCGGATCCTCCCAGCGCATCTCCGAGGAGGTCGGGGCGTTGTCCCCCGTCGGCGCACCCCACCGCGTCCCCAGGGAGAGCGAGTCGTCGGCCCCCTCCTGCGCACCGGACCCGCTGTCAGCCCGGTCGGCCGTCACCGGATCCTCCGTACCGGATCGTTCCCGTACGGACAGGTCACCTGCGGAAGCGCGTGTCCCACCGCGCCCGGGCTCGTCCGAGGGCAACTCCGCACGAGCCTCCTGGAGCCGGGAGGAGCCCTCAGAAGACCCCGCCGTCACCCCATCGGCCTGCCCCGGTGTCGAGGGACCGACCTCAGACTCACCCCAGACCCCGGGACGATGTGCCGAACCGCGCGTTCCCTCCCCCGACGACAATCCCGTAGGGGGCTCCTGGGGTGCCGAGGAACCCTCAGGAAGCCCCGCTGCCACCTGACCGGTCTGCTCCGCCGCCGAGGAGCCTTCAGAAAACACCGCTGCCACATGGCCGGCCTGCCCCGGCACTGAGGAATCGGCCTCAGGCTCACTCCAGGGTCCGGGACGGTGTGCCGGAGCATGCGTTCCCTCGCCTGAGGACGTAGGGGACTCCTCGGGCGCCGAGGGGCCTTCGGAAGAGCCCGTCGCCGCCCGGTCGGCCTGTCTCGGCGTTGGGGAATCGGCCTCCGGTTCGCCCCAGAAGGGGTGGCGTTGGTCGGGTTGGGTGGGAGGGCTTGACCACCAGGTGTTGGCCGAGGGGGGCTGGTCGCCTGGGGTTTGGTCGCCGAAGAAAGGGTGGCGTCCGGTGGGCGAGGGCGCGGGAGCGCCCGCCGCGCGGGAACGGCGTGGCTTGCGGCGGGATGAGGCCGGGGCGCCCCGCTCAGGGGGCGCCGGATCCGTGTCACTCATGCGCCGACCGATCAGACGTCACCAGGCTTCGGCGTGGACTTGGAGCCGCGACCGGACGTGGCCGGGGCCTTGGCGGGCGCGGCGGCCACGGGCGCGGGGGGCTCGGCGGGGTCGTCGAGGCGCGGGCCCACGCCCAGCTTGTCCTTGATCTTCTTCTCGATCTCGTTGGCCATGTCAGGGTGGTTGCGCAGGAAGTTGCGCGCGTTCTCCTTGCCCTGGCCGAGCTGGTCGCCCTCGTAGGTGTACCAGGCGCCGGACTTGCGGACGAAGCCGTGCTCGACGCCCATGTCGATGAGACCGCCCTCGCGGGAGATGCCCACCCCGTAGAGGATGTCGAAGTCGGCCACCCGGAAGGGCGGGGCCATCTTGTTCTTGACCACCTTGACGCGGGTGCGGTTGCCGACCGCTTCGGTGCCGTCCTTGAGGGTCTCGATGCGGCGGATGTCCAAGCGGACGGAGGCGTAGAACTTCAGCGCCTTGCCACCGGTCGTGGTCTCGGGCGAGCCGAACATGACGCCGATCTTCTCGCGGAGCTGGTTGATGAAGATGGCGGTGGTGCCGGTGCTGCTGAGCGCGCCCGCGACCTTGCGCAGGGCCTGGGACATCAGGCGGGCCTGGAGGCCGACGTGGCTGTCGCCCATCTCGCCCTCGATCTCGGCCTTGGGCACCAGGGCGGCGACCGAGTCGATGACGATGATGTCGACCGCGCCGGACCTGATCAGCATGTCGGCGATCTCCAGCGCCTGCTCACCGGTGTCAGGCTGGGAGACCAGCAGGGCGTCGGTGTCGACGCCGAGCTTCTTGGCGTACTCGGGGTCGAGGGCGTGCTCGGCGTCGATGAACGCCGCGATGCCGCCCGCCCGCTGCGCGTTGGCCACCGCGTGCAGCGCGATGGTGGTCTTGCCGGAGGACTCGGGACCGTAGATCTCGACGATCCTGCCGCGCGGCAGGCCGCCGATGCCGAGCGCGATGTCCAGGGAGATCGACCCGGTGGGGATCACCTCGATGGGGGCTCGGGCGTCATCGCCAAGGCGCATGACGGAACCCTTGCCGAACTGCCGCTCGATCTGAGCGAGGGCAGTCTCAAGGGCCTTCTCGCGGTCGTTGATAGCCATGGGAACTCCCCCTGGAGGGTCGTGGTCCGAATCAGTCGAGTGAAAGCTACGGTCTGCCACCGACATTTTCCCGGAGGCGGTCGTGGCGACGTGGCCCGGCGCGACTATCGTAGCCGAACGACTGTTCGATCACACGCACCCCGTGAGAAGGCCTGCGGGAAAGTCGCGCCACTCGGCGGGGAAGGTCTCAGCGCCGTCGTCCCAGCCCCGTGTCCAGGGAGATCGCCCGACGGGGCAGGGCGCCGGGCCGCCCGGTCCATGACGGCACGCCTGGGTATGTTCTCATATGCCTGAGCTGGGGAGACTCCTGGAAAGAGGGCAGGAGGCGGCCACGTGGCGAGCTCGTACACCGGTGAACGGCGCATCCTTTTGCATGACCTCGCCGAGGCGCTGCCCCGCCATGGGCTGGTGAGCCGAATGGTGGGCGGGGAAGAGCCGCTGCTGTGGGTGTGGCATCCGGAGACGAGCAGGCAGACGCTGGTGTTCGCCACGCCGTCGCGCGAGGGGTGGCTCTTCCTGTGGGCGCCGGGCGGCAGGGCCGAAGCGAACGATCTGGAGCGCGCGGCACGCAGGCTCGAGGAGACGCTCGGGTCAGCGTAGCCGGGAGGAGACGTCTTCGACCTGGCAGACCGCCCGCCAGACCGACTTGGCGCTCTCGCCGTCGGCCAGCGCCTGCACCACGGTGCGGCCGCCGAGCGGCGCGATGACGTAGTCGCGCGCCCACGACTCGGCGTAGGCGTCACCGAAGTGCTCGCGCATCCGTCTCCAGAACTCGGTCAGGCGCATCACTCAAGTATGGAGCGGCCCCGGGTGTGGGTAAGACATGCGCATGGCAAAGACCCCGAAATCCTCACCCCCCAAGTCAGCCAAGGCCAAGGCCAACAGGGCGAAGCGCCGTCACCTGCTGTCATTACAGCGCTCGGCCGTACGGAAGGAGAAGACAGAGAGGGCGGAGCGGCACGCCGGGATCAGGCAGGAACCACGAGCGGGCAGCCCGCGCACCCGCCGCGCCTCACGCCGCTGAGGCGGCAAAGGCGCTGAAGCCACAGGTCGCTGCACGCGTCGCGGCGCTGAGGTCACGCGTCACAGCACAATCGTCGCGACGCAGAGGTCCACGCGTCACAGCACGCGTGCGCCGTACATCTCGCCGAGGTGGTCGGCGAGCAGCTCCAGCCGGGCGCCGTCGGGGTCCTTGAAGTAGATGGAGGCGCCGCTCTCGATCTGGTGCGGCACGCCGGCCATCTCCAGTTTGCCGCGCAGCCGCTCCCAGGTGGCGGGGTCGACGGAGATCGCGATGTGGTGCAGGCCGCCGAGCACCTCCTGGTAGGGGCCGAGGTCGAGGCCCGGGAGGTCGAAGAACGCGAGCAGGTTGCCGTTGCCGATGTCGAAGAAGAAGTGGCTGGAGCCCTTGTAGTCGCGGTTCTCGAAGATCTCCGTCAGCGGGAACTCCAGCAGCTCCTGGTAGAACATGATGGTGCGTTCCACGTCCGACGACAGCAGGGCGATGTGGTGCAGGCCGCGCGCGCTGGACGAAGGCCGGTGCGCTAAGAGATAGCGCCGCCGGATCTCCTCGCGGCGAGCCTCGATGGCCGCGTGGTCGATGGTCACGGTCGGTGTATGTCCGCCGACGCGCTCGCTCAATCGCGCGGCGCGGGAGCAATGCGTTTTCTGTCGGTGCCGCGAGGCAGTATGTGCTGGTGAGCTCGCTCGACCGCTTCAGCCAGGTGACCAGGAGCTGGTTCTCCGGGGCCTTCGCGGCGCCCACCGCCGCCCAGGAGGGTGCGTGGGCGTCGATCGCCCGCGGTGACAACACGCTGGTGGTCGCGCCGACCGGTTCGGGCAAGACGCTGGCGGCCTTCCTGTGGTCGCTCGACCGGCTGGCGGCCGAGCCGCCGGTGAAGGGCACGCGGGTGGTGTACGTGTCGCCGCTGAAGGCGCTCGCCGTCGACGTGGAGCGCAACCTGCGCGCCCCGCTGGCGGGCATGAAGCAGACGGCGCGCCGTCTGGGCCTGCCGGTGCCGGAGATCTCGGTGGCGATCCGGTCGGGCGACACCCCGGCGGAGGATCGCCGGCGGTTCGCCGCCAAGCCGTCAGACGTGCTCATCACCACGCCGGAGTCGCTGTTCCTGCTGCTCACCAGCCAGGCCCGGGAGGCGTTGCGCGAGGTCGAGACGGTGATCGTCGACGAGGTGCACGCCGTGGCGGCGACCAAGCGGGGCGCCCATCTGGCGTTGACGCTGGAGCGGCTCGACGCGCTGCTGGAGCGGCCCGCGCAGCGGATCGGCCTGTCGGCGACGGTGCGGCCGGTGAGCGAGGTGGCGGCGTTCCTCGGCGGGCCGCGCCCGGCGGCGGTGGTGCAGCCGCCGGCCGACAAGCGCATCGAGGTCGAGGTGGTCGTCCCGGTCGAAGACATGACCGAGGTCGAGTCGGGGCCGCGGCCGGCCGACGCGGAGGAGTTCGCGCCCGACCCGGCCAACCGGTCGATCTGGCCGCATGTCGAGGAGCGGCTGTTCGACCTGATCGCGGCTCATGACTCGACGATCGTGTTCGCCAACTCGCGGCGGCTGGCCGAGCGGCTCTGCACCCGGCTCAACGAGCTGGCCCAGGCCCGGAGCGGCGGCGACGTCGACCTGTCGGTGTGGGACCGCCCGCCTGCCGAGGTGATGGCGCAGGCCGGGTCGAGCAAGGGCGTGGGGGCGGAGGTCGTGCGGGCCCACCACGGGTCGGTGTCCAAGCAGGAGCGGGCCCAGATCGAGGAGGCGCTCAAGTCGGGGCGGCTGCCCGCCGTGGTGGCCACGTCCAGCCTGGAGCTGGGCATCGACATGGGCGCGGTCGATCTGGTGGCGTGCGTGGAGGCGCCGCCGAGCGTGGCGAGCGGGCTGCAGCGCATCGGCCGGGCCGGTCACCAGGTGGGCGCGGTGTCTAAGGGCGTGATCTTCCCGAAGTACCGCGGTGACCTGGTGCAGACGGCCGTGGTGGCCGAGCGCATGAAGAGCGGCCTGATCGAGGAGCTGCGCTATCCGCGTAACCCGCTCGACGTGCTGGCCCAGCAGATCGTGGCGATGACGGCGCTCGACGAGTGGACCGTCGAGGAGCTGGAGACCGTGGTCCGGCGTGCGGCCCCGTACGCGACCCTGCCGAGGAGCGCGCTGGAGGCGACGCTCGACATGCTCGCCGGCCGCTACCCGAGCGAGGAGTTCGCCGAGCTGCGCCCGCGGGTCGTGTGGGACCGGGTGACGGGCACGCTGCGGGGCCGGCCCGGCGCGCAGCGGCTGGCGGTGACCAACGGCGGCACGATCCCCGACCGTGGCCTGTTCGGCGTGTTCCTCGTCGGTGAGCGGGCCTCGCGGGTGGGCGAGCTCGACGAGGAGATGGTCTACGAGTCGCGGGTCGGCGACGTGTTCGTGCTGGGCGCGTCGTCGTGGCGGATCGAGGACATCACCGCCGACCGGGTGCTGGTCTCGCCGGCTCCCGGCCAGCCGGGCAAGCTGCCGTTCTGGCACGGCGACACCCCCGGCCGCCCGGCCGAGCTGGGCCGGGCCATCGGCGCGTTCCTGCGCGAGCAGGCGGCGGGCGACTCCGCCGATCGGCTGCTCGAGGCCGGGCTCGACGCGTACGCCGCCGGCAACCTGCGGTCCTACCTGCGCGAGCAGCGGGAGACGACGGGTTACGTGCCCGACGACAAGACGCTGGTGGTGGAGCGGTTCCACGACGAGCTGGGCGATTGGCGGGTGGTCATCCACTCCCCTTACGGCGCGCGGGTGCACGCCCCGTGGGCGCTGGCGATCAACCGGCGGCTGCGCGAGCGCTACGGCGTCGACGTGCAGGCGGTCCACTCCGACGACGGCATCGTGCTGCGCATCCCCGACACGCTGGCCGAGCCGCCGTCCGACGTGGCGGCGTTCGACGCCGAGGAGATCGAGCAGATCGTGACGGAGGAGCTGGGCGGTTCGGCGCTGTTCGCGTCCCGGTTCCGCGAGTGCGCGGGGCGGGCGCTGCTGCTGCCGCGCCGCGTGCCCGGCCGGCGCAGCCCGCTGTGGCAGCAGCGTCAGCGGGCCGCCCACCTGCTCGGGGTGGCCTCGCGTTACGCGTCGTTCCCGATCGTGCTGGAGACGATGCGCGAGTGCCTGCAGGACGTCTTCGACGTCCCGGGGCTGGTCGCGCTGATGCGCGACATCGCCGCCCGGCGGGTGCGGGTGGTGGAGGTGGAGACGGGGCAGGCGTCGCCGTTCGCGGCGTCGCTGCTGTTCCACTACGTGGGCGCCTTCATGTACGAGGGAGACGCGCCGCTGGCCGAGCGGCGGGCGCAGGCGCTGGCGCTGGACACGTCGCTGCTGGCGGAGTTGCTGGGCCAGGCCGACCTGCGCGAGCTGCTCGACCCTGACGTGATCGCCGACACCGAGCGCGAGCTGGCCAGGCTGGATCGCTCGCTGCGTGACGTGGAGGATCTGGCCGACCTGCTGCGCTCGCACGGGCCGCTGACCGACGCCGACGTGAGCGTGCGCGGCGGCGATCCGGCCTGGCTGGAGGAGCTGGAGCGGGCGCGGCGGGCGATCAGGGTGCGCGTCGCCGGTGAGGAGCGGTGGGCGGCGATCGAGGACGCCGCGAGGATGCGCGACGCGCTGGGCGTGCCGCTGCCGGTGGGGGTGCCGCACGCGTTCCTGGAGCCGGTGGCCGATCCGCTGGCCGACCTGCTGGCCCGGCACGCCCGCACCCGCGGCCCGTTCCACGCCGCCACGGCGGCCGAGCGGTTCGGGCTGGGCGTGGCCGTGGTGACCGACGCGCTGCGCAGGCTGGCGGTGCCCGGGCGGGTGGTCAACGGCGAGTTCCGGCCCGGCGGGCGGGGCGAGGAGTGGTGCGACGCGGGTGTGCTGCGGATGCTGCGCCGCAGGTCGCTGGCCCGGTTGCGCAAGGAGGTCGAGCCGGTCCCGCCGGAGACGCTCGCGGTCTTCACCCCGGCCTGGCACGGCATCACCGCCGGCACGCGCGGGGCGGCGGGCGGGGGCGCGCGGGCGATGGACGCGCTCGTCCGCGCGATCGAGCTGCTGCAGGGCGCGGCGGTGCCGGCCTCGGCGCTGGAGACGCTGGTGCTGCCGTCGCGCGTGCCGGGCTACCAGCCGGCGCTGCTCGACGAGCTGACCGCGGCCGGCGAGGTGATGTGGGCCGGTCAGGGGTCGTTGCCGGGCGGCGACGGCTGGGTGTCCGTCTACTTCGCCGACACCGCGCCGTTGCTGCTCCCCGAGGCGGGCGACATCACGATGACGCCGGCCCACGAACGCATCCTGGAGGAGCTCGGCGGCGGTGGCGCGCTGTTCTTCCGCCAGCTCGCCGATCGGCTGGGCCTGCTCGACGACCAGGCGGCGGCGACCGCGCTGTGGGATCTGGTGTGGGCGGGGCGGGTGTCGGGCGACACGCTGGCTCCGCTGCGGGCCACGCTCGGATCGGGGCGGCCCGCCCACCGGCCGGCGACCCGCAAGCGGCGGGCGGTGCTGCCGAGCCGGAGCGGCCCGCCGACGGTGGCCGGGCGCTGGTGGCTGCTGCCAGAGGCGGCGCCCGACGCGACCCTGCGCGCGCAGGCGCAGGCGGAGGTGCTGCTGGAGCGGCACGGCGTGGTGACGCGCGGCGCGGTCACCGCCGAGCGGCTGCCCGGCGGGTTCTCCCCGATCTACCAGGTGCTGCGCGCTTACGAGGAAAGCGGGCGGTGCCGGCGGGGCTACTTCGTGGAAGGGCTCGGCGGGGCGCAGTTCGCGCTGCCGGGTGCGGTCGACCGGATGCGCGCGATGAGCCCGTCCGCGTCGGGCGAGCCGCGTCAGGAGCAGCGGGCCGTGGTGCTGGCCGCGGCCGACCCGGCCAACCCCTACGGCGCTGCGCTGCCCTGGCCCGCGCATCCCGGGGAGGTGGCCCACAAGCCGGGCCGGAAGGCGGGGGCGCTGGTGGTGCTGGTCGACGGGCTGCTGGTCCTCTATGTCGAGCGGGGCGGCAAGACGCTGCTGTCGTTCGCCGACGACGACCGGCTGCCGCCCGCCGTCGACGCGCTGGCGCTGGCCGTACGCGACGGCGCGCTGGGCAAGCTGACCGTGGAGCGGGCCGACGGCGAGCCGATCGTGGACTCGCCGCTGGGAGACGCTCTGGAAAAAGCCGGTTTCCATCCCACACCGCGAGGTCTTAGGCTCCGTGCGTAGATCATCCACATTTGACCAGGGAGCAGTCATCACCGCCGCATTACAGATCGACGGTCTGTCGAAGACCTTCGGTGACAAGGTCGCCGTCGACCAGGTGTCGTTGACCGTGCCGCAAGGCTCGTTCTACGGCCTGGTCGGGCAGAACGGCGCAGGAAAGACGACCACACTCTCGATGGCGGTGGGGCTGCTGCGGCCCGACAGCGGGTCGGCGCGGATCTTCGGCGTGGACGTGTGGGCCGACCCGTCGCGGGCCAAGCAGCTCGTCGGGGTGCTGCCCGACGCGATGGCCATGCCGGAGCGGCTGACCGGCCGGGAGGTGCTGACCTATCTCGGCCTGCTGCGCGGGCTGAGCCCTGAGGTGGTGGCCGAGCGGGCCGCCGACCTGCTGGCGGTGCTGGAGCTCGACTCGGCGGAGAAGACGCTGGTCATCGAGTACTCGACCGGCATGCGCAAGAAGATCGGCCTGGCCACGGCGCTGCTGCACGCGCCCAGGCTGCTGGTGCTCGACGAGCCGTTCGAGGCGGTCGACCCGGTGTCGGCCGCGACGATCAAGAAGATCCTGCGCGACTTCGTGGCCGGCGGAGGGTCGATCGTGCTGTCCAGCCATGTGATGGCGCTGGTGGAGCAGTTGTGCGACCACGTCGGCGTGATCGACCGAGGGCGGGTGGCGGCTGCCGGGCCGCTGGCCGACGTGCGCGGCGGCGTGACGCTCGAAGACCGGTTCGTGGAGCTGGTCGGGTCCGGTTCTGACGCGGCCAAGGGGCTGTCGTGGCTGTAGCGGTGACGATGGCGCGGATGAAGGTGGCGGTCCTTCGGCACGCGCTCACCGGCCGGCAGGGCGCCATGGTCGTGTCCGCCGGCTCGCTGGGGGCGCTGCTCGCCGCCGGCACCGTCCTGCTCGCGTTCCTCGACGGTGACTGGCTGACGGCCGCGTACGCGGTGTGGCTGCTGGGCTGGGTCATCGGGCCGGTGTTCTCCGGCGGCGGCGACGAGACGCTGCGGCCCGAGTTCTTCTCGATGCTGGGGCTGCCTCCTTACCGGCTGGCGACGGGGCTGCTGGTGTCGGCGTTCGTCGGGGTGGCGCCCGCGGTCAGCCTGCTCGCCCTGTCAGGGCTGGTGGTGGCGGGGGCGCGGCAGTCCGGCGTGGTGGGCGCGCTGGTGGCGGTGCCCGCGATGGTGCTGCAACTGGCCGTGTTCGTGCTGCTGTCACGGGTGGCGGTGGCGCTGCTCGCGGTCGCGCTGCGGTCGCGGGTGGGGGCGCTGGGCGCGGGCCTGGTCAACGGGGCGATCCTGGCGTTCCTGGGGCAGGGCTGGGTGTTCGCCGTCGCGCTCGGCCAGGGCTCCGGGATCCCGGAGTTCGTGCGCTATCTGCCGTCCGGCTGGGGCGTGCTGGCGGTCGGGGGCGACTTCCTGGCGCTGGCGGCGCTGGTGGTGCTGGTCGCGCTGCTGCTGGGCGTCTGGGCGGCGCTGCTCTCCAGGCGGACGGGGGCGACCAGGCCGTCGACGCGCGGGCGCCGCCCGATGCGGGCGCGCTCGCCCCGGGAGGCGGTGGTGGCCAAGGAGCTGCGCACCTGGACGCGTGACCTGGTCCGCACCCACCAGGTGACGTTCGCGCTGGCCTACGGGCTGTTCTTCGCGGCCGCGCCGCTCGTGCTGGGCTGGGCCGGGCTGCTGCCCTGGGCGGGGCCGATCTTCATCGTGATGGCCGCGGCCATGACGTCCAACCTGTACGGGAGCGACGGCACCGCGCTCTGGCTGACGATCATGACGCCCGGCGCGTCCGACGTGCGCGGCAGGCAGCTCGCCTGGCTGGCCGCGGTCGCGCCGCCGGCGCTGGTGGTGACCGTCCCGCTGACGGTGGTCGGCGACGGCTCGTGGCCGATGGTCAGCGCGGTCACCCTCGCGCTGCTGGGCGGCGGGGCCGGGCTGGTGCCGCTGGTGTCGGTGTACGGTCTGGTGCCGGGCATCGACCCGCAGCGGCGCGGCGGCAACCCGCTGCGCACCAGCGAGGACGACGGCTCGCTGACCGGGCTGGCCTACCTCATGCTGCTGCTGGTGGCGGCCACGGCGGCGCCCGCCGCGGTGGTCGCGGCGATGTACGGCTGGGCGGGCGTGGCGGCGGGGGCGGCGACCGGCGCGCTGTGCTACTGGGGGTTCGGCAGGCTGGCCGAGCGGCGGCTGGAGGCGCAGGGCCCGGAGCTGCTCCACATGATGCGCACCGGGCGGCGCCCGGAGACGAAGAGCTCCTTCAAGATGCCCGAGATGCCGAAGACGGCCCAGGCCGTCACCTACACGTGCTGGGGCCTGGCCATGATCCCGCTGTTCCCGCAGGGCATCGTGGCGACCGTCTTCCTGGCCAACGGCATGTACAGGCACAGCTGGTTCCTGGCGACCTACATGTCGCCGGGGCTGCGCTGGCCGACGGCCATCGGGATGATCGCGATCGGGCTGACGCTGCTGGGCACCGGCTGGTTCCTGATGAGCAAGTACCGAAAGAAGGCGGCCGAGGCCTGACGTCAGGCGACGGTGGCCTCGATGAGGTCGTCGACGACCTCGGTGAGGTCCTGCTCGCGGGCGTGCACGCGGCGCTGGCGTTCGGCGCCCGAGCCCTTGGCGAGCAGGCGTTCCAGCCCTTCCTCGACGTACGACAGGTCGCCGGCCTCCGCCAGGGCGTCGCTGACGTGGGTCAGGAGCCGGCGGGCCATCAGCGGCGCCGGCACGAGCGTGCCGTGGCGGACGTCGAGGCTGTCGCCGGTCAGGCCGTCGCGGGCGGCCCGCCAGTAGGCGGCGCGCACCACCTCCGACGGGATCGGCAGGCCGCGGTCGCCGCGCGCCACGTCGGCCAGCGCCCTGACGACGAGGCCGCGTACCAGCCCGATGATCGTGAGGCTGTCGTTCACGTCGAGCGGCACGTCCGCGACCCGCACCTCGACGGTGGGGAGCTGCGGAGAGGGCCGGGCGTCCCAGAAGACGGTCTTCGGGTCCATGAGGGCGCCCGACTCGGCGAGTGCGCGCAGGGCCAGCTCGTAGTCGCCGAAGCTGGGGAAGTACGGCGGCGCGCCGGAGACGGGCCAGCGGCCCCAGCTGATCACCCGCCAGGAGGCGTAGCCGGTGTCGCGGCCGACGAAGAACGGCGAGTTGGCGGCGAGCGCGATCAGCGTCGGCAGCCAGGGTCGTAAATGGTTGCCCACGTAGACGGCGTGCTCCTCGTCCGGCACGTCCACGTGCACGTGCAGGGCGCAGATGCTGATCTCGTCCTGCAGCGCCCGGTAGAGGGTGCGGCCCTGCTCGTAGCGGGCGTCGTCGCTGAGCGGCGGGGTCATGACGTTCCCGAGCACCGGGATGCCGCTGGCGACGACGGCGAGCCCGCACGAGCGGGCGGCCCCGGCGACCTCCTTGCGCGCGGCGCGCAGCTGGGCGCCGAGTTCGCTCAGGTCGGCGGACGGCGCGGTGCGCGCCTCCACCTGGAACCGGGTGATCTCGTGAGCCACGTCGAGCACGTCCGTCGCCGCGGCGAGGACCTCGGACGCCCGGGGGGTGACGTGGCGGGTGTACGGGTCGACGACGAGATACTCCTCTTCGATCCCGATCAGCGGAACCATGCCCACACCTCGCAGGAAGTCGGGGAGCCTCCGCACGATTTGTGCCCGCCTGCCGCCTTCCGGAATCGCTACATCGTTACCGGCCCGTAGCAGGCGGCGGGGGCGCCGGTGGCGAGGGCCCAGTAGCGGTCGCCGTAGGACCAGTGCCACCACTCGGTGGGGTAGTTGACCAGCCCGGCGGGCTCCAGCGCGGCGGCCAGGAGCTTGCGGTGGGCGCGGGCGTCGGCGGAGACGTGCGGGGCGGCGGTGTAGCAGGCGCCGTCGCTCTCCTCGGGATTGTCGTTGACCTGGGTGCCCATGTCGTACTCGACGCCCTCGGGGTCGCAGAGGGTGAGGTCGACGGCGGCGCCGGCGGTGTGCGGGGCGACCTCGACCGGGGAGACGTAGCGGCTGGCGGCGACGTGCGCCTCCTGCTCGGACATGGCGGGGAAGGCGGCGCGCAGGCCGTCGCGGTAGGTCTCGAAGTAGCGGCGCTGGGTGGCGACGGGCCGGTAGCCCTCGACGATCAGCAGGTGATAGCCGTCGGGCAGCCGCCGCTCGGCCCGTTCGAGCCTGGTCAGCAGCCCCTGGCGCAGGTGGGCGTAGGCGCCGTCGGCGTCGGCGAGCCGGGCGTCCATGCGCAGCCGGCCGCGCGCGTCGGCGAGGGGTTCGCCGTTGTCCCGCGCCGGGATCGCCGCCACGCGGGGGTCGGAGATGAGCACGATGTCGCTCGGTGGCTGCCACATGGGCAGTGATTCTCACACAGCTGTCAGACGGTGTCCGAGAACACCTGTTCGCGGGCCTGTTCGAGGGCGGCCACGAGGGCGCCGCGGAGCACCGGGTTGCCGGAGACGCCACCGGCGACGACGCGGGGCGGCGCGGGGCAGATGCGGGCGACGGCATCCTGGACCTTGGCGGCCAGCCGGTCGCCGCCCGCGCGGCCGATGTCGCCGCTGAGCACGATCAGGCCGGGGTCGAGGACGACGGCGACGGCGGCCACGCCGACGGCGAGCCGGCCGGCGACCTCGTCGAGGTAGTCGTCGCCGCCGTTGCGCACCTGGTCGGGGACGCCCGCGCCGGGCACCCCGTACGCGCCTGCCAGCCCCCGGAGCGCGTCGGTGCCGACCAGGCGCTGGAAGGATCCGGAGGTGGGCTGCTTGACGTCGGTGGGCAGCGGCTCGCCGGGCACGGGCAGCCAGCCGATCTCGCCCGCGCCGCCGGTGATGCCGCGGTGCAGCCGGCCGCCGAGCATGACGCCCAGGCCCTGGCCGACGCCGGCCCACATGACCACGAAGTCGTCGACGCCGGCGGCGGCGCCGTAGCGGTGCTCGGCCAGGGCGACCAGGTTGACGTCGTTCTCGATGGTGACGGACCCGCCGAGGATGCGGCGCAGGCCGGCCAGCACGCCGACGTGCCAGGCGGGCAGGTCGAGGGAGAAGCGGACGTCGCCGGTGCGCGGGTCGACCATGCCCCGGGTGCCGATGACGAAGGCGCGCAGCCGGGACAGGCTGACGTCCGCCGCGGCGCAGGCCCGCTCGACGGCGGCGCGCACCGTACGGACCGGGTCGCCGTCGGAGGGGTTGACCGTGATCTCGACCACGGTGCGGCCGGTGATGTCGGCCACGCCGACCGTGACGCTCTCGGGCAGCACTTCCAGGCCGGCGACGTAGGCGCTGGAGGGACGTACGCCGTAAAGTGCGGCATTGGGTCCCCTGCCGCCGGCGCGTTCCCCGGCCACCTCGACCAGGCCCCGATCCTCTAGTCTGGCGAGCAGCTGACCTGCGGTTACTTTGGACAATCCGGTCCGCTCTCCCAGTTCGGCCCTGGTGAGCGGGCCCTCGGCGAGGAGGAGTTCGAGAGCGGAGCGGTCGTTCAGCCTGCGCAGCAGCCGAGGTGTCCCCGGGCTCCGGCTCATCTTCATGCCCCTCTCGTCACGATCGGCTAACGGACTGTTTCTTTTAAGAAAGTTTCTTGTTAGTTTAACACCTGTCGTTCGGCATTGACGATCAGCCTGGTGCGGACCGTAGGCCAGCACCCGGGAAGGGAGAACCCTGTGAGGATCGCTAAGATCACAGCCACTACGGTCACCACGGCCGCGCTGGCCCTGGGCGTGGCCGCCTGTGGCGGCGGTGAGGCGCCCGCGGAGCCGAGCGCCGCGAGCAGCGCCGCCGCGAGCGGCCCCGCGTTCGCGGGCAAGGCGCTCACCCTCTGGCGCCTGGGCGACAGCAACCCCGACGCGCAGAAGTACACCGACGAACTGGTGGCCGCCTTCCAGCAGGAGACCGGCGCCACGGTGAAGGTCGAGTGGATCCCGTGGCCGCAGGTGAACGACAAGTTCACCGCCGCCGCGGCCGGCGGCGCCGGACCCGACGTCACCGAGATCGGCAACGACCAGGTCCCGCTCTGGGTGAGCCAGGAGGCGCTCACCCCGGTCACCGACATCGTGAGCTCCGGCGACCAGGCCCAGATCCCGAAGAACCTCATGGGCCTGGAGACGATCGACGGCGAGACGTACGCCGTGCCGTGGGGCGGCGGCACCCGCGCGGTGCTCTACCGCAAGGACTGGTTCGAGGAGCTGAAGATCGAGGTCCCGAAGACCTGGGACGAGCTCGTGGCCGCGGCCAAGAAGGTGCAGGCCGAGAAGGGCTCGGACGTCGACGGCTTCGCCTTCAACGGCGGCTCGGACGCCAACCACCTGCTCGGCTCGCTGGCCTGGACCTCGGGCGGCGAGTACGCGGTCAAGGAAGGCGACAAGTGGGTCGGCAAACTGGCCGAGCCCGGCTTCAAGGCCGGCTTCGAGCAGTACACGTCCCTGGTGACGGACGGCCTGTCGAGCAAGTCTCGGCTCACCCAGAACAGCTCGGACATCCGCACCCGGTTCTCCAACGGCAAGGTCGGCATGTACCTGACCGCGTCCTGGGACCTGGCCGGGATCGAGGAGGAGAGCAAGGGCAAGATCAAGGGTGACAAGCTCGACTTCTTCCCGCTGCCCAGCAAGGAAGGCGGCGAGGCGCAGGCGTTCCTCGGCGGCAACGACATCGCCGTGTGGGGCACCGCCAAGGAGCCCGAGGCGGCCAAGGAGTTCGTGAAGCTGGCCACCAACAAGGACTGGGGCGTCCGCTACGCCACCGAGGGCGGCCTGCTGCCGGTCTACCCCGAGGCGCTCGCCAAGCTCGCCGAGGACCCCGCGCAGGCGCCGTTCGCGGCCGCGTTCGCCAAGGCCAAGGCCTTCCCCGCGGACCCGAACTGGACCGAGGCCAACGAGACCAAGGCCGTGCTGCAGAACGCCGCGCGCCAGGTGATCGAGGGCAAGGCCTCCGTCGACGAGGCGCTCGCGGCGGCCAACACCGAGCTCGAAGACATCCTCAACCAGTCCTGAGTACTCATGACGAACACCTCGACGCTAGCCCGGGGCGGCAGGCACGCCTCCTCCCCGGGCCGGGGCCCGTCCCGGCGGGCCCGGGCCCGGGGCCTGCCCGTCTGGTCCATCCCGTACGTCCTGCTGATCCCCGGCCTGCTCGTCATCGGGGCGCTGCTGCTCTACCCGATGATCCAGGTCGCGGTCATCGCCTTCCAGAAGGTGGGGCTGCCGCAGATCAGCGGCAGGAAGCCGGCCGAGTGGGTCGGCACCGAGAACTTCACCCGGATCTTCGACAGCGAGATCTTCTGGGACTCGCTGCGCAACACCGTGGTGTTCGCGGTCGTCACGGTCGCCCTGACCCTGGTGCTGGGCACCGCCGTCGGGGTCCTGCTGAGCAAGCTCGGCAGGAAGATGTCCACGTTCCTGGTGATCGGCATCATGTGCGCGTGGGCCGTGCCGCCGGTGGCGCAGGGCATCATCTGGAAGTGGCTGTTCGACGCCGAGGCCGGGATCATCAACTGGGCGCTCAACCTGCTGCCCGACTGGTTGTCCACGGCGCTGCTGGGCCGCGCCGACTGGACCGGCGAGCCGTGGCTCAACGACGCCTGGTCGGTCTACCTGGTGCTGATCATCACGGTGGTGTGGGCGTCCTTCCCGTTCATCGCGGTGTCGGTGCTGGCCGGGCTCAAGGGCATCCCGGCCGACCTGTACGAGGCCGCGCGGGTCGACGGCGCGTCCGGCTGGCGCACGTTCTGGCGGATCACGTTTCCGCTGCTCAAGCCGGTGTTCGCGGTGCTGACCGTACTGTCGATCATCTGGGATTTCAAGGTCTTCAGCCAGCTGTACGTGCTCATGGGCGGGCCGACGAACCGTGAGGCGTTCAACCTGTCCATGTACTCCTACACCGAGGCGTTCAAGGCCCCGCAGAAGATGGGCACGGGCTCGGCGATCGCGCTGGTGCTGACGGTGATCCTGTTGATCGTCACCGCCGTCTACATCCGGCAACTGGTCAAGCAGGAGGAGATGTGATGAGCCCGCTGACCAGGAAGCGCCTGGGCAAGGTGGCGCTGAACGCCACCGCCCTGCTGGTGTTCGTGTTCGCGGTCTTCCCCGTCTACTGGATGGTGGCGACCGCCTTCAAGGCCAACGACCAGATCTTCACCACCGAGTTCATCCCGTTCCCCACCCACTTCACGTTCGAGCACCTGCATCGGGTGCTGACCGAGGGCGTGGCGGGCAACTCGATCTGGGTCTACATGGGCAACAGCGCCATCGTGGCGCTCGGCACCGTGCTCATCGGGGCCGTGTTCTCGCTGCTGGCGGCGACGGCGGTGGCCCGGTTCCGGTTCAAGGGGCGCACCGGATTCCTGTTCCTGCTGCTGATGGCCCAGATGATCCCGGCCGAGGCGCTGCTCATCCCGTTGTTCCTGCGGGTCAAGGCGCTCGGCCTGTACGACCACCTCGCCGGTCTCATCCTGGTCAACGTGGGGCTGACCCTGCCGTTCGGCATCTGGATGCTGCGCACGTTCGTGGCCGCGGTGCCGAAGTCGCTGGAGGAGGCCGCCTGGATCGACGGGGCGTCCAGGTTCGTCACGTTCTGGCGGGTGCTTTTCCCGCTGGTGGCGCCCGGTCTCGTGGCGACGAGCATCTTCTCGTTCATCACCGCGTGGAACGAGCTGGTCTTCGCGCTGGTGCTGATGAGCGAGTCGTCCGGCTACACCATGCCCGTGGCCCTGCAGTACTTCTTCGGCCAGAAGGGCACGGACTGGGGGGCCATCATGGCCAGCTCCACGATGATGACCATCCCGGTCGTCATCTTCTTCATGATCGTGCAGCGCCGCATGGTGACCGGCCTGATGGCCGGCGCCGTCAAGGGCTGACCCACGCACGCCTCCGGGACGTCTCCGTACCCGAGGCTGCCCATTTTCACCTGATGAGGAGCCATGAGTCGAAGTGATCGGGGGCTGCGCCGCCTCGCGGCCGGTACGTTGCTCGTCGCCTTCCAGGGCACCACGCCGCCGGGCTGGGTCCTGCGTGAGCTGGAGCACGGGCTGGGCGGCGTCACGCTCTTCGGCTTCAACGTCGACGGCCACGAGCGCCTGTCCGCGCTCACCGCGGCGCTGCGGGAGGCGGGCGGCGAGCCGGTCATCTCGCTGGACGAGGAGGGCGGCGACGTCACCCGGCTGGCCTACCACGTGGGCAGCCCGTACCCGGGGAACGCGGCGCTCGGCGCGGTGGACGACCCCGAGCTGACCCGTCAGGTGTACCTGGCGATCGGCGCGGAGCTGGCCGGGTGCGGGATCAACCTGGACATGGCGCCGGACGCCGACGTGAACTCCGAGGCCGACAACCCGGTCATCGGCACCCGCGCGTTCGGCGACGAGCCGGAGCTGGTCGCCCGGCACGCGGTGGCCGCCGTCGAGGGTCTGCAGGCCGCCGGGGTCGCGGCCTGCGTCAAACACTTCCCCGGTCACGGCGCCACCCGGGTCGACTCGCACGTGGCCGTCCCGGTCGTGGACGTCACGCCGGAGGTGCTGCGCGCCCGGGAGCTGACGCCGTTCCGGGCGGCCATCGCCGCGGGCACCAAGGCGATCATGACGGCGCACGTCGCCGTGCCGGCCCTCACCGGCCGGACGCCCGCCACGCTCTCCCCGGCCGCGCTCACCGGGCTGCTGCGCGACGAGCTGGGCTACGACGGCGTGGTGGTGTCCGACGCCCTCGACATGCACGCGATCACCAAGAGCGTCGGCCTCGGCGGCGGCGCGGTGCGGTGCCTGGCCGCCGGCGCCGACCTGCTCTGCCTGGGGCCGCTGCCCCAGTACGACGACGTGCGCGGCGTGATCGACGCGATCGTGGCGGCCGTGGACGAGGGCACGCTGCCGTACGCGAGGCTGGAGGAGGCGGCGGCCCGGGTGGAGGCGCTGCGCGTCTGGTTCGGCGCCCCCGGGCGCCCCCTGCCCGAGCGGAACGGGGTCGGGCTGCACGCCGCCCGCCGCGCGGTGCGGCTGGCCGGTGAGCCGGCGCCGCTGGCGGAGCCGCTGGTGGTCGAGGTGGAGACGCCGCCGACCATCGCCGTGGGCGACGTGCCGTGGGGGCTGGGGCCGTGGCTGCCGGAGGCGGAGGTCCTGCGCGTCGCCCCGGCCGCGGCCGACGCGGCGGAGCTGCTGGCCAAGGCCGCGAACCGGTCGCTGGTGGTGGTCGTCAGGGACGCGCACCGCCACCCCGGCAGCCGGGCGCTGGTCTCCGCGCTGGTGACCGCCCGCCCCGACACGACGGTGGTCGAGATGGGGCTGCCGGTGTGGCGGCCGGACGCCGCCGCCTATCTCGCGACGTACGGTGCGGCCAGGGCGAACGCGCAGGCCGCGGCGGAGCTGCTCACCGGGGCCTGAGCGGTCAGGAGGTGAGGAGCTCCTGGCGGGCCTGGTCGAGCGCGGCGAGCACCGCGCCGCGCAGCACCGGGTTGGGGTCGGTGACGGCCGTGGTGACCACCTGCGGGCGGACCGGGCAGATGCGGGCCACGGCCTCCTCCACCCGGGAGGTGAGCGCCTCTCCCCCGGCGTGCCCGACCTCGCCTCCCAGCACCACGAGGCCGGGGTCGAGGATCACGCAGACCGCGGCCACGCCCAGCGCGAGCCTGCGGGCGATCTCGTCGAGCAGCGGCTCGCCCTCGGCCCCGGCCGCGACCGCCACCTCGACGCAGTGGCCGGCGCTGTCGGCCGCGAACCCGTACCCCCGCGCCAGCTCGGCCACCGCCTCGGCGCTGACCAGCGACTGCATGCCGCCCGCGAGCGACGGGAGCCGCCCGGGGGTGGTGCGGATGTCTTCCGGCAGCGGCACGCCAGGCACCGGCAGGTAGCCGATCTCGCCCGCGCTGCCGGACCGGCCGCGGTGCAGCCGGCCGCCGAGCATCACCGCCATGCCCAGGCCGCGGCTGGACCAGAGCAGCACGAAGTCGTCCATGCCCTGGGCGGCCCCGTCGGCCCGCTCGGCGATGGCGGCGAGGTTGACGTCGTTCTCGATCGTCACCTCGCGCTTGAGGTCGCCCGCCAGTGCCTCGTGGATGCCTTCGTGCCAGCCCGGCAGGTCGAAGGAGAAGCGCACGTCGCCGCTGCGCGGGTCGACCACGCCGGGGGTGCCGATGACCACGCCGCGCAGCCTGCTCAGGCCCACCTTGGCGCTCCGGCACGCCTTGGTGATCGCGTCGTGCACGGCGGCGACCGGGTCGGTGTGGCCGTCGGGGTCGACGGTGACCTGGGCGATCGTCCGGCCGTGGATGTCGGCGACCGACGTGGAGATCAGCCCGGGACCGATCTCCAGCCCGGCCACGTAGGCGCTGGAGGCGATCACGGAGTAGAGCGCGGCGTTGGGGCCGCGCCCGCCCGCCTGGGCGCCGACCACCTCGACCAGCCCGCGCTCCTCCAGCCGGGCCAGCGTCTGGGACGCGGTCACCTTGGACAGCCCGGTCAGCTCGCCTATCTGGCCGCGCGTCATCGGCCCCGAGGCCAGCAGCAGCTCCAGAGCGGCCCGGTCGTTGATCTCCCTGAGAAGTCTGGGCACACCAGGGCGTCGCTCCACGCTGAATCCCACCGTCACAATCGAAAAGGTTGTTGGAAGTTTAGCGCTCTCACCCTTGCTTATCGATGCAGGTGAACGCGAGGATGACTCATGCTGCCCCTCCGCCATCAGGTCGCTCTCCTGGCGCTCGGCGTCGTCCTCTTCCTCGACGTGCTGCGGGTGTTCCTGCCGTCGCTGATCACGCTGTTCGGGCAGGCCGGCTCGACGGCTCCTGAGCTGATGGGCCTCTACGCGGCCGCCTGGTTCGTGCTGCCGTTCCTGGCCCTGCGACTCCGACCGCGCTGGGCCCTGCTGGGCGGGGCCGCGGTCCTGGTGCTTGCGCGCGTCCTCCTCCAGGCGGAGGTCTCGCAGCTGTACGTGGCCTCGGCGGGAGTGAGCGCCGCCCTGGTCTTCCTGTACGGGTGCGCGCGGACGACGACCGCGCCGGCGGCGCCCGTGGGCATCATGGGCGGGCTGGCCTGCTCGATCCTCGGCCATCTGCTGCTCGACGGGGTGGACCTGGTGTGGCGGTCCGGGATCCTGGCCTGGGCGGCGGTGCTGGTGCTGTGCGCGGCCTTCCTGGCGCTGGTCCGCACGGCGGGCGACCTCCCGGACCGCGTGGACAAGCTCGCCCCGGGCCGGATGTGGTTCCTGGCCGGGCCCGTGGTGCTGCTGGTCGGCATGGCCGCCACCGGTCACGCCAAGGCGGCGGTCGGGCCCAGTGTGGTCGCCTGGGACGCGCTCCTGCAGGTGGCCGCGTTGGTGGCGGCGACGGTGCTGGCGTCGCGCGCGTCGCACTCCCCCGCCTTCGACACGACCGCGGGCGTGCTGCTGGTGTGTTTCACCGGATTGCTGCTGCTGCCCTCGTCCGGGTCGACGGGGCTGGGACTGAGCGGCGCCATGGTGATGCTGTGGGCCGGGCCCGTGCTCGCCGCCTCCGCGCAGGGTCCCGCGGGCGGCCGGCAGGGCGTCGCGGTGCTCGGCGGCGGGCTGGTGTTCCTGCTGGCGACCTTCGGCTACTACTCCTCGTACGACCTGGACCTGGGGATCCCCAACCAGGTGTGGCCGATCGCGGTCGCGCTGCTCACGGCGGTCGTGGCCGTGCGGCCGAAGCGGCCCCGGCCGCTGGGCCCGCGGGCGCGGCGGCGGGTGTGGCCGGCCGTGGCGGTGACGGCGGTGCTCATGGCGCTCGTGGCGGTCACGAGCTGGCGGCCGATCCCGGCGCCCAGGCCCCTGGCCGGAGACACGATCAAGCTGGTCACCTACAACATCCGGATGGGGTTCGGCCTGGACGGACGGCTGTCGCTGGACGACATCGCCTCCTGGATCGCCGCCCAGAACCCGGACGTCGTGCTGCTCAGCGAGGTGGACCGGGGCTGGCTGCTCAACGGCGGCCACGACGACCTGGCCAGGATCGCCCGCCACCTGAACATGCACTACTACTTCGCCCCCGCCGCCGACAACGTGTGGGGCGACGCCCTGCTCACCAACCTGGTCGTACGAGGCGTGCACTCCCATCCGCTGGGCCGGCACGACTACCCCACCGGGGCCCAGGCCCAGGCGATCCTGCTCGGCGTCGGCCAGGTCGAGCTGGGCATCGTCAACACCCATCTGCAGGCCCCGGCCGGGCAGGCGCCCGAGGTCGCGGCCATGGTCCGCGCCCTGGCCGCCGGGAAGGACGTGGCCGAGGCAAGCCCGCGCTCCCAGGCCACCGGCGTGTTCAGGCCGGTCATCCTGACCGGTGACCTGAACATCCGGCCCGGCGACCCCGAGATGCGGGTGCTGGAGCAGGCAGGGCTCTCCGACCCGCTGCGGGCCCTCGGCGACCCGCCCACCTCACCCGCCGACAACCCCACCGAGAGGATCGACCACGTGCTGATCACCCAAGGGCTGACCGCCGTGTCAGCCCAGGCTCCACGGGTGCCGTTCTCCGATCATCTGCCCGTGGTGACCACCTTGCGCCTAACCAGTGTTGACCAACAGGGATAATCGACAACATGCGTCTTTCCGCTCGTGTCGACTACGCCCTCCGTGCCGCCGCCGAACTCGCCGCGGCGGGCGCGGGTCCGACCACCGTGGGCGAGCTCGCCAAGGAGCAGGACATGCCGCCCAAGTATCTGGAGAACATCCTTCTGCAGATGCGTCGCGCGGGTCTGGTCCGCGGCCAGCGCGGCCCCGAGGGCGGCTACGTCCTGGCCCGCCCTCCGGCCGAGATCTCGCTCGCCGACGTGATCAGGGCCGTCGACGGCCCGCTGGCCAACGTCCGTGGAGAGCGGCCCGAGCACGTCGGCTACCGCGGCCCCGCCGAGTCGCTCCAGCAGGTGTGGATCGCGCTGCGGGCGACCGAGCGCGGCATCCTCGAAGAGGTCACGCTGGAGCACGTCGCCTCCGGCAACCTGCCCGACCGCATCCGCCAGCTCGCCGCCGACCCCGCCGCCTGGGACTGACCCGGGAGTCCTCGGCTCCTGTCACCCGTCCTTGCGCCAGACCGAGACGTGGCTCCTGCTGTCGGAGGTGAACGGCTCGCGGAGCCAGCCCGCCCAGCGTTCGCTCAGCGTCAGCCCGGCGAGCCGCGCCATGAGGTCCAGCTCGGCCGGCCACACGTAGCGGTGCCGCGAGGCGTAGGTCTCCAGCCGGCCGTCGACCACCCAGTAGTGGTGGGAAACCGCGATCTGCGACGCGACGTCGTACTCCTCGAAACCGAGATGCTCAGGGGTCACCGTGAACGGGTGCACGGTCTGACCCGGCGGGAGGCGGCGCAGCTCGGGGATGTAGACCTCGATGACGAAGCGGCCGCCCGGCTCCAGGTGGGCCGCCGCGTTGCGGAAGCACGCGACCTGCTCGTCCTGGGTGGTCAGGTTCGTGATCGTGTTGCGCACCAGGTAGACGAGGCGGAACGCGCCCTCCACCCGGGTGGAGGCGAAGTCCCCCACGGTCACGCCGACGGCCTCCGACCCCGGCTCGGCGCGCAGCCGGGCCACCATGGCCGATGACAGGTCGATGCCGTGCACGCGGACGCCCCGCCGGCTGAGCGGCAGCGCGAGACGGCCGGTGCCGACGCCGAACTCGACGGCGGCGCCCGGGCCGGCCAGCCCGGCGAGGAACTCGACCGCCGGGCCGACGACGGCCGGGTCGAACAGTTCGGGCCACTTGGCCTCGTAGGTCTCCGCGATGCGTGCGTCGAACGTGTTCTCCGGCATGTCCCCACCGTGGACGCGGACGGCAGCGGACGTCCAGCGGCTTTCTAGACTGGGACGCATGCCCGAGGGAGATGCCGTCTACCGCACCGCCGCGCGGCTTCGGGGAGCGCTCGACGGGCAGGTGCTGACCCGGTCGGACTTCCGGGTGCCCCGGCACGCCACCGCCGACCTCACCGGCCGGGTGGTGCTGGAGACCGTGTCACGGGGCAAGCACCTGCTCACCCGGGTCGAGGGCGGTCTCACCGTGCACACCCATCTGCGGATGGACGGCAGCTGGCGGGTGGTCCCGGCCGGCCGGCGTCCCGCCGGGGGCGACCAGGTGCGGCTCATCCTGGCCAACGAGCGGTGGCAGGCGATCGGCCTGAAGCTCGGGGTGGTGGATCTGCTGCGGACGGCCGACGAGGACCGCGTCGTGGGGCATCTGGGCCCCGACCTGCTGGGCGACGACTGGGACCCGGCCGAGGCGGTGCGGCGGTTGCTCGCGGAGCCCAGGAGGACGATCGGGGAGGCGCTGCTCGACCAGCGCAATCTGGCCGGGATCGGCACGATCTATCGCGCCGAGACGCTGTTTCTGCGCGGCGTGTGGCCGTGGCGGGAGGTCGGGGACGTCCGGGACCTGGAGGCGCTGGTCACGCTGGCACAGCGGCTGCTGGCCGCCAACAGGCATCACGCGAGCACGGTGACCACCGGAGACCGCCGCCCGGCGCACCAGACATGGGTCTACGGCAGGGCGGGCAGGCCGTGCCGGCGCTGCGGCACCCGGATCAGCCGCGGCGAGATGGGGGTGGCCCCACAGGAACGGCTGATCATGTGGTGCGGTGGCTGTCAGCCGCGCTAGGCAGCCACCATGTCCTTGACTTCGGGGAAGACAGTGTCGGAAATCGAGCCGGGCACCGAGTCGGGGACCGCGATGCGCTCGTGCTCGGGCGCGTCGGCGAGCACCGGCGCCGCCTGGAGCTCCGCCAGCGCGAACTGATCGGAGACCTCACGAAGGACCTGGGACAGCGGCACACCGAGCGCGCCGCAGATCGACGCGAGCAGCTCGGAGGACGCCTCCTTCTGCCCCCGCTCGACCTCTGACAGATAGCCCAGCGAAACCCGCGCGAGCGTGGACACCTCTCGGAGTGTGCGTCCCTGCCGCACGCGCAACCGCCTCAGCACGTCTCCGAGCAGCTGACGCAGCAGAATCATCTGTCGCTCCCTCCCCGGCGCGGATGGTTTCACCACGCCCCGCGCTATCGAGTCGTGCCGCCCGTTGTTCTTCTTCGCTTCGTACATACTCCTCGCCGTCATTGCCGGGCGTCTCCGCCCCTGGCCCGCCGCTCGTGGCGCATCGCGTGACTCATCAGGCCCGCCTGCCGGGCGCTCGCTGCTTGCAGTTGGCTCACGGACCTCACTCACAGCTCCACCGTACCCGCATCCACCGACACCGCGTCAGACCGTGCTTCGCATGTTCGCTGGGGACGTAACACGGTAATCATCCGGAATGTTCCCCTTTGCTGGGCTTAAGCACACTTGCCAGTAGATCGATAGCCTCGTCCACCGTCTCTACCCTGATACGTTCGCGCGACCCCTCAAGTCTCAATCGTCGGGACCACAACTGTCCGTCCGGTCCGCTCAGCGCGGCGAAAACCGTGCCGACCGGCTGCCCGTCCTGCGGTTCCGGGCCCGCCACCCCCGTGACGGCCAGCCCGTACGTGGCCTCGCACAGACGAGCCACCCCGGCCGCCATCTCGGCGGCCACCTCGGGATGCACCGCCCCCTCGCGGCGCAGCAGATCTTCCGGTACGCCGAGCAACTGGTGCTTGAGATCGGTGGCGTAGGAGATCACCCCGCCCCGGAACACCTGGGACGAGCCGGGCACCGAGGTGAAGGTCGCCCCGATCAGCCCGCCGGTGAGCGACTCGGCCACGGCCACGGTGACCTTCAGCCGCGTCATCGCCGCCACCACCTGCGCCGCCCCGGACGACCGCCCCGGCGCCCCCGCGCCCTCCACGACGTCCCCGCTGAGCCCCGCGCCTCCCGCGACGTCCGCGCCGTGCCCCGCGCCCTCCACGACGTGCCCCGCGCCCTCCGGGCCTGTGCCGCCCGTGTCGCCCGTAGCCGCCGCGCCCGCCGGGTCTGGTGTGCCGCTCATGCCCCTCACTCCCCGCGCGCTCGCCCCGCCATCCTGCGCAACCTGATCGCGCGGATCACGTAATCGATCCCCGTCGCGACCGTGATCACCACGGCCGCCCCCATCACCGTCCAGCGCAGCGCGTCGGGCACCCACGGCAGCAGGTAGAGCACGATCGCGGCGATCTGCAGGACGGTCTTGACCTTGCCGCCGTAACTCGCCGGGATGACCGCCAGCCTGATCAGCACCAGCCGGAGCACGGTGATGCCCAGCTCGCGGCCGAGGATCACGATCGTGACCCACCACGGCAGCTCGCCCAGCATCGACAGGCACACCAGCGCGGCGCCGGTCAGCGCCTTGTCGGCGATCGGGTCGGCGATCTTGCCGAAGTCGGTGATCAGGCCGTAGCGCCTGGCCAGCTCACCGTCGAGGTGATCGGTGATCGAGGCCACCGCGAACACCGCGAGCGCGGCCAGCCGCCAGCCCATGCCCGGCAGGAACAGGCAGACGACGAAGAACGGGACGAGCGCCAACCGCAGGACCGTGAGGACGTTGGCGATGTTCCACGGGCTCACCGCGCGGCGCTCGTCTGCCGTCATGGACCGGCGGCCTTGATCCGCGCGATGAGGTCGACCCCCTCGGCGTCGACGACCATGGCTCGCACCAGCTGGCCCGGCACCAGGCCGATGCCCTGGACCGTGACGGACCCGTCGACCTCCGGACCCTGGTGGGCGGCCCGGCCCTCATAGCCGCCGTCGCCGAGATCCTCGTCGATGAGCACGTCGACCTCCGTGCCGATCCGCTCCTCGGCACGCTGCGCCGTCAGCTCCTCGGCCAGCTCGGTGAGCACCCGCACCCGCTCGTCGACGACCTCCTGGGGCAGCTTGCCGTCGAAGGTCGCGGCCTCGGTGCCGTCTTCGTCGGAGTAGCCGAACACGCCGATCACGTCGAGCCTGGCCGCCTCCAGGAAGGAGACGAGCTCGCCGAACTCCTCCTCGGTCTCGCCAGGGAAGCCGACGATGAAGTTGGAGCGCACGCCGGCCTCGGGCGCCTGCGCGCGCACGCTTTCCAGCAGGCCGAGGAAGCGCTCCGGGTCGCCGAACCGGCGCATCCGCCGCAGCACGCCACCGCTGGCGTGCTGGAAGGACAGGTCGAAGTAGTCGGCCACGCCGTCGGTGCCGGCGATCACGTCGATCAGGCCGGGCCGCAGCTCGGCCGGCTGCAGATAGCTGACCCGCACCCGCGAGACATCCTCGACCGCCGCCAGCCGCGGCAGGAGCTTCTCCAGCGCCCGCAGGTCGCCCAGATCCTTGCCGTAGGACGTGGAGTTCTCGCTCACCAGGACGAGCTCGCGCACGCCCCGGTGGGACAGCCAGTCGGCCTCGGCCACCAGCTCGTCGGGGTGACGGGACACGTAGGCGCCGCGGAAGGCCGGGATGGCGCAGAACGTGCAGCGCCGGTCGCAGCCCGAGGCGAGCTTGAGCGAGGCCACCGGGCTCTCGTCGAGCCGCTTGCGCAGCACCCGGGGACCGGTCACGGGCGCGACCCCGTCGGGCAGGTCGCCGTGACCGGGGATGTGGCCGCGCGGGGCGGCGGCCCGCTCCACCGGCGTGATGGGCAGCAGGGTGCGCCGGTCGCGCGGCGTGTGCGGCGTCAGCGGGCGCCCGGCGACCACGTCGTCGAGCCGCCCGCCGATGTCGGTGTAGTCGTCGAAGGAGATGACCGCGCTGGCCTCGGGCAGCGCGTCGGCGAGCTCGTTGCCGTAGCGCTCGGCCATGCAGCCCGCGGCGACCACCTTGGCCCCCGAGTCGGCCGCGGCCAGCAGGGTGTCGATCGAGTCCTTCTTCGCCGACTCGATGAAGCCGCACGTGTTGACCACGACGACCTCGGGGTCGTCGTCGTCGAGCTGCCAGCCGGCAGCCTCGAGTCGCGCGGCCAGCTCTTCTGAGTCGACCTCGTTGCGGGCGCAGCCCAGCGTGATCAGCGATGCGGTTCGGCGGGATGACATGGTGACACTACGGTATCGGCAGTTGGCCACCACACGATGCAGGGGTTACCGAGCAGGCGGCTTCCCTGGCACGAACGACCGGCGCACCGTCTGCCCGCGTTCGCCGATGGCGCCCAGCTTCTTGCCGTTGACCTGCACCCACACGGCTCCGGCGTCACCCACCTCGAGGTCGATCCGGCTCTGCGCCCGCCAGGTGGCGATCCTGCCCGCCTTGAGGCTGCCGTCGAACAGCTCCCGCCCCTTGGCGTCGCGGATCGTCATCCGGGCCCGCCGCTTCGCCTCGACGGTGACGACGACCGTGTTCTTCCTCGCCATGGCGACGGCCGGAGGCGGCGCCTCCGTGAACGGCGAGTTGGGCGGCACGCTGGCCGCCGGCCGTTCGCCGCCGGCGGTGCGCACCTGGTCGGAGGCGCCGCCCAGTACCTTGACCACGCCGAACACGACCACCACGGCCAGCGCGACCGCCAGCGCCGTGGTCCAGCCAGGCCCGCGCCGCTCGGCCATCTTGATCATGCGGTCGGTCTGGAACACGGCCGAGGCCCGCACCGGCTGCGGCGCCCCGCCGTACTCCTGGTCGAAGCGGTGCACCACGGCCTCGGGATCGAGGCCCACCGCCCTGGCGATGGTCTTGACGTGCCCCCTGATGTAGAAGTCGCTTCCAGACTCGGCGAACGCGTCGCGTTCGACGGCCTTGATGATCACCTCGCGGATGCGGGTGACCTGGCTCAGCTGCTCGACCGTCAGCCCCGATGACTGCCGAGCCGCCGCCAACATGGCTCCGATGCTCTGCTCCTGCACGGCAACCGCCTTCCCCCTGACGGAGCGTATTAGCTCCTATTCAAACAGTTACCGACGGGGAAGTGGGCATTGGGGTCATTCGCCACGCAGGTCGGCCAGCAATCCGGGCAGATCATCCGGTTTCACCAGCACTTCGCGGGCCTTGGAACCCTCGCTGGGGCCGACCACCTCGCGGCTCTCCAGCAGGTCCATCAGCCGCCCGGCCTTGGCGAAGCCGACGCGCAGCTTGCGCTGGAGCATCGAGGTGGAGCCGAACTGGGTGGTGACGATCAGCTCGGCGGCCTGGACGAGCAGGTCGAGGTCGTCGCCGATGTCTTCGTCGATCTCCTTCTTGGCTCCGGCCGCGACGGTCACGTCGCTGCGGTACTCGACCTGCATCTGCTGCTTGCAGTGGGTGACGACCTCGGCGATCTCCTTCTCGGAGACGAACGCGTTCTGGATGCGGATCGGCTTGCTCGCCCCCATCGGCAGGAACAGCGCGTCACCCTGGCCGACCAGCTTGTCGGCGCCGGGCTGGTCGAGGATGACCCGCGAGTCGGTCAGCGAGGAGACCGCGAACGCCAGCCGGGACGGCACGTTGGCCTTGATCAGGCCGGTGACCACGTCCACGCTCGGCCGCTGGGTGGCGATGACCAGGTGGATGCCGGCGGCGCGGGCGAGCTGGGTGATGCGGACGATGGAGTCCTCGACGTCGCGCGGCGCCACCATCATCAGGTCGGCCAGCTCGTCCACGATCACCAGGAGGTAGGGGTAGGGCTGGTAGACGCGTTCGCTGCCGGGCGCGGGAGTGAGCTTGCCGGCCCGTACCGCCTTGTTGAACTCGTCGATGTGGCGGAAGCCGCTGGCGGCCAGGTCGTCGTAGCGGCGGTCCATCTCGCCCACCACCCATTCGAGGGCCTCGGCGGCCTTCTTCGGGTTGGTGATGATGGGGGTGATCAGATGCGGGATCCCCTCGTACACCGAGAGTTCCACCCGCTTGGGGTCGACGAGGACCATGCGCACCTCGTCGGGGGTGGCGCGCATGAGGATCGAGGTGATCAGGCCGTTGACGCAGACGGACTTGCCCGCGCCGGTGGCGCCGGCGATGAGCAGGTGGGGCATCTTGGCGAGGTTGGCCACGATCGTGCGGCCCTCGACGTCCTTGCCCAGCCCGACGATCATCGGGTGGTGGTCGGCCTGCGCCACCTGGGCGCGGAGCACGTCGCCGAGCGCCACGAGGTCCTTGTCGGCGTTCGGGATCTCGACCCCGATCGCCGACTTGCCAGGGATCGGCGACAAAATCCGGACATCGGCTGACTTGACGGCATAGGCGATGTTCTTGGTGAGCGCGGTGACCTTCTCCACCTTCACCGCGGGCCCCAGCTCGATCTCGTAGCGGGTCACCGTCGGGCCGCGGGTGAACCCGATCACCTGGGCGTCGATGGCGAACTGCTCCAGCACGCTGGTCAGCGCGTTCACCACGACCGTGTTGGCCTTGGTCTGCGGCTTCGGCGCGGTGCCCTGCTTGAGGTGGACCAGGTCCGGCAGCTGGTAGGGGCCCGCCTGCGGGGAGAGCACGAGCTGCTCGACCTTGCGCGGCGCCGGGGTGGGCTGGGGCGGCTCAGGCTGCCTGACCGGCGCCGGGGCCGGCGGCTCCTCCTCGTCCACCAGCCCGGGGACGATCTCCGGGGAGTGGTCGTCGCGCTTGTCCTTCTCCGACAGGACAGGGGTGTCGTACGGCTTGACCGAGTCCTCGCCCGCGTCGGACTGCTTCTTCTGCCGGGAGCGCTTCCTCGGCTGCGGCGCGGGCCCGCCCTCGGGCGTCTGGCGCTCGAAGAGCAGGTGGCGCAGCTCGGCCAGCCGCTCAGGGATGCGGTGGACGGGCGTGGCCGTGATCACCAGCACGCCGAACCCCGACAGGAGCAGCAGCAGCGGGATCGTGATCCACGGCGGCAGGATGCTCATCGGCGGCGCGGACACGATGAACCCGATCATGCCGCCCGCCTGCGACACCTTCTCCATCGTGTTGTCGGCGTCGCCCGCCGGATAAGGGGTGCCGTTGGCGACGTGGATCACCCCGAGGACGCCGACGAGCAGCGCGTTCCACCCGATCACCATCCGGCCGGTGTCGGCGTTCTGGTCGGGGTGGCGCAGGTAGCGCCAGGCCAGCAGGCCGAGCAGCAGCGGCAGCGCCCACGCCAGCGAGCCGAAGACGGCGTGCACGACCGTGTGGACCACCTCGGAGACGCCGCTCCTGGTGTCGCGCCACGTCATGGCCGCCAGGACGACGGCGCCGGCGAGGATGGCCAGGCCCACGCCGTCGCGCCGGTGGGCCGGGTCGAGCTCTCTGGCGTTCTTGCCCAGCGCTCTGGCGGTGCTGCCGATGCCGTTGGCGAGCAGCATCCACAGGCCCACGACCAGCTTGCCGATCATGGTGAACACCCAGCTGATCGGGTCTTGGTGGGTCATGGGCGCCTTGCGTGCCGACCCCGCCCCCTTCGGCCTGGACCGGCCCGCGGACGTGGCCGCCCGCTTCGCGGGGGCCGAGCGGGACGAGGGTGACCGCTTCGCCGGGCCCTTCGATGCGCTTTTCGGCGGACGGGTGGCCATGGTGCCAAAGGTACGTCGGATACTGCCGCGAAAGCACTCGGACGCGCCGTGTCACCGACGGATCGTGTCGAAAGACTCCCGCATCGCGGACACCTCGGACACCAATTCCTTGATCGTCTCCTGCAGTCCCCCATCGCCGTCGCAGACCGGGACGAGGCCGTCGAGCCGCGCCTCCACCGCGCCCAGCCGCTCGGCGAACCGGGCCAGGGCCATGGCGTTGCCCGAGGCGTCCGCCACCATCCGGCCCAGCAGCTCGGTCCGCTCGCGCAGCACGGCGTTCTTGCGGAAGAGCTCGATGAAGACCGCCACCTTGGACCTGAGCACCCACGGGTCGAACGGCTTGGTGAGATAGTCGACCGCGCCGACCGCGTAGCCGCGGAAGGCCGCCCCCGCGCCCGGCTCGCCCGCGGTGAGGAAGATGATCGGCACGTCGCGGGTCTGGTCGAGCCGTTTGATGTGACCGGCGGTCTCGAAGCCGTCCATGCCCGGCATCAGCACGTCGAGCAGCACCACGGCGAAGTCGTGGCGGAGCATGAGCTTCATCGCCTCCTGCCCGGACCTGGCGTGGTAGAGACGCTGCTGGAGCGGCCGGAGCACCGCCTCCAGCGCCATCAGGCTCTCGTCCGTGTCATCGACCAGCAGGATCTTGACCTGGCGGTTCATCCGACGCCCTCCCTCTCACCGGCGAGCCACCCCCGCATCACGTCGAGCAGGTGATCGAGGTCGACGGGCTTGGCCACATAGCCCGACGCTCCGCAGGCCAGCGCCTTCTCACGGTCGCCCGGCATGGCTCCGGCCGTCAGCGCGATGATCGGCAGATCGGCGAACCGCGTCATCTCCCGTACGGTGCGGAGCGCCTCGTAGCCATCCATCTCCGGCATCATCACGTCCATGAGCACGAGCGCGATCGCGTCGTCGCGCTCCAGCGCCTCCAGGCCCTCCCGGCCGTCCTCCGCGTACACGACCTCGGCGCCCAGCCGGCCGAGCGCGTGGGTGAGCGCGTAGACGTTGCGGATGTCGTCGTCGACGATCAGGATCCGCCTGCCCGCCAGGGCCGCGCCGACCGGGCCCGCGCGCAGCTCGGCGAGTCGCGCCGCTGGATGGCCCGGCAGGTCGGCGTCGCCCCGCGACCACCGCGCCGGCTGCCGGGCGGGCACGCGCACCGGCTCGGGCCGCGCCTCCGGCCCGATCTCGGGCGCGGCCGGGGCGGCGCACCGGGCGGGCACGCGCAGCGTGAACGTGCTGCCGGCGCCGGGCTCGCTGGTGACGTGGATCTCGCCGCCCAGCAGTCTCGCGAGCTCGCTGCTGATCGACAGGCCGAGCCCGGTGCCGCCGTACGCGCGACCGGTGGCGACGTCGGCCTGCTGGAAGGGCTCGAAGATGACCGGCAGCCGGTCGGCGGCGACGCCGATGCCGGTGTCGCTGACGGCGAAGACGACGGTGTCGGCGGCCGGGCCCGCCGCGCTCACGGTCAGCGTCACCTCGCCGGCCGAGGTGAACTTCACCGCGTTGGACAGCAGGTTGCGCAGGATCTGCTGCAGCCGTCCCTCGTCGTGGAAGAGCAGGCGCGGCACGCCGCGCGCGACGTCGATCTCGAAGGTGAGCCCGCGGTCGGCGGTGAGCGGGCGGAAGACGGCGTCCAGGTGGTCGAGGAGCCTGCTCAGCGGCAGGGTGTGCGGGCGCACGTCCATCCGGCCCGCCTCGATCTTGGACAGGTCGAGGATGTCGCTGATGAGCCGGAGCAGGTCGGCCCCCGCGTTGTGGATGCCGGCGGCGAACTCCACCTCCTGCCCCGACAGGTTGCCCTCGGGGTTGTCGGCCAGCAGCCGGGCCAGGATGAGCAGGCTGTTGAGCGGGGTGCGGAGCTCGTGGGACATGGTGGCGAGGAACCGGGTCTTGCAGCGGGCGGAGGCGGCCACCGCGTGCGCCTGCTCTTCCAGGGCGGCGTTGCGCCCGCGCAGCTCGTCCTGCCGCCGCAGCGACTCCGCCAGCAGCGCCTCGGCGCGGGCGCGGCCGGCGATCGCGCCCGCGGTCACGCCGACGACGGCCGCCAGCCGGTCGAGCGCGGCGTCGTCCAACCTGTCGTCGAGCCCGTCGTCCAACCCGTCGTCGAGCCCGGTCGGCGCGGACAGCTCCAGCACGCCCAGCACCGCGTCGCCGTCCGAAACCGGCAGCGCGATTCGGCCGGGCGCCGACACCCGGCCGCGCTCCCGCGCCGCCCGCCGGGCCAGCGCGGTGGTCTCGCCGGTGACGGGGACCAGACCGCCACCGGCCCCGACCAGGGAGAATGCTCCGGTGAGCGGGGTCTGCGCGCGCATCAGGAGGTCGACGGCCTCGGCCAGATCACGGTGTGCGGGCAGGGGCCCGGCCGCCGATCCCTGAGCCGGTGCGGGGTCCATCCTGGCGACCATCCGGGGCCTTCTTCGGAAGTGGAGGGATCTGAGGCTCCCAGTCTGCCACTCTGAGAGTGACCGAACTGCCACATCGAGTGATGTTCTAGGACGCACAGTGGAGACGACCCGGGTGTCGAGCACCGCCTTCGACGGCACTCCCCATGCCCCAGCGGCGGCGCGGCGCTTCGTCCGCCAGGTTCTCGGCGAGTGGCGCCTGAGCCACCTGGCCGAGGACGCCGTGCTGCTGACCAGCGAACTCGTCACGAACGCGGTGGTGCACGCCGGCACCGGCATCGAGCTGACCTGCCGCCTGGACGCCGAGGCGGTGCCGCCCAAGTTCGAGATCGAGGTCGACGACCAGCATCCGGGCCGGGCCGTCCTGGGCGAGCCCGTCCCCGCCGACCCGATGTCCACCTCCGGGCGCGGCCTGGCGCTGGCCGGCATGCTGGCCGACGCCTGGGGCGTCACGTACACCAGGACCGCGAAGCGGGTCTGGGTGCGGATGGAGTTCGCCGACGCCCAGGAGCAGCCCTCGCCTCCGGTGCCCGCGCCGCGCGAGCCGGTCGACGCGCTGCGGGTCGCGGTGCTGGTCGCCGACGCGGGCGGGCGGGTGATCTCGTGGAACGCCGACGCCGAGGCGCTGCTCGGCTGGACGCCGGGCCAGGCCGTGGGCCGGCCGCTGGACGACCTGGTCGACTGGCACGGGCACGGCCCGGACGCGCTGGCCCTGTCGGACACGCTCGCGCTGGGCCGCTGGCGCGGGGAGTCGCGGATGCGCCACCGCGACGGCCGGCTGGTCCCTGTCTACGTCTCCCACCTGCGCACCGGCGGGCGGCCCGAGCACCGGCGGGCGATCTGGATGGTGGTGGGCGGCGACGACGGGTTCGTGCTGGCCTCGCCGCCGGCGCCGGCCCGGCGGGAGGCGGGCCGGCGCATCAAGGACCTGCTCGACCAGGACCGGCCGCTCGCCGAGCTGCTCGACACGATCGCGCGCATCGTCCAGTTGTCGAGCGCCGGCGACGCCGCGTACGTGCTGCTGCGCGCCGACTCCGGCAACCGGTTCGGGGTGGCGGCGGGCGCGGGCGCGACGGCGGGGCTGGTGGGCGTGGTGGCGGCGGGCGCCTTCACCCCCGACCGGCGCACTCCCGCGGTGGTGGACGACCTGCTCGCCGCCGACGTCGAGCTGGCCCAGCAGCTCCGGGCCAGGTCGCTGGCGTGCGCGCCGCTGGTGGTGGCGGGCGAGGTGATCGGCTATCTGGCGGTGACCGCCGCCGAGCCCGGCCGGTTCGACCACGACCTGACCGCGAGCCTGCGGCACATCGCCGACCAGGTGGCGGGCACCGTGCAGCGGGAGCGGCTGGCCGAGCAGGAGCGGGCGCACCGGGGCCGGCTGTCGTTCCTCGCCGAGGCAGGCGAGCTGCTCGCGGGCGTGCACGACGAGGAGCTGATCGCGGCGCTGACCGCCCAGCTCGTGGTCCCCAAGATCGCCACCTGGGCCGCCGTCTACCTGACCGACCTGGCGGGCATGACGCGGCTGGCGCACGTGTGGCACAGCGAGGAGCGGCACAACGCCGAGCTGCGCATGTCGCTGCCCGCCATCCCGCGCTCCCCGCTCAGCGAGGTCACCTGGCCGGTCAGCCGCGAGAGCGTGCTGTCGTTCCCGCTGCTGACCCACGGCAGGTCGTACGGCGCGCTGGTGATCGGCCGCGCCGAGCCGACGCTGCCGCTGGAGCTGGCCGACCTGCTCGCCGACCTGTGCCGCCTGGTGGCGCTCAACCTGCACACCGCCATGCTCTACGCCCGCCAGGCCACCACGTCGAAGGTGCTGCAGCGCAGCCTGCTGCCGGTGCGGATGGCGCCCATGCCGGGCCTGGAGTCCGCGGTGGTGTACGAGCCGGCGGAGGAGGGCGCGCAGGTCGGCGGCGACTTCTACGACCTGTTCACCGTGGCCGACCACTGGTGCTTCGCGCTGGGCGACGTCTGCGGCAGCGGGCCGGAGGCGGCGGCCGTCACCGGGCTGGCCCGGCACGCCGTGCGTTTGCTGGCCAAGGAGCACTACACCGTGGGCGACATCCTCGACCGGCTCAACCAGACGTTGCTGGAGGAGGACGAGGACGGCCGGTTCCTGAGCCTGCTGTGCGGGGAGCTGACGCCGCTGCCGCAGGGCGGGGCGCTGTGCACGATCGCCTCGGCCGGGCACGTGCCGCCGCTGCTGCTGCGCGCCGACGGCAAGGTGGAGCCGGTGGCCACGCCGCAGCTGCTGCTCGGCATCGAGACGGACGCGCGGTTCTCGGTGGAGTCGTTCGAGCTGGCGCCCGAGGAGGTGCTGCTGTGCGTCACCGACGGGGTGACCGAGCGGCGCAACGGCGACCGGTTGCTGGACGACGACGACGGGCTGGCCCGGCTGCTGTCGGAGTGCGCCGGGCTGAGCGCCAACGCCGTCGCCGAACGGGTGCGGCAGGCGGTCGAATCCTTCGCCGACTCCCCGTCGCGGGACGACGTGGCGCTGCTGGTGCTCCGGGCGATGCCGGTCCGGCGCTGATCAGCCGGGGAAGCGGTAGGTCGTCGTCGAGGCGCGGACCTCGCCGGGGCGCAGCACGGTCGAGGGGAACGCCGGCTGGTTGGGCGAGTCGGGGTAGTGCTGCGTCTCCAGGCACAGGCCGGCGTACGGGCCGTACGGGGTGGCGTCGCCGTCGAGCATGCTGCCGGTGTAGAACTGGACGCCGGGTTCGGTGGTGGTGACCTCCATGGTGCGGCCGCTGACCGGCTCGGTCACGCTCATGTCGCCGTCGAGCACGTAGCAGTGGTCGTAGGCGCCGTCGAACCGCTCGCCGACCGCGTGCGGGGTGGTGAAGTCGAACACGGTGCCCTTGACCGGGGCCGGCTCGCCGGTGGGGATCTTGTGCTCGTCGACCGGCAGGTAGTGGGCCGCGTCGATGCGGACCACGTGGCCGAGCACGTCGCCGCCGCCGGCCAGGTTGAAGTAGGAGTGGTTGGTCAGGTTGACCACGGTGGGCGCGTCGGTCTCGGTGGTGTAGTCGATGCGCAGCGCGTCGCCGTCGAGCGTGTAGGTGACCGTGGCGGTCAGCGTGCCGGGGTAGCCCTGGTCGCCGTCGGGGCTGGTGAGCGCGAGGGTGATGGCCGAGCCGGTGACGTCGCGTACCGTCCAGACCTTGCTGTCGAAGCCCTCGACGCCGCCGTGCAGGCTGTTGGGGCCGTTGTTGACCGGCAGGTGGTGCTCGACGCCGTCGAGGGTGAAGCGGCCACCCGCGATGCGGTTGCCGTAGCGGCCGACCACGGCGCCGAAGTAGCGGCTGCGGGTCTGGTAGTCCTCCAGGGTCGGCAGGCCGAGCACCACGTTGACGCCGTCGACCTCAAGCGTTTGCAGGATGGCGCCGTACGAGAGCACTGCCGCGCGCAGGCGCCCCGAGGACAGTTCGTGGCGCTCGACGCGTTCCCCCGAGGGCAGCGTTCCGAAGATCATGAGTGTGCCTCTCCCGTTGATTCGCGGACGATCAGGCTGGTCTCCAGCACGGTGACGCCGCTGGTGGCCTCGGAGTCGACCGAGCCGAGGAGCAGGTCGACGGCGATGCGGCCGGCGGCGGCGGTCGGCATGGCGATGGTGGTCAGCTTGGGGCGGCTCAGCCGGCCGGGCACGATGTCGTCGACGCCGATCACGCTGATCTGCCCCGGCACGTCGACGCCCCGCTCGGTCAGCCCCTCGATCAGGCCGATCGCGACCAGATCGTTGTAGGCCAGCACCCCCGTGGCTCCGGAGGCGATGACGTCGGTGACGGCGGCCAGGCCGCCGAGCTCGGTGGGCGGGTTGGGGCCGAGGAAGGTGACGTCGGCCTCGCCCATGGCGGCGGCGGCCGCCTGCATCTCCTTGCTGGTCCACGACCCGCTGGGCCCGGTCACCAGGGCGAGCCTGCGGTGGCCGAGCGCGGTGAGGTGCTCGACGGCCAGCCTGACCCCGCGCCCGACGTCCATGAGCACCGTCGGCATGCCTTTGACCCTGCGGTTGACCACGACGAACGGCACTTCCTCGCGCAGCCGCTCGATCGTCTTGTTCGTCAGCCGGGGGCTGCACAGCAGCACGCCGTCGACCTGCTTGGTGAGGGTCTGGATCAGCTCCTCCTCGACCTGCGGGTCCTCGTCGGTGTCGGCCACGAACACGTGGTAGTCGCGGAGCCTGGCCTGCGCCTGGGCCGCTTTGATGAGCGGCGGGAAGAACGGGTTGGCGATGTCGGCCACGATCAGGCCGAGGTTGTGGGTGCGTCCCGTGGTCAGCGCGCGGGCGGCCCGGTTGGGCCGGTAGCCGAGGTCCTCGGCGACGGCCAGCACGCGGGTGCGCGTCACCGGGTTGACCAGGTGGGGCGCGGAGAATGCGCGCGACACCGTGGAGACATGCACGCCTGACGCCTCCGCCACGTCACGAATCGTCACCGCCACGCTGGGCCTCCGAGCATGCACTGTACATTAATGCAAGCGCTTGTATCCGTGTCAACGGATCCCCGTCGCGGGGCACATGCGCCGAAAGCTCACCCTACCGCCCACGGGGCCAGCGTCGATACCGCAGGCGGAGATGGGGCGGCTTGACGTTCTCCCGACGGCACCTCAATACTTTTTGCAACCGGTTGCGGTAGACGATCCCTGCGGAAGGGTGAACGAGCGATGACACGAACATTGGTGACAGGCAGCGCCGGAAGGCTCGGGCGAAGCCTGGTCACCTCGCTGGCGCAGGCAGGTCATGAAGTGATCGGCGTCGACGTCACCGCAGGCACCCCGGACGACGCGGCGGCCACCCTCCCGGCCGACCTCACCGACCTGGGCGAGGCGTACGACGTGATGACGCGTTTCCGCCCCGACGTGGTGGTCCACCTCGCGGCGATCGCGACCCCGTTCAGCCGCACCGAGGGGGTGATCTTCCGCACCAACACGCAGCTGGCGTTCAACGTGTGCGAGGCCGCGAGCAACTCCGGCGTGGGCCGGGTGGTGGTGGCCAGCAGCCCGACGGTGATCGGGTACGGGTCGCCGTCCGGCTGGTTGCCGAGCTACCTGCCGATCGACGAGGAGCACCCGACGGCCCCGTGGAACGCCTACAGCCTGTCCAAGGTGGTGGCCGAGCAGACCATGGCGGCGTTCGCGCGCAGCTCCGAGACGCGGTTCGCGGCGGTGCGGCCGTGCTTCGTGGTGGCGCCCGAGGAGTGGGCCGGAGCGCCCACGCAGTCGGGCCACACCATCCTCGAACGCCTGGACCGGCCCGAGATCGCCGGCGTCTCCCTGTTCAACTACATCGACGCCAGGGACGCCTCCGACATGATCGGCACCCTCGTCGAGCGGCTGCCCGGCCTGCCCAGCGGCGAGATCTTCTTCGCCGGCGCCGCCGACGCGCTGGCCCGCCGCCCGCTCGCGGAACTGCTTCCCGCCGTCATGCCCGGCACGGGCGGGCAGGCCCACGTGCTCACCGACAGTCTTCCCGCCTTCACCTCGGCCAAGGCCGCCCGCCTGCTCGGCTGGACCGCCAAGCGCAGCTGGCGTACCGAACTGGAGATCTGATGAACCTCACCGGAGTCCTCTTCTTCCCCATCACCCCCTTCACCGCCGCCGGAGACCTGGCCGAGGAGGTGCTGGCCGAGCACATCGGGCGAGGGCTGGACCACGGCCCCGGCGGGGTGTTCGCGGCCTGCGGCACGGGCGAGTTCCCCGCCCTGTCGGAGGCCGAGCACGCCGCCGTCGTCCGGGTCGCGGTGCGGACGGCGCGCGGCCGGGCGCCGGTGTTCGCCGGCGCGGGCGGGCCGCTCGGCGCCGCGCTGGCGCAGGCCGGGGCCGCGCGTGAGGCGGGCGCCGACGGGCTGCTGCTGATGCCGCCCTACCTGGCCAAGGGCACGTCCGAGGGGTTCGTCGCGTACGTGCGGGCGATCGCGGAGATCCTGCCGGTCATCATCTACCAGCGCGACTCGGTGGTGCTCACCCCCGAGCAGGTGGTCGAGCTGGCCCGGGTGCCGGGCGTGGTCGGGCTGAAGGACGGCCTCGGCGACATCGACCTCATCCAGCGCTCGGTGCTGGCCGTGCGCAGGGAGGTGGGCGACAGTTTCACGTTCTTCAACGGCCTGCCGACGGCCGAGCTGACCATGGGGGCCTACCGGGGGATCGGCGTCGAGCTGTACTCCTCGGCGGTCTTCGCCTTCGCGCCCGAGATCGCGACCGCGTACCTGAAGGGCGACCACCGGCTGCTCACCGAGTTCTACGAGCCGCTCGTCCGGCTGCGCTCGAAGGTGCCCGGGTACGCGGTCGCGCTGGTCAAGGCCGGGGTGCGGCTGGGCGGGCTGGACGTGGGCCCGGTCCGGCCGCCGCTGGTCGACGCCGCGCCGGAGGACGTGGCCGAGCTGGAGTCGCTGATCAAGCACGGGCGCTCGCTGATCGGCACGCCATGATCCGCGACCTCACGGTCACCCCGCGCTCGGTCGCGCTGCGCCGCCCGTGGGGGCCCGACGTGCCCGCCAACCACGTCCTGGTCGTCGAGGTCACGCTCGCCGACGGGCGGGTGGGCACCGGGTTCTCCTGGACGCCTCAGATCGGCGCGCACGCGGTGCGCGCGCTGCTGGAGCACGACGTCCGCGACGCGCTGATCGGCCTGGACCCGCACCCGGAGGTGGTGTGGGACCGGCTCTGGCGGCACCTGCGCGAGGCCGGGCCCGGCGGGATCACCACGATCGCGCTGGCCGGGGTCGACCTGGCGCTGTGGGACCTGCGCTGCGGCGACCGCGGACTGGTCGACGTGCTGGGCCGGCGCAGGGACTCCGTCCCGGTGTACGGGAGCGGGGTGAATCTGCACTACCCGCTGGACGAGCTGGTGGCGCAGGCCGGCCGGTGGAAGGCCGCCGGCCTGCCCGCCGTCAAGATCAAGGTGGGCCGGCCCGACCTGCGCGAGGACGTGGCCCGGGTGGCCGCCGTCCGCGAGGTGATCGGTCCCGACACGCTCCTGATGGTGGACGCCAACCAGCGCTGGGACCTGCACCGGGCCCGGCGCGCCGTCGACGCGCTCGCCCCGTACGGGCTGCACTGGCTGGAGGAGCCGGTGCCGGCCGACGACGTGGTGGCGCACGTGGAGCTGCGCCGGTCGGTGGACGTGCCGATCGCGGTCGGCGAGAACGTCTACACCGTCTACGGCTTCCGTGACCTGCTGACCGCCGGGGCCTGCGACGTGGTGCAGCCGAACGTGGTCCGGGTCGGCGGCATCACCCCGTTCCTGCGCATCGCGGAGCTGGCCCGCGCCTTCGACGTGCCGGTCTACCCGCACCTGCTGCCGGACCTGTCGGGGCAGCTCGCGCTGACGCTGCCGCTGCCGTCCATGGCCGAGGACGTCGAGGACGCCTCGTTCGCCGCCCTGGGGCTGCTCGCGGAGCCGTACCCTGTCCGGATGGACGGCGCGGAGCTGCGCGCCGGCGAGCACCGGGGCCTCGGCCTCCGCTGGAGGTGACATGCGTGTCGTGCTGGCCGGAGCCCAGGGCTTCGGCTCCCACTACCTCGACCGGCTGCGCCGGCTCACCGGGCAGGTCGAGCTGGCCGGGGTCTGCGACGTGCGGCCGGTCCCGCCGGAGAGCCTGGCGGGCCTCGGCTCGCCGGAGATCTCCGATGACCTGCCCGGCCTGATCGAGCGGACCGGCGCCGAGATCGCGATTTTGGCCACGCCCATCCCGACCCACGCCGACCTGGCCCTGGCCGCGCTGGAGGCGGGGGCGCACGTGCTGGTGGAGAAGCCGACGGCGGCCACGCTTGCGGACTTCGACCGGATGGAGCGGGCCGCCGCCAAGGCCGGGCTGGCCTGCCAGGTCGGCTTCCAGAGCCTCGGCTCGGCGGCGCTGCCCGCGGTGCGCGAGCTGATCGCGAGCGGCGCGATCGGCCGGGTCACCGGCATCGGCGTGGGCGGCTCGTGGCCGCGCCCGGCCGCCTACTTCACCCGCAGCCCATGGGCGGGCAAGCGGGTGCTCGACGGGGTGGACGTGGTCGACGGCGCGCTGACCAACCCCTTCGCGCACGCGCTGGCCACCGCGCTGGCCGTGGCCGGGGCCGACGAGCGCGGCGCGGTCGCCTCGGTGGAGACCGAGCTGTTCCACGCCAACGCGATCGAGTCCGACGACACCTCCGCCGTCAGGGTCACGCTCGCCGGGGGCGTCCCGCTGGTGGCCGCGGTCACGCTCTGCGCGGCCGAGCGCGACGAGCCGTACGTGCTCGTGCACGGCGAGCGGGGGCGCGTCCGGTTCGTCTACACGATGGACGAGGTCCAGGTCGACGACGGGCCGGTGCGTCGCTACGGCCGCACCGACCTGCTGCTCAACCTGGTCGAGCACGTACGGTCCGGCGTGCCGCTGCTGGTGCCGATCCACCGCACGGGGGGGTTCATGGAGGTGATGGAGGCGATCAGGGTCGCGCCCGACCCGCTGCCGATCGCCGACGACCACCAGGACCTGTCCGGCGAGGGCCGGGTGCTGCCGGGCATCGCGTCCGTGGTGGACCGGTGCGCGTCGGAGCTGGCGCTCTTCTCCGAGCTGGGGCACGGCTGGGCGACGCCGCTCGTGGTGTCGGGTTCGCCCGTCGCCGAGTACGTGACCCGCCCCGACCTGCCGCTGACCGCCGCGCCCCGCCCCTACCTGCACCCGGTGCGCACGCTCGGCGGCGCCGTGGTGACCGAGGTCCGGCCCGACGACCATCCGCACCACCTCGGGGCCGGGGTCGCGGTGACGGACCTCGGCGGGCGCAACTTCTGGGGCGGGCGCACGTACGTCCGCGACCGGGGCCCGACCTGGCTGGACGACCACGGCGTCCAGCGGCACCTGGCCTTCACCGAGCGCGCCGCCTCGGGGTTCACCGAGACGCTGCAGTGGCTGCGGCCGGGGGAAGATCCCCTGGTGCGCGAGGAGCGGACGGTGCGGGCCCGGCCGGCGGCCCGCGGGTGGGTCCTGGAGTTCGGCTTCACCCTGCACAACCTGACCGGGGCGCCGCTGACGGTGCGCAGCTCGGCCACGAAGGGGCGGGCGGGCGCCGGTTACGGCGGGTTCTTCTGGCGCGCCCCGGCGGGGGCGCCAGGGCTGCGGGTGTTCACCGCGGCGGCCGAGGGCGAGGAGCGGGTGCACGGCTCGCGGGCGCCGTGGCTGGCGCTGTCGTCGGAGGCGTGGACGCTGCTGTTCGCGCAGGACAGCGACCCGTGGTTCGTCCGGGTGGCCGAGTATCCGGGCGTCGGCACCGCGCTGGCGTGGGACACGCCGCTGTCGTTCGGCGACCGGCTCGACCGGAGGGTGTCGGTCGTGGTGGTCGACGGGCGCCTGTCCCGCGAGGAGGCGGCCGAGTTGGCCGCGGGTCGCTGAAGGGCGGGGGCCGCTGAAGCCCGGCGGTGCCGCGCCGGGCTTCAGCGGGTCTCCGCACGCAGGTGCGCGGCCAGCCAGCCGAAGGCCCGCTCCTGCATCGGCACGTCGAAGACGTGCCCGGCGTCGAAGAACACCCCCTCGTAGCCGCCGCCGGGGTAGCGCCGGGCGATGGCCTCGTGCGCCCGGCGCATCCCCCGGCCGGGGAACAGCTCGTCCGCGCTCGCGTACTGCACCAGCAGCGGCCGCGGCGCACCGGCGGCGACCAGCGCGGGCCAGTCGCACACCCGCGACAGGCCCGGCGGGAAGAGCAGCCAGGTGTGCGCGGCGACGTACCCGTCGAGCAGGTCGCCGTAGGACGACGTCATCGCGGCGACCGCGACCGCCGCGACGCCGGGGTCGAAGGCCCCCAGCAGCGCCGCCCGCAGCCCGCCGCCCGACAGGCCGAGGCAGCCGACCGGCCCGACGCCGGGCAGGGCGCGCAGGCAGGCCGCCGCGGCCAGGTCCTCCCCCGCCACGACGCCCGCGAACGAGGTGCCCAGCAGCCTGCAGTACTTCTCCAGCACGTGCTCGTGGTGACCGGCGGCCACGTCGTAGCGGTCGGCCTCCGACAGGTCCGGGTCCGTGGCCAGATCCGTCACCCGTTCCGGCATGTCCTCCAGCGGGAAGCGGCGGCTCCCCCAGCCGGTCACGTCGTGCGCCAGCACCGCGAAGCCGCGCCGGGCCAGCTCGGAGGCGAAGGCGCGGCCGCCGTACAACCGGCCGCGCAGCCGCCGCACCTCCGGGGAGGGCGGCCCGGGACCGTCGGCGATCTTCTCCTTGCCGGCCCACTTCATGCCCGCGTGGCAGTGCAGGGCCACCACGCCGGGGAGCGTCCCCCGATGGCCCCGCGGCCTGAGCAGGTAGGCACGGGTACGCGGGCCGAAGCCGACGTCCCAGGACAGCTCCTCTCCGTCCAGCCCGTCCGCCGTCCAGGCGCGCTCCACCCGGACGTCGGCGGCCGTCAGGTCGAGCGTCCCGATGGCCTCACGCGCGCGGGCGCGCAGCTCCGGCCCGGCCGGCGCGTCCGGGAACAGCTCCCACTGCCTCCCGGCCACACCGGCCAGCCCCGCGAACTCCCCCAGGTGCCGCGTCACGTCTCGGCGAGGCGGGTGCCCTCGTCCACGAGGCGGACAGGCAGCCCGGTGTCGGCGGAACGGTTGGCCGCGACGCCGACCAGCACGCTGCGGATGCCGTCGCGGTAACCCGCGGGGCGGGCGAGCGGGTCCTCGCCGGGGCCGCGGAAGACGTCGTCCAGCAGCAGCCGGTCACCGCCGCCGTGCCCGCCTCCGTGCCCGCCGCCGTGCCCGCCGCCGCCCTGCTCGATCGGCACCTGTTCCGGCTCCTGCCAGTGACGGTGCAGGACGAGCCGCTCCCAGGAGCCCGTGGCGTGCTCCTTGCTCGCCGCGCTCGGGTCGACGGCGGCGTGCGGCGGGGTCCAGGCCCGCTCGCACACCTCCAGCTCGATCCGGCCCTCGGTGCCGTTGAACGCCACCCGGTACCCCTCGAACGGCGCGTGCGCGGTCAGCGAGTAGGTGAGCATCGCCCGGTTCGCGTAGCGGACGAGCACCGCCATGGTGTCGTCGATCGTCACCCCGGGCGCGAACACGTCCTGGTCGCGGATGTAGCCGTCCTCGTGCTCGGCGTCCAGGTAGAGCCGCTTGAGCCGCTCGTCCTTGGAGATGTCGAGGATGTACGGATCGCTGCCCAGCCCCGGAGCCCCCTGGCCGCGCTCCGGTCGTGGCCCGCGCGGCCGGGCCTGGCCGTAGAAGCGCAGGTCGGTCTGGGCGAAGACGAGCTCGGGCGCCGCGCCCAGCCACCAGTTGACCAGGTCGAAGTGGTGGGTGGACTTGTGCACGAGCAGGCCGCCGGAGTTGGCCCGCTCGCGGTGCCAGCGGCGGAAGTAGTCGGCGCCGTGGATGGTGTCGAGCGCCCACTCGAAGTGCACGGAGGTGATCTCGCCGACGGCGCCCTCGCTGATCAGCTTCTTCACCGCCGAGTTGCGCGGCGAGTAGCGGTAGTTGAAGGTGACGACCAGCTTGCCGGGATTGCGCTCGGCCGCCTCGGCGATGGCGGCGCAGCTCTCGGCGTCGACGGTGAGCGGCTTCTCCACGACGACGTCGAGCCCGGCGTCGAGTGCGGCGACGACGTAGCGGGCGTGGGTGGCGTCGACCGTGCACACGACCACGGCGTCGGCCAGCTCCAGCATCTTGCCGTACTCCTCCGGCGCGAAGCACGGCACCGGGTGGCCGATCCGTTCGGTGTAGTAGGCCATGCGCGTGGTGTTGACGTCGCACAGGCCGACGATGGTCCCGGTGTCCCGCCAGTCGCCCAGCAGCGCGTCGACGTACATCTGCGCGCGGTGCCCGAGACCGACGAAGGCGTACCTGGTGCTCACGTGCTCTCTCTCCCCGAGTGGCGGTGACGGCCGGGGGCGGGGCGCCCCCGGCCGGGTGCCGGCTGGTCAGCCGGCGATGGCGGCGTTCGCCTCCTGGAGGAACTTCTCCGCGGCGGCGTCCGGGGTCGCCCGGCCGAACACGACCTCCTCGCTGGCGCGCTTGAGGATGTCCTCCATCTCCAGGGCGCCCTTCGGCGGGGCCTCGATCGGGCTCAGCTCGCTCTTGACCTCGTCGATGAACTCCAGGGTCTTCTGGTCGGCGGGCGGCAGCTTCTCCTTGACGGCGGCCAGCACCTTGGCGTTGGTGGGCAGGCCGCGGTCGCTCAGCAGGATGCCGGCCGCGTCGGGGTCGTTGACCAGGAAGTCGATGAACTTGCCGGCCTCGGCCGAGCGCTCGGTCTTGGCGGAGGCGGCGTAGAACATGGCGGGCTGCAGGAACATGCCGCTGGTCGTGGCGCCCTCCACCTTGGGCATCCGCAGCAGGGTCATCTCCTGCTCGGAGGACTTGCTCAGCGCGTTGAGCTGGTTGCTCCACCACATGCCCATCGCGCCCTCGTTGGTGCCGAGGAGCGACTGCTCGGGTCCGGTGGCGCCGATCTCGGCGCTCTTGGCGGCGTCGGGCGAGCCCTTGGTCTCGATGAGCTTCTGGTGGATGCCCCACCAGGACTTCAGCGTGTCGACCGACATGCCGATCTTGGTGCCGTCGTAGAACTTCTCGCCGCGCTGGGCCGCGTAGATCTGCAGCCACGCCGGGTTGAAGTTGTACTCGGCGCCGGTCGTGGCGCCGGTGGCCGAGATCTCCTGGGCCAGCGAGACCCACTGGTCCCAGGTCCAGCCGGTGTCGTCCGGCAGCTCCTTCTTGGCCTTCTCCAGCGCCGCCGGGTTGGCGACCATGGAGAAGGCGTTGACGCCGGTCGGGATGGCGAACTGCTTGCCGTCGATCTGCCCGCTGGACAACACCTGCTGGTCGAGGTCGGCGGTGGGCAGCTTGCCCGCCAGGTCCATCAGCGCGCCGCGGCCGGCGTACTCGCTCAGACCCCGGATCTCGATGCTCAGCACGTCCGGCGCGTCGTTGGCGGCGACCTTGGTGGCGAGCTTCTCGTAGTAGCTGTCCCAGTTGGAGAAGTCGCCCTCGACGTCGATCGCCGGGTTCTTCTCCTCGAACTTCTGGATGGCCTGCTCGGTCAGCTTCTGCCGGGCGTCGCTGCCCCAGTAGGCGAAGGTGATCTTCACCTTGCCGCCGTCGCCGCCGGCATCACCGCCACCGCCGTCGCCGCTGCCGCAGGCGGTCGCGGTCAGCATGGCCGCGGAGAGCGCGGCGGCCACCATCGTCTTACGAGAGCTGAGATTCACAGCTCTACCTCCTCTTGGGGGTTACAGGGGGTGAAGAGGAACTACTTCAGGCCAGTGGTCGCCACGCCGCGGATCAGATACTTCTGCCCCGCCAGGAAGAATCCGAAGATCGGCCCGAGCGACACGATCGACATCGCGAACATCGGGCCCCAGGACGACTCGCCGCTGGAGTCCAGGAACTGCCGGAGCGCGACGGCGACCGTGAGGTTGTCGGAGTTGGTGAGGTACAGGTTCTGGCTGAAGAAGTCGTTCCACGTCCAGATGAAGGTGAAGATGCCGGTCGTCGCCAGCGCGGGCATGCACAGCGGCAGGATGACCTGCAGGAAGATCCGCCAGTAGCCGGCGCCGTCGATCGCGGCCGCCTCGTCCAGCTCCCGCGGCAGCGTCCGGATGAACTGCACCATCAGGAAGATGAAGAACGCGTCCGTGGCCAGGAACTTGGGCACCACCAGCGGCCAGATCGTGTTGATCCAGTCCAGGTTGGCGAAGACGATGTACTGCGGCACGACGGTCACGTGGTACGGCAGCATGATCGTGCCGAGCATGATCGCGAACCACATCTTCTTCAGCGGGAAGTTCAGCCTGGCGAACGCGTAGGCGGCCAGCGAGCAGGCGACCAGGTTGGCCAGCACGGACAGGGCCGTGATGACAGCCGAGTTCCACAGGTAGTAGCCGAAGGTGTGCTTGAGAGCCGTCCAGCCCTCGCCGTAGTTGTCCAGCGTGATCGCGCTCGGCCACAGGCCCGGCTCCCGGAAGATGAGGCCCTCCGGCTTCAGCGAGCTGGAGATCATCCACAGCAGCGGATAGAGCATGACCAGGCCGAAGCCGATCAGCAGCAGGTGCTTGAGCAGGCGGCCGCCCCGTGGCACCGGGCGGAACAGGAGCGGCACCTGCTTACTTCGTGTCGCCATAGAAGACCCAATACTTCGACGCGAGGAAGTTCACACCGGTCAGTCCGGCGATGATGAGCAGAAGGACCCAGGCCATGGCGGCCGCGTAGCCCATCTCGTAACTCTTGAAGCCCTTCAGGTAGAGGTAGAGCGTGTAGAAGAGCGTGGAGTCGACCGGTCCTCCGCTGCCGCCGCTGACGATGAACGACTGCGTGAACGACTGGAAGGACTTGATCACTTCGAGCACCAGGTTGAAGAAGATGATCGGCGTGAGCAGCGGCAGGGTGATCGAGCGGAACTGCCGCAGCTTGCTGGCCCCGTCGACCGCGGCCGCCTCGTAGTAGCTCTGCGGGATCTGCCTGAGCCCCGCCAGGAAGATCACCATGGGCGCGCCGAACGTCCACACGTGCAGCAGGATCAGCGTGCCGAGCGCGGTGTCCGGGTCGGACACCCAGCCGGGCCCCTCGATACCGAAGATCGCGAGCACGGCGTTGACCAGGCCGTCGGTGCCGAAGATCTTCCGCCACAGGATGGCGATGGCCACGCTGCCGCCCAGGAGTGAGGGCAGGTAGTAGATCGAGCGGTAGAACGACAGCCCGCGCAGGCCCCGGTCCAGCGCGAGGGCGAGCGCCAGCGCGAAGGCGAGCTGCAGCGGCACCGACACGACCACGTAGATCGTGGTGACCTTGAGCGACTGGATGAACCGGGTGTCCTCGAAGAACATCTCCTGGTAGTTGTCCCAGCCGACCCACTTGGCCTCCTCCAGGAGGCTGTAGTCGGTGAACGACAGGTACAGCGAGGCCAGGATCGGCCCGACGGTGACCAGGAACAGCCCGATGAACCAGGGCGCGAGGAAGACGTAGGCGGTACGGGCCTCCCGCCGCCGGTGAACGTTCGCATAACGGGTCCGTCGGCGTCGCCCGGGCGGGCGCGCGGCCGCCGGCGGGGCGACGGCGGGGGGTCGCTCCGGGGTGACAGAGATTGATTCGGACATACATCCCTCTTCCAGGCCCAGCCCGGCACGGCGGGATCGGATAGCGCATTCCTATAAGGACACGAAAAGTTTCGTCAACCCTTTGCAGGTGTTACAAAGCCGTTACCGATATATCGATAACCATATTTCTGCAGATCAGAGCTAGTAGAAGCACAGATACGCGTTCGTAACATTTTGGCGCTCAGCCATGCTGACTACAACCGGTTGCACACGAGGGCGACAGAGTCCGAGCATGCCGAAAGCCGCCCTGACCTGATCGGTCGGAGCGGCTATCGAGCAGGAACGGTCACCAGGCCCCGCCGAGCTCCTTCATGGTGAAGATCCCGCCGACCCGGTCGTGCACCGGATCGCTCAGGTCGGGCTCGCCCTGCTCGGCGATGATCTCGGCGGCGTACGACTCGGAACTGTCGCGCGACTCGTACCCGATGGCCTGCGCCTCCTTCAGCGACCACCAGCGGCGGGCGTTGTCGGAGACGCCCCACACGACGTGGAAGCCGGTGGCCGTGAGCGCGGCCTCGACCAGCCGGGCCAGGTCGTCCGGCGAGATCCAGGTGGCCAGGCCGCGGGTGTCGGCGGAGCGCTCGTTGCAGGTGCCGAGCCTGATGGCGGTCACGTGCATGCCGAACCTGTCGTGATAGAGGCTGCCCAGGCCCTCCATGACGAGCTTGCTCACGCCGTAGTACGTGTCGGGGCGCGGGAAGGCGTAGTCGGCGAGCTCCCCGCCGGACGGCGGCCGGGTGTGGAAGCCGGCGGCGTGGTGGCTGCTCATCAGCACCACGTGTCCGACCCCGGCCGCGCGGGCGGCCTCCATCAGCACGTAGGTGCCGTCCATGTTGGCCCGCACGACGTCGGCCCACGGGTGCTCGCGGCTCTGCCCGCCGAGGTGGAGCACCGCGTCCACGTCCCGCATCGCGGCGGCCATGGCCGTTTCGTCGGCGAGGTCGGCCACGGCCAGTTCCTCGCCGGGCCCGGTTTCGAGCGGCGTCAGGTCCGACAGGCGCAGCGTCCGGCCCTCACGGGCGAGGCGGGGACGGAGCAGCGTGCCGACTTTCCCTGCGGCGCCGGTCATGAGTATGCGCATTCCCCCGTTGTACAAGAAGCTGGCCCAGATTCACATTCTTGAATATTGACCGTGATGTGTGTCACTGGTTACTTTTCTCAGGACTCGCCCACATCTACGACACTTGTCACATATGTGAACAGGAGGCGGTCTTATGTCACGTCGTCTGCTCGGGGTCGCGCTGGTGACGACCCTGGCCGTTACGCTGACAGGCTGCGGCTCCGGGGGAACAAGCTCCAACACGGACGATGCGCTGGAGATCTGGATCAGGCAGGCGCCCGATTCCGAGTCCGCCAAGACGGCGCAGCGGCTGGCAGAGGCGTTCACCAAGGCCAGCGGCGTCCAGACCAAGGTGGTCGCGCTCTTCGACGACTTCGAGACCAAGCTGCAACAGCAGGCGGCGCAGCGCGACCTGCCCGACATCGTGATCAACGACACCGCCCAGATCGGCAACATGCAGACCCAGGGCTGGCTCACCGAGGTCGACAAGGCCTCGCTCGCCGGCGGCGACAAGGTCTCCGACCTCGCCTGGAAGGCCGCCACCGCCAGTGACGGCAAGACCTGGGCCGCGCCGTTCTCCGCCCAGGCCTTCGCCATCATCGCCCGCAAGGACTGGCGCGAGAAGGTCGGCATGGAAGTGCCGCAGACCTGGGAGGACCTCACCGCGCTGGCCAAGGCCTTCACCGAGAAGGACCCCGACGGCAACGGCCAGAAGGACACCTCCGGCTTCGTCATCCCCGGCGGCACCAAGCGCGGCTACGCCTCGTGGTACGCCTCCTCCTTCATCTACGGCAACGGCGGCGACTTCGTCACCCCGGCCGGCACCGGCGCGTTCACCTCCGCCGTGAGCGACCCCAAGACCGTCGAGGCGGTCCAGTACCTGCAGGACCAGTTCTGCGACGCCAAGACCGTCAACCCGGGCGCGGTCAGCAACGACACCACGGTCACCCACGAGGTGTTCGAGAAGGGCCAGGGCGGCATCTACCTGACCGGCCCGTACGTGCTGGCCCGGTTCGTGGAGAGCATCGGCACCGACAAGATCGAGGTGTACCCGGTGCCCAAGGGCCCGTCCGGCGGCCCCGGCACGCTGGGCGAGGGCGAGAACGTCTACCTGATGGCCGGATCGAAGAACACCGACGGCCAGAAGAAGTTCGCCGAGTTCGCCATCTCCGCCGAGGGCCAGCGGATCGGCATGAACAAGGACGCCAACGGCGCCATCGTCCGCCTGCCGGTCAACTCCGAGGTGGACCTGGCCGCCGAACGCCAGGACCCGCGCTGGAAGGTGTTCCAGGACGCCTACGCCGACGCCGTCTACGCCCATCCGGTGCCGAACTGGGCGCCGATCCGGCAGACGTCCGCCGACTCGATCAACACCGTCTGGGCCGACTGCGCCAAGGACGTCAAGGCCGAGATGGACGCGCTCAACACCAAGCTGACCCAGGAACTGCAGAGCCAAAAGGCATCATGACCCCGACGCTGACCACGGCGCCGCCGCGGGCGGCGGCCCCTCGCCAGGCGCCCAGACGGGCGCGCTGGCGGGGGCCGCTGATCGCCTGGGCCTTCCTCGCGCCCGCCCTGCTGCTCTTCCTGTACTTCAAGTTCATCCCGATGTTCACCGGGCTGACGATGAGCTTTCAGGAGATCCGCTACATCGACAGCACCTGGGTCGGGCTGGACAACTACGCGACCATCCTCAGCGACGACGCCTTCCGCTCGGCGATCTGGCACAGCCTGGTGCTGGCGCTCGGCACCACGGCCGGCTCCCTGCTGTTCGGGCTCGGCCTGGCGCTGCTCATCGAGGGGCCGGCGCGGTATCTCTGGTTCGTCAGGACCGCGGCCTTCCTGCCGGTCGTGGTCACCATGGCGGCGGTCGCCGAGGTGTGGCGGATCATGTACCACCCCGGCGACAACGGCACCCTCAACATGATCCTGGGGTGGGTGGGGGTCGCCCCGCAGCCCTTCCTGGCCGACGAGGACTCCTCACTGCTGTCGATCATGGGCATGAGCATCTGGCGCGGCGCGCCGTACGACATGATGATCTTCCTGGCCGGGCTGGTCGGCATCGACCGCACGCTGTACGAGGCCGCGGCGGTGGACGGGGCGTCCACCTGGCACCGGCTGCGGCACATCACGCTGCCCGCGCTGCGGCCGGTGTTCTGGATCCTGTTCACGCTCGCGGCCATCCGCGGCCTGCGGGTCTTCGTCGAGGTGTACGTGCTCACCAACGGCGGGCCGAACGGCTCGTCCGAGGTGCTGATGACGCTCATCTACAAGCTCGGCTTCCAGACCGGCGAGCTGGGCATCGCGTCCGCGGGCGGGATCGTGCTGTTCGCGGCCACGCTGGCGCTGACCGTCCTGGTCCAGCTGATGCGCAGGAGGCAGTCGGCATGATGAGGTTCGACAGCGCGCTGGGGCTGGAGTCGCGGCGCGGCCCGTTCGCCACCGCGGGCAAGATCCTGCTCTACTCGGGCATGGTGGTGGTGTTCACCGGGCCGCTGGTCGGGCTGCTGATCAGCGCCTTCAACAAGACGCTCGACCCGACCTCCTTCACCTGGTGGCCGGACGAGTTCACGTTCGACAACTTCGTGCACGCCGCCGACCGCAACGTCTACCACTACCTGTTCAACTCGTTCGTGGTGGTCGGGTTCGGGCTGCTGCTGCAGGTGATCGTGAGCGTCTTCGCCGCCTACTCGCTGGCGCGCAAGAAGTTCCGCGGCATGGGCGTGGTCATGCTGATCATGCTGGCCACGATGATGCTGCCCGAGGAGATCATCGCGATCCCGCTCTCCCTGGTGCTGGCCGACATGCCGGTGCTGCACCTCAACCTCATCGGCACGTACGCGGGCATGATCCTGCCGGTCGGGGCCTGGGGCTTCTCGATCCTGGTCATGACCGAGTTCATGAAGGAGGTGCCGGTCGAGCTGGAGGAGGCCGCCCGCATCGACGGGGCGGGCGAGCTGCGCACGTTCTTCACGATCATCCTGCCGCTCTGCCGGCCCGCGCTGGGGGTGATCGGGGTGTTCGGGTTCACCATGATCTGGGACCAGTATCTGCTGCCGCTCATCGTGGCGCCGGAATCCAGCATGTGGACGCTGCCCATAGCGCTGCGCTCGCTCCGGTCGGACGAGGAGGTGGGCATCGGGGTGCTGCTGGCGGCGACGCTGCTGGCGCTGCTGCCGTCGATCATCGCGTTCCTCGCCTTCCAGCGCCAGTTCATGCGCGGGCTCACGAGCGGGGCGGTGAAGGGGTGACCGCGTCCATGTATCTGGACAACATCCCATATGCTGACGGCCAGAAGTCGCAGTCGAGATGGGACGAGCATGGAGCCGCAGTTGGTCAAGTCCGCCGAGCGGACCGTACGCATCCTGGAGACCCTGGCCGCCTCCCCCCACACGCTGACCCTGGCGGAGCTGCAACAGCGCACCGGGTTCCCGCGCAGCAGCCTGCACGCGCTGATGCGCACACTGGTGGAGCTCAACTGGGTGGAGACCGACGCCGCCAGGTCCGCCTTCGGCATCGGCCCGCACGCGCTGCTGACCGGGACCGCCTACCTGGACAAGGACCCGGCGCTGCCGTACGCCCAGGCCACCCTGGAGGACCTCCGGGAGGAGACGGGACAGACCGCCCACTTCGCCCGCAGGGACGAGGCGCACGTCCTCTACCTGGCCACCCGCGAGTCGCGCGACGCGCACCACATCATCCCCCGGGTGGGCAGGCGGCTGCCCGCCCACGTGACGGCGCTCGGCCAGGTGCTGATCGCCCAGCTCACCGACGACGAGGTCAAGGCCCTGCTCCCCGACCCGTTGCAGGCCATCACCGAGCACACGATCACCGACCTGGGCAAGCTGACCGCCGAGCTGGACCAGGTCCGCACCCGCGGCTGGGCCTACGAACGCGAGCAGGGCACCTCGGGCGTGGCCTGCGTCGCCGTCCCGGTCGACTACCGGATCCCGGCCACGGACGCGATCAGCTGCTCGATGCCCGCGGACCTGCCGCCCGACCGGATCGAGCGGGTCATCGAAGCGGTGATCACTCACACCCACAAGCTGGGTGCCACTCTCCGACGGGAGGGCATCCGCTAGAAGGAGGCGTTGATGCGGCTAGAAGGCGTTCTGTTCTTCCCGGTGACTCCGTACGGTCCCGACGGCGACGTGGCCGAGCAGGTGCTCGCCCGGCACGTCGACAGCGGGGTCACGGCGGGAGCGGGAGGGGTGTTCACCGCGTGCGGAACGGGTGAGTTCAACGCTCTCGGCCCCGACGACTACACCGCCGCCGTGCGGGCGTCCGTGGCCGCCACCGGCGGGCGGGTGCCCGTCCTCGCCGGCGCGGGCGGCACCCTCCCCGAAGCCAAGGCCCTGGCCCGCGCCGCCGCCGCCAACGGCGCCGACGGCCTGCTCATCATGCCCCCGTACCTCGTCAGCGCCCCACCGGCCGGGCTGGTCCGCTACGTGCGCGAAGTCGCCGCGGCCGGCGGGCTGCCCGCCATCATCTACCAGCGCAACAACGCCCGCTTCTCCCCCGCCGCCGTCGCCGAACTGGCCCAGCTGCCCGAGGTGATCGGGTTCAAGGACGGGCTGGGCGACCTTGACCTGCTGCAGCGCATCATCCTGACCGTACGCGAGACCGCCGGGCCGGAGTTCACCTTCTTCAACGGGCTGCCGACGGCCGAGCTGACCGTGCCCGCCTACCGGGGGCTCGGGGTCGACCTCTACTCCAGCGCCGCGTTCGCGTTCGTCCCCGAGATCGCGCTGGCGTTCCACCGGGCGATCACCTCCGGCGACGCGGAGCTGACGCGGCGGCTCCTGACCGGCTTCTACAAGCCGCTGGTGGAGCTGCGCGACCAGGTGCCCGGGTACGCGGTCTCGCTGGTCAAGGCGGGCGTCCGGCTCCGCGGGCTGGACGTGGGCGGCGTCCGCCCCCCACTGGTCGACCCGGCGCCCGAGCACGTGGCGGAACTGGAGAAGATCATCGCCGCGGGCCTGGCGATCATCGGCCCCTGACGACCGATCCCCGGGAGGGTTCCGGCCCTCCCGGGGATCGCCGGGAACCTACCGTCCGAGGACGCCGTCGACGCGGCGCGGAATCCCCAGGGGGTTGTCGTCCTTCAGCTCGTCAGGCAGCAGCGCCTCCGGCCAGTCCTGGTAGGCCGTGGGCTCCAGCCACCGGTCGACGGCCGTGGCGCCGACCGAGGTGGTCGCCGTGGTCGTGGCCGGCCAGGGGCCGCCGTGGTGCATGGCCCAGGTGACGGCCACACCGGTCGGCCAGCCGTTCCAGATCAGCCGCCCGGCCTTGCGGCCGAGCACGTCGACCAGCGGCTCCGCCTCGTCGGCGTTCGCGGCGTGCACGGTGGCGGTGAGCGAGCCCTCCAGCCGCTCCAGCACCGGCGGCAGGTCGGCGACCTGCCGATAGGTGACCACGATGGAGGCCGGCCCGAAGCACTCCTCGCCGATGCCGGGCAGCTTCTCGGCGAAGGTGTCGAGATCGGTGGTGAACACCTTCGGCGTCACCGCCCAGCCGCCCTCAGCAGGCCGGCCCGCGGCCAGCAGATCCAGCTGCCCGAGCCGGTCCAGGCCGCCCAGGTAGCCGTCGCGGATCCGCTCGGCCAGCATCGGCCCGCCGCTGGTGCCCTCGACGGCCTCGGCCAGCGCCTTGCGCAGCTCGTCGCCCTCGGGCACGAACATCAGCCCCGGGTTGGTGCAGAACTGCCCCACGCCCTGGGTCAGCGAGGCGGCGAACCCGGTGGCCACCTGCTGCGCGGACGCCGACGGCAGCACCACGACGGGGTTGACGCTGCCGAGCTCGCCGTAGAACGGGATCGGCACCTCGCGCTCGTCGATGAGCCGCTGGATCGCCTTGCCGCCCGCCACGGACCCGGTGAACCCGGCCGCGACCACGGTGGGGTGCCGCACGAGGTCCGCGCCGGCGTCCACGCCGTGCACCAGCCCCAGCAGGTCGGGGTACGGGAGCGCGTCGCGTACCAGCTTGGCCACCCGCTCGGAGGTGCCGGGATGCCCGGGATGCGCCTTGACCACGACCGGGCAGCCGGCGGCCAGGGCGGAGGCGGTGTCGCCGCCCGCCACCGAGAACGCGAACGGGAAGTTGCTGGCCGCGAAGACCGCCACCACGCCGGGCAGCGGGAGCTTCATCCGCCGCACGTCGGGCCGCGGCGGGTCGGCGTGATCGATGATCGCGTCCAGGTAGCCGCCGTCCCTGACCACCTGGGCGAAGAACCTGAATTGGCCGCTGGTCCGGGCCACCTCGCCGCGCAGCCGTACCTCGCCGAGCGCGGTCTCCTGGTCGGCGAGCCGCCACAGCTCGTCGACGTGCGCGTCGAGCGCGTCGGCGACCGCCTCCAGCGCGGCCGCCCGGTCGGCGGCGGGAGCGGCCCGCCAGGCTTGACCCGCGGCCGCGGCGGCGGAGACGACCAAGTCGACCCCGGCGCGGTCGGTCTCGGGCACCCCGGCGCCCACGGGCTCACCGGTCCTGGGGTCGTATCCGTAGATCATCGAATGGCCCTTCGGAGTCTTGACACCTTCTCAGGTCGATTCTTACAGTTGCCGCATTCTGTCCACAAACCTGGCCCCTGTTCACATACATGGACGGCGATCATATGATCATCAGGCAGATCCACGTCACCCCTGTCGCCTTCAAGGATCCGCCCCTGCTGAACGCCGCCGGAGTGCACGAGCCCTGGGCGCTGCGCACGATCGTCGAGGTGGTGACGGACGAGGGCCTGACCGGTCTCGGCGAGACGTACGGCGACCTGGTACACCTGTCCAAGGTACGTGAGTGCGCGCAGGCGCTGATCGGCCTGGACGTGCATCACACCAACCAGATGTACGCGCGCGTCGCGGCCACCGTCGGCGACGCCGTCAGCGATCTGCACGGGCTGACCGGCGTGGCCACCAAGGAGAAGAGCATCGACCGGGTCTACTCCCCGTTCGAGGTGGCGTGCCTGGACATCCGCGGCAAGGCCGCCGGCGTCCCCGTGGTCGACCTGCTCGGCGGCCGGGTCCGCGACGCCGTCCCGTACAGCGCCTACCTCTTCTACAAGTGGGCGGGCCACCCGGACGCGGACCCCGACCGCTTCGGCGAGGCGCTCGACCCGGCCGGGGTGGTCGAACAGGCGTCGCTGTTCATCAAGGAGCACGGCTTCACCTCGATCAAGCTCAAGGGCGGCGTGTTCCCGCCGGACGAGGAGATCGAGGCCGTCAAGGCGCTGCACGAGGCGTTCCCCGGCGTGCCGCTGCGCCTGGACCCGAACGCCGCCTGGACCGTCGACACGTCCGTCCGGGTGGGCCGGGCGCTGGAGGGCGTCCTCGAGTATCTGGAAGACCCCACACCCGACATCTCCGGCATGGCGGAAGTAGCGGCCAAAGTGCCCATGCCGCTGGCCACCAACATGTGCGTGGTCACCCCCGAACACCTGCCCGAGGCCATCGCCACCCGCGCCATCGGCGTGCTGCTGCTGGACCACCACTACTGGGGCGGCCTGCAACGCTCGGCGCAGATCGCCGCGCTCTGCGGCACCTTCGGCCTCGAACTGTCCATGCACTCCAACTCCCACCTCGGCATCAGCCTCGCCGCCATGACCCACCTGGCCGCCGCCACCCCCAACCTCACCCACGCCTGCGACACGCACACCCCCTGGCAGGACGGCCAGGACGTGGTCGCCCCCGGCGCACTCCGCTTCGAATCCGGCGCCGTCCCCGTGCCGGCAGGCGTCGGCCTGGGCGTCGAACTGGACCGCGACGCGCTGGCGGTCATGCACGAGCAGTACGTCAACTGCGGGGTCACCGCCCGCGACGACACCACCTACATGCGCCGCATCCAGCCCGACTTCACCGCCAGGAGACCGCGCTGGTGACCCTCGCCCACACCGCGAGAAGACCGCGACCGCCACCGCCACCCAAGCCCTAAAAGGACCACGACCGCGACCATCAACCACCCCGAGAAGACCACGACCGCGACCATCAGCCATCCCGAGAAGACCGCGATCGCGACCATCACCCACACCCCCAGGAGGCTGCACAGGTGACCGTGACCCACACCTCCAGGAGGCGGCCGTCGTGAACGTCGCCTACGTCTACCCCTGGGACGTCGTCGGCGACCCCGCCGCCGCCGAACGCATCGCCGCCCTCGGCGTGACCACCGTCGCCCTGGCCGCCTCCTACCACTCCACCCGCGCCGCCACCCCTCACCACCCCGCGCACCGCGTCCTCGACGTCCCGCACTCCGCCTTCTACCTGCCCGTACGCCCCGAAGCCTGGGGCCGCCTCACCCCCGCCGCCCCATCCTGGACCAGCCCCGACGCCTACCTCCTCGCCCAGTCGGCCCTGCGCGCCGCGGGCCTGCGCGTGCACGCCTGGACCGTCCTCACCCACAACGCCCACCTCGGCACCGCCTTCCCGGACCTCGTCGTCCGCAACGCCTTCGGCGACCCGTACCCGTACGCCCTCTGCCCGTCGGCCCCCGACGTCGCCGAGTACTGCGAACGCCTGGTGCGCGAGATCCTAGTGGTGGCCGAGCCCGACGGCCTCATCCTGGAAGGCTGCGGCCCCATGGGCTTCACCCACCAGAGCGTCCACGAGAAGACCGCAGGCGCCGACTACGACCCGGACCTCATGTCCCTCTGCTTCTGCGCCTCCTGCACCCCCCGCTACCCCACCGACACCCGATCCCTCGTCCGCACCGCCCTGGACACCCTCGCCCACGGAGCCCTCTCCCCGCCGCCCCCCGCAACCTCCACCCCGACGCCCCCGGTCCCCGCGGCCCCCGCGAGCCCTGAGCACGCCGCCCATACCAGCCCGCACCCCTCGACCAGCCCCCCGCGCTCCACCCGAGCAGACGCCCACTCCCCCGCCAACCCCGCAGAGGCAGCCCTCAGCACCGCCCACCCAACGGACGCAGCCCCCGACCCCACCAACCCCATCGAGGCAGCCCTCGGCACCGCCCGCCCAACGGACGCAGCCCCCAACCCCACCAACCCCATCGAGGCAGCCCTCGGCCCCTTGGCAGACGAGGTACGGAGGATCCGCGTGGACCTCTCAGCCTCCCTCCGCCACCGCCTCATCACCGCAGCCCGCGAGGCCGCCCCGGACACCCCCATCACCCTGCACGCGAACCCCGACCCCTGGGCCACCGGCCCCTTCGCCGCCCTCCCCACCGGCGACCCGGGCGCCGACGTCCTCGTGGGCAACTGCTGGGGCGACCCCTCCACGGACGCCGCCCGCCTCACCCGCCTGGCTGACCTGTGCACCCCCGGCCAGCGGGTCGGCGCCTACGTCCTGGCCCTCCCCCCACGCCCCGCCGACGCGGAGTCTCTGGCCGAACTCCTCACCATCTACGCCAAGGCCGGCGCGTCCGAATTCCACCTGTACCACGCAGGCCTGGCAAGCCCCCAACGCCTGGCAGCCATGACCCGAGCCCTAACCCTCACCTCGCCCTAACCCTCCCAAGCCCACCGCCCCGCTCCGCCCCGCTCCGCCCCGCTCCGCCCCGCTCCCGCTCCGTTCCCGTTCCCGCTCCCGCTCCGCCCCGTTCCCGTTCCCGTTCCCGTTCCCGTTCCCGCTCCCGCTCCCGCTCATCCACCACCGCACCACGACGCTGCATCACCTTGGGACGTCCCGCCACCACACCACGGCATCCCCACCGCCATCCCGCACGCGGAACCGTTCTCCTCGCGCCGCCGTCCTCCTCGCGCACCCGCTTCCCTTACGGAACCGATGTCCCCTCACGCAGCCGCTTCCCCGGCGGAACCGATGTCCCCTCGCGCACAGCTTCCCAGCGGAACCGGTGTCCTCTCGCGCAGCCGGTATCCCCGCCCCCAGCCCGTCGGCCGCGCAGTCGATGGAGATCCTCACGGGAGGACGGTGGGGTGACCTTCGGCACCTGGATGGACATGTTGGACCCCGCCGACGTGCGCCCGTCGCCCGGATCCCAGCACCGACCACCGGCGAGGTGACACGCGCCTACGACCCCGCCGAGGTAGCCACCAGCTCCAGCGACAAGACACCCCTGTCACCGAACAGCCGACACCAGCCCGTTCTCGTAAGCCGCGATCACCAACTGCGCACGGTCCCGGGCGTCGAGCTTGGCCAGGAGGCGGCTGATGTGGGTCTTGACCGTGGCCAGGCTGAGCTGCAGGTGTCTGGCGATCTCCATGTTGGACAGCCCACGGGCGATCAGCGTCAGCACTTCCCGTTCCCGCTCGGTCACCCCCTCCAGCCCAGGCATCTGGGGTGCCCCAGGCGTCCGTACGAACTCCTCGATCAGCCGCCGTGTGACCGTCGGGGCCAGCAGTGCCTCGCCCTTGGCCACCACCCGGATCGCCGTGAGCAGGTCGGCCGGCGGCGTGTCCTTGAGCAGGAACCCGCTCGCCCCGGCCCGCAACGCGTCGTAGACGTACGCGTCCAGGTCGAACATGGTCACGATGAGGACCCGCGAGGCCTTCCCGATGAGCTTCGTCGCCTCGATGCCGTCCATTTCCGGCATCCGCACGTCCATGAGCACGACGTCGGGCCGTTCCCGCTCCGTCACGGCCACGGCCTCGGCCCCGGTCGACGCCTCGCCCACCACTTCCAGGTCGTCCTCGGAGTCCACCAGCACCCGGAAGCTGCCCCTGAGCAGTGCCTGATCGTCGGCGATGAGCACGCGGATCATGAATCACCCCCGTAGGGCAGGCTGGCCGACACCCGGAAGCCTTGACCGGTGGCTCCGCCCGCCTCGAACGTCCCGCCGTACATCATGACCCGCTCCCGCATCCCGATCAGCCCATGGCCGGGCCCCTTGCCCGGCAGCCCAGCACCAGGCTCTCTGTCGGGCTGCTCGCGGGGACCGGGCCCGTCGTCATTGACCTCGATCCGCACCACCCGCCCGTCGTCGACCACCGACACCCGGCACCGCGCCGGCCCCGCATGCTTGGCCACGTTGGTGAGCGCCTCCTGAACGATCCGATAGACGGACAGCTCCACCCCTTCAGGCAGCTTGTCTCCGGCGGTCCCGCCCGGCACCGGTCCTTCACCAGGAACGACGCGCGTGTCCGGCGCAGGGCGCTCCCCCGCGACCCGTACGTCGAGTTCGACGTTCACCCCCGCTTGCCCGGCCTGGTCCACCAGATCATTCAAGCCCCGGAGCCCCGGCGCAGGACCGCGGGCCGGCGTCTCGGAGGTGCGCAGCACCCCCAGAAGGTGGCGCATCTCGACCAGCGCGTTGCGGCTCGCGGTCTCGATCACGCGCAGGGCGTCGTGGGCTTCCTCCGGCTTGGTGGCGAGCACGTGGTTGGCCACTCCCGCCTTGACCGCGATCAGCCCCACGTTGTGCGTCACCACGTCGTGCAGCTCGCGGGCGATGCGCAGCCGCTCCTCCGCGACCGCCTGCTCGGCCAGGCGCCCGGCCTGCCGCGCCGCGTACATCCGCCGCTCCCGCACGGCGCGGCCGACCGTCCAGGCGCCGCCGAGCGTGGCGATGCCGAACAGCGCCTCGTCGATGCCCAGCAGCCACGCGGCGCCCTCCTGCGATTGCGGGACGCCGCCCACCGCGATCAGCCCGACCCCCGTCAACAGGGCGAGCGCCCCGATCGTCGAGGTGGGCAGCCAACTGCCCCGGTCTTCGGTGACCGCCACCAGGTAGAGCGCGTACGCAGGCGCCACGTACGCGACGCTGAGCGCCCCGCTGAGCACGGCCACCACGGCCAGCACCACCGTGAAGAGAAAGACCGGCAGCGGCCACACCCTCCTCAGGGCCAGAGGCAGCCCCAGCCCCAGCGGAAGGGCGAACCGCGCCCACAGCGGGATCCCGGCGACGGTGACCGTCGCCGTCAGAGCGATCAGCGAGAAACTCACCGCAGCGATCAGATCCAGCGTGATCAGCTGCGAGCGGCTCAGCGGCCCCACGAAGAGGCGGTGAGATTCGTGCACGGGAACGAAGGTAGCCCTCGACCCCGTGTCCGCACGTCAGACCCAGGTCTGACTTTACGGCCCATCCTCGCGGGCGAGTGTCCGCCCCGCCGGAGCGGACCCTGGCGCGGTTCCGCAAGAACAGCACACGAAACCTGATGCTGTGCCTCCGCTGCAGCAGCCCGACACCTGGCGCGGCTCCGCAAGGACAGCAGCCGACACCTGGCGCGGTTGCGCAAGAAACAACAGGCGACACCTGATGCTGTGCCTCCGGTACGGCAGGCGGATGGGCCTGCCGTACCGGTGTGGGGCTCAGACCTCGACCACCACAGGGATGATCATCGGGCGTCGACGGTACGTGTCGCTCACCCAGCGCCCCACCGTGCGGCGCACCACACGGCGGATCTCCTGCATGTCGACCACCCCGTCGGCGGCCTTCTCCTGGAGGGCCTTCTCGATCTGCGGGATGAACTCCTCGAACTGTGCCGGGTCGATGCCCGAGCCGCGCGCGTGGATCTCCGGCCCGGCCGTGAGCTTGCCCGTGCTCGAGTCGACCACGATGACGACGGAGATGAAGCCCTCGTCGCCCAGGATCCTGCGATCCTTCAGCGAGACGTCCGTGATCTCCCCGACCGAGGAGCCGTCCACGTACACGTAACCGGCGTGCACCGCACCGACGATCTTCGCGCGGCCGTCGACGAGGTCGACCACGACGCCGTCCTCCGCGATCACGATGTGGTCCTCCGGCACGCCGGTGAGCGCGGCCAGCTTGGCGTGCGCCCGCAGGTGCCGCCATTCGCCGTGCACCGGCATGAAGTTGGAGGGCCGGGTCAGGTTGAGCACGTACAGCAGCTCGCCGGCGGCCGCGTGGCCGGAGACGTGCACCTTGGCGTTGCCCTTGTGCACGACCCTGGCGCCCCACCGGGTGAGCCCGTTGATCACCTTGTTGACCGCGGTCTCGTTGCCCGGCACCAGCGAGGAGGCGAGCAGAACCGTGTCACCCTCGGTGATGCGGATGGGGTGGTCACGGTTGGCCATCCTCGACAGCGCGGCCATCGGCTCACCCTGCGAACCGGTGCAGATCAGCACCACGTCCTCCGGCGGCCACTGTTCGATGTCGCGGGAGTCGACGACGAGCCCCTGCGGCACGTTGAGGTAGCCCAGGTCGCGGGCCACCCCCATGTTGCGCACCATCGAACGGCCGACGAGCGCGACCTTCCGGCCGTGCTTGGCCGCCGCGTCGATGACCTGCTGGATGCGGTGTACGTGCGAGGCGAAGCTCGCCACGATGACCCGTTGCTCGGAGGTACGGATGACCTCGTCGATGACCGGGCCGATCTCCCGCTCGCTGGTGACGAATCCCGGCACTTCGGCGTTCGTCGAGTCGGACATCAGCAGGTCGACGCCCTCGCTGCCGAGCCGGGCGAACCCGCCCAGGTCGGTGAGCCGGCCATCGCTCGGCAACTGGTCCATCCGGAAGTCGCCGGTGTGGAGCACGATCCCGGCGGGCGTCCTGATCGCCACCGCCAGAGCGTCGGGGATGGAGTGGTTGACCGCCAGGAACTCGCAGTCGAACGGCCCGAAGGTGCGCCGCTCGCCCTCCATCACCTGGTTCTTCACCGGCTGGATCCGGTGTTCGGTGAGCTTGGCCTCGATCAGCGCCAGCGTCAGCTTGGAGCCGACGAGGGGGATGTCGCGCCGCTCGCGCAGCAGGTAAGGCACCGCCCCGATGTGGTCCTCGTGGGCGTGCGTCAGGACGATCGCCTCGATCTGGTCGAGCCGGTCCCGGATGTACTCGAAGTCGGGCAGGATCAGATCGACGCCCGGCTGTTCCGGCTCGGGGAAGAGCACCCCGCAGTCGACGATCAGCAAGCGGCCGTCGTATTCGAAGACCGCCATGTTGCGGCCGATCTCGCCCAGCCCGCCCAGCGCGACGATGCGCAAGCCGCCGTCAGGCAGCACGGGAGGGGGGCCGAGATCAGGATGTGGATGGCTCATGCCCGACCCCCATGGTCAAATCGCGTTCTCAAAACTCGCAGTTCCTCCCCGTTTCTAGTGATCTGTCAACTTCACCCCGCCGGCCACCAGGCAAGCACGCAGCTCGGCGATTTGCTCTTCCGTCGCGGGCACCAGCGGCAGGCGCACCGGCCCGGCCTCCATGCCCACCATGCTCAGTGCGGCCTTCGCCATGATCGCGCCGCCGGCGCTCATCATGATCCCCTCGACCACGGGCGCCACCTGCCGGTGGATCGCGCGGGCCTGCTCGACATCGCCGTTGCGATGGAGCTGGATCATGCGGGCGAGCTGGGCGCCGACCACGTGCCCGATCACGCTGACGAACCCCGCGGCGCCCAGCGAGAGCCAGGCGAGGTTGAGCAGGTCGTCACCGGAGTAGAAGGCGAGGTTGGTCGCGGTCATCACCTGGCTGCCGCCGAAGAGGTCGCCCTTGGCGTCCTTGACCGCCACGATGCGATCGTGCTGGGCCAGCCGGAGCAGGGTGACCGTCTTGATCGGCACACCGCTGCGCCCCGGGATGTCGTACAACATGACCGGGAGCTCCGTGGCGTCGGCCACGGCGCTGAAGTGCCGGTACAGGCCCTCCTGAGGAGGCTTGTTGTAGTACGGGGTCACCACGAGAAGGCCGTGAGCGCCCTCCCGCGCGGCCTCCCGCGCGAGCTCGACGCTGTGGCGGGTGTCATTGGTGCCGGCCCCGGCCACCACGGTCGCCCGGTCGCCGACGGCCTCGAGGACCGTGCTGAGCAGGCGGGCCTTCTCCTTGTCGGAGGTGGTGGGGGATTCGCCGGTCGTGCCGCTGACGATCAGTCCGTCGTTGCGCTGCTCGTCCACCAGATAGGTGGCGAGCCGCCGCGCCGCCTGATAGTCGACCGCGCCGTCAGAGGTGAACGGCGTGACCATGGCGGTCAGCATGCGGCCGAAGGGGGCGTCGGTGGTTCCTGTTGGCGATGCCATAGTGCGAACGCTACCCGGATTCCGAAATCACATGGACGCCGCCACCCCGTTTTGCCTGCCTGGAGCTGCCTTTTGTCACACCGTCCTCCGACATCCCCGTACACATCGCGCATCTCGCGCCCCAGGGTCACCGCATCCATACCCAGACCCCGGCGTCTTCAGCCACCGGAGCGCCGGAAACGTGGCCGGCCCCCACGGCGGGGATCACAGATTCTCACGCCGGGTCGGCGACGACGGCAGCCGGTTCGCCGGGAGGCGGTCTCTCGATCAGACCAGCACAAGCGATCAAACGGGCACATGGGTAGAGGTCGCCGATATGTGCTCGGGGGTACACACATCGACGACCTCTATCCGGAGAATCGGCACCCCTTACACCGGCGTTACAGGGTTTCTCCGATAATTTTCCGCTACCGCAAAGTTGGGGCTCCAACGGTCATCGATGACGGTCGGTTACCTGCCGAATACGGCAACATGGGGCAACGCCTCACACGAACCCCCAGGGATGGACTAGTGGCCACCTCAGATCCCGTCTACCTGCGTGTCGTCGAAGACATCCGGCGGCAGATCCTTGACGGCACCCTTCCTCCCGGCGCGCTCATCCCGTCGCGTGCGCAGTTGACCCGCAAGTATCAGGTCGGCGAGACCGCCGCCCGTCACGCTCTCCGTGCGCTGGCCGGCGAGGGCCTCATCATCGGCCGCATCGGTTCAGGCCACTATGTCAGGGAGCGGTCCGAGCTCATCCCTCTGCACCGGTGGCGGTTTCTCGACCGTCCCACCCCTTTCGCGACGGATCTGCAGTCTCAGGGCAGGCGGGTCACCTGGGACTGGCACAGCGAGCCGGCCGAGGCCGGCCCCGATCTGGCCAGACGGCTGCGGGTCGACGTCTCGGCCACCGTGACGAAGACCCACTACGTGTTCCGCGGCGACGGCCGGCCGATGCAGCTCGCGACGGCGTACGAACCGCTGGAGTTCGCGCCGCACTCGGCGGAGGAGCGGCGCAGCCTGATCGCGCGGATGTACGCGCACGGCGTGAAGATCACCGAAGTGGTGGAGAGCATCCACACCCGGGCGCCCCGCCCGAGCGAGAGCGAGGCGCTCGAACTCCCGGTCGGCGTGCACGTCCTCCACGTCGAACGCACCCACTGGGCCGGCGACCGCCCGGTGGAGACGAGCGACATCATCCTCCCGGGCGACCGGTTCCGCATGGTCTACAGCATGCCCGTCTGACGGACCGCACGCCCCAGGCTCCCTCGTATCTCGTACGGGGGAGCTTTCGCATGCGGCCCCCCGAACCGCAGAACTCAGGACGGACCCGGACATCCCCACGAAGCATGAAAGCGCAGGTCAAAGGTTGTCGGTGGGCGTTGATACAACCGACGCGGAGGTGGGGGCATGCGGGTCAAGGATCTGCCGAGGCGCGAGCGGCCGCGGGAGCGGCTCATGGAGAGCGGGGCGGCCGCGCTGGCCGATCGGGAGTTGCTGGCGGTGCTGCTCGGCTCGGGGTTCCGGGGCGCGAGCGCGATGGAGCTGGCCGCGCGGGTGATCGCGCACTGCGGTGATCTGGACGGGCTGGTCCGGTCGGAGCCGCATCGGCTGCTCGCCGTGCCGGGGGTGGGTCCGGCCAAGGCGGCGCGGGTGGCGGCGGCGTTCCACCTGATCCGGCGGGCCGACGCGGAGCCCGAGCGGGCCAGGGTCGCCTGCACGGCGGACCTGGCGGCGGTGGCCGCGCCCCTGTTGCGAGGGCACGCGCACGAGCGGCTGGCGGTGGTCGTGTGCGACGTCCGGGGCGCGGTGCTGCGCCGCACGGTGATGACCGAGGGCGGCTCGGACCACACGACGGTCCCGGTACGGGAGATCGTCGCGGCGGTGCTCACGTCCGGCGGCGCGGTGTTCGGCATCGCGCACAACCACCCGAGCGGCTCACTGGACCCGAGCGAGGCCGACGTGGTGGTGACCCGCCGGCTCCAGGAAGCCGCCGAGACGGTGGGCCTCCGGTTTCTCGATCATCTCATCGTCACGGATTCCGGATGGCGACGCGTGCAGGTATGAGGCGATTTCCCGGTCCCCGAGCATTCCCCCCAGAACCGGAAACGGATCGCTCACGAGCCGAAAAATGCATGATCCCTATGAAAGCGCGGAAGCGCAGCAGCGCCGGGGAAAGGCATGGCATCCTCTTTCCCGCGGGCAGGTCGGTTGGACGTCATCGGCCTTTACCTGTGCGTGGTTCCGTGTCCCCCGGAGGGCGCAGGACCATGTCGCCTGCTGCCGGGCATTCTCACTGCGGTCGAAGGCAATCCGTATCGTGGACGAGAGTGCTGGACGGGCATGTCACCCGGCAGCAGGCATCCTGTCCGGCCGTTCACCCGCGTGACCGGCCGACGGGTTCAACCCGCGCGGTTTTCTGTCCGGTGCCGCGCGAGGCTCCGGCCCCCTCCGCCGGTTCTCGGCGCCGGGCGATCGCCCGGTGCCGAGAACTGCTCAGCCGAAGGAGGCGGCGTGCCGTGACGTGCCGCCTCCTCTGGTCATCGCAACCGCCACCGTGGGAACGCATCGCGGCTCTGGCGGAACCCGTGCGACTGGGAAGGCCCGCCAGAGCCGCCCCCCTCACCAGCCCCGGCCCGAATCCAGGGCGTCGCGAGGGGATCTCGACCCGGCAGGCGCAAGGAGCTGGGATGACGCCTGCCGGGAACTCGGGGTCAGTGGGCCTCACCGCGCAACAGCTCGCCCCACAGGGTGTCGATGACCGCCGTGACGTCGCGCGGCGACTCCTCGACGACAATCCGCTTGTTCAACCTGCTGGTCCTGCGGATGAACCGCAGCCCTCCCGCCTGACACAGCTCGTAGACGACGGGGCGGCAGTCACAGGTGTAGTCACGCACGTGGGTCCGCTCCGCGCGAGGCACCGCCGGGAGCCAGTCGATCATCACTGCCTTGCTCGCTGTCGGCTCCGTGTGCTGCCCATGGAACTCGTCTGCCTCTTCGACCACACCGTCACCATAGCCCTAGTCATGCTTATAGGTCTACCTCATATCTATGGACCTAGGTGAGTGTCTACTTTGTGCAAGCATGTCTAGATTGGTCTACAATCCTGGCGTGCTTGACCGTGAAGGACCCGTCCCCATCTACAAACAGGTCGCCGACCTCATCCGTGAGCAGATCGAGCGCGGCGAGCTCCAAGCGGGTGATCCCGTTCCCAGCGAGGCCAAGCTCGAGCAGGACTACGAGATCGCCAGGACGACCGCCCGGCGTGTGGCCCGCGAACTGCGGGAGCAGGGCGTGGCGTACACGATCCAGGGCGAGGGCACGTTCGTGGGGCCGCCCACCGCGCCCCGCGGCGCCAGGAAGATCCCGCTATATCAGCAGATCGCACAGGAAATCGCCGAACGTATCCAACGAGGCGAGATAGCGCCCAACCGTGCGATTCCTGGAGAAAAGCAGATGATGCAGCAGTTCGGCGTCGCGAAGGTCACCGCACGCCAAGCGGTGGCCCACCTGAGAGAGCTGGGATGGGTGTTCACGGTCCCCTATCGCGGCACTTATGTGAATGCGAAGGACAAATGGCCGACGAAAGAGTAGACGCCCTTGGCGAGCGATAACCTCGCACACATGCTCGACCCCGAGGGCGACACCCCGCTCTATCTGCAACTCAGCGAGATTCTCCGGTCCCGCGTCGCCCGGGCGGCCGCAGGCGACCCGGTGCCCAGCGAGGCGGAGCTGCAGCACGAGTTCGGCGTCGCGCGCACCACTGCTCGCCGGGCGATCAGGATTCTCCGCGACGACGGCCTGGTCCGCGTGGTCCAGGGCCGGGGAGTCTTCGTGGGCTCGGACTCCGGAGCGGCGGTCCGCCTCCGCAAGGCCCCGCTCTACCGCCTGATAGCCGACGAGGTGGCGCAGCAGATCAGCGACGGCGTCTACCTGCCCAGGCGCCCCATCCCCAGCGAGACGACGCTCCTTCAGCGCTACGACGTCGCGCGCGAAACCGTGCGCCGAGCCATGGCCACGCTGCGCGAGGAAGGCTGGATCTACACCGTGCCGCAGCGCGGCACCTACGTCGCGCCCGAGGAGCGCTGGCCCACCACCCGGAACCACAAGCAGACCACCGTCGTCGAGTCGTCCACCTCGTAGCCCTCCGCGCGCCAGTAGCCGCGGTGGGCCTCGCGCCAGTGGTCGATGTCGCGGAAACCCTCGCCCTCCGCCTCGGCGAACTCCCAGGGCACCTCGGCGAACGGCAGCTGCCGCACCTGGGTCACCTCCAGGGTGGCGACGTGGTCGCCGGCGTCGTCGAGGAGGGCGAGCCGCTCTCCCGCGTGTTCCAGCTCCTCGCCCTCACGCAGGTAGTCGAGCTCCAGCAGACCGGCCGTGGCGCTTTTGGAGCCGGACAGCACCAGGTCGGTCAGCGTGGTGCGCGACTCGCCGGGCAGGCCGAGCTCGACGACGCGCAGGCCGTTCTTCCGTCCCCACATAGGCCGCTCAGAATACCGGGATGATCTCCTCGGGGTCGATGATGTCGACCGGCACGCCTTCCAGGTCGAGCTCGGGGATGGCGGGGAAGGCGATGCCCCAGCGTTCGACGATGACGCGGATCTTCGCCATGGCCACCCGCCAGTTCTCCGCCTGTTCCTCGTACGAGAGCACGCCGAGGCCGGCGTCGCGGGCGTGGTCCATGAGGACGCGGTGGTTGGCCAGGAAGTAGGGCGGCAGCTCCCAGAATCCTTCCGGCGGCTCCCAGAGGATCATCGACAGGAACACGAAGCCGGCGCGGAGCTGGCGGGTGATGAGGGAGCGGGTCTCGTCGGTGAGCCCGGGCCACTCGTTCTCCAGGATCGTCATGCAGATCTGGAGGTGGCGCGACTCGTCGCGGCCGATGCGCTGGAACATCTCCTGGAAGACGGGGTGCTGGGTGCCCGACGCCATGCCGCGGAACAGTGTGGAGGCGGCCATCTCGCCCATCATGAAGCTGGTGAACAGCACCGGGAGCGAGTACTTGCCCACGGCGGAGCTGTAGCCGGTCCAGTAGCGGCCGCCGTTGTGGTAGAGCCAGCCGATGTTGTTGTGCGCGGCCTTCTCCAGGTCGTCGGAGGGGCTCCAGTCGAGCGGGCCGCCGGGCCAGAGGCGGGCGATGGTGCGCTGGCAGCATTCCTCGTGGTTCATCTCGTCACGGGTGATCGAGAAGAAGCACTTCCTGACCGGGTCCTCCTCGTGTTTCTCGAACGCCTGGATGGTGGCCCTGGCGAACACCGCCGGGCCCGAGGCGTCGAAGTTGGCCAGCACCGCGAACCAGTACATGATGCCGAGCCGTTGTTCGCGCGTGAAGTCGGCCGGGTCGAGGCCGTCCCAGGGGAGATCCGCAGGGTTCCACACCATGCGCTTGGATTTCTCGTATATCGCCGCGAGTTTCTCGGTCTCGACTCGCCATTCCATCGGGTAGATGTTCGGCTGCGGGATCTCCGGCGCCGGCCAGAACCCGCCTTCGGGGATCGTGAGGTCCGCCATGTGTGACACCTCCTCCCCCATCCTGCGTTCTGGCGTCACGGCTTTCAAGTACGGGCGCGCTGGGTGACGGCGACGCACACGAGCACCGCCAGGGCGGCGGCCACGGTGGCGGCGCCGTACCTCTCGCCCATCAGGAACCACGCCCACACGAGCGTCAGCAGCGGCTGGGTCAGCTGCGTCTGGCCGGCGCGGGCGATGCCGCCTCTGGCCAGGCCCGCGTACCAGGGGAAGAAGCCGAGGAACATCGAGATGAGCCCGACGTACGCGAAGCCCGCGAGGGCGGACGGCGTGGGCGTCACCGGCGTGACGGCGGCCAGCACGGCGCTGACGGGGACGGTGATCGGGAGCGACAGGACGAGCGCGTACGAGATGACCTGCCAGCCGGGCGTGTGCCGGGCGAGCCTGCCGCCTTCGGTGTAGCCGACGGCGGCCGACACCAGGGCTCCGACCAGGAGGAGGTCGGGCCAGGCGGCGGAGGTCCCGGTCCGGGTGAGGGTGAAGACGGTGATGGCGAGCGCGCCCGCGGCGCACGCCGCCCAGAACATCGGCCGGGGGCGTTCGCCGGCGCGCAGGACGGCGAAGACGGCGGTCGCGGCGGGCAGCAGGCCGATGACGACGGCGGCGTGCGCCGTGCTCGCGCCGAGGTCCAGGGCCAGGCCGCTGAAGGCGGGAAAGCCGAAGACGACGCCGAGGGAGATGAGCCCGTACGCGCGCCGGTGCGGACGCGGCGGCAGCAGGGGGAGCCGGGCGGCCTTGAGGCACACGAGCGCGACGACTCCGGCGACGGCGGCCCTGCCGACCGCGACGAGCCAGGGGTCGAAGCCCTCCATGGCGTAGACGGTGGCGGGGAAGGAGCCGGAGAAGGCGAGCACGCCGAGGAAGGCGAGCAGGGTGCCGCCGCTCCTGGCGGCTTGCCGGGCCGGCTCAGGACCGGGGAACGCTATCTCCGCCGTGGGGATAGCGCTACTCTGTTCTTTCATGGACAACGATAGCAGTATCGCCCAGATCGCCGCGATGCTGCGTGCCGAGGTCACCCGGCTGCGGCCGGGCGACCGGCTGCCGTCGAGCCGGGAGATCATGCGGCGGCACGGCGTGAGCCCCGTGACGGTGTCGCGGGCGCTGGGGCAGCTCGCCGCTGAGGGCAGGGTGGTCACGAAGCCGGGCAGCGGGGCGTTCGTGGCGCCGCGCCGGGAGCCGGTGCGGGACGCCGCGGACCTCTCCTGGCAGACGGTGGCGCTCGGTGACCGGGTGGTGGACGACGATCCCATCGCCGCGCTGCTCGTCCGGGCTCCCGAGGGGGTGGTGCCGCTGACCGGCGGCTATCTGCCGCCGGGGCTGCGGCCGGACCGGCAGCTCACGGCGGCGGCCACCCGGGCGCTGCGCAGGCCGGACGCCTGGGCGATGCCGCCGCTGAGCGGGGTCGCCGAGCTGCGCCGGTGGTTCGCCCTGCAGGCCGGCGGTGACGTGACGGCCGGTGACGCGCAGATCGTCAGCGGCGGTCAGGCGGCGCTGAGCCACGCCTTCCGCGCGCTGTCCGCTCCCGGCACCCCGGTGCTCGTGGAGACGCCGACCTACCCCGGCGCGCTGGCCGCGGCCAAGGCGGCGGGGCTGCGGGCCACGGCGGTGCCGGTGGACCGCGACGGGGTGCGGCCCGACCTGCTGGCGGAGGCTTTCGCGGTGACGGGGGCACGGGTGTTCCTGTGCCAGCCGACGCTGCACAACCCCACCGGCGTCACCCTCACCCTCGAGCGCCGGCGTCAGGTCCTGGAGGTCGCCAGGGCGGCCGGCGCGTTCGTGATCGAGGACGACTACGCCCGGTGGCTGACCCCGCAGCCGCCGCCGTCGCTGGTGTCCATGGACACGCACGGGACCGTGGTGCACATCCACTCGCTCACCAAGATCCTGTCGCCGAGCCTGCGGCTGGCGGCGGTGGTCGCGCGCGGGCCGGCCGCGCACCGGCTGCGGGCCGGGCAGCTCGTGGAGTCGTTCTTCGTGGCGCGGCCGCTGCAGGAGGCGGCGCTGGAGTTCGTGGGCTCGCCGGCCTGGCGGCGGCACCTCGCGACGGTGCACGCCGAGATCGCCACCCGCCGTGACGCGCTCGCGGCGGCCCTGGCCGCGCGGATGCCGCGCGCGGAGCCGTACGTGCTGCCGATCGGGGGGCTGCACCTGTGGCTGCGGCTGCCGCCGGAGACCGACGAGCGGGCGCTGGTGGAGGCGGCCAAGCGGAACGGGGTGCTGGTGAGCGCGGGCCGCATGTACTTCCCTGCGGAGCCGCCCGGCCCGCACATCCGGGTGACGCACATCGCGGCGACCGGCGTGGCCGAACTGGCGGAGGGCGTCCGCAGGCTCGCCGAGGCCCTGCCCGTCGGATGACGCCCTACGGGCAGGATGTCCGTGAGGTCCGAAAGATCATGAGGCGAGTAGAGTGTTCCCATGCAGGCGTCGGCCGAGTCGGTGCGCGACTTCGTGAACACCTACGACGTCGAGGCCGACGCCGACGACCTGGGCACCCCCGCCGAGCTGGCTCTGTGGCTGCGCGAACGGGCGCTCGCCGGCCCCGGCGACCGGGCCACCGACGACGACCTCACGCTGGCCGTGGCCCTGCGGGAAGGGCTCAGGGCGGCCATGCGGCGCGACGGCGAGCGGCCGGAGCTGCCGGTGCTGCCTCTGCGGGTCACCGTCGGACGGCGGCCGGAGCTGGCGCCGGTCGGCGGCGGGGTGGCGGCGGGGCTGGCCATGATCGCGGCGGCGGTGACCGGGGATTCCTGGGACCGGCTGAAGGTGTGCGCCGAGGCGACGTGCCGGCGGGCGTTCATCGACAGCTCCAGGAACCGCTCCCGATCATGGTGTTCCATGCGGGTGTGCGGTAACCGCACCAAAACGCGGGCATACCGGGCGAGGAAGCAGGGTTCGCGTCCTCGCCCAGGGTCAAACACCGATACGGTGTAACTCGTGCCTTGTGGCACGTACGGCAGGCGAAGGAGCGGGCCGAGATGGCAGACGTAGGCGTCCGGGCGGCCCGGCGCGAGGATGTGCTCCAGGTGGCGAATGTGCAGGTGCGCGCCTGGCGCTACGGCTATCGGGAATTCCTGCCCGAGGGTCCCCTCGAGCAGATGACAGGCCCGGCGGCCGAGAAGATGTGGCTGCGCCAGTGGGACGAGGCGATCGCCGCCCCGCCCACGTCCCGGCACCGCGTGCTGGTGGCGGTGGAGACCATTCTCGACACGGAGGGCTTCCCGGCGCTGGGCGTGGGCGGCGCCAACATGCCGATGACCCCGCGCGGCGGCGAGCGGGTCGTGGGCCTGGCCTCCCACTCCCCCGCCGAGGACCCCGACCTCGACCCCACCGAGGTCGCCGAGATGCTGACGCTCCTGGTCGACCCCGACTTCGTGCGGCGCGGCCACGGCAGCCGGCTGCTCAACGCCACCGTCGACTACCTTCGAGAAGACGGCTACCGGCAGATCGCCACCTGGGTGTTCGCCGACAACTACCCCGTCCTCGGCTTCCTGGAGTCGGCGGGCTGGGGTGAGGACATGGCCGAGCGGGTGCTCGACATGGGGCGCCCGATCCGCATGGTCAGGCTCACCACCGACATCAGCTAGAGGTCTCCTCGGTATGGCAACCCCTGCTCAATGGTTCGCGGGAGCACGCCCGCGCACGCTCCCGAACGCGATCGTGCCGGTCCTGGTCGGCACCGGCGTGGCGATCGGCGAGGGCGGCTTCAGCTGGTGGCGCGCGGTGCTGGCGCTGCTCGTGGCGCTGCTGCTGCAGATCGGCGTCAACTACGCCAACGACTACAGCGACGGCATCCGCGGCACCGACGACCAGCGGGTCGGCCCGATGCGGCTGGTCGGATCGCGGGCGGCCACCCCGCGCCAGGTGCTGACGGCGGCGCTGGGCTGCTTCGCCGCCGCGGCGGTGTCCGGGCTGGTCCTGGTCGTGGTCACGCGGGCCTGGTGGGTGCTGCTGGTGGGCGCCGCGGCGATCGCCGCCGGCTGGTTCTACACCGGAGGCAGCCGCCCCTACGGCTACCGGGCGCTGGGCGAGGCGTCGGTGTTCGTGTTCTTCGGCGTGGTGCCGGTGGTCGGCACCGCGTTCGTGCAGACCGGGCAGCTGTCGTGGGCGGCGCTGGTGGCGTCGGTGCCGGTCGGGCTGCTGTCCTGCTCGATGCTGGTGGTCAACAACCTGCGCGACGTCGCCACCGACGGGGAGTCGGGCAAGCGGACGCTGGCGGTGGTGCTGGGCGCGCCGCGCACCCGTACGCTCTACGCGGCCTGCCTGGTGGTGCCCTTCGTGGTCGCCCTGGCGATGGTGCCGATCGCGCCGGCGGCCGCGCTCGCGGTGCTCGCCGCGCCGCTGGCGATCTCACCGATCCGCACCGTCCGCTCCGGCGGTGCCGGGCCCGCGCTGATCGGGGCCCTGCAGCAGACGGGCAAACTACAGATGGCGTACGGGGTGCTCCTGACGATCGGCCTGGCCGTCTCGCTCTGACGTTCGGGACGTTACGCTTCCCGCTGCATGGGCAGGCCATGACAGGTAAGAGTAAACTCCGATATTTCAGAGCTTGACTGATTTCCCGGCTGACCGGTCCAGAGACTTCTCACCCGCGAGGTTAAGGCGTTGAACCGGCGCAACCCCCTCACGATGACCTCACAACTGGCGCAATCGCTACGCGAGACCCTCACCGCGGCGGTCTGCGTCATGCCCGCCGGCACCATGGTGAGCTTCGTCCTGCGCGGCGAGGGCGGCCCGGCCACCGTGGCCTCCTCCGTTCCCGGCGCGGTCGTCCTGGACGCCCTGCAGTTCGCCGCCGGCGCGGGCCCGTGCCCGGAAGCGCTCGAAAGCGGCCAGGCGGTCTCGTCCGCCGACCTGGCGTCCGAGACCCGCTGGACCGGCGCGGCGGCCGAGCTCGCCGCCCACGGCGCGCGGAGCGTCCACGCGCAGCCGCTGACCCTCGACGGCCAGGTCCAGGGCACGCTCAATCTCTACGCGGAGCAGGCTGGGGGCTTCTCCGCCGAGACGCTGGCGGTCGCCGCCGTGACGGCAGGCCAGGCGGCGGTGCTGTACCACGCGGTGCTGCGGGCGGCCCGGCTGGACGAGGTCATCGCCCAGCTCCGCGAGGCGCTCAACACGCGGGCGATCATCGACCAGGCGCTGGGCATCATCATGGCCAGGCGGCAGTGCACCGCCCCGGCGGCCTTCGACCTGCTGCGGCGCAACTCCCAGCAACGCAACGTGAAGCTGCACCAGGTGGCCGCCGACCTCGTGGAGGCGGTCACCGGCCGGCCCCCGCAGCCGTCACGCTTCGGCGACCCGCCGACAGCCTCCCGAGCGAGCAGAACCGCCCCGGGGTAACGGCCGCACCGAACAGAGGACCGCGCTCAGCCAAGGACGGCACCCAGCCAAAGACCGCGCTCAGCCAAGCGCCGCACCCAGCCAAGCGCCGCACCCAGCCAAGGACCGCAGCCAGCCGAGGGCCGCGCTCAGCCGAGGGTCGCGCCCATGGCCACGCGGGGCGCCACCTCGATGCCCAGGTCGCGTTCCCTCTTCACCAGCTCGCGCAGCTCCGGCCCCCACGACGCCTCGGGCCAGACCTGGAAGCCGTGCCGTTCGTACCAGGGCGCGTTCCACGGCACGTCGCGGAACGTCGTCAGCGTCACCGCCGGAACCCCGGAGGCGCGCCCGTGATCGAGCACCGCCTCGATCAGCCGGCCGCCGATGCCCTGCCGCATCCGGTCAGGGTGGACGGCGAGCTGCTCCAGGTGGAGGTTGCCGTCGACCAGGCCCATCAGCGCGAACCCGGCCGGCGGGTCGCCCTCGACCAGCACCGGCGACGTGTCGTCGGCCTCTTCGATCATGGTCGTGCCGGGCGGGAACGTGATGCCCACCTGCTGGAACAGCCCATCGGCGGCGACCTCGACCCCGATCAGGCCGGGAAGCTCCACCGGCTCAGCCCATCGCACCATGCCGACACGATCTCACGCGTCCCGGGCTCGCTGCCTCCGGATATTAGGGTTGATGATCGTAGGCTCGGCCGTGCGGCACCGGGCCCCTCTCCTCGCCCGTGCCCGCCGACCTCTGCGGAGGTGGCGGGCACGGCGCGTCGTCAGAGGTCGAGCAGGCGCTCCAGGCCGATGGTCAGCCCGGGCAGCTCACCCACCCGCCGCACGCCGAGGAGCACTCCGGGGGTGAACGCCGCGCGGTTCATCGTGTCGTGGCGGAGGGTGAGGGTCTCGCCGCCGCCGCCGAGCAGCACCTCCTGGTGGGCGATGAGCCCGGACAGGCGGACCGCGTGCACGCGGACCCCGTCGACGTCGGCGCCGCGCGCCCCGTCGAGCTCGGAGCTGGTGGCGTCGGGCATCGGCCCCGCCCCGGCCTTGGCGCGGGCCTCGGCGACCAGCTCGGCGGTGCGCCGGGCGGTGCCCGAGGGGGCGTCGGCCTTGTTCGGGTGGTGGAGCTCGATGATCTCGACGGACTCGAAGTGGCGGGCGGCCTGCTGGGCGAAGTGCATCATGAGCACGGCCGCGATGCCGAAGTTGGGGGCGATCAGGCAGTTGGTGCCGGGCGAGCCGGCCAGCCAGCCCCGCACGGTGTCGAGCCGCCCCGCGTCGAAGCCAGTGGTGCCGACCACCGGGTGGATGCCGTGGGCGATCGCCCATTCCAGGTTGCCCATCACCACGTCGGGATGGGTGAAGTCGACCACCACCTCGGCGCCCTCAAGGCCCTCGATCGGGTCGTCCTTGTCGATCGCGGCCACCAGCTCCAGGTCGGAAGCCGCCTCGACCGCCTTGCACACCTCGACGCCCACGCGACCGCGGGCGCCGAGCACACCTACCTTGATCACAGGGTCAACCCTATACCCGGAGCTCTCAGGCGATGGCGTGGGAGAAGTCCTTGTCGCCGTACGGGCCGATCACGGCGAGCGTGAGCGGCCGGCTGAACACGTCGGCGGCGACCCCCGAGATCTCCTCGGCGGTGACCGCGTCGATGCGGGCCAGCACCTCGTCCACCGACAGCAGCTCGTCGTACACCAGCTCGTTCTTGCCGATGCGGGACATGCGTGAGCCGGTGTCCTCCAGGCCGAGCACGAGCCCGCCGCGCATCTGGCCCTTGCCGCGGACGATCTCCTCTTCGGTCAGGCCCTCGGCCACCACCCTGGCCACCTCGTCGCGGCAGATCTTGAGCACGTCGTCGATCTTGGAGGGCAGGCAGCCGACATAGATGCCGAACTGCCCGGTGTCGGCGTAGGCGGAGGTGTAGCTGTAGGCGGAGTACGCCAGGCCGCGCTTCTCCCTGATCTCCTGGAAGAGCCGCGACGACATGCCGCCGCCGAGCGCGGCGTTGAGCACGCCGAGCGCGAAGCGCCGGTCGTCGGTGCGGCACATGCCGGTCGTGCCGAGCACCAGGTTGGCCTGCTCGGTCGGCCGGTCGAGGACGCGGACGCCGGAGCGGGTGTCGGCGCCGGGGCCGCTGGTGCGCGGCCGGGCGGACTCGGCGGGCCCGCTGAGCGCGCCGGCCCGTTCGTAGGCCCGCGCGACCAGCTCCACGACCTCCTCGTGGCGGATGTTCCCGGCCACGGAGACGACGGTGAGCGGCGGCTGGTAGTAGCGGCGGTAGTATTCGGCGATCCGGTCGCGGCCGAGCGCGTTGATCGACTCGACCGTGCCCAGGATCGGCCGCCCGATCGGCTGGTCACCGTAGAGTGCGGCGGCGAACTGCTCGTGCACCACGTCGGACGGGTCGTCGTCGTGCATGGCGATCTCCTCCAGGATCACGCCACGCTCGGACTCCACGTCGTCGGCGTCGATGAGCGAGCTCGTCACCACGTCGGCGAGGACGTCCACCGCGATCGGCAGGTCCTCGTCGAGCACCCGCGCGTAGTAGCAGGTGTACTCCTTGGCGGTGAAGGCGTTGATCTCGCCCCCGATGCCCTCGACGGACGCCGAGATCTCCATGGCGTCCCTCGTGGGCGTGCCCTTGAACAGCAGGTGTTCGAGGAAGTGGGTGGCCCCCGCGTGCTCGGGGGCCTCGTCGCGCGAGCCGATGCCGACCCACATGCCGACCGCGACGCTGCGCACGGTCGGCATGGTCTCCGTCACCACCCGCAGGCCGCCGGGGAGGGTGGTGCGCTTGACCACCCCTGCCCCGTCGCGGCCGGCGTGCAGCGTGGTCGTGGTCACGGGGCCTCCTCCGCCGGCGTGACCACGGCTCCGTGTCTGGTCGTCGCCGTCACGAGTTGCGGTCGTCCCCCTCGGACCCGCCGCGGGTGCGGACGCGGGTGCGGGTGCGGCGCGGGCGGTCGGACTTCTCGCCGCCGTCGGACGCCGCCGGGGACTCGGGCCGGCCGGACTCGCCGGACTCGCCGGACTCGCCGGACTCGCCCCTGGCCTCCTTCTCGGCGGCCTCCTTCTCGATGACCTCGACCGGCACCAGCGAGAGCTTGCCGCGCTGGTCGATCTCGGCGATCTCCACCTGGACCTTCTCGCCGACGCTCATGACGTCCTCGACGTTCTCGATGCGCTTGCCGCCGTGCAGCTTGCGGATCTGGGAGACGTGCAGCAGGCCGTCCTTGCCGGGCATGAGCGAGACGAACGCGCCGAAGGCGGCGATCTTCACGACCGTGCCCAAGTAGCGCTCGCCGACCTCCGGCATGTGCGGGTTGGCGATCGCGTTGATCGCCGACCGCGCGGCCTCGGCCGACGGGCCGTCGGTGGCGCCGATGTAGATCGTGCCGTCGTCCTCGATGGTGATCTCGGCGCCGGTGTCGTCCTGGATCTGGTTGATCATCTTGCCCTTCGGGCCGATGACCTCGCCGATCTTGTCGACCGGGACCTTGATCGTGATGATGCGCGGCGCGGTCGGGTTCATCTCCGCCGGGGAGTCGATCGCCTCCTGCATCACCTCGAGGATCGCCAGCCGGGCGCCCTTGGCCTGCTTGAGCGCGCCGGCCAGGACCGAGGCGGGGATGCCGTCGAGCTTGGTGTCGAGCTGCAGGGCGGTGATGACGTCCTTGGTGCCGGCGACCTTGAAGTCCATGTCGCCCATGGCGTCCTCGGCGCCGAGGATGTCGGTCAGGGTGACGAAGTCGTCGCCCTCGCCGATCAGGCCCATCGCGATGCCCGCGACCATCTCCCTGAGCGGCACACCCGCGTCGAGCAGCGCCATCGTGGAGGCGCAGACCGAGCCCATCGACGTCGAGCCGTTGGAGCCGAGCGCCTCGGAGACCTGCCGGATCGCGTAGGGGAACTCCTCACGCGACGGCAGGACCGGGATCAGCGCCCGCTCGGCGAGCGCGCCATGGCCGATCTCGCGGCGCTTGGGCGAGCCCACCCGGCCGGTCTCACCGGTGGAGTAGGGCGGGAAGTTGTAGTTGTGCATGTAGCGCTTGGTCCGCTCAGGGTTGAGCGTGTCGATGACCTGCTCCATGCGCAGCATGTTGAGCGTGGTGATGCCCATGATCTGGGTCTCGCCGCGCTCGAACAGGGCCGAGCCGTGCACCCGGGGCACCACGTGGACCTCGGCGGACAGCGCGCGGATGTCCTTGGGACCGCGGCCGTCGATGCGCACGCCCTCCTTGAGCACGCGCTCGCGCATGAGCTTCTTCATCACCGAGCGGAAGGCGGCGGAGATCTCCTTCTCGCGCCCCTCGAACTCGGGCAGCAGCTTCTCGCCGGCCAGCGCCTTGACCTTGTCGAGCTCGTTCTCGCGCTCCTGCTTGCCGGCGATGGTGAGCGCGGTGGCCAGCTCGTTCTTCACCGCGGCCTCCACGGCGGCCAGGACGTCGTCCTGGTAGTCGAGGAAGAGCGGGTATTCGGCGGTCTCCTTGGCGGCGACCTGGGCGATCCGGGACTGCGCCTCGCACAGCACCTTGATGAACGGCTTGGCGGCCTCGAGGCCCTCGGCCACGGTCTCCTCGGTGGGCGCGACGGCGCCCTCGGCGACCAGCTTGAGCGTGTCGCGGGTGGACTCGGCCTCCACCATCATGATGGCGACGTCGCCGTCGGCGAGCACCCGCCCCGCCACGACCATGTCGAACGTGGCCCGCTCCAGCTCGTGGTGGGTCGGGAAGGCCACCCACTGGCCGTCGATCAGGGCGACGCGGACGCCGCCGATCGGGCCGGAGAACGGCAGCCCGGCGAGCTGGGTCGACAGCGAGGCGGCGTTGATCGCCACCACGTCGTAGAGGTGCTCGGGGTTGAGCGCCAGGATGGTGGCGACCACCTGGATCTCGTTGCGCAGGCCCTTGACGAACGACGGGCGCAGCGGCCGGTCGATCAACCGGCAGGTGAGGATGGCGTCCTCGGAAGGACGGCCCTCACGGCGGAAGAACGAGCCGGGGATGCGGCCCGCGGCGTACATGCGCTCTTCGACGTCCACGGTGAGCGGGAAGAAGTCGAGGTTCTCCCTCGGCTGCTTGGACGCGGTCGTGGCGGACAGCACCATCGTGTCGTTGTCGAGATAGGCGACGGCACTGCCGGCCGCCTGCCGCGCGAGCCGTCCGGTCTCGAACCGGATCGTGCGCGTGCCGAAAGAGCCGTTGTCGATGACGGCTTCAGCGGTGTGGACACCCTCCACGGGGGACCTCCTTGGTCAGTCGGTCTCCCGCGCCCTTTTTCACCGGCACCCTCGTGCCCGACAGGAAAGGTGCCGCCCCACCGTGGTTGAACCGGTGGCGGCAGGTCCGTCGAACGGACGTCCCATCAGGAGGTGCAGCGCCGGTCTTCGATCGAAGCGCCCGGTCTGAATACCGGAAGCCACTACCGAGGACCGGCCCGCAGGCGTCGCGGGTCGCATGGTGCTGAGCGGACGCGGGGGCTCTAGTGTCTCGGTTATTCAGTTGTGCGTCCGGCGCCGAGCGCCGGATCCATATGAGAAGGGAGCGGCGTCACCGCCGCTCCCTTTCCATGCTATCGGCGCAGGCCGAGCCGCTCGATCAGCGCACGGTAACGCGCGATGTCGACCTTCTGCAGGTACTTCAGCAGACGGCGCCGGCGGCCCACGAGGAGCAGCAGGCCACGACGGCTGTGGTGGTCGTGCTTGTGGGTCTTGAGGTGCTCGGTCAGCTCGCTGATGCGCTTGCTCAGCAGCGCGATCTGCACCTCGGGCGACCCGGTGTCGCCGTCGGTCGTCGCGTATTCGGCGATGATGGTCTTCTTGGCAGCGGTGTCGAGAGACACGGCTCTCCTTATGAGCTACGGGCACGCGCGGATGCGAAGTGCGAACGACCGTGCGTGCCTACAGTCGCCGCGGCGAAGGCCTTCAGGGCAGCGCACGGCGCCGCCGTCACAGAGCCGACATGTAAGGCTACCACCACGGAGGGCATGCCCGCGCGACGGCGCGCACTCTACACATACTGTTCCACGTACTCGCCGGTGGGCTCGATGGGCTGGATGACGTCGATGAGCACCCCGTTGGGGTCGGCCACGATGAAGTGCCGCTGCCCGAAGTCCTCGCTGCGCAGCGGCAGCGCGGCCGTGAGCCCGGCGCCGGTGACGAGCCGCTCCCACTCGGCGTCCGCGTCGCCGACCTCGAAGTTGAGCAGCAGCCCCGCCGCCCGCTTCCGGTACGCCTCGGGCAGCGTGGGGTGCGTGTGGTCGAGCAGGGCCAGTTCGTACGAGCCGCGCCTGAGGCTGACGTACCAGTCGGCTTCGAAGGTGATCTCGAACCCGAACAGGCGCACGTAGAAGTCGCGCGACTCCGCCACCTTGTCGGTGCAGATCACGGGATAGAAGCTGGTGAGTTCCATGACGCTCCCTTTCGCATACCGTCGGTATGTGGCGGTAGACTAGTTCGCATACCATCGGTATGTCAAAGGCGGTGTGCATGACCGGAACCAGGGCCGAGCAGCGAGAGGCGACCAGGCGCGCGCTGGTGGCGGCCGGCAGGCGGCTCTTCGCTGGCGAGGGCTACGCCGCGGTGGGCCTGGCGGAGATCGTGCGCGAGGCCGGGGTGACCAAGGGCGCGCTCTACCACCACTTCGACGGCAAGGCGGCGCTGTTCCGCGCCGTGCTGGAAGAGGCGCAGCGAGAGGTGGCGGATCAGGTGGCCGCCGAGGCCGACGCGGCGGGCGACCCGTGGGAGCAGCTCAAGGCGGGCTGCGCCGCGTTCGTGCGGGCCGCCGCCGGCCCCGGCGTGCGGCGCATCATGCTCATCGACGGCCCGGCCGTGCTCGGCTGGGCCGAGTGGCGCGCGATCGACGAGGCCGCTTCCGCCCGCCACCTGGGCGAGGCGCTGGCGGCCCTCGCGGAGAACGGCGAGATCGCGGCCGGCCCGGTCGCCCCGCTCACCCATCTGCTGTCAGGCGCGATGAACGAGGCGGTGCTGTGGCTGGCCCGGCCGGAGTCGGAGCCGGGCGACCTGGACGACACGCTGGCCGCCCTGTCACGGATGCTGGACGGCCTGCGGGTCAGGACGTGAGACGGCGGGTCAGGACGTCAGGCGGCGGGCCTGGTCGACGTCGGCGTGGATCTGGCCGACGAGCTCCTCGATCGAGTCGAACCGGGTGTTGCCCCGCAGCCTGGCGGCGAAGTCGACCGCCACGTGCACCCCGTACAGCTCCAGGTCGTCGCGGTCGAGCGCGTACGCCTCGACCGTGCGCGGCACCCCCTCGAACGTCGGGTTGGTGCCGACCGAGATCGCGGCCGGCCAGCGCTCGCCCTCGTAGAGCGCGGGCAGGTTGGCCACCGGCACGCACTCCAGCCACCCCGCGTAGACCCCGTCGGCGGGGATGGCGGTCTGCGGCGGCGACTCGACGTTGGCGGTCGGGAAGCCGAGCTGCCGCCCCCGCTGGTAGCCGCGCACCACCACGCCCTCGACCCGGTGCGGCCGGCCCAGCGCGGTGGCCGCGCCGGCGACGTCGCCCGCCACCAGTCGCTCGCGGACCAGCGTCGAGGAGACGCCCTGGATCAGCGGCACGCCCTCGGCCGTGAAGTCGTACTTCTCCCCCAGCGCGCGCAGCGTCTCGACGTCGCCCGCCGCCTCGTGACCGAACGAGAAGTCCTCGCCCACCACGACCGCCGCCGCGCGCAGCCGGTCGGCCAGCACGCGCTGGGCGAACTCCGCCGGGCTCAGCTGCGCCACCTCCAGCGTGAACGGCAGCACCACCACCTCGTCCACGCCCAGCTCACGCAGCAGGCCGGACCGCCGCTTGGCGGTGGCCAGACGGAGCGGGCGGTAGCCGGGCCGGACGACCTCCTCGGGAGGCGGCTCGAAGGTCAGCGCGACGGTGCGCAGGCCGTGCTCGGCGGCGGTCTCGACGGCCCGCCTGATCACTCGCTGATGGCCGCGATGGACGCCGTCGAACACGCCGATCGTGACGACTGACCGCTCCGATTCACGCACGCCCGGCCCCATTCGCTCATTTCCGGATCGACCCTCCAAGCCTGCCATGCGCGAACCCGTGCCCCGCAACCGAGGGCGGTACGATCCGCTGCATGCCTCGATACGCGCTGCTGATCCTGCCTGCCTTCAACCGGGTCTACGCCGACAGCGCACCCCGCCTGACCCTCGCCGAGCTGGCGGTCTTCGCCGGGCGCGGGCTGGCGGCCGACGTGGCGGGCATCGAGGAGACCCGCATCGGCGGGCTGCCGTACGTCACCTTCGAGACGGCCGAGCCGCTCTCCGGGGCGGACATGGCGCTGCTGTCCAACCTGTCGTCGGTCTACGCGCTGTTCGGGGTGGAGGGCGAGCTGCTGCGGCCCGCGGAGCTCGCCCCGCTCGACCGGCTGAGCAGCGACCTGCTCACGATCCAGAAGTACGCCGGCAAGACCAACGAGCACTTCACCAAGCTGCTGCTCAACGTCACCGTGCTGGCCTCCGGCTTCCGCCTCGGCGACCGGCTCGCCGTGCTCGACCCGCTCTGCGGCCGCGGCACCACGCTCAACCAGGCCCTCATGTACGGCTACGACGCCTACGGGCTCGACCACGACAGCAAGGACTTCGAGGCCTACTCCGGCTTCCTGCGCACCTGGCTGAAGAACAAGCGGCTCAAGCACACCGCCGAGACCGTGCCGGTGCGCCGGCAGCGGGCGCTGGTGGGGCGGCGGCTCGACGTGGTGTTCGGGGCGACCAAGGAGGCCTACAAGGCGGGCGAGACGCAGAAGGTCACCGTGGTCAACGCCGACACCGTGCGGGCGCGGGAGTTCTTCAAGCCGGGGTCGTTCCACGCCGTCGTCACCGACGCGCCCTACGGGGTGCAGCACGGCAGCAAGGGCGGCACGGGGCTGTCGCGCAGCCCGCTGGAGCTGCTGGAGCGGGCTGCTCCGGTCTGGGCCGAGCTGCTGAAGCCGGGCGGCGCGCTGGGCGTCTCGTGGAACACCTACGGCGGCGGGCGCGACGAGCTGGCCCGCGTGCTCACCGGGGCCGGGCTCGACGTGGTCGACTATCCCGACTTCGAGCACTGGGTCGACCAGGCGATCGTGCGCGACATCATGGTGGCGCGCAAGCCGGCCGGCTGAGTCAGGAGACGAAGACCGCCAGCGGCTTGGCCAGCCGGCCCTGCTCCTCCACCAGCGCCAGCAGCTCGCCGTCGGGCCCGAACATGCCGATCGGGCCCTTGCCCAGCCCGGCCGCGGGCAGCCGGCCGCCGTGCCTGACGACCCTGGCCTCCTCCAGGCTCACGTCGCGGCGCGGGAACGCCGCCGCGACCGCCTCGCCGATCGGCAGGATCTCGCACTTCCGGGCGAGCTGGTCGAGGGTCCTGGCCTGGTCGAGCCCGTACGGGCCGACGGAGGTGCGGCGCAGGGCGGTCAGGTGGCCGCCGACGCCGAGCCCGGCGCCCAGGTCGCGGGCCAGGGCCCGGATGTACGTGCCGGACGAGCAGCGCACCACGGCGTCGACGTCGATCACGTCGCCCTGCCGCCGGATGCCGCCGATCGCGAACTCGTACACCGTCACCGGCCGGGCGGCCAGCTCGACCCCGGTGCCGGCGCGGGCCAGTTTGTAGGCCCGCTCACCGTTCACCTTGATCGCGCTGACCTGCGGCGGGACCTGTGAGATCTCGCCGGTGAGCGCGCCCACGCCCGCCCGGATCCGCTCCTCGGCCACGTCGGCGGCCGAGGCGGTCGTGGTGACCTCGCCCTCGGCGTCGTCGGTGTTCGTGGCCACGCCCAGCCGGATCGTGGCCTCGTACACCTTCTGCGTCAGCGCGAGGTGGCCGAGCAGTCTGGTCGCCTTCTCCACGCCGATGACGAGCACGCCGGTCGCCATCGGGTCGAGCGTGCCGGCGTGCCCGACCCGGCGGGTGCCCGCCAGCCGGCGCAGCCTGGCCACCACGTCGTGGGACGTCCATCCGGCGGGTTTGTCGACGATGATCAAGCCGCTTCCGGCCATCACGCCTCTCTCAGCAGAGCCCGGAACTTCGCCATCGTGGCGTCGGGGCTGTCGTACGAAGTGAAACCGGCCGCGTTGTGGTGCCCGCCGCCGCCCAGCGCGGCGCACACATGAGCCACGTCGACGCGGCCCTTGGACCGGGTGGACACCTGCCAGGCGCCCTGGTCGTCCTCTTTGAGCACCGCCGCCACGTCGGCCTCGTCGGTGCGCCGCACCACGTCGATGATGCCTTCGAGCTCCGAGTACGGCAGCCCGTACGCGGCCCGGTCGACCCGGGTCACGTACGTCCAGACCAGGCCGTCGTCCAGCCGGACCCGGTCCAGCGCCGCGGCCAGCACCTTGAGGTAGCCGAACGGGGACCGGTCCCACAGCTCCCTGGCGATCTCGTCGGTGTGCAGCCCGGTGGCCACCAGCCGGGCCGCCATCTGGTGCGCGGCCGGGGTGGTGGACGAGTGGCGGAACGAGCCGGTGTCGGTGACCAGCCCCGCGTACAGGCAGGTGGCGATGTCGCGGTCGAGCGAGCCGCCGAGCCGGTAGATCAGCTGCTCGGCCAGCATCGCGGTGGCCGCCGCGCGCGCGTCGATGAGGTCGACCGTGCCGAAGCCGTCGTTGGACGGGTGGTGGTCGACCACGATCAGCGCGCGGGCCCGGCGTACGCTGCCCTCCAGCAGCCCCAGCCGGGCGACGGACGGCGAGTCGAAGGTGATCATGAGGTCGGGCTCGGGCGGGTAGCGGTCCGGCGGCACCAGCATGTTCTGCCCCGGCAGGAAGCGGAGCAGGCGCGGCACCGCGAAGTCACGGTCGCCGAACGAGGCGGCCACCCGCTTGCCCATCGAGCGCAGCACGAACCCGACGGCCAGCATCGAGCCGAGCGCGTCGCCGTCCGGCGAGATGTGGCAGGCCAGCGCGATCTCGTCGGCCTCGGAGATGAGGCGGACCGTCGACTCCCAGGCGTCTTCGGACACCGTGACGGAACCACTCCTGGCCGGGCGGCCCGGCCTGTCGCGCACGTCGGGGGTCACGGCGCCACGGGCCCGTCCGGCTCGTCGTCCTCCGGCTTACGGTACGGGTCGGACTCACCCGCGTAGGAGGCGTTCTCCGCCTGGCGCGCCACCTCGGCGTCCCGGGCCCGGGCGGCCAGGATCAGGTCGTCGAGCTGGCGGGCACTGTCGGGCAGCGGGTCGTGCTTGAACGTCAGCGTCGGGGTGAAGCGCACGCCGGTCTGGCGGCCCACCTCGGACCTGATGATCCCCTTGGCGCTCTCCAGGGCGGCCGCGCTGTCGGCCCGCTCGGCCTCGGAGCCGAACACCGTGTAGAAGACCGTCGCCTCGCGCAGGTCGGCGGTGATCCGCGTGTCCGTCACGGTGACGAAGCCCAGACGCGGGTCCTTGATCCGGCGCTCCAGCATCTCGGCGACGATCTGCTGGATGCGGTCCGCGAGCTTGCGCGCTCGTGCTGCATCCACCATGTTCGCTCCCCCTTCACGCGCGACCGGCGGTCGCGCTGTCGTTCAGTCTTCGTCGTTGTAGAGCCGCTGCCTGGCTGACAGGAGCTCGATCTCGGGACGGAAGGCCACCAGCCGCTCGCAGGAGTCCATCACCTCTTTGCAGTTACCCGCAGAGGCGGAGATCACCGCGATGCCGACCTCGGCTCTTCGGTGGAGGTCGAGATGGCCCACCTCGGCCACGGCCACGGCGGGAAAGCGCCGCAACAGCTCGGCGACCAGGGGACGCACGACGGATCGTTTCTGCTTCAGCGAATGAACGTCGCCGAGCAGGATGTCCAGGGTCAGGGCACCCACATACATCGTTGGCAGCCGCCGCTTGCACTGGTGTCGAGCGCACGCCGGACCGGTGCGGCGGATGACCGGCCCGGACGTGCGTAAGGCGCCCGGCGGATGAGCCGCCGGGCGCCCGGCCACGGGTCACACCCGCGGCTTCTCCCGCATCTCGAACGTCTCGATGACGTCGTCGAGCCTGATGTCGTTGTAGCCGACGCCGATGCCGCACTCGAAGCCCTCACGGACCTCGGTCGCGTCATCCTTGAACCGGCGCAGCGACGACACGGTCAGGTTGTCCGCGATGACGACGCCGTCGCGGATCAGCCTGGCCTTGCTGTTTCGGGTGATCACGCCCGAGCGGACCAGAGAACCGGCGACGTTGCCGATCTTCGGCACCTTGAAGACCTCGCGGACTTCGGCCGTGCCCATCTGGACCTCTTCGAACTCGGGCTTGAGCATGCCCTTGAGCGCCGCCTCGATCTCCTCGATCGCCTGGTAGATGACCGAGTAGTAGCGGATGTCGACGCCCTCGCGCTCGGCCAGGTCGCGCGCCCGGGGCTCGGGGCGGACGTTGAAGCCGATGATGACCGCGTTGTCGTCGGCGACGGCGAGGTTGACGTCGTACTCGGTGATCGCACCGACGGCGCGGTGCAGGACACGGAGCCTGACCTCGTCGCCGACATCGATCTTGAGCAGGGCGTCTTCCAGCGCTTCCACCGAACCGGACACGTCACCCTTGATGATGAGCTTGAGCTCGTCGACGCGGCCCTTCTCAAGGTCGCTGAACAGCTCTTCGAGGGTGCGCCTGCGGCTCGACTTCGCCATGTCGGCGCTGCGCTTGCGCGCCGCGCGCTGCTGGGCGATCTGCCGGGCCATCCGGTCGTCGGCGACCACGATGAAGTTGTCGCCGGCGCTCGGCACCGCCGTCAGACCCATCACCAGGACGGGACGCGACGGCGTGGCCTCCTCCACCGGCTCGCCGGTGTCGTCGAGCATCGCCCGGACGCGGCCGTAGGCCTCGCCACAGACGATCGAGTCGCCCACGCGGAGCGTGCCGCGCTGGACCAGGACGGTCGCGACCGGGCCGCGGCCCTTGTCGAGGTTGGCCTCGATCGCGATGCCCTGAGCGTCCATCGTCGGGTTGGCCCGCAGGTCGAGCTCGGCGTCGGCGGTCAGCAGGATGGCCTCGAGCAGGTTGTCGATGCCCTGGCCCTTGAGCGCGGAGATGTCGACGAACAGCGTCGAGCCGCCGTACTCCTCGGCCACCAGGCCGTACTCGGTGAGCTGGGCCCTGACCTTGCTCGGGTCGGCGCCCTCCTTGTCGACCTTGTTGACCGCGACCACGACCGGCACGTCGGCCGCCTGGGCGTGGTTGAGCGCCTCGATCGTCTGCGGCTTCACACCGTCGTCGGCCGCGACCACCAGCACCGCGATGTCCGTGGACTTCGCGCCTCGGGCACGCATGGCGGTGAACGCCTCGTGACCCGGGGTGTCGATGAAGGTGACCTTGCGGTCTTCGCCTTCGTGCTCGGTCTCGACCTGGTAGGCGCCGATGTGCTGGGTGATGCCACCCGCCTCGCGCGCCGCGATGTTGGTCTTGCGGATCGCGTCGAGCAGCTTGGTCTTACCGTGGTCGACGTGACCCATGACGGTCACCACGGGCGGACGCGCGGCCAGGTCGGCCTCGTCGCCCTCGTCCTCGCCGAACTCGATGTCGAAGGCCTCGAGAAGCTCGCGGTCCTCCTCCTCGGGGCTGACGACCTGGATGTTGTAGTCCAGCTCGGCGCCGAGCAGCTGCAGCGTCTCCTCGTTGACCGACTGCGTGGCCGTCACCATCTCGCCGAGGTGCAGCATGATCTGCACCAGCGACGCGGGGAGGGCCCCGATGCGGTCGGCGAAGTCGGACAGCGACGCACCGCGCGGCAGCCGGATCGTCGCGCCGTTGCCGCGGGCGACCTGCACACCGCCGATCGCCGGCGCCGACATATTGTCGAACTCCTGGCGCCTCTGACGCTTGGACTTGCGACCACGGGCGGGACGACCGCCGGGACGCCCGAAGGCGCCCGCCGTGCCGCCACCGCGACCACGGCCACCGCCGCCGGGGCGACCGGCGAAACCGCCGCCGCCACCGGGACCGCCGGTGCCCGTGCGCTGACCGCCGCCACCCGGACGGCCGGCGAAACCGCCGCCACCGCCACCGGGACGACCGCCACCGCCACCGCCGCCGGGACGGCCACCGCCGCCGCCGGGACGACCGCCGCCGCCACCCGGACCACCGGGACGGCCACCGCCGCCGCCGGGACCGGCAGGACGGCCCTGCGGCATCATCATCGGGTTGGGACGCGGACCGCCGGGACGCGGGCCACCCGCACCAGGACCGGGACGCGGACCACCGGCGCCGGGACCCGGACGCGGACCGGCCGCACCGGGCGGGCCGGGACGCGGACCGGGCGTGGGCCGGTCGCCGCGACCCTGCGGCGGACGCGGCATCGCGCCGTCACGCGGCGGACCGTCGCGACGCTCACGCGGGCCGGAGCCGCCTTCGCGGTTGCCACCGGGACGCGGACGCGCCTGGCCCATGCCGCTCGCGTTGGACGAGAACGGGTTGTTGCCGGGACGCGGGCCGCGGGGACCCGGCTTGGGGCCGGGACGCGGACCGCCGCCGGCCGGCGCGCCGGGGCGCGGGGCCTGCGCGGAACCGCCGCCGGACGGACCGCCGGACGAGCCGCCGGGACGCTGCGCGGGACCCGGCTTCGGGCCGGGACGTGCCGCGGGACCGGGACGCGGGCCGGGCGCCGGCCGCTGGCCGGTCTCGAACCGCGCCTGCGGAGCGCTGGAGGTCTCGCCGCGGGCGGCCTCGGGCTGCTGCTGCGGCTGCTGCGGTTGCGGCTGCTGCTGCGGCGGCTGTTGCTGCGGCGCCGACGGGCGCGAGCCGCCCGCGGGGCCTGGCCGCGGACCGGGCTTGGGCCCGGGACGCGGAGGTGAGGGCATCGGCGCCTGCGGGGCGCCGTTGCCGGCCTGGCTGTCTGCCGGCCGTGGGGCAGCCTTCGGCGGCTGCGGCCTGTGGGACGGCGAACCGCCGCCCTTCGAGGGCGCGCCCTTCGACACGCCCAGAGCTTCGGTGAGCCTGCGGACCACCGGCGCTTCGATGGTCGAGGACGCCGAACGGACGAACTCCCCCATCTCCTGGAGCTTGGCCATGACGACCTTGCTCTCTACGCCGAACTCCTTAGCGAGCTCGTATACCCGGACCTTCGCCACTGCACTCCCTAACTCGGCCCGGGAGGCTGGCTGTGCCGTCCGGACCGTCGCTACCTTGACGTCTTCATCGCCGCGTGCTCATCAGGCGCTCATAGCAATCTGACTCCGCCCCATCAACTCGGCGTCCTACATGACATTTCGTGGTTCTCCTCCCAGGTGCGCCCGCACCCGCGAGACGTCGAGCGGCCCCGGCACGCGAAACGCGCGCGGAAACGCCCGGCGACGCTCGGCAAGCTCCAGACAGCTCATGGACGGATGCAGCGATGCACCCCTGCCAGGAAGCCGTCCTCGCTGGTCGGGGACCACCCGGTCCTCGATCAGCACCAGTCGGAGCAGCTCGGACTTATCCGTGCGAACCCTGCAGCCCACACAGGTGCGCTGTGGGGCCGCGTGGCAACCATATTCCAGATTACCGTGTCGACGCATCTACGGAACCGGCGGCATCCTCTGCCTGAGTGTCGGGACGGATGTCGATCCGCCAGCCCGTCAGCCGAGCGGCAAGCCGGGCATTCTGCCCTTCCTTGCCGATAGCCAGCGAGAGCTGGTAGTCGGGCACGATCACCCGCGCCACCCGTCCGTCGAGATCGAGAACCTCGACATGGGAAACACGCGCGGGAGACAGGGCATTCCCGACGAACTCTCCTGGATCCTCGGACCAGTCGATGATGTCGATCTTCTCGCCGTGCAGCTCGGTCATCACGTTGCGCACCCGCGAACCCATCGGGCCGATACAGGCGCCCTTGGCGTTGACGCCGGGCTTGCGCGACCGTACGGCGATCTTGGTGCGGTGGCCGGCCTCGCGCGCCACCGCGGCGATCTCGACCGTGCCGTCGGCGATCTCCGGCACCTCCAGCGCGAAGAGCTTCTTCACCAGCCCCGGATGGGTGCGCGAGAGGGTGACCGACGGGCCCTTGTGACCCTTCTTCACCTGGACCACGTAGGCGCGGATGCGCTCGCCGTGGGTGTATTCCTCACCCGGCACCTGCTCGTGGGCGGGCAGCACGGCCTCGATCTTGCCGAGGTCGACCAGCACCACCCGCGGGTCCTTGCCCTGCTGGATCACGCCGGAGACCAGCTCGCCCTCGCGGCTGGCGAACTCGCCGAAGTTGATCTCGTCCTCGGCGTCGCGCAGCTGCTGCAGGATGACCTGCTTGGCCGTGGTGGCCGCGATCCGGCTGAAGTTGCCCGGAGTGTCGTCGTACTCGCGCACGATCTCGCCGTCCTCGTCGAGCTCGGCCGCCCAGATCGTCACGTGACCCGTCGCCTTGTCGAGCTCGGCGCGGGCCTTGGCGGCGGCGCCTTCGGTGCGGAAGTACGCGATCAGCAGCGCGTCTTCGATGGCCTTGACGACCAGGTCGAAGGAGATGTCCTTCTCCCGCTCCAGGCTGCGCAGGACGCTCATGTCGATGTCCACGAGGCTCCCCCTTAGCCCTCGTCGCCGTCGACGTCGTCGTCGATGCGGCGGAACTCCACCTGCACCCGCCCACGGGCCAGGTCTTGATAGTCGAGCCTGCGGGCGGCGCCGTCGACGTCGAGGTCCACCCCGGTGTCGTCGGCGGACAGCACCCTGCCCTCGATCAGGCCGCCGTCTCTCATCTCCACCTTGACCAGCCGCTTGGCGGCGCGCCTCCAGTGGCGCGGCTCGGTCAGCGGGCGGTCCACGCCGGGTGAGGAGACCTCGAGCGTGTAGGGAGCGGCGCCCATCGCGTCGTCCTGGTCGAGCGCCGCGGAGACGGCCTGGCTCACGTCGGCCACGTGGTCGAGACTCACGCCGCCGTCACAGTCGACGACCACCCGCAGCAGCCGGCGCTTGCCGGCCTGGGTGACCGTCACGTCCTCCAGATCGAGGCCCTCCGCGGCGACCACGGGCTCCAGGATCTTCATCAGGTGGTCGCGGGGTGACGCGCTGCCCATACCGACCTCCCCTATTGTCAAGTCACAGCCGGGGCGGACCTCGCCACTGGCTGTTGACACCCTATCTGTTCGGCTTCACTCCACGGCTGAAGCCGGTGGATTCCGCATCGTGAGCGATCTTCGCGCCGCGCCTCCCGTACGGGCCGCGCCTGACCGCGTGCGGCGGCACGAGCCCGTACGATGCTGTCTGCGGTCCGTAACAGTTGAAAGGTCCTGCTCGTGCGCCAGCCTCACCTCTCCAGGCGAGCCCTGCTGGCGGGCGGGGCCGCCGTGGCGGCGCTCGCGGGCTGCGGCGCGACCCCCGACCCCGAGCCGGTACGCGACACCCCCGAGCAGGCCCTGGCCCGCACGCTCATCGCCGACAAGGAGCGGACCATCGCGCTCTACTCGGCGCTGATCGCGGGCGGCGACGACGAGCTCGTCGGCCTCCGCGACCATCACCAGGCGCACCTGGCCGAGCTGCGGCGGCGCTACCCCGACCTCGCGACGCGGCCACCCGGCCCCACGACGTCCGCCTCCCCCGCGACCCCGACGGCCTCCCCCACGGCTTCCCCCACGTCCACTCCCACGATGACGCCGGGGCGGATGCGGGCGCTGGAGCGCAAGTCGGCGGCGCGGCGGCCCGCCCAGCTCGCCGGCGTGGCCCCCGCGCTGGCCCAGCTGGTGGCGAGCATGGGAGCCTGCGAGATCCTGCACGCCGCCACCACCGCCGCTGCCGCCGTCAAGCCGCCCCAGCCGCCGCCCGCCGCAAGCGGCGCCGACCCGGCCGACGTGGAGAAGCTCCGCAAGGCGCTCGCGGCCGAGCACGCCGCGGTCTTCGCGTACGGCCTGCTGGGCGCGCGCACCAGCGGCTCCCTGCGCGCCCGCCTCACCCGCGCCTTCGACGCGCACCGCGACCGGCGCGACGAGCTGCGCGCGCTCATCACCGCCCGCGGCGGCGAGCCCGCCGAGCCCCAGGCGTCCTACGCGCTGCCGTCCATCCCGTCCAGCGGGCCCGCGGCCGCCCGGCTGGCCGCCCACGTGGAGACCGGGCTCACCGCCTCCTACCTGGAGCTGGTCGCGGCCGCCGACGTCGCGCTGCGGCGCTATGCGGCGGTGGCCATGCAGGAGACGGTCCTGCGCGGCCACTCGTTCCGCGCCGGGCCGGCCACGGCCTTCCCCGGCATGCCCGTCCCCGCCGCGCCGACGCCCACCCCGTCGCCGAGCGGCTGAGCTCCTTTCGAGTCCGTCACCCGGGCTGCTTGCGCACCGTCGAATAGTTGACATCAACTAGTCGTTGTCGGATAGTTGACAGTAACTACAAGGAGGCGGGCATGGCGGAGAAGCGGGCGGTGGGCAATCTGCTGGCGCTGGCCGTGCTGTCCTACCTGAGCCGGGGCCCGATGCACCCGTACGAGCTCGGCCGGACCCTGCGCGAGCACGGGGACGCCCGCAGCATCAAGTACAACCACGGCTCTCTCTACTCGGTCGTCAGGCAGCTGGCCCGCGCCGGGTTCATCGCCGAGGTCGGCACCGGCCGGCAGGGGCAGCTCCCCGAGCGGACCGTGTACGGGCTCACCGACGCGGGGCGGCGGGAGCTGCGCGAGTGGCTGAGCGAGCTGGTCGAGCAGCCGAGGCACGAGTACCCCGCGTTCGTGGCCGCGCTGTCGCTGATCGGGGCGATGCCGCCGGAGCGGGCCGTGGAGCTGCTGCGCAGGCGGCTGGACCGGCTCGCCGGGCAGCGCGCGGAGATCACCGCCCTGATCGAGGGCGCGGTGAGCTCCGGGCTGCCGGAGCTGTTCGTCATCGAGGAGGAGTACCGGCTCGCGCTGCTGGACGCCGAGACCGCGTTCGTCGAGCGGTTCGTACGGCGGATCACCGACCCCGAGACCGGCTGGGGCCCCGCTTGGGCGCTGGCGCACGCCGCGTGGGACCCGGACGGAGGTGGTCAGCCGGGCTGACCTGTGAAAGGACCCCGGTGCGGTGCGGGAACACCGCGACCGGGGTCGACCTCGTATCAGATCCCGCGGGAACGGGACCCGGCGCACGAGGCAGGCAACCGCAAGGGTAGCCGGGATTCCTCCCCGTGGGACGTGTCGTCCACCGGAGGAGTGTCGTCATGTTCCGTTCCGCCCATCCGTCAACCGCACGCTGGATCGCCCTGGGGGCGGTCGCCGGGCCCGCGCTGTTCGAGCTGTCCTGGCTCGTGCTCGGCCTGATCAGCCCCGGCTACACGCTCTTCGGCCACCGGTTCGAGGGCTACTCGCCCGTCAGCCAGCCCATCAGCGGGCTCGGCCTGGGCGTCACCGCGCCGTACATGAACGCCGCGTTCGTCGTCACCGGGCTCATGCTGACCGCGGGTGTGGCCGGCGTCTTCCGGGTCGCCGCCGCGCCCGGCCGCCGGGTCTGCGCGGCGCTGCTCGGGCTCAGCGGCGTCGGCCAGGTGCTGTGCGGGTTGTTCACCCTTGAGGAGATGCTGCCGCACACGCTCGGCTACGTGCTGGCCGTCGGCGCGCCGGTGATCGGTTTCCTGGTGGCGGGGAGGTACTTCCGCCGCTTACCGGGCTGGCGGCGGTTCGGCACATGGCTGATGGCCGGCGGCCCGCTGACGCTGGCGCTGGTCGTGCTGTTCTTCGTGACCTTCCGGCCCACCCCCGGCGGGGCCGAGCATGGGGTGGCCGGGCTGGTGCAGCGGCTGGGCGTCGTGGAGGTGCACGCGTGGTTCGCGGCCATGGGGGTGCTGGCGTTCCGCCGGCGGCCCGGGGTCAGCGGCGGCGGCAGATCATGATCTCCGTGGTCGGGCTCTCGCGCAGCACGCGGACCAGACGGCGTTCGACGGGATAGAGCAGGGCCCCGGCCAGCCACCCGGTGAACTCGGTCAGCGTGACCGCGCGCAGGAAACCGCCCCACAGCTTGCGCCAGAGAGGGTTGGCGTCGACCTGGGCGTTCATCAGGACGAGCATGGGGACGCGGCGCACCACGTCGAACCCGGCCTCGTCGAGGGCCGCGGTGATCCACGGGAGCGTGTGGTTGACCTGGTAGTCGGAGCGCTGCTCCGGCCGGTGCAGGAAGTTCTCCGACAGGACCAGGACGCCGCCTGACCGCACCGCCCTGCCGATGTTGTGCAGGGCGGCGCGGTAACGGGTGTCGTCGGTGATGTGGAAGAGCATGTCCATCGCCGACGCCGCGTCGTAGGCGGCGTCGGCGAGCGTGTCACCGGGGTCGGCGATGTCGAGCCGCAGGAACGTGTCGTCGGGAAACCGGCCGCGCAGGCGGTCGACGGCCGCGTCGGTGAGGTCGCTGCCGGTGATGGACTCGGCGCCCAGCGCCCGCCACTGGCGGACGTAGAAGCCGGTGCCCGAGCCGATGTCGAGAATCCGGCACTTCGGCAGGTTGAGGCCCAGCGTGGTGACCTCGCGGCGGAAGCCCTCGGCGCGCACGCGATACATCCAGATGTTGAACGCCCTGCCGAGGGCCTTGTAGCCGACGCCGCTCTCGGTCCAGTCGGACTGGAGGCGCCGCTCCCAGAAATCTTTCAGTTCGACATGTGGCTTCACCGGACCGAGCGTTACAGCCACTCACCGCCCCGTCAAACCGGGGCGGTGTTCGGCCCGTCTTTGTCAGGATTCGCAGGCGGCGACGATCTGGTCCGCGGCCTCGGCGAGCGGGATCTCCCGCTTCTCGCCGGTCACCCGGTCGCGCAGCTCGATCACGCCCTGGGCCAGGCCCCTGCCGATCACCACGATCGTGGGCAGACCGAGCAGCTCGGCGTCCTTGAACTTGACGCCGGGCGACACCTGGGGCCGGTCGTCGACGAGCACCCGCAGGCCCCGCGACTCCAGCTCGCCGCCCAGCTCCAGCGCGGCCTCGACCTGACGGTCCTTGCCGGTGCCGACGATGTGCACGTCGGCGGGCGCGACCTCGCGCGGCCAGACCAGACCGAGCTCGTCGTGGGCCTGCTCGGCGATCACCGCGACCGCGCGGGAGACGCCGATGCCGTAGGAGCCCATGGTGACGCGGACCGGCTTGCCGTCGGGGCCGAGCGCGTCGAGCCCCGCGGCGTCGGCGTACTTGCGGCCGAGCTGGAAGATGTGGCCGATCTCGATGCCGCGGTCGATCGACAGCGCGGACCCGCAGCGGGGGCAGGGGTCGCCGGCGCGCACCTCGGCGGCCTCGATCGTGCCGTCGGGCTCGAAGTCGCGGCCCGCGACGACGTCGGCGGCGTGCTTGCCGGGCTCGTTGGCGCCGGTCACCCAGGCGGTGCCCGTCACGACCCGGGGGTCGACGAGGTAGCGGATGCCGAGCTCGCGCAGCACCTGCGGGCCGATGTAGCCGCGGACCAGGCCGGGGTGCTTGGCGAAGTCGTCGGCCTCGAAGATGGCGGGCTCGCCGGGCGCCAGCGCGGCCTCCAGCCGCTTGAAGTCGACCTCACGGTCGCCGGGCACGCCGATGACCAGGGTCTCGACCTTGTCGGAGCCGGGCGTGGAGACCTTGACGACGACGTTCTTGAGCGTGTCGGAGGCGGTGACGGACAGCCCGTGGTGCTCGTTGACGTACGAGACCAGCGACTCGATGGTCGGGGTGTCGGGGGTGTCCATGACGCGCAGCGGGGGCAGCCCGTCGAGGGCGCGGGCGGCGGGCGCGGGCGTCGTCACGGCCTCGGCGTTGGCGGCGTAGCCGCACGAGTGGCAGGCCACGAACGTGTCCTCGCCGGTGGGCGTGGGCGCCAGGAACTCCTCCGAGGCCGAGCCGCCCATCGCGCCCGACGTGGCGAACACGATCTTGTAGCGGATGCCGAGCCGGTCGAAGGTGCGGATGTAGGTCTCGCGGTGCTGCTCGTAGGAGCGCTTGAGGCCGTCGTCGTCGAGGTCGAACGAGTAGGAGTCCTTCATGAGGAACTCGCGGCCGCGCAGGATGCCGGCCCGGGGCCTGGCCTCGTCGCGATACTTGGTCTGGATCTGGTAGAGCGTGACCGGGTAGTCCTTGTAGGAGGAGTATTCGCCCTTCACCATGTCGGTGAAGAGCTCCTCGTGGGTGGGGCCGAGCAGATAGTCGGCGCCCTTGCGGTCGTGCAGGCGGAAGAGCGTGTCGCCGTACTCGGTCCAGCGGCCGGTGGCCTCGTAGTACTCGCGGGGCAGCAGGGCGGGGAAGAGCACCTCCTGGCCGCCCATCCGGTTCATCTCCTCGCGGACGACGCGGGTGATGTTCTCCAGCACGATCTTGCCCAGGGGCAGCCAGGAGTAGATTCCGGGCGCTACCCGGCGGACGTATCCGGCGCGAACGAGGAGCTTGTGGCTCGGCACTTCCGCGTCTGCCGGGTCGTCCCGCAGGGTGCGAAGAAACAACGACGACATGCGCAGCAACACGACTACTCCTTGGTCGGAACCGGCTGAAGGCTTACAGGCTATCGATTCCGAGGAGGCGGGCGCGCGGGCTTATCACACCGGCAGGACGGTCAGCCCCAGGGCGAACATCCCGGCCGCGACGGCGGTGATCACCAGAGCCCGCGCCCGCGCCGGTCCCGTGCGCCGCAGCAGGAGCACGCCGCCCGCGGCCAGGACGACGACCGGCAGGACGGGCAGCGACCGGACGTACGGCTCGGCGGCGACGAACCCGGGCGTCGCCCGTTCCACCACGTCGGTCACCAGGAGGGCGCCGATCATCCCGGCCGCGAGGTCGCCCCAGTGGTCGTCCCTGCGGGTCGCGTACGCCGTCAGCCCGAGCCCGAGCAGCAGCGCGAGCGTCCAGAGCAGCCCGTCGGGTGTGCCGCCGAGCGGGGCGAGGCCGGCGTCGCCGCGCAGGGCGCTGCCGGCCATGGCGGCCACCACGGTCGACACCGCCGCGAGGAACGTGGTCAGCAGCGCCCACCCGAACCCGGACGCGGTGGCCCCGACGGCGACCGCCAGGGCGAGATAGACGTACGGGTCGTAGATCTGGCCCAGCCAGCCGGGGATCCGGCCGGCGCCGAGCACGCCGGCGAGCCCGACGGCCAGGCCGGCGAAGAAGGCCACCACCAGATGGATCTCGATGCCACGCTGCCGCCGGTCGAACTCGGCGAAGGAGTCGTAGTCGATTGCGCTTGTCTTCATCTCAGTCCCCGGTCGTCCCTTCCCCTGGCAGACGCCAATGGACGACCACAACCACATTATGTGACCGTACAGAAAAGGCAAATTTGGGTTAACCGGAAGTAAGACGGCGCGTCAGCCGCCCAGGAGTTCCTCCCACGGATGGCGGGTGTTGGTGCGGCGGGTGGTGTCGAGCGCCTCGGCCAGACGCCAGAGGCCGGGGCGGGCGCGTACCCGGACCCGGCCCATCGGGTCGATGGCGCGCAGCTCGAAGCGGACGCCCATGACGGCGAGCACGGCCGCGGAGTCGTCGCTCGCGCCCGGCTCGACCAGCTCGGGCATGCGGTCGGCGAGCAGCGCCGCCGCCTCGGCGGCGAACGGGCCGTCGCGCCACTCGACGTGCCAGCTCAGGTCGGCGCCGCGCCACCAGGTCAGATCGCGGCAGGACTCGATGAAGTCGGCCTCGGTCGCCAGGGCGGCCATCACCCGGCCGAAGGCCTCGTAGTGCACGGCGCCGTCGGCCGCCGGGTCGCCGACCACGGCGGGCGGGGTGCCGGCCTTCTTCCGTCGCGGCGCGTGCTTTCGCCTCACGAGCAACACTGTGATCGGGGCGGACGCGTTTCCGCAAGGGGAGGCGCCCGGCGGCTTCGCGCTTCAGCCAGGCGGACCACCAGAACATGAGCGGACATATCGACAGACATCACCATCGAGCGGTATGCACGAAAGACGGGTTCATCTGTACGGGCGATCGGGGATACACCGATCACGTCGGCGGACCGCACCCTGGTGGGCCCTGTGTCCCAAGGTGCACAATCGCCGGAGCGAGGGAGGCGGCGTGACGTTGCGCGTGGCGGTCATCGGATCCGGTCCTGCCGGGATCTACACGGCGGAGGCACTGGTCAAACAGTCGGGCGAGCCGGTGCGGGTGGACGTGCTCGAACGGCTGCCGACCCCGTACGGCCTGGTCAGGTACGGCGTCGCGCCCGACCACACGTCGATCAAGTCGATCGCCAACTACCTGCGCAGGGTGCTGGAGCTGCCCGAGGTGCGCTTCCTCGGCGGGGTCACGCTCGGCGAGCACCTGACCGTCGAGGACCTGCTGTCCTGCTACGACGCGGTGGTCTACTGCACCGGCGCGATGGTGGACCGGCGGCTCGGCATCCCCGGCGAGGACCTCCCCGGCAGCGTGGCCGCCACCGACTTCGTCAACTGGTACTGCGGGCACCCCGACGTGGACCCGTCGCGGTTCACGCTCGACAGCCCCGAGGTGGCGGTGATCGGCGTCGGCAACGTCGCCGTCGACGTGGTGCGGATCCTGGCCAAGACCGCCGAGGAGCTGAGCTCGACCGACGTGCCGCACGAGGTGCTGGAGCGGCTGGCCGGCAGCCAGGTCAAGGCCGTCCACATGATCGGCCGCCGCGGGCCCGAGCACGCCAAGTTCACCCTCAAGGAGCTGCGCGAGCTGGGCGAGCTGACCAACGCCGACGTGTGCGTGCGCCCCGAGGAGGCCGTGGTGCTCGGCGGCGACTTCCCGCGCCAGATCAAGGGCAACATCGACGTGCTGCGCTCGTGGTCGGAGCGGGGCCCGGCCGGCCGGCCGCGCCGGCTCGACGTGCGGTTCTGGCTGCGGCCTGTGGAGATCCTGGGCACCGACCGGGTCGAGGGGCTCAAGCTGGAGCGCACCCGCCTGTCGCCCGAGGGCCGCGTGGTCGGCACCGGCGAGTACGAGACGCTGCCGGTCGGCATGGTGCTGCGCTCGGTCGGCTACCAGAGCGTCCCGCTGCCGGGGGTGCCGTTCTCGGAGAAGACCATGACGGTGCCGAACGAGGCGGGGCGGGTGCGCGAGCGCGAGTACGTGGCCGGCTGGCTCAAGCGCGGCCCCACCGGCGTGATCGGCACGAACAAGTCCGACGCCGCCGAGACGGTCCGCACGCTGCTCGCCGACCTGTCCGGCCGGCCGCCGCGCGACCTCACGCCGCTCGACGCGCTGCTGGCCGAGCGGGGCGTGCGCCCGGTGACGTACGAGGAATGGCAGGCGATCGAGGCCGCCGAGGGCGAGCTGGCCAAGTCGCTGGGCCGGGGCGACCGGGTCAAGCTGGTCGGCCTGGAGGCGATGCTGCGGGCCTGCCGTCCCTGAGAGAGGAACACCGATGCGCACCACCCTCCCGTCCGGCGTCCCCGGCTTCCAGGAGGTCTACCAAGAGCAGCAGGATCGCTACCCCCCGGGGGAGCCTGCCTGGCAGCCGGTGCACACCGTGTACGTGCCCGCCGACCGGTTCACGGCCGGCACCGTGGCCGCGTGGGGCGACGAGGCGCTGGCGCTGGCCAAGGCGCACCTGGCCACGCCCGCCGACCTGGCCGAGGTGTTCGGGGTGCCCGACGAGCTGTCGGCCGCCGTGCACGAGCGGGTGCTGCGCAAGCTCGCCACCGAGCCGGTCGAGGACCTGCGGGTGGACTTCGAGGACGGGTACGGGGTGCGGCCCGGCGAGGAGGACGGCCACGTCGAGCAGGCGGTCGAGGCACTGGCCGCGATGCGCGCGGCGGGCACGCTGCCGCGCCGGTGGGGCCCCCGGGTCAAGTCGTTCGCCGACGGCGACCCGGAACGGTCGGTGCGGACGCTCGACGGGTTCGTCACCGGGATCGTCGAACGGCTCGGCGAACTGCCCGGCGGGTTCACGGTGACCTTCCCCAAGGTGCTGATGGAGGCGTACCTGGGCCAGTTCGGCGTGTTCCTGGAGCGGCTGGAGGAAGCGCTCGGGCTCGCGAGGCTGCGGTTCGAGATCCAGGTGGAGGCGCCGCAGACCGTGCGGTTCCTCCGCGCCGAGCTGGCCGGCGAGCTGGGCGGGCGGCTGGCCGCGGCGCACTTCGGGGTCTTCGACTACACCGCGGCGCTCGGGCTGCCGCCGCACGAGCAGCGGCTCGACCATCCGGCGTGCGACCACGCGCGGCACGTGATGCAGACGGCGTTCGCGGGCACCGGGGTGGAGCTGTCCGACGGGTCGCTGGCCGCCTCGCCCGCCTCCGGCTCGGCCGCGGACGTGCGCGCGCTGTGGCGGCGGCACGCGGAGCTGGTCCGCCACTCCCTGGCGCACGGCTTCCACCAGGGGTGGGACATGCATCCCTCCCACCTGGTGAGCCGGTTCGCCACCGTCTACGCCTTCCACCTGGCGCGGTACGACGCGTACCGGGAGCGGGTGCGCGCCTGGGAGGAGCGGCGCGCGGCGGGCGGCGGCGTCATGGACGAGCCGGCCACGATCAAGACGCTGGTCGCGGCGCTGCGCCGGGCCGACGCGGCACTGCTCTGACGGGTCAGTCGCGTTCGATCAACGAGCGCCAGCGGCGGACCAGGTGCGGGTCCACCGGGTCGGCCCAGCTCCGCCGGACCGCCGAGCCCACGTGGAAGGCGCGGATGCCGTAGTCCAACAGGTCCGGAACGTGCCGGGGCTTGAGTCCGCCGCCCGCCAGGACGATGGAGGCGTCGCCTGCGTCGGCGCGCCCCTTGAGCACCGGCAGGCCGTCGCCCACGCCGTGCGGCGAGCCGGCGGAGAGCACGGTCGCCAGGTTGGGCAGCAGCCGCACGGCCCGCCAGGAGGCGTGCACGTCGGCCGCGTGGTCGACGGCGCGGTGGAACGTCCAGGGCAGCGGGGACACCGCGTGGATGAGGGCCTCGGTGGCCGCCAGGTCCACGGCGCCCGTCTCGTCCAGGAACCCGAAGACGAACCCGGCGGCGCCGGCCTGCGCCAGCTCGCGGGCGTCGCGCCGCAGGCGGTCCAGCACGTCGCCGTCCGCCGTGAAGCCCTCGTCGCAGCGGAGCATCACCATCTGCGGCAGCGGACACTCGGCGGCGATCGCCGCCACGATCTCGGGGGCCGGGGTGAGCCCGCCCACCGCCATCCCGGTGACGACCTCCAGGCGGTCGGCGCCGCCCTCTTCGGCGGCCACGGCGTCACGCACGCCGAGCGCGATGACCTCCAGCAGGGATCCCGTCATGGTGCAGAGGGTATAGGGCGATCTGCCCCCATTTGCCGGTGGATCTTCGGAGAGCGCGGGCCGGGGCCCGCACTCCCCGAATCAGCGGGCCGTCAGGCGACGGTCAGGCGACGATCAGCTCGGGCGCCGTGAGGTCGCGGAAGGCCGTGATCGCCAGGTCGGCGGCCCCGCGCTGGAACAACGCCCCTGACGCGCGGTGCGGCAGATCCACCGTGCGCACGTGGCGGAAGCCCCGGCGCAGGTAGTAGCGCTGCAGCCCTTCGTTGCGCTTGGCGCAGTCCAGCCGCAGCCACGGCAGTCCGGACCCGTACGCGGTGGCGCCCGCCCAGTCGAGCAGGGCGTCTCCCAGGCCGCTCCCCGACCAGGGCCGCGCCACCGCGAGCTTGTGCACGTACAGCGCCGCGCCGGGATCGTCGGCCTCGGTCCAGAACTCCGGATCGGCGTGCCGGTCGAGCGCGATGGTCGCGACGGGCGACCGCCGCCCGCGGGGGTCGAGCGTACGCAGCTCGTCCTCCAGCAGGTACAGCACTCGCTCCTCGATCAGCGGCGTGATACGGTCCGGGCCGAAGCCTTCCCGGGGCCACTGCCTGACGCCCCGGGCGTGCAGCCAGCCGGCCGTGTCGGCCAGGAGGGCGAGGACTCCGTGGAGGTCGACGGGCTCGGCCCGTCTGAGGGTGAGCGGGTGCAGGAGGGTGTTCGTGCGCATGGTTCACCTTTCGTTGCGGTACGCAGGCATGCGAATGCGGAACGTGATCGTCGGATGGGACGCAAACCCCGAATAGGGGCCTAAGGCCCGATTTATCCGATAGCCCGATATATACGGATAAATCGCAATATGGGGAGCGTTATAACTCCCCGCGCCCAGCGAGACGGCAGGCTCACTGTGCCGCGGCCGGCGGGATCACCCCCAACCGAGCTCTGTCAGCGGCGATCGAGCTCGTATCTGATCAGATGTTTGTCGGCAGGCAGCACCGACACCGCGACGCGCACCGGCGTATCGAAACGGTCGTAACCGACCCGGACGTAGACCACGACCGGCGTGCCGAGCTCCAGCTGGAGCCGCTCAGCCTCCTCCTGATTGGGCATGCGCGCCCAGATGTCGTCCACCACCCGCACCTGCTCGTGCCCCAGCTCCTCCAGAACCCGGTTGGCGCCGCGCTCGATGTCGCCCGGCCGGGCGATCACCGAGTCGGCCACCAGCTCCCGCGGGAAGTAGGAGTCGTTGGTGTTGTAGGGCTGGCCGTCCACGAACCGCAGGCGTCGCCGCACCACCGCGAGCTCCCCGTCGGCCAGTTCCAGCCTGCTGGCGATCTCCTCCACGGGAGATACGGTCAGAACCTCTATGTACTGGCTGGGCGCGCGGCCTTCTTGCGTGACCGCGTAGGCGAAGGCCTCGCGCAGCTCTCCGGACGGCTGCGGCTCCAGCTCGCGCTGCGGGTAGATGAGCAGCGGCCTGCGATCCCTGACCACCGTGCCGCGCCGTGGCGTGCGCGTTACGAGCCCTTCGTTCACCAGTTCCCCGAGGGCCAATCGGACGGTGTTGCGGCTCACCCCATGGTCTTCCATGAGCTGCGCCTCGGTCGGCAGCTGTGCTCCGGGGCCGAGTATGCCGGAGTAGATGGCCCTTCTCAGTTCCGAAGCCACCTGCTGATACAGCACCGACCTTGCCACTTTCACCCCTTTTGTTCCAACAATTTAGACGATCTGGTTCTAGCAGACCATCTCCCCCTTGACCGGACGGCATCCGCAGCCGCATCATCCATTCGTTGGTACAAATCCATCGAAAGGCCGGTGAGGGGGTGAGGGCCGGTGGTGCCGGTCCGCACGGGTATGCCGTACGTGCCCTGGCGGGACCCCTGCGAAGCAACACGTTTACTGCGTTACGAGTTGCCTCGCCACGGGTTCCACCACATCAGCCAGAGGAGCGTCCGACCCGGCGGTTCCGTGCCTTCCGTGTTAACCGAGCCGAGCCTCCGGTGCCAAGACGGGCCCCCCAACAGGCATGGGGGGAGCGCCCCCGTCAGCGCCCCGGAAGCGTCCAGGCCGGCACGGCGGGTTGCATCGCCGCAGCTAGACCAACACCCGGAGTCCTCGCGAGAGGGTCACTCCCCCACCAACTCCGTGCGCGACAACTCGGCTTAGGACTCCATCCCTCGCCGGAGTCCTGGGTCGCCGCTCACGGGGCAGGAAGCGCGTCCTGGCGGGTCCCCCACGCCCGCCAGGGCGCGCGTTCCTCCTTTTCGGGGCCTTTCAGAGCTTCTTGAGGGCTTTATCCCCTTTTCCCTTCCGGGAGGAGCCGCCTTGTCACCCCACGGCAGCACTTTCTTCCCTCGCGGCACGGTGACGGTTCACGGGTGGCGGGTGACGCTTTTCTTGCCTGCCGAGGGCGGTCAGGGTTCCCTATCGTGAACTCACTCCCCGCGGATTCGGTGCCGTCCGTAAAGATCCCGCCTGCCGCCTCTTGACGGGGCGGGGTGGGCGGCCTAGCTTACCAAGCAAGCGCTTGGTAAGAGCGACAGGAGGCGGCCCCGGTGATCACTCGTGAGCTACTCACCCAGGAACAGCGGCTCGCCTCCCTGCTGTGCCGGCCACGCCCCATCGCGAGCGATCCAGTGGACCCCGGGACGTTCCGCGCGGTGCTCGGCCGGTTCGCCACCGGAGTAGTGGCCATCACCGCGCTCGACCACGAGGGCCGGCCATGCGGCCTCGCGGCCAACTCGTTCACCTCGGTCTCGATCGATCCCCCGCTCGTGGCGTTCTGCGTGGCGTACAGCAGCACGAGCTGGCCCCGGTTGCGGGCGGCCAAGGTGATCACCGTGAACATGCTGGCCGAACACCAGCGGGCCGTCTGTGTCCAGATGGCCACCCGCGGCGGAGACAAGTTCGCGGGCCTGACCTGGAGGGAGTCGCCCGCCGGGAACCCGGTGCTCGATGGCGCGCTGGCCTGGATCGACTGCCGGGTCGACGCCGAGCATCCCGCAGGGGACCACGTCATCGTGGTGGCCCGTGTGCTGCAGCTCGACACCCACGCCGACGGCGGCCCGCTGGTGTTCTACAACCGCTCCTATGGTGGGTTCGACCCGATATCTTGACTCGCAAGATATAGTAGGAGCATGGCTATCACAGAGCCGATGTTCCTCGCGCTGACGGCGCTCGCGGGCGAGCCGCAGCACGGCTACGGCATCGTCCAGGAGGTCGAGCGCATCTCCGGCGGCCGCGTCCAGCTCAAGATCGGCAGTCTGTACGGGGTGCTCGACCGGCTGGCCGCGCAGGGCCTGGTCGCGCTCGACCGCGAAGAGGTCCGGCAGGGCCGGCTGCGGCGCTACTACCGGCTGACCGACGAGGGCGCCGCCGCCCTCCAGGAGGAGGCCGCCCGGCTGACCGCCAACGCCGAAGCGGCCACCGTACGACTGCGCGCCCGCCAGGCCGGCGCCCAACCCGGCCTGAGCGCCCGGTTCGGCGCGAGCGCCCGGCCGGAAGCCCAGGCGACCGGTGGCAGGCGCCTGGGCTTCCTCTTCCCTCGCGTTCGCACGGAAGGTGCAGGATGAAGGACGTGCTGCTGGAGCAGCGCTACCGCGCGGTGCTGCGGCTGCTGCCGGAGAGCTACCGGCGCGAGCGTGAGGACGAGATGGTCGCGGCGTTCCTGGAGGCCGCGGGCGACGCGCCCGACGCCGGCAACCCGCGCCCCGGCTGGGGAGAGGTGGGCAGCGTGCTCGCGCTGGCGGTGCGGCTGCGGCTCGGCGGCCAGGACGCGCCCGCGCGGGCGTTCGCCCGGGGCGCGGCGGTGCGGCTGATGGCCCTGCTCGGCCTGGCGTTCCTCGCCGCGGTCTCGGTGCTCACCCTGGTCTACCAGGCAGGCGTGCAGGACGCGCTGCTCACCGGGGCGCCGCGCTCGACCGGCCGGCTGTTCCTCCTGCTGGACGCGGCCGAGTCGGGCTGCTGGATCGTGGCGTTCACGGCGCTGGCCCGCGGGCACTCCCGGGCGGCCGGGCGGGCCGCGGTCCTCGCCCTGGTCCCGGTCGCCGGGGCCACCGCCGTCCGCCTCGTCGAGATCCCCGCGCCCTGGCCGCAGACGTTCATGTGGCTCACCCTGACGACGGTCCTGGTGGTCGCGCTGCTGCTGGGCCACCACCGCGACGCCCGCCCGGCGACGCTGTCGTGGCGCCGGACGGCGGCCCCGCTCGTGGCGGGCGGCGTCGTGGGGGCCGTCCTGCCCGCCGTCTCGTGGACGTGGCTGCTGATGTGGGCGGACCCGATCGGGCTGGGCGTGGCGGCGCTGACGGCGGGCGCGGTGATCTGCGTGGTCCGCGGGTCGTCCGCGCCGTGGCGGCTCGCCCTGGCCATGCTGGCGGCGCTGCTCCTGGCGGCGCGGCTCATGGACCTGGTCGACGCGTACGGACCGTTCCTGACCACGGGTCTGGCCCAGGCGGCTCTCCTGGCGGTCCTGGCGGTCGGGCTCGGCGTCACGGGAAGGCGGGCGCTCCCGGCGGCGGTCTAGCCGGAGGCCCTCGCAAGATCTACCGTCCGCAGTATGGGCACACGCTCCACCTTCCTGCTCGATGTCCTGATGACGGAGTTCGGCGAATCGATCCAGCGCGACCCGTCCGCGTTCCGGCGCAAGTTCCGGAAGATGGCGGCCTCACCGTTCGCGTTCTACCGGGGCAGCGCCTGCCTGTTCTACGCGGACCTCACCTCCGGGTACGCCGACGAGGCGTACCTCGACCGGGCGACCAGCCGCGTGTGGATCCACGGCGACCTGCACGCGGAGAACTTCGGCACCTACATGAACGCCTCCGGGGTCCTGGTGTTCAACGTCAACGACTTCGACGAGGCGTACGTCGGCCCGTACCTCTGGGACCTCAAGCGGTTCGCGGCCAGCGTGGCGCTCCTCGGGTACGCCAAGGCGCTGTCGGACGAGGCCATCAGCGCGCTGGTCGGCGACTTCGGCGGCGCGTACCTCACCGAGCTGACCGCGATCGCGCGGGGCGGCGACGACGCCATCGGCTCGCTGACCCTGGACACCACCTCGGGGGTGCTGCACCGGGTGCTGCAGACGGCCCGGCTGCGGACCCGGGTGGCGATGCTCGACGTGGAGACCGTGGTCGACGACTACGAGCGGCGGTTCGCGTTCATGGAAGGCCGCGAGCCGGTCGCCGACGGGACGCGGCAGGCGCTGCTGGCCGCGTTCGAGGACTACCTGTCCACGCTGCCCACGCCCTCGAACCCGGTGGAGCACGTGATCAAGGATGCGGCGCTGCGCAAGGGCGTGGGCATCGGCTCGGCCGGGCTGCCGTCGTACAACCTCCTGCTGGAAGGCCGTTCGCAGGCGCTGGAGAACGACGTCATCCTCTACATGAAGCAGGCCCAGGTGCCGGCGGTGGCCCGCCACATCACCGACGAGAAGGTGACCCGCTACTTCCGGCATCAGGGGCATCGGACGGCGGAGTCGCAGCGGGCGCTGCAGGCGTACGCCGACCCGTGGCTCGGCTACACCACCCTGGACGGCGTGGGCCAGCTCGTCGCCGAGGTGTCGCCGTACTCGGCCGATCTCGACTGGGACGACGTGAACGAGCCCGCGGACCTGCACGCGATCATGCTGGATCTGGGGCGGGCGGTGGCGCGCATGCACGCGGTGGCCGACGACGAGTCCAGCCATGATCTGGTCACCTTCTCCACGGAGGAGGCGATCGTGGGCGTGGTCGGGGGCGACCATCCGGGGTTCATCGGGGCCTTGGTGGACTTCGCGCATCGGTACGGGGCCCAGGCCCGAGGGGATCACCAGCGGTTCGTGGACCTGTTCCGCAACGGCCGGCTGCCGGGTGTCTGAGCGCGCCGGGGATGGCGACCAACCGGTCGGTATGGCATGCTCCGGTCCATGACTCTGTTCTCGGTGGAAGGCAAGACGGCCGTCGTCACCGGCGGCTCCCGGGGTATCGGACGCATGATCGCGGCCGGGTTCGTGACGGCGGGCGCGAAGGTGATCATCTCCGCCCGCAAGGCGGCCGAGGTGGAGAAGACCGCGGCCGAGCTGGGCTGCACCGCCGTCGTCGCCGACCTGTCCACGCCCGAGGGGGTGGACGCGCTGGTGTCGGCCGTCGACGGGCCGCTGCACGTGCTGGTCAACAACGCGGGCGCCACCTGGGGCGCGCCGCTGGAGGAATATCCCGAGTCCGCCTTCGACAAGCTCTGGAGCATCAACGTCAAGGGCGCCTTCACACTCGTCCAGCGCCTGCTGCCCCGGCTGCGCGAGGCGGCGGGCGAGGACGACCCGGCACGGGTGATCAACGTCGGCTCGGTCGACGGGATCAGGGTGCCGGTGATGGAGACGTACGCCTACTCCTCGACCAAGGCGGCCGTGCACATGCTGACCCGGCACCTGGCCAGGCAGCTCGCCCCCGAGCACATCACGGTGAACGCCATCGCGCCCGGCCCGTTCGACTCCAAGATGATGGCCTTCGCCCTGAACGATCCCTCGACCCGGGCCTCGATCGCCTCCAACGTGCCCCTCGGCCGCATCGGGCGCCCCGACGACATGGCGGGTGCGGCGATCTTCCTGGCCTCGCGCGCCGGCGCCTATCTCACCGGGACCGTCATCCCGGTGGACGGCGGCATCACGGCCTAAAGCAGCTCACGCAGCGCGGCGGCGAACCGGGCGGTGGATCCGGGGGCCTGGCGCAGGTAGAGGTACGGCTCGGTCAGCTCCAGCTCGATCAGGGCCGGTTCGCCGCCGGGGAGCCGGACCAGGTCGACTCTGGCATACAGAAGGGGCTGTGGGATGGCGGCGAGCACCTTCTCGGCGAGTTCGACCTGGTCCGGGGCCGGTGTGCGCGGCTGCGCCCGGACGTTGTCCACGCCCGTCATGCCGGAGGCCAGCATGGGCGAGCGCCGGACGGCGTGGCTGAGACGACGGTTGAAGTAGAGCAGTGAGGTCTCGCCTTCCGATTCGACCATGTCGAGGTAGGGCTGGACCATGGGCGTGCGGCCGGCGGCTTCCAGCGCCGCGGCGCGGGCCGCGGCCTCGGCTCGGTCGGCGGTCCTGGTCGTGTCGCGGGCGCCCGCCGAGATCGCGGGCTTGACGACGTACTCGGCGTGGTCAGGCAGGTCGCGGGAGGACCAGTGGGTGGGCACGATCGGCACGCCGAGGTCGCGCAGATAGGTCTTGTCGGTGTTGGACTCCAGGACGGCGGCCGGGTTGAGCAGGCGGGAGACCCGCTCCACGCGGTGCGCCCAGGCCACGAACTCGGCCCTGCGGTCGAGGTAGTCCCACGTCGATCGGACGACGACGGTGTCGTAGGCGCTCCAGTCGGTCTCCGGGTCGTCCCAGCGCTCGGCACGCCCTTCGATGCCGGCCTCGCGCCAGGCCGCCAGGACGGGCTCGCGCTCGTCGTCGTGGCCTTCGGGGTCGTCAGAGGTGACGTAAGCACACAGAACCATCCGGCGATGGTAGCGCCCGCGCCCCCGGGCAGCGCGGGCGCCTCCACCTGCTAGTCGACCTCGACGCCGACGCGGGCCCAGCTGCGGTTGGTGGCCGTGACCGCGTTGCCGTTGATGTTGTTGACGTTGGTCGCGGCCCAGCCGCCGCGGTTGCTGGTGCCGACGTTGCTGAAGTTGTTGCCGGTCTGGGACGACTCGCTGTTGCGGCTGGCGTTGTCGATCCAGGTGTCGGCGTGAGCGGGCGCGGCCAGGAGGGCGACGCCGGCGGCGGTGAAACCGATGAGAGCGAGCTTCTTGATCATGTCTGTCGGGGTCCTTTCGGATCAGAAGAAGATGTAGGTCACGGCGGTGCTGCCGTTGACCGCCGTGATGGCGTAGCCGTTGAGGTTGTTGACGTTGACGGACCGGCCCCGGCCCTCGTTGGCCGCGCCGACACGGGAGAACGTGTTGCCGGCCTGCGACGACGAGGTGTTGGTGCTCCAGTTGTCCGTCCAGCTGTCGGCGTGCGCCGGTGCGGCCAGCACCGTGACGCCGACAGCCGCCGCCACCACGAAGCCCGTGGCGCACAGCTTCTTGATCACTTCAGCTCCTTCGCCAGTGTGAGGGCGTGGCGAACGCCCTCCTTGACCTGCCTTGACCCGAGGGGGTCAAAGCCAAAACGATCGTATAACTCAGCGTAGTGAATCAACAGCTTTGAGTGATCAGAAGATTATTCTGCCCTGACGCTGCCATGAGATGTCAGCGACCTCCGCCTACCGTCCCCGGGTGATCTATGAACTGCGCCGGTACACGCTCCGCCCCGGCCGGAGGGACACCCTGATCGAGCTGTTCGAGCGGGAGTTCGTCGAGACGCAGGAGGCGGCGGGCATGCAGGTCGTCGGCCACTTCAGGAACCCCGACGACCCCGACCAGTACCCCTGGTTCCGGGCATTTCCCGGCATGGAGGCCCGTAAGGCGGCGCTGACCGCCTTCTACTCGGGGCCCGTCTGGAAGGCGAACCGCGACGCGGCCAACGCCACCATGATCGACTCCGACGACGTCCTCCTGCTCCGGCCCGTCTCGGCGCCCGACGGCCCCGGCTGGTCCTGGCCTGGCCCCCTCACCGCCACCGGCCCGCGCCCGCCGGTCGGCGCCACCGCTCTCCCGGACTCCCTGTACGTGGCCACGATCTGTCACGTCGAGGACGGGTTCGCGGCCCACTTCGCCTCACAGGTGGCGCCCGGCCTGGTCGAGGCGGGTGCGCCGCCGATCGCCTGTTTCGTGACCGAGCCCTCGGCCAACACCTACCCGGCGCTGCCCGTACGCGAAGGGGAGAACGTGTTCGTCTGGCTGACGCGATTCGACCGGGCGGAGGACGACCTCGCGCCGTCCGTCCCCGACACCCTGCTGACGGCGCCCCCGCAACGCCTGCGCCTGTCCCCCGCCGCGCGCTCCACCCTGAGGTGAGCCCAGAGCCTGTGAACGGTGGGGTGACCTCAGAGGCCGTAATACCTGGGTGGGCTCAGAGGCCGTAACCCCTGGGTGACCTCAGAGGCGGTAACCCTGGGCGAGTCCAGAGGCCGTGAGCCCTGGGCGGGCTCAGAGGCCGGCGATGACCTCCGCGGCGGCCTGGCCGCAGACGCGGGCCGCGCCGTGCGTGGCGATGTGGACGGCGCCCAGGTCCGCGCGGTGCGGCAGGCCCATCTCCACCACGACCGCGTCCGGGCGGGCGCTGAGCAGGTGACGCAGCGCCTCGGCCTGCCACGGGTGCCGGTGGGCGTCGCGGACGACGATCACCATCGGGCGGCCCGCGATCCCGGCGAGCAGGTCCTCGATCGCGGCGCCGGTCGCCTCTCCGGCGGCGAACCTGGTCGCGGTGGTGCCCGGCAGCAGGGCGGCGAGCGGCGCGGCCACCCCCCACGGGGTGGCCTTGTCGATGGCCAGGTGCGTCTCGGGGGCGAGCTCCACGACGTGCGGCGCGGCGGTCAGCGGCAGCGCCGACGGGCTGGCCCGGCGCGTGACACGCACCGCCCGCCGCGCCGCCACCAGCCCGATCTCCCCGCGACCCGCCACCCCGCCGACCGGACCACCCCGCGCGCCCGCCGCAACGCCGCCCGCCCCGCCCACCGCGCCACCTACCGAACCGCCCGCCGCGCCACCTACCGCGCCGCCCACCGCGCCGCCCACCGAACCGCCCACCGAACCGCCCACCGAACCGTCCACCGCGCCACCTACCGCGCCACCTACCGCGCCGCCCACCGCGCCAGCTGCCGAACCACCCACCGAACCGCCCGCGCCGCCGACCGCTGTGCTGCCCGAGGAGGTGGTCCAGAGGGCCAGCTCGCGGACCCTGCGGGCGGCGTCGGCCAGCCTTTCCTCGGGCAGCAGCCCTTCCATCACCGCCTCGGCGATGGCGTCGCGCATCCCGGCGGCGGTGGCCTCGTCGAAGCTCTCGCCGCCGACGCAGATGGCGTCCGCCCCGGCGGCGATGGCGCGCGCGGCGGCCCCGCCGATCCCGTACGGACCCGACACGGCGGTCATCTCGATCCCGTCGGTGACGATCACCCCGTCGAAGCCGAGCTCCTCGCGCAGCAGCCCGGTGAGGACCTTCGGGCTGAGCGTGGCGGGCAGGTGCGGGTCGTACGAGGGCACCAGCAGGTGGCCCGTCATCACGGCCCGTACGCCCTCGTCGATGGCCGCGCGGAACGGCCGCAGCGCCGGCTCGATGTCGCCGCCCGCGACGACCGGCACCCCGTGGTGGGAGTCGACCGAGGTGTCGCCGTGCCCGGGGAAGTGCTTGGCGCAGGCGGCGACGCCGGCCGACTGCAGGCCGCGGACGAACGCCCGGGTGTGCCGGGCGACCAGGTCGGGGTCGGCGCCGAAGGCCCGCAGCCCGATGACCGGGTTGTCAGGATTGGAGTTCACGTCGGCGGAGGGCGCGAAGTTGATGCCGATCCCGGCCGCGGCCAGGTCCAGTCCCAGGTCCCGGGCGAGATCCTCGGTCAGGGCGGGGTCGTCCACGACGCCGAGCGCGTACCCGCCGGGGCGGCTGCTCCCGTCGGCCACCTCCAGCCTGGTCACCTCGCCGGTCTCCTCGTCGATGCCGACCAGCGCGTGCGGGTTCTCGGCGCGCAGCGCCGCCGTGAGGCGGGCCACCTGCGCGGGATCGGCGATGTTGCGGGAGAACAGCACCACTCCGGCCAGCCCGTCGGCGAGCCTGCGGCGCAGCCATTCTGGCGGCTCGTGCCCCGCGAAACCCGGCAGGAGGACGGCGTCGGTCAGGCGGAGGAGATCGCGGCTCGGAGGCATGAACCGCAATCTAATAGGAAAGTTTCTTATTTGCTAGAGGCGTTCCCGAACGTCACTCCGTCCCCCGGGATGACGAACTCCGCCACCGGCACCCGCGGCGCGCCCCGCCTGTCCACGTAGTCCACTCCCCGGTACGCGACCCGCAGCTCGTCCGGGCTCGCCACGCACGACAGGTAGCCGCGCCGGCCGTCGAAGAACCGCAGGTGCGGGTTGGCCCCCAGCACCGCCTGGCTGTCGGTCACCGGCGGCCGGCTGCTGATCGACGAGCACACGAACTCCGCCCCGACCGTCGCGGACGCCGGATCGAGGAAGTCGGCCTTGAGGTCGCCCGCCCACGCGTTGTGCACGTCACCACTGAACACCACCAGCCCCGCCGGCCCCGCCGCGGCCACCACGCGGTCCCGCTCGACCTGGTGCCCGTCCCAGGAGTCGGTGCGCAGGTTCGGCGGCGGGCCGGGGACGAAGCGGCGGCCGAAGAACAGCGGCTGCATCAGGATCCGCCACCGCACCGGGGTGTCGCGCAGCCGCGTCATCAGCCAGCTCTCCTGTTCGGCGCCGAGCAACGTGGTGGCGGTGCGGTGCTGCCGCGCGTCCAGCACCATGAAGTCGGCCACCCTGCCCCAGGTGCGCCTGCGGTACATGCGTAAGCCGCCGCCCTCGGGCCGCACCCGGATCGGCAGGTGCTCGTAGTACGCCTGGTAGGCCGCCGCCCGGCGGCGCAGGAAGGCGGCCGAGCCGTCGCCGGCGCCCCGGTAGTTGTCGAGCACCTCGTGGTCGTCCCAGGTCGTCACCCACGGCGCCGCCGCGTGCGCGGCCCGCAGGTCGGGGTCGGTCTTGTAGCGGGCGTAGCGGTTGCGGTACGCGTGCAGGGTCGAGGCGGCGCCGGCCTGGTCGGTACGGCGCACGTACGAGCCGGCCTGGCGTGACTCGTAGATGTAGTCGCCCACCTGGAACACCACGTCCGGCCGCTCGTCGGCCAGGTGGCGGCAGGCCGTGTAGTACCCGTGCTCGTACCGCTGGCAGTTGGCCACCGCGAAACGCACCGCCCGGGTGGCCGTCTCCTCGTCGGCGGTCCTCGTACGGCCGACCGGGCTGAGATCCGTGCCCGAGCGGAAGCGGTAGAAGTAGTCGGCGCCGGGTCGCAGCCCGTCCACCCGCACGTGCACGCTGTGCGCCCAGGCGGGCAGGGCCTGGGCGGTGCCCTCGCGGACGATCCTGGTGAACGCCTCGTCCTCGGCGAGCTGCCAGCGCACCGGCATCGCCCTGGGCGGCATGCCGCCGGGTCGGGCGGGGTCGGGATGGAGGGGGTCGACGGCCAGCCTGGTCCAGAGGATCACGCCGTCAGGGAGCGGCTCCCCCGACGCGACGCCCATGGTGAACGGGTTTGCCATGTGTTCATCGTGAGGCAGAACCGCTGGATAATGGCGGAGTCGGCGGATCGAACCGTTCACCAAGCGCTTGGTCGAGGGCGCATAATGGTGACCGTGACAACGCGAAAGAACTCCGGCGGCACCACCACCCAGGCGAAACGCCCCGGCAACGCCTCACCGGGGGTGGCGTCCGAGCGCCGCGAACACCTCGTGAAACTCGCCGCGGAGCTCTTCGCGCGCAAGGGTTTCCAGGCCACGACAGTCCGGCAGATCGCCCAGGAGGCGGGCATCCTCTCGGGGAGCCTGTACCACCACTTCGACTCGAAGGAGGCGATCGTCGACGAGGTGCTCTCCACCTTCCTCGACGATGTCACCGCCCGCTACCGCGCCGCCGTCGCGGGCGGCTCCGACCCGCGCACGGTGCTGACGGAGATGGTCCGCATCGGGTTCGCCACGCTGGAGCCGCACCGCGCCGCGATCACCGTGATGCAGAACGACTGGAACTACCTGCGCCAGTTCGAGCGCTTCAACTACCTGGTCAAGGCCGAGGACGAGGTCGAGCAGATCTGGGTGTCGCAGATCAGGGCCGGCCAGGCGGCCGGGCAGCTCCGCGACGACGTCGACCCCAAGCTGACCTACCGGATGATCCGCGACACGATCTGGGTGGCGGTGCGCTGGTTCCGCCCCGACGGCAGGCTCGACACGGGCGAGCTGGCCGAGCACTTCGTCACCGTCCTGTTCGACGGCCTGGCCACCGGCGAACGGATGTCGCAGCGGGCATGAGCCTGACCGAAGAGGTGCGGCTGGCGCTGCGCAAGGCGGCCGAGCCCGAGAAGGCCGCCGTCATGCAGGCCTACATGAAGTCGTCGATGCCCTTCCTCGGCGTCCAGGCCGGGCCGCGGCGGGCGGCGCTCAGGCAGGTCTTCGCCGCCCGTCCCCTGGAGACCGCGCCCGAGTGGCGGCGGACCGTGCTGCGGCTGTGGCGCGAGGCCGAGTTCCGCGAGGAGCGCTACGCCGCGATCGAGTTGACCGGTTTCCGCCTCTACCGCGACTTCCAGACGCTCTACACGGTGCCGATGTACGAGGAGATGATCGTCACCGGCGCCTGGTGGGACCTGGTGGACGAGCTGGCCACGCACCGCGTCGGCGGGCTGCTGACCGCCTTCCCCGAGTCGATGCGGCCGCTCATGCTGGAGTGGGCGCACGCCGACGACCTGTGGAAACGGCGCACGGCGATCCTCTGCCAGAACCGTTTCAAGTCCCGCACGGACACGGCGCTGCTCTTCGCCTGCATCGAGCCGAGCCTCTCGGACAACGACTTCTTCGCGCGCAAGGCCATCGGGTGGGCGCTGCGCGAGTACGCCAAGACGAACCCGGACGAGGTGGTCCGTTACGTACGGGCGAAGGGCATCTCCGGCCTGAGCCGGCGGGAGGCCTTGAAGAACCTCACCTAGCCGAAGAAGATCACCTGGTCCACAGCGCGTCCTGCATCGCCTGCACCAGGGCCAGCAGGTCGTTCGTGACGCGCTCGCCGGACCAGGCCAGCGCGTAGGTGATCCGGAGTTCGGCGCCCTCCAGCGGCACGAACACGACGTCGTCCCTGCGCACGCTCCTGACCAGCAGGTGCGGGATCGGCAGCACCCCCGCGCCGGCGGCCACCAGGTCGAGGGCGGCGGCGAAGTCGTCGTCGGGCACCATCCGCGGATGTCCCGGCAGGCCCTCCCACCGCCGCCCGCCGGGCGTCAGCACCACGAGCCCGGCCAGCTCGCCCGGCCGCGCCCCGCCGGCGCGCGCGGCCAGGCGGTGGGCGGGCGGGACCGCGACATGGTCGACGGTCACGTGGAAGCGTGCGGCGGTGACGAACCGGGCCGGCGCCGGGGTGGCGAGGATGGCGGCCGACACCTCGCCCGCGTCCAGGGCGGCCGCGGCGGCGGCGCGGCCCGCCGGGCGGAGCTCGACCGACACCGAAGGGGTGCGGGCGGCCATCCGCCTGGCGATGCGGGCGGCCAGCGGACCGGCCAGCGGTGGATAAGCCAGATGAATGACCGGCCGGGCGAGCCGGGACGCCTCGGCGGCGAACGCGGCGGCCGACTCCAGCACCTGCTCCGCGTACGGCAGCAGCGCCGCCCCGGCCGCCGTCAGCCGCACCGTACGGGCGTCGCGGTCGAAGAGGCGGACACCGGTGGCGCGTTCGAGCCGGGCGACGGCCTGGCTGATGGCGGGCTGGGACATGCCCAGGTCGGCCGCGGCCCCGGAGAAGCTGAGCCGCGCCGCCACCCGGGCGAAGCACCGGATCTCCCTGGCCATAAGCGTCACGAATAGATGATGCAGCAGGCGGCCGAGGCCGTGCACGATGCCCGGACGTTCGCGATCAGTTGAGGAGTCTCGATGCCCGCTTTCCCGCAGTCCACCGTGCTCGGATATCCGAGGATCGGCCCCCGCAGGGAGTTGAAGCGCGCCCTGGAGTCCTACTGGGACGGCCGGTCCACCAGGGACGAACTGGAGGCGGCGGGCGCCGCGATCCGGGAGTCGACCTGGGGCACGCTGGCCGGGCTGGGCCTGGAGGGGCTGCCGTCGAACACGTTCTCCCTCTACGACCAGGTGCTGGACACGGCCGTGCTGCTGGGCGCGGTGCCGGAGCGCTACCGGCGGGCCGCGGACCCGTACTTCGCGATGGCGCGGGGCACCGAGGGGCTGGCCCCGCTGCGGATGACGAAGTGGTTCGACACGAACTACCACTACATCGTGCCCGAGATCGGCCCGGAGACGGTCTTCGCGCTGGACGCGGCCAAGCCGCTGGGCGAGCTGCGGGAGGCGCGGGCGCTGGGGTTCGAGACCAGGCCGGTGGTGATCGGGCCGGTGACGTTCCTGCTGCTGTCGGCCGATCCGGAGGCGGCGCTGGCGCGGCTGGACGACGTGCTGGCCTGCTACGAGGAGCTGCTCGGGACGCTCGCGGCCGAGGGCGTGGCGTGGGTGCAGCTCGACGAGCCGGCGCTGGTGGCGGACCGGACGCCGGAGGAGCTGGCGGCGGTGCGGACGGCCTACGACCGGCTGGGGCGGGCGACGGCCCGGCCGGGGCTGTTCGTGGCCTCGTACTTCGGGCATCTCGGCGAGGCGCTGCCGGTGCTGGCGGCGACGCCGGTGGAGGCCGTCGGGGTGGACCTGGTGCGCGGCGGCCTCGACGGGCTGGCGGCGCTGGCCGGCAAGACGGTGGTGGCGGGCGTGGTGTCGGGGCGGGACGTGTGGCGCACGCCCCCGGCGCGGGCGGCCCGCGCGCTGGCGGCGGTGCGCGCGTTCGCGGGCGAGGTCGCGGTGAGCACGTCGTGCTCGCTGCTGCACGTCCCCTACGACGTGGCGGCCGAGCCCGACCTGGACCCGGCGCTCCGGGGCCGCCTGGCCTTCGCCGAGCAGAAGGTGGCGGAGGTCGTGGCGCTCGCCCGTACGGCCCCGGCGGCGGATCCCGGCGAGAGCCCGTCGGCGGGCGCGGCGCGGGAGCCGGACACCGGCGCCGTCAGCGTGCGGAGCCCGTACGAGGTACGGGCGGCGGCGCAGGCCGAGCGCCTCAAGCTGCCGCTGCTGCCCGTCACCACCATCGGGTCGTTCCCGCAGACCGGCGAGCTGCGGGCGGCGCGAGCGGCCGTGACGGCGGGGGCACTCGGCGTCGAGGAGTACGAGCGCCGGGTGGCGGACGAGATCGAGCGGGTCGTCCGCCTGCAGGAGCGCCTCGGCCTGGACGTGCTGGTGCACGGCGAGCCCGAGCGCAACGACATGGTGCAGTACTTCGCCGGGCACCTCGACGGCTTCGCGGTGACCAGGAACGGCTGGGTCCAGTCGTACGGGTCGCGCTGCACCAGGCCGCCCATCCTGCACGGGGACGTGGCGCGGCCGGAGCCGATCACCGTGCGGTGGGCCGCGTACGCGCAAGCGCTCACGGACCGCCCGGTCAAGGGCATGCTGACCGGGCCGGTGACGATCGTGGCCTGGTCGTTCGTCCGGGACGACCTGCCGCTGCGCGAGGTGGTGCGCCAGGTGGCGGACGCGGTCCGGGAGGAGGTGCGCGACCTGGAGGCGGCCGGGGTGCCGATCATCCAGGTGGACGAGCCGGCGCTGCGCGAGCTGCTGCCGCTGCGCCGCGCGGACCAGGCCGGCTACCTGGAGTGGGCGGTGGCCGCGTACCGGAGGGCGACCTCGGGAGCGGGCGACCACACCCAGATCCACACGCACCTGTGCTATTCGGACGCCGACCAGATCCTGGCCGCGATCGACGGGCTGGACGCGGACGTGACCACGATCGAGTCGGCCCGGTCGGGGGCCCGGATCCTGGGCGCGGTCGGGTCGTTCGGGCGCGGGCTGGGGCCGGGCGTGTACGACATCCACTCGCCGCGCGTGCCGGACGCGGCCGAGGTGGAGGGCCTGCTGCGGCGGACGCTGGCGGCGTTGCCGGCCGAGCGCGTCTGGGTGAACCCGGACTGCGGGCTGAAGACCCGCACCTACGAGCAGGTGGAGACGGCGCTGGCGAACGTGGTGGCCGCCGCCGCCGGGCTGCGCGCCGGGCTCAGCCGGTGAAGGTCCACTCCAGGTGGGCCAGGGCGGCCTCGGCGTAGCGGGGCGGGCCGGTGCTCAGGCCGTAGGCGAGGTCCTCGATGAGGGCGCAGCGGGCGTAGAACAGCGCCCGCCGCCGGTCCTCGCCGTCGAAGGGCCCGTCGTACGAGGCGAGGATCAGGTCGAAGACCTCCGGCCCGAGGTCGCGGTAGAGCTTGGCGAAGTCGTGGGCCGGGTCGGTGACTGCGGCGTCGGTCCAGTCGATGACGCCGGTCAGCGTGCTCGTCTCGGGGTCGGCCAGGAGGTGCTCGGCGCCGAGGTCGTTGTGGCAGAAGCGGAGCGTCCGCGGCTCCGGCGGCGGCTCGGCCGCCAGGAACCGCTCGACCAGGGGCCGCTGCTCCGCCGGCACGTGACCTTCGACGTCGCGGTAGTCGAGCTGGGCGTCGTGCAGCAGGGTCGGCGCCGGATAGACGTCGGGCGGCGCCAGCTCGCGCACCCGCTCCGGCGGGACGGCGTGCAGCGCGCCCAGCAGCTTGCCGAGCGGCTCGGCCAGCCGCTTCGGGTCGGCCACGGGGTGCTGGTCGAGCGGCTGGCCGGGCAGCGCGTGGTAGGCGATGACGCCCGCCCGGTCGTCGGCGAACAGCACGTCGGGCACCCGCACCGCGACCAGGTCCTTGACCGTGGCCAGCAGCGCGACCTCGCGCCGGACGGCGGCCGGGTCGGAGACCCGGGCGCGGACGATGAGCTCCCCGTTGACCAGGTGGACGGTGTTGTCCACGCCATGACCCGCGGGGACGACGGTGCGCACCTCGTAGTCGGGGAGGTGGCGGGCCAGCAACGCGCGGATGTCGCCGATCACATCCTGAAGCGTAGGCCCACCGCCCCCTCCGCGCGAGGTGTTATGCGTGAGGCGCTTACTTGAGCGCCCCCGCCGTCAGCCCGGCCTGGATCTGACGCTGGAAGACCGTGTACACCACCAGCATCGGCAGGATGGCCAGGGTCAGCGCCGCGAACAGCGCCGCCCAGTCCTGGTCGTAGCCCGCCGCGGTGGAGATGTCGGCGATGCCCTGGGTCAGCACCCACTTGTCGCGCTCCTGCAGCAGCACCAGCGGGAGTTGGTACTGGTTCCACTGGCCGAGCACGTTGAAGATGGTGATGCTCACCAGCCCCGGCTTGGCCATCGGCAGCATGATCTGGAAGAACACCCGGGTGTGGGAGGCCCCGTCGACCCTGGCCGCCTCCGCGACCGCCGTGGGCAGCGTACGGAAGAACGCCGACAGGAAGAACACGGTGAAGGGCATCGAGTACGCGATGTACACGAGCACCAGCCCCGCGTGCGTGTTCAGCCCGATGAACGGCCCGACCAGCGGGACGTTCCCCATGTTCTGCACCACGAAGAAGAGCGGCGTCAGCGCCAGGTAGACCGGGAAGGCCAGGCCCGACACGAACAGCAGGTAGACGGCCCGGTTGCCGCGGAACGGGTAGCGGGCCAGCACGTAGGCGGCCATCGATCCGACCAGCATCGTGCCGAACGTGCTGAACGACACGACGAGGACGCTGTTGAGCATGTACTGCCCGATGTGCGCCTGTTCCCAGGCGCGGGCGAAGTTGTCCCAGTGCAGGGTGGCGGGGAGTGACCAGGCGTCGCCGAAGATCTCGTCCTCGCTCTTCACCGAGGCGAGGAACGTCCACAGGATCGGCACCACGGTCAGCACCGTCCACACCAGCAGGGCGACGTGGGTGAGGATCGCCAGCGGGCCGAGCTGCCTGCGGCGTTCGCTGCGGGCCAGCCGGCGCGAGTTCGCGACCGTCCACGAAGTCGTCATCTCTCAGTACTCGATTCGTTCACGACGGGACAGGCGCAGCGACAGGATCGCGAAGCCGATGGTGAAGAAGAACATCACGACGCCCAGCGCCGAGGCGTAGCCGAAGCGGAAGTACCCGAACGCGTTGCGGTAGATCTCGGTGGCCATCACGGTGGTGGAGAAGTCGGGACCGCCGTGCTGATCGGTCATGACCCACACGATCGCGAACACGTCCAGCGCCAGGATGCCGAGATAGACCCAGGCGACCTGCACGGTGTCCCAGAGCAGCGGCAGCGTGACGCGGAAGAACAGGCTGAACCGGCCGGCCCCGTCGATCTGCGCGGCCTCGAACATGTCGCGCGGGATCGACGCCAGCCCGGCCGAGAACAGCACCACGTAGAACCCGACCGCCTGCCACACCATGACGCCCAGCACCGACCAGAACGCGACGTCGGGGTCCGACAGGAAGCCGATCGGGCCCATCCCGAGCGCCATCAGCGGCGCGTTCAGCATGCCGCTGTCGTCGGGCCGGAACACCTGCTGGAACAGCACCGCGACCACCGTCACGGCGAGCACCTGCGGGAAGAAGAACACCACCCGGTAGAACTTCGACCCGGCCACGCCCGCCACGCCCTGCCCCTCGCGCCCCACGTTGATGAGGAACGCGAAGAACAGGGCGATGACGATCGTCAGCAGCGGCAGCAGCACGAGCAGCGCCGCGTTGTGGGTGACCGCCTTCCAGAAGATCCCGTCGGCGAACAACCGGATGAAGTTGTCGAAGCCGATGAAGTTGGGCGTGGCGGTCACCCCCCGCCAGTCGGTCATCGCGATGTAGAACGCCTGAAGGTAAGGCGAGATCACGTAGACCAGGTAGAGCGTGACGGGCGCCGCCAGGAAGGACAGGATGAACAGGCCCCGGCGGTACGTGTGGAACATCAGCGCTTGTACTTCTTGATCGAGGAGTCGGCCTTGATCTCGTCCGCCTTCTTCTGCAGCCGCTCGGTGAACTCCTTGGCGGTGACACCGCCGCTCATGAGCTGCCCGGTCGCGGCGATCGCCTCGTCGTGGAGCTGGGCGTACCACTGACGCCACCGGAAGTAGACGGTGTTGGAGCCGGCGGCGGCGAGCGCGTCCGTGGCACTCTTGGCCCCCGGCGTCAGGTCGCGGCCCTCGCCCGCGCCCTTGACCACCGACACGGTACGGACGAGCTCGCTGAAGTCGCCGGCCGCCTTCTTCGACAGCATCGCGCGCAGGTACTCCATGCCGCCCGGCGGGTTGGGGCTGCGCGACGGCACGATGAACGTCTCGCCCGGCCGGGTGTGCAGGGTGCCGTACGGCAGCTTGTCGGAGCCGGTGAAGTCGGGGATCGGGAACATGCCGTACTCGAAGTCGTCCGGCGTGGTGGTCTTCTGCTCGTTCTCCAGCCAGGAGCCCGACGGCAGCATGGCGACCTGGTACTTGTTCTGCGCGGTCTGGGTCTGCACGTGGTCGAGACCGGCGGTGCCCTCCATCAGATACTTGGCGCCGACCTCGGCCCACGCCTCGGCGGACTGCAGCACCGGCTCGGCGGTCCAGGCGCCGTCCTCCAGGTTGTCGAGGTTGACCAGCACCTCGCTGCCGCCGATCTTGCCGGCCATGGTGAGCAGCGGCTCGTACAGGTACTGCGGGTGCTTGCCCGCGTACGTGAACGGCGCCATCTTGCCCGACTTCTTGATCGTCTCGCACAGGGCCAGGAACGCGTCCCAGGTCTTCGGCACCTCCCAGCCGTTGTCGCGGAACGCCTTCTGCGAATACCAGATGCCGTGGATGTAGTTGACGTAGCCGAGGGTGAAGAACTTGCCGTCGTAGGTGCCGAAGTCGATGACGGCCGGGTCGAGGGTGTCCCTGACCTTGACGTTCGGGTCGTCCCAGCTCGGCGCGTCCAGCAGCGGGCCGAGGTCCTGGAGCTGGCCGTCCTGGGCGAGCGCGCCCATGTCCATGGCGTTGGCGCCGGAGTTGTCGATCACCTCGGGCGGGTTGCCGCCGGCGAAGCGCGGCTGCAGGACCTTGGTGATCTCCTTGGTGGCGTTGTTCTTGACCTCGATGTCGGGATATTTGGACTTGAACAGCGGCTGGTGGATATCCGTGGCGTACTGGGTGCCGAAGCCGCCGTCGAAGATCCACACCTCCAGCGGCTTCTTGGCGTCCACGCCGAACGGGTTGGCCGCGCTCGTGGCCGCCGGCGCGGCGGACGAGGTGGGGGCCTGGGCCTGCGGGGTGGCGCACGCGGCGAGCGTGCCGGCCATCGGGACGAGGGCGGCGGCGCGGAGGAGTCCGCGCCGGGTGATCTGGGGGGTGTTCTCCATGGTCCTACTCCTGACTTGTCGGGCTCAACGTCGAATGCGACCTGCGTACCGGCTCTCCAGGGCTCTGTTGTGCTCGTCGCCGCCGGCCACGTTGGCCGACAGGTAGATCGGCGGCGTCTCGCCGAGCGCCGTCAGACGCTCGACCGTCTCGGTGACCATCAGCTGCGCGAGCAGCGCCGAGGTGATGGTGGAGACGGCGCCGTAGCTGCCGCCGCCGGGCAGCTCCAGCACCGCGTCGCCGTACGGGGCGCCGTTGTCCAGCACCACGTCGGCCAGGTCGAGCAGCTTGCCGCCCGAGGGATGGCGGGAGGTCATCCGGCCGCTGTGCTTGACGGACGTGATCGCGACGAGCGGATGGCCGCGCTCCTTGACGAGCCCGGCCAGCTCGACCACCGCGCCGTTCACGCCGGAGCTGGAGATCAGCACGAACGCGTCACGCGGGTCCACCGGCGCCAGCGCGTAGATCCGGTGCGCGATCGCCGGATCCCGCTCCAGCTCCGGGGTCAGCACGCCCGGCGGCTCTCCCCCGTACAGGACCAGATCCCTGGGCGAGAGCCGGTTGCTCGGCACCAGCCCGCCCGCCCGGCCGGCGATCTCCATCGCGATGGCCTCGGAATGGCCGGAACCGAAAGCGTTTACCACACCGCCCGCGCGAAGCGCCGTCATCAAGATCTCGGCCGCCCGCCCGACCGGCTCCGCCTGGCTCTCCGCGACCTCACGGGCCAGTTCCAGCGCCACGGTTGCGTACGTCATTCAGCCTCTCTCCACCCGGTGACTCTCCACGGCCGCGATCGTCAGCTCGAACGCCTCGTTGGTGCGCTCGTACGTCCGCTGCGCGACCGCCACGTACACGGTGTCCAGCACGAACAGCTGGGAGTGGACGGCGGCCAGCCCGCCGAGCCGGAACGTGGTCTCCCTGCTGGCGGTGGTCAGCACCAGCTCGGCCAGGTCCGCCAGCGGCGAACGCGCGAACGAGGTCACCGCCACGGTCAGCGCCCCGTGACCGCCGGCCTCGGCCAGCGCCTCCATCACCTCGCGGGTGCGCCCCCGGTGGCTGATGCCGATGGCCACGTCGCCGGGGCGCAGCAGCGCCGCCTCCGACAGGGCGACGTGCGCGTCGTACGCGCTCCAGCACGGGATGCCGATCCGGCGCAGCCGGCCCTCCAGCATGGTCGCCACGTTGCCGCTGGTGGAGACGCCGACCAGGAGCACCCGGCGGGCGGCCACCACGGCGTCGGCGACCTTCGAGACCACCTCGGGATCGAGCTGGGCGGCCGTGTCCTGGATGAGCCGGGCGTCGGCGGCGGCGATCACCTCGATGGCCGCGTCGATCGGGTCGTCCGGGCCGATCTCGTGACCCACGCCCGCACCCCACCCGGCCTGCGCGGCCCGGCCGGTCTCGGTGGCCAGCGCCACCCGCAGCTCGGCGTAGCCGGAGAAGCCGAACGCCCGGCAGAACCTCGTCACGGTCGCGGGCGAGCTGCCGGACCGCTCGGCGAGCGCGATGATCGTCGACCGCGCGGCCTCGGCGGGGTCGTCGAGGATCACCTCGCCGACCCGGCGCAACGCCTCGGGCAGAGCGGGGAGCTCGGTCTCGATGCGGCCCAGGGCACCTGGAGTCACGAATATTCCTTCCGAACATTCGGTCTTTCGGCGAAAATTATTCTTGCTTACTGGTCACGTCAAGACCCACAATCTGATCGTGACACTTTCGCTCGTGGTCGGGGTCGACGCCGGTGCCACCTCCACCCGCGTGGCGGTCCACACGCTCGACGGCGTCCGGGTCGGGTACGCGCGAGCGGGCGCGGGCAACCCGACCGCGCACGGCCTGGACAAGGCGGTGGCCGCCATCACCGGCGCGCTGCGCGAGGCCCTGTCCGGCCACGACGGCTCCCGGGTGGTCGCCTCACGCGCCGGGGTCGCGGGACACGTCGAGCGCATGCTCCCCGAGCTGGACAAGTCCTGGGCCGACCTGGGCATCCCGTCGGGCCCGCGGATCACCGCCGACGTCGAGATCGCCTACGCCGCCGGCACCCCCTCGCCCGACGGCTCACTCCTGCTGTCGGGCACCGGCGCCGTCGCGGCCGCCATCAGGTCACACCGGATCGACCGGATCGCCGACGGGCTCGGCTGGCTGCTGGGCGATCTGGGCTCCGGCTTCTGGATCGGCCGCGCCGCCGCCCGGCACGCCGCCGCCGCCCTCGACGCGTCCTCCCCCGACATGGTTTTCCCCGACGAGCTGACTGCACTGGTGCTGCGGCACTTCCTCGGCGACACGCGCGGGGCCACCGCGCGTGACACCGCCGACCGGTTCGTCCGCCTCGCCCAGCGTGACCACATGCGGCTGGCCGAGCTCGCCTCCCCGGTGAACCGCGCCGCCGCCGACGGCGACCCCGCCGCCCTGGCCATCACCCGCCAGGCCGCCGACCACCTGGTCTCCACGGTCCGCCGGGTGCACGTCTCAGGGCCGGTGGTCCTCGCGGGCAGCGTCCTCACCAACGACGGCCCCGTACGCTCCCGCGTCCTGGACCTGCTGGCCGGCGAGCAGGTGCGCACGGCGGGCGACGCGGCGGGCGCGGCGGCCTGGCTGGCGGCCCACGACCACCTGCCGGAGGAGAGCGCGGCTTCGGTGCACGCCGCCTTCACCGGCCCGTGAACGCCGCACTCACCGGTCCGTCAGGAAGAGCCCAGCTGGTAGAAGTCACTCACCGCGTCCAGATACCGAGCAACAGTGTCCAGATCGTCCGGGCTGAACTGCGCGCTGAGGGCGTCGAACTCCTGATCCGTCTTGCCGTAGAGCACCCGTAGCGGGGCGATGCGTTCCGGCACCAACTCCAGGACGGTCTTGCGACGATCCGACGGGTCGGGAGCGCGACGCACGTAACCGGCGGCTTCGAGACGGTCGATCAGCTTGGTGACGGTGCTCGTGGGCATCCCGGTGGTGTCGCTGATCTGACGCGGCGTGCGCACGTCATCGCGCAGCACGAGAAGGTGCAAGGTCTGCAGGTCGGTGACGAGCAGACCGTGGGCACGCGCGACCCTCTCGTTGCCCAGCACCGCTGCGACAAGCTGCCGCTGCAAGGCCTGACGCACCCGAACGACCGGATCGCTCTCCACCGCGCGACCTCCATCCCTGATATCATCCCGATACGGGACTATCCCTTATCGGGAATGTGAGTTTAGCAGAGCTCGGTTCCCGACGAGCGAGGAGGCACACTTGAGGATCTTGGTCGCCGGAGCCACGGGCACCGTGGGACAGCACGTCGTCACCCAGGCACTCGCCCGCGCGCACGAGGTCACCGCCGTCGCTCGCCGACCAGAGGGACTGACCACCGCGCATCCTTCTCTCCAGATCGTGGCGGCAGACATCCTGGACGTCGAGGCGGTCGCCCCACTGCTGGCAGGAGTGGACGCGGTGATCAGCACGGTGGGAATCGGCACCTCGAAGCAGCCCACCACCTTGTACTCGCAAGGCACTCGCAACCTGGTCGACGGCATGAGCGCGCACGGAGTGCCGCGGATCGTGACCATCTCCTCAGAGGTCGCCGACCACTGGGCACACCAATCCCCGTTCAAGCTCTGGGTGCTCCTGCCGTTGTTACAGCGATTCCTCGGCGCCACGTACGACGACATGCGCCGCATGGACATCGTCCTCTGGGAGAGCGCCGCGCAGTGGACGACGGTACGGGCGCCGCGCATCCGCGACCGCGCAGGCACCGGCGGTTACCGCATCGGCACCGCCGCACCCCTGCGGCGAGGATTCAGCATCACCGCACCCGACATGGCCACCGCACTCCTGGACATCGCCGAACGAGACGACCTGGGCCGGCAGTTCGTCTTCGTCGCGAACTGACCGGTCGCCCGAAGCCGAGGCAGCGCGGCGGCGCGTGCCCGTGCCTGCTGACCGGCGAGCCGGCGCGGAGACGGAGCCACGCAGGGGGCCGGCCGTCAGTCCTTCGGGACGAGGAGGTGGCTCGCTACCGCCCTGGCGGTGACGTCGAAAGCGTGTCTCGTCCGCTCGTGCGTACGCTGGGCGACGGCGACGTAGAGCACGTCCAGCACGAGCAGCTGCGAGTGGATCGCCGCGAACCCGTCAGGCCTGAACGTCGTCTCCCGGCCGGACGTGGTCAGCACCAGGTCGGCCACCTCGGCGAGCGGTGAGCGAGGATTCGAGGTCACGGCCACCGTGGTCGCGCCGTGGCCACTCGCCTCCCCCAGCACCTGGACCGCCTCACGGGTCCTGCCGCCGTGGCAGACGCCCACGGCCACGTCCCCGTACCCGAGCAGCGCCGCGTCGACGAGCGCGCGGTACGCGTCGGACCTGCCCCAGGTGGGGACGCGGATGCGCTGCAGCCTGCGCTCCAGCTCACCGGCCGCGCCGCCCGCCGCCCCGAACAGCAGCACCCGCCCGGCCCGCGCGACGGCCTCGGCCGCCTTCTCCACCGCCGCCAGGTCGAGCTGGTCGGCGGTCTCCTGCAGGAGCCGGACGTCGTTGCCCGCCACCACGCCCAGCACCTTCTCCAGGCTGTCACCGGGCAGGATCTCCCGGCCGACGTCGGCCGGGAGATCGTCCTTGCCCGTCTCGGCGGCGAGGGCGATCCGCAGCTCGGCGTACCCGCCGAAGCCGAGAGCGCGGCAGAGGCGGGTGACGGTGGCGGTGGAGGTGCCGCTGCGCCCGGCGAGATCCACGATGGTCAGGCGGGCGGTCGCGGCGGGGTTCTCCAGGATGGCGTCGGCGACCCTGCGCAGCGCGTCGGGCAGCTCGTGGCGGGCGGTCCCGATCCGGCCGAGGAGTTTCACGCGGTGATAATGACGCTCACCGCCGGCGCGTGTGGGCCGGTGGAAAAAATAAATCTTGCCCAGATCACGTTTTCGCGCCTTGTCGTAACCTGACGCTCACTTGGAGTCACCAAGGCTGCGAGAGGAGACCACGCCATGGGCGGAAAGCACGCGGGCAAGCCGAAGAAGGACGAGCCGCTCACCGACACCGGCCAGCCGGGGAAGTCGACGGACGACACCTGGCCCGGCGGGAAGGGCAAGCACACCAAAAGCGGCGAGCAGGGCGGACAGAAGAAGTGATCAGCGCACGAGACCGCGCGGAGGCGCTCATCCAGGAGTTGTCCCCCCTCGACCGCCGGGTCGCCGACGCGATGCGGGCCGTGCCCCGGCACCTGTTCGTCCCGCCTGTCGCCCTGGCGAGCTTCGACGGCGAGGACGCCCGGGTCATCGACCGCGAGGCCGATCCCCGCGACTGGTGGGACGCGGTCTACTCCGACATCCCCATCATCACGCAGCTCGACGACGGGACCACCGACCTCAGGACCGCCTCAGGCACTTCCACGTCGTCATGCTCCGCACCCGGCATCGTCGCCCGTTTCCTGGAACTGCTCGACCCGGAGCCGGGCACCCGGGTGCTGGAGATCGGCACCGGCACCGGCTGGACCGCCGCCCTGCTCAGCCACCTGGTCGGCGCGGCGAACGTCACCTCGATCGAGGTGGACCCGGTCGTCGCCGAAAGGGCGGCCAAGAACCTGAGCGAGGCCGGGTTCCAGCCACATCTCATCGTCGGCGACGGGGCGCAGGGCTGCGCCTCGCGGGGGCCGTTCGATCGCGTGCACGTCACCTGCGGGATCCGTACGGTGCCGTACGCGTGGATCTCGCAGTCCAGACCCGGAGCCGTGCTGGTGGCCCCGTACTCTCCGGGCTTCCAGAGCGACTTCCAGCTCCGCCTCGTGGTCACCCCCACCGGCGTGGCACAGGGAAGGCTCCCCGGGCTCGCGTCGTACATGCTGATGCGTTCCCAGCGTGCCGTGCCGGGCCGGCAGCCCGACGAGACGGAGAACAAACACCACCTCACCACCCGCATCGACCCCCGCACCATCGCCTGCGCCCCGGCCGGCGCCGACCTTGCCATCGGTGCCATGACCGGACTCACCGCCCACGGCAGCGACGAACCCGACGAGGACGGGGAACGCCACCGCATCTGGGTCAGCGATCCGCACGACCCGGACTCCTGGGCGGTGGCGATCTGGCGCCCGGACTCGGAGGAGTACGAGGTGGTCCAGATCGGCGACCGGCCCGTGTGGGAGGAGGTCACGGACGCCTACTTCCGGTGGGTGGACTGGGGCGAGCCCGACTACGACCGGTTCGGCATGACGATCGAGCCGGACGGGCAGCGCATCTGGCTGGACCGGCCGGAGAACCCGCTGCCCGGTCCCTCGCCGACTGGCTGCTTGTCCGGCAACTGACATGACGCCCGGTCCGGAAAGCACCGTGAGCAGGACGGCTCCGGACCGGGCGACATGGCACATGCCTATGGGCGAAGACCGTCTAGGGCAGGGTGCCGGTCGGCCACAGAACCGGCTCGCACAGCATGCTGGAAGAGGACTCACAGTTGAGCCGGGCGTCGATGACGTGGACGGCGCGGACCCGTTCGTCGCGAAGGAGCCGGCGCAGCTCGCTCGGAGCAGTGTTGTCCTCGACGTACCCGACGATGCGGCCACGTGCGGCGGCCTCCTGCACGCTGGGCAGTTGAAGCCCCACAGCGGACAGGACGCTCTGGTCGGCCGAGCGGAGCAGGGACACCCACGCGCGGAACTCCTCGAAGAGGGACAGGTCGTCACAGTTGCGCGCCACCCGCCGTTCCTCGCACGCCGGAGTTCTGTCCCAGTACAGGGGGACGTCGCCGGCCAGCCCGGAAGAGATGAGGATGTTGTCCCCACGGACTCCGTGAGCGCTCTCGTACTGTTCGGAGGTCATCGGTGTGCGTAGTTCGACGACGGCCGTCACGGCGACCCCGTTGCCCAACTGGTCGAGCAGGCCGACGCTGTCGTCGGGCTGCTTCTCCGCGCCGAGGCCCTGGAGTACCCGGCGCATCCGGGTATCGGGGAACACCGGCTTGTTGATGTCGGACGTCCCGGCGGGAGAGATCAAGGTGCTGCCACGGATGTCGCGATAGATGTCGAACGATTGGACGGAATAAGGCTCCTCCCCAGCGCGGGCCCACTGCGGCTCCGCCGCCACCCGGACAAGATGCTCATCGGCAGGGCGCTCCGGCACGCCCAGAGCGACGAAACGGAACTCGGGATTCGCGGCGGAGATCCCGTTCCTGACGACGACATAGAAGTGCTCGCGCCCCTCGCCCGCATGGACGTCGGGTCCGTCGGACTCACAGCCGGTCAGGAATGCGAGCAGCACCGCGACAGCTGCGCACTTCCATAAACTGCCGGCGCCGATCATGATGTCTCCCTCGATGGAGGAGTGTGCGGCGAGACCCACCGCACACTCTGGCCACTGCTCCTGACTAGCAGAGCCGACGGTCAGTTCCGGCGAGCGCAATTGTAGCTGTCGTCGCTGGACATATTGGACACACCCCCTGATGGGTTCATCCAGTTGCATTTCGCGGACATGCGGACAGTTTCATGGCGTGGATGCTTGACTGTCTTCCCGTTTTCCTTGGTGGTCGTATACCACTTGAAATCCAGCTTCGCCGCTATCTCGTGCTGGTAGGCGTCGAGGAAGCAGCGGTTGAGCAAGTGCTCCGCACACTCAGCATCCACGTATTCATGGTTGATGGTCACCCCATCTTCCGTGTGCGGCCACTTCTCTTTCTCCGTCCTACAGCGAGTCTCTACCTTTCCTGAGATGCTGAGGCCCACTCCGCCTTCGGCACTGGGCACAGGTTTGATGCCGAAGGTCGCCTGACCGTTGAGCTCCCCGCTGTACTCGACGTTCCTGAAACAGGCCGTGGCTGTCAGCTGCAGTTCCGAGTTTTTGCGGATGCACGTCGCAAGAGCATTCTTGTCCTTGTTGTTGGGGTAGGACCACTTCGCGCCGCTCGTCGGATACAGCCGAGCGTAGTTTCTGAAGGGGGTGATTCGCCAGTGCTTGGACGTCACGAAGAGCTCGTAATCCCAGCAGGAGGCCGACTGCATGCATTACGGGGTGATCGTGCGGATCTGCCCGTCGCGGCGAGGCTGGCGCAAGGGCAGCGTGGAGAAGACCAATCATGTCGCGGCGCAACGCTGGTACCGCACCGTGGGCGAGGAACTGTCGCCCGGCGGGGCGCAGGGCACGCTGGATGAGTGGTGCCGGCGCAGGGGCGACATCCGGATCCGGAAAATCGATGGTGGCCGGGTGAGCGTGGCCGAACTGGCCCGCCGCGAGCCGCTGGGCGCACATGAAATCACTCGGCATAATCGAACGCAATGTCCGTCAGCCGGATCCATTGCACCTTCGGATTGTCCTGGAGCTCTCGGATATCCGCCGGCGCGGCCGTCACGACGAAACCGCTCACGAGAGGATCGGTTGAGCTGTCCTGGAGTGACGGCAGATCGATGTCGAAAGCTGCGAGCGCGTCAGCGTCTTCCTCTGTCAGCGAGGCGACCCATTTCTGGAACTGACGCGTACGCAGGTTTCCCGCATCGCCGCAGTCGAAGCCCATCACTCCACAGGCACCCCCAGCCCAGGTAAGTAGCTGTGCGCGATTGTCGTCGGATCTGAGGACGACCGCGCCGATCCGGCTGTCCCACATGCGCAGGTCACGGACGAGGTCTTCCTCGGCCTGCGGGGTTCTCAGTTTCACCACTGCGGTCACAGCGACAGGCTGATCCATACCCGCCAGGATCTTTCTGGCATATCCCGAGGTACGAGCAGTCGTGTCCGCAGCATCACTGAAGGAATCTATGGCGATGGTGGTAGGCGTCTCAGCCAGAGAAGGAGCCTGGACAGTCATGTCGGAGGAGAGGTTCACCTCGGTCGAAAACCTGTGCCACTGATGATTCAAGCTCCGCATATAGGCCGCACGGGCACTGAGCGGAATCGTGATCACACCACCCTGGGGATGTATGTCGAAGTTCCTGTCCTCCATGCCGAAATAGTCAACTGTGTAACCAGGGTTCGCCAGGGCGAACGCGTTCACCAGGACCCGCCGGGCCCGACCCGGGTCGACATATCCGTCCCACGGGCCGACCACCTGCGGGATCACCATGCCGCCTACGGCAACCACAAAAAACATAACCGCCGTAAATAGAATTCCATATTTCCGATTCTTAGACATCGACCAATCTCCATAGTTGACATAAGCAAGACAGCATAACAGATTGCTGCGCTATTGGCTTTGTCGGCGACGACGCTCGGCTGGGACTCTGCCCAGTTATTTTCCGCCCTCCCGATGCATTCTTCCCCCTGCACCTGGCCGTAAGTGAGCCCTACTTCAGCACCAGCCTCACCCGCGCCGACCGCCAGACCTGCGCTCACTTCGGTCGATCTGAGGTTGTGCTCGTAACACGCACCTGCTCGCATCTCCATGGCCTTGGTCTTCTTGTCGTCGATCTCGTATGCCTTCCTCAAGAACAAAGACCGACACAGGAGGCAGAACAGATAACCCCCAGAACACTATATGACCTGTGAGGATTATGTACATCTTCACCGTTAGACCGAGAAGAGCAACTCCAGCTTGTGCCCCCATAAAAATAACGGCTAACTTCCGAGCATTGTCTCTCGACTGCATACAGCATTCCCACCTTTCAAGCCAAGCCCGCCGGCGAGCCTCCAGAGGTTGCCGGCCCGCCCTCTGCCGAAGCTTCCCAATGCTCTGATGGTTTTGTCATCGGGGTCGCGCCCAATACGGGTCACACGGCCACGCTCATCCAGGATGATGAGACGACGAGAAGAAGACGCCTGCGGTGGCGGTGTGAATCGATAGGTGCCGTCAGGAAGTCGAGTGAGCGTTCCGGCACCCGGACTGGGATGCTGTTGCGGGCTTGTCACGGCCGCAGCCAGGCGAACCACGAATTCTAAATGCTCGAACGACACCGGTGGGGCAGAGGCCGCAGTGCTGCGCTCCGGCGGTGTGTTCGCATCGCACCCCGCGACACCGAACACGAGCAGCGCACTCAACAGGACGCGTAGCTTCGCAGGCATGGGAATCTCTCGTACTCCTGTCTCGGCAAAATGCAGGTCGCCCTGTCAAGCATGCCTGGCTGACTACGCCTGGCGCCGGCCTCGGCTATTCAGCCGCCAGTTGCCAGCCGTTCTTCCGCTCCACCGGCGCCAGCAGTCCCATCACATATGCCCGCGCTTGACGGCGAGGCTCCACTCTGCCGAACCGGCCTGCCACCCGCGCGAACAGCGCGTCCAGCCCGGACACCCATATCTGCAGATCATCAGCGGTCACCACAACCCGTACCCTACAAGCAAAAGCAACAAAGTCGGGTTGTAGTACTAAGAATCACATTTGCCTGGCCCTTCGATGCCAGCACGCCTCCTCTTCTCATGCCTAATAGCCAGCCGAACGACCCAGTACGAAATCCAGAACAGCACCACAAAGCACACTATTCCGAGTACGGCCAGCAGCACCAGCAGAGAAAAACCGACCTCCATCTGAAGACCCTCCTCCACACACAACAGCTATTCATAAGCTGGATCGATTGCTTGTATGCCAGCGACCTGGATAGCGCACTGGCAGGCGTAATCATCGCTATTCAATGCCTAGCACAAAAAAGCTTAGCGACCAACAGATCCGGAGGCACTCGAATATTTCCGAGCACCTCCGGACTTCCTATTGCAGCATGGTCGAGTTCCGGTGAGACCTATGCATCAGAAACCGCATGCGCAATCAACTGACCGCGCCTGGGCCGACACCCTATCCCCTCGTTCTTTTTATGCCAGATCCATCCGACCTCTACAACGAATCTACGTTCCGTGTGACATACGATCGAATGGTCAGCCATCACGGTGTACTTCACTCCCGAAAGTTTGAACTCGGCCTTCAAGACCCCGCGGAAGTGATGCCCGAAGCGAGTCAGTGCACAATAGCCGATGAGTGGGCTCGTACTACACTCGGCAGTAACCTCAGGTTCGCTACGAACTACGGTCGTCTTGGCGTTCTCGAGATTGTTCGTCAGCTTAGTCTCGTGACACTCACCCCCGACTGCGCGACTCACGGGGAGAGAAAAGCTGAAACTGTATTCGGGCGAATTGGGCGTGGGGTCGGGGTCGGGGTCCGGATCCGGTGTGGGCGTGGGTGTCGGATCGGGGTCAGGATCGGGATCAGGATCAGTCCCCGGGTCCTCGCCCTGGGGAGCGGTCACGCAGGCGGTCATCTGCCACTTGTAGGTGCTGCCCGGCTGTACCGTGTTGGCGGGAACCTGGAAGGAGGCCCGCTCGCCGCCGTTGACCGTACGGCTGCCCAGGGGCGCGGAGCCGACGGGAGCGCCGGTGTTGTCGTACAGGTAGTACTTGGCCGTGACCGGCCCGCCGGAGGGCCGGTTGACCATGCCCGAGAGGATCGGCTGGGTCGGGTCGGCCATGCCGGTCTCGGTGTCGGAGGGGAGCACCGGGGCGTCGGAGGTGATCCGGTACGCCGGGCTCTCGTTGCACGAGGGCGGCGTCACGCCGGCGCGGCAGGCCTTCAACCACGAACTTGAAGCTGGCCTGGTTGAACGCCCGCCCGAAGGCATGGCGAACGGCGCTCACCCACGTGGCGATCGACATGCGCCAGACCTTCCGCTGCGCCATCCGCGCCGCCCTGCCCCACACGATCATCGTGGTCGACCACTTCCACCTCGTGCAGCTGGCCAACGGCAAGCTCGCCGACCTGCGCCGCCCCCTGACCTGGAAGATGCGTGAGCACCGCGGCCGAACAGGAGATCCCGAATACGACCACCGGCGGCTGCTGCGTTCCAACCGCGAAGACCTCACCGACGAGCAGATCGCCATCCTGGAACGCGACCTGACCAGGATCGGAACCTACGGCCGACACCTCCTGGCCGGCTGGCACGCCAAGGAGAAACTGCGACACCTGCTCGCCCTGGCCCGCACCAACCCCGCCCGCTCGACAATCGCCCACCGCCTGCACGCCTTCTACATCTGGTGCGCCGACCATCCCTACCTGCCCGAACTCGTCACCCTCGCCGAGACCGTCGCCTCCTGGTGGAACGAGATCGAGGCGTTCCTGCTCACCGGGATCACCAACGCCAAGAGCGAGGGCACCAACCGAGTCATCAAGCTCGAAGCCCGCTGCGCATACGGCTTCCGCAACCCGGCCAACCAGCGCCTGCGGTCACGCTGCGCGACCACACGAGGGAGCCGAAACCGTGCCATTCCCGCTTAACTTCGAAGAGCCGCGATAGCCAGATCTCAATCAGACATCGAGCAGCACATCAGTAAGCCGCACCTCCTGAACGTTCTCATCTTTGACAATTTTTTGAAGTATCGAAGGATGCGCAGTAATGACGAACCCTTCGAGCAGGCCCGCCCGGGCGTGGGCGCGTAGCTCATCAAGGTTCAGCCCGAAAGCCTGAAGACCGGCTGCGTCGTCTTCCTGAAGCAGCGAGACCCACTTCTTGAATTGTTGGGTGAGCGACGAGCTCGCAGGTTGCTCACAGTCGGAGAAGCCTCTGGAATCGCAAGTGGCACGCGACCACGATATCAGCGCGCTCCCGTTCTCAGCTTGCATATCAAAAAGTATCGTGTCAACCCAGGCGAGCAGATCCGCCGAAATATCCTCCTCGGAAATCGGCGACTTTAATCTCACAACAGCGGTGGCGAGCATGGATTCGCTAATATCGCTTAAAGCCGTACTCGTCACATCTACATCTTCGCCACCATGACTCATGGCACTTATCGCGTGCGATGTCTTGGAACCCTTTAGTTGCGGAATTAGAATCTCACCCGCGCCGCCAAGAATCATAGAAAGATCTTTACTATGCGACTGTACGGTACCCCGAACATAGGGCGAGCGCGGACTCACGATCAGCGGAATCCTTCCACTGTCAGGCTCAATTTCGGGTTCCACATTAGGCGTCTGCCAGTGATCTACGTAATGGCCTGGATGTGAAACCGCAAACGCATTGACGAGGACCAGATGCACCCGATCAGCGTTGGCATAATTTTCCCATGGCCCCGTCCTCTGCGTGATGACGACGGCGACCATAGCAGGTACAAACACCGCTAATACGATGGGTGCGAGCCAATACATCCGGCGCTTATAGACAATATGCATAATAGAGTCCTCGCGATTTTAAGCGAAAAGGGACAGGGTGAGAAGAATGGCGATGCACGCTTCTCACCCTTCGGGTCCTCCGTATCTAGTTCAGCCCGCCATACAGCGGGTCGGGTCTACCAGCGCAGCCTACTGGCTCTAATACGATGACACTGAGGATCGTCTGAAACCGGCGGACATCGCAGCGGAACGAGTGCTGCGCCTTAACTGAGTACTTCCGGCTTATCTTCTTTCCGGTTTCAGCATCCGTGTCGGCATACGAGAACCCAGCTCGAAGGACGCCGGTCATGGAGTGCGTAAGTCGATCGATATTGCAGTGACCGAGATAGGGAGTCTTGCATTCAGCGACGATTTGCGGAGCGGAAGCCACATCATGCACGACCGAAGGATGATTCTTATCGACGTTCTTCTCCCCTCGCTTCGAACATTTATCCTCTTGGTCGTGAATAAGCGTAATATCATTGCTTATCGAACTCTCAGCGCCCCCTACGCTCACTCCGGTGGTAGCTTCAGCGTGCGCCAGGTTGTGGCGGAAGCAGGATGCGGCCGTGAGCTCCAACCTACCGTCCTTGCTTCTCAGCGCACTCAGGAACTTCTTGGCGAACTTCGTGTTCCAGTACTTCTTGTTCTGCGGATACGCGAACATATAGTTCTGGAATTTATCAAGCCCCCACCTCTGCATGGGCTCAAGGTCGCCATATTGCGTTGGCCGGCTCCATGTCGACCAGATCGAGGTAAGCAGCCACCAGTTTTTTCGCCCGAGCTTCTGATTCACTTCACAGTAAATACTCAGCCCGGCGGCGGAACAACTGCCTGGCCCACCGGATCCGCCGCTTCCCCCGCATGGCTGCGCGGATGCAATGCGCTGGGTAGGCTCCACGAACCCACCCTTGGCTCCCGCGCCACATGCATCACCATGATCCGTTGAATCCTCGTATGCGGGGTTCGGCGCCTGGATGATAGTCATATTGCCGCATCGATCGAATACATGCACGGAGATCGTGGACTCGTCCGGCTCCACCACGCCAGCCGGTGCCATGCTACGCGAGCGAGCCTTTCCCACCTCCGCAGATTCTAATTCTTGGAGTGTCCACGTCCGCCTGACCTTTGCCGTCACATGAACACGACCGCTGGAACCGGGGTGGACAGCCACCTCACTGAGGGTGACAACCGAGGCCGTGCGGACACGTCCGCTCAGCTCGAGATCCTCGCGCGACTCGATCAATTGCGCGTTCAGCAGGGACAGCTTGGCTGTACTAGGCGCATCGGAAGCCACACCTGGGACGTCCCATATGCTTTCTGCTCGTCCCTCTAGGACGACATCCTGTGATTCGTAATACTTCTTCACTCTGTCGATGTATACCTCGGCACCCGATCCTGACATCGACCTAGCCGAGTTATCAGCGGCTGCGGAACTGGCACCGAATTCCAGAACGCACGATGCAGTCGGATCCTGCGCAGGGGGGGAACCGGTTGCGGAGTAACGGTAGCAGCCTCCCAGTCACTAGTACCGTAGACCGTCTTGGAGCGGACCCGTATCGTATACGTTTCGCCATTGACCAGCCCTCCGACCGCTGCGAACGCCTCCTTTACTTCCATCGTCTTTGTTGCTACTCCGGCAGAGTCCACGATCTCCAAGTCGTAGCCATCCAGCATCGCGAAACTTCCATTACTTTCAGGAAGCCCCCAACTGACCACAGCGCTTCCGTCTCCCGGGGAGATTGAAAGATTGAGGACCTCGCTGGGAGGCCCGGCCATGAGATAAGTCAGTTCGACAGAAGGTTGTTCGCCCGCAGCTAGATCACCGAATAGCACGACCATATCGGAGTCGGACGTCAGCATCAGCCACTGGTATTCGCTTCCCGCGATATCCGCTTGCGGATCACTCAGGGGCAGAGAGTACGGAGTAACACTGTCGTCGATATCCGTCGCCAGATCCGGCCCTTGAGTTTCTCCGGTGACTGGACTCTTCAACGGTGTCACCATGATCGACGCATCCGAGGAGCATGTGCCGGCCGGGCATACAGGCGTTCCCAGTTTAAGAATGGCGTCCGACACAGTCGCTCCATCAGGAAGCTCGTCCAGCTTGAACCCCAGAGCTGTTGCCGTTTTATCTGCTGCCGTACCGCCCATCTGCATGACGGTTGAATCGGTCACCGTGCACGAATCACCGTTGCAAGCGGTCGGATCGGTCTTGACAGTCTTGATAACGAAGCTGTCTTTACCCAGCGTGAGCTGCCGGACATCTTCCTCTGGGTCTGTTGGCGGCGTGCCGGGCGTGGTGAAGTTGAGTGGCGCCGTCTTGGGCGTGCAGACCTCTCCGCCATCACCCGCCGTCGTCGCTGCGGTGCGCTTCATGACAGCCGCCGCGACAGTGCTCGTACCTCCAAGGGGGGTACTCATGTCGGCAGTGATTTCGGCGGCCGTCTGCGCACGGTTGTAGACGCGGACTTCGTCGATGACGCCGTCGAAGAGTTCGCCGTAGATGGTGTTGCCACCGATGTGGAAGTCGCCGCCGTCGTCCCGTAGGGCGCCGGACGCGGACTCCTCACCCACCTGGGCGCCGTTGAGGTAGAGGCGAGCCTTGCTGCCGTCGTAGGTGACGGCGAGGTGCCTCCAGGTGTTCACCGGAAGCGAGTCCGTGCCATCCACCCGGACCGGCTCGTTCTCCGTCGTCAGCCAGCCGGTAGGAGTGAAACCGCTGGAGGCGTACAGGGCGTAGGAGAGGTCGTCGAACGTGGCGAGGTCCTTGCCCATGACGGTGTACCAGTTGTCCACGCTCGACGGCTTCACCCAGGCCGAGAGCGTCAAACCGGTGTCCAGCCGAAGAGACGGGCTGTCCTCGACGGTGACCAGGCTGAAGATGCCGTCGAAGGACAGGGCCTTGCCGTATTTGCCGTTGACCCACGAGGTGTCGATGGCGATGCCGTCGTTGGTGCCTGTCGCGTCGTTGACGGTGGTGCCGCTGCCTTCGTTCATGCCGTAGGCGGCGACCAGGCCCGACGGTGTGGGTGTTGGAGTGGGCGTGGGATCGGGGTCCGGATCCGGTGTGGGCGTGGGTGTCGGGTCGGGGTCAGGGTCGGGATCAGTCCCCGGGTCCTCGCCCTGGGGAGCGGTCACACAGGCGGTCATCTGCCACTTGTAGGTGCTGCCCGGCTGTACCGTATTGGCCGGAACCTGGAAAGAGGCCCGCTCGCCGCCGTTGACCGTACGACTGCCCAGGGGCGCGGAGCCGACGGGAGCGCCGGTGTTGTCGTACAGGTAGTACTTGGCCGTGACCGGCCCGCCGGAGGGCCGGTTGACCATGCCCGAGAGGATCGGCTGGGTCGGGTCGGCCATGCCGGTGTCGGTGTCCGAGGGCAGCACCGGGGCGTCGGAGGTGATCCGGTACGCCGGGCTCTCGTTGCACGAGGGCGGCGTCACGCCGGCGCGGCAGGCCTTCACCACGAACTTGAAGCTGGCCGGGTTGTCCAGCGTGAAGACCTTGTCCAGCACCTGCCCCGACGGGATGTTGTTGTGGGAGGTGGTGCCGGGCACGCCGACCAAGGCACGCAGCTCGTTCGCGCTGAGCGCCCGCTGGTAGACGTGGATGTCGTCCACGGATCCCTTCAGGCTTCCGCCGAGGACGCGTGCACGGCCGATCTCGAAGGCGCCCCGGGCGTTCCAGCTCACGGTGTGGTCCCGCTCGCCGGCCAGCACGCCGTCCACATACAGGCAGATCTTGCCTGCGTCCTTGTCGTACTGGGCGGCCACGTGCGTCCACTCGCCGATCTTGGCCAGATGCTCCGACTGGATGACGGTCTCGTGAATGCTGTCCGGGATGTCCTGGTTGATCATGGACAGCGTCCAGCGCTGATCGTACTCCGGAGCCGTGGACGTCTGATAGGAAAGCGCGAACCCAGGCAAATTGGTGCCCATCTGGGACAGTACGGTCTGCTCTTGCGTGCTGTTGTCCAGGCGCACCCAGGCGCTCGCCGTGAAGCTCTGGTTGGTGTTGATGACCGGGCCGCTGGTCGCGGCGTGGCCTCCGGTGAAGTTCACCGCCTGCCCGAGCTGACCCGGGGTGCGGGTGTGCGCGCCGGTCAGGGTGGCGTTGCGGTTGTTGCCCGAAGAGTCGGTCACGGCCGTGCCGGAGGTCTCGTCCAGTTTCCAGTACGCGGCCTCACCCCCGGGCAGTTCGGCGGCCGGTGGGGCCATGGTGGAGTCGTTGACCGTCACCGTGTAGTTCAGCGGCGTCGCCTCGGGCACGCTGGACTTGTAGGTCACCTTGACGTTGGTGCTGCGGGCGATCGCGTCGTTGCCGTCCATCGAGTCGATGGACTCGGCGGTCACGGTGGGGATCGCCGGCGGCAGCACCCAGTCCACGCTCAGCTTCGGCAGCACGCCCTGATTGAACAACTGCGGCCAGAACAGGAAGTCCTCGCCGTAGTTGAGCGGGGTCGAGCTCTCCTGGGTGAGCTTGAGCAGCAGACCGTGGTTGGGCGTGCCCGTGGCCCACAGTCGCGTCATCGTGGTCAGGTTCCAGCTCCAGATCGCCCCGCTGGTGCCGGGCAGCACGCACGGGTCGATCGAGGCGCGGCCTTCCTCGGTGCTGGTGGGCTGGTTGCCCCAGTAGGTGTCGTCGGCCACCCAGGACTCGGTGATCCGCTGGGCGGCGATGCCCTGGAACTCGCTGCAGTTGAACACGTCCTCGCGCAGCTGCAGCTGCATGGTGGCGTTGGTCACCTGTTTCCCGGCGATCGGGGCGGTGTCGAACGCCATCAGGGTGCGGGTGGCCTGCTCGGTGCCGGAGTATCTCGACCTGCCCACCGCGCCCGGTGAGCGCTGACCGTCCGGCGCTCTTCAGGTTGAGCCCGCCCGCCTTGGTCACCGAGAGCTCAAGACCCTTGGCCTCGACCGGGATGCGAAACTCCACCGGGGCGGTGGGGCGCTCGCGCAGCACGATGTCGTGCCGGAACCCGGTCGCGAGCGCCGTCACGACCAGATCCCCCGCCGGGTCGGCGACGCCCGGGTAGGTCGCGACGTTGCCCTTGATCGTCGGCTTCGGCAGCGCCGTCGGCCAGGAAAGGCCGAACGAGCGACTCCGGTCGAGGACCATGGTCGCGAACGGGCCGGAACCGCCCGTCGACAGGCGCACTCTCGACTTGGCCAGCTTGGGCCGCAGCACGCCGTTCTGCTCGATCAGCGAGGGGTCGATCCATGCCCAGGAGCCGTCGCCCTGCCTGAGCTGGGTCGGGCCTGAGTAGGACTCGGTGGTGAGATGTCCGTCCGGGTACGCCCACGTACGGGAGGTCTCGGTGAAAGCGTCCTCTACGGCGACCGGCTTGTTCTGTTTGCGCGCTTCTTCCACTTGCCTAACTCGTCCACAAACAACCTCAATCAGAGTGAGTTTGGCTTGTCGGCCCTGATCATCAGCTTGTTGATCACTGTCAGCAATATGACATAGATCACAATAAAATGGCCATAAAATGTGTAACCTTCGCGGACTGAAACCCGAAACCTCACGGGAATATCTCACCTAGTGACTGGTAATTCGAATTTCCTATTATGGGCAGTGCTCACTCAAATAGCACAGTACGATCACAGTCTGTGGCGATAATTACGGAAAACGCATTGGCCATGTACGGAAACGGGATTATGCGCGCAGCACGGTGACCTGCCGGCCGGACGGCGTGACGGCCTGCTCGAACGCGCCGCGTTCCTTCCAGGGCGGGGCCTCGGGCCGCCGGTCGAAGATCACCAGGACGCCGGTGGTGAGGGTGAGCCGGTCCAGGTAGCCGTCGAGCTGGGCGAGCCCCTCGGCCAGCGGGTCGTCCTTGCCGGCCCGCCAGACCTTCAGCTCCATCGCCTCGCGCTGGATCAGGCGTTCGCCGTCGGGGCCGGTGTAGGGCCAGCGGACCAGCACGTCCAGGCGCTTGGTCCCGGCGGCGTACTCGCGGTCGAGCTGCCCGCCGCCGTTGACCAGCCGGTGCAGGAAGGCCATCAGGATGATCTGGCAGGCCGCCTCGTGGTAGTTCTCCTGGCGGATGAGGACCTCGCCGTGCTCGCGCCAGAACACCACGAACTCCCGGAGCAGCCGGGGCAGGTCGAACCGGCCGTCGGGAAGCACGAAGCTCCGCGGATCGGCCTTGACGAACCGCTCCGCTCGATCGCCCAGTACCCGCAGCAGGACCTCCCGGTAGATCGGGTTGGCGATCTCCAGGTCTCTGGTGCTCCGGATCAGGCCCAGGTCGTGCACGTAGGAGACGTCGTCGTCGAAGGCCACGTCCGTGCCCGGCCACGCTCCGGCCACGATCAGCTCGATCACCCGCTTGACCCGCGGCTCGTGCAACCGCGCCACCAGCGCGTCGAGGTGGATCTCCCGCGCCCGGATCAGCCGCTCCTTGGCCGTCTCCACCTGAGCGGCGGTGACGGCATCGGTCACCCCCATCTTGACGGTGATCTCGTGGGCCAAGGCGTTGACCAGCCACGGCTGGCCCTGGGTCAGCTCGAAGACCCGGTCGACCGCGTCCTTGGTGAACTCCTGCCCGGTCGCCTCGGTGTGCTGACCATACAGCTCGCCGATCTGATCGGCGGAGAAGTCACCCAGGCGCAGCGACTCGGCGACGATGTTGAACGGGCTCGCCGCGTTGAACCGGCCGGGGTCGCCGCCACAGGCGACCTTGTAGTCGCGCAGGTCACGCAGCCCGCACAGCACCACGGACGCCGGGAACGGGCGCCCTGTGGGCCGGGCGTTGTGGCCGTCGCGGAGCTGGCTGAGGATGCTGACCAGGCTGTTGCCCTGCAGGGCGTCGATCTCGTCGAGGAACAACACCACCCGGCGTGGGCTGCGGTGGCACCATTCGGTCAGCGCCGAATCGAACCGGGTGCCCGGCGGCGCCTGCGGCGGCGGGTCTGGCGGCAGCAGTTCCTCCGGCCAGCCCGACCAATCAGCGGCCTGACGGAGGGCCCTCAGCAAAATCTCCTCAGCAACCGCGTAGTCGTCACCGGCAGCCTTGGCTCGCTCGCAGGAGAACAGCAGAGCGGCAGTATCGCTCTCGGCCGTGATTTCGGCAGCCAGGGCTTCCAGCGCGGTCGTCTTGCCGGTCTGCCGGGGTGCGTGGACCACGAAGTAGCGGTCCATGTCGACCAGCGTCCGCGCCTCGGGAAGCCGCGGCGTGGGAGGCAGCATGTAGTGGCGCTGGGGATCACACGGCCCGGTGGTGTTGAAGTACTTGGCTCGGGGCGAACGCATGGTCACATGATGTCATTTTCACTTTGCGCTGAGTAAGGAATCATCGGTCATTCGCACGGCGAACAGGTCACGTCCACACACCATGCTGGAGGACGTCGCACCACCTGAGCCTGGACGGGGCGCTCTGGCAAGCCGGGCGGAGCAGGACGACCCGCGCGTGGAAGAGGGACAGATCCGGCTGCCGGCCATGATCAGGACCCGGCTACGTCACGCCTTACGAGCTTGGCGGGCCCGTGTCCCGGTGGAGGTACTCGACCAGGGCGGCCAGTTCTCGATCGCCGCTGATGTCGGCAAGAGTCTGGCGGAGGACGTTGACATAGGTTGTGCGTGCCGCGGTGACGACTTCGCGGCCGCGATCGGTGATCTGGGTGTAGACCCCGCGCCGGTCGGTCGGGCAGTGGAAACGTTCGGTCAGGCTCATCCGCTCAAGCCTGGCGACCAGGCGGCTGACCGAACTCTGCTGGAGCGGGATCGCGTCGGCCAGGACTTGCTGGCGCAGGTGACCGCCGTCGTCGGAGTAGGCCAGCGCCGCGAGGGCGGTGTACTCGGAGACGGACAGGCCGTGCTCGTTCTGCAGGGCACGGTCCAGTGCCTCCTGGACGGTGACTTCCAGCCGTCTCAACGCCTGCCAACGGCTTTCGAGGTCCGACGGCAGTTCGATGCGCGGGACGCGTCCGGTGACCTGCGGCATTGTTCATCCTCCCTGGAGGGATCAGTTTGACACGAATTCCATGCTTATGCAATCTATGCATAAGCATATGTTGTACGTACATGGAGGGCTCATGCGTGTCTTCGTCACCGGCGCCACCGGATACATCGGCGGCTCCGTCGCCGACCGGCTGCTGCGGACCGGCCACCAGGTCACCGGCCTGGCCCGCAGCCCCGAGAAGGCGCGGATGCTCGAACGCCTGGGCGTGACCCCGGTCCTGGGGACCCTGGAGGATCAGGGCCTTCTCGCCGAGCAGGCGCGGGCCGCCGACGCTGTCGTCAACGCCGCCGACAGCGACCACCGAGGTGCCGTGGAAGCGCTGGTGGAGGCGCTCGCGGGCTCGGGCAAGCCGCTGCTGCACACCAGCGGGTCGAGCATCGTGGGCACCGATTCCCGAGGAGAGCCGTCCGGCGAGATCTTCGGGGAGGAGATTTTCGATGCGGAGTCGTCGTGGCGGCCGGCCGATGACAAGGAAGCCCGGGTGGCGATCGACCGGTATGTTCTGGCCGCCTCCAGCCGAAAGATCCGGTCGGTGGTCTTGTGCAACACCCTGATCTACGGCCACGGTCGTGGGCTGAGCCGCGACAGCGTGCAGATCCCCGCCCTGGCCCGGCAGGCGCACAAGAGCGGGACCGTCCGCAGGATCGGGGCCGGCCGCAACATCTGGTCGAACGTCCACCTCGACGACGTGGCCGATCTCTATCTGCTCGCGCTCGACGCGGCCCCCGCCGGGTCGTTCTACTTCGTGGAGAACGGTGAGGCGTCGTTCGCCGACATCACCGCCGCCATCGCCGAGGCGCTGGGCCTGGGATCCGCCGAGGCCTGGAACATCAACGCCGCGATCCACGAGTGGGGCTACGAGGCCGCCGTCTTCGCACTCGGCTCCAACAGCCGGGTCCGAGGCGAGCGCGCCCGCGCCCAACTCGGCTGGCGACCTCGCCACACCTCTGTACTGGACTGGATCAAGAACGAGCTCACCAAGGACTGAGATCAGTCAGGTGCGCATGTGGTCTGCCCGCGATCGGCCCCGACGAGCAAGGGGCACGGCCCCCGGGGCACCCTGTTCGACTTTCCAGCCGACCCGGAGAGTCATTCGACCGAGCGTCGCCGGGTCACCATGACGGCCCAAGCGGCCCCCGGAGGCGCCTGCACCTGGATTTCATAAGTCTTCAGCCGCTTCGGCGGATAGTCGTCGACGAAATAAGCGGTGGAGCCGGCGGCACATGGGCGGACGAAGTTACAGACCTTGTCTCCCCTGAGGACCAGATCGCGCTCCGCCCCCACACAATCCACCGCGACTAGATAAGCGGCGCCGAGTCTCACGTGCGCCTTCCAGAAAGAACGCTCTCCTTTTCTGTCGACGTAGACAGCGCGATCTTGCCCTTGACCAGTTTCTTCAGTCGATGGCTTATCGACCAGCCCGCCGTCCACCCCCGCGGCGAACGCGATCGGCCGACGCTAGCGAAGGCAGACGATCTTGGGCAATGCTGGCACCATTCGGACTGCACTACTTCACGGGGCTTGTCCCGTTCTGTAAGACAGAGGTGCGATCATCCGACTGGCGAGGTGGCCGATGGACCTACGGCACATCAGGTACGCGATCACGATCGCCCGCGCCGGCAGCCTGCGCCGGGCCGCGGCCGTGCTGCACATCGCCCAGCCCACGCTGTCGGAGCAGCTGCGGGCGCTGGAGAAGGAGATCGGGGTGGAGTTGTTCACCCGGTCCTCCAGCGGGGTCCAGCTCACCGAGGCCGGGGAGGCCTTCCTGGCGCAGGCGACGGTGGCGGTGGAGGCGTTCGAGCGGGCGGTGACGGCCGCCCGCCGCACGGATCAGTGCACCCGGCTGGGGGTGGCGGACGGGCTGAGCGACGTGGTGGCGCGCCTGCTGTCACCGTTGCCGGACGCGCGGCTGCGGGTGGCGCCGATGGGGACGGCCGAGCAGATCGTCTCGTTGATGGACGGAACGCTCCAGGCCGGGCTCGGGTACGCGCCGGGTTCGCTGCCGCGTGGGGTGGCGCGGATGCTCGTGCATCGCTCCCCCGTACGGGCGCTGCTCCTTCGCGATCACCGGCTCGCCGGGCGGGAGCGGTTGCCGCTGGCGGAGCTGGCGGGGGAGCCGCTGGTGATGCCGGAGTCGGAGGCGGTGGCGGGGGCCCGGCGTTTCCTGGAGGCGTTCGTGCGGCACCGGCTGCATCCCCGGCTGGGCGCATCGGCGGCGACGCACGAGCTGGTGGTCGAGATGGTGGCCGACGGCGCCGGTTACACCCTGTGTGTGCGGGAAGGGACTCCGGTGCCGGAGTCACTGGCGTTCGTGCCTATCGTGGAAGACGTGCCGCCGATCGAGGTGGTCCTGTTGTGGAACCGGCAGGCCGACGTGCAGGATCTTCTCAGTGCGGCGCGCCATCTGGCACGGCATGGATAGTGCTACTATCCAATAGATGCGGATGTCCGAGCTGAGCGCCAGATCCGGCGTCGCCATTCCCACCATCAAGTACTACCTGCGCGAGGGCCTGCTCCACCAGGGCGAGCAGGTGGCCACCACCCGCGCCGAGTACGACAGCTCCCACCTGCGCAGACTCTCGCTGATCAGGGCCCTGGTGGAGGTGGGCAGGCTGCCGATCGCGGCCGTCAAGAAGGTGGTGGCCGCGATCGAGGACGAGTCGCTGCCCTTCCACCACATGCTGGGCACCGCCCACTACGCGCTGACCCCCCAGGTCGAGCCGGAGCAGACGCCCGAGTGGGACGCAGCCAAGGCCGAGGTGGACGCGCTCATCGCCGACCTCGGCTGGCAGGTGGACCCCACGGCCCCGTCCAGGAACGAGCTGACCCAGACCATCGCGAGGATGCGCCGGCTCGGCATGGGCGACGACATCCGCACGTACGCCGAGACGGCGGAGCGGTTGGTGCGGGAGGTGGAGCTGGACGCCATCCCGCTGAGCGACGATCGCGACGCCGCCGTCGAGGCGCTGGTGCTCGGCACGGTCCTGTACGGGCGAGCGCTGGAGGCGCTGCGCCGCCTCGCCCAGGAGTCGGAGTCGGCCCGCCGCTTCGCCTCGGGAGAGCCCGATCAGCCCAGGTGAGGCGCGCGGGCGGCCGAGGAGCCCTCGCGGACCAGTTCGCCCGTCAGATTGCCGTTGGCCGCCGAGCCGAGGAAGACCACCAGTCTGGCCACGTCCTCCGGATCCGACAGCCGCCGGGTCGGCACCCCGGCCGCCAGCTTGTCGATGATCGCCCGCGGGAACCCCGGAGCCCGCTCGGTGAGCGTGAACCCGGGCGCGACGACGTTGACCAGGATGCCGTCACGGCCGCCCTCCCAGGCCAGCGCGCGGGCCAAGCCGTGCAGCCCCGCCTTCGCGGCTCCGTACGGTCCGGGACCCGGCAGGCCGTCCTCGGCCACGCTGGAGGAGATCAGCACGACGCGGCCCCACCCGCGGGCACGCATGCCGGGCAGCACGGCACGGACGGTGGCGGCGGCGCCCACCAGGTTGGCGTCGACCATGGTCAGCCACGCCGACATCGGCACGTCCTCGAACCGGGTCGTAGGGTCGGGCGCGTCGGCGCCCCAGTGGACCGCGTTGGCCACCAGCACGTCGACCCGCCCCCAGCGGGCCAGCACGTCGTCCACCGCGCGCCGCGCCGAGGGCAGGTCCCGCAGGTCCATGGGGGTCAGGAACGGCTCACCGCCCGCCGCCGTGATCGCCGCCGCGACCTCGCGGGCCTTGTCCTCCCTCCGGTGGTACGTGATCGCGATCTTCGCTCCCTCCCCGGCGAACGCCACGGCGGTGGCGGCGCCGATGCCGCTCGACCCTCCGGTGACCATGACGACACGCTCTCGCAGGCCGGTGTCCATGCCCGGGCTCCTCTCGTCCAAGAAATAGTTGGCGAACGAGATAGATGTAACCACAAATCATCTGAGATTGAAATCGTTTGTGCGCTGATACGGTTTGCGCTATGAGTGGACAGATGGGCAGCCCGCTCCGGCGCGACCTGCATTGGCTGTCCGCCCGGCTCAAGGTCGGCCTGCAGCAGGTCGAGGACCAGATCGTCGCCCGCCACGGCATGAGCCTGTGGGGCTACTCGGTCCTGGTCGAGGTCGTGAGCGGCCCGTCACGCACCCAGCTGGCCCTGGCCGCCGCGGTGCCGGTCGACAAGACGAAGCTGGTGACGGTCCTGGACGAGCTGGAATCGTCCGGCCTGGTGCGCCGCCGGCCCGACCCGCGCGACCGGAGAGCGCGGCTGGTCGACCCGACCGACGCGGGTCGCGAAGCCTGCGAGGCTGCCGCCGCCGAGATCAGGGCGGTCGAGGACGAGCTGCTCGCCGACCTCGACGCCGGTGAGCGGGAGCGGTTCATCGACGCGCTCCAGCGGATCGTGCTGACCCGGCTGGAAGCCGTGTCCGGGCACGTGCCGGGCGGCCAGGGCTGCCCCTGACGCATCCCGGGCCCGCCGCCGGGTAGAGCGGGCCGGATGTTCGACGGATTCGCGGAGAGCCGCGTGCACACCGGTGAGGCCGAGCTGTACGTCAGGCACGGCGGCGACGGGCCGCCGCTGCTGCTCCTGCACGGTCATCCCAGGACGCACGCCACCTGGCACCGGGCCGCTCCCCTGCTCACCACCCACCACACCGTGGTCTGCCCCGATCTGCGGGGGTACGGGCGCTCCTCCAAACCGGAGACCACCCCGGACCACGAGCCGTACTCCAAACGCGCCATGGCCCGGGACCTGGTCGCCCTCATGCGGAAGCTGGGCCATGACCGGTTCGCCGTCGCCGGCCACGACCGGGGCGCCTACGTGGCGCACCGGCTGGCCGCCGACCACCCGGACGCCGTGACGCACCTCGTGGTCATGGACACGGTGCCCATCGGCGAGGCGCTGGCCCGCTGCGACGCGGTCTTCGCGGCCCGCTGGTGGCACTGGTTCTTCCTCGGCCAGATGGCCAAGCCCGCCGAACGGGTGATCAACGCCGACCCGGACGCGTGGTACGGAGGAGGCCCCGAGCAGATGGGCGAGGAGGCGTACGAGGACTACCGCCGCGCCATCCACGACCCCGCGACCGTGCACGCGATGTGCGAGGACTACCGGGCGGGGCTCGGCCCCGACCGCGCCGCCGACGACGCCGACCGGGCGGCGGGCCGCAGGATCGGCTGCCCGGTGCTGGTGCTCTGGGCGACCCGCGACGACATGGAGGAGTTGTACGGCGACCCGGTCGAAGTGTGGCGCTCATGGGCGGACGACGTGCGCGGCCACGCCGTCGAGAGCGGGCACCACCTGGCCGAGGACGCGCCCGCCGAGCTGGCGGCGAGCCTCACGACCTTCCTGAAGGAGTCAGCGGCGGGCTAAGGCGAGATAGCGGGCGAAGGCGTCTTGACCGTCGGGGGTGAACGGCCAGCGCCACACCGCCAGCCGCAGCTCGTCCTCGCTCATCCAGCCGTGCCAGGGCACCCGCTCCGGGTCGGGGCTCGGCTCCCCCGTCAGGACGGCCTCGTGCACGCCCAGCCAGTAGGACCCCGACACGCCCCGGCACAGGAACCGCAGCACCGGCCGGACCGGCACCCGCGCGCCCAGGCGCTCGGCCAGCCCGCGGGCCGCCGCCTGCTCGTAGGACTCGCCCGCGAGCACCACCCCGCCCACGGTCACGTCGTAGTAGCCGGGGAAGCGGGCGGCGCGGTCGGAACGGCGATGGACGAGGATCCGGCCCTCCTCGTCACGGCAGACGGAGGTGGCGACGCGGTGCAGCCGGCCCCGCCTGACCGCCTCGGCGCGGTCGGCCACGCCGAGCACATCGTCCTGGTCGTCGACGAGTTCCACGAGTTGGTCCACGGAGCCACGATCGCAGGCGGGTGTGACGTTTTTCAGTCCCTGACCGTGACCGGACGCTTCAGCAGCCACAACGCGGCGCGTTGCAGCAGCGTGCGGTGGATCTCGTTGTCGTAGGCGCGGGTGTCGTGACCGAGCGCGTCGTAGAAGACCCGGCCACGGCGTACGGGGCGGGCCCACATGAGCGGCTGACCGTTGGACGAGGCCAGCGGGCGCACGTCGGGGAGCAGGTCGAGGTCGCTGTAGACCTCGTCGACGACGTCGAAGTCGCGCAGCCCCTCCACGATCGGGTGGCCGCCGTGGACGCGCACGCCGGTCCAGCCGAGCGGCGGGTGGTGCGACTTCGGCCAGGACCAGCAGCCGCCCAGCACGCGGGGCCAGCCCTGCCAGTCGTCGAAGCAGATGGCCGCGGCGTGCATGCACAGCAGTCCGCCGCCCCGCTCCAGGTGGTCGAGCAGGGTCGTGCGGGCCTGGGCGGGGAGCGCGAAGCGCCACCGGTCGCGCAGGTCGGCGAACCGGTCGAGGCCCATCCGCCAGCGCAGCGCGTTGACGGTGATGAGCTGGACCTCCGGCGGCTCGCTCAGCGCGCCGGCGATGTCGTCGGTGACCTCCGATTCGACCCCCACCTCCGCCAGCACGTCGGCGAGCGCCGCCGACGTGGCGTCGAAGTCGTGGAACGGGCCTCCTGACAGGATCAGATTGCGTGCCACCAGCCAAGCTCATCACGCCTGCCCCGGCTTTTCCACCCGCACAAAAGCCACAACCAGCTCCAAAAGATCGAGTACGAAGAGTGGGGCGGACTCCCACAACCAGCTCCGACAGATTCCGTACGAAGACAGGGACGGGTCCCACAACCAGCTCCAACAGATCCCGTACGAAGACAGGGACGGGGTCCCACAAAACGACGAGAGGGGCGGGGTCCGCAGCGCCGCTCCCGCCGACGAGGGACGGCAGGGTCCCGGCTGCTTGGGCGGGTGGTGGATCGGGAAGGAGATGGGCGGGACTCGCGTTTCACCCCCCGCGGCCGCCGTGGCAGACGGACGGGCGGGCGAAGAGAGGGGCGGGGATGACCGGTACGCTGCGCGACATGACCGGGGTCGACGACTTCGAGGCGTACCGGCCGATGCTGCTCGGGCTGGCCTATCGCCTGCTGGGCAGCATGTGGGACGCCGAGGACGTGGTGCAGGACGCCTGGCTGCGCTGGTCGGCGACCGACCGGGAGGACGTCCGGGAGCCGCGGGCGTTCCTGATCACCGTGGTGTCGCGGCTGGCTCTCGACCAGTTGCGCTCCGCCCGGGTCAAGCGGGAGGCCTACGCCGGGCCGTGGCTGCCGGAGCCGGTCGAGGACGGCGACGCCGGGCCGCTGGACACGGCCGAGCTGCGTGACACGGTGTCGTTCGCGACCCTTCACATGATGGAGCGCCTGTCGCCGCCCGAGCGTGCGGTGTTCGTGCTGCGGGAGGCGTTCGAGCTGCCGTACGACCAGATCGCCGGGATCATCGGCGTGTCGGTCGCGAACGCGCGCCAGCTGCACCACCGCGCCTCGCGGAGGCTGGCCGAGGGGCGTGACCGGTTCCAGCCGTCGGCCCAGGAGCACGCCGAGCTGTTCAACCGGTTCCTGGCCGCGGCCGCCGACGGCGACCTGGACGGGCTCACCGAGCTGTTCCATGACGACGTGGTGTTCTACAGCGACGGCGGCGGCAAGGTCCGCGCGGCGCTGCGCCCCATCGTCGGCCGCGACAAGGTGCTGCGTTTCTTCACCGGGCTGTGGGAGCGCTACGAGTACGGGGGCGCGGCGATCGGCGCGGCCAACGGCCAGCCCGTGCTGTGGAGCCGGCTGGGCGAGCACCCGCAACTGCTCGCGCTGGACGTGCGCGACGGTCGCATCCACACGCTGTACGGGGTGCTGAACCCTGACAAGCTCACCCGGGTACGCGCGCCGTGGTGAGGGTCCGACCGGCTCTATAGTCCAGTCATGGATCTCGGTATCTCAGGCAAGGTCGCACTCGTCACAGGCGGCAGCGCGGGCATCGGGCTCGCCGCCGCGAAGAGCCTGGCGCGGGAAGGATGCGACGTGTGCGTCGCCGCCCGCAACCCCGAACGACTCGCCGACGCGGTGGTGGAGCTGCAGGAGTACGGCAAGGTGGTGCACGCCGTGCTCGCCGACGTCGAGGACCCGCAGGCGGCCGAGCGGGTGGTGCGCGAGACCCGCGACGTCCTCGGGCCGATCGACATCCTGGTGGCCAACGCGGGCGGGCCCCCGGCGGGCCGGTTCGTGGACGCGACGGCGGCCGACTGGGACGTCGCGGTGCAGCGCAACCTGCTTGGCAGCGTACGGCTGATGCGCGCGGTGCTGCCGGACATGCGCGCCCGCGGCTGGGGCCGGATCGTCACCGTGACGAGCAGGTCGGCCAGGGAGGCCATCGACGGGCTGGCCCTGTCGAACGCCACCCGCTCGGCCGTGGCCGGCATGGTGCGCACCCTCGCCCGCGAGGTGGGCGGTGAGGGCGTGCTGGTCAACAATGTGATGCCGGGGCCGATCGACACCGACCGGCTGCGTGACCTGTCCGGCGGCGAGGAGGGGCTGGCGGCGCGGGCCGCGGGCATTCCGGTGGGGCGCGTCGGGCGGGCCGAGGAGGTCGGCGACGTGGTGGCGTTCCTCGCCAGCGAGCGCGCCTCGTTCGTGAACGGGATTTCGCTTCTGGTGGACGGCGGCGAAAGCCGCGTCATCGCTTGACCGGGTCCGCGGGAAAGACGGCATCCTGCACTTAGGGGACGACGTGGAAGGCAGGGGCATGGACAAGCCGGTCATCGTGACGGTCGACGACGACCCGGGGGTGTCGAGGGCCGTCGCCCGCGACCTCCGGCGCCGCTACGGGCAGCACTACAGGATCGTCCGCGCCGAGGCGGCGGAGCAGGGGCTGGACGCGGTCCGGGAGATGCGGCTGCGGGGCGACGAGGTGTGCGCCATCCTCGCCGACTACCGGATGCCGCAGATGAACGGCGTGCAGTTCCTGGAGGCGGCGATGGACATGTATCCGTACGCGCGCCGGGTGCTGCTGACGGCCTACGCCGACACCGACGCCGCGATCCAGGCGATCAACGTGGTGGATCTGGATCACTATCTGCTCAAGCCGTGGGACCCTCCCGAGGAGAAGTTCTACCCGGTCATCGACGGCCAGCTCGACGCCTGGCAGCGCACCGACCGGGTGGAGGTGTCGGAGCTGCGGGTGGTGGGCGACCGCTGGTCGCAGCCGTCCTACAAGGTGCGCGACTTCCTGGCCCGCAACCACGTGCCTTACCAGTGGATGCTGGCCGAGGAACCGGAGGGCGCGCAGCTCGTCGCGGCCGCCGGGGAGGGCTGCCACCTGCCGCTGGTGGTCACCGCCGACGGGTCGATGCTGCAGGCGCCCGACCAGTCGACGCTGGCCTCGACGGTGGGCCTGTCGACCACGCCGGCCACCGACTTCTACGACCTGATCGTGGTGGGCGGCGGCCCGGCGGGGCTGGGCGCGGCCGTCTACGGCGCGTCGGAGGGCCTGCGCACGGTGCTGGTGGAGGCGCACGCCTCGGGCGGGCAGGCGGGCCAGAGCTCGCGCATCGAGAACTACCTGGGCTTCCCCGACGGGGTGTCCGGGCAGCAGCTCGCCGACCGGGCGCGGCGGCAGGCGCTGAAGTTCGGCGCCGAGCTGCTGAGCGCGCGCAAGGTGACCCACCTGGAGCCGCGCGGCCAGGCGCGGGTGGTCGGCTTCAAGGACGGCGGCGAGATCGCCGCGCACGCGGTCATCCTGGCCACCGGGGTCACCTACCGCCGCCTGGACGCGCCCGGCCTGGACGACCTCGTGGGCCGGGGCGTCTACTACGGGGCCGCGCTGACGGAGGCGCCGTCCTGCCGCGATCAGGACGTCTACATCGTGGGCGCGGCCAACTCGGCCGGTCAGGCGGCCGTCTACCTGGCGGGATTCGCCAAGACCGTGCACGTGTTGGTGAGGAGTGACGGTTTGGAGAAGTCCATGTCGCACTACCTCATCGAGCAGATCCACGCGATCCCGAACATCGAGGTCCACCTGGAGACCCGGGTCGCCGGCGGCAAGGGCGACGGCCACCTGCAGCATCTGACGCTGTCGACCAAGGGCGAGGAGCGGGTGGTCGACGCCCAGTGGCTGTTCGTGTTCATCGGCGCGGAGCCGTACACCACGTGGCTGGAGGACACGGTCGAGCGCGACGCGAAGGGGTTCGTGCTCACCGGCCCCGACCTGGTGCAGGGCGGGAAGCGGCCGCGCAACTGGACGCTGCGCCGCCAGCCCTACTACCTGGAGACGAACGTGCCGGGAGTGCTCGCGGCCGGTGACGTGCGCGCCGAGTCGATCAAGAGGGTGGCCTCCGCCGTCGGGGAGGGCGCGATGGCCGTCGCGCTCGTACACCGCTATTTGGAGAAGCAGTGAACGACACGAGCACCGTCGACATCGACGAACTGCGCAAGCTCTTCCTGTTCGAGCGGCTGACCGACGAGCAGCTCACCAAGCTGGCCACCAGCGGCCGGATGGCGACCTTCGGGCAGGACGAGGACGTCGTCCGCCAGGGCGAGCCCGCCGACTGCTTCGTGGTGCTGATGGAGGGCGAGGTGCAGATGATCTCCGAGACCGTCAGCGCCGGCACCGTCGCCATGCCGCGCACCTCGCAGCCCGGCGTGTACGGCGGCGCCACCTCGGCCTACATGGGCGCGCGGGCGCCGCAGACCTACCAGCACACGCTGCGGGCCACCGCCCCGTCGCGCATGTTCGTGCTTCCGGCCAGGAAGTTCGCCTACATCGTGGCCGAGTGGTTCCCGATGGCGATGCACCTGCTCGACGGGATGCAGTCGGGCGGGCGCCTGCAGCGGGAGATGATCGACAGGCGGCAGCGGCTGACCGCGCTCGGCACGATCACCGCCGGGCTCACCCACGAGCTGAACAACCCGGCGGCGGCCGCGGTGCGCGCGGTGGGCGAGCTGCGCTCGCTGGTCAGGTCGTCGCGGGTGGAGCTGGCCATGCTCGCCGAGAACGGCATCCCGCCCGAGCGGCTGCGCGCGCTGATCGACATGCAGGAGTCGTGCATGGAGGCGGTCGGCAAGCTGCCTCCGCGCACCCCGCTGGAGATCTCCGACGCCGAGGACGAGCTGGGCGACGCGCTGGACGCGCTCGGCGTCGAGGACGCCTGGGACCTCGCCCCCGCCCTGGTGAACGCCGGGTTCGGCAGCGAGCACCTGGACAAGGTGCGGCGCAAGGTGGGCGAGGAGCACGCCCCGGCGGCACTGCGCTGGCTGTCGGAGGCGGTGGAGATCTCGCAGATGCTCAACGAGGTCACCGAGGCCACCGAGCGGATCACCACGCTGATCCGCTCGGCCAAGGAGTACTCCCAGATGGACCGGGCCCCGTTCCAGGTGCTCGACCTGCACGACCTGCTCGACAGCACGATCGCCATCTTCCGCGGCAAGCTGCCGCCGGGCATCACCGTGGTCACCGACTACGACCGCACGCTGCCGCCGGTGCCCTGCTACGGCGGCGAGCTCAACCAGGTGTGGACCAACCTCATGCACAACGCCATCGACGCCATGGGCGAGGAGGGCACGCTGACCATCCGCACCGCCCACGACGAGGACGAGGCGATCGTGGAGATCGGCGACACCGGCCACGGCGTGCCGGAGGAGATCAAGGAGCGGATCTTCGAGCCGTTCTTCACCACCAAGTCCGTCGGCGAGGGCACCGGGCTAGGGCTCGACATCTCGTACCGGATCGTGGCCGGGCGGCACGGCGGCGAGATCAAGGTGCGCTCGGAGCCCGGGGAGACGTGGTTCGAGGTGCGGCTGCCGCTGCGCGAGGCTACCGAGGGTCGGTCACCATCCGCATGAGCCGGGGCACGATCTGGTCGGCGGCCACGCGGAAGCCGTCGTGCTCCCATTCGTTGGTCACCCACACGCGCAGGTTGCCGACCCGCGCCGCGGACTCCAGCGAGAGCCCGGCGTCGACGTACATGTCGTCGTGATAGACGACGGCGGCGACCGGCACGTCGTTGGCGGCCAGCCGGTCGGGGTCGTACAACGGCGGCCAGTCGTCCGCGGCGGCGAGCAGCTCGGCGGCGCCCTTGAACGGGCGCAGCGAGCGGATCGCGTCGAACATCCACGGATAGACCATCTCGCCGGTGAACATGCCGAACGTGCCGAAGTCGTCGGGGAACAGCCGTTCGGCCGACCACCGGGTGGCGGTGCCCTGCGAGTAGATGGGCTCGTGCAGCACGGCGTAGAGCGGGTTGCCGACGAACCCGGTCTCCGTCATGACCTCGTACAGGAACGGGTCGGCGAGCCGGTCGCCGTGCCAGGCCTCGGTGAGCTGCCAGTGGAGGCGTTCGGAGCCGTCGCCCATGCCGAGCTTCATGCCGAGCGTACGGAAGCGCTCGACGGTGAGGCGGTCGCCGTCGGGCAGCAGCACCTCCTCGCCGGCGAGATGCTCGGCGATGCGCCGGGCCGCGGTCTCGTCCTCCGGGTAGCGCAGGTAGTGGCGGCGGACCTTGGCGCGGACCCGCTCGTAGGTGCGGGCGTAGACGTCGTCGGCGGTGGCGTCGAGGCCCGGCAGGCCGCCGGTTATGTGGCAGGCCCGGAGTCCTTCGGGCGCCTGGGAGAGGTAGGCGAGGGTGACGAAGCCGCCGTAGCTCTGCCCCCACGTCTCCCACTTGTCGACGCCGAGCGCCTTCCTGATGTGCTCGCAGTCGGCGACGATCGCGTCGGCCCGGAAGTGGCGAAGGTAGGCGGCCAGTTCCTCGTCGGTGCCGACGGCCGAGACCGGGGTGCTGCGGCCGGTGCCGCGCTGGTCCAGCAGGAGCACCCGGTGGGTGCGCAGCAGGGGCCGCCAGTGGCCGGGTCCGGTGGGCCGGGGCGACTTGCCGCCGGGGCCGCCCTGCAGGAACAGCGCCCACGGCAGGTCTCCGGTCACGGCCGGGTCGCGGATCTCGCGGGCGAACACCTGGATCGTCCGCCCGCCGGGGTCGGCGTGGTCGAGAGGGACGGTGAACACGTGGTCGGCGACCGTGATGCCGGGCATGGTGACTTTCACGCTCAGCACCCTAAGGGCGCGACCCCCGGCGCCCGTACCTCCCCAGAAAGGAACCCCATGTCGATCGACGAGTGGTCCCGGCAGGCGCTGCCCGCCATGCTGGACGACATCAAGGCCCTGGTCGAACTGGAGACCCACAGCCACGACAAGCCGGCGCTGGCCCGCGGGCTGACCGCGCTGCGCGAGCTGACCGCCGAGCGGCTCGGCCCGCCCGCCGGCGAGACGCTGCACGCGGGCGGGCCGTACGGGGACGTGCTGGAGCTGCGGTACGCGGGCACCGCGCCGGGCGAGGTGCTGCTGCTGGGCCACTACGACACGGTGTGGCCGGCGGGCACGCTGGCCGACTGGCCGTTCGCGATCGAGGACGGCACGATGACCGGGCCCGGCGTGTTCGACATGAAGACGGGGCTGGTGCAGGCGATCTGGGCGGTGCGCGGGCTGCGCGGGCTCGGGCTGCCGCATCCGGGCGTGCGGTTCCTGTTCAACGGTGACGAGGAGATCGGCAGCCTGGCGTCGCGGCCGCACATCGAGGCGGTCAGCGAGGGTTGCCTGGCCACCTTGGTGTTCGAGGCGTCGCTGCGCGGCGCGCTGAAGACGTCGCGCAAGGGCGTGGGGCTGTTCGACGTGACGGTGACCGGCGTGGAGGCGCACGCCGGGCTGGACCCGGCGGCAGGCGCGAGCGCCGTCCACGCACTGGCCGGGATCGTCTCGCGGATCGTCGCGGCGGGCGCGCCGGAGCGGGGCACGACCGTGAACGTCGGCCTGATCAGCGGCGGCACCGGCCGCAACGTGGCCGCGGGCCTGGCGACGTGCGGCGTCGACGTGCGGGTGAGCGACTTCGCGGAGATGGCCAGGATCGACGAGGTGTTCGCCGGGCTGCGGGCCGACGACCCGCGCGTGACGGTGTCGGTGTCCGGCGGCTGGAACCGGCCGCCGATGACGCCGAACCCGGCGTCGCGGCGCCTGTTCAAGGAGGCCCAGGCGGTCGCCGCCGGGCAGGGCTGGACGCTGGAGGAGGCGGCGGTGGGCGGCGCCAGTGACGGCAACTTCGTCTCCGCGCTGGGCAGGCCGGTCCTCGACGGCATCGGCGCAGTCGGCGACGGCGCGCACGCCCGGCACGAGCACGTGCTGGTCGGCCACATCCCCGAGCGCACCGCGCTGACCGTCGGGCTGATCTCGGCGCTGGGGTGAGACGGGGCCGCCCGCCGGGACGCGGCGGGCGGCCCTCCCCTCAGTCGCGGCGCTCGCCGAGCAGCACCGGCAGGGTCCTGGTGCTGTTGCCCAGCACCGACCCGAGCGGCCGGGTGCCGGCGTCCGGCGCGGCGAGCCGCATGTCCGGGTAGGCCGCGAACAACCTGGCCAGCGCGATCTCGCCCTCCAGCCGGGCCAGCGGCGCCCCCAGGCAGAAGTGCCGGCCGTGCCCGAACGACAGGTGGCCCGGCTGCGCCGCCACCGCGTCGAACCGGCAGGCCCGCTCCCCGTAGCGCTCCGGGTCGCGGCCGGCCGAGGCGAAGCAGGCGACCACCGCCTCGCCCTTGCGCACCCGTACCCCGTCGATCTCCAGGTCGCGGACCGCGTACCGCATCGGGAAGTGGGCGATCGGCGAGTCCCAGCGCATGGTCTCCTCGACCACGGCGCTCCACGACAGCTCGCCCGAGAGCGCGAGGGCGAGCTGGCCCGGCTCGCGGAGCAGGGCGCGGGCGCCGTTGGTGAGCAGGTTGACGGTCGTGACGTGGCCGGCGATGAACACCAGCTCGACCGTGTCCAGCAGTTCCTTGCCCGTCAGGTCGCCCTCCTGGACCAGGGCGCTGATCAGGCCGGGCCCCGGCGTGCGGCGCAGGCCCTCGACGATCTCGGTGAGGAGCCCGTACAGGACCTTCCTGGCCTCGCTGACGTCCACCGGCGAGTCGCCGACGCCGGCGGCGACGTCGGTCAGCTCGTTCACCCGGGGCCGCATGGCGGGCGGGATGCCCATCAGCTCGGTGATGACGTCCCGCGGAATCGGGTAGGCGAAGTGCTCGCGCAGGTCCACCGGCCCAGGCGGCAGCGTGGCCAGGTGGTCCACCCGCTCGGCGGCGAGCATGGCCACCCACGGCCGCAGTTCCTCGACGCGGCGGGCGTTGAAGACGCGGGCCAGCGGGCCGCGCAGCCGCCGGTGCGCCTCGCCCTCGGCGTTCAGCATCGACGTGTCGAAGGTGATCCGGCGCACCGCGGTGCCGTCGCGGACGGTGGCCCGCCCGCTCGGGTCCCAGTGGCTGATGTCCCTGGACAGGTCCGGGTGGGCGAGCACGGCGGCCACGGTCGCGTGCCGGGTGGCGGCCCAGGCGCGCACGCCCTCCATCTCCACCCGGACCAGCGGCCCGAGCTCGCGCAGCTTCTCGCAGTCGGCGTGCACGTCCAGGGTGGCGGGGTCCAGGACGAACCGGACGTCCGTCTCGGCGGTCATCTCGGTGTCCACGGCTCAGCCCACCCGTTCCGGCGACGCGGCCAGCGTGGCCGCGTCCAGCCACGGCTGACGCCCCAGGTAGAGGTCGCGGACCAGCTCGCCGGCGGCGGGCGCGTTGCACAGGCCGTGTCCGGAGAACCCGGCCGCGTACAGGAACGCGGGCGGCCCCGGCCGGTGGCCGATGAAAGCGGTCTTGTCCGGGCTGGCGTCCCGCGCGCCGGTGACCGCCGTGTGCAGGCGGATCCCGCTCAGGCTCGGGTACGTGACCGCGAGCTGCTCGGCGACCCCGGCGCGCCAGGCGGCCCTGTCGTGGTCCGGGTAGCCCATGCCGATGAGCAGCCGGTCGCCGCGCAGCCGCACCAGCAGCCGGCTGGCGGCGTCCAGCGTGACCGGCAGCTCCGGCAGCGCCTCCAGCGGGTCGGTGACGAGCAGCTCCTGCACGACCGGCTCGGGCAGCGGCAGCTGCACCCCCGCCGACCTGGCCAGCGGCGCCGACCAGGCCCCGGCGGCGCACACCACGGCGTCGGCCGTGATCGCGCCGTGCGGCGTCTCGACCCGCCCGTCGTGGATCGCCAGCGCCGGGCATCCGGTGCGCAACCGCGCCCCGGCCCGCCTGGCGCCGTCCGCGTAGCCCTGCACGATGGCCGCGGTGTCCGACACGTACGCCTGCGGCGACCAGGCGGCGGCCAGCAGCGGCAGGTCGCCGCCGATCAGCGGGTTGAGCCGCCTGGCCCGGCGGGCGTCGATCAGCTCGATCTCCACCCCGGCGGCCCGCTGGGCGGGCAGGTCGGCCTCGAACTCCGCCACCTGGTCCGCCTCGGTGAACAGCACCAGGTAGCCGACCTGGCGCATCGGCAGGGCCGAGCCGGGCCGCCGGGCGAAGTCGTGGTAGGCGTCCAGGCTGCGCACGGCCAGCGCCGAGCTGACCGGGTCGCCGGCGAAGTAGGCGCGCAGCACGTCGGCCGTGGCCCGCGAGGCGCCGGAGCCGAGCGTGCCGCGCTCCAGCAGCACGGTGCCGACCCCGGCCTCGGCCAGGTGGTAGGCGATGGACAGGCCGATCACCCCGCCGCCGACGACCACGACCCGGCCGCTCATTCGAGCGCTCCCTTGCGGCGCAGCTGGTCGCCGAGCTGCCACGGGAAGAGCTGCAGGTTCCAGCCGCCCATGCAGTTGACGTACAGCGCCAGGTGCGCCATGAGCGCGGCGAAGTCGTCGCGGCTGCTGATCCGGTCCAGCCCGTCGAGCGCCCTCTCGGTGAACTCGTGGAGCTTGCCGAGCCCGCAGTAGCCGAGGAATTCGGCAGGTGTGGCGGCCAGCAGGCGCGCCATGTGGCGCAGCGACTCCAGCGGCATGTCCTCGTACGCGGCCCGCACCAGCCCGGCGAAACAGGCGTAGCCGAGCGGCCGGGTCTCCCCGTTGATGAACACCAGCGTGGTGAGCACGGTCTCGAAGCTGCCGGCGCCGGACGGGATGCGGCCCTCGTGCACGGCGGCCAGGTCCGCCGGCGGGCGCAGCCAGATGCGCTCGGTCTCGGCGTGCACCTCGCCGATCAGCGCGTCGATCTCCGGGTCGGCCACGCTCAGCCGCGGCAGGCTGTGGCCACCGGCCTCGCCCGCGCGGCGGACCTCGGCGATGATCGGCTTCTTGGTCCTGTAGAGCGACTCCCAGACCGCGTTCCCGCTCTCGACCAGGGTGTCCAGATGCTCCGGCAGCACCTGCCCGATGGGCGCGGCGGGCATCGGCTCGGTCAGCTCACCGTACTTGATGCCGAGGTGCTGCAGCCGGGAGGCGAACAGCGTGCCGTCGGGCGCCTCGCGACGGTCCACGGTGTGCGTGCCCCGCTTGTGCAGCAGGGCGTGGACCGGGGCGACGTGGTAGAGGTGATGGCCCGCCACCAGGGCATGCCCCTGCAGGCTTCGGTACGGGAGCGCGTCCCAGAGGCTCTGGGCCAGGGCGGCGTTCCGTTCGTCCAGTTCGGCGATCACGGCGGTGCCCAGTGCGGGCCAGCCGATTTCTACTCGTCTAGTCACAATTTGTGACACTATCAACACGATGGGTGATAGTGGTTGGCGGGGCCCTGCCGCGGCGGACGTGACAACCGCGACCTCCGGTGAGACGGTCGAATCCGGATCGGCCGTCGTCGTCGGGGGGTTCGGAGTGGTCCCTGGTTACCGTGACGTACGCCAGCTGGGAAGCGGGCGCACCGGCCGGGTCTTCCTGGCCACGTACCAGGAGACCGGCGCGTACGTCGCGATCAAGTACCTCAACGCGACCCTGCGCAGGGACGACGACTTCATGACCCGCTACCGGCAGGACGCCGTCGAGCTGGTGGAGATCGACCATCCGCACGTCGTCAGGGTGCACGAGTACGTCGAGACGCCCCGGCGGGCCGCGGTCGTGATGGAGCTGGTCGACGGGGTGTCGCTCCGCGAGATCCTGCGGGAGAACGTCCGGGTGAGCCCGGAGGCGGCGCTCGTGGCGGCCAGGAGCGCGCTAGAGGCGCTGGCGGCGGCGCACGAGCGCGGCGTGGCCCATCGCGACGTGCGGCCGGAGAACCTGCTGGTCCAGGCCGACGGCACGGCGAAGCTGACCGACTTCGGCATCGTGACGCACGTCGAGGAGCCGGACGTGCCCGCGGGCAGCCCGCCGTACATGGCCCCCGAGCTGTGGACGCGCGGCGACGCCGGCCCGCTGGCCGACCTGTACGCGGTGGCGTGCCTGCTGTTCGAGGCCGTCAGGGGGCGGGCGCCGTACCGCGGCGAGGACGTGCCGGTCCTGCGCGACCAGCACCTGGTGGAGCCGGTGCCGCTGGAGGTGGTGCCGGACGCGCTGCGCGGGCTGCTCCGGCGCGGGCTGGCCAAGGCCCCGGCTCTCCGGTACGCGTCCGCGCGTGAGTTCCTGGCCGAGCTGGAGCGCGACGCGGCGGCGGGCTACGGGCCGGAGTGGGAGCAGCGGGGCCGCCGCCATCTCGCCGAGCCGGCGACCGCGCTCGCGCTCCGCTTCCCGCTGGCCAGGACCGAGCGGGACCCCATCCCCAGGCCCGCCGCGACCGCCAGGCCGCTGCCCGCGGTGCCGCCGTACCTGTGGCTGGCGGTGGCGACCGTGGTGGCGGTGGCGATCTCGCTGCTGGCGTCCGGCGGGACGTTACCCCCGGGGCCGGCCACCGCGCTGATGCCCCCCGACACGCCGACCGCGGAGGAACCTGCGGACACCGCTCCGCCCGCCACCGAGGAACCGTCCACCGCCGGCCCCGAGCCGGACCGGAGCGCCTCCGCACCGCCCGGCGAAAGCCGCCGCCCCACCGCCTCACCGGAGTCGTCCCGGCGCCCCCGCCCCGATCCGACGGTCTCCGACCGTCCCACCGCCTCCAGGACGTCCGCGCCGCCCCGCGGGCCCGCCACCGTGACCGGGGTCGCCATCCTGTCCTGGAACGGCTCCACCGGCTCCGTCCGGGTCACCACCGGCGGCACCGGAGCCGTCCGGCTGCGGCTGTCGTACCTGCGGCGGGAGGACGGCGGCGTGTCGCGCGAGGTGGCCGCCGAGAGCCGCACCCTGTCCGGCCGCACCGCGTACACCAGCCAGGCCGTCCGCGACCTCGGCCAGGTGGCGTGCGGGCGGCGCGCCCATCTGACCCTGGTGGCGATGACGGAGCCCGCGGCGGCGAACGGGCCGCAGATCAGCGAGGCGACGGTCGACGGCCCCGCCTGCGCCTCCCCCTCCCAGCCCACCCCGGAGCAGACCCCTTCGCCCGACGGCCAGGCGGCCCTCGGGGTCAGTACTCCTTGGGGAACCAGTCCGGGGTGATGAACAGGCCCGCGGCCTCCACGGCGACGGTGCCGTCGGGGAGCGTGATGCGGCCTTCGGCCCAGGACTTGCGCCCTTCCGAACGGGTGTATTCGGCCGTGGCCACGACGGGGACGCCGAAGGGGACGGGAGCCCGATAGGTCATGGTGAGCGAGGCCGTCAGGCCGCCCCGCCCGCTGGTGCCGACGGCCTCGCCCAGCAGGTGGTCCAGCACCAGCGCGCTGACCCCGCCGTGCACGAACCCCGGCGGGCCCTCGTGCAGCGGACGGAAGACGTGCTCGGCGCGGACCCCGCCGCCGGGCGGGTACTCGATCGTCATCGGGGGCGCGAACGGGTTGGCCGCGCCGACGACGGCGTTGCCCAGGAACCACCGCGGGTCGCCGACCTGCGCGGGAGGCTGCCGGGTGGCGTCGAGGCGGGCGGTGAGCGCGCGCAGCTCCTCGGTGACGGCGGCCAGCTCGGCGTCGTCCGCCCCGCTCGCGAGCACGGAGTCCATCAGCTCGCGGGTCTGCGCGGCCAGGGCGAGCAGCGCCGCGTGGGTGGATGCGGACGTGGCCTCGAGCGTCATGCCGGAAATCTTACCGAATCTCATTCGGTATCCCGCGGAACGCTCCACGAGAGATCCGTCACCCTCCGCAAGGTCACGGTAGCGTAACGAAGTAGTCACGCCAAAGACCTAGATCTTTTTCGATTAAATCCTCTTTGGCACGTTCTTTACGGAAGACTGCTGACCTGCCGGTTCAAGGACGAGGATGACCTACGATCCTTTGACGCAGGCTTGACCTGGCGATTCGTCACGGTAACCTCCTGCATCACGGAAGACTACTGGTCTCCGGTTTCGCCACGAGTGTCCCGTTGTACCCCGGGCTGCTCTGACGACACCGGTCTCTCTTGGAAGGATTGGCCCCGAGACTTCCATGACCCCTGAGATGCGGAAGTTCATCGAGCTTCTCGAGAGCCAGCTCGGCTACTCGGAGAAGTCCGGTGCGTACACCAAGTTCGGTCACTGGTACGGCGAGAACATCGAGTTCGACGCCGACTACAGCTCCGCCCCCTGGTGCGACATGTTCCTGGGCTGGGCGGCGACCAAGCTCGGGTACGAGGAGTGGATGGGCCAGTTCGCCTGGACGGTCGCGCACGCCAAGTGGTTCAAGAAGCAGGACGCGTGGGGCACCAAGCCGGAGCCCGGCGCGTTCGTCTTCTTCGACTGGAGCGGCTCCGACAGCATCGGCCGCATCGACCACATCGGCGTGGTCACCAAGGTCGAGGGCGGCCGCATCCACACCATCGAGGGCAACATCGACGGCGGCGTGGCCAAGCGCAAGGAACGTGACACCAGCAAGGTCGTCGGCTACGGGTACCCGTGGAAGATCAAGGAGCGGCTGGACGCCGAGGCGGCCCAGAAGGCGGCCGACGAGGCCGCGGCCGTGCAGGCCAGGACCGGGGTTGGCACGGTCCCTCAGGGCGACGGGCTCGCCACCCTGGTCCCGCACGTCGAACTGGACGAGCAGCCGAAGGCCCCGCAGTCGAGCCGCCCCGGCAAGGACCAGCGGAAGAAGGACGAGACCCCGGCGAAGACCGAGAAGTCCGACACCGCGCAGAAGGCGGAGCAGGCCCCCGAGTCCGGCACCGCGGGCTCCGGCGAGTCGCCCGCCCCGAAGACCGGCAAGCACGCCAAGCCCACCACCGCCGACACCAGCGCCGTCACGACGGGCCCGCTGCCCGTCATCACGGACGTCGCCGCCACCGGCCCGTCCCTCACCGTGGACTCCCCCGCGCTGCTGACCTCCGCGCTGGTGGCCGCCCTCGCGGTGCTGGCGGTGGCCAAGGCCAAGACCCTGCGGCTGCGGCCGGCCATGGCCGGTGCGGCGGCCGCGCAGGACGACGCGCCGCGTTCCCACCGCCGTCGCAAGCCCCGCAAGCAGGCCCGCACCACGTCCACCCGGCCGCTGCAGCAGCCGATGGAGCTGGAGGCGCCCCGGGCGATGCCCGAAGGTCCTGAGCCGGTCACCGCTCTGCGGTCGCTGCGCCCGCACTTCCCGTTCGAGCCCGTCGTCATCCCGGAGGCGACCAGCCCGTTCGACGCCTTCTCCCGCCCGGTCCCGGCTCTCCCCGAACCGGAGCGGCCGGTCTCCCTCGTCTGGGAGGACGACGGCGACACCCGCAGGCTCCTCACCGACACGGGCCCGATCGAGATCCCCCGCGAGCCGGGGCTGTACGAACTGCCCAACCCGTACAGCGGGTTCCACCTGCTCGGCGGCGCGTCCGGGCCGTTCCCGATCCGTGAGGAGCCGGTCCTGCCGCGCGCTCCGCACGCGACCTCCGCCGGCACCCGCCCCGCCCGCAGGCACGACCACCCGGCCCCGCACGGCCACGCCGAGGAGCGCTTCCCCGCGGACGCGCCACTCCGCGGCCGCCGTCACCGCAAGAGCGTGGACGTCCAGCGCCTCGAACCCTTCACCCCGGACGCCCCCCTGCGCGGCCGCCGCCACCGCACGGCGCACGAAACCGGCCGCATCACCGCGCACGAGCCGACCGGCCGAGCCCACCCCCACGACCCTGTCCTGGTCGGCGCCGGCCACGACCCGGCCCTGGGCGGCGCCTCCCGCGAGCCGGCCCTGGTCGGCGCCGGCCACGACCCGGCCCTCGTCAGCGCCTCCCGCGAGCCTGTCCTGGTCGGCGCCTCCCGCGCCGCCGACCGCCCGTCCCCGCCCCGCGGCGACGTCGGAGGCCGCCGAGGCCGCCACCGCGCCTGACCCGCCCGCTCAGCCCTCCCCCTCCCGCAGCCACCCCTCCAGCGCCGCGGCCCCCGCCCCGGGGAACCGCAGCCCCTTGGCGAGCTGCCACACCACCGCCTGCAGCCCCCGAGCCCGCCGGAACACCTCCAGCCCCGGATCGCCCGGATCCGCCCCGTACGCGACCACAGCCGCCCGCCCGTCCACCCGGCCGGCGTCCCGCAGGACGGCCAGATCCCATCCGGCGGGCGCGAGCATGCACTCCTCGAAGTCGTTCCAGAGCAGCCCGCCCGCGGTGGCGAGCAGATTGCCCGCATGCGCGTCGCCGTGCACCACCCGCAGCCCCGCCCGCGGCAGGTCGCCGGCCAGCCGTGCGTGCGCCGCGCGCAACCGCCCCAGCGCTTCCCCCGGCACGACGCCCTCCAGCACGTTCAGCAGACGCGCCGTCTCGTCGAGCACAGGCCCGTAGACGGGCAGCTCCACCAGGTACCCCCCCAACGCCTCGTGCAGCCCCACCAGCGCACTCCCACCTCGCCCGGAGTCATCACGCGCTCCGGGTCGTGCGCCACGTACCCGAGAAAGGACACCGCCCGGCCCGCCGGCCACCTCTTCGCTGGGCGGCACGACGGGGAAGCCGCGGCCGGCCAGGAAGGACACGACGTCGAGTTCCCGCCGCAGCGCCTCCTCGGGCCGTGCCCGGCCCAGCCGCGTGACGGTGGGCACGCGCGCCACCACCGGGGCCGGCCGCAGGTGGACGAGGACGTTGTACGAGTCCCGCAGCACCACCGGCTCCGCCACCCGCAGTCCCCACTCCCGGGCCACGGCGACGGCGACTCGAACGGCGGTCGGGGTATCGATCATCGCTCCATACTTCCGCTCACCCGTACAAACCACTATTCTAAAGAACGTTGGAATTTGAGAGGAGACCCCCATGTCGTACCCCCAAGCGCGCTACCTGGGCGAGACCGGCGAGGCCACCGGCCGGATCCGGCCCGCGACGCAGGGCCCTGACCTGGTGATCGGCAAGGACCCCGGGACCCGGGTCCACTACCTCGGCACCGGCGAGTCCACCAACGGCGCGTTCGGCCTGTACCGGTGGGAGATGGGACCCCGGCCGGGCGGCGCTACTCCGCACTTCCACCGCACCATGACCGAGTCCTTCTACGTGCTGTCCGGGGCCGTGCGCCTCTACAACGGCAAGGAGTGGGTCCAGGGCACCACCGGCGACTTCCTGTTCGTCCCCGAGGGCGGCGTGCACGGGTTCAGGAACGAGTCGGGCGAACCCGCGTCCCTGCTGATCCTGTTCACCCCCGGCGCGCCCCGCGAGGGATACTTCGAGGCGCTGGCCGACATCGCCGCCAACGAGCGGGAGCTCAGCCCCGAGGAGTGGACCGAGCTCTACAGCCGCCACGACCAGTACATGGTGTGATGTTCCCGGAAGAGCCCGTCTACCAGCAGCTCGCCCGCATCGGCAAGGCGCTGGCCAGCCCGGTGCGGCTGCGCCTGCTCGACGTGCTGGACCAGAGCGAGCGCACGGTCGAGGAGCTGGCCCGGGAGGCGGGCATCCCGCTGAAGAACACCTCGGCCCAGCTCCAGCAGCTCCGCGCGGCCCAGCTGGTCACCGCCAGGAAGGAAGGCACCCGGGTCTACTACCGGCTGGCGGACGAACGGGTGTCGCGGTTCCTCGGCGCGTTCCAGGGGTTCGCCCAGGAGCGGCTGGCCGACCTGCGCGACGCCGTGACCGAGCTGCTCGGCTCGTACGAGACGGTGTCGGCGGACGAGCTGGCCGCCAGGCTGGCGGATCCGGGGACGCTCGTGCTCGACGTGCGCTCGCCCGACGCCTTCGCGGACGGCCACGTGCCGGGCGCGGTGTCGGTGCCGCTGCGCGAGCTGGAGGAACGCCTCGGCGAGCTGTCCGGCGGCAAGGAGATCATCGCCTACTGCGGAGGCCCCTACTGCGTGGTGTCGCCTCGGGCCGTGGAGCTGCTGCGCGAGCACGGGTTCCGGGCCCGGCCGCTGGAGGGCGGGCTGACCGCGTGGCGGCGCTCGGGACGTACGGTGCGAGGACTTTAGTCCCACCCGCTACCGCCCTTGTGCCCGGCCCATTCCCGACAGGCGGCGATACGGTGAGGGTCGGGCGATGGAGGTGGTGACGGAGTGACCTGGTGGGCCGTGGTGCGGTTCCTGCACGTGCTGTCGGCGGCGCTGTGGGTGGGCGGGCAGCTCACGGTCTCGCTCGTGGTGCTGCCGCTGGCCCGCCGCCTGCTGGACGAGGAGCGGCGCGCCCAGGTGATGAACGCGGTCGGCCGGCGGTTCGGCATGTTCACCGGCGCGGTGTTCCTGCCCCTGCAGATCGGCACCGGCGTGGCCATCGCCTGGCACAAGGGCGTCACCTGGGAGTCACTGACCGAGCCCGGCTACGGCCGCATCCTGGTCGCCAAGCTGGTGTTGTTCGCCGCGGTCATGGCGACGGCGGCGCTGCACGGCTGGGCCAGCAGCGCCGGGCGGCGCGGCTTCGCCCGTGCCATGGCGGTGGCCTCGCTGGTCGGATCCGTCGGCGTGATCCTCCTGGCCACCGCCCTGCCCGCGACCTGATGCCTCAGATCAGGCCCAGCGCCAGCATCGCGTCCGCCACCCGGCGGAACCCGTCGATGTTCGCGCCGGCCACGTAGTTGCCCGGCATCCCGTACTCGTCGGCCGTCTCCAGACAGCGGGCGTGGATGTCGCCCATGATCTCCTGCAGCCGGTGCTCGGTGGAGTCGAAGCTCCACGAGTCGCGGCTGGCGTTCTGCTGCATCTCCAGCGCGCTGGTGGCCACGCCGCCCGCGTTCGCCGCCTTGCCGGGGCCGAACGCGACGCCCGCCTCCAGGAACACCTTGATGCCTTCGGGCGTGGTCGGCATGTTCGCGCCCTCGCCCACCGCGACGCAGCCGTTCGCGACCATGGTGGCGGCGTCGCGGCCGGTGATCTCGTTCTGCGTCGCCGACGGCATCGCCACCTCGCACGGCACGTCCCAGACGCTGGCGCCCGGCACGAACGTCGCGTGCGGGCCGCGGCGCGCCGCGTACGCGTCCATCCGGCCGCGCTCCACCTGCTTGATCTGCTTGAGCAGGTCGAGGTCGATGCCCTTCTCGTCAACCACGTACCCGGAGGAGTCGGAGCAGGCCACCACCACGCCGCCGAGCTGCTCGACCTTCTCGATCGAGTAGACGGCCACGTTGCCCGACCCGGACACCACGACCCGCTTGCCGTCGAACGACGTGCCGCGCGCCTTGAGCATCTCGTCCACGAAGAACGCGCACCCGTAGCCGGTGGCCTCGGTCCGGACCCGCGCTCCCCCGTACGCGAGGCCCTTGCCCGTGATCACGCCGGACTCGTAGCGGTTGGTGATGCGCTTGTACTGGCCGAACAGGTAGCCGATCTCCCGGCCGCCGACGCCGATGTCGCCGGCGGGCACGTCGGTGTACTCGCCGATGTGCCGGTAGAGCTCGTTCATGAAGCTTTGGCAGAACCGCATCACCTCACGGTCCGAGCGCCCCTTGGGGTCGAAGTCGGAGCCGCCCTTGCCACCGCCGATGGGCAGGCCGGTGAGGCTGTTCTTGAAGATCTGCTCGAACCCGAGGAACTTCACGATGCCCAGGTAGACCGACGGATGGAAGCGCAGCCCACCCTTGTACGGGCCGAGCGCGCTGTTGAACTCGACCCGGAAGCCGCGGGCGATGTGCACCTCACCGCGGTCGTCCTCCCAGGGCACGCGGAAGATGATCTGCCGCTCGGGCTCGCAGATGCGCTCGATGATCTTCGACTCGGCATACTCGGGGTGTTTGCCGAGAACCGGGCCGATGCTCTCCAGCACCTCCCGCACCGCCTGGTGGAACTCGATCTCCCCAGGGTTGCGACGCAGGACGTTGTCATAGATCGACGACAGCTTCTCGTGCAACACGGATTCTCCAACTCGTTCGTCATACGCGTCCTCACCATACGAGGACGCTGACTGTGAGCTTCACCCACCCCCGCACCTGACCTGCGCCTACCCGGCTGACGCCGGAAGTATCCAGGTCAGGTGCCGGCGTGTGCCCGTGGCCGCTCCGCGGGGACGACCGGGGCGGGCTCCTCCTCGTGCCCCTCGACCGACAGGTTCGGCAGCAGCCGATCCAGCCAGCGCGGGCACCACCAGTTGGCCCGGCCCAGCAGCACCATGGTGGCGGGCACGAGGAACCCTCTGATCACGGTGGCGTCCACGGCGATCGCCACGGCCAGGCCGACGCCGAACGTCTTGACCATCGAGTCCGGGTACGCGATGAACGCGGTGAACACCGCCACCATGATCAGCGCGGCCGAGGTGATGACCCGGCCGGTCGACCCCAGCCCCTCCGCCACGGACCGCGCGTTGTCACCGTGCTTCAGGTACGCCTGCCGGACCGAGGTCAGCAGGAACACCTCGTAGTCCATCGACAGCCCGAACAGCACCGCGAACAGCATCAGCGGCACGTAGCTCTCGATCGGCACCGAGAAGAACAGCGTCTGCACGAACGAGGCGCTCGCGGGCGGATCCATGCCCACCAGCCCACTGCCGACGCCGAAGGAGAACACCGCCGCCAGCGCGCCGAACGCGGCGCCGAGCGAGATGAGGTTCATCAGCGCCGCCTTGACGGCCACCACCGGAGCCCGGAACGCCAGCAGCAACAGCAGGGCGCTGAGCAGCACGACGACGCCGATGACCAGCGGCGTGCGCTCGGTCAGCCGGTCGGCGGCGTCGGTCAGGGCCGCGACCTCCCCGCCGACGTGCACCTCCAGCCCGTCCCCGTCGAACGTCCTGATCTCGTGGACGAGGTCGGCGGCACGCGCGTCGCTGGGCGGGTAGTCGGTGATCACCTGGATCATGGCCGCCCGAGCGGAGTCGTTCAGGTTGGGCTCGCCGACGTGCGCGACGCCGTCGAGGTCCCCGATCCGGTCGGCCAGCCGGTCGGCGGCGGCCTCGGTGATCTCGCCGGACGAGGCCGCGACCACGGTCAGCGGCCCGGTGCTCCCGGGGCCGAACCCGACCGTCATCAGCTCGTACGCCCGCCGCGGCTCCGACCCCTTCGCCCCGTACCCGTCGTCGATCGGCCCGAGCTTGAGCGAGAGCGCGGGCGCGGCGAGCGCGGCCAGCACGACCACGCTGCCGATCAGCACGGTCCAGGGCCGGCCCGCCACCCAGGTGCCGAGCGCGCTCCACCCGGACGACTCCGGACGGCGGCCGAGGAACGGCACCTTCAGCGCGTTCACCCGATGCCCCAGCAGCCCCAGCTGCGCGGGGACGAGCGTGATCGAGGTGAGCACCGCCATCACGACGGAGATGCCGGTGATCCAGCCGAGCGTGGCCAGCAACGGGAACCCGGCGAACATGAGCGCGGTGAGCGCGATCACGACCGTGCCGCCCGCGAACACCACCGCACCGCCCGAACTGGACACCGCGCCGCGCACCGCCTGCTGGACGGGCATGCCGGAGGCGAGCAGCCGCCGGTAACGCGACAGCAGGAACAGCGCGTAGTCGATGCCCACGCCGAGACCGATCATCGTGGCCATGATCCCGGCCTGCTTCGGCACGTCCATGACATGCCCGAGCAGCCCGATCACACCCAGCCCCGTGGCCACGCTGACCAGCGCGGTGAAGATCGGGATCAGCGCGGCGGTGAGCGTGCCGAAAGCGAAGATCAACACGAGCAGCGCGCAGATCACGCCGATGATCTCACTCGGCCCCGTCTTGATCTCCTTGTCGGCCGGGGTCGAGCTGTCGTTCGCGACGACCTCCAGCCCCGCCGCCCGTGCGGGCTCCGCGGCCTTGGAGATCTTCTGCGTGTTCTCGGCGACCTTGCTGGTGTCATGCCCCTCGAGCCGCACCGTTATGAGGCCGATCTGCAGGTTGGAGGAGATGCCGCCCATGTGGAACGGCGAGTCCGCCTTCTTGACGTGCTCCTGCCTGCGGATGTTCGCCACCGCGTCGTCGACGGCCTGCTTGCGCGACTCCTCGATGAGCGGCCCGTCCGGGGAGTAGACGATGAGCTGCACGGTCCCGCCGGCCTCGAACCCCGGGCCGAAACCGTCACGCATCAGGTCATGGGCCCGCTGCGCGTCGGTGCCGGGGATCTTCACCTCGTTGCTGACCGGGCTGCCCAGCACCAGGCTGCCCCCCATCGCGGCGATGGCGAGCGTCACCCATAATGCCAGGACGAGCCGCCCGTGCCGGGCGCACCAGCCACCCAGCCGGCCCAGAAAGCGCGCCATCGCGAAGACCCCCAGATCGGAACGACCGTCCTGTACGGTCGTACAGACTTAGGATAAAACGGCATATGAGGAGTTCTAGCGCGAACCCGGAAATGAGACGATGACCACAGCCGACGACACCCGCAGCCGTATCCTGGCCGCCGCCCGCAAGCTGTTCGCCGAGCGCGGCTACGCCCATACGTCGCTGGCCGACATCGCCGCCGCCGTGGGTCTGACCAAGACCGCGATCGCCTACCACTTCCACCCCAAGGACAAGCTCGCCGCCGAACTCATCGCCCCCGCCGCCGAAGACCTCATCGCCCTCCTGGGCGCCGACTTCGCAGCCGACCGCCGCGCCTTCGTGACGTCCCTGGTCTATTTCATGGTGCGGCACCGCGCGGTCATGCGGCTGTTCATGGAGGACCTCGGCACCGCCGACGCCGCCCCACCCGGCTCGACGGGCGAAGCCGTACGCACCTTCCGCGACGAGATCTACCTCAGACTCGTCGGCCCAGAGCCGGACGAGGAGGCCACGGTACGCGGCTGGGCCTTGCTCGGCGCCCTGCAATCGGCCGTCGTCCACACCATGGACCTCCCCCAGGACCAGGTCCACGACGTCCTCCTACGCACAGCCCTCGCCATCGAACACCCCTGACCCGCGAGATCCCTGCCGCCTGCCCACCGGCCGAGAGCTCCTGCCTCACCCCACAGAGCACCTCGGGCCCCTGACCGCCACCCTCGCCACAGAGAACCTCACCCCCTCCCCGTCCCACAATCGCGGACAGCGATGGGGGCCTTCGAGGGGGTCAGTCGAAGAGCTCGTCCACCGTGGTCACAGTCATCGCCCGCACGAGCCACGTATCGAGCTGCGTCACCTTGGCACACTCCTCGATCCGCGCCCGCGCCGCATCAGAAACAGCCACACCCCTATGCTCGAGGACCAGCAGAATCGACCGGACCACGCCCCGAGCCTGCCTGCCCTCTTGTCGTCCTTCTTCCCGCAGTTGCTCGGCGAACTCGGACCGGTAGCGATAGGTCCCCCTGGACATCACTTTCCTCCAGAGCTGTCGGGCCCCAGTGTCTCAAAGGCCCACTTCGGTCAACTCAGCAAGTAAGCCGGCGTCGTCGGAAGACCTTCTCGGGCCCGTCCGCCACGCTCGTCGCAAAGAACCTCGCCCCACCGCGCCGCGATCGCGGACAACAACGGAGCCGTCGAGGGGTTCAGTCGAAGAGCTCGTCCGCCGTGGTCACAGTCATCGCCCGCATGAGCCACGTATCCAGCTGCGCCACCTCGGCACACCCCTCGATCCGCGCCCGCGCCGCATCAGAGACAGCCACACCCCTACGCTCGAGCAGCAGCAGAATCGACCGAGTCTCCCCCCGAACCTGCCCCTCTGCTCGGCCCTCTTCTCGGCCCTCTTCTCGGCCCTTTCGTCGTCCTTCTTCTCGTCCTTCGTCCCGCAGTAGCTCGGCGAACTCGGACTGGTAGCGATAGGTCCCGGTGGACATCATTTTCCTCCAGAGCTGTCGGGCCTCACCGTCTCCGAGGCCCACTTCGGTCAACTCGGCGAGAAAGCCGGCGCCGTCGATGTCGATGGTGGCCAGCGCTGCTGCGAGCGCTTCCAGTATGACATTCACGCTGCTTGAGAGCGCGTGCGTGAGCGCGGAGAGCACGGCCAGGATCACGTCCTGAGCCGCCGCGGCCGGGTCGGTGATCGCGGGGACGTTGTCGGGCCCCAGGGCGATCGGCCAGATGGTCAGGGTCGGCCTGCCCGGAAGGCCGGTCGACTGCGGAGATCGCGCCCAACGCGCGGTGGACGCCTCCTGACAGATGACGATGAGCACGACCTCAAGCTGGAACCTCGCGCGCAGATAACTGATGTAGTACGCCCACGAGGACGGCTTCTTGGGGTCACGCCTTCCCTGCGACTCGATGATGACCAGGTAGTCGCCGTGCTCGGACTTCGCGTTGAGCAGGGTGTCCACGCGTCGTTCTATCGGCAGGATCTCGGTGAGGTCGGTGTTGACGACCGAGGTCGAGCTCACTTCCGGGAAGGGGATGTCCAGCGCCTTGAGGGTGCGGGAGAAGAGGGAGGGCTCCTCCTGGAAGATGCGGTGGAGGGCCTCGTGCTGCGCCGATGGCATGTACGAAACGTTATCACGTAATTACGGAGCGCTTACCAAAGCTCAGGGTTCGGTCGAGGGGTCGGGGGTGACCGTCGGGGTGGGGGTGGGTTCGGTGGGGTCGGGGCCGTCCGGGGGTTTCGCGCCGACGGTGATCGTGACGCGGCTGCCGGGGACGGCGCAGGTGTCCGGCGGTGGAGTCTGGGCGAGGGCGACGTTCCACTGGGACTCGTCCTCGACCACCTGGGTCTGAACCACCGGGACGAGCCCGGCGGCACGCAAGGCGGCGAGCGCGCCGTCGCGCGATTGGCCCACCACGCCGGGCACGGGGGCGCCGTTGCGGGCCACCACCAGGGACACCGCGGTGCCGCCCGAGACGCGGGCGCCCGCCTTCGGGGCCGTGGAGAGCACCTGACCCTCGGGCTTCGCGGAACAGGTGGTGGAGACCTCGCCCACCTTCAGACCGGCACCGGTGACCGCCGACTCGGCCGCCTTGCGTCGCATCCCGGCGACCGCGGGGACTCGTACGCCCGCCGACACCTCCAGCGCCACGGCCGTACCCTTGGCGACGTGGACGCCGACGGCGGGACGGGAGGCGAGCACCTGGCCGATCTTCCGAGGGGAGTCGACCTTGGTGACGTCGCCGGCGGTGAGGCCGACCCGTTCGAGGGCTCTTACGGCGGCGGCGCGGGAGAGCCCGGTCAGAGTGGGAACGGCGATCTGGACCGGCTTCCGTACGGACGGCTCCTTCGACGCCGGAGCCCGCTCGTCCCGTACGCGCTGCCGAGTAGGCGGCCGGTCCTTGGCCGCCTGGCCGGAAGGCTCAGCGGTGGGCGAGGACGTCGGCGTGACGGCACGCACCTGTGCGCCGTCCTCCCTGAACAGCGGCACGAACAGGGTCACCAGCACGGCCCCCGTCACCAGCAGCGCCCCGCCCGCGGCCAGCCCCGCCCTGCCCAACGCCCGCCTGGAGTCACGTCGCCGCTCCGGCAACTCCGCGGCGTACGCACCGGGCGGCGTAATCCCCACCCGCTCGTACGAATCAGGTACGCGCGACACCGGTTTGTGCGGAGCGGGTATCCGCACCGCCCTCTCGGGAGGAGCGACCTCGCGCACCGCCCTCTCAGGAGCGACCTCATGCAGCGCCCTCTCAGAAGGAGCGACCTCGCGTGGCACCCGCTCGACGGGATACCCGGCGGGCGACCCCCGGTAGGCGGCTCCTCCGATTCTCGGCCTCGCCCCACCACCGGCCCCCGCCACCCCGAACGCCGACCCGCCGACGCCCCCTTCCTCCCTGGCCACCCCAACTGACCCGGCAGCGTCCGCGCCGTCGACGGCCGCCCCAGTCGCTCCGGCAGTCCCAGCATCACCGCCAACCCCGGCTACCCCGTGGGCCTCAGAGGTCCCACCCCTGACCACCTCGGCAGCCCTGGACACCTCAAGGGCCCCTGGGCCGCCGGAAGCTCCGGAGCCCTCGGCAGTGCCGTACGCCCTACCCCCCGGGGCAGCGCCGTCATCCGCGACCCCAAGAGCCCCGAACGCCGAGCTGACGTCTTCCCCTCGGCCTGCTCCCGCCGCTGTCCCGGTGCCCTCCTGACCCGCCCCCCAGCGCCGCCGCCGGTCTTCGCCCTCGCCCGTACCCGGCGCGGGCTTGCCGTCCGAAGCCTCAGGCCCTTCGGCCGCCGACCTGACCCCTGCTCTCCACGCAACCCCGGCGTCCGAGTGCACCTCCGACGGCGATTCCCGCCTCTCGGGCGCGGTACCCCAGCCCGCTCCCGGCGGCGGTGCTAGGTGGTAGGCGTCCGGGGTGCCGGTGTGCTCCGGTTCCGCGAGCGGGGTGGGGCCGGTGGGCGGGGGAACGGGGCGGAGGATGTGCGGCGGAGGTGAGCGCAGCACCTCCGCCGGCAACCCCTCCGACGTCCCCAGCAGTTCGAGCAGCAGGTCACGGCTGGTCGGCCGGTTCCTGGCCTCCTTGTCCAGGCACGCCTCCACGAGGCTCCTGAGCCGGCCGTCCAGGCTCCCGAGGTCGGGCGGCGCGGTGAGGATGCGGTGCAGCACCGGCGCCACCGAGTCCTGCCCGAACGGCGCGGTCCCGTTGGCCGCGAAGCACATCGTGGCGCCCCACGAGAACACGTCCGCCGCCCCGGTGACGGCGCTCGCGGTGATCTGCTCGGGAGCCATGTACGCGGGAGTGCCCACGCTCCGGTTGGTCAGCGTGGCCGCCGCGTCGAGCGCCCGGGCCAGGCCGAAGTCGATGACGCGGGGGCCGTCGGGCCCGAGGAGCACGTTCTGCGGCTTGAAGTCGCGGTGCACGATGCCCGCGCGGTGGATGGCGGCGATGGCCGTGGCGGTGCCGACGGCCAGCCGTTCCAGGACGCCGCCGCGCCGCGGGCCGGTGAGCATGACTTCGCGGGCCAGGGAGGGCCCGTCGACGTACTCGCTGACGATGTACGGTCTGCCCTCGTCGAACCCGGCGTCCACCACCTGCGCGGTGCAGAACCTGGCCACGTGCTTGGCCAGCTCCACCTCACGCAGGAACGCCCCACGTCCGTCGCCCACCGGACCGTGGAGCAGTTTGACCGCGTAGCTCTCTCCGGCCAGGGCGCCGAGGTACACCACACCCTGCCCGCCCTCGCCCAGACGACCGGACAGCTCGTAGGGCCCGAGCGTCCGTGGATCCCCCGTCCTGAGCGGCTGCGCCGTTGGCACGGGCGCCTCCCCTCGCCGCCACCCCTCGTACCCTTCCACTGAAGCAGCCGGTGCCGGAGAGTCAACGGCGGCCGGGCCATCGCCGCCTGACCGTGACCGTCCGGGTTCAGGACGAGCGCGCGACCGTGCCCGAATACGTCACTTCCCGCTCACCCTGGCGTGTGACCGTGATGGCCATCTGGTCAGTGTCGCCGATGGGCCGTATGCGGAGCGTTCCCGGATGGCATTCGGCGCCGGCGACGTGGAGCAGTTCGTACGCGAGGTCGTCCGTCGTGGGCCGGAGCACGCCGGAGCAGTGGAGGTCGGCGCCCCAGCGCATGCTCGATCCGGTGCCTTCTTCGAGCCGGATGTCGACCGGGAACACGCGTCCGGCGCCGGGATGCGTGGCCGAGCCCGTCCAGTGGCCGGTCATCCCGTCGGCGGCCGGCCAGAGCGCGAACGCCCCCGCCGCGAGCGCCACCCCCAGGGCGGCGGCGAACGGCCACACCGGTAATCGCCGCTTCTCGGGGGCAGGCGGCGGTACGGATGATCCGGAGGTGTGGACGAGCCGGGCGAGGGCCTGGCTCCCGGTCACCTCGGACCGTGACATCACCGGCATCCGCCACGCGACGGTGTCGGAGTGGACGCTCTCGGCCGACGGGGCAGTGACCTCCACCCCACCCGACATCCCCACAGACCCGGCAGAAGCCACCGCCCCGGAGCCGGAAGCCGCCAGACCAGAAGCGGGAGCCGACGAGCCGGAGACAGGAGCCGACGGGCCCGAAGCAGAAGCCACCGGCCCGGAAGCGGGAAGCGGCAGGCCGGAGACAGGAGCCGGCGGGCCGAGTGCGGCCATGGCGCCCGAGGTGAGGACGTCGCCGGTGGCGGCCTGCCCGAGCAGCCGCCGCAGCACCTCCTCCGCGTCCGGCCGGTCGGCCGGGTCCGGCGCGAGGCAGGCGTCGACGATGCTCCTGAGCTGCCCGGACAGCGTGCCCAGGTCGGGCTTCCCGTACAGGATGCGCGCGAGCACCTCCTGGTGGGTCGCCCCGGTGAAGGCGTGGCGGCCGGTGGCCGTGTAGGCGACGGTCAGCGCCCACGCGTACAGGTCGGCGGGCGGCCCGGCCGGTTCGCCCTTGATGCGTTCGGGGGCGAGGTAGGCGGGCGTGCCGATGGGGATCTTGCCGGTGGTGGCGGTGCCGTCGATGAGCCGGGAGATGCCGAAGTCGATGACGCGCGGCCCGTCGAGGCTAAGCAGCACGTTCCCCGGCTTGAAGTCACGGTGGACGACTCCGGCCCGGTGGATGGCGCCCAGGGCGGTGGCGGTGCCGATGGCCAGCCTGTGGAGCGAGCCGCCGGTGCGCGGCCCCTGGTCGGTGATGTGCTCGCGGAGCGAGACGCCGTCGACGTACTCGCTCACCAGGTAGGGCCGGTCGCCTTCGAGGTCGGCGTCGAGCAGCTGGGCCGTGCAGAACGGCGCGACCCTGCGCACGGCCTCGATCTCGGCCAGGAACCGGCGGCGCACCACCGGGTCGGCCGACAGGCTGGCGTGCAGCAGCTTGATCGCGACCTGCGCGCCCTGGTCGGTGTGGCCGAGGTAGACCACGCCCTGCCCGCCGTGGCCGAGCCGCGCCGAGAGCCGGTAGCCGCCCAGACTGCGCGGGTCATCGGCTCTGAGCTCGGACATAAGGCGTCATTATGACAGGGATCATGTAAGGCCGTCGTAGGCGCCGGAGGTCAGGCCGAGCTCCGCCATCGCCACGTCGGCCAGGTCGTCCGGCATGTCGGGGATGATCCCGATCCGTACCAGAGCGGCGACGCCGAGGTAGCCGCCGTAGGCGGCGAGCACCCGGCGGCGGGCCTCCTGCGGGGGCAGCCCGAACTCGCGCAGCATGCCTTCCATGTAGGCCAGGCGCCGCTCGCTCACCCGCCGCGCCACCTCGCCGACCAGCGGGTCGTCGGCCTCGCTGATCAGCCGGAACGCGATCGCGGCGTCCCGGCCCTGACCGAACGCCCGCTCCAGCAGCGTGCGCATCCGCTCCAGCGGGTCGGGCACGTCCTCAAGCAGGGCGATGACCTGCTCGGTCTGCGTCTCCCAGCGCCGCAGCGCGGCCTCCAGCAGCGCCCGCCGGTTGGCGAAGTGCCAGTAGAAGCTGCCCTTGGACACCCCCAGCCGGGCGGCCACCGGCTCCACCGCGACGGCGGCGACGCCGCCGTCGGCCAGCGCCGCCAGCGCCGCCTCCGCCCAATCGTCCGCGCTCAGTCGACCCACGCTGTCCAGCTTTCCATACGGTGCCGTATAGTGGACCATACGCAACCGTATGGAGCCTCCGATGATCAACGGTGCCGAACGTCTCATCCCCCGGCCTGACGTGTCCGAGCGGCACGCGATCCTGATCGACGCCTCCAGGGAGCGCGTGTGGGACGCGCTCGTCGGACTGAGCGCGGACGACGTGCCCCTGGCCAAGCCGCTCGTCGCCGCCCGCGCCCTGGTCTCCCGCCTGGTCCACGGGCGCACGCCGCAGGGCGGGACCCCCTTCACCCCGCTGGTCGTCGACCCGGGCCGCGAGCTGGTGCTCGGCCTGATCGGCCAGTGGTGGCGGCTGGGCAGGTCGGAGGACGTCCCGGTCGGCTCGCTCGCGGAGTTCGAGGCGTTCGACCGGCCCGGGTTCGCCAAGGGCGCGTTCGCCTTCTTCCTGGAGGAGGAAGGCGGTCGCATCCGGCTGACGACGGAGACCCGGGTGGCGGCCACGAGCCCGGACGCGCTGCGCGCCTTCCGCCCCTACTGGATGGTCATCCGGCCGGGCAGCGGCCTCATCCGCCGCTTCATCCTCTCGGCGGTGCGCTCGCGGGCTCTTTGAGGTTGTCGAGCACCCGCCGGAGCAGGCCGGCCATCTGGGCCATCTCCTCCTCCGAGAATCCGACGAACACCCGGCGGCTGACCTCACCGAAGATCGGCGCCAGCTTCGGCACCAGCGCCAGCCCCTCGGGCGTGAGCTCGACGAGGACGGAACGGCGGTCACCGGGATGCGGCACCCGCCGCGCCAGCCCCTTGCCCTCCAGCCGGTCCAGCAGCCGGGTCATGCCCGCGGTGTCGGTGCCCAGCCGCCCCTTGAGGTCACTCGGCGTGGCGGTCCCGGTGGCGGCGCCCAGCAGCAGGGCCGTCTGCTGGACGGTCAGACCGTACGGGGCGAGCAGGCGTTCGGTCTCGGTGTTCAGCTCCCGCCCGACCAGGGCCAGCAGGGAGCCGCCGCCCAGTACGAGGGAGATCGAGGCTTCAGTCATACCCCGATCATAGCTGTTACGACACCTACTGTCGCGACAACTACATAGCCAACGCCCGGGACGCGGTAGGTTTTGCTGGTGCTGGAACAGGTTGTGGCGACGCGTTATGTGACGCCGCTGCGGGAGGGCGGGTCGCTGCCCGGCGTGGTCGAGGGCGACGACCTCGGCACGTACGTGGTCAAGTTCCGCGAAGCGGGCCAGGGCCGCCGGGTCCTGGTCGCGGAGATCATCTCCGGCGAGCTGGCCCGCCGCCTGGGGTTCCGCACGCCCGAGCTGAAGATCATCGATCTCGACCCGCAGCTCGGCGCCCGCGAGCCCGACGAGGAAGTGCAAGACCTGCTGAAGGCCAGCGCGGGCCGCAACCTCGCGGTCGACTTCCTGCCCGGCGCGCTCGGCTTCGAGCCGCTCGCCTGGACCCCCGACCCGGCGTTCGCCGCCCGGCTGGTCTGGTTCGACGGCCTGATCCACAACCTCGACCGCACCTGGCGCAACCCCAACCTGCTGCTCTGGCACGGCGACAGCTGGCTCATCGACCACGGCGCGGCGCTCTGGTTCCACCACAACTGGAAGACGGCCGACCCGCAGCGCCCGTTCGACGCGGGCGACCACGTGCTGGCCCCGTTCGCCGAGGGCGTCGACGAGGCGGCCGCCGAGCTGACCGCGATGATCACACCCGAGCTGCTGGCCGAGGTGACGGCGCTGGTGCCCGACGAGTGGCTCGACGGCGAGCCCGGCTTCGCCTCACCCGCCGCCGTGCGCGAGGCGTACGTCGATCATCTGTCACGGCGGGCGCACGGCCCCGGCGGGTGGCTGACGAAGACGGCGCCGCGGGCGCAGCGGTCCGGGCCCGGGTCGGTCGGCGAGTTCTGGCGAGGTGGGCGCGGGTGAGCAGGGACGTCTACGAGTACGCCACGATCAGGGTGGTGCCGCGGGTGGAGCGCGGCGAGCTGATCAACGCGGGCGTGCTGCTCTACTGCCAGCCGCGCGGCTACCTGTGCGCGCGGGTCGAGCTGGACGCGTCCCGGCTGCGCGCTCTCGACCCCGCGGCCGACGTCGAGCGGGTCGAGGAGGCGCTCAGCGCCTACGAGCTGGCCTGCGGCGACGAGGCGGGGCCGCTGTCGGCCGAGTCGCTGGGCGGCAGGTTCCGCTGGCTGACCGCGCCCCGCAGCACGATCGTGCAGACCGGCCCGGTGCACGCCGGCCTCACCGCCGACCCCCAGGCCGAGCTGACCCGGCTCTTCGAGAAGCTCGTACGGGTCTGAAAAGCGATCAGAAGAGCACGGACATGAACGTGTCGACCTCGTGGAATCCCACCCTGCGGTAGACCGCCCTGGCCGAATGGTTGAAGTCGTTCACGTACAGCGTCACCAGCGGCGCGAAGCAGTCGAGCGCGGCCTCCACGACGGCGGCCATGCCCGCCACGGCGTGCCCGTGGCCGCGCAGCTCGGGGTGGACCCAGACGCCCTGGATCTGGCAGGCCTGCGGGGTGACCGCGCCGATCTCGGCCTTGAACACCACCCGGCCGCCCTCGATCCGCGCGTACGAGCGGCCGATGCGGATCAGCTCCGACACCCGCGTGCGGTAGAGGGCGCCGCCGTCGCCGAGATTGGGCGAGACGCCGACCTCCTCGGTGAACATCGCCACGCAGGCCGGCAGCAGGATGTCGAACTCCTCCGGCCGCACCCGCCGCACCAGTGGGTCGGCGGGCACCGGCGGCCGGCCGGTGGTCGCCATGACCGGTTGCGCCCAGCGGATCGCGCGGGCCCGGCCCCAGTGCGGCTCCAGCCGCTCCCACAGCTGCCCCACCGCGTCGGCGGGGCCGACGATCGAGGAGCAGCGGCGGCCCTGCCTGCGCGCGCGGTCGGCGAAGGCGTGCACGGCCTCGGGGCCCGCGTTGATGGGTACCAGGTTGGCCCCGGCGTAGCACAGTGAGACGAGCGCGCCGCGCGGCCCGAACCCCCACATCTGACCGCCGAGCCGGGCCGGGTTGAGCCCCACGCTCCGCACCCGGGACGCGACGAAGACGTTCGCGACCGGGTCGGTGTCGAGCAGAGCGAGCACCTCGTCCCGGTCGCTGTCGTCGAGGACGCGCGACGCCGATGTCCGCAGCATCACATGGTCAGACTACGCGAACGACCACGGAATAGCTCATCTGGCCAGCACGTCGGTGAGCCTTTCGTGACCTGACGCCGCGCGGGACCGCATCCCGGCCTTCGGACGGGGCTCCTGCTTGGCCGCGCAGCGCGCTCCCTGGGCCGGCAGGGTGCCGTCCTGGAGGTAGGCGACCAGGTGGCGGTCCACGCAGCGGTTGCCGGCGAGCGAGATGCCGTGCTCGCCGCCCTCCTCGACGAGCATGCGGGCGGTCGGGAACCTGCCGCGCATCTTGGCCGCTCCCGCGAACGGGGTGGCGGCGTCGCCGCGCGACTGGACCATGAGGATCGGCGGGAGCCGCCACGAGCCGCGCACCTTGACCGGCTGCCCGCCGGGCACCGGCCAGAACGCGCACGGCGCGTTGAACCAGGCGTTCGGCCAGGTGAGGAACGGCGCCTCACGGTGCAGCCTGGTCATGTCGCGCCGCCAGACGTTCCAGTCGCGCGGCCAGGCCGAGTCGCGGCACTGGATGGCGAGGTAGACGGCGTAGCCGTTCTCGTCCTCGGCGTCGTTCTTGCCGTGCTTCTCCCAGGCGGCCACGAGCGGCTTCGCGTCGCCCTTGCGTACGTACGCGGACCAGGCGGTGGCCAGCTCGGGCCAGACCTTGTCGCTGTAACCGGCGACGTTGAAGGTGTCGTCCAGCTCGCTCGGGCCGACCACGCCGCCCGCCGGGCGCTCCGCCAGCCGGGAGCGCATCGCGTACCACGCGAACCTGGTCTGCCTGGCGGACTGGCCGAGCCGGTAGACCCGGTTGTGCCGGGCCACCCAGGCCATGAGCGAGCGGTGCCGCTCCTCGAAGGCGCGGTTCTGGGCCAGGTTGGAGCGGTACCAGTCGCCGTCGGGGGTCACCGCGCTGTCCATCACCAGGCGCTTGACCCGGTGCGGGAAGAGGGTGGCGTAGACGGCGCCGATGTAGGTGCCGTACGAGTAGCCGAGGTAGCTGATGCGCCGCTCGCCGAGGGCGGCGCGGATCCGGTCGAGGTCCCTGGCGACGTTCTCGGTGTTCATGTGCGGCAGCAGCCACGAGTAGCGGTTGCCGCACCGGCTGGCGTAGTCGGCGGCCCGGCTGAGCAGCACGTTCTCGTCGGCGCGGGTGCCCGGCACCGCGTCGGCGCGCGGCGGCCGGTAGTAGGCCTCGGGGTCGACGCAGTGCATGGCCGGCTGGCTGGCGCCCACCCCGCGCGGGTCGAAGCCGATGACGTCGTAGCGTTCCCGCAGCTCGCGTGGGAGCAGCGCGGCCACGTACACGGCCAGGTCGCGGCCGGACGCGCCGGGGCCGCCCGGGTTGACCAGCAGCACGCCCAGATGGTTGCCGTCACGGGGCACCTTGGCCTTGACCCGGTTGACGGACAGCTTGATGGCGTGCCCCCACGGCTCCCGGTAGTCGAGCGGCACCCGTACGGTGCCGCACTCGACGCCGAGGCCCGCCGCCACGGTGGCCAGTTTGTCGTCGGCCTTCACCGGGCAGGCGCCCCACGCGACCTGCGCGGGCACGGCTCCCGGTTTCGCCTCGGCGTCCACGCTCATCGGCGCCACGCACACGCCCAGCACGGCCATGCCGCCGACCAGTCCCACGAACCGCTTCACCCGGCTCCTCCCCTATCCCTCGGAGAGGAAATACTCCCGTACGTAGCGGCCCGGTGACGGACGGTATGGAGAATTGCTTGCCATCCCGTGATGCCGCCCTGGCTCTTCTCAGTAGAGAACCAGACGGTCGTAGGCGGGGCGCCACTCGTCGCGGTACGCCTCCCGGATTGCGGGGGGCAGGCCGTCGAGGACGGCGGCCACGACCCGGGGCTCCTTGCCGTCCCACAGCCAGGGCAGGTAGGTCGTGAGGTCGTCGCCGATGCGGTCGCGATGGGTCTGGCCGAAGTGGCTCCACTGCTCGGGGCCGAGGGTAGCGTCGATGAGCGCGAGCCCTTCGGTCTCCTCGTGCTTCAGGTGCCCAGCCAGGCCGGTGGCCAGGGCGTCGACCAGGCCGGCGAGCCGTTCGGCGCCGTGGTCGCGGTCGGTGAGCGCGGCGTCCACGGCCTCCAGCAGCGGGTCGATGGCGGCGTGCTCGTCCTCCATGGCGTCGAGCAGGGCCAGGCCGTCAGGGGTCACGGCGCCGCGCATGGCGGGCCAGAGCGCGTCGTCCTCGGACGTGTGGTGGACCCGCAGGAACTTCTTGAACAGCTCCCATCCGGCGGCGGCCGCCAGGATCCGCCGCGGGTCGTCGCCCGTCCTGGCCGCCACCCGGGTGATGCGCTCCAGCTCGCGCCGGAGCGCGTCGTGCAGCGCGAACATCATCGACATGTCCAGCCGATAGGTCATTTTCTCCTCCTCGGTATGTCAACTACTATAACCATCAACTTGCCAACTATTTAAGCGCTTAACCATCATTGCTCTCGGTAAGCTGCGTTGCCGGAGGTGCGCCACATGCAGGACAGGACGCTCGCGGGAGCGCTGCGCAGGTCGCTCGGCGCGCTGCTGCGCCGGACCTACGCCCACTTCACCGCCGAGGCGCTGGGCGACGACCCGCGCTCGCGCGACTTCGTCGTCCTCGACACCCTCGCCGACCAGGACGCCGACTCCCAGCACGAGCTGGCCGAGCGGCTCGGCATCAACCGGACGATCATGGTGCGGCTGATCGACCGGCTCCAGGAAGCCGGGTACGTCACCCGTACCCGCAATCCCGCCAACCGGCGCTCCTACGTGCTGTCGATCACCGACGAGGGGCGCAAGGCGCGCGACGGCATGCGGGAGGCGGTCGCCGAGCGGGACGCACGGATCACCGCGTCACTGACCGAGACCGAACGGCAGCGGCTCAACGAGCTGCTCAGCCTGCTGCTCCCCGACCCCGAGCCGCTCGGGACCACCGCCTACCTGGTCGCGCAGGCTCACTACCGGCTGCGCCGCATGGGCGACGCCCGGCTGGCCGGCACCGGTCTGCGCACCCGCCACTTCGGCAGCATGGCCGCCCTGGAGGCGCTGGCCCCCTGCTCCCAGCAGCGGCTGGCCCAGGGCATGCAGGTGACCGAGCCGGCGGCCGCGCAGATCGTCGACGAGCTGGTCCGCCTCGGCCTGGTCGCCCGCGGCCAGGACCCCGCCGACCGCCGGCGCTACGCGCTGGAGCTGACGCCGCGCGGCCGGGAATGCCTCGCCGTCGTCCGTGACGCCGCCGAGGGTCTCCAGGCGGAGGTCCTGTCGCTCCTGGGGGACGAGGGCGAGCGCGAGCTCCGTGCCCTCCTCACCGAACTCCTCGCCGCCTGACCACGGAAAACAGCGAACCCGTACGAGCGGATCGCTCGTACGGGTTCGGGGTCAGTACGGAGGTCAGCGCACGACGACCTCGGGGCCGGTGGCGTCGTCATCGAGGTCGACCGCCACGCCCATCTCCTCGGCCAGGCGCAGCGCCTCGTCGATGAGGGTCTCGACGATCTGCGACTCCGGCACCGTCTTGATGACCTCGCCCTTGACGAAGATCTGGCCCTTGCCGTTGCCCGAGGCCACGCCCAGGTCGGCCTCCCTGGCCTCGCCGGGCCCGTTGACGACGCAGCCCATCACGGCCACCCGCAGCGGCACCTTCATCCCTTCGAGCCCGGCCTGAACCTGCTCGGCCAACGTGTAGACGTCGACCTGGGCCCGCCCGCACGACGGGCAGGACACGATCTCCAGCCCCCGCTCGCGCAGCCCGAGCGACTCCAGGATGGCGGTGCCGACCTTGACCTCCTCCACCGGAGGCGCCGACAACGAAACCCGGATGGTGTCGCCGATCCCCTCGGCCAGCAGCGCGCCGAACGCCACCGCCGACTTGACCGTGCCCTGGAAAGCCGGGCCCGCCTCGGTGACGCCGAGGTGGAGCGGGTAGTCGCAGCGGGCCGCCAGCAGCCGGTAGGCGTTGATCATGACGACCGGGTCGTTGTGCTTGACCGAGATCTTGATGTCGCGGAACCCGTGCTCCTCGAAGAGCGAGCACTCCCACAGCGCGGACTCGACCAGCGCCTCGGGCGTGGCCTTGCCGTACTTCTGCAGCAGCCGGGGATCGAGCGAGCCGGCGTTGACCCCGATGCGGATCGGGACGCCGTGGTCGGCGGCCGCCTTGGCGATCTCGCCCACCTTGTCGTCGAACTTCTTGATGTTGCCCGGGTTGACCCGCACCGCCGCGCAACCCGCCTCGATGGCGGCGAAGACGTACTTCGGCTGGAAGTGGATGTCGGCGATGACCGGGATCTGCGACTTCTTCGCGATGATCGGCAGGGCCTCGGCGTCGTCCTGGGACGGCACGGCCACCCGGACGATCTGGCAGCCGGAGGCGGTGAGCTCGGCGATCTGCTGGAGGGTGGCGTTGACGTCGGCGGTGACCGTGGTGGTCATCGACTGCACGGAGACGGGGGCGTCGCCGCCCACGGGGACGTCGCCGACCATGATCTGACGGGAGTGTCGGCGTTCGGCGAGCGGCTTGGGGCGGACCGACGGGATGCCGAGTGCTACAGGAGACATTTCAACCCTTGATTGTCGACGACGCTTCCAGTCTATGGAGCTAACGGGAGTGCCCGGCTGTGAGCTCGGCCGCACGGGCGCGGGCCCAGGCGTCGGCGGCGAGCACCTCCTCGACGGAGCTCGCCGGGGTGACCTGGTGTTCTTCGACGACCTCGGCGACCGTGTCGACGATGCCGAGGAACGGCAGCCCGCCCTTGACGAACGCCTCCACGCACACCTCGTTGGCCGCGTTGTAGACGGCGGGGGCGGTGCCGCCGGCCGAGCCGACGTGTCTGGCCAGCGCGACCGCGGGGAAGGCGGCGTCGTCGAGCGGCTCGAAGGTCCAGGTGTGGGCCCTGGTCCAGTCGACGGGCGCGGTGGCGGCGGGGACCCGCCCGGGATGGCCGAGGGCCAGCGCGATGGGCAGCCGCATGTCGGGCGGGCTCGCCTGGGCGATCGTCGAGCCGTCGACGTACTCGACCATCGAGTGGATGACCGACTGGGGGTGGACCACGACCTCGATCCGGTCGAAGCCGATGTCGAACAGCAGGTGGGCCTCGATCACCTCCAGGCCCTTGTTGACCAGGGTGGCCGAGTTGATGGTGATGACCGGGCCCATGGACCAGGTCGGATGGGCCAGCGCCATCTCCGGTGTCACGTCGGTCATCTCGGCGCGGGTGCGGCCGCGGAACGGGCCGCCGCTCGCCGTGACGACCAGCCGCTTGACCGCCTCGGGGTCGTGCCCGCGCGGCCCCGAGGCCCACAGGCACTGCTGCAGCGCCGAGTGCTCGGAGTCGACGGGCACCAGCTGCCCCGGCCCGGCCAGCCGCTTGACCAGCGGCCCGCCGACGATCAGCGACTCCTTGTTGGCCAGCGCGAGCGTGTGGCCCGCCTCCAGGGCGACCAGCGTGGAGGTCAGGCCGAGCGCGCCGGTGATGCCGTTGAGCACGGTGTCGCACGGCCTCCCGGCCACCTCGGCCACCCCTTCGGCGCCGGCCAGCACCTCGGGGCTCGCGCCGTGCGCCGCCAGCGCCTCGCGCAGCGCGGGCACGGCGGCGGGGTCGGCGACGGCGACCGCCTCGGCCCGGAACGCGGCCGCCTGGCGGGCCAGCAGGTCGGCCCTGGCGCCCCCGGCGGCGAGCCCGGCGACCCGGAACCGATCCGGGTTGGCGGCGATCACGTCGAGGGCCTGGGTGCCGATCGAGCCGGTGGACCCGAGCACGGTCACGGAGCGGAGGGTCTGTGCGCGCACCCGTCCATTCTCTCCCCCCACCGGACCTGCCCGCGCACGGAACCGGCGACGCGCCCTCAGGAAATTAACGGAAAGTAGCCGCAAGGACACATCTGGTAGTGCACACTCATGGGGCATGACCCTGAGCACCCCCTTGCTCGCGGCCGCGCCCCTCGTCGCGGGCCTGCTGGGCCCCGCCCTTCTCGGCGCGGCCCCTGAGCAGCACGCGAGCGCGGCCCTCACTCCGCGGACCGCGGCCGCCACCCATCTGCCGCAGGCCCCCGCCGTGGGCGAGGTCGTCGAGCACGTGGCGGCCCGCGAGCCGGCCGACCACCTGCGCGTGCTCTCCTACTGGACGCCCGACCGCATGGCCAAGGCCCTGCCCATCGACCTGCCCGGCCTGGTCAGCAAGCAGGGCGGGCTGCTGGGCGGCCTCACCGGAGGCACCGGCCTCGGCCTGTCCCCCGCCGTCACCGGCGGCAAGGTCGCCGTGGTCCCGCCCCGGCGCGGCGCCAGGGCCGGGGCACGTCACCAGTCCGCCCGCCCGCTCGCCACCACCTCCGGTTCCCGCTGGGCGGTGGGCGGCGCCGTGGCCAGGACCACCGGCCGGGTCTTCCTCACCATGAACGGCGTCGACTTCGTCTGCTCGGCCAGCACCGTGCGCGGCCGCAGCCGCGACCTCGTGATCACCGCCGGCCACTGCGTCAAGGACGGCGCCGGCGCCTGGGCCAAGAACTGGACGTTCGTCCCGGCCTACGGCAACGGCGGCGACAAGCCGTACGGGCAGTGGACCGCGCGCCGGATGTTCGTGGCCGGGCCCTGGTCGCAGTCTTCCGACGACAGCTACGACGTGGGCATGGTGGCGCTGGCCCCGTCGCGCGGCCGGCACGTCGCCGACGTGGTGGGCGCCCAGGACATCGCCTTCAACAGCCCGCGGGGCGGACACGCGGTCGGCTTCGGCTATCCGGCGGACCCGCCCTACAACGGCAAACATCTGGTCTACTGCGCGGGCCGGCTGCGCGACGACCCCTACGGCGACACGCACGACCAGGGCCTCGGCTGCGACATGACGGCGGGCTCCAGCGGCGGCCCGTGGCTGTCGCGCTTCGACACGGCCACCGGCAGGGGCACGATCACCTCGCTGAGCAGCTTCAAGTACAGCGACGACCAGCGCACCATGTACGGCCCGATCCTGGGCGAGGCGGTCAGGAAGCTCTACCTGACGGCCGAGCGCGCCTAGGGCCGGTGCGGCCGGCGCACGTCGTCCACGTACAGGGCGAGCAGGGCGCCCTCGTCCGCCAGCGCGGAGAAGGTGATCTGTCGGCGGAGCTGGGCGATCGACAGCAGTTTGTCCACCCCGGCCCAGGACCAGCTGAACGCGCCGGGTTCCCAGAGCGTCTCGGGTGACAGCTTCAGATGCAGGTCCCGTACGTCGTGCTGGGACCAGACGGGGCGCACCGCGACCAGCTCGACCAGACTCTGCCACTCGGCCAGCGCGCACTGCGACCGCCAGAGCAGCGCGTAGCTGCGCCACTCGGTGACCACGTCCTCGTGTCCCGGCATGAACTCGCTCGCCCGCAGCTCGGGCGAGCAGGCCAGGGCGAGCACCATGAGGTTGGCCGAGTAGTAGGCGTAGCGCCGCTGCGGCCCGGCGATCCACGGCCGGTAGGCGGCGATGGAGGAGTCGTCGCGGGCGTCGAGCTCTCTGAACAGGCGGAGCAGCACCCCGCGCCAGCGGTCGGCGTCCCTGGCCAGCTCGCGCAGGAACGAGACGACGGGCAGCCGCGAGGAGATCGCCGCCCATGACAGCAGCGTGCGGAGCAGGCCGTCGTGCACGCCGGTGAGCGCCAGGCTGGACTCCTGTGCCACCAGCTCGCGCATGAGCGCGGCGAGCAGCCTGGCGATGAGGAACTCGCCGAAGGTGGCGTGCAGGAACTCGTAGGTGTGCAGCACCTCGTCGTCGCGGACCGCCCTGGCCCGGTGCACGAAGAACGACCGGGCCAGCGCCTCGTGCGCGCCGCCGCGCGGCCCGGCCAGGCCGGGGGTCCTGCGCTGCTCGGGCAGCAGCACCTCCAGGTCGGCGTCGACCTCCTCGGTGGTGGCCCACTGACGGCCCCGGTTGACCATGGACGCGGCGGCGAAGGACAGCCGCAGCAGCTCCCGTTCCACGAGGCGGGGCACCTGCTCGGCGGGGTGGCGTTTCTCCAGGGCGCGGGCGGCGAAGGCGGTCATCAGCCGCTCGTACAGCTCGGCGTGGCCGAGCGGTCCGGGTTCGCGGCGCAGCGCATTGCCGTCGGCGTCGTAGCAGGCGAGCATGAGCAGCAGCAGCGGCTGCCCGACGAGCCGGGGGTGCGACAGCACCACGTCGATGGTGAGCGGCTCCAGCCCGGCGGCGCGGAAGTAGTCGGCGTTGACCGCGTTCCACACCTCCAGCCAGGCACGCACGGCGGTGGTGTCGAACGGTTCCAGCCGCGCCACGACCGTGCCCTCGGGCAGGCCGGCCCGGTTGGCGACGGCGGTACGGGAGGTGACGACGACGGCGACGGCGCGGCCGGCGTCGGCCTCGCGGTGCTGGAACCTGGCGACCTTCATCAGGTAGTCCGACTGGCGCACGCCGGTGGCCTGGAGCAGCTCGTCGAAGCCGTCCAGGATGATCACCGGCAGCGTGCCGCCCGCTGCTCTGGCGAGCGCGGGCCACTCCAGGCGCTCGCCGCTCAGGTGGTAGACGGCCTGCTCGATCTGTTCCTGGATGCCCGCGGTCGCCGACACCTCGCGCAGCGGCACCCGGATCGGCAGGAAGGACGCGTCGCGCAGGCGGGCGGCGAGCACCTTGGTCAGCACCGACTTGCCGGAGCCCGGCCGACCGAGCACGATGAGCGGCACCTCGCCGGCCATCGGCGCGGTGAGGAACCCGGCGAGGAACCCGGGCAGGTCGGAGCGGAGCTCGTGGCCCTCCCACCACGTCTCGACGCTCGGGTCGTCGCCGGGCGCGATCTCGGCCGTCCTGAACCTCGGGGGCACGTACGCCTGGGCGAGCGTCGGCAGCCGCATCCCGATGGGCACGTCGCCTGTCTCGGCGATCGGCCGCACGAGCGCGGCCTGGTGCAGCCGGTCGAGGGCGGCGAGCCGGTCGGGCAGCGTCTCGCCGGAGGCGACCAGCGAGACGAGCCGTTCCAGTTCGGCCATCCCGGCCAGGACGGGCCGGTGTTCGGCCATCCCGGCCCAGAACGCCAGCTCCGGCACGTCGTGCGCGAGCGCGCGGTAGCGGTCGGTGTAGCGGAGCACCGCCGCCTCGGCCAGCTCGTCGCCGAGTGCGGCGGCGATCCACTGCCGGGCGTGCTCGTCCTGCTCATCCCACGACTCACGGTCCCTGATCATGGTGAGCAGCTCGCGGCCGAGCTCCAGGTAGGAGCCGCGCACCGCGGCCACGGCCTGCTTGAACGGCCGGTGCGGCACCGGGCGCAGCGGCGCGGCCAGCTCCCAGTGGTGCCCGCCGTCCTCCCCGTACAGGTCCTCCCAGGCGAAGGGCAGGTCGAGCGTGCCGAGGGCTTCCAGGTACGCGGTCACGACCAGCACGGCGTGGGCCGCTTCGAACCGTTCGGTGCGGGTGCGCCAGGAGCTGCCCGGCCGCCAGTCGCGCCATCGGCCGAGCAGGTCGGCGCCCAGTTCGACCAGGTCGGTCCGGGATTCCAGCACGGCGGGGATGGGCAGCAGCGGCGCGGCCGCCGTGTCCGTGAGCGCGGCCGGCACCCGGACGGCCGGGTCCGTACCGGCCAGCAGCCGCACCGCGTCGACGTAACGGTACTTATCGCCCATACGGGTTCATCGCCCCGAGCGGCGCACCCGTTTCTCAGAGATCGAGCCCCGTGAGCACCATGACCTTCTCGTACGTGAGATCCTCCATGGCCGAGCGCAGGCCCTCACGCCCGATGCCGGAGTCCTTGACCCCGCCGTACGGCATCTGGTCGGCCCGGTAGGACGGCACGTCACCGATGATCACCCCGCCGACCTCCAGCTCCCGGTTGGCCCGGAACGCCGTGTCCAGCGACCGGGTGAACACCCCGGCCTGCAGCCCGTACGCGGAGTCGTTGACCATGGCGAACGCCTCGTCGGCCGAGGCGGCCGGCTGCAGCACCATGACCGGGCCGAACACCTCCTCCCGGGACACCTTGGCGTCGGCGGGGACGTCGGCGAGCACCGTGGGCGCGAACGTGGCGCCGGTGCGGGTGCCGCCCGCCAGCACGCGTGCTCCGGCGTCGACGGCCTCGCGCACCCACTCCTCGACCCGCTCCGCGGCGGCCTCCGAGACCAGCGGCCCGACCTGCGTCTTCTCGTCGGCAGGGTCGCCCACGACGAGCCCGGCGACGGCGGGGAGCAGGCGCGCCACGAAGTCGTCGTACACCGGCCGCTCGACGATGACCCGCTGCACGGCGATGCAGCTCTGGCCGGCCTGGTAGTTGGAGAAGAGCGCGATGCGCTGGGCCGCCCAGTCGAGGTCGGCGTCGGAAAGCACGACCGCGGCGGCGTTGCCGCCCAGCTCCAGCGTGACGTGCTTGCGCGGCACCTGGTCGGCGATGGCGTAGCCGACGGGGGCCGAGCCGGTGAACGACACGACCGGCAGCCTCGGGTCCTGCACCAAGGCGGAGGCCCGCTCGTTGGCGACCGGCAGCACCGAGAACATGCCCGCGGGCAGGTCGGTCTCGGCCAGGATCTCGCCCAGCACCAGGGACGACAGCGGCGTGGCCGGGGCCGGCTTGACCACCACGGGGGCGCCGACGGCGATGGCCGGGGCGACCTTGTGCGCCACCAGGTTGAGCGGGAAGTTGAACGGTGTGATCGCCAGCACCGGGCCGTACGGGACGCGGGAGACGTAGGCCAGCCGGCCGGCGGCGGCGGGCTCGGTGTCGAGCCGCTGCACCTCGCCCGACCAGCGGCGGGCCTCCTCGGCGGCGAAGCGGAAGGTGGAGATGGCCCGGCCGACCTCGCCGCGCGCCCAGAAAATCGGCTTGCCGTTCTCGGCCGTGATCAGGTGGGCGAGCTCGTCGGACCTCTCGGCCAGCCGCCGGGAGACGTGGGCCAGCGCCTCGGCGCGCCGGTGGATCGGCAGCGCGGCGGCCTCGCGCGCGACCGCGTGGGCGGCGGCGACGGCCTCCTCCACCTGGGCGTCGGTCGGCATGGAGACCCGGCCGACCTCGCGACCGTCGTCGGGATTGGTCACGGTGAGCTCGGCGTCCCCGGTGGCGGGGCGGCCTGCGAGCCAGAAGGTACGCACGTCCATGCCTCCGACGTTATGCCAAGGGCCGCGGCGGGGATTTACACCAGGGTGCACAAGACCCCCGGAGGGCTCTGCCGTCATGTACAACCTGGCGGTATACCCGCCATGTAACAGAAGTAGGCCCAATTCGGGATGTTTAGCATGCGAAGCGGTTTGAACGATCTCCGCCATGGCTAAGTCATCGATGCGGGTCTCCCAGAGCGGCGGGCCCCCGGCAGAAAGGCGTGGGCCCATGACCTCCTCGGCGCCGCTTGGGCTTCAGGGCGCCTACTTGCAGGGCGAGCGGGCCGGCCATGACGAGCTCCGTTCCCGCCTGCTCGACGTCGCGGTCAACCTCCTGGTGACCGACGGGCCCGAAAGCCTGACCATCCGCCGGATCGCCACCGAGGCCGCCTGCACCACCACCGTCATCTACACGATGTTCGGCAACCGGGAAGGCCTCGCCGAGGCCCTCTACCTGGAGGGCTTCGAGCGCTTCCGCCACCTGCTGGAGCGCGTGCCGCAGCGCAGGGACCCGCTGGAGCACCTCGGCGGGCTCGTCCTCGCCTACCGCCAGGCGTGCCTGGCCGAGCCCGGCTACTACAGCCTCATGTTCGAGCGGGCGATCCCCGGCTTCGAGCCGAGCGAGCGGGCCCGCACCCTCGCCAGGGCGGCGCTCAACATCTTCGACCGGGTGATCTCCGAGTGCATCTCCGCCGGCTATCTCAACCCCACCCAGCCGCGCAAGATCGCCGACGCGCTGTGGGCGGCGGCGCAGGGCGCGATCAGCCTCGAACAGGCCGGTCACCTGCGCGACGGGGCCACCTACGACGCCGTCACCCAGGCCACGATCAGCTACTTCTCGGCTGACAAGGACTGACCGGCCGCCTCCAGCGCGAACCAGAGCTCGGCCCGCACCCCGGGATCGTCCAGGTCACGGCCGAGCAGCTCCGCGACCCGCCGCATCCGGTAGCGCAGGGTGTGCCGGTGCACCCCCAGCCGCTGCGCGGCCGCGTCCCAGTGGCCGTTGCTCTCCAGGTAGGCGCGGAGCGAGCCGACCAGGTCGGCCCGCGACCCGTACGCGGCCAGCGGCGCCAGCTTCGCGGTGGCGAACGCCCGCGCCGCCTCGGGCTCCACCAGCGCCACCAGCCCCTGCCCGGCCAGTTCGTCGAACCGCAGCACCCGTCCCCCGCCGCGCTCGCGGGCCAGCCGCGCCTGCTCCACCCCCGCCCGCAGGCCCCGGTACGAGCACGGCCCGCCGATCCCGGCGCCCCCGGTCACCGCGCCGGCGACCTCCGCCATCCGGCTCTCCTCCACGATCACCACCACGGCCCCGGACCGTTCCCGCGCGGGAGGGTCGGCGGCCACGGGACCCGGAGGGAGGCGGGCGGTGAAGGCCAGCGACTCCAGGGCCTCCAGGGACTCCTCGCCGGCCACCAGGACGATGACGGGCTCGTCGGGAAGGCCGGGCCCGAGGGGGCCGAGCACCGTGCGGGCCTCGGCCAGGGCCGAGGGCCGCTCGGACAGCAGCAGCCGCAGCACCGCGTCGCGCACCCGCCGAGAGCCTTCGAGCTGGGCGCTCCCCTGCTCCAGGGCGAGCGTGAGCAGCGACCCCGCGGCGTTGACGACGGTGTGGGAGACGGGGGTGAAGGCCCGCGCGGTCCCGACGGCGAAGAAACCCCGGGGCCGCGGCCCGCCGCCCACCGGCTGCACCACGACGTTCTCGCCCGGCTCGGCCAGGGCCAGCGTCGCGGGGGCCCGTTCCGCCTCGGTCCCCCGGCCGCGCAGCCGCTTGATCGCCGCCGCCACCATCCCCGTCCTGGCGCCCCGGGTCGCGTGCAGCAGGTCGCCCGCGTCGTCGAACAGCGCCGCCCACCCGTCCAGCTCCCGCGCCAGCCGGTCGATGACGGCGTGCGTGCCGTCGGGGTGCAGGGCCGCGCGGGTCAGCCCGGCCTGGGCGGCGAAGGCGCGGGTGACCTCCTCGTACTGCTCGGCCGCCAGCAGGTCGCTGACCGCCTTGGTGACGGAGATGAACGGCGTCTCCCTGGGCACCTCCAGCAGCGGCAGCCCGGCCGCGCCCGCCGCCGCCACCAGGGCGGGCGGCACCTCCTCGTGGGTGAGCCCGACCGCCACGCCCAGCCCGGCGACGCCGCGCGCCATCAGCCGCCCGACGTAGCCGTCGAAGTCGCTGGTCAGCCGCATGCCGGTGGTGAGCACCAGCTCGCCGCCCTCCAGGAACGGCGTCGGGTCCTCCAGCTCGCTGACGGCCACCCAGCGCACGTCGCGGTCGAGCGATCCGGCGAGCGGGCGGAGCCCGGTCCGTCGTGCCACGACCTGCAGCGATGGCGCCATCCGAGTTTTGTCCATTCCGGCGAAGCGAAGCACCCTCAGTGTGACATATCGACGTATCGGGAAGGGTGGACGCCCGCCGTACCGTCGGAGGCATGAGCATTCCCCAGGAGCGGCGCGTCGTCACCGCGATCCCCGGCCCGAAATCGCAGGAGCTGCTGGCCCGCAAGCAGGCCGCCGTCCCGACCGGCATCGGCACGACCCTGCCGGTCTTCGTCACGCGCGCCGGCGGCGGCGTGGTGCAGGACGCCGACGGGAACTCGCTGATCGACTTCGGCTCCGGCATCGCCGTGACCAACGTCGGCAACGCCGCGCCGAAGGTGGTGGAGCGGGTCAGCAAGCAGGTCGCCGACTTCACCCACACCTGTTTCATGGTCACCCCGTACGAGTCGTACGTGACCGTCTGCGAGAAGCTGAACGAGATCACGCCGGGTGACCACGACAAGCGCACGTTCCTGGTGAACAGCGGCGCCGAGGCGGTGGAGAACGCGGTCAAGGTCGCCCGGCACGCCACCGGCCGCCAGGCGGTCGTCGTGTTCGACCACGGCTACCACGGCCGCACGCTGCTCACGATGACGCTCACGGCCAAGAACATGCCGTACAAGCACCGGTTCGGCCCGTTCGCGCCGGAGGTGTACCGGGTGCCGCTGGCCTACCCGTTCCGCTGGCCGACGGGGCCGGAGAACTGCGCCGAGGAGGCGGCGGCCCAGGCCATCGACATGATCAACAAGCAGGTCGGCGCGGAGAACGTGGCGGCCGTGGTGATCGAGCCGATCGCCGGCGAGGGCGGCTTCATCGAGCCGGCCAAGGGGTTCCTGCCGCGGATCGCGGAGTTCTGCCGGGAGAACGGCATCGTGTTCGTGGCCGACGAGGTGCAGACCGGGTTCGCCCGCACGGGCAACCTGTTCGCCTGCGAGGACGAGGGCATTGTGCCCGACATCATCGCCACCGCCAAGGGCATCGCGGGCGGCCTGCCGCTGGCCGCGGTGACGGGCCGGGCCGAGCTGATGGAGAAGGTGCACGCCGGCGGCCTGGGCGGCACCTACGGCGGCAACCCGCTGGCGTGCGAGGCCGCGCTGGCGGTGCTGGAGACGATCGCCGAGGAGGACCTGGTCGCCAAGGCGCGCAGGATCGGCGAGATCATGCTGCCCCGCCTGCACGCCATGAAGGAGCGGTTCGACGTGATCGGCGACGTGCGGGGGCGCGGCGCCATGATCGCGATCGAGCTCGTGGTGCCGGGCACCAAGGACCCGAACCCCGCCGCGGTCCAGGAGATCGTCAAGCGTTGCCACGCCGAGGGCCTGCTGGTGCTGACCGCGGGGACGTACGGCAACGTGCTGCGGTTCCTGCCGCCGCTGGTGATCCCCGAGCACCTGCTGGAGGAGGGCCTGGGCATCCTCGAAAAGGCTGTCGCCGCCCTCTGATATAACCACGAATCGGGCATCCGGCTTGTCGCTGGATGCCCGATTTTGTGGTGTAAGGCGCGCGTCTCGGGTAGAGAATTCACCCTCACTTGACGTGCTACTTGACGATCACGGATCCCCACAGGGTTATAACGGATCCGACACGAGGACGGGCGACCGCTGCGGGGAGCGTGATGAACTGGGGTCCCACCAGAACGGCACCGGACATGCTGACGTTCGACCCTGAGGGCATGACCAGCGCCCAGCGCGACGGCGAAGCCTGTGTGGTCTGCTACAAGAGGTGGCCGCGCCCGCGGGCGCGCGTCGGCCGCTTCCCCGACGACACCGCCGCGATGGCGTGCGCCGACTGCGCCGAGGCCATGGTGCCCGCGCCGCTGGCCACCGTGGTGGCCTTTCCCATCCGCTGACGCCCGCGCACCCCCGGACAGCGAGACGCCCCGGGACGGGGGGAAGGCCCGGGGCGTCTCAGCAGGTCGCACCCAGCGGGGGATGGGCGCGCCCGCGGCACACGGTCGCACGGAGCGCACAGGACGGCACAGAGCCGCGCAGTGCGGCCCCGCTACTCGACGAGCTCGCGCCACCGCTGCGACCAGGCGGCGTAGTCGGTGCATTCCCCCTTCGGCGGACGGCAGTCTCCGGGTGGCCGCGTGGCGAACACCACGCGATCCAAGCGGTTGGTCCTGGTCGCACCGTACGCCTCGCAGACGCTTCTGGCGCGGCCTTTGCATGCCTTGGTATTGGCGGGCGCCAGGCCGTTCCAGGCGGCGGCGTCGCGTTGGGTGCCGGTCTCGGTCATCCGGTTGAGCCAGCGGTAGGCGCAGTCGGTGGCGGTGACGCCGGCGCCCAGCATCCAGGAGTCGGCCCAGCCGGTGACCTTGCGCGCCGAGACCGCCTTGACCGGCTGGCGCGCCTTCACCAGCAGCTCGCGCAGGTGAGGGGTGGCCTGGCCGTAGTCGACCGAGCCGGTCGCGAAGCCCTTGATCAGGTCGAGCTGGTTGGTCCAGAAGGTGCGGCCGGACGTGCCCTCCAGGCGCTCGGCCACCTCGTCCAGGCTCTTGGCGTCGAGCTCGAACGGGTGGCTCACGCCGCCCGCCAGCGCGGCGTCGGCGAGCGTGAGCGGGCTGTCGCGCAGCATGACCCGGCCGGAGCCGAACACGTCGGCCAGGTCGCCGCCCTTGACCCGGCTCGTGTCGTACAGGAACTCGTGGTAGCCCCACAGGAACGGCACCCCGTAGACGGTGTCGCCGTCGGCGACCAGGTCGCGCAGCCGCTCGGGGATGTCGTCGTAGCCCTCGACCCGGTCGGCGTCGACGGGCTGGACCTTGCCCGCCTCGATCAGCTCGGCGGCCACCACCGGCCCCGCGGAGACGAGGTCGTAGGCCCTGGTGCGCAGCCGGGCGGACATCTCCTCAGGCGTCTGCACGGTGTCGATGCGGGCCAGCCGGCAGCCGGTGTCCTTCTCGAAGGTGCCGGTCCAGTTGGCCTGCGGGCTGATGCCGCCGTACTCGGCGTAGCCGCGGTAGGCCAGGATCTGCAGCGTGCCGTCGCTCTGCGTGGGGCTCGCGGTCGGCGAGGGGCTCGGCGCGCGGCTGGCCGAGGGACTCGGCGTGGCCGTCGGGCCGGAGCCGGGACTGGGGTCGGCCGGCTCGGCCGCTCCCGTGCAGCCCAGCGCGGTCAGGGCGAGGGCCAGCGCGGGCAGACGGCTGCGGATCACGCCTCGGAGCTTACCGGGGGCGGGCGGTGATCGCCGCCGCCCGCCGCCGGTCAGCGCCTACTTGTTGGTGGGGAACCCGAGGTTCACCCCGCCGTGCGACGGGTCCAGCCACCGCGAGGTGACGACCTTGCCGCGGGTGTAGAAGTGCACGCCCTCGGTGCCGTGCACGTGCGTGTCACCGAAGAGCGAGGCCTTCCAGCCGCCGAAGCTGTAGAACGCCATCGGCACCGGGATCGGCACGTTGATGCCGATCATGCCGACCTCCACCTCGTTCTGGAAGCGCCGGGCGGCGCCGCCGTCGTTGGTGAAGAGGGCCGTGCCGTTGCCGTACTCGCCGCCGTTGATGATCTCCAGGCCTTCCTCGTACGAGGAGACGCGGACGATCGACAGGACGGGGCCGAAGATCTCCTCGGTGTGCACCCGCGTGCCGGCGCGGACGTGGTCGATCACCGTCGGGCCGAGCCAGAAGCCGGGCGCCTCGGCCGCCTTGGCGCCGCCCTTGACCGGCGTCTCGCGGCCGTCCACGACCACCTTGGCGCCCTCCTCGACGGCCAGGTCGAGGTAGGAGGCGACCTTGTCGCGGTGCGGACCGGTCACCAGCGGGCCCATCTCCGAGGCGGGGTCGTCGCCGGGGCCCACGGTGAGCCGCTCCACCCGCTCGACGATCTTCTGCACGAGCTCGTCGCCGACCGGGTCGACGGCCAGCACGACCGAGATGGCCATGCAGCGCTCGCCGGCCGAGCCGAAGCCCGCCGAGACGGCCGAGTCGGCCACCAGGTCGAGGTCGGCGTCGGGGAGCACGAGCATGTGGTTCTTGGCGCCGCCGAGCGCCTGCACCCGCTTGCCGTGCGCGGTCCCGGTCTCGTAGACGTACCTGGCGATCGGGGTGGAGCCGACGAAGGAGACGCCGCGCACGTCGGGGTGCTCCAGCAGGCGGTCCACGGCGACCTTGTCGCCCTGCACCACGTTGAACACGCCGTCGGGCAGTCCGGCCTCCTGCCAGAGCCGCGCCATGAGCAGCGACGCCGACGGGTCCTTCTCCGAAGGCTTGAGGATGAACGCGTTGCCGCACGCGATAGCGATCGGGTACATCCACATCGGCACCATGGCCGGGAAGTTGAACGGCGTGATGCCGGCCACGACGCCGAGCGGCTGGCGGATCGAGTAGGAGTCGACCCGGGTCGAGACGCCCTCGGAGAAGCCGCCCTTGAGCAGGTGCGGGATGCCGCAGGCGAACTCCACGACCTCCAGGCCGCGGGCCACCTCGCCGAGCGCGTCGCCGTGCACCTTGCCGTGCTCGGCGGAGATCAGCGCCGCCAGCTCGTCGCGGTGGGCGTACATCAGCTCGCGGAACTTGAACAGCACCTGCGCCCGCTTGACCAGGGAGGTGTCGCGCCAGCCGGGGAAGGCCGCCGCCGCGGCGGCCACGGCGGCGTCCACGTCCGCGACGGAGGCCAGCGCGACGGTGCCGCTGACCTCGCCGGTGGCGGGGTTGAAGATCTCCGACGTGCGGGGGTCGCCGTCGACGAGAGCTCCGTCGATCCAGTGCTTGACTGACTTCACTGCTGCGCTGCCTCTGCGTTGATGACTTCGAGTGCGTTGACGATGATGCCGAGCCCCTCGGCGGCCTCGTCGACCGAGAGGGTGAGCGGCGGGGCCATGCGGATCGCGGTGCCGCGCAGGCCGCCCTTGCCGGCGAGCAGACCGGCCTTCTTGGTCTCCTCCATGAACCGCGCCGCCTGCGCCGGGGTGTCGAGCTCGACGGCGAACATCAGGCCCTTGCCGCGCACGTCCTTGACGATCGGCAGCCGCTGGGCGGCCTCCCGCAGGCCGTCGATGATGATCTTGCCGGTGCGCGCGGCGTTGGCCTGCAGGTCGTGGTCGAGCACGTAGTCCAGGGTGGCGTTGGCGGCGGCCATGGAGACCGGGTTGCCGCCGAACGTGGCCACGCCGGCCGCGTGCAGCGCGTCGAGCAGCTCGCCGCGTGCGACGACGCCGCCGACGGCGAAGCCGTTGCCCAGGCCCTTGGCGAACGTCATCATGTCGGGGGTCACGCCGTGGTTCTGGATGCCGAAGAACGCGCTGCCGGTGCGGCCCCACCCGGTCTGCACCTCGTCGGAGATGAACAGGATGCCCTGCTCGTCCAGCACCTCCTTGTAGGCGGCGAACAGCCCGTCGGGCGGCATGGTGAAGCCGCCCACGCCCTGGATCGGCTCGGCGATCAGGGCGGCCACGTCGTTGGAGACGGCGGTCGACAGCACGTGCCGCAGGTCGTCCACGCAGGCCGCGATGTAGTCGGCGTCGGACATGCCCCTGAACTGGGCGAGCTGCCGGTCGGCGCCGTGCAGGAAGTGCACGTTGAGCGGGGACAGGGAGTTGTTCTTCCAGCTCCGGTTGGAGGTGACGCTGATGGCGCCGAAGCTGCGGCCGTGGTAGCTCTGCCGCATGGCCAGCACCTGGTCGGTCTTGCGCGCGTACGTGGCCAGCAGCAGCGCGGTCTCGTTGGCCTCGGTGCCGGAGTTGGTGAAGAAGACCTTGGCGTCCGGGATGCCGGAGAGCCGGGCGATCTTCTCGGCCAGCTCGATCTGGCCGCGCAGCAGGTAGACCGTGCTGGTGTGGACGACGCCGGTGGCGATCTGGCGTTCAACGGCCTCGCGCACCTCGGGGACGTCGTACCCGATCATGTTGGTCAGGATGCCGGCGAAGAAGTCGAGATAACTCTTGCCGTCGGCGTCGACGACGCGGTTGCCCTTGCCGCTGACGATCTCGATGGGGTCGTTGTAGTAGAGGCCGACCCAGTTGGGGATGACGGCCTTGTGGCGCGCGAGAAGCTCGGACATGTCTTGAGTATCGCCGTTGTCACGCGATGCCCGAAACCGCAAGGTGTCGCCGTACTTCTCCATCCTCTTACAAGGTGTCGGCCCACAGGCGAAGATGTTTCAGCCCTCACTGCGATGGTATGGCTACGTCTAGCAGGGAATATGGCGATCCGCCCCACCAGGGGGAAGCCTTCCGGACAAGGCCGGGAGACGCGACAGGCAGTCTCCGTAGGTAGGCAGACTGCCGGATCGGGGGAACCCAATGCGCAAGACGCTCACGGGCCTGGGGCTGGCCTTCTTTCTGACGCTCGCCCCGGCCGCGGCGGCCACCGCGGACACATCCGCGGCTCCCGTCGCGCAGAGTCAGGTCAACCCGACGCCGCAGCCGCAGCAGAACGAGGGCGGCGGCAACGCGGGCCTCTGGGGCCTGCTCGGCCTGCTGGGCCTGCTGGGCCTGGCCGGCATGCGTAAGCAGAAGCAGCACCATGTCGGCACCGCCGAGCACATGACCAACCGCCCGCCGCGTCCGTAAGCTCAGGCGCACTCACGGAACCCCGCGCCGGCCGGCCCGGCGCGGGGTTCCACCCGTCCCTTAGGGGATGCCCCGTCCGCCTCGCGACGTACGGCACGGCAGGCCGGTACGCCGTCCGGGGCACCCCAGATCACCACCGGCGGCCGACGACCGCCGCGGGTCCGGTCGGCCACGATCGGGTCATCGCTCGACGACCCGAGGAGACCACCCGCCATGACGCTCACCCTGGACCACCGTCCCGAGGCGCCCGCAGGCCCGCCCAAGCTCCGCCATGACGAACTGCTCCGCGCCCAGCGGGACACCCTCGCCACCCCGCGGATGCGCTACAGCCTCCTGGCGAGGATGCTGTTCAAGCCTGTGGACCTGCTGTACGGCCGGGCCGGCTCCTACACGAAGTTCGCCATGCTGGAGATCATCGCCAGGGTGCCGTACCAGGCGTGGGAGCGGATGGGCTACTGGCTCGTCCACCGCCACGCCCGGCAGTCGGCGCTGGCCCGCCGGGTCTTCGAGCGGATCGTGGAGGCCCGCTCCGACCAGGACAACGAACAGTGGCACCTGTTGATCATGCAGGACCTGGTGCAGCGGTCCGGGCACCGGCAGACCTGGCTGCTGCACAAGGCGGCGCCATGGGCGATCGCGTTCTTCTACTACCACGTCTCCTGGCTGCTGTTCCTGGTCAGGCCGGACTGGAGCTACCGGCTCAACGCCGAGTTCGAGGACCACGCCGAGCACGAGTACATGGCGTTCGTGGCGGCCGACCCCGACCTGGAGTTCATGCCCGACCCCGGCGCCTACGCCGCCGAGTACGGCCGGTACCGCTCGGTGGCCGACCTGCTGCGGCAGATCGGCCACGACGAGCGGGTGCACAAGCTCGACAGCCTGGAGAAAATGCGCGAGCCGCGGGTGCGTTAGACGGTGACCGGCTCCGGGGCCGCGGCGGGCGCCTGGGGGCGCAGCAGCGCGGCGGCGACCACCGCCGCCGCGACGCAGAACGCGGCGCCCACCCACGACCCGACGTGCATGGCCGCGGTGAAGGCCGCGCCCGCCTGGTCGGCCAGCGCGGGCACCTGGATGGCCACCCCGACCGACTCTCTGGCCGCCTCCGGCGCCGAGGCGGGCATCTGCCCGGTGTAGACCCCGGCCAGCACGCTGCCCAGCACGGCGATGCTCAGCGCCAGCCCGACTTGCTGCACGGTGTCGTTCATCGCCGAGCCGACGCCGGCCCGCTCGATCGGGATGGCGTTCATCAGCGAGGTGTACGCCGACGGCCCGGCCAGCCCGCCGCCCACGCCCATTACCAGCAGCGCGACGAGCACGGGCGGGTAGCCGGTGGTGGTCGCCATGATGGCGAAGCCGCCGGCCATGACCAGGAGGCCGCCGCTCACCAGGACCCGGTTCCCGAGCTTCTTGCCGAGCGCGGCGCCCAGCCCGTTGAAGACGGCCGCCGCCACCGCGTACGGCAGCATGGCCAGCCCGGCGACGACCTCCTCGTACCCGAGCACGAACTGCAGGTACTGGGTGAGCATGAACATCACGGCCCCGGCCCCGAAGGACATCAGCAGGATCGACATCGAGGCCCCGGTGAAGTTCCGGTCGCCGAAGAGGAACAACGGCAGCATCGGCTCCTCCCGCCGCCGCTCCCACAGCACGAAGGCGATCAGCGCGACGACCGAGAGCCCGATGATCGCCCAGTTGAGCTCACGCTCGATGATGACGTAGACGGCGGCCGTCAGCCCGACGGTGGACAGCACCACGCCGACCGGGTCGAGCCTGCGGCGCGGACCCCGCGTCTCCGGCATCAGGACCAGCGCGGCCACGATGGCCAGCGCGGCGATCGGGATGTTCATCAGGAAGACCGAGCCCCACCAGTAGCTCTGCAGCAGGAACCCGCCGAGCGTGGGACCGATGACCACGCTGACCATGGCCACCGCGCCCCAGACGGCCATGGCGGTGCGGCGCTCCTCGGCGTCGAAGACGGTCATCAAGATGGAGAGCGTCGACGGCATCAGGATGGCCCCGCCGACGCCCATGAGCGCGCGGGCGGCGATGAGCTGCCACGGCTCGGCCGCGAAGACGGCCATCAGCGACGCCCCGCCGAACAGCGCCAGGCCGATGATCAGGAACCGGCGGCGGCCGAACCGGTCGGACAGGCTGCCCGCCGTCAGCAGCAGCCCGGCGAAGGCCAGCACGTAGACGTCCAGGATCCACTGGACGTCGGAGGGAGCGGCCCCGAGCTCCTCGATCAGCGAGGGGATGGCCAGGTTGAGGATGGTGCTGTCGACCGCCAGCACCATCAGCGAGAGGGACAAGACGGCGAGCACCCACCAGCGCCGGGGGTCTCGTACAGTGTTCGATGTCACTCGCACACTGTACGAGCATCCTCGTACAGTGTGCGAGGGGTTTTAAGCTAGAGGGATGAGCGGCAAGCAGTTCTCCTCCGTGTGGATGCGCGACCCCCGGCCGGCCAAGAGTCCGGGCCGCAGCCGCGAGGAGATCGTGCGCGCCGCGATGGAGCTGCTCGACGCCGAAGGGCTCGACGGGCTGAGCATGCGCAAGCTCGGCGCGAAGCTCGCCGCGGGCGCGACGAGCGTCTACTGGTACGTCGCCAACAAGCACGAGCTGCTGGAGCTGGTCTACGACGAGGTCTGGGGCGAGATGACGGTGCCGTCGCCGGAGGAGGTGACCTGGTGGCGGCAGACGGCCGGCGCCTTCGCCCACAGCATGCGCCAGGCGATCCTGAGCCATCCCTGGTCCGCCGGGCTGATCGGGCGGCTGCCTGCACTCGGGCCCAACGCCCTGGAGGTCACCAGCCGGCTCACCCGGGCCTTCAAGAACGCCGGGTTCCGCGGGCTGGAGATCGACTACGCGGTGTCCACGCTCACCGCCTACGTCTTCGGCACCACGATCCCCCAGGTGGTCTACAACGAGGTGATGGCCGAGAACCCCCTCGACGAGGAGAGCATGCGCGCCGTGGTCGAGCGGGCCGCCGCCGCCCACCCCGACCTGCTGGAGCGGATACGCGAGACCGGACCGGCCGATCTGGTCGAGACGCGCGAGATGATGTTCACCTACGGACTCGCGGCGGTGCTCGATGGCCTTGAGGCGAGGCTGGTGACGTAGCAGGATCCGGAGCATGAGCGATTTCCGAGCCGCGCGCGACTTCCTGCTCCAGGCCGACCACGCCACCGCCCGCCGGGACTTCCGGTGGCCCGAGCTGGGCGCGTTCAACTGGGCGCTCGACTGGTTCGACGGCGTGCTGGCGGCCGAGACCCCCGACCGGATCGCGCTCAAGATCACCGGCCGGGTCTCCTACACCTTCGCCGAGCTGTCCGCGCGCTCCAGCCGGGTGGCCAACTGGCTGCACGAGCAGGGCGTGCGGCGCGGCGACCGGATCCTCCTCATGCTCGGCAACCAGCCCGAGCTGTGGGAGTCGCTGCTGGCGGCGATGAAGCTGGGCGCGGTCGTCATCCCGGCCACCACGCTGCTGACCCGCAAGGACGTGGCCGAGCGGATCGAGCGCGGCGGGGTGTCCCACGTGATCGCCAACGCCGAGGACGCCGGCAAGTTCGGCGGCGGCCCGTACACCCGGATCGCGATCGGCGACGCGTACGGCTGGCTGCCCTACCACGAGTCGTCCCAGGCGCCCGAGGCGTTCACGCCCGACGGGCCCACGCACGCCGGCGACACGCTGCTGCTCTACTTCACCTCCGGCACGACCTCGCAGCCCAAGCTGGTCGAGCACACCCACGCCTCCTATCCGGCCGGCCACCTGTCGACCATGTACTGGATCGGCATCCGGCCCGGCGACGTGCACCTGAACGTGTCCTCACCCGGCTGGGCCAAGCACGCCTGGAGCAACGTGTTCGCGCCGTGGAACGCGGGCGCGACCGTGCTGATCCACGACTACCAGCGCTTCTCCGCGCCCGACCTGCTGCGGGTGCTGCGCGACGAGAACGTCGACACCTTCTGCGCGCCGCCCACCGTCTGGCGGATGCTCATCCAGGAGGACCTCTCGGCCTGGCGGGTGCCGCTGCGCACCGCCGTGGCCGCCGGCGAGCCGCTCAACCCGGAGATCATCGACCAGGTGGCCAAGGCGTGGGGCATCACGATCCGCGACGGCTACGGGCAGACGGAGACGACGGCCCAGATCGGCAACGTGCCGGGCGAGCCGGTCAAGCCGGGCTCGATGGGGCGGCCGCTGCCGGGCTACGAGATCGCGCTGCTCGATCCGGAGACCGGGGAGCCGGGGGACGACGGGGAGATCTGCATTCCGCTGGAGAACCGCCCCCTAGGCCTCATGTCCGGATATGTCGCCGGATCTGGTGAAGCGATGCGCGACGGGTACTACCACACGGGCGACATGGCCTCCCGCGACGCCGACGGCTACATCACCTACGTCGGCAGGACCGACGACGTGTTCAAGGCCTCCGACTACCGCATCTCGCCGTTCGAGCTGGAGAGCGTGCTGCTGGAGCATCCGGCCGTGGCGGAGGCGGCCGTGGTGCCCGCCCCCGACCCGGTGCGGCTGGCCGTGCCCAAGGCCTACGTGACGCTCGCGCCCGGCGCCGAGCCCGACGAGGCGACCGCCCGGTCCATCTTCGAGCACTCACGCCGCGAGCTGGCCCCGTTCAAGCGGGTGCGCAGGCTGGAGTTCGCCGAGCTGCCCAAGACGATCTCGGGCAAGATCCGCCGCGTGGAGCTGCGCGAGCAGAGCCCCGCGCGGGAGTTCCGCGAGGAGGATCTGAGCTCTTGACTCCTGGCAGTCTGTCAATCGGAACCCGAACCTGACTTACAGCCTGGTGGGATAGGCTCGGCGTCGTGCTGCCCACCATCGCCGACATCCTCGATCTGGAGACGGTTCGTCGCGGCAGCCCGCGCGTCGTGGCGGGCGCCGACCGGCTCGACACCAAGGTGCGCTGGGTGCACGTCGGCGAGATCGCCGACATCGCCCAGCTGCTGCGCGGCGGCGAGCTGGTCCTCACCACCGGCGTGGCGCTCCCCGGCGACCCCGGCGAGCTCGCCGAGTACATCGCCGGGCTGTCCTCGGTCGGCGCCTCCGGCCTGATCGTCGAGCTGGGCCGCAGGTTCGTCCGCGAGCTGCCCGCCGCCGTGATCAAGTCAGCCGAGGAGCACGGCCTGCCGGTCATCGTGCTCACCCGCGAGACCCCCTTCGTGCAGATCACCGAGGCCGTGCACGCCCGCATCATCGACATCCAGCTGGAGGAGCTGCGCGCCTCCGAGCAGCTGCACGAGGTGTTCACCGAGCTGTCGGTCGAGGGCGCCTCCCCCGCCGAGGTGCTGGCCCAGGTGGCCAGGCTGTCGGGCCGCCCGGTCCTGCTGGAGAACCTCGCCCACCAGGTCCTGGCCTGCGAGTCGGCCGGGCGTGACGCCGGGTCGCTGCTGGCCGGCTGGGAGAGCAGGTCGCGGGCCGTCGCCCCCGCCGAGCGCACCGCGTACGACTCCGCGTCCGGCTGGCTGGTCACCACCGTCGGCGCGCGCGGGCAAGACTGGGGGCGGCTCATCCTGCTGTGCGACCGCAAGCCGTCGCCGCGCGACCTGGTGCTGGCCGAGCGCGCCGCCACCACGCTCGCCCTGGGCCGCCTCCTGGAGCGCCACCAGGAGTCGCTGGAGCGCCAGGCGCACGGCACGATCATCACCGGCATCCTCACCCACGCCTACTCCGACCCCGAGGAGGCCGCGGCCCGCGCCCGCGCGGTCGGCGTGCCGCTCACCGGACGCAAGCTGGTCAGCGTGGTCCTCCGGCCGATCGACCCGGCCGACCAGGCGCTCGACAGCCAGGCCGAGCTGGGCGAGCTGGCCGAGTCGGCCGCCGCCGCCTGCCGCGACGCCCGGCTGCCCGCCCTGGTGGGCGCGCTCGACCAGGACCGGGTGGGCGTCCTGCTGCCGCTGCCGCCGCGCGCGCAGGCCGAGCCCGCGCTGCTGGCGCTCTCCGAGCGCCTGCGCGAGCTGTGGAAGCACGGGGCCGCGTTCGTGCTCGCCGCCGGCTCGGTGGTCGAGTCCATCCGCGACGTACGGCGGAGCTTCCTTGAGGCGGAGCAGGTGGCCGACGTGGCGGTCCGCCAGCCCGACGGCCGCCCCTTCTACCGGCTGCCCGACCTGCGCCTGCGCGGCCTGCTCCACCTCCTGCGCGACGACGCCAGACTGCAGACGTTCGCCGAGCGCGAGCTGGGCGCGCTGCTCGCGCACGACGCCCAGCGGGGCGGCGACCTGGCCCGCATCCTGCGCATCTACCTCGACGCGGGCCGCAACAAGGCGGTGGCCGCGCAGAAGGCCCACCTGTCGAGACCCGCGTTCTACGACCGGCTGCGCCGCCTGGAGCGCATCCTCGACACCGACCTCGACGACGTCGAGTCCTGCCTGTCGCTGCACGTCGCGCTCCTGGCGCTGGAGTCGTTCCGCCGCGAGCACCCGCGCTAGCCGGCGCCGGCCCGCGCCGGCCCGCGCCGGCCCGCGCCGGCCCGCGCCGGTCCGCGCCGGAAGCCACTGAGAGCCGCTGGAAGCCGCCGGAAGCAGCTGGATGCCGCCGGAAGCCGCTAGAAGCCGCTAGAAGCCCATCGCGTCGCGCACCTCGGCCAGTGTGGTCACCGCCCGCTCGCGGGCCCGCCCGTTGCCTTCCGCCAGGATCTCCCGCACCTCGGCCTCGTCATGCTCCTTCCTGCGCTTCCTGATCGGCCGCAGGAAGTCGTTGACCGCGTCCGTGGTGATCCGCTTCAGCGCGGCCGCTCCCCCGTACCCGATCTCGTCGGCCAGCTCCGCCGGCGGCCGGCCGAGACAGAGGGACGCGATCATCAGCAGGTTGGCCACCTGGGGGCGGTTCTCCTCGTCGAAGGTGATCAGCCGCTCGGAGTCGGTGCGCGCCTTGCGGATGAGCGCGGCCGTCTCGTCCTCGGTCGCCGACAGCATGATCCCGTTGCCCCGGCTCTTGCTCATCTTGCCGCCGTCGAGCCCCTGGAGCAGCGGCCGGTCGCCGAGCATGGCCTCGGGGACAGGGAAGACGCGGCCGTAGCGCTCGTTGAAGCGCCGAGCGATGGTCCGGGTCACCTCCAGGTGCGGCAGCTGGTCCTTGCCCACCGGCACCAGCGTGCCCTTGCAGAACAGGATGTCGGCCGCCTGGTGCACCGGATAGGTGAACATCAGCCCGCTGACCGCCTTCTGGCTGCTGTGCGCGATCTCGTCCTTGACGGTGGGGTTGCGGCTCAGCTCCGACACCGTCACCAGGCTCAGGAACGGCAGCATCAGCTGGTTGAGCTCGGGCACAGCGCTGTGCTGGAAGATGGTCACCTTGGCCGGGTCGATCCCCACCGCGAGATAGTCGAGCAGCAGTTCGGTGATGTTGCGCTGGATCTCGCCCGGCAGGTCCCGGTCGGTGATCACCTGATAGTCGGCGATCAGCACGAAGATCGGATACCGGTCCTGCAGCCGGACCCGGTTGGCCAGGGAGCCGAAGTAATGGCCGAGATGGAGCGGCCCGGTGGGGCGGTCTCCGGTGAGCACGGTGTGGTCCATGGTCCCTCCTCAGGGAATCGGTCAACGCCGTCCGGAGGGATCCCGCGCCCGGGCCGCCCTGAGGACGGCCCTTGCGCATGCGGAAGTCAGTGGCCGTCTCGCGGCCACCACCACATGCTGATGCGCTTCACACACCCAGTGTAGGTCAAGGCCGGCATCGCCGGCTTGAGCGCCGGTCAATCTCGGAATCTCTGCGACCGTTTGGTGCATTCGCCTGATCTGACCTTCTTGATCGGTCAGGATGGGTCGGTCCCGTTCCACCCTCATGGAGTTCGCATGTCTCGACGCACTCTCGTCGCCGGCCTGGCCATGGCCACGACGATCACGGGCCTCTCCGTGCCCGGCGCCGCAGCCGAGCAGGCGGCGGTGAAGTTCCCCTCATCCAGGTTCCCGCTCGGGGCCCGCTCCGCCCCGGCCAAGACCATGACGAGCGTGGCCCCGGGCATCGACTTATACGATGTGCAGGCCGGCTCGTCCACCGACGGCTACACGGTGACCGTGCTCATGCCCAACGGCCGCGACGCCGGCAGCCGCGAGGCCGCCGAGACCACGCTGGCCGCGGTCGAGGCGACCGGCGAGGTCGCCAGCATGCAGCGCCTGGTGCGCCCGCAGGTCGCCGACGCCCCCGAGCAGGAGCTGTTCATGATCCGGGTCGGCCTGTGGTCGTTCGAGCAGCGGGCCAAGGCCGACAAGATGGCCAAGCAGCTCAAGGAGGCCGGGCTGAAGGTCAAGGTCGACTACCTCGGCGACGACGGGCTCAAGACCACCGGCCCGTGGCACGCCCAGGTGCTCATGGTCGACGCCCGCACCTTCCGCGGCTCGTACGCGGCCTCGCTCGGCACCAGCGTGGCCAAGCGGGAGACGGTCTCGTCGATGGCGAAGCGGGGCGGCGCGGTGGCGGCCGTCAACGGCGGCTTCTTCAACATCCACACCGCCAAGCAGCTGCGCGGCGAGCCGGTGGGCGCCTCGGTGGTCGCGGGCCGGCTGCTCAGCGAGGCGGTCCCCGGCCGCGCCGCGGTCGTGCTGCGGGGCCGTACCGCCCGCATCACCGAACTGAAGACCACGATCACGGCCGTCTCCCAGGACGGCGCCAAGCGCGTGATCGCCGGCGTCAACCGCGCGCCGGTGGCCGGCGAGCTCATCCTCTACACCGAGGAGTACGGCGCCAAGACCCCCGCCGTCGAGGGCACCGACGTGGTGATCGACGCCAACGGCCGGGTCGAGGCGGTCCGCGTGCCCGGCGCCGCCGTGCCGAAGGGCAAGCGCGTGCTGCACGGGTCGGGCGAGGCCGCCATGTGGATCAACGAGCACCTCTGGGAAGGCTGGACCGTCAAGGTCGACACCAAGGTCCGCGACCTGCGCAAGGGCCGCACTCTCAAGCTCACCCCCGACCTGCACGTCGTGTCGGGAGGCGTGGGCCTGGTCCGCAACGGGCGCACCAAGATCACCGCCAAGCGCGACGGCCACGACTCGCTCAACATGATCCTGCGCCGCCACCCGCGCACCCTCGTCGGCACCACCCGCAACGGCAGCCTGATCGTCGCCACCATCGACGGCCGCAAGCCCGGCGTCACCGTGGGGGCGAACTTCATCGAGGCGGCCCAGTTCATGCGCTGGCTCGGCGCCACCCAGGCGATCAACCTGGACGGCGGCGGGTCGACCGCGATGGTGGTCAAGAACAAGGTCGTCAACCAGCCGTCCGACGGCCGCGAACGCGCGGTGGGCGACGCCCTGCTCGTGCTCCCCGGCTAGACCGGCGCGACGTCGTCGCCCAGCGGATCCCCGGCGCCGCGGACCGGACCCAGCCGGCCCTCGGGGATCTGCGGGCCGGCGCCAGGACGGGCCGACCGGCGCCGGGGCAGGAAGGCGGAGAGGACCATCCCGGACGCCGCCGCGACCGCCGAGATGATCAGCGCGATCCGCAGCCCGTCCACCGACGGCAGTGTGACGGCCCCCATCCGGACCGTCTGCGCGGCCAGCACGGCGCTGATCACCGCGCTGGCCGTGGACGTGCCGATGGAGCGCATGAGCGAGTTGAACCCGTTGGCCGCCGCCGTCTCCGAGGTCGGGACCGCGCCCATGATCGAGGCCGGCATGGCGGCGTAGCCGAGACCGGCCCCGGCCGAGACGATGGTGGCGGCCAGCACGACGTGCCACACCTCCCCCATGAGCAGCAGCGCCGAGAGGTAGCCCGCGACGGCGAGCAGGGCGCCGAGGATGAGCGTGACCCTGGGCCCGTAGGCGCCGGTGACGCGGGCCGACACCGGCGAGAGCACGATCATCATGCCGCCGCCGACCGCCATGCACAGCCCGGCGTCGAACAGGGTGAGCCCGAGCCCGTAACCGGAGGCGGGCGGCGACTGGAGCACCTGGGGGAAGACCAGCTGGGTGCCGAACATGGCGAATCCGAAGGCGATGGACGCCAGGTTCGTGAGCAGCACCTCGCGCCGGGTCGTGGTCCGCAGGTCGACCAGCGGATTGGCGACCCGCAGCTCGGCCCATCCCCAGACCGGCAGGATCACCGCGGCCGCGGCGAACAACCCCAGGGTCAGCGGGCTCGTCCAGCCCCAGCTGCCGCCCTTGGTGATGGGCAGCAGCAGGCACACCAGCCCGGCCGTCAGCCCGGCCACGCCGATGAAGTCGAAGCGCCCCCCGGCCCGCAGCGGCGAGTCCGGCACGAGCGTGAGGGTCATGACCAGCCCGGCCACCCCCATGCCCGCCGAGACCAGGAAGAGCATGTGCCAGTTGGTGTACTGGGCGACGACGGCGCCCAGCGGCAGCCCGACCGCGCCGCCGGCGCCCATGGTGGCGCTCATCAGCGCCATGGCCGATCCCAGCCGGGCCGCCGGCAGCAGGTCGCGCATGATGCTGATGCCGAGCGGGATCACCCCGACCGCGCAGCCCTGGAGCGTGCGGCCGAGCACCACGAGAGGCAGCGCGTCGAAGAAGACGCAGATCACCGAACCGGCGATCATCAAGCCGAGGCTGATCACCATCATCCGGCGCTTGCCGTACATGTCACCCAGCCGCCCGCTCACCGGGGTGAACACCGCCGACGCCAGCAACGTGGAGGTGATCACCCAGGAGGCGTCCTCCGCCGTGGCCGACAGCAGCCGCGGCAACTCGGGGATGACGGGCACCACCAGGGTGAACATCATCGACACGACCAGGCCGCTGAAGGCCAGGGCGGCGGTGACGACGCCGCTCGACTTGCCGGAGGGGAGAGGCATCGCCACCGGACTCCGTTCGATCAAGGTTTGCGGTTGGACAGGACAAGACTGCCGGACGCCGCGAAGAAGATCCCCACCCCCTGCACGAAACTGACCTCGACGTCCGGCACCTGCGCGGCGGCCTCGCCCCGCAACTGCCTGACAGCCTCCTGGATGGCGAACATCCCGTACATGCCGGTATGCGTGTACGAGAGCCCGCCGCCGTTGGTGTTCATCGGGAGGGTGCCGCCGGGCCCGGTGTGCCCGTCCGCGATGAAGGCCCCCGACTCGCCCCGGCCGACGAAGCCCAGGTCCTCCAGCCCGTAGAGCGGCAGATGGGCGAACGCGTCGTAGACCATCAGATGGTCGATGTCGGCGTGCGCGAGCCCGGCCGTGCGGAACGCCTCGGCGCTGGAGCGGCGGAACGCCCCGAACGAGCCGAGGTCGTCCATCTGCGACACCATCGCCGCCTCCGTGGCCTCGCCGGACCCGAGCAGGTAGACCGCCCGGCTCCCCCGAGGCAGGTCGGCGGCGCGCTCCGCGCTGGTCAGCACCAGGGCGCCGCCCCCGTCGGTGACGACGCAGCACATGTCCCTGGTGAACGGGTAGGCGATCTCCGGGCCCTGGAGCACCTCGTCGACCGTGACGATGTCCCGCCGCAGGGCTCGCGGGTTCTTGCTCGCCCACTCCCGCTGGGCGACGACGACCCGGGCCAGGTCCTCCCGGCCCATGCCGCGGTCGTGCAGGAAACGCAGGGCGGGGACGGTGAAGGTGGCGTAGGGGGTGATGGCCCCGTACGGCGCCTCGAACTGTCCCGCGGGGGTCGCGTTCGCCCCGCCCCACCGCCGCGCGCCCACCCGGGACCGGCCGGACTCGCCGTGGGTGATGAGCACGACGTCGGCCGCGCCGGCGGCGATGGCCGCCGCCGCGTGCCGGACGTGCAGCAGGAAGCTGCAGCCGCCGACCATGGTGCCGTCCGCCCAGCGCGGGTTGATGCCCAGGTGGTGCGCCACGTCCAGGGCCAACGGGCCGGCGGTCGCCACGCCGTCGACGTCCGCCGGGGTGAGCCCGGCGTCGCGCAGCGCGTTCAGCGCCGCCTCGGCGTGCAGCTGGAGCATCGAGGTGTTCGGCAGGGTGCCGACCTCGTCGGTCTCCGCCGCGCCGACGATGGCGATCCCGCCGCCGTGCATGCCGGTCACGCGTGCCCCTCCTCAGGCTGGAAGACCGGCAGCACGGTGCCGCCGCGCTCCTCGAACGCCACCCGGAGCCGCAGGTCCAGCGGCAGGTTCTCCGGCGTGGGCTCGACGCCGACCACGTTGGTCATCATCCGCGGCCCCTCGTCGAGCTCCACCAGGGCGATCACCGGCGAGACGCCCTCGAAGCCCGGCATGGGCCGCCTGTTGATCACGTACGAGACGAGCCGCGCCCGCCCGGACACCACCACCCAGCCGACATCGGACGAGGCGCAGTACCGGCAGAAGGGCCGGGGGTAGAAGTAGTGCCTGCCGCACGAGCCGCACCGCTGGATGCGCAGCACGCCCTCCTTGGCGGCCTCCCAGTACGGGGCCGTCTCGGGAGTCGGCAGGGGCATGAAGTCCTCGATCACGCCGTCCTCCGGGTGAAGGTGCCGCGGTCGAGCACGACCTTGCCGGCCACCATGGTCTGGAAGAACCAGGTGCCGCCGTCGTCCCACAGCGCCACTGTCAGCTCCTGCCCGGGGAACACCGGGGAGGCGAAGCGGGCCGACATGGTGCCGAACAGCTCCGGGTCCGAACCGCACGCGGTGTGCAGCAGCGCCCGGCCGGTGAACCCGAACGTGCACAGGCCATGCAGGATCGGACGGTCGAACCCGGCCTTCCCGGCGAGCCAGGGGTCGGAGTGCAGCGGGTTGCGGTCGCCGCTCAGCCGGTAGAGCAATGCCTGGTCGGGCCGGGTGCGGTAGGTCACCACGTGGTCCGGGTCCCGCTCCGGCCGCGCCCAGGCCGCCGAGGAGCCCCGGTCACCGCCGAACCCGCCCTCGCCCCGGATGAACGTGCCGCTGCTGGACTCGGCGAGCACCTTCCCCGTCTTCGCGTCCATGACCGTCGACTCCAGCACGGCGATGGCGTTCGGCCCCTTGTCGTAGAAGGCGGCCACGCGGCTCCTGGTCACGGTGGACCCCTCGGCGGGCAGCGCCCCGTGCAACGTCACCGACTGCTCGGCGTGCAGCACCTGGGCGATGTCGAAGTCACCGAGCGGGGGCATCGACCCTCCGGCGCCGCCGAGCATCACCGCGAAGGTGGGCAGCACCTGCTGGGTGACCCCGTGGGAGTTCTCCGTGGTGAACGGCAGCTCGGTCAGCGGATCCTCGGCCCCCGCCCCCACCCCGAGCGCGTACAGGATGGCGTCGGCCGAAGTCCACCGCCGGCCCTCGCCTTCCCATTCCTTGCCCACCAGGTCCACGTTCAGCGCCAATGGAACACCCCTTCCGAAAGGTCCTCACAGCACCATAAAGCGGACGAACTTCGTCTGTAAATACCGCTCCTTCTCCGGTGCGCCACCCGGGACCTGGCAGACTTGTCGGCATGAAGCCCGCTTCGGTCACGGCGCGACCAGGACGACCGCCGGACCCCGACATCGAGCCCCGGGTGCTCGACGCGACGCTGGAGATCTACGCGGAGGTCGGCTGGGCCGGCTTCACCATGGACGCCGTCGCACGGCGGGCCCGCGTGGGCAAAGCCGCCCTCTACCGGCGCTGGGAGAGCAAGGAGAAGCTCATCGTCGAGGCCCTGGCCTCGCTCACCACCCCTGTCATGACCGAGACCACCGGCTCCCTGCGCGAGGACCTGCTGGCCATGTGCGTCCGCACCCTCCGGGCGCAGCAGAGCCGCGACGGCCTGGTCGGCCTCCGGGCCCAGATCGAGGCCAAGTTCTACCCCGAGCTGTTCGGCCAGGCCATGGAAGACCTGGGCAAGCAGTGGCGGACGACCTACCGGCGGTTCGTGCTGCTCGCCGTCGACCGGGGCGAGATCCCCCGGGGCACCTCACCCGCCCTGGTGCTCGACGCGGTCAACGGGATCATCGTCAACCACGTGCTCTCCACGCCGATCGACAGGATGCCCGCTCTCCTGGACGACGCCCCCCGTTATGCCGAGCGGGTCGTCGACTTCGTGCTCTCCTCCATCGGCTACCGGCCCGTCGAGGACGCTGGAACCACCGTTGACACCGGTGGAACCCCGACTTAGCTTCCGCGTTGCGGACACGCTTCGTCCATGAAGAGTCCCGGCCCACCGCAAGCTACGTGACGAGCACCCCGGGAACGACTGACCGTACGAGCCCCCGCCGGCCCGAGTCCTCGCGTACGAACGAAAAGGCCTCGACGTCACGTCCAGCCTTGAACAGGCAAGACCTCCGAAGCCCCGAAACAGCAACAGGCCCCGACTCAGCCATCGAGGCCCTGAAAATAGAAAAAGCCCCGACCGTCAAGTCGAGGCTCTTTCCTATAAAGATTGTCCGGCGGTGACCTACTCTCCCACACCCTCCCGAGTGCAGTACCATCGGCGCAGAGAAGCTTAACTTCCGGGTTCGGAATGTAACCGGGTGTTTCCTTCCCGCCATAACCGCCGTAACCCTCCGAAACACACAAACCACAGAGAGGTTTGCTGTCTCAGAATTGCCTAGTGGACGCGAGCAAAAACTTCGAAAGTATGCTTTGTGGTCAAGTCCTCGGCCTATTAGTACCGGTCAGCTCCACACGTTACCGCGCTTCCACCTCCGGCCTATCAACCCGGTCGTCTACCGGGAGCCTTACCCACTCACGTGGTGGGAGACCTCATCTCAAGGCAAGCTTCCCGCTTAGATGCTTTCAGCGGTTATCCCTCCCGAACGTAGCCAACCAGCCATGCACCTGGCGATACAACTGGCACACCAGAGGTTCGTCCGTCCCGGTCCTCTCGTACTAGGGACAGCCCCTTTCAAGTCTCCTGCGCGCGCAGCGGATAGGGACCGAACTGTCTCGCGACGTTCTAAACCCAGCTCGCGTACCGCTTTAATGGGCGAACAGCCCAACCCTTGGGACCTACTCCAGCCCCAGGATGCGACGAGCCGACATCGAGGTGCCAAACCATCCCGTCGATATGGACTCTTGGGGAAGATCAGCCTGTTATCCCCGGGGTACCTTTTAGCCGTTGAGCGACACCGCTTCCACACGCCGATGCCGGATCACTAGTCCCAGCTTTCGCTCCTGCTCGACCCGTCAGTCTCACAGTCAAGCTCCCTTGTGCACTTACACTCAACACCTGATTGCCAACCAGGCTGAGGGAACCTTTGGGCGCCTCCGTTACCCTTTAGGAGGCAACCGCCCCAGTTAAACTACCCACCAGACACTGTCCCCGATCCGGATCACGGACCAGAGTTAGACATTCAAAACGACCAGAGTGGTATTTCACCAATGACTCCACCCGAACTAGCGTCCGAGCTTCCCAGTCTCCCACCTATCCTACACAAGACGCTCCAAACACCAATGTCAAGCTGTAGTGAAGGTCCCGGGGTCTTTCCGTCCTGCTGCGCGAAACGAGCATCTTTACTCGTAGTGCAATTTCGCCGGGTCTGCGGTTGAGACAGCGGGGAAGTCGTTACGCCATTCGTGCAGGTCGGAACTTACCCGACAAGGAATTTCGCTACCTTAGGATGGTTATAGTTACCACCGCCGTTTACCGGCGCTTAAGTTCTCACCTTCGCCCAGCAAGCTGGACTAAGCGGTCCCCTTAACGTTCCGGCACCGGGCAGGCGTCAGTCCGTATACATCGTCTTACGACTTCGCACGGACCTGTGTTTTTAGTAAACAGTCGCTTCCCCCTGGCCACTGCGACCCCCACCAGCTCCCACCGCAAGGGCGTTCACCAGCAGAGGTCCCCCTTCTCCCGAAGTTACGGGGGCAATTTGCCGAGTTCCTTAACCACAGTTCACCCGATCGCCTTGGTATTCTCTACCTGACCACCTGAGTCGGTTTAGGGTACGGGCCGCCACAACACTCACTAGAGGCTTTTCTCGGCAGCATAGGATCATCCACTTCGCCACAATCGGCTCGGCATCACATCTCAAGGTATACGCGAGGCGGATTTGCCTACCTCACCCTCTACATGCTTACCCCAGGACAACCATCGCCTGGGCTGGACTACCTTCCTGCGTCACCCCATCGCTTACCTACTACCCGATCGGACCGAGCGTTCA
>NZ_JBICUQ010000002.1:746677-1069116 GCF_043198225.1 Nonomuraea sp. NPDC048826 | reverse complement strand
GGCCGAGAACGTCGACGGCGTCGTCGCCGTCCATGACAACCTCAGCTGGAAGCACGACGACATCGCCGACCTGCCCATCTGGGGCGGCGCGTGACGCCGAACCGGCCCCCGGCCCGGCGGGCCGCGCGGAAGGTGCCCATCGGCGCGCCGATCAGGACTTTCGCCCGGCAGACTGCCGCCCGCCGCAGTGATGCGCTGGGAGCATGAGCACCCATTCCGTACGGGTCGGGGCCCGGCTCGAGGAGCCGCTGAACCGGGGCCTGTGGATCGTCAAATGGCTGCTGGCGATCCCCCATTACGTCGCGCTCGGCTTCCTGTGGATCGCCTTCGGCGTCCTCACCGTCATCGCGTTCTTCTCGATCCTGTTTACCGGCCGCTACCCGCGCCCGCTGTTCGACTTCAACTTGGGCGTGCTGCGCTGGACCTGGCGGGTGGCGTACTACTCCTACGGCGCCCTCGGGACCGACCGCTACCCGCCGTTCACCCTCGGGCCGGCGGCGGACTACCCGGCCACGCTGGAGATCGACTACCCCGAACGGCTCTCGCGCGGCCTGGTCCTGGTCAAATGGTGGCTGCTGGCCATCCCGCACTACCTCGTCGTGGGCCTGTTCACCAGCGGCAGCGTCATCTCCTGGCGCGGCGACCTGCCGGATGGCGGCGGCGTCCTCTACACGCTCGACTGGGGCGGCCTCATCAGGCTGCTGGTCCTCATCGCCGCTGTGAGCCTGCTGTTCACCGGCCGCTACCCGCGCGGCGTGCACGATCTCGTCGTGGGCATGAACCGGTGGGCGCTGCGGGTGGCCGCGTACGCGACGCTGATGACCGACGCCTACCCTCCCTTCCGCCTGGAACAGGGCGGGCACGAGCCGCCCCGGTTGAAGGACCCGCCCGCCGCCCGCGGCCCGGTCCGGTACGGCGCCGCCTCCGTCGTGGCGCTCGCCACGGGAGCCCTGCTCGCCCTCGGCGGGATCGCCGCCGCGACCGCCGGCGCCGGGGCGGCGCTGCTCGGCACGGCCCGCGACGCCGCCGGGTTCGTCGGCACCGGCGCGCAGCGGGTGACCACCGCCACCTACGCCCTCACCGGCGAGGAGATGGCCGTCTCCGGGCAGGGCGTGCCGTTCCTGCGGGAGAGCGTGGGTCGCGTCCGCATCGAGGCGTCCAGCAGCCCCACCCCGGTCTTCCTCGGCATCGCCCGCCAGGACGACATCGACGCCTACCTCGGCGGGGTCGCCCACGAGCGGGTCACCCACCTTGCCTTCCCGCCGCGGGCCGCCGGCCGCGACTTCGTTCCCGGCACGGCCCTGCAGGCCCCACCCACGGCGCGGACCTTCTGGGCGGCCTCCGGCACCGGGACGCTGACCTGGGAGGTCCAGCCCGGCGCGTGGGCCGTCGTCGTCATGAACGCGGACGGCACGCCGGGCGTGACCGCCAATCTCCGACTGTCCGCCACGCTCCCCGGGCTGGGAGCGGCGACCGCCACGCTCCTCGCCGCCGCGGCCGTCCTGCTCGCCGGAGGTGGCGCGCTCATCCTGCTCGGCGTCCGCCTGGCGGACGAAGGCGAAGGACGTCACCCGGGCGGGACCTTTGCCCCTGCTCCTGCCCACCCCCAGCCGAAAGCCTGAAGGGACGACGAGGACCAGTGCTCCCCGCGCACGCGGGGATGGTCCCAGCCATGACCAGCCTGACCAGCATCATGGCCAGTGCTCCCCGCGCACGCGGGGATGGTCCCGCGAGAGCGGAATCTATGTCCCGGCGCAGTTCAAGCTCGCCCAGGTCCTTCAAGATGAACCGAACCCACCAGATTAGGCGTCTCGGACGAACTCGTAGGTGAGGAGGGCCAGGCTGTCACCGATGGTCTTGGTGTCTACGAGACGCATGGGCTTCCTGCCGCTGGCCTCGCCGAAGAGGCGCTCGCGTGCCCCGAGTACGACCGGGAATACGACCAGCCGCACTTCATCGATGAGGTCGTGTTCGATCAGCGTGCGCAAGCCGATAGCTGGCAGGGACGACGATTTCCGTGTCCAGTTCCTGCTTCAGCTTCGAGACCTGGGTCACCACCACGCCGCTGAGAACCGTCGAGTTGCTCCAGTCCGGTTCTTTGAGCGTCGAGGACACCACGTATTTGGGCATGCTGTTCAACCTGTCGGCAAGTTCGCCGGTGCGAGGCCGCCACCGCGCCCCGAAGAACTCGTAGCTTCGCCGGCCCAGCAGCCAGGCCTCGGCCCGTAGCGCCTCCTGGAGCGCGACCTTGTTCCACTCCTCGAGATTCTTGCCCCCGAACTGGGCGAACCAGCCGCCCCGCTCGAAACCCTCCACACCGTCGGGGTCCTGAACCACCCCGTCGAGCGAGACGTTCTGCGGGCCACTGAGCACGATCTTGCCCATGGCAATCCTCCTTCGCGTCGGCGCCGTTCGCCGGTCACCCTCACCCATACAGCCGCCGATGCGGCGGAGAACTGGGCGCCCGCCGACCGCCCAGTTCACGCCTCGGCCGACGCCTGAACAGGGTGGAAGTGCGGCAACCTGTGGGAAGAAGGGACGGTGCGAGCGGTGGCAGTCGATCTGATCGCGCGGGCGCGGGCCGGTGACGGTGAGGCGTTCGGGGAGCTGACCGAGCCGCACCTTCGAGAGCTGCTGGTGCACTGCTATCGGATGCTCGTCCTTCGAGGGTGCCGAGGACGCTCTGCAGAACACCTTGCTGACCGCCTGGCAAAGCCTCGGCGGGTTCGAGGGACGGGCCTCGCTGCGCACCTGGCTGTACCGGATCGCCACCAACCGGTGTCTGGACGCCCACCGCGCGGCTGGCCGGCATCCGGCCAGGAAGTGGGACGTGCCCGAAGTCGAACCGCCCGAGCCGACCCACCTCGGCGAGGTCGTCTGCTTGCAGCCGTTCCCGGACGGCGCGATCCAGGTGCCGCTCAGCCCCGAAGCCCGCTACGAGCAGAGCGAAGCCATCTCCCTGGCCTTCATCACCGCCCTGCAGGCTCTGCCACCCCGCCAGCTCGCCGTCCTGGTCTTGCGCGACGTCATGGGATTCCACGCCCGCGAGGTGGCCGACATGCTGGACTCCACCGTCGCATCGGTCAACAGCGCCCTCAAACGAGCGCGCACCGGCCTGCGGCGCCGCCAACCGACGACCGCTGACCAGCGGTTGCTTCCGCCTGCTGTCGGCTCACCCGCCGAGGATGCTCTCGTGGCCATGTTCGTCCGCGCATGGGAATCCGCCGATCTCGACGCGCTGGTGGCCTTGCTGACCGACGACATCTTGGTGTCGATGCCGCCCATGCCCTTCGAATACGAGGGCCGGGACGTTGTGGCCCGCTTCTGCGCCCGCCTGTTCGGCGCCGACCACCGGTTCGACCTCGTCCCGGCGCGAGCCAACAGCCAGCCGGCATTCGGGGCCTACCTGCGTGCCTCCAAGGGCGTCAGCCACGGGGTCGGCCTCTACGTCCTCACAGTCGCCGGCGATCGGATCTGCGCCATCACCCGATTCGACAACAGCGTGTTCCCGTGGTTCGGGCTGCCCCGATCACTCCCCAGCCGACAGCCGTGACCATCAACGTGGAAAGGGGACCGCTCTCAGGTAAGGCTCCACGTCCCAGCCTCGATCAACCAAGATCCCCAAGTGCGCCTGGAGTACTTTTTGGGCGCGAACCCGCTCGGCGGCAGGCTGGTCGAGGATGGTGCGCATCAGAATGGCCACCGACCGCTGCGCCGGCTCGGGCACGGGTGGAAGCAGATTGCGCAGGCAGTGGGACGGCAGCGCTGCTGGCACGCGCCCTGGCAGACCGGCGCCAATCGCTTCCAGCAGGCCACGGTGTGCGTCAGATGCCAGGTCAAGGGCCACATCAGAGCGACGCCATGATGTGCCCCCTACGTTCCGCAGTAGCGGGTGAGCCATACCCTGGCCGAGAATCAGCCTTCAGCGTTTGCGGGCCACACCGCCCAGCACCCGCACCCGCCCCGGGGTGAAGTCATCGGCGAGGCCGTCCGGTTGCCAGCGCTGCACATCCACCATGCCTGGCGGAAGCAGGTCCCAGTCCGGCTGGTCGAAGAAGAGGGCGATCTCCTCCACCGTCCGGTACGTGATCGGGTTGCTGAGATTGTTGGCGTTGGTCGCCATCAGGATCTTGTACAGCTCAGGATCGATGTCGGTCCTGCTGACGTGGGAGAAGAGCAGGTAACTGCCCGCCGGCGCCGCCTCCATCAGCCGATACACCACCCCGTACGGATCGTCGGCGTCGGGCACGAAGTGCAGCACCGAGCACAACACCACCGCCCACGGCTGCGAGGGATCGAGATGCCGCACGGTCTCCGGGTGACGGAGGATGCCGTGCGGGTCGCGGACGTCGGCCTGGATGTAGCGGGTCCGGTCATCGCCGATGATCAACGCCTGGGCCTGCGGCAGGACACTCGGATCGTTGTCGACGTAGACGGTCCGCGCGGACGGGGTGACCGACTGGGCGATCTCGTGCACGTTCTCCTGGGTGGGCAGACCGGAGCCGATGTCCAGGAACTGGCTGACGCCCTGGCCGGCGAGGAAGCGGACGGCGCGGATGAGGAACTGCCGGTTGGCCGTCGCGATGGTCTTGATCTCCGGCGCATAAGCCAGTCCGCGTTCGGCGGCGTCCCTGTCGATCTGGTAATTGGTGGTGCCGCCCAGGAAATAGTCGTACATCCGGGCGGGAGACGGAGAGGACATCTCTTCTTCGGGCTGTTGCGTGCGCACGCCACTCCTCGAGTCACAGGGTGAGTTTCTCTGACATCGGGCCCATCAAGATCATAGAGAGATCTCGTACGGATTAGCCAGAAGAAGATCGATTACATCGAATTAATCGATCCCACACGCTGACCAGGAGTTCGCGACCGAGCGGCGCCCTGGTCCCAACCTCGCCGCGACCGGGCCCACACCGGCCCTTCCTACCTTGCGGCGGGTGAGCATCGAGGTAACGAGCAGCAGCCCGTCCCCCGCCGCCGACGAGCCCAAGCCTCCGGTACGAGAGCGGCCGAACCCGATCGGCCGTCCCTTGAGCCAGGCCCGCCCCGGCCTCCGCCCCACCCGGGGCGGGCCTGCCAGACGCGGCAGCCACCGTGCGCGCCATCGCCGCGGGTTGCTGCTCACCGCCTCCTGCGCGGCGATGGCGGTGGTCATGGCGGACGCGGGGGTGACCACGCTGGTGGTCAGCGAGCTGGCGGCCGATCCGATGACCGATCAAGTACCGGCATCACAGCTCACCTGGGTCAACGTCGTCAACTTCGCGGCCGTCGCGGCGCTGCTGGTGCCCGCGGGCCGCTGGGCCGATGCGCTCGGCCGGCGCGGCGTGCTCGCGGTCGGTGTCGCGCTGTTCGGTCTGGGCGCGGTCGCGGTCGCCTGGACAGGCAGCTGGCCGGTGCTGCTGGGTGGCCGGCTCCTGCAGGGGATCGGCGCGGCGATGATGTTGCCCACCTCGCTCGCGCTGCTGCTGGGCGGGCTGCCTCCCGCCCGCCGCCGCGGCGCGCTGGCGATCTGGAGCGGCTGCTCCGGGCTGGGCATCGCGGTGGCGCAGGCCGGTGGCGGCATGCTGGTCGCCGCCCACGGGTGGCGGGCCATCTACCTGTGCAGCGCTGGGCTGGCGACCGCTCTCCTGCTGGTCGTCCCGCTGCTGCCCAAGGATCGGACCCGGACGGCCCGGCCCGGGATGGCGGACACGCTCGTACCCGCTGCCGGCATCGCGGCGGCGGTGCTGGCCCTCTGGTTCGGCGGCCAGTGGAGCTGGACTTCCCCACAAACCGTGGGCTGTGTGGCGGTGACCATGGCGGCGGCCGTCAAGCTGACGTTCTCGCTTCGCCGTGCCGGAGCTGGGCGGCGGCCGGGGGCTGCCGTCAGCGCGATCGCATCCGGGCTGTTCGGGGCGGTGCAGTACACGGTCCTGGTGATGATGCCGCTCTACCTGCAGCAGATCCACGGGTTGCGGGTCGCGGAGGCGGGCTGGTGGCTGATCCCGATCTCGCTGGCGGTCCTCGTCGCCGCTCCGCTGGCCGGACGGCTGGGGCGGCGGCGGGGCACTCCTGCGGTGATCTACACGGGGGCGATCGCGGTAGGAGCCGGGTGCACGCTGTTGCTGGGCGTCGGTGAGCTGTCGGCCTGGATGGTGCTCGCGCTGGCGGTCATCGGCGCCGGGATCGGCGCGCTGGCCACGGGGACGTTCACGGCAGGCACCTTGGCGGCCGAGCCGCAGGAGTTCGCCACGGCGGCCGGCGCGGTGACCGCTGCTCGCATGGTCGGCGGGGCGCTGGGGGTCGCCGGCTCGTCCGTCTTGCTGGAGCGGCACGTGCTGTCCGGCCCGCACGACGGTTTCACCGCGGTGCTCGTCGCTGTCATCGCTGTGGCCTCGCTCCTGGCGGTCGCGGCCGTCTTCACTGCGCTGCGCGCCGCCCGGGGAGCTCATGCCCGCGCGGCCAATGGGCGCGTCTCAGCCGAGCAGGAGGTGCAGGAGCTGCACCGGCTGCTGGCCGAACTGCGCGCCGCCCTGGTCCAGGTGCGCAGCGAAGCCGACTACGAGCTGTCCCGGCTGACCTCCGGTGTCCGTCCCGCGTACTCGCTGTCCCTTCACCCTTAAGGGGAAACCACATGACCTCTCCCGGTGACCTGCTGACCATCCCTCTCCCTCGCCGCTCCGCGGACTCGACTGCCGCAGCCAGGCCGCAGGAGGTGACGACCGCGCACATCCCCGTGCTGAACGTGGCGTCCGCCGACCGCCTGTGCCGGCTGCACCACGTGCGCGGCGTCTGCGAGAACGCCATCGCCGCCATCGACGCGGCGCTGAACCGCGGGGGCCATACGTGACGGCCACGGAGCCCGTCGCCGGGATCGCCGGCCGCGTCGCGCTGGTGACCGGCGCAGGTCAGGGCATCGGCGCGGCGATCTGTGCCAGGCTCGCCGCCGCCGGCGCGCGGGTCGCCGCGTTCGACCTGCACCACGGCGAGCCGCAATCGCTGCCGCGCGTGGTCGCCTTCCATTGTGATGTACGAGATCCGCAGACGGTTGAGGCCGCGACCAGGTCGGTCCAGCGTGAGCTCGGCCCGGTGGACATCGCCGTCAACGTCGCCGGTGTCCTGCGGCACGGTCCGCTAACTCGCCTGAGCGAGCACGACCTGCGCGAGCTGTTCGAGGTCAACACCTTCGGCGTGATCCGGGTCTGCCGGGCGGTGGCCGGGCCGATGGAGCGACGCCGCAAGGGCGCGATCGTCAACGTCGCCTCCAACGCCGGCCACGTCCCACGCGTCGGCCTGGCCGCCTACGGCGCTTCCAAGGCCGCCGTCATCGCCTTCACCCGTCACCTGGCGTTGGAGCTGGCACCTGCCGGAGTGCGCTGCAACAGCGTCTCACCCGGCTCGACCGACACGGCCATGTTGGCCGCGCTCACCAGCGCCGACCAGGCCATCGCGGGCGATGCCGGCAGGTTCCGGCTGGGCATCCCGCTGGGCCGGGTCGCCCAACCGGCCGACGTCGCCGAGGCCGTGCTGTGGCTGGCGTCCGAGCAGGCTCGCCACGTCACCATGCAGGACCTCGTCGTCGACGGCGGCGCCAGCTTGACCGGGTGACACCCCATCCCTCCCCTGCGAAAGGCCCTTTCACCATGCCCGTTTCCACGCCGCCGCTGATCCCGATGCGCGCCCCGACGCCGGGCGACGTCCCCGTACCACTGCCTGTGGAGTACAAGCCTTCCACCGTCTTGATCGGCACTCCTGACTACAGCCTGCTGGCCGACGGCGGGGAGGGGGCGTCGTTGACCGCGCCGCTGAAGGCGCTGCCGAACCAGGTCGCTTCCGCCCTGCACCGGCCCGGCATGGTCGCCGCGGGCCTGATCGCCTTCGACGCCGAACGGTCCCGCCTGGTGCTGTCCAGCACGCCGCTCTGGCGCGATCCGCTGCTCGCCCCGTACTGCTTCGACTGCCGTCACCCGTCCTGGACGCTGACCGGCGATCCCGGGCCCGCCGCTTACCTGGCGGCGGTGGAACAGGCACGGACGATGATCGCCACCGGGCCGCTGGAGAAGGTGGTGCTGGCTCGCAGCCTGCTGCTGGAGGCGGACCAGCCGCTGGTGGTTCAGGAACTGCTGGCTCATCTTCCCGGCCCGAACGCCCGGTACGTGTACGCCGCACCCGCCGGCGAGGATGCCACGCTGATCGGCGCCAGCCCCGAGCTGCTCGTCTCCCGCCACGGCCGGATGGTGGCCACCACCCCGATGGCGGGCTCGGCCCGGCGCAGTTTCGACCCGGCCGTCGATCAGGCCCGTGCGCTGGCCCTGCAGAGCTCCGGCAAGGATCTGCATGAGCACCGGCTGGTGGTCGACGCGGTCGCGCGGGCGCTGGCGCCGTTCTGCGAGCACCTGTACGTCCCGGCCCGGCCGCAGGTCACCGCGACCGCCACCATGTGGCACCTGAGCACCCCGGTCACCGGCCGGCTACGTGATCCGGGTGCGTGCAGCCTGACCTTGGCGGCCGCCCTGCATCCCACCCCGGCGGTGTGCGGCAGCCCCGAGAGCGTGGCCCGCCAGGTCATTGAGGAGCTGGAACCCGTGGACCGCGGCTTCTACTCCGGGCTGGTGGGCTGGCAGGACGCGGCCGGCGACGGCGAGTGGGCACTGGCGCTGCGCTGCGGCGTCGTGTCGGGAACGACGCTGCGGCTGTTTGCGGGGGCGGGCATCGTGGCCGGCTCCGAACCGGAAGCCGAGCTGGCCGAGACCGGCGCGAAGTTCTCCACTCTCCTGCGGGCGCTGCGCGTCCGCACCGACCCGTGACCTCTCCGCGCGCCCGCGCGGATCGGACGAGAGGAGCCGCCGTGGCCATCCCCGCCATAGCGCCCTACATGCTGCCCGCTCTGCCCGACAACCGTCTCAGTTGGACGATCGACCCGGATCGCGCGCTGCTGCTCATCCACGACATGCAGCACTACTTCCTGCGGCCCTACCAGATGGACGCCTCGCCGATCGCCGACGTCCTGTCCAACCTGCTGGCCGTCCGCCAGCGCTGCGCCGAGTCGAAAGTCCCGGTCGTCTTCACCGCCCAGCCGGGCTCCCAGTCCCCGGACGACCGCGGCCTGCTGGCTGATGTCTGGGGTCCCGGGCTGACCGATGCGCGGGAGGACACCGACATCTGCGCGCCGCTGGCTCCCGCGCCGGACGAGATCCTGCTTCCCAAGCATCGCTACAGCGCTCTGACGCGCAGCCCGCTGGCCGCCCTGATGCGTGACTCCGGCCGGGACCAGCTGCTGATCGGCGGCGTCTATACCCACATCGGCATCCAGGCCACCGCGGTCGACGCCTTCAGCCAGGACATCAAGCCCTTCGTCCTCGGTGACGCGACCGCCGCCTTCAGCGCCGAGGACCATCGGGCGGCGCTGGCCTACATGGCCCGGCACTGTGCCCGCGTCGAGGCCACCGGCGAGGTGATCCGCGCCTTGGGCCGTCCCACCTCTACCTCTTGATCCGGAAGGCGATCTTTCATGCTCTTTCCTCCTGAACAGCGGCCCGGCCACCCGAGCGCTCAGGCGGCGGCAGTTCCGGTCGCCGAGGCGGCCGGGCTGGCGCTGGCCGCGCTCGGTGTCCGCACCGTCTTCGCCGTAGCGAGCGACGAATGCCTTCTCACTCCGGCACTGACCGCGTGTGGCCTGGACGTGATCGACGTCTGTCGGCCGGGGGCGGCGACGATCATGGCGGAGGCTCACACCGGCACCGGCGGCGAGCCCGCCGTGCTGGCTGTTCCGCTCGGCTCGGCCTTGGTCAGCGCGATCCCGGGGCTTGCGCATGCGGCGCGCAGCCGTACCCCGTTGCTCGTGCTCGCGGCCGAAGCCTCGGACGGGCTCGGCGTGGCCAGACAGGCGGCGCTGCTGACCGCCGCCGGAGCGCTCATCGAACCGGTCGCCGACCCCGCCGAGACGGTATCCGTCATCGCCTGGGCTCTGCACACGACACGAATCCAGCGCCGCCCGCTGGTGCTGACGTTCGGGCGGCAGGTCCTGGAGGCATCTTGTCCGCGACCGCCGGACGATCTGCTCGCTTCCGTCGGCGACCTGAACACTCCCGAACCGCCGCCGCCCGACGCCGGGACGATCAGCTCCCTGGCTGGGCTGCTCACCACCGCGAGCCGGCTGGTGTTCGTCGCCGGACGCGGAGCCCGGGATGCCGGGCGGGAGCTGAAGGAGCTGGCCGAGCGGACCGGGGCGCTGCTCGCGACGTCCGCCTCGGCGCATGGTCTGTTCGCCGACGACGGCTGGGATCTGGGTGTCGTCGGCGACTGGTCGGCGCCGGCGGTCGCGGAGCTGGTCCGCGATGCCGACGTCCTGATCGGCTGGGGGTGTTCGATGCGCGAGTGGAGGACCCGCCGCGGCGACCTCGTCGGGCCGGGCGCTCGCGTGGTCCAGGTCGGTCTCGACCCGGTCGTCGGCGCCGGAGTCGATGTGGGCGTGGCGGGCGATGCCGCGGCCACGGCCCGCGCCCTGCTGCGTCAACTGACCGGGACCCGTACGGGGTACCGCACCGACGAGGTGCGCCGCCGCCTCGCCGACCTGGGCGACGGGCGCGACGCCGGCTATCAGCCGGTCCACGTCGAGGGCCGTATCGATCCCTGGACTCTGGCGTACCTGCTGGACGCGGTGCTGCCGCAGGAGCGGACGCTCGTGGTCGACCGCGGCGACTTCCTGCGTTATCCGATCAGTTTGATGCGGGTTCCGGATGCTTGCGGGTTCTGGTGCTCCCAGCTGATCGAGGAGCCGGGGCTCGCGCCGGCGGCCGGGATCGGTGCGGCGCTGGCGCGGCCGGAGCGGCTGGCCGTGGCGGTGCTCAGCGACCGCGGCGTGCTGCGAGCGGCTGCGGATCTGGAGACGGCCGTCCGGCTGGGGCTGCCCCTGCTCATCGTCGTCTACAACACCGGCGACGATCGCCTTTCCGGCTCGGTCGACCTGGCGGCGGTCGCCGCTGGTTACGGGTGCGCGGCGTCCGTCGTACGTCAGGGCCGGGATCTCAAGGCGGTCGGCGACTGGCTGGCCGGTCCGCGCGACGGGCCCTTGCTGATCGACGCGAGGATCGCGTCCGTGCGGTCCGGCAGCGTCCCTGAGGAGGCGTGATGCCGGCCATCCACGTGCTGCATCAGCTCGGGACGCGTTTTCCGAGCCGGCTGGAGCGGATCGAGCTCTCCTCCGGGGATCAGCCGGCGCGGCTCTTGACGGGCGGGTGGTGGCAGACGCCCGTCGAAGGAGCTCCGCCTGCCCTGCGCAGAGCCGTGATGCGGGCCGCCCGCCGCCAGGAGCGGCTGTTCGCCTACCTGGGGAACGCGGACATGCCGATGGAAGATGTCCTGTGCGAGCGGGATGCGCGTCCCGGCCACGAGACCGTCACCGCCTACGGCGGGCTGCGCCTACCGGGCGTCGCCCATCACGTCCTCATCGGCGGCGGCCCGCCCCGCGACGGTAGCGTGGCCGATCTGCACGAGATCACCTTCGTCTCGGGCGGATGCCACTTCAGCGCCCGCACCGCCCGGGTGATCACGGAGAGCGGGCGCAGTCTTCCGGTCACCGGGCTGCGGCGCGGCCGGGTCGGCGAACAGATCGTGCGGCTACGGCTGGACCACGAGCTGACCGTCTCCGAGGTCGACACCGCGGCCCGGCTGCCCGCCATGGGCGCTGGTGTGCTGTCACGCATCCCGCCCGGCGTGCCGGTCCGGGTGCTGCTGGACGTGCCGCGTGCCGCGACCGCGCTGATCCTGCTGGAGGCCGCCCAGCGCGGGGAGCTGTCCCCTCGGCTGCTGCTGCAGTGGTGCGAGGCGGTCGACGCCCGCCATCCGGCCCTGGTCCGGCTGCACGCCGAGCACTGGCGAGCCGGTCTCGGGCTCGGGGCGCGGCCGATGCGGGTGGAGGTCTCTGCCGAGCTCGACGTCGTCGGCGCCTACCTGCGGCATGTCCTGTCGTGCGGCCGGGTCCCGACGACGGACGAACTGGTCGACGTCGTCACCGCCCGAGACCGGTTCTGGCGCGCGCTCGTGCGGATCGCGCCTCCTGCCACGCCGGTCGACCTGGCCGAGCTGAGTTACCTCGCCGCCCAACTGCGCGCCGCCGCGTCCACCGCGGACGCTCCCCGGCTGGCGATCGCGGTGGAGAACGTCCACGAAATGAAGATCCAGCGGCGATCCGGCCTCCTGGCGCGCTCCTTGCGGACCGAACTGCCCGGCACCCGGTTCCCGCTTGTCGGGGTCTATCCGCTGAGCCGGATCTGGGTGCGGGGGACGGACGGCGCGATCCGGCTCAACCTGCACACTCACGACCCCGGCCGGTGGGCGGTCGACGAGCACGGGAACACGATCGACCTGATCCGGCTCGCCGACCATCTGTACGCGGGCGAGGCCCGTCCGCTGATGAGCCACCGATGAATCGCGGCCACATCTCAGGAGAGCCGATGTGGCACTCGCTGTCGAACGACGCCCGGCAGGCCATCGAGGACCTGCGCGGCCGCCACGGCGACCGGCTGTATGACTACCTGCGGACCATGCTGGATGCTGGCGAGGCCGAGCGCGCTCTTGCCGGAACGCTGATGTCGGCCGGTGTCCACGTGGACCGCGTGCTCGACGACGAGCACCTGCGCGCCTGGCTGTACGGACTTGCCCGGGCGCACCGTACCTTGGCCGCCTCCCGCAGCGGACCGCGGCCCTATCTGTTCCCGGACCTGGAAAGCCCGGTGAACGAGGCGATGGCGGGACTCTCACCGGCTCATCGCGAGGTGCTCGACCTGGCCGTGCGGCACGGGCTCTCCCCTGTCGAGATCGCCCTGATCTTCGACGCCGGGGCGGTGCAGGTCGAGGCGCTGGTGGACGAGGCCCGCGAGCACCTCGCGACGGCCGCCTGTTCGGCGGGCGAGCTGCCGATCCTCCCGGCGCCGGACACCCTGGCCGACTCGCTGTCCACGGCCGAACCTCTCGGCGAGGAGCCGGCGTTGTGGCGCGCGGACGGCTTCCCGGCCCAGCCGTCCCCCTTGCCCGACGCCCGGCGCACGCCCAGCGTCCGGTTCCCGGGCACGGCGAAGAGCCTGCCGTTCCGAGCCTGGGAGCAGGCGGAGGAGTTCTGGCAGCGGCGCCCCGACGAATCCGATCCCGAAGCCCGGCTCTCCCTGCGCCCTATGGTCCCAGCGTTGCGAGTCCTTTCGTTGATCGTCGCGGTGGTCACAGGTGTGGTGCTCATCGGCATGGCCTGGTCGGGACTGCAGCCGGCCGCCCGCCGAGCCCACATCACCCCGCCCACGGCGCAGACCATCACCTTGATCGCCACGGTTCCTCCCTCCGGACCGGCCGTGGAAGAACCTCCCGAGCCTGTCACCACCCCGGCTCCGACCGGCCGCGCCACCGCCGAACCGACCCGGGAGCGGGCCATGGCCAAGAAGCCTTCCGGCCCACCGACCGCCACCGGCCGTGCCACCTCCGGCGTCACGATCCGCCGGCTTCCCGAGCCCGCCGCGCCCTCCGCCCGGCTCTCCCCCGCCGGTATCAGCCTCGGACAGCTCCGCACGGGCTCGTTCACCCTCAAGATCTCCCCTGGCCGAGGCCGTGTGATCGCCGCCTCGGCCAGTGACGAGATCATCGTCGAAGGCACCCGCTTCACCGTGGCCGCCCCGCTGAGCAGGCCCGGCTGCTCACCGTCCAACGGGGCGGGGACGATCACGCTCACCTGGCGCGCCACCCACACCGGCGACGGGCGGACCTCGTCAGGCACCACCACCGCGAGCGGCACCGCCACCCTCCGCGTGAGCTGGACCGTCGCGGCCGACAAGGGCACCTGGATGCCTACCGGCAGCTACGTCAACGACGGCCAAGGCCACTGGTCGAACTGCCCCAACGGCTGACCCCCTTTCTGGAGCGAGCATGCAGATGACACCGTTCTTCTCCGGCATCACCCGGCGAGAGGCGCAGTTCACCGCGGTCGGCGTCGGCCTGGCCCTGGTGGCGTGCATGCCGCTGCTGGCCAGGGCCGACCCCGGCATGATTCCCGGCAACGACCCGGCGGACCCCGGGGCCGAGCAGGCATTGGACGTCCAGCGCGGCGACTCCTGCGAGGACCAGCTGCCCGCCGACACGCCTGCCCACGTGGTGTGCCGCTGGCTGACTCCGCCGCAGGACGCCGCCGAGGTCGCCGCGTTCTGGAGCGCCGACGACGGCGCCAACCTGGAGGCCGCCGAACCGCTGTCGCCCACCGCCTCCAGCACCGCCCGCCCCAGCCGGTCGGCCACGTCTTCTACGACACCTCGCGCAAGCGTGTCTTCCGCTGCCACGCTGGTCACCACCGCGATCGAGTCCGCGCGGTCGGCCAGGCTACGCATCTGGGTGGAAAGCGACCTGGCCGACGACTACCTCGCCGGCGCCGTACAGTTCCGCCGCGCTCTGGACGCTCTCGCCGAGGCCGCCCGTCAGCCTGGGGTGATCGGCATCAAGTTCGCCGACAACCTGGCCTACAGCGGCTTCACCAGCTCGGACGACGTCGAGGCTTTCCTCAGGCGAGCCACAGCTGCCCTGCGCGAGGCCGCGCCGGACAGGCGGCTCGCCATCGGCGTGGTGGTGCCTGAACTCGGCTGCGGCGCGGAGGCCACGTGCGTCTCGGCCATGCGCGCCAAGGCGCCGCTGGTCACCAAGAAGCTCGTCGAGCGTTATCTGCGGGTCGCCGCGGTCGAGCAGGTGTACGTCTCCAACGGGTTGTTCGCCTCCGCCTACCGCCGGTACCAGCTGACCGACCCGAGGACGGGCAATCAGCGCCCCATCACTCCTGCGGTCGCCACCCGGGCCCAATGGCTGAGCATCAAGGCCCTCGGCTGGGACACACTGGCCCAGCTCGGTTCGCGGGAGTACGGTCTGGCCCACAGCGGTCCCACCGCACCGTGGAACGACGCCCAGGCCACCGCCCAGCTCGACGCCCGCATCGGCACCGTGATCGGGCTGGGCGTGCCCACGGTGACGTTGTGGGGGCACCGCGCCGTCGACGGCGGCCGCACCTACCGGCTGCTCGACGCCGACCTGGCGAACAACCCGGTCTGGTCGCACCTGATCCGCCAGAAGCTGCGCGAACGGCTGTCAGCGGTGTTCGACCCGCGCTCGACCGAGGTGGGTATTCGCCAGGACATCGCCGCTCTCGGCAAGGCGGTCGGCGAGATCTTCATCGTCGTGTGATTCAGATCGAAAGAACGCCTCATGCCATCCGATTCTCGCGACGTGCCCGACGGCCTCTATGACGGTTATGAGGGACCTGCGGCGTTCACCGACGTCGGCGAGGGCTATCCCGTCGAGCTGGGACCGGCCATGCAGCGGTCGTCCGTCGAGGGCGTACATGCGGACGCACCTGCCACGCCGATCAACGCGGGCCGCGTGCGCCCTCTACCGCTTCCACCGGTCCCGGACGACGAGGACGAGTTCGAACCGGCCCGCACCGACTGGCGCAAGCTCATGCCCCTGGCCCTCACCTTGGCCGCCGCCATCGGCCTCGGCACCTGGCTGGCCTTCGTCCCGATAGGACAGCCAGGTGCCGAACCCGACGAGCCTCCCTCGTACGTGCACCACACCCCGTCGGACCGCCCACCAGCGGCGACCCGCGAGCCCAGTCCGACCCGTGCCTCCGCATGGCCCCGCCGGACCACCTCCGCCGAACCTCGCCCATCCCGCACGCCCTCGTCCCGCAGGCCCACCAGGCGGGCATCCAGCACCCCCACCATGACCGTCACCAGGACGGCACGCCCTGCGGCTTCCCGTACTCGTCCACCCCGTGACGGCGGTCCGGAAGAACCGCCGGGCACGCCTGCTCCGGGCTGCTTGATCTGGGCCGCATGTCATGACGAACCTCCCCGAGGACACCGATGACAACGGGGGCGAGCGGCGGCTGGCCAGACCTCCCGCACCCGGGCCTGCTCGCCGCCGTGGCCGCCGTCCTGCTGGCTGCCTCGGTGGCTGCCGTGGCCGTCCATCGCCTGCGCAACCCCCGCCGCCGTCAAGGCCTGGCGCTGTGGTGGCGGCTGCGGTTGCGGATGTATCCGGGCGCGGGCTTCGCCCGCCGTCTGGAGCTCTACCTGCACTACGGGCTTCCCGCCGCCCGCAAGGTCGCCCGCCACGCGCGCCCGTCGGTGCGGGGCTGGTGGCGGCGGCGGTTGCTCGCGCACAGCGAGATCGCCCTGTTCCTCGGCTGGGCACAGGGGTGGATCTTCCGCATGCGCGCCTACGCCACCTTCGAGGACGGCCTGCTGTGCCTGGCTCCGCAGAAGGAAGGCAAGACCGCCCATCTGGCCGGCCGCATCCTGGACGCCCCGGGCGCGGTGATCGTCACCAGCATCCGCGACGACATCGTCGCCCTGACCGCCGGTCTGCGCGGCCGGCGGCGGCGCGTCCACTTGTTCAACCCTGACCGGTTCGGCACCTGGGCCTCCACCGTCCGCTGGTCACCGGTGGACGGCTGCCACGATCAGGCCACCGCCATCCGGCGGGCCGCGCACATGGTCGCGGCGGCGGAGACCGGCGACGTGTCCGACGAGGGATTCTGGACCAACCAGGCCGCGATGGTGCTGGCCTCGCTCATGCACGCCGCCGCCCTCGAACAACTGACGATGGAACAGGTCTACGCCTGGGCGCTGGACGAGGACCCCACTCCGTTGAAGATCCTCACCCGCCCCCGGCCGGGGCTCGACACCGACCGCGCCGCCGCCCTGGTGCGCCGCTATCACACCCTGCACGTCCGTACGCGCGACAGCATCTTCCTCACCCTCCGGCAGGTGCTGCGCTGCATGGACGACCCGGCCATCGCCCACATGATCTGCCCACCGCCTGGGGAGGGGCTCGACCTGGACGAGTTGCTACGGCGCCGGGAAACCCTCTATCTGATCGCCGGTGACGACGTGACCCCGGCCGTCCCGGTGCTGTTCACCACGCTGGTCGCCGAACTCCACCATCACGCCCGCGAACTCGCCTCCCGCCGTCCCGGCCGCCGGATGGACCCGCCCGTGCTGTTCGTCCTGGACGAGGCGCCCGAGGTGTGCCCGATCCCGCGGCTGCCGGGCTGGCTGGCCACCGCCGCCGGCTCCGGACTGGTCTTCATCGTCGCCGGCCAGTCCCAGGCGCAGTTTCGCCAGCGGTGGGGGCTGGAGGGGGCTCGGACCATCTGGAACAACGCCAAGGCCAAGATGCTGTTCGGCGCCACCTCCGATCCCGAGGACCTGAAGACCATGTCGGAGTTGTGCGGCGAGATCGCGCTGCCGTACTGGGAGACCTCGGTGGACGGCTCCGGCCGGCGGCTGCGTACCCGCCGCTGGGAGAACGTCCCGGTGCTGCCGCCCGAGCAGGCCCGCCGGCTGCCAACCTGGCGGGCTCTCGTTCTGCGCCGCAACGCCACGCCCACCATCGTCCGCATCGAGCGGATCTGGAAACGCGCCGACTACAAGCGGTGGCGCAAGACCGGCGAGGTGCCGTTGCCGCCCCTGGAGTCACCGCAGGCCGCCTCGAGGTCGTCCCTCAGCCCGCCCGACCTGCCCGGGACCGTCCGCCGAAGGCCCCGTCTGGCCAGACCGTGGCACATCCGCCGCCCTGAGGCGGACGACCGGTGAGCGATAGCCGCCAGCAGGGTGGAGACGACGACCGGCCGGAGATCATCACCGGCCTGGCCGCCGAGCTGGAAGAACTCGCCCGTACCGTCGCTCAGCTGAACGCCTCTTCCAGCGGGCCCAAGCCCTCCTCCAAGGCCAACGTTCCCGAGCGGAGCCCGCGCCCGTGGTGCTGGCCTCGGATGCCGCACGAGGAGAAGGCCGAGCGGCTGGCCGAGCTGGCCGACTGGGTCCGCGACGTGCTGTTCGCCTGGCCTGAGGCCTCCCGGGCCGTCCTGAGCTGCTGGCCACGTCACTGGGACGTCATCGAAGAGCTGTCCATGCTGTACTGCGCCTGGCGCACCGCCTACACCTGGGACAGCGCCACCTCCAGCGACGCCGCTTACTACCTGGATCGGCTCCGGCCTAGCACCGTCGAACGCCTGCAGGTACGGATGCGGCCCTGCAGCCAGCACCACCAGCCGGACGGGCCACCGCGCGAGGACACCGACCTGGTCGACCGCACCATCACCGAGCTGAACCTGCTGTAGAAACCGAAGCGCGAGAAATGTCGGTCGTCATCCGTACCGTGAGGGCCCCTGCCGGCGACGCCGAGGAGGATTGTCGATGCCAGACTCGTACGGATCCGCCGGCGCGTCCGCCCGCGCCCACTACCACGCCCTCCACGCCACAGGCCGCACTAGCAGGCTGCTGGTCCTCCTGACCGTCGCACTCGTCGTCGGCGCGCTGGTGGCGTTGCTGAGCACCCTCTGGCTGGGGCTGATCGCCGCCGCTCTCACCTGCCTGACCATCCTGGTCCGGCGGAGACGTACGCACACGCCAGCGGCGGCCTGGCGCAAGGGTGCGGCCGGAGAACGCGCCACCGCCCGCCGCCTGCGCACCCTGGAGCTGGCCGGTTACACCGTGCTGCACGACCTGGCGATACCGCGCAGCAACGCCAACATCGACCACCTGGTCATCGGCTCGACCGGCGTGTTCGTCATCGACTCCAAGAAATGGCACCGCCGCACCACCCTGCGAGCCGCCTCCGGCACGCTGTGGATCGGCCGTCAACCGATCGACAAGGTGGTCCGGCCGGTGCTCTTCGAGGCCCGGCGAGCCGGCGAGGTTCTCAGCCAGGCGACGGGCCGACGCGTCGATGTCACGTCGATCATCGCAGTGCACGGCTCCCGCCTGCCCCGCTTCCGCGTCATCACGGCTCGCGGAGCCACCCTGCTACGAGCGGCCCGCCTTATCGGCTTCATCACTCGCCGCCCTCATCGCCACGACGTAGCCGAAGTCTCCGCACTGACCACGGCCGCAACCGCATACCTGCCGCCCTACGCTCAGGCGCCAGACCTACCGAACCCCCGGGGATCCCCTAGCTGACCAGAGCACAGCGCCATCTCGATGTTGGACACCCACCCTGAGGGCCATCCCCGCGTGCGCGGGGAGCACACGCGTCCGGCGCTGAGCCCCGCGAGGTAGCGGGGACCATCCGCGTGCGCGGAGAGCATTCATCCCCACCGAAGCCGGGCGAGCCCCACGCGGGACCATCCCCGCCTGCGCGGGGAGCACCGACGGCCAGCTCCATCTGCAGGCCGTCCGCGGGACCATCCCCACGCGCGCGGGGAGCACATCTGTCAACGACGGCCGAATTCTGGATCAGGCACACTTTCCGTGATCGAACCTGCTGAGTAGATCACAGTTCGGGCGTTCCGGCCGGTAGCCGTGCCTCTGATCACGAGCATCTGCAGCGTGTTGATCAAAGAGTTGGTTGCTGTCCTGTTCCCTCATCTGGTCGGTGTGTGCGTGGAGCAGGTGTTCCGGTCGGGAACCACGGTGCGGATTCGGGCCAGAAGCGGAACCGTGGAGGCCGCCTGCCCTGCCTGTGGAACGCCGTCGCAGCAGGTGCACAGCCACTATGAACGACGGCTGTCCGATACGGCAGTCGGAGGCCAGGAGGTGCTCCTCCACCTGCGGGTTCACCGATTCTTCTGCCGCACGTCCACGTGTGCGAAGGCGACATTTGCCGAGCAGGTCCCGGGGCTGACCGTCCGGTATGGCCGCCGCAGTATCCGGGCGGCGAGGGCGTTACAGGCCATCGCGCTGGCTCTGGGTGGCCGCGCCGGAGCCCGGCTCGCAAGCCGGTTGGCGGCCTCGGTCAGCCGGATGACGCTGATCAGGCTGATCCGCGTCCTGCCGGACCCGGCTGTGGAATCCGGTCCACGGGTGCTCGGCGTGGACGACTTCGCCCTGCGGCGAGGCCACTCCTACGGCACCATCCTCATCGACATCTCCACCAGCACCGTGGTGGACGTGCTCGCTGACCGGACGGCCGACACCCTCGCCGCATGGCTCCGCGCGCATCCCGGAGTCGAGGTCGTCTGCCGCGACCGAGCCGGCGCCTATGCCGAGGGCATCGCCCGGGGCGCGCCGCACGCGACCCAAGTCGCGGACAGATGGCACCTCTGGCGAAACCTCGGCGAGGCCGTCGAGCGTACCGTCACCCGCCACCGCGACCATCTCCAAGCCCTGGCCGCCGCACCACCTGGCATGCGCACCGACGCCTCGCCACCTGCGGCTCCGTCCGTCCCGCCCTGCTCGCCCGCCGACCGTCAGGACCGCATCGCCGCCCGAACCCGTGAACGGCACGCCGCCGTTCACGCCCTGCTCGAGCAAGGCCAAGGGCTGCGGGAGATCGCCCGCCTGCTGTCCCTGGGCCGCAACACCGTCCGGCGCTTCGCCCGCGCCGCCAGCCCCGAAGACCTGCTCGTTCACAACGGCACCGGCCGACGGCCCAAGAACCTGGAAGTTCACGATTCCTACCTGCGCAAACGCTGGGCCGAGGGATGCACCAACGCCGAACTCCTCCACCAGGAGCTGCAGGCCCTTGGCTACCGCGGCAGCGGCACCACCGTCCGCCAGTACGTCCGCCCCTGGCGTGACGAAAGGCCTCCCGCACCGGCATCAACGCGACCACCCACGGTCCGCAGGCCACCGGCTGGTTCCTTCGCAACCCCGCCCACCTCGACCCCGACGAACACCGCCAACTCCAGATGCTCACCGCCACCTGCCCCCAACTGGCGGTGCTTCAGCTGCGCGTGCGCCAGTTCGCTGAGATGATGACGCATCGCCACGGCCAGAACCTGGAGACCTGGATGAACGCTGTCCTAGGCGACGACTTACCTGAGCTGCACTCCTTCGTTGCCGGGCTACGCCGCGACCAAGACGCCGTCGCTGCCGAGCTCACTCTGCCCTACAGCTCCGGGCCCGTGGAAGGGCACGTAACTTGTAAAATGCTCAAGCGGCAGATGTACGGCCGCGCCAACCTCGATCTCCTGCGCAAACGCATCCTGCTGACCGACCGACTGACCTGGGTCCGATCACGAAATGTGTGTCTGATCCAGTATTCACGCGTCGTCGACACACATCGACTCCAGCGCGGCCGACCTGCGCGAGTCGGGACCATCCCCGCGTGCGCGGAGAGCACTCCTGCAGCAGCGCCATCACCGTTCCGGTGCCGGGACCATCCCCGCGTGCGCGGGGAGCACCGACCTGCGGCGACGCTTACCTGTTCGGTCTGGGGACCATCCCCGCGTGCGTGGGGAGCACGGTGTGGACGTAGTGGGTGCCGTGCGCGGCCAGGGACCATCCCCGCGTGCGCGGGGAGCACTAGGACCAACGCCGTTCAGTTAAGGGCGCGGGCTGTTTGTCAAAGCGGGTGAACGAAGCAGCGGAGCCGCTGTAGAAGAGGTCTGTCACTCCAAGACATCCTCACCACAGGAGCTCCGCTGTTGGAACAGGTTGCCATAGAACGAGCGGCCGGGGTAGCCGCGGGGGTGTTCGCGCCGGGACACCTGGGCGAACTAACCCGGATCATCCCGTTCGAGATGGTCGATGAGGTACTGGCGGAGACGCGTGCGCGCGAGCGCAGGGTCCGTCTGGTGCCGGCGCGGGTCACGGTCTATCTGCTGCTGGCCGCGGCATTGTTCACCGACCTGGGTTATCTGCAGGTGTTCGACCGGTTGTGCGCCGGGCTGGCGCATCTGGCACCGATTCGGCCCAGCGGCAGCGCTCTGCGCCAGGCCCGCCAGCGGCTGGGACCAGCCCCGATGAAAGCACTCTTCGATCTGATCAGCGGCCCTGCGGTGACGGCCGCTGCCGCTGGATGGTGGCGGGGACTGCGGGTGGTAGCGGTTGACGGCACCCTGTTGCCGGTCCCGGACTGCCCGGCCAACCTTGCGGCCTTCACCCGGCACCGGCTCGGCAACGGGATCTCGGGTTACCCGCAACTGCGTCTGGCCGCGCTGGTGGCGTGCGGCACCCGGACGGTGATCGGAGCCGTCTTCGGACCCGCCACGACCGGTGAGCTGGACTACGCCCGACGCCTGGCGGACAAGCTGCGGACCGGGATGCTGCTGCTGGGCGACCGGAACTTCGCCGCCACCGAATTGCTCAACCATCTGGCCGCCACCGGCGCCGACCTGCTGGTGCGCTGCAAATCCGGCCGGAAATTGCCCGTGGCCCGCTGCCGGGACGGCTCGGCACTGGCCCGGCTCGGCGCGCTGACCGTCCGCGTCATCAACGCCGAGATCACCATCCGCACCGCCGCAGGCAGCAGGACCGGCCACTGCCGGCTGCTGACCACCCTCACGGACACCTCCCGCTACCCGGCGGCCGACCTCGTGCGGCTCTACCACGAGCGCTGGGAGATCGAGACCACCTACGCAGAGCTGAAGTCCACCCTCCTGGGCGGACACATCCTACGAGCACGTACCCCCGACGGCATCGAGCAGGAGGTCTGGGCCCTGCTGACCGCCTACCAGGTCCTGCGGACCGCGATGACCGACGCCACAGACAGCATCCCGGGCCTCGACCCCGACCGGGCCTGCTTCACCACCGCTCTGGCCGCCGCCCGCGACCAGCTCGTCCTGGCCACCGGCGTCATCACCGACACCGACACCGACATCGACCTGATCGGCGCCATCGGCCAACACGTTCTGGCCCACCTCCTGCCCGCCCGCCGAGTCCGCACCAAAGACCGCATCGTCAAACGCGCGATCTCCAAATACAACGCCCGCGGACCCACCATCGACCGGACCACCTACAAAGCCACCATCAGCATGAGCATGCTCCCCGCCAGCCCTTGACGCCGCTACCCCAGCCCTAACTGAACGGCGTTGGCACTAGGACGCAGGAGGCTTCGCCGCTGCGCTCCAGGGACCATCCCCGCGTGCGCAGGGAGCACCGGGTCTCGTCGAAGGCTCTCTTCAGGTTCTGGGGACCATCCCCGCGTGCGCGGGGAGCACTACACCTCGACCGGGTCGCCCGCCTCGTAGTCGGGACCATCCCCGCGTGCGCGGGGAGCACGGCGAACGCCGCGGCGTCGGGATGCCCCGCCGGGGACCATCCCCGCGTGCGCGGGGAGCACCCGGACACGCCGGCCATCAGGCCGAGACCGATGGGACCATCCCCGCGTGCGCGGGGAGCACGACTCGGCGTGCGACGCCGTACGGGCGAACAGGGGACCATCCCCGCGTGCGCGGGGAGCACAGCGCGGGCACGCTGGCGTTCGAGTGCCACCGGGGACCATCCCCGCGTGCGCGGGGAGCACTGCGGGGTGACGAGCAGGGTGCCGTCGGACGTGGGACCATCCCCGCGTGCGCGGGGAGCACTGCACCACGGTGGGGGCGTCGGCGCGCTCGAAGGGACCATCCCCGCGTGCGCGGGGAGCACCGACGTGCGGCCGTAGGGCATGGGGATGATCCGGGACCATCCCCGCGTGCGCGGGGAGCACCAACGCCTTCAACGGGTCGGCCACCAGCTGGTCGGACCATCCCCGCGTGCGCGGGGAGCACGGTTCCTGCGTGACCGGCGCGAACACGACAACGGGACCATCCCCGCGTGCGCGGGGAGCACCTGGGCAGCGGCACGGCGGTGGTTGAGGGGACGGGACCATCCCCGCGTGCGCGGGGAGCACCCTCGACGACCTGCGGGTTTACCGCGCGATCATGCTGATTTCGAGCACTTGCAAGAAGATGGACATTTCAGACAGAAGCATACGAATAGACATTCTCACGACAGTCGACAGATAGCCTCTTGATACAACGTTGAGTCAGCGTTGTCCGTATCGGCGCCGCTTGGCCGCCTTGCTCCAGTTACGAGGCGGAGCATTCGCGGCACCCGGACCCGGGTCTTTCGGCCGACGGAGCAGGATGAGGCCCTCGTGGTCGATCGGATGCCACTTATGATCGTGGGTTTCGAACGTGAACCCCTGCTCGTTGTCGGTGGTGTACGCGAGCAAGGCTCGTCCCGTATCCGCGTAATTCTGAACTTCGAGCCATAAGGCTTCCCGGATCCTGGCTGATGGCCCGCCGATGAAGACGCCCGGCGAAATCTCCATCAGCCAGCGGGTGAGGAAGCCACGCAACCCCGAGGGACAGCGGGTCAGCACGATCACGGTCACCAGGGAACCTCGATGTCGTCCTGATCCGCGTAGTTACGGCCTGACTCGACTTCTCCGTCGTCGCTCTGCAGCGTGACGACGTCGATGTCGTCGGGATCATCCGGAGCGCTCTCCGAAAGGACCAGGTGCTTGATGTCGTTAACGCACCGCTTGAGCAGGCCGCTCTTGTTGACGTGGTCACGGACGGCCCTGCGCGTACGAGAGCCGATGTCGTCGATGCTCTCGGCGGCGACGTCGAAGCCGATCGGGATGGCGATCTCGGTCTTGTAGAGGTCGGCGATGTCCAGGACGAAGGCGAGTTCGTGCCCGGAGTGGATGAAGCCCAAGCCGGGAGCGCAGCCCAGGGCCGTGACCGTGGTCTGTGCGATGCCGTACATGCATTGGGCGGCCGCGGTCACCGCCTGGTTGGCGGGATCGCCGGCGTTGAACTCGCCGGGAATGTAGATCCTGCCGTTCCAGGGCACTCCAGTGCGCTCGGATTCTCGCCGGTAGCACTCCTTGACCCTGCGCCCCTCCCTGCCGAGGAGTTCGTGACGGGTCAGTCCGTCGGGGTTCTCGCCGGGGAAGCGCATGCGGTACATCTCACGGGCCACCTCCAGCCGGGTGCGGCGGTTGGCCCATTTGGCCGCCTGCGCTTCCACCAGAGAGGACGAGCGGTTGAGCGACCGCCCGCCCGAGTAGAAGCGCACGCCCCGTTCGCCCACCCAGACCACTCCGGCTCCGCAGTCACCCAGCAGGCTCATGGCCTGATGGGTGACTCGCGTGCCGGGGCCGAGCAGCAGGGTGCCGATCGTGGCGGCCGGGATGTGGGTCACGCCCTGAGCGTCCTCGGCGGTGAGGGCGTTGTCTTCCCGGTGCAGGACGCAGCGCTCCAGGTAGATGAAGGAGATGCGGTCGCCCATGCGGGTGAGTTCGCGCGGGGAGGACGCCCCCCGCTGCCCGACCGTGGCCATCGCTAGGCCTGTGCCAAGGTCATCAGGCCGCAGCCGTAGGCCTTGCCCCGGCCGAGACCTCGGGTGAGAGTACGGCGGAACGCTTCGGGGTCGGTGACTTCCAGACGACCGTCGAAAGTGACGGTGAGCAGGGTGACCAGCTTGGCGTTGCCGCGCTTTTTGAACGCGAGTTGCATCCGGTCGTGGATGACCAGTTCGTGGGTGTCGAGGCCAGGTATGAGCTGAAGCTCCGACGGCTTCTCGACCACCTTGAAGCCGGCGCTCTCTTGTCGTTGCAGCAGCCAGTCGATCTGGTGCTTCTGGCTGACGTGGGCGGTGCGCTTGGTGGGCTCTTCGGCCTTACGGCGGATGCTGTGCACCGGGTTGGCCGTCAGCCGGAAGGCCCATCGGCTGCCCGTGGAGAGCCGGGACAGCAGCGCTTGGTAGTCGTAGGTCTGCCAACGTCCGGTTTCCGGCCAGCCGGCCTGTTCCACCAGGTGGGTGAGGTCGGGTTTGTCCGGGCCGACGATGTAGAGGCAGGTCTCGGCCTTGCTGTTGCGGTCGATCCGCCACAGCACCCGCGGCCCCTCTTCGTTCGGGGGCGGAATCTCGGCGAAGGACGACATGACGGCGGCGTGCAGGGCCTGAGGCGAGGACAGCAGCTTGCGCGCGCCCACGCGAGCGGTGTTCAGGCGAAACCGTGTCAGATACATCAGGCATCTTCCAGCAGAAAGGTGGGGTCGTGGGCAGGCAGGGCGGCCGGATTGGGCACCCTGGCCGGGATCCGGCGCACGCCTCGCAGCGCGTAGCGGCGGTGCAGGGGATCGAAGCTGAGCGGCTGGTCGCGCAGGCTGTCGCCGCCGCCTTCGGCCGGTGTGGCCTCGACGAGGATCTCCAGGTCGATCTGCTGGTCGTGACGGCGGCGACGCTGATACCAGCGGGCGGCCTGCCAGGGCAGATCTCGGAGCGCTTGTTCGAGAGTGCGTTCATGGTCGACGCGAAGTTCTACGGGGCGGGTCGGAGGGCAGGAGCGGCGTCCGAGGTACGGCAGGAAGACCGGGGAGCGCAGCGCCGCGTGCAGGCTCTCGATGAGTCCCGTGTCGCCTTCCACGCCGGCCACGAAGACGGCGTCGGCCAGGTAGTAGCGCTCGGAGATCGGCTGCGCGTCACCGGTGACGAAGTGGTGGGCTGTCTGGAAGTCGCGCAGCAGCGCTCCGCGCTGATCGGTGCGCACGCCGAAACGCAGCGCCGCGAGGTCGGCGAGGTCGTCGGTGCGTTGCCGTCCCAGGGCCGCCGCCAGCAGGCCGATCACGCCGCTCTTGGTGGGCGCGGCTTCGGTGGAGCGCCGGGAGAACCGTGAGGACGCTCCCCACGACTGCAAGGGGCCGGCGAGCTGCATCAGCAGGACGCTCATCCCTGGCCCTGCCTCCCGGCGATCTCCTCGCCGACAGCCGCCACGAGCTCCGGGAGTGACACTTCGATCCCCAGCTCGGACAGGGCCTGGGTGTTTTTGCCGACCCTCATGACCCAGCTCGGCGTGTCGTTTGCGAGCCCGTACACCTGCTCGACCTCGGGCAGATAGGAGGCCAGGGCGTGGGCGGCGTGGCGCACGTGCCCGCCGGTCTCCGGCTCCGTGCGGCAGGGCTCCTCGAATGCTGCCACGGCGTTGATCGGGCGCGACGATCGCACCTTCACCACCACCGCGTCGGGCAGGGTGTGGTTGCCGAAGGTGTTGATCTTCCCCGTGGGCAGGGACGTGATGAAGCTCTCGACGAAGGCCTCCGCAGCCCGGCGCACGGGCTCGGTGACGGGTTCGTCGTCGCGCAGCCCCTTGCCGAGGTTCTTGGCCAGGAGGTCGACGTCGATGGCGGCGTACCGGTAGAGGGTGGCCGAGTTGAACTCGACCGTGCCGATCATGCCCGCGCCCAGGTCGTCGGTGTCCCGGTTCTTGTAGTCGTCGACGGCGGTGTAGTAGTCCGACTCGATGTCGGCCTGGTGGACGCTGATGGCATGCGCCACCTGGGCTGCGGCGTCGACGTTGACGTCGGCGCCATCGGCCACCATGCGGCCGAACAGGGCGATGTCCACCGAGTGCCGGGTGTTGGCGATCTGTCTGGCCTCCTCTTTGACCGTCTTGTCCTTGTAGAAGTCCTTGCCGCCGGCTCGTGCTTTGATCGCCAGGGCGGCCAGGCCGTCCAATTGGTGGGCGCTGAGGAACATCAGGTACTTGGACTCGGGTGCGGGTGGCTCTTCGGCGTTCGCCTTGGCCCGCTTGGGCTGCTCGATCTTGGACCCGGTGGCCACCTGGATCGTCTCGGCGGCCAGCGCCCACGCCTCGGTCGTCTCGACGGACTCGTCGAGCTTCCTGATCCGCTCGGCCAGCAGCTCGGCCACCTTGCGGGTGCGGACTCCGAGCTCGGACGGGTCCAGCATGTCGTGGAACCGCTGCCGGGTGGCGCGCTTCCACGCCTGGCTGGACACCCGGGCGCGGCGGACACCACCGTAGGTGGCGGTCTTCGGGGTGCCGGTGTCGTCGCGGTTGAGGCAGCTCGGCGGGACGGTGTGCAGCACGTGCAGTTCGAGGATGGTTCGGGTCATCGGGCTTCCTTCTCGGGGGGTGCGGCGTTGTCGGCGCTGGTTTGTGTCGGTGGCGTACGGCGGCGGTAGGAGTGGAAAGCGCGCCCCCAGCTGGCTCGTACGCGTCGCATGCCATCGGGGTGCTGGGCGAGGTAGAGCTGCTGCGCGAGCAGGGCGTAGTCGAGCGGGATGGAGTCGCGGCGCAGCAAGGTGATGATCTCGCGCAGCCGGTTGGCCAGCGCCTGGCGGGTGGTGGCGGTGCCGAGGCGGACGAACCTGCGCCGGATCGTCTCCTCGATGCCGTCGTCCGGCATCAGGCGGCGAACCGCCTCCCCCAGCTCGATCCCGTCTTCGTGCATCCGCTTGTTGTCCTGGGACTGCTGGTGGAGCGCGTACAAGGTCACGGCCAGGAAAAGCGCGGCCTCCGCCCTGACCGATTCCTTCTCGGTCAGGTCCCGCTCGTCGTAGAGCCGCTCCATGCCGCAGACGCCCCACAGCTCGGGCACCTCCTGTGGAAGCTTGCCCGCGCCACGGCGGAGTTGCGCGAGGGTCGCCACCGCCCAGCTCTGGTCGTCCAGGTAGCCCTTTTGCAGGTGGCTGATGTAGATGCCGGCGCTTGAGCCCACGAGTTCGGCGATCTGGCGGTAGGCCGCGGGAGCGGCGATGGTCATGACTGTGCCTCGGCTTTCTGTTGCTGGCCGGTTCCTGGGTCGTCTCCGGGTGGGGCGGCCATCGGCAGGGCCCTGCGCAGGCGGAATCGGAAGGACAGGTCAGCTTGGGAGGCGTTGAGCCAGAGGAGGCGTCCCTTCGTCTCGATGACGCGTCCTTCCCAGGCGGTGTCGCCCGCAGCGCGCAGGAGCTCGTCGGCGAGGCGGGCGATGAGGCGATGGGCCCGCCCCTGCCAAGTGGCCCGTCGTTCGTCCGGGTCGTGGTGAGGGGCGAGGTGCATCAGCCAGTCCCGGAACGGTCCATCGAGTGCGCTGAAGCCGAGAGACCGGGCGGCTTCCCTGGCCGGGTCGCTCTCGGCTCCCGCCGCTCGGGCCAGGGCGGCCGCGAAGTCGCCGAGCACGCTCACCGCGTCCTCGGCGTCGCCGACCGCGTCGATGGCCGTCTGTCCGAGGCGTTGATCGCGCTCATACAGCAGCACCAGGGGCATCGCCACCGCGTCGTCGATGATCTCGTCGATCACGGACTGCTGGGTGCCGTACTCCGCCCCGAACAACCGTGCCCGGATCAGCAGGTCGAGCGGCAGTTCGCCCTCCACGGCCAGCCGGGCGGCCCAGCCGAGGATCCGGGGCCGGACGATCCTCTCGGCTTCCTTTCGCTGCTGCCAGCCGGGGGCGCGCCCGGCGACCAGGGCGGCCAGGCCGCGCCAGGCGCTGCGGCTTTTGTCGTGCTCGCGCGGCATGTAGACCTGCGGCAAGCTCAGCTTCTTCTCCTGGGCTTCGCTGCGCCGCCAGCCGGTCATCGGCTCGTACTGGTGCTTGTTGTGCCCCTCCAGCGGATCTCCATAGGTGAGGATCGCGCCGTAGACGCCTTCGGCGTCGAAGGCCAGCCGGATGCGGCGGGACTGCCAGGTGTACAGATCGCGCAGCCCGGCCGGTCGCCGAGCCAGTTCCAGCTCATCGGCCTGGCCCGGCCCCGTGGGCGGGCGCCGCCAGGCCGGGCGGTCGTGGCCGGCGTCGATCCGCAGGCTGTCGGTGTCGAAGGCGATCAAGTTGAGCAACAGCGTCTGGCGGAGGTTCGCGCCCTCGATCAGGACACCGCCCAGCCTGCCCGCCCAGCCCACACCGCGGGGATAGGCCTTGCCTCCCTTGACCAGCGGGTCGCCTTTGACACCGGTCTTGATGCCGGAGGTGTCGTAGGCGTGGGCGTGGACCACCCAGCGGGCCGCTTCGGCGAAACTCAGCCGATCGACGCCGCGGGCGCGCATGGTGAAGAAGGGGGCACCGTTGGGGACGTCGGCCACCAGCCGGTCCAGGGACGTCATGTCTCCCCTGGTCGTCTCCAGGCGGGGGGTCTGGAAGAACGGCTGAGCGGGGTCGAGCAGGTCGAAGCGATCCCGGTGTTGATCCAGGTAGGCGTGGATGCGTTCGACGGGGAGCCCCGCACCCCAGAGTTCCTGCCACTCCTCCAGGTCTTGCGGACCCTCGATCGTGTCGTGGACGATCGCCAGCAGCAGCCGCAGCAGAGCGAACTCCTGTGTGGGGACGTCTGCGACCACGCGGCGAAAGTCATCGGCCTCCGTGAAGATTTCCCGGAGGGAGACCTCCTCCTCGCGGCCGTCCTGGCGCTGCACGGGCAGCCACCGCTCACGGGTCAGATCGAAGGACGATGCGGCGGGATCATTGAGCACGAGCCACCTCCAAGCCATCAGCAGGGGTGTAACGCAGGTCGAAGCCTGCCAGCCGGCGGCGACAGTTTTCGTCGAGCACGAGAATCAGCTCACCCGCCAGCCAGTGGCACTCCTTGTTCTGCCATGCCGCGATGTAGTCCTTCTCCAGTTCCTCGATCGCCTGGTCGAGGACTTTCGGAAAGGTGAAGGCGAACGGCAGTCGCAGGCCGCACCCGGCCACCACCCGTGCGGCTTCGGGGTCGGGCGGGGAGTCGGCGGACAGCTCCAGCCCTCCTCGCCCGTTGGTGAGGTGGGGCAGGGTTGCGAGGGTGCCGTCCGGGCGGCGCTGAACGACGAGCACTTCCAGACTTTCCCGGCTGTCGCGGACCTGGGCGCGGCCCTTGCGCGTGTCGTCGGCGTCACCAACGCCCGCCTCCAGCCAGCCGAGCAGCGGGCGGCCGGGCCGGCCTTCGGCCGCGATCTGGAAATCGAGAGCCCTCTTGTGCTGGTCGGCGTGATGGAGGTCCTGCTGCCGGCGCGCCTGTTCGAGAGCCTCCTGCCACTGCTGCGGCCCGACCTGCCCGCCGCCGTAGGCCGCCTGTACGAGCGCGCTGATGTCTTCGGGCAACCGCACGACGTGACCGGTGACGGCGGTCCCGGACAGGTACGGCTCCAGCACCGCGGCCGAGCGCAGCAGCGCGTGCTTGCGGTAGACGGAGACGGAACCGGCCACCGGCTCAACCGGAACCGTGGTCCAGTCCGCGCCCGTCACCAGGCAGCGCGCAGTACGCAACCGAGGCGGCCGCTCACTTTGGCCTTGGCCGCGCCCGTGCCGATGTGTCCTTCCCATACGCTGCAGAAGGAGGTCGATGGGACACAGATCCGACACCAGGAGATCAAAGTCGATGTCGAGGGATTGCTCGGCCACCTGGCTCGCCACCACGATGTGCGGCCCGGCTGGGCGTCGGCCTTCGCCGGCCGCCGGCGGGCCGAACCGTTCCAGCAAATCGGCGTCCTTGGCCGCGCGATCCAGATCGATGAAGCGCGCGTGCGCCACGGTCACGTTGTCGGCGCCGAAGCGGCCCCGAAAGAAGGCCGCGGTCTCCAGCACGCGGTCGACCGTGTTACGCACGACGAGCGCGCAGCCGCCTTCCGCGAGTTCCTCGGCCAGCCTGTCGCCCAGGACCGTCAGGTCGTCGTCCAGCCGTTCCACGTGCACGTCGGCTCTGCGGCCGGAGGCGGCCACGGTCTCGGGCGCGTGCGTCCGGCCCGGCTCGACGGCGGTGAGCAGCGGGTAGCCTCTGGCTGCTTCGACCTGGGCGAAGTCAGGGCTCGGTTCAGTGGTTCCCGCGTACGCCTCGGCCAGTTCACGCCTGCGCCCGGCCGGCAGAGTCGCAGACAGCACGATCACGGGCACGCGGTAGGCGCCCAGCCACGACAGCACCCGATCCAGGTACGCGTTCATGTACGTGTCGTACGCATGAGCCTCGTCGATGACGACGACCTTGCCCGCCAGCGCCAGGTGCCGCAGCGCCAGATGACGGCTCTTCAATCCCATGAACAGCAGCTGATCGATCGTTCCCACGACGAACGACGCCAGCATGCCCTTCTTCCTGCCGCGCAGCCAATGATGGGCCACCATCGCGGCGGAGTTGACGGCGTGATCCGCCAGCGGGCGATAGTCATCAGCACGGCCGTCGACGTCGACACCGAGCATCGGCCGGGGCGCGGTGCGCGCCAGCCGGGTGTAGTCGTCGTTGAGAGCCGCCTTGGAATGCGCCAACTGCACCGAACGGACCCCGATATCGGCCTGGTCATCGGGCACCTGCTCCAGCCACCGGAGCATGCGCGGGAACATGGCGCTGCTCGTGGCCATGGTCGGCAATCCGACGAATATGCCTCCGGCGCCGGACCGGGCGGCGAAGACCTCGGCCACCGCCAGCGCCGCCTCTGTCTTGCCCTCCCCCATGGGCGCTTCGATCATCATCAGACCCGGCGTCGACATCGCCCGCGCCGCCTCAACCGCGCGTTCCTGTACGGGCCGGACGCGAGCTCCGTTCGGAAGCCGGAACCGGGAGAAGATCAGTTGCTCTGGCTCGCCCGTGAGTTCGCACGCACGCCACGGGGACGGCAGGCCCAGTTCCCGCCAGGCCCCCTCCACCCGCTCGCGTTCACTTCTCCTCCATGCTTCCGGCGAGTACGGAAACAGGTCGGCGTCGCTCGCGATCCAATCGGCCACGATGACCAAACCGGTCAACAGGACCTGAGCGGGCTGGGACAGCTTGACCGCCGCCCAGTCCGGCAGTGCGCCGACGACTCCACACGCTTCGGCGCAGCGATCCAGGATCTCCCATTGCACCTGCTGCCACAGCGCGGCACACGCCGGAGTACGCACCAGATGCGAGTGGGCGTCCAGATCTCGGATGCTTTCGTGGGTGGGCGGGACACCATGGTGCCCGCCAGCGATAACCGTGAACTGATATGTGGCCGAACGCTTCCAGCGATAACGCTCGACCAGCCAATCACGCAGAAGCACCTGCCCGGCAAGGCCGTGAGGGGCCAACTTCCTATCGGGCATCCGGCTCTGCAGCGGCATATCCAGGCCAGCCGATCGCATCCCATCGGCAAGTGACTCCACCTGGCAGGCGAACGCCGGAGTCAACTTCCCGATGTCGTGAGTGGCGGCCAACCAGACGGCGAGCCGACGCCCGTCTTCTAGGCCGCCGGGAAGCGGTTCAGCGATCACCTGCTTGACCTGCTCAGGGAGCCATCGATCCCACAGCCTTCCCGCAACCGCACCGGCGTCTGCCAAATGCCGCCACAAAGGCATCCATTCGTCCGTAGAACGATCATGTTTTGCCCAGACCGAAATTGCAGCTTTCGATAGGCCGGCAGCAAAATGGGCTTGGAGATCTCGATCGTTCTGCACGATGGCATTAAAGGTCATGATCTAGGGCGGCGCTCGGCAAACGATGAAATTTCCCAAAAATCCCGTTTGAGACGCGCTGCAATTTCACGCACTTATTGGCTACGTTCCAATCAAGAAGTCCGAACTATACAGAGCCACCAAAATCAACCGTTTCGTTGGCCCTCTGGGCTATCCCATGCGGGGGGAGCGCCAGGTCGCGGACCTGGAAAGACATCCTTGGTCGGGGACCGTCCCCACGTGCTCGCAAGGAGTACGTCCTCCGGGCTGATCTTCACGGCCGCCTGCCGGTGGGCGCAGGCGAGGCTCTTCTGGGGACCATCCCCGCGTGCGGGAAGCACTTGTCCGTCCTCGAAGGTGATCGGGAACCGGAGGGGCCATCCCCGCGTGCCCAGGGAGCACGCCGCCCCGGGCGGGACCATCCCCGCGTGCGCGGGGAGCACGGCGAGCGCGGCGCCGAGCTGGTGCGGCTCCCGGGACCATCCCCGCGTGCGCGGGGAGCACGGCGAGCGCGGCGCCGAGCTGGTGCGGCTCCCGGGACCATCCCCGCGTGCGCGGGGAGCACAGCTCTTGGCCCGGGCGGCGGCCGAGCGGGTCGGGACCATCCCCACGTGCGCGGGGAGCACTACGACGCCTACGACATCGAGCCGATGGAGTCGGGACCATCCCCGCGTGCGCGGGGAGCACGGGGGCCCTGGGGGGTCGTCACATCCGGTTCAGGGACCATCCCCGCGTGCGCGGGGAGCACCCGAGGCGGTCGAGCAGCTGGTCGAGTGTCAATGGCCTGTGAGAGTTCGGTTCTGATCCACTCGCTGTGAACCGATCACGTGACCTCGCCCAATCCGGCATGATCTTGGCGCGTGTGACTTTGGTGTGCTCTCTCCTCTACGTGATCATGCTGGAGCCGTCGCTGTGGAGGAGGTCAGGGTAGAGGAGTTCGCGGTGACGGTCGCGGCCAGGACCACCACGCCTGAGGCGAGGTGCCCGGCCTGTGGCACTCGGTCGGAGCGACGGCATGGAAGCTATCGGCGCCGGCTGGCGGATGTGACGCTGACCGGACGCCGGATGGTAATCGACCTGCTGGTGCAGCGTTTTCGTTGCACGGCACGGACGTGTGAGCGGACGACGTTCGTGGAGCAGGTCGAGGGCTTAACCGAGCGGTTCGCCCGTCGCACGCCGAGGCTGCGACGCTTATTGGAGCGCCTCATGCTGGTTCTGGCGGGTCGGCCCGCAGCGCGGCTCACCGAGGACCTGGGAATCACGGTCAGCGCGAACACGCTGCTGCGGCTGCTGCGCCGCCGCCCCGAGCAGTCGCGGGCCAGGGCGCCGCGCGTGCTGGGGGTGGACGACTTCGCCACCCGCAAGGGGCATGTGTATGCCACGATCCTGATCGACATGGAGACCGGCGAGCGGGTGGACGTACTGCCCGACCGGACTGCCGACACCCTGACCGCGTGGCTGCGCGCCCATCCCGGTGCGGAGATCGTCTGCCGTGACCGCGGCGGCGCCTATGCCGAAGCCGTACGCACCGCCGCGCCGGAAGCCGTGCAGGTCGCGGATCGTTTCCACGTCTGGCGCAACGTGTGCGACGCGGTGGAGAAGTGCGTCCTGCTGCACCGAGCCTGCCTGTCCGAGCCGGTCGAGGACGCCTCCGAGCAGCTGGCGTCGACTCCGCTGCAGGCGGTTGCCATCGGCGGTGTCCCGGCCCAGTGGGAGGGAGCACGCGCCGCCAAGCGCCGTGAACGGCACGCCGCGGTCCGTGACCTGCTGGCCAAGGGGGTGGGGATCTCCGCGATCGGTGAGGCGCTTGGCTTGGACCGCAAGACCGTGCGCCGCTACGCCCACGCCGTCACACCGGAAGACCTGGCTCCCGTCCGGGACGGACGACGCGGCTCGCGGGTCGATCCGTTCTTGCCTTACCTGCATGAACGATGGAATCAGGGTTGCACTGACGCGGCGCGGTTGTTCGAGGAGATCCGCGAACGCGGCTACACCGGTAGCCAGAGGACGGTGCGCCGCCACCTGCAGGCCGTGCGCGTGAGCGGAAAGCCCGCCCCCAAGGTCACCCGGCACCTCACGGCCCGCCGCGCCACCCACCTGATCACGAGCGATCCCGAGCACCTGGACGAGAACGCCACAATCCGGCTGAAGAAACTGCTGGCCCGATGCCCCGAACTTGAGGCTGTCGCAGCTTGCGTGGAATCGTTCGCGCAGATGATGGCCGCCCTGGACGGACACCGGCTACCTGCCTGGCTGGACCAAGCCGAAGCCACTGACCTCCCGCCCCTAAAGAGCCTGGTCAACGGCATCCGCCAGGACCTGGCCGCGGTGACCGCGGGACTGAGCATGAGGTGGAACTCCGGCCGAGTCGAAGGCAACGTGAATCGGATCAAGCGGATCAAGAGGGACGGCTATGGGCGCGCATCCTTCGAACTGCTGCGTCTTCAGATCCTTCACGCAGACTGAGCTTCGTGACTATCGGTTCCGATCACAGCGAGTGGATCAGAACCGCTTCTCATGGCCGCCGTCAGTCGAGCTTGTCGGGACCATCCCCGCGTGCGCAGGGAGCACTCGTCGGCGGCACGGAAGCGATGATCTTCGATGGGACCATCCCCGCGTGCGCGGGGAGCACGCTCCGCCTCCGGTGGCGCGGAGCTGGACCGTGGGACCATCCCCACGTGCGCGGGGAGCACCACCCCGTGCGCGCATTGTTGCTCGATCAGATGGGACCATCCCCGCGTGCGCGGGGAGCACAGCAGAGCCCATACCGTCACACTGAGGTCAGGGGGACCATCCCCGCGTGCGCGGGGAGCACGGGCCGCCCGCTGGGCCACCCTCGCGTTCGCCGGGACCATCCCCGCGTGCGCGGGGAGCACGTCTTCGACGAGCGGACCGACCCGTCCCACACGGGACCATCCCCGCGTGCGCGGGGAGCACGTCTGCGGCGCCGCCTCCGGCGGACTCGAGTTGGGACCATCCCCGCGTGCGCGGGGAGCACACCGTCCGGCTGCCGGACCGGCACGTGCCCGCGGGACCATCCCCGCGTGCGCGGGGAGCACGCGCTCGACGCCGTCGAAGCGGGCGGGGTCGGGGGACCATCCCCGCGTGCGCGGGGAGCACCTGCGTGGCTCCACGTACTTGGCGAGCTGCACGGGACCATCCCCGCGTGCGCGGGGAGCACCCGGCCCTGGAGCGCGCCCACATCGTGGCCGTGGGACCATCCCCGCGTGCGCGGGGAGCACGCTTCCCGGAACGAGATCGGCCGGCCGCGGCCGGGACCATCCCCGCGTGCGCGGGGAGCACCAGCCTGGCGGCGAGGTCCCACGAGTTCGTCGGCGCACCATCCCCGCGTGCGCGGGGAGCACCAGAGTCTTGAGGTCGGCGCCGCCGGCGTCGTGGGACCATCCCCGCGTGCGCGGGGAGCACGGGGAGGCGGTCAGCGGCGTGCCGGGGGTGCCGGGACCATCCCCGCGTGCGCGGGGAGCACCGCTTGAAGCGGTCGGTGACGAACCCTGTGCCGGGACCATCCCCGCGTGCGCGGGGAGCACCCAGGCACGGAACGCGCCCGGGTCGAACAGGCGGGACCATCCCCGCGTGCGCGGGGAGCACGGCGTGATCGAGGCCCGCGAGCTGGGCGGGCTGGGACCATCCCCGCGTGCGCGGGGAGCACGTCACCAAGGCTCCGGAGGTCGTCGCGGAGCTGGGACCATCCCCGCGTGCGCGGGGAGCACATGACCGGCCCGGGTGCCGACCGGCCGCTCGGGGGACCATCCCCGCGTGCGCGGGGAGCACGGCGACTCGCTCGACCTGGGCGCTGCTGGGTCGGGACCATCCCCGCGTGCGCGGGGAGCACATGTGCTCGCCGCCGCGGACGACGCTGCCCCAGGGACCATCCCCGCGTGCGCGGGGAGCACCAGACGGCGAACACGATGCGCATGGTTCGGGCGGGACCATCCCCGCGTGCGCGGGGAGCACCGCCAGCGCGTCGGCCACCTGGTCGCCCAGGCGGGACCATCCCCGCGTGCGCGGGGAGCACCGACGCAGGTTCTCCGCCTTGCCCAACAAGCCGGGACCATCCCCGCGTGCGCGGGGAGCACGAGTCCGCGGCTCTCACCGAGTCGGACCCGAAGGGACCATCCCCGCGTGCGCGGGGAGCACAACGCCTGCGTCGGCGCGGCCGGGACGATCCTGGGACCATCCCCGCGTGCGCGGGGAGCACACTGAATGACCTGCACGTTCATCACGCGATGAATTTGAAATTGAGCACTTTTAGAGAAGCGGACATTTACCCCCAAATGCCTCAAATAATGCAAATGTGACACTCTGGCAATCACATAGAGCTCCTAAGTTACGCAGCGGGCTCTCATCGGGCGCCAGAATCGCGTTCACGACCGAGGCACGTCACCCATACGCCACCTGGCTATAGCGCAGGTACGACGCTCTCTACCATGCCCGTCCGGGCATCCGCGCCGAGCGCATGTTCTTCGAACTGTACGCCCACAACAGATACAGGCCGAGCTCGTCAAACTGAGCCACATCCCACAGCTCCACCAGTGCGCGCCGCCAAGTCGTACCCGCTGATCATGACTTATCGGAGAACGAGGCTGCACTGGACTGACCGGGAGGCCGGGTGTCCACCGCAGGCTCCGGCCAACTCGACCAACCCGCCATCCGATAGATCCGCCAGCGAGGCACCTACGGGCGTCCTGACAGGCGGTCGTCAGCGCGTGAGTCGTGGTGATCGGTGCGCGGCAGGTAGCGTCCGCACACCGATCAGACGGCCGGGTTCGCGCCGCGGGAAGCTGGCCGCTCCCGCCGGACCTGCCGATGACGACTTGGTTCACCTGCCTGGTGTTCCGCGATGGTCAGGATTCTTACGCCCGTAACGGTTCTACAGCAGCAGGGCTCCGCGCGGGACGGAGCGTTCGCCGTACTCGTGGCAGAGACAGTGCCCACCAGTGTCGTTGACGACAAGACCAGCAGCAGACTTCTCCCCGGCACGTCGGCGCGCTCTCACGTTGCCGGCGAAGAGAGCACACTCCGACCGTTTCAGAAGATCGCGTCCTGAAGCAGGGCGGGGATTTGCTGCCGCTCGATCAGCCGCAGGCATCGCCGGCAGTTCACCGGTGCCGTAGAAGCACGCAGTCGTCGCGGATCCCAACCCGAGATCGCCGTGTGACAGGCCGGTGCGGGGAGCGCAACGTCGTAGCGGTCGACGCTGGTGCCTGCCAGATGGATGGTGTGCGAATTCTCCACTCGTAAGGCGCTGGGCTCCATACGGGCGATTCTACCAAGGGGCCATTCGTTTCAGATGTTATTCGAAACGCTCATGTGTATCCCTGCTCCTATCCCTGTGTGGTCTCCGATTCGAGGGTTGGTGACAAAATGACAGAACATCCGGGACCTGCTCTGATCTGGCCCGTTGTCGTCTGATGCCGCAGGGACGGCACCGTGACAGATGCCCTCTGCACATGACAGAACTCGAATCCTGCCCGCAGTCGCGGCGAAGAGGAGTGACGGAAAGGAGTTCTGTCACTGTTCCGAAGTTCCGTCATCGTTCTGTCTCGCCTTCTGTTCAAGCTGTTTCTGCAGGCCACAGGCACCCCATCGGTTCTGTCATGGCTGTCCGAAGAGAAGGGGGTTGACGGCGTACTTCGGAGAAGGCTTGCGTCCGCCTCGGGACCCGGCGGAAGGCTCAGGAAGGGGGCGGATATAACCGTGGGCGTCCAGCAGCGACAACACCGAGCCCACCGTCGAGGCATCCTTGAACTTCGCCTGCATCCCTCGGTGGAGGTCGCGCCGGCTGAATCGCCGGATCGTCCTGACGTTCTCGTTCCGGGTCAACCAGGCCACGGCGTCGCGGGCCAGTTGGGTGTGCCGGTCTTCCGCCATCGCGCCGAAACAGGTCACGGCGTGGGCGCTGTAATAGCGGGCGATGTCGATGGCCCGCCGCATGGTCTCCTCGGCGACGGGTTTGCGAAAGGCGTCGCCGAGGTGCTCCGCCAGGTGCAGCAGGCCCGCGATGCGGACGGCGGCGCCGACGAGCTTGCCCGCCCAGTCGCGCAGGCTGTCGAGCTCGCCCACACCCGCCCGGAGCTTGGGCTCGATCTCGTCCTGGAACTCGGTGACGAGTTTGGTGGCCGGCGGGGACAGGGTGAGGATCTGCGGCGGGTCCCAGTCGGCGAGGCTGATGACCAGGTGCCTCATGTTCCGCTCGTAGGTGTGGCGGACGTCGTCGGGGACGAGGTCGGGTTCGCTCTTGCGGTAGCCGACGGTGTCGTGGGGAAGCGCGTACAGGAAGCGGGCCAGCAAGCCCTGGCCGCGCAGGCGGGGCTTTCGGGCGATGTAGGTGAGCACGGCGGGCTGGATGCACACCGCGATGGTCAGGGCGGGAGAGCGCACGTACTCGGCCCGGCCCCGGCGGTTGACCTTGAGCACGTCGCCGGCGTGGGCTTCGAGGAACGGGCTGAGGGCGGGCACGCCGTTGCTGTAGCGGCCGCACACGATGTCGAACAGGTCGCCTTCGGCCGACAGGATGGCCAGACGGCCCCCTTGTTCGGACAGGATCGTGGAGCACTCCTCCGGGGTGACGTTCTTGGCGATCAGCTGGACCTCGGGCGGGACGACCGCTTCTTCCAAAGCGAGGGCGGTGGATTCGGCTTCGGCCAGGTCGCTGGCCGAGCCGCTGCGTACCGCTTTGGTTCTGGCCTGCTTGTCGGTCTCCTCCAGTTGCAGGCGGAACAGTTCGGCCTGGCGGGCTTTGGCTCGGCCGGAGAGGACGAGTTGTTCTTCTGCCTGGTAGAGCGGGGCGGTCATGGCCCGGAAGACGGCCGATTTGCGGGTGGCGGGCGGGGCCACGCACAGGAGGAAGAGGTTGAGCGGTTCGTGCCAGCCGCCCCGTACGCGGACGACGGCTTTGCCGCCGGCTGCGGTGGACAGCCCGCCCAGGGCGAAGGCCGCGGCCAGGTCGGGGGCGGTCTGGGTCTCTTCGGCCACGGCCTGGACGATGTCGGCGAGCCAGGATGGCAGGCATTGGAGCGGGAATGCGGGCGGGGCGAGGTGTGCGTCGAGTGGGATGATCTCGTCCCAGGGTTGCTCCTGGTCGGGAGGGTGGCCGGGTTTCGTGATGTCGGGGGCCCAGTTCGGCCCGCTGGCGGCGTTCACCCGCTGATGCCCTGCAGGGTGGAGGGCTTGGGCGCCCACACCTGGAGGAAATCGCCGAGGGTGCCGCCGGCGGCGAAATGATCACAGACGTCCTTGCCGTGGCGGGCCTGCAGCACGTGGATGGAGCGGGCCACGGGCATGAGGGTGGCCACGATCGCCTGGGCGTGGTCGCGGCCGGCCTGGTCGCGGTCGGCGACGATGGAGACGTCGGCGCCGTGGAAGTAGCGTGCGAAGTCCGGTTGCCATTTCCCGGCGCCCATGGCGTTGCAGGTGGCGGTGATGCCGGGGCGGGCGCGGAGGGCTTCGGCGTCCTTCTCCCCTTCGGTGATCATCACGGCCCGGGATTCGCGGACCGCGGTGATGACTTCGGGCAGGCGGTAGGGCACCAGGCGCACGGCCATCGTGCCGTCGGCGCCGTAGAGGCTCCAGCGCCGGCCGGAGCGTTGGGCCGGGTCGGGTCGCCACTGGCGAAAGCCCTGGCAGCCGTTGCCTTTGCGGTCGCAGCGGGCGACGCCGTACAGGACGGTTCCCCGCTCGTCCTGGTAGAGGTAGTCGGCCACCCGGTCGTGGCCGCAGGGCATCCAGCGATCCGGGCGGTGCTGGCGCGGCGGCGGGGTGCGCGTGGTGTCGGGCCAGAGGGCGGACAGGGGCAGGCCGAGGGCTCGCATGACGTCTTCGGCAGGGCATCGGGGTCCGCCGTGGCAGGTGATCAGGACGACGCCGGTGCTGGTGACGCCGACCGACAGGGACGGGTGCCGGTCGTCGTGCGCCGGGCAGCGGGCGCTTTTCTGGGTGGCGGTGCCGCGTGGGGCGTAGCCGGTGGTGGCGTAGAGGGCTTGCAGGATGCGCGTGTACGGGGTGCTCATGAGGGAGCCCCGGTCAGGACGCGAGGTCGGTGGTCTGGGCGGGCGGCGCCGGGGTGAGCGCGGGGTCGTCGATGTCGAGGCAGCGCAGCAGGGCGGCGCGGCCGACGCGGTAGGTGTGGCCGACGCGCAGGACGGGGCAGGGGAACTGGCCGCTGCGGGCTAGTTCGTGGGCTTTGGTCCGGCCGATGCCGAACGCTCGTGCGGCGGTGACGAGGTCGACGGTGACGGGCAGGGCGAGCAGTTCCGCGGTGGTCAGGGCCTTGGCCATGGAGGGCGTGCCTTTCTGACGGTCCGCTCGGGGTCGTGGTGGCGGCGCCGGGCGGTCGATGTCTTTCGGGATGGGATCTCGCTCGCGGTCAGGATGGCATGGACAATGCCGACCCTTCAACCCTAGTGTTGGCAATCTTCCATCCCTTCGGGATGAATCATCGTGATGCCGAGGAGTGACGCATGCCGGCGGACCAGACGCGCCACCACCCCCACCGCGAGCCGGGCGGCCGCAGCCTGAGCGAAGAGAACGTCGCCCTGCGGATCGCCTGGGAGATGCGCAGGCGCGGCTGGTCCCAGGAACGCATGGCCCAGGAACTCACCAACGCCGGCTGCCCGACCCACCAATCCGCCATCTCCAAGATCGTCAACCCCAGGCCCGACGGCAGCCGCCGCGCGATCAGCGTGGACGAGGCGATCGCCCTATCTCGCGTGTTCGGCGTCCCGCTGGAAGAACTCCCGCTCCCCATGGACGACGCCGAAGGCCGGGACCTGCACGACCTGAGCCGCACCGTCACCCACGAAGGCCGCAACGCCGCCGAGCAGTACGCGCACTTCCTCCTGGCCTGGGCCCGCGTGCGCCACCGCCTCACCCAACCCGAGAGCCGCACCGCCTACGAAGGCTTCCTGGCGCAGCGAAGAATCGACCCGGACACGGCCGCGCAGGCGATCGCCTTCTGGCGGGACACCGACTCCTGGCGCGAGGCGACAGCCGCCTACGACGTGCTGCACCGGACCCTGCGGGCCATGGGCGACGGACGCGATCTGACTCCGCCGGCGCACCGGTCCCGGCGGCGTCACAGCCTCGTGGCCGACCTTGTCCGCCTGCGCGACCTGTTCGCCACCAAGATCCCGGGCTCTCCCGTACGAGTGGTGCCGGACCTCGTCTATCACGCCACCGAACTGCTGGTACGCGCCGGGATTCTGGAGGCCGCGATCGGCGTCATCAACGCCTACGAGCGCGGCACCGCTCACCCCACCGACCCGGTGGTGGAGGAGATCGACCGCAGGCTACGGCAGATCAGCGACCGGACACCGCAGGACCACGAGGATCAGATCGAAAGCCTGGCAGCCCGGCTCGCTTCGAGCCCGGGAGACCACGGCGCCGGGCAGCCTCAGGAGGACTTGGCCGCCGAACTGGGGGTGAGCATCGAGGACTACCAAGAAGCGAGAAAGATCGCACGCATGCACCGCGAAACCCGGAATGAGGTGAAAACAAGAAGTTGACGGGAAATGGATACAAACGATGCAAGTGCCGGGAGAGCGGCCGTGAACTCGGCGCCAACTTCCAAAGCTCCGCCGCGAGGACGGCACGTGGAATCCGCATCACGGCACCTGGCACGGCAAGGAAGAGCTGCCTGCCGGGCCTGACGGCAAGCGCGTCTACCTGAGGCTGGGTGGTTTCAGGAGCGAGAGCGAGTTGTCCGCCTTCTATCAGCAGGCGGGGCGCCTGCTCGACATCGCGGACGCCGGCCTGGTGGGGCACGAGACGCGGATGGAAATCCTAGAGATTATCAAGGAGCACTTTTCATCCTGAGTAGCGGCCTTCTTCGATGAGCTGCAGGACGAGGATGGCCTGCACGATCGTGGTGGCGCGGTGCGCGTAGCAGCGCAGCCGGGTCAGGATCTTCCAGGTCTTCAAGGTGGCAACGGCGCGTTCCCCGCAGGCGCGGATGCGCGCGTGTGCGCGGTTGACCGAGCGCTGATGGCGCGACAGCGGCGGCCGCAGCCGATGGCCTTTGAACGGCGTGCGGATGCTGCCACCCGCCCCTTGATAACCCTTGTCGGCGAAGGTCGTCACTCCTGCGGCGCTCAGCGCGTCGACCAGGCCGGTGGCGCGGGCCGCGGCCAGGTCGTGCGCGGCACCGGGCAGTGCAGGGGCGGCCCATATGAGCCGGCCGGCCGGATCGGCCAGGACCTGCACGTTCACGCCGTGGCGGCGGTGTTTGATGCCCCTATGTTCGTCAAGTCCCTTCCGCCGGCGCAGGGGGTGTGAGAGCAGCTTTGATGATCTTGAAGAGGGTTCTCGACAGGTAGCGCTTCAGGCAGCGGATGATCTCTCTCTTCGAGAGTCCGTCCTGCGTGCGGCGGGCGATGTAATCGCGAGTGGGCTGATGGCGCCGTATACGGGTGATCACTACCCGGAACAGGGCAGCATTCGCCTGGCGATTGCCGCCACGGTTCAACCGATGGCGTTGATTCTTGCCCGACGAAGCTTCGACAGGGCTGACACCGCACAGGGCGGCGAACGATGCCTCGCTGGCGAGCCGTTCGGGGTTGTCGCCAGCTGCGATGAGCAGAGCGGCAGCGGAGTCTGGGCCCACGCCGAACTGCTGGAGAAGCCGCGGCGCGGTCGTCTTGACGGCAGCGGCGATGCGCCCGTCGAGGTCCTTGATCTCATGGGTGAGCTGCTGGATGCGCATGGCAAGCAGACGAAGGGCATGCCTGCAGGCAGCTTCCACTCCGGAGTGGTCGTCGGACCGCAGCGCGGCGCATCGTGCCACCAAGGTCGCAGTGCCCAAGCCTGTCAGTGACTCTCGGAGTGCAGGTTCGGCGTTGACGAGGAGCATCTTCATCTGGTTGATCGCTTGCGTGCGAGACTTGATCGCCGAGTCCTTGGCGACCTTGTAGATCCGCATCTGCTCGACCTGGCCGTCTGCGGCCTTGGGGATGGCGGTGGCACGCCCGGACAGCACTGCGACAGCGGCGGCTTCGGCGTCCACGGCGTCGCTCTTGCCGCGGCTGCGGCGCATCGCTCGGTCCGGCCGGTTCACCGGCGCTCACCCGGACATCCGGACACCGGTCAGGTCGGCCAGGCCCGGGAAGCTGGTGACCGCAGCCGCCTCTCTCCCGCCGCTGGCTCAAGCCACGATCTTGGCGAAAAGGGGCAACTGACGGGGTCGCGGTCGAGAGGAATCAAGGTGCACGGCCTCAGCAGAGAACTCCAGGTCCAGTTTCGACTCAGGCGTTCACTCGTCCGCCGACCACCATCCGCTGAGGACTCGCCCCATTCGTACGGCCTCCGGTCAGGAGTCAAGTTCCGATTCGCATCAAGGCTTCCGGGGGCGAGTGCCCGAGTCGGCGAAGCTCGGGGACGTACGGAGTCAACGGAGTGATCAGGTTCGAATCCTGCAGGGCGCGCTCGTCGCCAGGCTTCGACCTGCAGCCCGGCCAATAGCTCAGCAAAGCGGGGCCAGGAGCCAGAGGAGGAACGTCGATTCCGCACGAATATCCCGGACGAAACGACTCGCGAGCCACCGGCCTGGGCGGACAGACGCAGCAGGTTACCGATGAGGTGGCAAGCTATCTCAACACCTTCACCAGCTTTTGATCTTGCTCGCTGGGGTGGAGCATGGCTTACAAGACCGACAAACCGTCCCGAGGGCGTCGAGGACCCGCCCGTCTCCCTCACTCGACGGGCACCTGATGGATCATGCCAAGAGCTTGTGGAGGGTACTCGTTGAGCATGGCCAACAGCTTTACGCTGTAGATCCCTATGTGTAGGTCACTCGCCGATGCCCACGCTCACGGCTGAAGGCCCCGAGCGAAGACCGGCCAGTTGAACATCGCGGACCGTCCGGACCGCGGCGAGGGTGCCGGGACCTGCCGTCCCGTGACGGTCCACCCGGGCGGGTGACGATCAAGGCCACGGTCCAACGACGGTCCAGACAGCAAAAAGGCCGGTCGCTCCGTTGGAGAACCGGCCTCTGACCTGCTGCGATGTGGTGGGCGATACTGGGATCGAACCAGTGACCTCTTCGGTGTGAACGAAGCGCTCTCCCGCTGAGCTAATCGCCCGCCCTGTCCGGCCCCGTGGGGCCCGACGGGGAAAACCATACCGCACTCCAGCACCCGCTGGCGAAACGATAGACGGCAGGGTGAGGATTCGGGGTGAAACGCGGCGGTTGCCCACCGCTGTGGCGGGCCGGTGGCATACCATCGTCGTGTCCCGGGTAGACGCCCGACGTGATCAGCATCGAGAACGATCACCGGCGGCTTCCGGGACGAGATCCACAACACGCAAAACCCTCGTAAATACGACCCAACTGATCCCGTTTAGCCAGGTAGATGCCTAAATGTCCAGCTGTGAGTTGCGTTACAGAAGGGCCTTGGAGCGGAATCTTTCCAACAGGTTTCTTCGTTGCGCCGTCAGAGCTCGGACACGTGGACGAAGTACCCCCGAGCAGTGAAAGCCCCGTAGAGGGGACCTACGACGAAAAGGTTTGGCTGACGATGAACAGCACCACCGTCTCCGCCGAGCTTGGCCTTCGGCTTGTGGTCCCCGACCGTACGACCGTCCCCCTGCTCGCCGGGCTGAGCTACACAGCCGACGATCCGTATGCCATCCGCATGGCCTTCCACGTAGGGAACGACGAACCGGTCGAGTGGATCTTCGCCCGCGAGTTGCTGACCGTCGGCATCGTGCGGCGAGTCGGCGACGGCGACGTGCAGGTGTGGCCGTCGCGCGCCGACGGCGAGCGCACGTTGCACATCAGCCTGACGTCGCCTTTCGGGCAGGCACTGTTCGAGGTGCCGCTGGCTCCGTTGACGGAGTTCCTGCACCGTACGTACGAGAAGGTGCCGGCCGGGCGGGAGACCGACTACATGGATCTGGACGCCGAACTGTCCAACATGCTCTGGTCCAGCTGAAAGGCCCGCTCCGGGACAGGCAGGAAGGCCGGTGTCCGGTCCTCACGGCCTGACAAGCCTCCGGTCCTCACAGCCTGCCATGCCTCCGGTCCTCACAGCCTGCCATGCCTCCCTGCCAAGCCTTCGGGTAGGTCGGTCATGGGCTGTCGCGCAGCAGCTTGCGCATTCTGGCGATCTCGATGCTCTGCCCCGCGTACACCTCGCGTGCCATGAGCCGCATCCGCTGGTCCTTTCCCCCGGCCAGTTGCTCCTGCGCCATCTTGAGCGCGCCCTCGTGGTGCCTGATCATCAGCTGCAGGAACATGCGGTCGAAGGCGCTGCCCTTGGCGGCGCGCAGGGCTTTCAGCTGCTCCTCGGTCGCCATGCCGTAACCATCCTGGCCGCCGTGGCCGTGGCCGGAGGGGACGCGGCGGCCCAGGCCGGTCAGCCACTCCGACATGATGGCGATCTCGGGTTGCTGGCTGATGGCGATCTGCTGGGCGAAGCCGAGCACGGACGCGGTGGAGGTGCGGTTGGCCGCCAGGCCGGACATCTCGAGCGCCTGCCGATGGTGGGGGATCATGCCTTCGGCGAACCGCACGTCCGCCGCCGTGGGGGTGGCCGGGACCTGGCCGAGGCGCTCGCCGGGGGTCGCGGTGCGGGCCGTGGCGCCGGGGTCGCCCGGTACGATCACCGGAGCCTCGGTGCCGATGGCCGAGGGCTGCGGGGACTCGTCGCCGCAGCCGGCCAGGACGGACGATGTCAGCAGAACTGTGACCAATAGCGCGCGCATTCCGGACCTCCCTGGCATAGCTTCCATACTGAGCTATGAGACGAGGGGGCAGGCGTGATCTTCGCCAAGGTTCGTCGGGCTGCGCTGGGGGCGGCCTTTCTGCTGGTCACCGCATGTGCGGGGAGTCCTCCGGCGGAGGCGCCGCTCACCGGCGAGCCGCAGGGAAGCTCGCCGAGCTCGGAGAGCTCGCAGAGCCAGGCGGCGCCCGGTGAGGTGTTGACGAGCGACAACGTCGAACATGTGGCGAACGTGCCGCGGACCGCCCCGCTCAACGGTGAGATGGACTGGAACACCGACCTCGCCTTCCAGGGCGACTATCTCTACATGGGCAATTTCGGCGGGTTCTCGATCTTCGACATCAGCGACCCGGCCGCGCCGAAGGTCGTCAGCCAGGTGACCTGCCCGGCTCAGCAGAACGACGTGTCCGTGTACGAGAACCTGGTGATCCTCTCGATCGACTCGCCGCGCAGCGGCGAGGGCTGCGACTCCACGGAGAACGAGGCCACGTGGGAGGGCCTGCGCATCTTCGACGTCAGCGACAAGAAGAACCCGAGGTACGTGGGAGCGGTCGCCACCGAGTGCGGCTCGCACACGCACACGATGGTGCCCAAGGACGGCAAGCTCTTCGTGTACGTCTCCTCGCCCGGTCCGGAGCCCGACTCCCAGACCTGCCCGCCGCCGCACCAGCTGCTGCAGGTCGTGGAGATCCCGCTGGACGACCCGAAGTCGGCCAAGGTGCTGGCCAGCCCGGACATCCCGATCGGCGACCAGGGCGAGGGCACGGGCTGCCACGACATCACCGCCTACCCGGAGAAGAACCTGGCCGCTGCCGCCTGCTTCGGCGACGGCTACCTGTTCGACATCACGGACCCGGTGAACCCCAAGCTGATCCAGCAGGTCACCGACGAGGAGAACTTCCAGATCTGGCACTCCGCCACGTTCAACAACGACGCCACCAAGGTGCTGTTCAGCGACGAGCTCGGCGGCGGCTCGGCCCCGACCTGCACCGCGCAGATCCCGGCCACCAAGGGCGCGAACGCGGTGTACGACATCGTGGACGGCAAGCTGGAGAAGCGCGGCTACTTCAAGATCCCGCGTGAGCAGGGGCCGACCGAGAACTGCGTCGCCCACAACGGCTCGCTGCTGCCCATCCCGGGCAAGGACATCATGGTGCAGGCCTGGTACCAGGGCGGTGTGTCCTTCTTCGACTTCACCGACTCCGCCAACCCGAAGGAGATCGGCTTCTTCGAGCGCGGCCCGTTCGCGGAAGAGGGCATCGCGGGCTCCTGGTCGGCGTACTACTACAACGGGTACGTCTACTCGGCCGACATCCGGATGGGCCTGGACGTCCTGCGGATCACCGACCCGCTGACCGACCCGGCCAAGGACGTGAAGATGGACGACTTCAACGTCCAGACCCAGAAGAGCTACTGAGGCGGTGGGATCGCGCCCTTGCGCCAGTCGCGGTAGCCGGTGGTCCAGGTCGAGGTGAGTACGGTGCCGTCCACGGGGAAGCGCCAGGCCAGCGTGTAGGAGCGCGGGCGGCCGTCCGCGTCCAGTTCGAGCCGCCAGCTCAGGGTGGTCGCGGCGAGCTGCTCCGACTCCCAGCCGGCGATGTCGGCGAGGAACATCTGCAGGCTCTGCGGGGCCTTGCTGGTGACGAGGGAGGCAGCGTAGACGCGCTCGGACCCGCGGATGGCCGGGGTGAGCGCGACGAGGTCGGCGGCCACCCCGACGGACGCCATGATCGCGACCATCCGGCTGCCGGTCCCGGCCTCGGAGTTGTCCTGTTCGCCCAGTTTGCGGCCGTCGAGGTAGAGGCCCTCGCGGGCGCCGGCGGCGATGAGCACGGCCTGGTGTTTCCTGCCGAGGGCCGTATGGACATGGCGTAGTCGACGCTGCTGGAGCTGTCGGACGTCTCCGGGTGGTAGGCGAGCTTCCCGCCGGCGGTGGCGTGGGTGTCGCTCTGGGTCAGGCCGCCCTCGTGGGTGAAGTCGGCCATCGGGGCGATCGCGATCGCGTCCTGGAGGGCCGCGGCGAGCGCCCGCGGCTGGACTTCCGTGGGGGACGGCGTCCCGCCGGGACCGTCGGAGGCGAACGCCCGGGGCGAGCCTCCCGGGCCGCGCCCCCACAGGAGGGCGGCGGTGGTGGCCAGGGCGGCCGTCGCCGCGCCCGCGCCGATCAGCACGGTGCGGCGGGAGACGCGCGGAGCGGCCACGGCGATCGCGGCCTCCCGGAGCGTGTCCGCCTCGCCGCCCGGCGTGCTCCCGCCGAGGAGTTCCAGCAGCACGTCGCGGGCCGAGGGGCGGCGGGCGGGGTCCTTGTCCAGGCAGCGGGCGACGATGTCGCGCAAGGGGCCGGTCAGCCCGCCCAGGTCGGGCTCGGCGTGCAGCACGCGGTGGATGACGGCGGGGATGGTGTCGCCGCCGAACGGCGGCCGCGCGGCCGCCGCGAACACGATCGTGCAGCCCCAGGCGAACACGTCGGCGGCGGGCCCGACCGGCCCGCCGGCGAACTGTTCGGGCGCCATGTAGCGGGGGGTGCCGGCCAGCGCGCCGCCGGTCGTGCTGGAGTCGGTCAGGCGGGCGATGCCGAAGTCGATGACCCGCGGCCCGTCGGGCGCCATCAGCACGTTGCCCGGCTTGAAGTCGCGGTGCACCACCCCGGCCTGGTGGATGGCGGTGAGCGCGGTCGCGGTGGCGATCGCCAGCCGCGCCAGCGGGGTGCCGTGCAGCGGGGCGACGTCGGCCAGCGGCGGGCCGTCGATGTACTCGCTCGCCACGTACGGCGGATCGTGGTCGAGGTCGGCCGCGATGACGCGGGCAGTGCAGAACTCGGCGACCTGGCGGGCGGCGGCCAGCTCGCGGGCGAACGAGCGGTCGAGGCCGCCGGTGAGCATCTTGACGGCCACGCGCTCGCCGCCGGGACCTTCGCCGAGGTAGACGATGCCCTGGCCGCCCTGGCCGAGGCGGCCGGCGATCACGTAGGGACCGAGCCGCTCCGGATCTCCGGGGCGGCGGGGGGTGACGGTCAACGCGGGATCAGGGGTTGAGGTCGGCGGCGGCTCGCTCGGCGAAGACCTGCATCGCCTTGGCGGTGACGGGGCCGGGGGCGACGGGCAGCACGGTGTCGTCGACGCGGGCGATCGGCTGGACGTCGCGGGTGGTGGAGGTGAGGAACGCCTCCTCGGCGGAGTAGAAGGACGACAGCGGCAGGTCGACCTCCTTGGCCCCGAACCACTCGATGACCAGCGCCCGGGTGACGCCCGCCAGGCATCCGGAGTCGAGCGTCGGGGTGAGCAGCCGGCCGTCGCGGACGATGAAGACGTTGGAGCCGGTGCCCTCGCACAGGTTGCCGGCCAGGTTGCCGAAGATCGCCTCGCCGCCGCCGCGGGCCTTGGCGTAGGCCAGCGCCTTGGCGTTGTCGCCGTAGGAGGTGCTCTTGACGCCGGACAGGGCGCCGCGCTCGTTGCGCGGCCAGGGCACGACGGTGACGTCGGCGGCGGCCGGGAACGGCTTCTGCTCGTCCACGATCACCACCGAGGTGGCGCCCTGGTTGCCGCGGTCGGAGCCGAGCGGGCCGGGGCCGCTGGTGTAGGTGACGCGGATGCGGCCGAGCGGCCAGGCGGGGGCCGCGGCGAGGCACCGGGCGATGCCGTCGGCGATCGCCTCCAGGTCGGGCTCGGGCAGGTCCATGCGCTGGGCCGAGAGCTTGAGCCGGTCGAGGTGGCGGGTCAGGGCGAAGGACCGGCCGTTGACGATCTTGATGGTCTCGAAGACGCCGTCGCCGACCATCAGGCCGTGATCGAACACCGAGACCGTGGCCTGCGTGGGGTCGAGCAGCTCCCCGTTGACCCAGACAGGGACGTTCATCCATTTCCTCCCGATGATGCCAGTGTGATCAGCCTGGATGCCTTGAGCTCGGTCTCGGCCCATTCGCGCCCGGGGTCACTGCCCCAGGTGATGCCGGCTCCGGTGCCGAAGCGGATCTGACCGGAGCGGATCCAGAACGTGCGGATGCCGACGGCCAGCGCCGCCGTGCGCCGGTCGGCGTCGACCCAGCCCACCGCCCCACAGTAGGGCCCGCGCGGCTCCGGTTCGAGCGCATTGATGATGTGCAGGGCCGAGGATTTCGGCGCGCCGGTGACCGAGCCGGGCGGGAAGGTGGCGGCGAACAGCTCGGCCCACCCCGCGCCGGGCTCCAGCCGGGCGCGGACGGTGGAGACGAGGTGGACCAGGCCGGGGTGCTCCTCGACGGCGCACAGCTCGGGCACCTCGACGGTGCCGACGGCGGCGACCCTGCCGAGGTCGTTGCGGACCAGGTCGACGATCATCACGTTCTCCGCGTGATCCTTCTCCAGCAGGTCGGCGGCGGTGACGCCGGTGCCCTTGATGGGGCGTGACTCGACCACGTCGCCGTCGCGCGACAGGTAGAGCTCGGGCGAGGCGGAGATGACGTCGAGGCCGGGCAGGTGGATGACGGCGGCGTGCGGGGCGGGGTTTCCGGCGGCGAGGCGGGCGGCGAGCGCGAGCGGGTCGGCCCCCGGCGCGAGCGGCGCGGTGAGGACGCGGCAGAGGTTGGCCTGGTAGACCTCGCCGCGTTCGATGTGGTCGCGGATGGCGCGCACGCCCCGCTCGTAGGCGGCGCGGTCGAGCGAGCTGCGCCATTCCTCGGGGCGCGGGCCGGGCCAGGGGCCGCGCGGCGCGGGCAGCGGGGCGCGGCGCACCCGGTCGAAGCGGGCGCAGGTGACCTTGCCCTCGTAGTCGACCACGACGGCCCACCAGCCCTCGCCGTCGAGCGCTGCGAGGTCGGTCGTCACGTCGCGCAGCCCCGTGGCGAGCCGGCCGCCTAAGTGCGCGTAGCCGTCGTACACGCCTCCCATTCTCCCAGCATTCCGGCGAGCTCCGTCGCGGCCGGAAGCGCCGGTTCGGGCAGGACCGCGTACACGGTGCGGGCGGGCATCCGGCCGCGCAGGCGGCGCAGGACGATCGAGGGCGGCACGGCGCGGGCGGCCAGCTCCGGCACGAGCGTGACCCCGAGCCCGGCGGCGACGAAGCCGAACTTGCCGGACCACTCGGCGACCCGCAACCCGCCGCGCGGGGTGAACCCGGCGGCGGAGCAGGCGGCCAGGAGCAGGGTGGGCTGGCCGCGCGGGGCGGCCTCGATCCAGCTCTCCTGGGCCAGGTCGCGCAGGTCGACCTCGTCCTCGCCGGCCAGCGCGTGGTCGCGGGGCAGCGCGACCAGGAGGCGGTCCGCCAGCAGCGGGATCAGGCGGAGCTCGCCCGGCGGCGTGGTCAGGTAGTCGCTGATCACGGCCATGTCGAGCGCCCCGGCGTGCAGCCGTTCGATGAGGTGCGGGCTGAGCCCCTCGATCAGCCGCAGGTCTATGGCGGGGCGGCGCTCGGCGAACCGCTTCAGGGTGGTGGGCAGCAGGTCGGCGTTGGCGGTGGCGAACGAGCCGACGCGCAGGGTGCCGCCGCTGCCGCGGTGCAGCGCGATCAGCTCCTCCCCCGCCTGGTCGAGCCGGTCGAGGACCTCGGCGGCGTGCCGGTGCAGCAGGTGGCCGGCGGAGGTGAGGCGGACGCCGCGGGGCAGGCGTTCGAAGAGGGGCCCGCCGGCGGCGCGTTCCAGCGCGGCGATGCGCCGGGAGACCGCGGACTGGGTGTAGCCGAGCAGCTCGGCGGCGGCGGTGAACGATCCGCTGCCGGCGACCTCGTGGAACAGGCGCAGGGCGGCGGTGTCGAAGGCATTCGTGTTCGGCATGGCTGCCATGCAATCTAGTCGCTGGTGGAATACCACGCGTACCGCTTCACTGGTGGACGTGATTGCATTTCTCGGACAGGGACGCATGGGCGTCCCCATGGCCCGGCGGCTCGTGGACGCCGGGCACAAGGTGACCACCTGGCGGCGTGGGACCGGCGTGACGGCCGCCGCGGCGGTCGAGGACGCGGACCTCGTCATCACGATGCTGCGCGACCCGGCCGCCGTGCGAGAGGTGCTGACGGCGGCGCTGCCGGGGCTGCGGCCGGGTGCGACGGTGGTGGAGATGTCCACGATCGGCCCGGAGGCGGTGCGCGACCTGCGCGAGCTGCTGCCGGCGAGGGTGGCTCTGGTGGACGCGCCGGTGCTGGGCAGCGTGGGCCCGGCGGCTTCCGGCGCGCTGACGGTGCTGGCCGGCGGGGACGTCTCGGGCTGCCGCGAGGTGCTGGAGGTGTTCGGCGCCGTGCGCGAGTGCGGCCCGCTGGGCGCGGGGGCGGCCATGAAGCTCGCCGTCATGAGCGCGATCGTGCCCGCCCAGGTGCTGGTCGCGGAGACGCTCGCGTACGGGACGGCGCACGGGGTGGATCGTACGGCGCTGCTGGACGTGCTGGCGGGCACCCCGCTCGGCGGGGTGGCGGAGCGGCTGCGCGAGCCCGCGGCGGAGACCCGCTACGCGCTCGGGCTGGCCGCCAAGGACCTGGACCTGGCCGCGTGGCCGGAGGCGACGGTGGCGACCGCGGCGCTGCGGCGGCTGCGCGAGGCGGAGGCGGCGGGCCTGGGCGGGCGCGACCTGACCTCGATCGCGCCGCACGTCGAGGGCGGACCGCGGCGGAGCCGGGCGGTGCCGCTCAACCCGGCCACCGTGCCGGCCACGAACGGGATGTACTCGCACGCGGTCCGCGTCGGCGACACCCTCTACGTGTCGGGCCAGGCGGCCTTCGACGAGCAGGGCCGCCTGGTCGGCGAGGGGTCGATGGCCGAGCAGGCCGAGCACGTCTTCCAGTGCCTGGGCAAGATCCTCGCCGATCAGGGCGCGGGGTTCGGCGACATCGCGTTCCTGCGTACGTACCTGACGGACATGGACCAGAGGGTCGAGTACGGAAAGGTACGCAGGAAGTACATCACCGGCACTCCCCCGGCCAGCACGACGGTTGAGGTGTCGAAGCTGTTCATGCCGGGGCTGCTGCTGGAGATGGACGCGATCGTCGCGCTGCCTTCCTAGCCGAGCGGGCCGGTGACGGCCTCCACGGCCTGGACCACGCCGCCCTCGGCCACCAGCCGGACCGCGGCGTCGATCTCCGGCGCGAGGAACCGGTCGGGTCCCGGCCCCGGCACGGTCTCGCGCAGCGCCTTGACCACGGCGGCGGTGGCCGGGGCGGGCGTGAGCGGGCGGCGCAGGTCGAGGGCGCGGGCGGCGGTGAGCACCTCGACGGCCAGCACGCGGGTGAGTCCGTCGACGGAACGGCGCAGCTTGCGTGCCGCGGACCAGCCCATCGAGACGTGGTCCTCCTGCATGGCGCTGCTCGGGATGGAGTCGACGCTGGCGGGCACGGCCAGCCGCTTCAGCTCCGAGACGATGGCGGCCTGGGTGTACTGGGCGATCATGTGGCCGGAGTCGACCCCGGGGTCGTCGGCCAGGAACGCGGGCAGGCCGTGGTTGCGCGCCACGTCCAGGAAGCGGTCGGTGCGCCGCTCGGACATCGAGGCCAGGTCGGCGGCCACGATGGCGAGGAAGTCCAGCACGTACGCGAGCGGCGCGCCGTGGAAGTTGCCGTTGGACTCGACGCGGCCGTCGTCGAGCACGGCCGGGTTGTCGACGGCGCTGGCCAGCTCCCGCCCGGCGACGGCGGCGGCGTGCGCGATCGTGTCGCGGGCGGCGCCGGCGACCTGGGGGGCGCAGCGCAGCGAGTAGGCGTCCTGGACGCGGGTGCACGCCTCGGGGTCGCGGTGGCTGGCCATGATCTCCGAACCCGCCAGGATCTTGACCATGTTGGCGGCGGCCGCGGCCTGGCCGGGGTGCGGGCGCAGGGCCTGGAGCTCGGGGGCGAACACACGGTCGGTGCCGAGCAGCGCCTCGACGCTCATCGCGGCGCTGACGTCGGCGGTCCTGGCCAGCGTGGTCAGGTCGGCGATGGCGAGGACGAGCATGCCGAGCATGCCGTCGGTGCCGTTGATGAGGGCCAGGCCCTCCTTGGCGGCGAGTTCGACGGGTTCGATGCCGGCCTGCTTGAGCGCTTCGCCTGCCGGGGCGAGATTTCCGGATTTATCGCGTACGACACCCTCGCCCATCAGGGTGAGGGCCACGTGCGCCAGCGGGGCGAGGTCGCCCGAGCAGCCGAGACTGCCGTACTCGTGGACCACCGGCGTGATCCCGGCGCTGAGCAGCGCGGCCAGGGTCTTGGCCGTGGTCGGGCGGATGCCGGTGTGGCCGGTGGCGAGCGTGTGCAGGCGCAGCAGCATGAGCGCGCGCACCACCTCGGTCTCCACCTCGGGGCCGTTGCCCGCGGCGTGCGAGCGCACCAGCGACCGCTGCAGCTGGGTGCGGAGCGACGGGTCGATGTGGCGGGTGGCCAGCGCGCCGAACCCGGTCGAGATCCCGTACGCGGGGACGGGGGCCTCGGCCAGGTCGTCCACCCGCTGGCGGGCCGCCGAGACCGCGGCGATCGCGTCGTCGGCGAGCCGGACGGGGGCGCCGTGGCGGGCCACCCGGATGACGTCGTCGAAGCTGAGGGGTTCGGGACCGACGTTCACGACCTCGTTGTCGCGCATGATGTGTTTCTCCCGTTTAGGTAACCGGCAAATGCGATGTTAGCTCCTTACCGGAGAACAACGCGGCCAGCCCTTCCCGTCCCTCGTCGGTGAGCACGACCGCGCGCGGCATGCTGCCCCTGCGGTACCAGCCGCGCTCCAGCAGCACCTCGGTGACGGCGGCGCCGAGCGCGCCGCCGAGGTGGGCCCGGCGCTCGGTCCAGTCGAGGCACTCCGGGGCGAACCTGCGCCTGGCCCGGCGCGCCCGCTCGACGTCCACGCCCAGCTCCGCCAGCAGGCTCTCCCCTCCCGGGGTGACCCGCTCGCCGTCGAGGCAGCCGTGCCCGCGCAGCGCGTCCAGCAGCGCGACGCCGGCCCGCCCGGCCAGGTGGTCGTAGCAGGTGCGCGCCTCCTCCAGCAGCCGGGCCTGCCGCGACTGCCGCAGCGACCGCACGGGCGGCCGCGCGCTGACTCTGGCGAGCACCTCCAGCACCTCCGCGATCTCGTGTCCGGCCAGCCGGTAGTAACGGTGGCGGCCCTGCCGCACCACCCCGACCAGCCCGCCGTCGAGCAGCCGGGCCAGGTGGGCGCTGGCGGTGGCCGCGCTCACCCCGGCCAGCGCGGCCAGCTCCCCGGCCGCCAGCGCGCGCCCGTCGAGCAGCGCCGTCAGGATCGCGGCCCGGGTCGGGTCGGCGATGAGCGCCGCGACCGGCGCGATGTCGGCATCGGTACGTTCAGCCATGTGGTGACGGTAGCTCAGGCACGTTTGCGCGCCGGTCGAAGTATCACCCGTCTACCCGTGGGGGCGGCTCTCATGCGACCCCGGACGCGTCACTCACCCGGCCCTCGATCACGGCTCCCGGACGCGTCACTCACCCGGCCCTCGAGCACGGCTCCCGAGCACGGCTCCCGAGCGCGGCCCTCGACAGCGCCCCTCGGTAGGGTGGCGGGCGTGCATGAGCAAGTGAGAGTCGCGCTGGTCACCGGGGCCTCCCGTGGCCTGGGGGCCGCCATCGCGCGCCGGCTGGGCGCCGACGGCTGGGCGGTGGGGGTCAACTACCGGTCCGACGCGGCCGGCGCCGCCGCGGTGGTCGACGAGATCCGGGCGGCGGGCGGGCGCGCGGAAGCTTTCCCCGCCGACGTGACGGACGAGGCAGCCACCGCCGGCCTGGCGGCCCGGGTCACGCGGGAGCTCGGGCCGGTCGAGGCGCTGGTGCTGAACGCCACCGGCCCGCAGCCCGAGCTCGGCGTCGAGGAGCTGACCTGGCAGGCGCAGCTCGACCAGCTCACGTTCTTCGTCAAGAGTCCCACGCTGCTGGTCCAGGCCTGCCTGCCCGCGATGCGGGAGCGCGGCAGGGGCCGGGTGATCCAGATCGGCTCCGACGTCGTGGACCGCACGCTGCCGCGCACCTCCGCCTACACCTCGGCCAAGGCCGCGCAGCACGCGATGACCCGGTGCTGGGCGCGCGAGCTCGGTCCGTACGGGATCACCGTGAACGTGGTCGCGCCCGGCTGGATCCCGGTCGAGCGGCACGCCGGCCTCGACGCCGACGACTACGTGGCGGAGGTCCCGGTGGGCCGGATCGGCACGCCCAGGGACGTCGCGGCGGCCGTGGCGTACCTCGCCTCCGACGAGGCGGCGTACGTGACCGGGCAGCGCCTCACCGTCAACGGAGGGCACACGCCGTCGCCCGTCTGAGCGCCTGGGCAGGACAATCCGGTTTGGGGAGTCGGCGAGTATTCGCTAGAGTTCTCTCGTCACCCGGCGTTCGCCGGGCGGGCGCGGAAGTGGCTCAGGGGTAGAGCATCACCTTGCCAAGGTGAGGGTCGCGGGTTCGAATCCCGTCTTCCGCTCGGTCTCGCACTTGGACGATTAGCTCAGCGGGAGAGCGCTTCCCTGACACGGAAGAGGTCACTGGTTCAATCCCAGTATCGTCCACCATCTCACTCACCGGCCGGGGGCAGTCCCCCGGCCTTTCGCTTTCTCCGGGGTCGCGCGAGGTGGCTCCCTCCCACCGATAGAAGGCATTCGGGCGGCCGGGAAGGTGGTTCGGTCCCGATAGGGTTCTGGCCATGGATGGCGAGGGCGTGCGGAAGGTGCTGGCCGGGGCGGGGGTGGATGCCGGGCGGTTCCGGGCCGCGCTGGCGCTGCTGGCCGACGGCGGCTGGTGGACCCTCGCCGACCTCGTACGGGAGACCGCCACCTCCAGGCGGGGCATCGAGGCGCTGTTGCGCGAGGTGGCCCCCGAGCGTTCCGGCGACCGGTTCCGTCTCACGGCCGGGCAGGCCGAGGCGGTCCGCGAACTGCTCGGCGACAGCCCGTCCGCCAGGCCCGCCGATCCCGTCGGGCATCTCCTCCCCCGGCACTCCGGGGTCGTGGAGCTCATGGAGCGGCTGATCGCCGGGGCGCCGCGGGGGCGGCACGTGCTCGACCACGTGGCGGCGACGCCGGAGACCGTCGTGCGGCGGGCGCTGCTGCTCGGCGCCCGGTTCTGGCTGCGGGACGCGAAGGTGCTGTGCGTCGGCGACCACGACCTGACCTCGCTGGCGATCAAGCTGATCCATCCCGAGGCCGAGGTCGCCGTGGCCGACCTCGACGAGCGGATCCTCGCCTACATCGACGAGCAGGCCCGGCGGCTCGGCCTGGCGGTGCGCACCCGCTGGGCCGACCTGCGCCTCGGCCTGCCGCGCTCCGCCCACGAGTGGGCCGACCTGGCCGTCACCGACCCGCCGTACACCCCCGAGGGGGTGGGGCTGTTCGTCGCCAGGGCCGTCGAGGGCCTGCGCGACCCGGATCAGGGGCGCGTGCTCCTCGCGTACGGGGCGAGCGAGCGGACGCCGATGCTGGCCCTGAAGGTGCAGGAATCGCTGCACGATCTGAACCTCGCCTACGAGGCGATGTATCCCGACTTCAACCGCTATTTCGGGGCGGAGGCCATCGGCTCGGCGGCCGACCTCTACGTGCTGCGCCCGACCACCAAGACCCGGCCGGCCGTCGCCGCCAGGGCCGACCGCTACGGCACCGCGATCTACACCAAGGGCCCCCAGTCCGTGGAGTCCCGCCCGGCGGCCGGCTCGGTCCGGCTGGGCGGCTTCGAGCCGGGCGTCCTGGTCGGCGACTGGCCGAAGGACCTCCTCCCCCGCGTTCCCCGGGCCCGCCTGTCCACCTGGCTGGCCAAGCCGTACGCGGCCGCGCCCGAGCGGGTGGCCGTCGCCGTGCCCGCGGGGATGACGGCCGCGGTGCCGCGCCTCCTGCTGGCCACCCGGGCGCGGCACGTGCGGGTGTTCCTCGCCGAGCCGCCGGACGACCTCGCGGGGCTGACCGCGCCGCTGTCGCCGGTCTACCGGATCACCGCCGACGGCGCGGTCCTCGACGCCGAGCGCGCCGGCCCCGCCCAGGACCCGCCGGGCCGCCTGCTGCGCGCGATACTCGACAACGCGCACGGCAAGCTCGCCAACACCTGGCGCGAGGGCCTGACCAGGGCGGACGGCGGGCTGACCAAGAGGCAGGCCCGCGAGGTCGTCGCCCGGGTCGCGCCGTGGGCCGACGACGTCACCGTGCTGGAACTGCCCGCCCACCGCCTGCGCGAGTTGCCCGCGGCCGTGACGGCCTCGCTCACGATCGGGGCCGGCGCGCAGGGGTGACGGCGGCGGCCGGGGTCAGCGTGACAGGCCGTGCAGGCGGAGCAGGTTGTCGCCGAGGATCTTGCGTTTGGCCTGGTCGGTGAGCTGGGGGTAGCCGTAGCCGTCGCACAGGTCCTGCGGGATCCGGAAGTCCTTGAAGGCGCGCAGCGCCCACTGCGGGTGGAAGATGGGCGCCTCCGAGCCGTACACGATCTTGTCTTCGCCGCACCAGAAGAGCAGCTTGCCGATGATCTCGGCGAACATCCGCGGGGCGCGCACCACGAAGTTGATGGTCGCGGCGAGGGACGCGTACAGGTTGGGATAGCGGATGAGCTGCCAGCAGGTCTCGTCTAGGAACGGCAGCCCGACGTGGAAGATGACGAAGTTGATGTCGGGGAAGTTGGCGGCGGCGCCGTCCATGTCCCAGGTCTGGGTGTGCTCGATGGGCTGCGGGCCGAGCGGCACGCCCTTGTGCACGCCGATGAGGTTGACGTTCAGGTCGCGGGCCTTCTCGAAGATCGGGAAGGCGATCCGCGGGTCGTCCATGCGCCACGGGTAGGGCGAGCCGTAGTCGTAGCGGACGTTGTAGAGCTTGAAGGCGCGCGCGTTGTGCTCGCCGACCTGGCGTTCCATGAGGTCGAGGGCGCGGCGGCCTTCGAGCGGGTTGACGGTGCCCCAGAAGACGGTGCGGTCGGGGTCGCGGGCGGCGAGTTCGGCGCACTCCTGCCAGGGTGACAGGCCGTCGTGGTAGAGGTCGGTCAGCGGCAGCGGCATGGCGACGAGCATGTCGGTGTCCGACTCGTCGTAGACCATGCGCCGGATGTCGTCGACGGTCCACTGCCGCAGGAACTCCTCGGGCGACAGCTTGGGCTCACCCTCCGGGGTCAGCGTGGTGTGGAAGGCGTACAGATGGTCGGAGAACATCCGGCCGGGCTGACCGAAGGCGTTCTTCGGTTCGAAGTTGAAGACGTGCGCGACGCTGTCGAACACGAACATGTCGTCGATCACCGCAGCTCCTCCCTGATGTAAGCCGATCTGTCGGGCACGGCCCGGGGGTCGGGCAGGAACCGCAGCAGGCGGGCGGCCCGGGGCGAGAGCCGGTCCACGGTCCACGCCTCGTCCCAGACGACCTCCACCTCGGCCTCGGTCACGCCCGGCTGCTCCTCGATCCGCTCGCGCACCTCGGTGAGCACCCGGGCCGCGAACGGGCACCAGCCGGTGGTCAGCAGCAGTTCCACGCGGGCCCGGCCGTCGTCCAGTTCGACGGAGCGGACCAGGCCCATCTCGACGACGGAGATGCCCTTCTCGCGGCAGCACGGGTCGTAGACGGAATCCAGCGCTCGGTATGCCCATGGCGGTATGTCCGGCATGGCCTCATCGTCGACCTGGGGTGTCGCCGGGGGTAGCCTGCCCGTTTTCAGATGGCGAACAGGGGATGCGCGGCGGATGCTGGAGTGCATGAAAGGCGAGCAACCCAGCGACCTCATCCGCAGCGTGTCACGCGCGCTGCGCGTGCTGGAGGAGGTCGCCCAGTCGGACCGGCCGCTGACGGTCAAGGTGATCGCGCGCCGGTGCGGGCTGAACCTGTCCACGTCCTACCACCTGGTGCGGACGCTGTGTTACGAGGGCTACCTGCACCGGCGGCCCAACGGCGACTACCTGCTCGGCCCGCAGGTGGCTGAGCGCTTCCACGACATGCTGGGCGCCTTCGGCCGGCCGCCCGAGGCGCGGGCGGTGCTCACCCACCTGGCGGCGACCACCGGGCGCACCGCCTATCTGGCGCGGCTGGCCGACGGGCGGCTGGTGGTGGCGGGCGTGGCGGAGGGGCCGGGTTCCCCGTACCTGGAGGATCTGCAGACGGGGCTGGAGGCGGCGCCGCACGCGACCGCGCTCGGCAAGGCGCTGCTGCTCACGCTCCCTCCGCGGACGCGGCGGTCGCTGCTGGCGGAGACCGGCATGCGGCGGTTCACGCCGACGACGCCGGTGCGTCCGGAGGACCTGGAGGCGGAGCTGGGCCGGCTGCGCGCGGGCCAGGTGGTGGAGGAGCACGGGCAGTTCCGCGACGGGGTGGCGTGCGCGGGCGTCGCGGTCCCGGAAGCGGGCGCGGGAGTGGCACCGGAAGCGGGCGCGGGAGCGGGAGCGGGCGCGGGAGCGGGCGCGGGAGCGGGCGCGGGCGCGGGAGCGGGCGCGGGAGCGGGCGCGGGAGCGGGCGCGGGAGCGGGAGCGGGAGCGGGCGCGGGAGCGGGAGCGGGAGCGGGAGCGGGGCCGCGCTGGGCCGTCGCGGTCTCGACCCGGGGGCTGCACCTGCCGCCAGGGGTTCACCGCAGGCTGCGCGAGGCCGCGGGCGACCTGGCCGGATAGGCTGCGGCCAGGAGGGGTCTCATGAGGGTCATCGTGTTCGGCGCCACCGGCATGCTCGGTCAGGGCGTGCTGCGCGAGTGCCTGGCCGACGACCGGGTGACGGCGGTGCTGTCGGTCGGCCGCTCGGTCACCGGTCTCACGCACGCCAAGCTGCGCGAGATCCGGCACGCCGACCTGTCCGACCTGACGCCCGTGGCGGGCGAGCTGGCGGGGTACGACGCCTGCTTCTTCTGCGTGGGGGTGTCCTCGGCGGGCATGGGCGAGCGCGACTACCGGCGCGTCACCTACGATCTCACGCTGGCCGTGGCGCGCACGCTCGCGGACATCAGCCCCGGCTCGACGTTCGTGTACGTGTCGGGCATCGGCACCGACGCCCGGAGCCGCACGATGTGGGCCAGGGTGAAGGGCGAGACGGAGAACGCCCTGCTGGCGCTGCCGCTGGAGGCCTACATGTTCCGCCCGGGCTACATCCAGCCGCTGTACGGGGCCACGTCCAGGACGAGGCTCTACCGGCTGGCGTACGTGGTGGCGGCGCCGTTCTATCCCGTGCTGCGGCGGTTGTTCCCGTCGGCGGTGACCACGACCGAGCAGGTCGGGCGGGCTATGATCGCGGTGGCCGAGCGGGGCGCGCCCGAACGCGTCCTTGACGCGGCCGCCATCAACGCTCTGTGACAGTCTGGAATAACAAGGCGGCCCCGGACGCTTACGTAGCTGTTGAAAGTTCAACAGTAAGGGTGGGTGACTAAAGTGCAGTTCGGCATCTTCAGTGTCGGCGACGTGACCATGGACCCGACGACGGGGCGAACCCCCACCGAGGGCGAGCGCATCAAGGCGATCATGCGGATCGCGTCGAAGGCCGAGGAGGTGGGCCTGGACGTGTTCGCCACCGGCGAGCACCACAACCCGCCGTTCGTGCCGTCCTCGCCGACCACCATGCTGGGCTACGTCGCCGCCAGGACCGAGCGGCTGATCCTCTCGACCGCCACCACGTTGATCACCACGAACGACCCGGTCAAGATCGCGGAAGACTACGCGATGCTGCAGCACCTGGCCGACGGCCGGGTGGACCTGATGATGGGCCGCGGCAACACCGGGCCGGTCTACCCGTGGTTCGGCCAGGACATCCGGCAGGGCATCCCGCTGGCCGTCGAGAACTACGCGCTGCTGCACCGGCTCTGGCGCGAGGACGTGGTCGACTGGGAGGGCCGCTTCCGCACACCGCTGCAGGGCTTCACCTCCACGCCGCGCCCGCTGGACGGGGTGCCGCCGTTCGTGTGGCACGGCTCCATCCGCAGCCCGGAGATCGCCGAGCAGGCCGCCTACTACGGCGACGGGTTCTTCGCCAACAACATCTTCTGGCCGAAGGAGCACTTCATCCGCCTGATCACCCTCTACCGGCAGCGTTACGCCCACTACGGGCACGGCACGCCGGAGCAGGCGATCGTCGGGCTCGGCGGGCAGGTGTTCATGCGCAAGAACTCCCAGGACGCGATCCGCGAGTTCCGCCCGTACTTCGACAACGCCCCGGTCTACGGCCACGGGCCGTCGCTGGAGGACTTCATGGCCGAGACGCCGCTGACGGTGGGCAGCCCGCAGCAGGTCATCGACCGTACGCTCGAGTTCCGCGAGTACTTCGGCGACTACCAGCGCCAGCTGTTCCTCATGGACCACGCCGGTCTGCCGCTGAAGACGGTGCTGGAGCAGCTCGACATCCTCGGCGAGGAGGTCGTGCCGGTGCTGCGCCGGGAGTTCGCGGTCGGCCGCCCGGCCGACGTGCCCGACGCCCCCACGCACGCCTCCCTGCTCGCCGCCAGGAACGCGAAGGAGATCACCGTATGAAGCTCGTCGTCGTCACGGCCGGGCTGACCCAGCCGTCCTCCACCCGCCTGCTCGCCGACCGCCTCGCGCGGGCCGTCGGCGAGCGGCTCGGCGGCGGGTCCGAGCCGGTCGTCGTCGAACTCCGCGACCTGGCGACGGACATCGCCGACGCCTTCGTCACCGGCTTCCCCAACACCCGGCTGCGCCGCGCGATCGACGACGTGACCGGGGCGGACGGGCTGATCGCGGTCACCCCGGTCTTCACCGCCTCCTACAGCGGGCTGTTCAAGTCGTTCTTCGACGTGCTCGACCCGCGGGCGCTGGAGGGCAAGCCGGTGCTGATGGGCGCCACCGGCGGGACGCCCCGGCACTCGCTGGTGCTGGAGCACGCGATGCGGCCGCTCTTCTCGTACCTGCGCGCCGTGGTGACGCCGACCGCGGTGTACGCGGCGACGGAAGACTGGGGCGGCGGCGGTGACGCCTACGCCGACGGGCTGTCGGACCGGATCGCCCGCGCGGCGGCCGAGCTGGCCGGTCTCATGCGTGGCACGGGGCAGCCGGCGGCCCACAACGGGAACGGCAGGCACGCCGGAGAGGTGAGGGCCGAGGAGGTCGTCCCCTTCGAGGAGTATCTGGCCTCCATCCGGCCCTCGCCCTCCGGGTCGTGATCAGCGCCTGGCCTTGACGGAGACCACGTCGTACGGGGTGTCGGGGGTCGGCGGCGTGGTGAAGCGGGCGTTCGGCAGGTAGAGCCGCCCGCCGAAGGCGGCCACCGTGGTGGGCACGTCGAACCGGTCGTCGGTGAGCCGGTCGGCCACCCGGCCGGAGGAGCCGTCGGCGCTCATGCGGACCACGGCCACGACGTTCAGCCGGTTCTGCACCACGTACAACGTCCGGCCGCGCAGCAGCAGGCCGTCGCCGTTGGCGAGCGACTCACCGCCCAGGTCGACCTCGGTGGTGGCGCCGTTGCGCGGGTCGGCCCTGAACAGCTTGCCGGTGTTGGACTGGACGATGAGCAGCTTCCGCCCGTCCGGCGTGGGCGCGATGCCGTTGGCGTTGGTGCCGGTGACGTACTGGATCGCGCCGGTGAGCGGGACGGTCACCGGCTGCTCGGGGAGCTTGCCGTGGCGGCCGAGCGGCAGCCGGTAGAGCACCGGGTTGGCCGAGTCGGTGATCCACGCGGAGCCGCGGAACAGCAGCACGTCGTTGACGAACGCGGTGCCGGTCGCGAGCTGGTACGACTTGATCACCGCGCCGGTGCGCAGGTCGATGACGCGGGCGTTCCCGGCGTTCCCGCCGGCGACGAACAACCGCCCGCGGTCGTCGGTCTTGAGCCCGAGCGACTGGGTGCCCGGCCCCTTGCTGATCACCTTGCCCCGGCCGGTGCGCAGGTCGGCACGGTAGATGTCGCCGGTGGCCCGCGATCCGAAGTAGGCGTACGGGCCGGGCCCGATCTCTATGCCCTCCGGCTGGAACCCGTTGGGCAGCGGGAAGGTATCGGGAAGCGTGGCAGCCTGCGCGGGCGGCGCCATGAGCGCGCCCGCGAGGGCCGCGCAGAGCGCGGTCTTGAGGATCGCTGATCTCATGCGGCCACGATCCCCCCGCCGGAGGCCGCCGCAAAGGCCCAAGGACGGGCTTCACAGCGACCTCGCAGGTTCGGTCACTCGCCGTTGCGCAGGTCGGACAGCCGTTTGGGGGTGTACTGGATGTCCTCGAAGCGGACGGTGGCGCCGACACCGGTGGGGCTCTGGGCGAGGAAGCCCACCTCCGGGTCGCCGTCCAGCGCGAAGTACCTGATGAGGCTCCAGGCGCCGGTCCCCTCGGCGACGTGGAAGGCGAAGGCCGGGCCGACGCGTGAGACGCGGAGCCGGATGTCGTCGCCGTGCATGGGCACCGAGTTGCAGTCGTCGGAGACGCCCCGGGTGACCACCGAGACGACGGTGGGGGTGCGCTGGGGGGACAGTTCGAGGCAGAACTTGGCCCAGTGATCGGCGTCGGCGTGCAGCAGCAGCACGCCCGCGTCGAAGGTGGAGCGCAGGTCGAGCCGGACCCGGGCGCTGAGCGTGAAGTCGCCGTCCAGGCGTCCCACCAGGGCGGGGGCGTTGGCGTACCGGTTCGGCTCGCCCGGGTCGGAGAACAGGTCGGTGCCCGCGGCGGCGGTGATGACGAGCGTGTCGTCGCCGTCGACGCGCCATCCTTCGGGCTCGTTGAGCCAGCGCAGCGGCGCCGGGAACGCGGGCAGGGATACGGCAGCCATCAGGTGTCTTCCTCCAGAGTGGTCGCGGCCGCGTACACGGCCGAGATGAGCCGGTCGACGGCGCGGGCGTCGCGGACGGGACAGACCGGTGCGGTCCCGTCGCGGACGCTGCGCGCGAAGTCGGCCATGAGCGGTGCGTGCGCGTTGGCCGGTGGCGGCAGGTGCTGCTCGACGGTGACCCCGTCGACGGTGCCGCGCACCCACCCCGAGTCGAGCGGGTCGAGTTCCAGCCGGCCGCCGTCGAAGACGAGCAGCAGGCGGTCGTGCCGAGGTCCCGGCCGCCAGGCCGTGTCCACCGCTCCGCTCGCCCCGTCCGGCCAGGCGAGCCTGGCCCGCGCGACCCGTTCGGCGCCGCGCGGGAAGGGCAGGCCGACCTCCGCGCCGGTGACGACCGGCTCGCCCAGCAGCAGGCAGAGCAGGTCGAGGCGGTGGCTGCCCACGTCGGCGAGCACCCCGCCGCCGGACAGCGCCGGATCGGTACGCCACACCTTGGGGTCGTCGGGGCCGGGGTCGAACGATCCCTGGTACGCCACCTCGACCCGGCGCACCGCGCGCCCGCCCAGCAGCTCACGCACCCGGCGGACGGCGGGCGCGAGCCTGCGGTAGTAGGCGACCCCGACGTGGGCGGCGTCCAGCGCGGCGGCGTCCAACAGGGCGGAGTGCGGCTTGGTGGGGTGCGGCTCGGCGGCGTGCGGCTCGGCGGCGTGCGGCTCGGCGGCGTGCGGCTCGGCGGCGTGCGGCTTGAGGGGGCCAGCGTGCGGGTGAGCGGCGTGCGGCTCGGCGGCGTGCGGCTTGAGGGGGTGTGGTGGGCTGCCGAGGGGTTTTTCCACGAGGACGGGGAGGCCGGCGCGGGCCGCTGCCGCGGCGAGCGGCAGGTGGGCGGCGACCGGGGTGGCGACGTAGACGACGTCCGACGCGGCGAGCAGTTCACCGTAGTCGGAGGTGCCGAAGCCGGCCGCGAACGCGTCGCAGGTGGCGCGGGCGCGGGCGGCGTCCCGGCCCCAGACGCAGGCGACCGTCTCCCCGAGGGCGAGCAGGGCGGGCAGGGCCCGTTTGCGCACGATGTCGCCGTAACCGGCGATCCCCCAGGTCAGCCCGGATCCGGACATATCGCGATCTTCAGGGTTTTCGCAGGTGGAGTGAGGTGAGGCGTGTCGTCCCCGGCGGGGTGCAGGGTGGGGCTCTCGGAGAGGCGGTCGAGGGCGTCCTGGAGATTCTCCAGCGGGTACGTCGCGGTGAGGATCGCGTCGAGACGCAGCCGCCCGGTGAAGGCGGCGGCCAGGCGCACGGCGACCGCCATGGCCTCGGCCCTGGCGGTGTCGGTCGGCTCGGCGGAGCTGTGCACGCGCAACCCCTTGCGCTCCCACTGGACGAGGTCGAAGGTGACGTGCGTGTCGACGTGGTGGGTGCCGAGGAAGACCACCAGCCCGTTCTGGCGGACGAGGTCGACGCAGGCGCGGGCGGTGTGCGGGGTGCCGACGGCCTCGACGGCGACGTCGAAGTCCGCGCCCAGGTCGCCGGGCACGGCGTGCGGGGACGGCGCCACGACCGTGCGGTCGGCGCCCAGGAGCGCCGAACGTTCCAGCCGCCAGGGGTCCAGGTCCGTGACGACGATCTCGGCGGCCCCGCGCAACCGCGCGACCTGCAGGGCCATCAGGCCGACCGGCCCCTGGCCCACGATCGCCACCCGGTCGCCCAGCCGCACGCCCCGGGTCGCGTGCACGGCCAGCGGCAGCAGTTGCAGGATCGAGCCCTGTTCGAACGGCACGTCGTCGGGCAGCGCGCCGACGCTGATCTCCCTGGCCGCCGCGAACTCGGCGAACCCCGAGGTGAGCGGGGTGCGGACGAACACCCGCCGTCCCGGCTCGACACTGGTCACGCGCTCCCCGACGGCCTCGACGGTGCCGGCGATCTCGTGGCCGAAGCAGCCGGTCGCGCAGTGGTCACGCAGGCCGTAGTAGTGGTAGTAGGCCAGGTCGCTGCGGTTGCAGACCGTGCAGGCGCCCACCCGGACCAGCACGTCGCCCGGTCCGATGGCGGGCACGGGCGCGTCGTGGTCCAGCCGGATGCGGCGGCGGCCGGCGAGCGAGATGCGGCGCACGCGTCCTCCTCTGCGGGGTCGGGGTGCCGAAGGGTTGCGGGGCGGGGTGGTCAGGGGGCCGGCCGTGGGACGGGTGGTTCGCGCCAGTAGAGGTCGCCCTGCGGGGTGGCGCCGACGAGCCTGCCCGCCGAGCCGGTCAGGGTGGCCAGACCGGGCGTCGTGTCGAGCGGGGCCCACGCGTCGCCGTCCGGCATCCTGCCGTACAGGGCGCCGCCGGCGTCCAGGCCCATCAGCCGCCCGCCGAGATGGGCGAGCGCCACGATGCCGGACCCACCGGTCACGGGGGTCCACGGGCCGGACACCCCGGCGGCGAGCGGGCGGCCCCACAGCTCGCCGCCGGAACCGAGCGCGAACATGGTCCGGTCGACGGGCGCGAGGCCGATCGCGCCGGGCGGTGCGGGATAGATCTCGGTCCACGGCGCGGCCTCGGCCACCGGGTCGCGGACGAGCACCCGGCCGGCGGAGTCCAGGCCGTAGAGGACGACGGGCGCGCCGGAGGTCGCCTCGCGCGGTGCGGCCAGCGCCACCAGCCCGGCCGCCGGCTCGACCGGCCGCCACGGCAGGTTCTGCGTGCGGAAGCGCCGTACGCGCAGCTCGCCGTCCACCAGGCCGAAGAGCAGGTGGTCGCAGACGGCCAGCCCGGTCACGCCGGCCCCGCCGCCCATCGGCTCCCACCAGCCGGCGGGCCCGCCGAGCCGGCGCAGCACGTTGCGGGTGACGCGGTCGACGACCGGGTCGTCGTCGATGGCGTCTCCCCAGCCGACCGTGGCCGCGTTGAACACGGTGCCGGCGCCGCGCCGCATGATGCCCATCGTGGCGTGGCCGCCCTGCCCGAGGTCACGCCAGTGGCGCAGGTCGGCGGTGGCCAGGATGGTGAACTCGGCGGGCGTGCCGTCGGCGCCGGTCGCCAGCGGCACCCCGTCGACCTCGGCGTATTCTGCGGCGTCGGTCTCGTAGCCGATGGCGCCCTTGCCGAAGGCGTCGCCGTCGCGCAGCCCGGTGCCCTCGAACACCCAGTGTCCGGCGAACCGCGTCGTGTAGGCCTCGGCGGCGACCGCGCCCATGTCCTCCCAGCAGCCGGCGCCGCGCCGGAAGCTCACGCCGGTCAGCGTGTTCTCCGGGCGGGACACCGGCGCGCTGGTCCACTCGACGGTGACCAGGCTCGGATCGACGGAGGCCATCGGGTCGAGCAGGGCGTCGCGGTGGCAGACCAGGGTGCGGCCGCCGTCTTCCAGGCGGGCCTGCCACCAGCAGGTGTTGCCGCCGAAGAAGGCGATGTTGCCGCCCGCCGCGACGAACGACTCGGCCGCGTCGCGCATCCGCCGGGTCCAGTATTCGTCGTGGCCCGCGACCACCAGCAGCCGGCGGCCGCGCAGCAGCGGGCCGGGGTCCTCGTGCAGGTCGAGGTTGGAGCAGTAGTCGGCCCGGACGCCGGTGCGGCTCAGCCAGCGGTAGAAGCGATCCTCCCAGTGGCCGGCCGGTCCGCCGCCCGGCCGGTCGAAGGTGACGCGACCGGCCCGGCCGGCGCTCTCCGTCGGGTAGAGCCCCTCCCCCGGCACGCCCGCCCGGTTGTAGGCCTGCCAGGTGAGGAAGGGGACGGACACCAGGAGGGCGTCGCCCGGCCTGTCGGGTCGTACCACGAAGTAGACGTCGTCCTCGGGATCGGCGGAGCCGAAGGACGCGGCGTAGAGCGAGCTCGGCCAGCCGGGCGGGATGTCGAGGGTCCACCACGGCCCGGCGCAGCCGAGCCGCGCCACGGTCTCGCCGGTCACCGTGTCGCGGACGACGCAGTGGCTCTCGTCGCCGGTCAGGCGGAAGCGGAGCCGGCCGCCGCGCGGCGCCGAGGTGGCGGTCGCGTACGCGCTCATCCCCTGGGGCCCCGCAGGTCGCCGTATCCGCCGTCGGCGGTCCAGCTCAGCGGCCGGATGTGGGCGTTGAACGGCTTGCCGTCGAGTGTCATCTCCGGGCGCGGGTGCGCCAGGTGCAGCAGCGGGTCGTCGAACCTGGTCAGCCGTCCGGCGCGGGCGAGCCTGGCCACGACGTCGTCGTCCTCGCCGCCCCAGCCCTGGAAGCGCTCGTCGAAGCCGCCGATGGCGTGGAAGACCGGGGCCCTGACCCACAGGCAGGCGCCGGGCGGCTCGCGGAGCACCAGCGAGCGGAGCGCGTCGAGCGGCACGTCGGCGTCGCCGCGCTCCAGCCTGCCGCGGATGGCGGCGGAGGAGGACTCGGGGTCGAGGCAGTACATGCGGCGGTAGGGCAGGAAGGCCGACAGCGTGGGCTCCGCGGTCATCCGGCCGATGTTGCGCGCCAGGAAGCGCCGGTCGGTCAGGATGTCGGTGTCGAGCACGCAGATCAGCTCGGGCTCGCCGGGGGTGTTGCGCACGCCGGCGTTGACCGCCCACGACTTGTTGAAGTGGCCGTCGTGCCGCGCGAACAGGTAGTGGTCGGCGAGCGGCTCGACGGTGCCGCGCCAGCGGGGCTCGGAGTCGGACTCGACGACGGTGACGCGCACCCGCGCGCCGTGCTCGTCCTGGTCGCGCAGGGCTGCCAGGCAGGCGAGCAGGTTGCGGGCGCGGGCGCCGCCCACGCGGTCGCGGAAGGGGATGACGATCGTGACCGGGGTGCGCGGCCGGGCCCAGGCGGCGACGTCGTCCAGGCCGACCGCGGGCGCGGACCGGTCGATCCTGACGCCGTGGTGGTAGTCGACGAGCACCTGCTCGTCGGCGGCGGCGACGAGCTTCTCCAGCCGGGGGCGGTCGGCGGGAGAGTCGAGCAGCAGGGCGGTGAGCGAGTCGGCCAGCGCCGACTCCAGCGCGCGGTCGCCGGGCTCGGCGGCGAACCGGTCGAGGTCGGCCGCCGCGGGACGGCCGGCGGCGAATTCGGCCACCGCGCCGGCCACGTCGCGATAGTGCGGCCCGCTGATCTCCCACCAGTCGGCGGCCACGGCGGGGACCGAGGGATCGTACGCGAGGAAGACGTAGGCGGCCAGCCGGCGGCCCAGGGACCGGACGTCTCTTTCCGGATTTCCGGAAGACGTTGCGGGAGTTTCTGCCACGCCGATTCCTCTCACCTGCGATAACACAGAGCCGGACACACGCTACCCCGCCGAAAATTTCATCACAAGAGGTCTTGACCAATTTTGATGTTTCCCCTAGCGTCACCTGGGAGCGCTCCCAACATCCCGTTAACGGACGGGACAGAACACCTTCCCCGGCAAGACGGAAACCGGCCGACACCGGATTCCGGCACGCATCCGAACCATAAGTTCGAGGCCATGTGTTCCGAGGGCTGGAGACGAGATGTCCGACGAGGGTTACCGATCCGCGCGTCCCCACAACCGTGACGATCTGGTGGAGGTATCGCTCGACCAGGCCCACGCCCCCGACAAGGTGCTGGCTCACGAGGACTTGCTGCGGAAATTCGTCAACGGCGAGACTTTCCGGCCCATCCATATGCGCATCGGCATCATGGGCGCCTGCAACATGCGTTGCAATTTCTGCAACTTCCATTCCCCGAACGAGGAGAACTTCTACGACCTGTTCTCCTTCAAGGACGCCATTCCCACCGACAAAAGCGTCAAGCTCATGCGGGAATTCGCCGAGTCCGGCGGCCGGGCGGTCACCTTCTGCGGCAGCGGGGAGTGCACCATTCACCGCGGCTACCCGGAGATCTGCACGGCCGGCCATGAGTCGGGGCTGCGTATCGGGCTGATCACCAACGGGTCGCGGCTGCACCGCCGGGAGATCGCCGACTGCGTGATCAACACGCACACCTGGGTGCGGGTCGGGCTCAACGCCGGCACGGAGGCGACCTTCAACGAGATCACCCGGGACCGCGAGCGGACCTTCACCACATTCCTGACGGCCGTGGGCCGGCTGCGCGAGAAGGCGGTCGATCCCGAGTTCCGCATCGGCTTCAACTTCGTGATCACCAAGCAGAACTACCGGGAGATCGTCCAGGCGGCGCGGGCCGTGTGCGACTCGGGGGCGCACTACGTCCGGTTCGAGCCGGAGTTCTACAGCGCCATGGGCCACGAGACCATCGACGAGGTCATGGCCGAGGTCTCCGCCTCGCTGGCCGAGGCCGCCGCGATGTCGACGGAGGAGTTCGAGGTCTCGATCCCCAAGCTCGACCGGGGGCCGATGGACCAGGTGGACGAGGTCGAGGGCGACTTCGAGCACTGCCACTACAGCCGCTTCGTCACCGCCGTCGGCGCGGACGGCCATCTCTACCCGTGCCCCCAGGTGCACCTCAACAGCCGCTACCGCATCGGCAACGTGCTGGAGGACGGCTACCTGCCGGTTCTGGAAGGCGGGCCGAGGGCCGAGTGGGAGTCCAGCAACCCGCGCCGTACCGACCTGTGCAAGTCCTGCTTCTACCGGCCGCAGAACGAGCTGCTCGAATGGCTGCGCCGAGGCCGGATCAAGCTCGACGACGCGCTGGCCCACTACCGCGTCGAGGTGCCCCAGGCGCTTCACGCCGACTTCGTCTGACCCGGGGACCGCCTTGACGCCGATCGACCGGTTCGCCCATCTGGGCCGTTCCCCCGTACAGGCCGCGGACCAGACCACCCGGAACGCGCAGGTGCGCAGGGCGGTCACCCGGCTCGCCGCCGTCCGCGACCGGACCCTGCGCGTCCGGTCCGCGTCCGCGGAAGAACGGCGCCACCCGCGCACGGACCCCCACAGCGCCGGCCACGCGGACGAGCACCCGGGGCGGCGGGTCGATCGGTTCGTGTTCGAGCACGACGGGCGCGGCGAGATCCGCGCCGTCATGCTGACGCCGCCGGGTCCGCCGCCGTGGCCCGCCGTGCTGGTGTGCCCGGGGCGCAACGCGACGCTGGAGCGGGTGACCGGGCTGGTCCCGCCCGACCATCCAGGGCGTGACGTGGCCGCGCACCTGACCGCGGCCGGGTTCCGCACGCTCACCCTGGATCACGGGCTCGACGGGTGGGCCGACCCGGCGGCGCTGGGCGGGCGCGACGCCGGGGACGTGCTGGACGCCACGCTGCGGCTGCACGGCGGCAGCCTGCTCGGCGCGCTGGCCGAGGACACGCTGGCCGCGCTCGCCTGGCTGCGCGCCGACCCCGAGGTGGAGAGCGTGGGCCTGTTCGGCCACAGCCTGGGCGCGGCCGTGGCCCTGCACGCCGCGCTCCTGCTCGACGAGCCGATCCCGCTCTGCGCGGCCAGCCACCTGGGCACGTACCAGACGATGATCGGCAGGCTGCTGGCCTGGAACCAGTACGTCGCGCTGCCGTCCATCCTGCGCCACGCCGACCTGCCCGACCTGTACGCGGCACTGACGCCGGCGCCGCTGCAGATCCAGTACGGCGCGGCCGACGCGCGGCTCGACCCGGGCGACGCGGCGCAGGCCGGCGAGCGGATCACGCGGGCGTACGAGCCGGGCCGGGCCGAGGTGCTCCGCCTGCCGATGGGGCACGGCACCGGCCTGGCCGAGACAGCCGAATTCTTCACCCGGACCCTGGCCAAGCCCGCACCCGCCGAGGTGACGGTGCCCGCCGCCCGGATCCTTTTCGACGTGCGGGCCCGGCTGGACGTGCTGGACCTGGTGGACGACGCCCTGGCCACGGGGTCGCTGACGCTCGGCCCGACCGGGGCGCGACTGGAGGAGCTGGCGGGCCGGGAGCTCGGCCGCGGCGTCGCCGCCGTCAGCTCCGGCTCCTCGGCCCTGGAGATCGCGCTGCGGATCGTCGGCGTCGCGGGGCGGACCGTGCTGGTCCCGGCCAACACCTTCTTCGCCACCGCCGCGAGCGCCGTCCGCGCCGGGGCGGCGGTCGACTTCGTGGATCTGGAGCCGGACGGCCTCGGGATGGATCCCGAGGGCCTGCGGGCCGCGCTGGCCGCGCACGGGGACGTGGCCGCGGTCGTGCCCGTGCACCTGGCCGGGGCGCTGCCCGACTCGCTCGCCGAGGTGCTGGCGATCTGCGCCGACCAGGGCGTGGCGGTCGTCGAGGACGCCGCGCACGCGCTCGGCTCGTCGCTCGGCGGACGGCCGGCGGGCGCGTTCGGCCGGCTGGCCGCCTTCTCCCTCTACCCGACGAAGGTCGTCACCAGCGGGGAGGGCGGGCTGCTGACCGCCGGGCCCGACGACCTGGACCGGGCCAGGCGGCTGCGCGACCACGGCAAACGGTCCTTCGAGGAGAACCTGCACGGCGACCTCGGCAGCAACTGGCGGATGAGCGAGCCGCACGCGGCGGTGGGACTCACCCACCTGGCCCGGCTGGCGGAGCTGCTGGCCGAACGCCGGGCGCTGGCCGCACGGTACGACGAGGGCCTGGCCGGCGTGCCCGCGCTGAGCCGCCCGGCCATCTCGGCGCGCTGCTCGACGAACCACTACAAGTACCTCGCCCTGCTGCCGGAAGGCGTCGACCGGGCGGCGCTCAAGCGGCGGCTGCGCGAGGGCGGGGTGCGGCTGGCCGGCGAGGTGTACGACGTCCCGCTGCACCATCAGCCCTACTTCGCGGACCGCTTCGGCGACCGGTCCTTCCCCCGGGCCGAGGCGTTCGCCGCCCGCCACATCTGCCTGCCGATCTTCCCCGGCATGACCGCCGCCCAGCAGGACCGGGTCGTCCAGGCGCTGCGGGACGCGTTCTCGTGACCCGCGAGGCGACACTCCCCCTGCTGCGCGGGGGCCGGTGGTACCGGTCGATGGACACCGTCCCGGCGCCCGGCGGCACGCTGCTCTGTCTCGCCCCGGAGATCGTCGTCCGCGACGACGCCGCCCGCCTGCGGGCCCGGCGTCCCGCGATGCCGGACCGGAGCCGGCGGCTGGAGCTGCTGCGCGAGGCCGTGGAGCGGTTCCGGCACGGCCGCGTTCCGGTGGAGGGCCTCGGCGCGCAGGACCCGGGCGACTTCGCCGCGTCCATGCGGGAGTCGGCCGGGCTGCCGGCCGCGCTGACGCGCCGCTGGTCGGACCTGCTCGCCGAACGGCTGGAGGAGCTCGAGCCGGACGAGCACGACGGACTCACCGTGGTGTCGCTGCCCGCCAACACCTTCACCTGCCTGGAGGCGGTCCTGGAGGCCGCGCTCTCCGGCGCGGCCGTCTGGGTGCGCCCGAGCAGGCGTGAGCCGGTGTCGTCGGCCCGGCTGATCGGCGCCCTGCTCGACGTGGGCTGGCCGGCCGGGGCGCTCGGCTACTACCCGTCCGCGCCGCGTACGCTGCACGCCCTCATCAGGGGCTCGGACCGGCAGATCGTGTACGGCGGGGACGGCCTGGCTGCGGACCTGGCGAGCGGAGCGCCCGGGCTCGACCTGCGCGGACCCGGGCGGGCGTGTGTGATCGTGGACGGCCGGCCGGACCCCGAAGAGCTGGCCGCGCGGATCGCGGGGGACGCCGGACGGTTCTGCACCAACGCGTGCGTGATCGCCTGCCTGGACGGCACGGAGCCGCTCGGCAGGCGGCTGGCCGGGACGCTCGACGGCATCGCGCTCGACCCGCCGGACCCGCGCTGGCCGCAGGCGTCATGGCCGGAGCCTGACGCCGCCCGCCTCGCCGCGTTCGTCATGGACCGGCTCGAACCCGGCGGGCGGCTGCTCACCCGGCGGCCCGTGCTGTCGAAGGCCGGCGGGTCCGTCTACCTCGCCCCCACCCTCGTCGAGGCCGGCCACCCCGGCCACCCGCTGGTCGGCTGCGAGCTGCCCTTCCCCTTCGCCGCCGTCGTCGCGACGGACCGGGCCGGTGCGCGCCGCCTCGCGGCCGGGTCCCGGTTCGTCCACCCCGCGGGCTTCGCCGCCTCCCCGGAAGGAGTGCCGTCCTGAACACGAACCACCCCAGGGAGCCTGACGGTTCCCTGCTCGACGCCATGCGGGAACACGTCCCCCCGCTGCGCGAGTCGCTCGACGAGTGGACGGCGCGGATGATGAGGTGGCACTTCGACGACCGGACCGGCTCGGCGTTCTGGCTGGCGCGCAAGCGCGACCTGCCCTTCGACCCGATCCGCGACGTCACGGACTACGCCTCGCTCCGCCTGTTCGGCCTGTTCGACAAGACGGACCTGCGCGGGGTGCGGGCACGCGACCTGGTGCCGCGCGGCTTCGCCGGGCGCCCGTTCCGCGTCGTGGAGACCGGCGGCTCGTCGGGTCGCCCGTACCGGGTCGTGGACGTCACCCGCGCGATCCACGACGTGGCGATGTACCGCGTCATGCTGGAGGCGCGCGGACTGCTCGGCGGCGACATCCTGGCCATGACGCCGAGCGGCCCGCACGCCTACGGCCACTTCGTCAAGCTGCTCGGCGACAGCTGGGGGGCCGCCGTCTTCTCGGTCGACTTCGACCCCCGCTGGGTCAAGCGGCTGGTCGGGGCGTCGGGCGAGGCGGACGCGTACGTGGACCACCTGATCGCGCAGACCGCCGACATCCTGGAGGACGAGCGGCCCGCGCTGCTCTTCACGACCTCCCGGCTGCTCCTGTCGCTCGCGCCGGCGCTGCGCAAGCCACTGAGCGCGTACGGGGTGCGGGCCGTGTGCACGGGCGGCACCTCCTGCACCGCCGAGGAGGCCCGATACCTGCGTGAGGAGTACCTGCAGGGGGTCCAGTGGATCGACACCTACGGCAACACGCTGTCCGGGCACGCGCTCCAGGGTGACGCCGCGACGCCCGGCGAGCCGCACAGCCACCACCTGCCGCCGCCGCTGGCGGTCATGCACGTGGTGCGGCCGGACGACGTCTGGCAGGAGGTCGCCGTCGGCGAGCGGGGCCGGATCCGGGTGGTGACCCTGCTGGAGGACCTCTTCCTGCCCAACCTGCTGGAGCGGGACACGGCGGTCTCCGCGCCGCCGCATCCCTGGTTCCCGTGGCCCGGCGTGTCGCAGGTGGGACCGTACGAGGCCGAGGACGGGCCGCGGATCATCGAGGGGGTCTACTGATGTCACGCCAGGTCGTCTCTTCCAACGGCGTGCCCATCCCGTTCACCGACGAGCTGTTCGCGCCGATGCCCGACAGCACGCCGCTGGCCGGTGACGCCGCCGCGCTGCGCCGGCGCTTCGCCGAGGACGGGGTGGTGCTGCTGCGCGGGTTCCTGGACCGGCGGGCGGTGCTGGACCTGCGCGCGGCGTACCTGTCGGCGTTCCCCGACGGGCTGCTGGCCCCCGGCTCCACGCCGGAGGAGGGGATCTTCTCCGGCCGGTCCCCCGGCGGCCTGCCCGCGCACGGGGTGCGCGGCCATCCGGCGCACGCGTTCGTACGGGACCCGCGCTTCACCGCGTTCGCCGACCAGCCGGCGCTGACCGGGCTGGCGGCGGCGCTGCTCGGCGGCCCGGTCGAGCGGCTGCCGCGCGGCATACTCCGCCACTTCCACGCGGGCACGCTCGCGGCCTCGCGCGCGCACACCGACCACGCCTACATGACCAGGGGCAGCGACCGGGTGCTCACCATGTGGATCCCGGTGGGCGACTGCCCGGTGGAGACCGGCGGCCTGGTCTACCTCGAAGGCTCGCACCGGGAGACGGCCGAGCGGTTCGCCCGGGCCCGGCTCGCCCGTGACCGCGCCCACGACCCGCGGCCGATCAGCCACGACCTGCGGGCCACCGCGCTGGCCGTGGGCCGCAGGTGGCTGTGGCACGACTACGAGGCGGGCGACGTCACCGTGCACGGGCCCCATCTGGTGCACGCCTCGCTCGACACCGTGACCGACGCCATGCGGGTCTCCGTGGACCTGCGCTTCATCCTCCGGGGTGAGAAGGCGGACAACCGATGGATGAAGGAGTGGGCCGGCGATGACGGCGCCTGAGGACACCAGCCCGCCGGACCTGGCGCCGGAACCCCGCAACGCGGGCCTGACCAGGCTGGCCGCGATGGCGGCGTTCCTGATCGTCGGGCTCGCCTACGCCAGCTTCCTGATCCGGGTGCCGACGCTCAAGGTCGAGCACGGGCTGTCGGAGGGGCAGCTGGGCCTGCTGCTGTTCGTGCCGTCGGTCTGCGCGCTGATCTCCATGCAGCTCACCGGCGCCCTGGTGGCCAGGTTCGGCAGCGCGCCGATCGCCAGGGTGACCGGGGTGGCGCTGCCGCTGTCGCTGGTCGGCATCGCGCTGGCCGCCGACCCGATCCAGCTCGCCGTCGCGCTGGCGGTCTTCGGCCTGATCGACGGGCTGCTCGACGTGTCGATGAACGCGCACGCGATCGCGGTGGAGCGCACGCTCAAGCGGGCCGTGATGAACCGCTGCCACGCGGCCTGGAGCATCGGCGCGCTGGCCGCGTCGCTGCTGGGCGGGCTGGTGCTGCAGGCCGACGTCTCGCTGACGGCGCACTTCGTCTGGATGGGCCTCGGGGTGGCCGCTCTCGCGCTGGTCACCGGCCTGTGGATGCTGCCGCCCGGCGCCGACCGGCAGCCGGACCAGGAGAAGAAGATCAAGGTACGGTGGGCCGCCGGTTGGACGCCCCGGGTGCTGCTGCTGGGCGTGATGGGCGCGAGCGTGCTCGTCCTGGAAGGCGCGGTCGGCAACTGGAGCGGCGTGCTGCTGCTGGACGAGCGGGGCGCGACCCTGGCCGTGGCCTCGCTGGGCTACACCCTGTTCAACATCTGCCAGGTCGGCGGGCGGCTCGTCGGCGACCGGCTGCACGAGAGGTACGGCGCGCCGCTCCTGGTGCGGGTGAGCGGCGCCATCGCGCTCGCGGGCCTGGCGCTGGTCGTGGCCGGCCCGAACGCGGCCGTGACGATCGCCGGTTTCGGCGTGGTCGGCGCGGGGCTGTCGGTGCTGCTGCCGCTCATCTTCAGCGCGGTCGGGCACGGCAGCTCGGTGGGCGCGGCGACGGCGCTGGCCAGGTTCACCACCATGACCTACTCGGGCCTGCTGCTCGGCCCGGTGCTGATCGGCTGGCTGGCCGAGGGCGTCGGCCTGGCCGTCGTCTTCGCCGGTCTGCTCCTGCTGCTGGCCGTGGTGATCCTGAACGCCGGGGCGACCCGCGCGGCCGACCAGAGGGACGCCTGACCGCGCGCCCGCCCCGGGCTCCCGGGGCGGGCCGCGCGGTGCGGGTCAGCGCAGGAACGCGGCCGCCACCCCGGCGTCGACCGGGACGTGCAGGCCGGTGGTGTGCGCCAGGTCGCCGCCGGTGAGCGCGAACACGGCCGCGGCCACGTGCTCCGGCAGCACCTCCTTCTTCAGCAGCGTCCGCTGGGCGTAGAACTCGCCCAGCTTCTCCTCCTCGACCCCGTACACGGCCGCCCGGTTGGCGCCCCAGCCGGAGGCGAAGATGCCGGAGCCGCGGACCACGCCGTCGGGGTTGACGCCGTTCACCCGGATGCCGTGGCCGCCCAGTTCGGCGGCGAGCAGCCGTACCTGGTGGGCCTGGTCGGCCTTGGCGGCGCCGTAGGCGACGTTGTTCGGCCCGGCGAAGACGCTGTTCTTGGAGGAGATGTAGACGACGTCGCCGCCCAGGTTCTGGGCGATCATGACGCGGGCGGTCTCGCGGGAGACGAGGAACGAGCCGCGCGCCATCACGTCGTGCTGCAGGTCCCAGTCGTCGAGGGTGGTCTCCAGCAGCGACCGCGAGAGCGACAGCCCGGCGTTGTTGACGACGAGGTCGACGCCGCCGAAGGCGAGCACGGCCTGCCGGACCGCCTCCTGGACCTGCTCCTCCGAGGTGACGTCCACGCCGGCCGCGATCGCCACGTCCTGCTGCCGGTGGGCGGACGCGCCCAGCTCGGCGGCGACCTTCTCGGCGGCGGCCAGGTCGCGGTCGGCGACCACCACGCAGGCGCCCTCGGCGGCCAGCCGGCGGGCGGTGGCGGCGCCGATGCCGGACCCGCCGCCGGTGACCAGGGCGACCCGCCCGGCCAACGGCCTGGGCTTCGGCAGGCGGCGCAGCTTGGCCTCCTCCAGCTCCCAGTACTCGATGCGGAACTTCTCCGCCTCGTCGATCGGCCGGTAGCTGGACAGCGCCTCAGCGCCGCGCATCACGTTGATCGCGTTGACGTAGAACTCGCCCGCCACCCTGGCGGTCTGCTTGTCCTTGCCGAAGCTGAACATGCCGACGCCGGGCACCAGCACGACGGCCGGGTCGGCGCCGCGCATCGGCGGGGAGCCGGGGGTGGCGTGCCGCCGGTAGTAGGCGGCGTAGTCCTCGCGGTAGCGGGCGTGCAGCTCGCGCAGCCGGGCCACCGCCTCCTCCAGGGGCGCGTCGGGCGGCAGGTCGAGCACGAGCGGGGCGACCTTGGTGCGCAGGAAGTGGTCCGGGCAGGAGGTGCCGAGTGCGGCCAGCCTGGGGTGCTCGGCCCGTGACAGGAAGTCGAGCACCTCGGGGGTGGCGGTGTAGTGGCCGACCTGGCGGGCGTCCGTACCGGCCAGGCCGCGCACGACGGGGAACAGCTCGGCGGCCCGGCGGAGCCTGGCCTCCTCGGGCAGCGGCTCGTGCACGACCGGCCCGAACGGGTCGGGGCGGCCGTGCTCGGCGATGTACGCCTCGGCGGTGCGGATGATGTCCAGCGAGTTGCGCTCGCACTCCTCGCTGGTGTCGCCCCAGGCGGTGATGCCGTGGCCGCCGAGCACGCAGCCGACGGCCTGCGGGTTGGCGGCCTTGACGGCGGCGATGTCCAGGCCGAGCTGGAAGCCGGGGCGGCGCCACGGCACCCACACCACCCGGTCGCCGAAGATCCGCCCGGTCAGCTCGGGGCCGTCGGCGGCGGTGGCGATCGCGATGCCGGAGTCGGGGTGCAGGTGGTCCACGTGGGCGGCGTCGACCAGGGCGTGCATGGCGGTGTCGATCGACGGCGCGGCGCCTCCCTTGCCGTGCAGGCAGTGGTCGAACGCGGCGACCATCTCGTCCTCGCGCTCGACTCCCGGATAGACGTCCACGAGGGCGCGCACCCGGTCCAGGCGGAGCACGGCCAGCCCGGCGGCCGTCAGCGTGCCCAGGTCGCCGCCGGAGCCCTTGACCCACAGGAGGTCGACGTCGCGGCCGGTGACGGGGTCGTGCCCGGGGCCCTTGGCGGAGGCGTTGCCGCCGGCGTAGTTGGTGTTGCGCGGGTCGGCGCCCAACGCGTGGGATCGGTTGAGCAGGTCGTCCACGGGACTCATCAGGCGCCCCACCCAGCCTGGCTGCCGCCCACCCGATCGGCGGCGATTTTCTCGAAATATCCGGACTTGGCGTAGGCGGCCATCGGGTCGGGCGCCAGCCCCATCTCCTCCCGCAGCTCCGCCAGCAGCGGCCGCACGTCGGTGTTGTAGGCGTCCATGAGCACCGCGTTGGCGCCCAGCACGTCACCGGCCCGCTGCGCCGAGGCCAGTGCGTCCCGGTCCACGAGCAGCGCCTTGGCGGTGGCCTCCTGCACGTTCATCACCGACCGGATCTGCCCGGCGATCTTCGGCTCGATGTTGTGGCACTGGTCCAGCATGAACGCGGTCCGCTCGGTGTAGCCGCCGCCCCTGATGACCTCGTACATGATCCTGAAGAGCTGGAACGGGTCGGCGGCGCCCACCATGAGGTCGTCGTCGGCGTAGAAGCGGGAGTTGAAGTCGAAGCCGCCGAGCTTCCCCTCGCGCAGCAGGAACGCCACGATGAACTCGATGTTGGTGCCCGGCGCGTGGTGGCCGGTGTCGACCACGACCTGCGCCCTGGGGCCGAGCTTGGCGCAGTGGGCGTACGCGGTGCCCCAGTCGGGCAGGTCCGTCATGTAGAAGGCGGGCTCGAACAGCTTGTACTCCAGCAGGAACCGCTGGTCCTCGCCGAGCCGGGCGTACACCGCCGCCAGCGCCTCGGCCAGCCGGTCCTGGCGGGCCCGGATGTCGTCCTGGCCCGGGTAGTTGGTCCCGTCGGAGAACCACAGTTTGAGGGTGTCGGACCCGGTCTGGTCCATGATGTCCACGCACTCCAGCAGATGCGCCAGCGCCTTGGCCCGCACCTCGGCGTCCGGATGGGTGACGCTGCCCAGCTTGTAGTCGTCGTCCTGGAACACGTTGGAGTTGATCGCGCCGATGCCCACCCCCAGGTCGGCGGCGTGCCGGGCCAGGGCGGCGTAGTCGTCGACCTTGTCCCACGGGATGTGCAGCGCCACCGTCGGCGCCACGCCGGTGAACGCGTGCACCTGGGCGGCGTCGGCGATCTTCTCGTACGGGTCGCGCGGCACGCCGGGCTGGGCGAACACCTTGAAGCGGGTGCCGGAGTTCCCGTACGCCCACGAGGGTGTCTCGATGCGTTGCCTGCGAAGCTGTTCCTTGATCATTCACATTCCCCGATTCCATCCAGATGGAAAACTTCTTCGAGCACGATCCGGCCCTCGTCGGCCCGGCCGGACTCGAAGAACGACGCCATGTCGGTCTCCCACCGGGCGCTCACCTCGGCGGCGGCCATGGCCCGCTGCGCCGCCTCGAAGTCGTCGGTCTCCAGGTAGCCGACGAGCAGGCCGTCGTCGCTCAGGAAGAGCGAGTAGTTGCGCCAGCCCGCCGCGCGCAGCGCGTCGAGCATCTCCGGCCACACGTGCCGGTGCCGTTCGCGGTACTCGTCGAGCCGGTCCGGTCGTACCCGTAGCAGGAAGCACACCCGCTCCACGTCTTGCTCCTTCCCGCGCACGCGCGCCCCGGGCCGGTCCCGGGACGCGCGCGTGCCTGGTCGTCAGAAGTCGAAGTCGTCGATGTTGGACGCCTCGAAGGTGAACGGCGGGCCGAGGATGACCTCGCCCTTCGCGCCGATGGTCCGTTCGCCGAGCTTGCCCGCCTTGAACGTCTCGCCCTCGGCGCCGGTGATCTGGCCGGACACCAGCGCGGCCGCGGCGTAGGAGGCCAGGTAGCCGAGGTCCTTGGGGTTCCACAGGGCGAACTTCTCGACGGTGCCGTCCTTGACGAACTGCCGCATCTGGTTCGGCGTGCCGAGGCCGGTGAGCACGACCTCGCCCTTGTACTTGGAGCCGGAGATGTAGCGGGCCGCCGCCGCGACGCCGACAGTGGTGGGCGAGATGATGCCCTTCAGATCGGGGTAGGCCTGCAGCAGGCCCTGGGTCTCGGTGAACGACTTCTGGTCGTCGTCGTCGCCGTAGGCCACCTTGACCAGCTTCATGTCCTTGTACTCGGGCTTGGACAGCTCGTCCTTCATGAACTCGATCCAGGTGTTCTGGTTCGTCGCGTTGGCCGTGGCCGACAGGACCGCGATCTCGCCCTTGTGGTCGATCATCTCCGCCAGCAGCTTGACCTGGCTGCGGCCGACCTCCTCGGAGCTGGCCTGGTTGATGAACAGGTCACGGCACTCGGGAGCGGCGTCCGAGTCGTACGAGACGATCTTGATGCCCTTGTCCCTGGCCTGCTGGAGCGGGCCGCACACGGCGTTGGGGTCGTTGGCCGAGATGAGGATCGCGTCGTGGCCCTGCTGCGTGAGCGTGTTGATGTAGGAGATCTGCGAGGACGCCGACGCGTCGGACGGGCCGACCTCCTTGGCCTCGCCCTGGAACTCCTTCGCCGCCTCGGCGCCCGCCGTGGCGACGATCGTCATGTACGGGTTGTTGATCTGCTTGGGCAGGAAGGCCAGCTTGAGGCCCTGCTTGATCGGCGCGTTCGGGTCGGCGGAGGCCGCCGCCGAGGAGGCGGGCGGCTGCGCGGGCGCGGAGGTCACACTCGACTTGGTGGTGCCGCCGCAGGCCGCGACGCCGAGGGCGAGCACCGCGGTGAGTGCGGCGAGGCGCATCGGTCTCATGATGGTCCTTTCAGTGCCGACGTGCCGGTTCTGACCGGTCTGAGCAGGGAGATGAGTCGGGGGGTGAGCACCGAGACGATGAGCAGGAGGCCGGTGACGATCGATTGGATCTCGGTCGAGACGTCGTTGAGCATGAGCAGGTTGCGCAGCAGGCCGATGAGCAGCACGCCGGCGACGACCCCGCCGAGCGTGCCCTTGCCGCCGTCGAAGTCGACGCCGCCCAGCAGCACTGCGGCGATCACGGCCAGTTCGACGCCGAGCCCGTTGTCGGCCCTGGCCGAGCCGTAGCGCAGGGTGAAGACGACCCCGGCGAAGGCGGCCACGGTGCCGGAGATCACGAACAGGATCAGCTTGATCCGCTTGACCCTGATCCCGGCGAAGAACGCGGCCTGCTCCTGCGCGCCGATCGCGAACAGCGCCCGGCCGAAGCCGGTGGCGTGCAGCACCACCGCGACCACCACGGCCAGCAGCGCGAACAGCGCGACCGGGTACGGGACGAACGTGCCGGGCACGTCGTCCACGGCCAGCGACACGTACGAGGGCGGGAACTGGGCCACCGCCTTGTCGCCGAGCACCACGTAGGCCAGCCCCCGGTAGAGGGCGAGGGTGCCGATCGTGACGGCCAGCGACGGCAGCCCGAGCCGGGTCACGAGCAGCCCGTTGACCAGCCCGCAGAGCGCGCCGACGAGCACCACCAGCGGGATGATCGTCTCGATGGCGAGGCCGGCGTCCCACAGCGCGCCGACCAGCGCGCTCGACAGGCCCAGCACGGACGCGACCGACAGATCGACCTCGGCGGCCACCACGAGCATGGTCATGGCCAGGGCGATGAGCGCGATCTCGCCCAGGTCGCCGAGCGCGAACGACAGGTTGTCCACGGTGGCGAACGAGGGCGAGCCGAGCGCGCCGCCCGCGAACACCGCGACCAGCAGCAACCCGATGATCACGTCCCAGCGGAGCGCTCTAGCCATGGCGGCTCCTCCTTCTGAGCAGCCGGGCGACCCGCAGGGCCAGCACCCGGTCGACGCTGATGGCCAGCAGGAGCAGCGCGCCGGTGATGGCCTGCTGCCAGAACGGGTTGACCCGGAGCACGACCAGGGCGCTGCCGATCACGGTGAGCAGCAGCGCGCCGAGCGCGGCCCCGTACACGCTGCCCACCCCGCCGGTGATCGCCACGCCGCCGACCACGACCGCGCTGATCACCAGCAGTTCCCAGCCGTTGGCCGAGTCGGCGATGACGGTGCCGAACCGGGCCAGCCAGAGCACGCCGGCGAGCCCGGCCAGGCAGCCGCTGACCAGGTAGGCGGCCAGGACGCGGCGGCGGACCGGGACCCCGGCCAGCCGGGCGGCCTCGGGGCTGGACCCGATCGCGTAGAACTCCCGGCCGCTCGGGTAGGAACGCAGGTAGTAGCCGATCGCCAGCATGATCACCACGGTGATGAGCGGCAGGTACGGCACGCCCAGCACGGCTCCGTTGCCCAGCGACAGCAGCGCGGGCGGCAGGTCGGCGGCGTTGATCTGACGGCCGGCCGCGACGTAGTGGCCCAATCCCTGGAAGACGTAGAGCGTGCCCAGCGTCACGACCAGGGCGGGCACCCGGCCGACGCTGACCAGCAGCCCGTTGAGCAGGCCGCAGGCGGCGCCGATGGCCACCCCGAGCACGGCGCCGGGCACGATGCCCCAGCCGCTCGCCAGCAGGTCGCCGACCACGAACGCGACCAGGCCGACCACCGAGCCGACGGACAGGTCGAGGTTGCGGGTGATGACCACCATCGACTGGCCGACGGCCAGCAGCGCGAGGATCGCGGTGTTGAGCAGGATGTCCTCGATGCCCTGCCCGGACAGGAAGTTCGGGTTGGCCGCGGCGGTGCCGCCGACGAGCGCGGCCAGCGCGAGGACCAGGCTCAGCTCGCGGGCCCGGAACACCAGGTCCACCAGGTTGCGGGCGCTGCGGTCGCGGACCGACGGCTCGGGCTGGGTGGCGGTGGCGGTCATGCCGCCCTCCCGGTGGCGGCGGACATGACGCGTTCCTCGGTGGCCTCGGCCCGCGGGATCTCGGCGGTGAGCCGGCCCTCGTGCATGACGAGCACCCGGTCGGCCATGCCGAGCACCTCCGGCAGGTCGGAGGAGATCATCAGCACCGCGATGCCCTGCCCGGCCAGCTCCGACAGCAGCCGGTGCACCTCGGCCTTGGTGGCGACGTCGATGCCGCGGGTGGGCTCGTCCACGATGAGCACCGACGGGCCGGTGGCCAGCCACTTGGCGAGCACGACCTTCTGCTGGTTGCCGCCGGACAGCACGCCGACGCCGTCACCGAGCCCGGCGGCCTTGAGCCGCAGGCGCACCGCCCAGTCCCTGGCCCGGTCGCGTTCGGCGGCGCGGGAGATGGTCAGGCCGCGGCGCAGCGAGCGCAGCCCGGTCAGGCCGATGTTGCGCTCGATGGACAGCTCCATGACCAGGCCCTGCTGCCGCCGGTCCTCCGGCACCAGGGCGAGCCCGGCGGCCATGGCGGCGGTCGGGCTGGCGGCGGGCAGCGGGCGGCCGTCCACGTGCACGGCCCCGGCGTCCCACCGGTCGATGCCGAAGATCGCCCTGGCCACCTCGCTGCGCCCGGCCCCGACCAGGCCGGCCAGCGCGACGATCTCGCCGCGCCGCACCTCGAACGAGACGTCGGTGAACACGCCTTCCCTGGTCAGCCGCTCGACCCGGAGCGCGACCTCGCCGGTCTCGGTCTCCTGCTTGGGGTAGAGCGCGCCGAGCTCGCGCCCGACCATGCGGCGGATCAGGTCGTCGTGGGTGAGCCCGGCGACCGGCTCGCTGGCGATCCAGGCGCCGTCCCGCAGGGTGGTGACGCGCTGGCAGAGCGAGAAGATCTCGTCGAGCCGGTGGGAGATGAACAGGACGGCGCACCCGTCCGCGCGCAGCGCCTCCACCACCGAGAAGAGCCTGGCCACCTCGTTGCCCGACAGCGCGGCCGTCGGCTCGTCCATGACCAGCACGCGGGCGTCCCTGGAGATGGCCTTGGCGATCTCGACGAGCTGCTGGTCGGCGATGGACAGGCCGCGGGCGGGCTGCTCGGGGTCGAGGGTGACGCCGAGCCGGGCGAACAGCTCGGCGGACCCGGCCCGCCGGGCGCGCCGGTCGATGCGGCCCAGGGTGGTGCGGGGCTGGCGGCCCATGAAGATGTTCTCGGCCACGGACAGATCGGGGAAGAGCGTGGGCTCCTGGTAGATGACGGCCACCCCGGCCTGCTGGGCGTCGGCGGGGCTGTGGAAGACGACGGGCTCGCCGTTGAGCAGCACCTGGCCGCTGTCCGGCCGGTGCACCCCGGCGAGCGTCTTGACGAGAGTGGACTTGCCGGCGCCGTTCTCCCCCGCGAGCGCGTGCGCCTCCCCGGCGTGCAGCTCGAGCGACACCTCGCGCAGGGCCCGCACGGCGCCGAACGACTTGCTGACGTTCGCGAGCGCGAGGGTGGGGGGACCACTCATGCGTCCTCCGGACGACAAACGTTTTAACGGGATGTTTCCGGAATCTAGGTGCTGTACCGGTGAGCGTCAATGCCTGAGCCCGATGTCTGGCGGAGAAAGGATTGCTACGTTTTAATCAAGCTCGTGCGATTCACAGCTGTTGATCTCGGGGCTTCCAGCGGGCGGGTGATGAGCGCCGGCGTGTCCGGCGGGCGGATCGAGCTCGCGGAGGTGCACCGCTTCCCCAACCGGCCCGTACGCGTCGCCGGCACCCTGCACTGGGACATCCTCTCCCTCTACCAGGGCGTGCTGGACGGGCTGCGCGCGGCCGGCCCGGCCGAGTCCGTCGGCGTCGACTCGTGGGCGGTGGACTACGGGCTGCTCGACGCCGACGGCAGGCTGATCGGCAACCCGGTGCACTACCGCGACGCGCGCACCGCCCGCTTCACCGAGCGGGTGGACCCGTACGAGGTGACCGGGATGCAGTTCCTGCCGTTCAACACCGTGAACCAGCTGCTGTGCGAGCCGCTCGACCGGGCCGCGACCATGCTGATGATCCCGGACCTGCTCGGCTACTGGCTGACCGGGACCATCGGGGCCGAGCGGACCAACGCCTCCACCACCGCGCTGTACGACGTGCGCGGGCGGGAGTGGGCCTGGGAGCTGATCGACAAGCTGGGCCTGCCCCGGCGGATCTTCCCGGAATTTGTGGAAAGCGCTTCCCCGCTGCTGGACGACGTCGCCGCCGAGGTCGGCTACACCACCGACGTGGTCAAGGTCGCCTCGCACGACACCGCCTCCGCCGTGGTGGCCGTGCCCGCCGAGACCGACCGCTTCGCGTACATCTCCTGCGGCACCTGGTCACTGGTCGGCGTCGAGCTGCCCGCGCCGGTGCTCACCGAGGAGAGCCGCCTGGCCAACTTCACCAACGAGGCCGGCGTCGACGGCACCACCCGCTACCTGCGCAACGTCATGGGCCTGTGGATCCTCCAGGAGTGCCTGCGCGCCTGGGGCGGCCCGCCGCTGGAGCCGCTGCTCGCCGAGGCGGAGACCGTGCGCGCCGACACCGTCATCGACCCGGACGACCCCTCGTTCCTGCCCCCTGGCGACATGCCGGCCAGGATCGCCGCCTACTGCGCCCGCACCGGGCAGGCTGCGCCGGAAGGTCGCGCGCAGGTCGTACGATGCATCCTGCAGAGCCTCGCCCTCGCCTACCGGCGGGCGATCGCCGACGCCGTCCGGCTCAGCGGGCGGCCGGTCGAGGTCGTCCACCTGGTGGGCGGCGGGTCGCTCAACACGCTGCTGTGCCGGCTCACCGCGGGCGCGACCGGCCTGCCGGTCGTGGCCGGGCCCGTCGAGGCGGCCGCGCTCGGCAACGCGCTGGTGCAGGCTCGCGCGCGCGGCCTGGTCGGCGGCCTGGCCGAGATGCGCGAGCTGGTCCGGCGCAGCGCGGGCGTGCGCACCTACCAGCCAGAGCACTCCTACGAGCCACGGGAACGCGGATGAGCACCGACGGATGGGACGAGGCGCCGGCCCCCGGGGGCATCCGGCCGAGCCCGTCGATCAAGGACGTCGCGGCTCTGGCCGGGGTGTCACCCGGCACCGTGTCCAACGTGCTCAACCGGCCGGAGAAGGTGGCCGGGGCCACCCGCGACCGGGTGGAGAGCGCGATCAGGGAGCTGGGCTTCGTCCGGCACGGCTCGGCGTCCACGCTCCGCGCCGGGCACAGCCGCACCATCGGCCTGTCCGTGATCGACATCGGCAACCCGTTCTTCACCGACGTGGCCGCGGGCGTCGAGGACCTGGCCAGCGAGCGCGGCTACGCCGTCATCCTGGGCAACTCCTCCGGCAGCCGCATCAAGGAGGAGCGCAACCTGCTCGTCTTCGCCGAGCAGCGGGTGCGCGGGGTGCTCATCACCCCCTCCGACCAGGATCCGGTCCGGCTCGACCGGCTGCGCGAGCGCGGCATCAGCGTGGTGCTGGTCGACCATCCGGCCGAGCGGCCCGACCAGTGCGCGGTCGCGGTCAACGACGTGACGGGCGGGGCGATGGCCGTCGAGCACCTGCTGGCGGGCGGGGCCGACCGGATCGCGTACGTCACCGGCCCGGCCGCCATGCGCCAGTGCCAGGACCGGCGGCGCGGCGCCGAGCGGGCGCTGACCGCCGCCGGTCGCGACCCGCGCGACCTGCGGGAGGTCGCCATGCCGGCGATGACCGCCGCCGCCGGGCAGCAGGCCGCGGAGAAGCTGCTCGCCCAGGACGTGCTGCCCGACGCGCTGTTCTGCGCCAACGACCTGCTCGCGCTGGGCGTGCTGCGCGGGTTGCTGCAGGCGGGGGTGCGGGTGCCTGAGGACGTCTCGCTCATCGGGTACGACGACATCGACTTCGCCTCGGCCTCGACCGTCTCGCTCAGCTCGGTCAGGCAGCCGACCTACCAGCTCGGGCGGGCGGCCACCGAGCTGCTGCTGGACGAGTGCGACAACCCCGACACGCACGCCCACCAGCAGATCATGTTCCAGCCCGATCTCGTCGTGCGGGAGTCCACGAGGTAGCTTGGAGCACTAAACCGAACAACGGGGAAGATCTATGACAAACGGCGTTCGTCATGTGCTCGGGCTCGTCGCCGGACTGTTCCTGCCACCGTTGATCCTGGCCGTGCTGCTGTATGCGTCGGCCGAGTTCACGCTCTCCGCGCAGCGGTTCTACGCCGTCTCCTGGCTGGCGCTCGGGATGATGCTGGTCGCCGCGGTCGGGCTGGCGTTCCTGGTCGCGTCGCGGTTGTCGCCGCTGGCCTCGTTGCTGGGCGGGCTGCAGTACACCGTGCTCGGGCTGCTGCCGGTGCTGGAGCTGTCCGGCCTGCGCATTTTGCCGCGCTCGTGGCTGCCACAGCCCTGGGCCACCGGGTACATGAACCTGGGGTATCTGGGGTTCCTGCTGCTGCTCGGGGTGCTGTTGCTGGCCGCCTCGGCCTTCCCTTCGCGCTGGCGGGGCCGTCCCACGTCGAGCGCGTCTCCCGCTCCGTACTATGCGGGCCCGCACGCCCACCCGGGCCCGCAGCCCTCGTCCGGCCCGCAGCCGCACGCCGAGCCGCAGGCCCGCGACCCGTACGCCGGGGATCAGGCCCGCGGCCCCTACGCCGGGGATCAGGCCCGCGGCCCCTACGCCGGGGAGCCGTGGCGCGGCGACGACGCCACCCGCCCGATGCACCGCGACTGAGCCGCCCCGCGGGCCCGGCCTGGCAGAATGCCAGGCATGCGCGAGACGACCATCGCCGGTTTCCTGTCCGCACTCGCCGACAAGGCGCCCGCGCCGGGCGGGGGCGCCACCGCGGCCCTGCACGCCGCCCAGGCGGCGGCGCTGCTGGGGATGGCGGCCCGCTACTCCACCGGAGAGCGCTACGCCGAGCACGCGACGACCGTCGCGGCCGTGATCGCCGAGACCGACGAGCTGCGGGCGCGGGCGCTCGACTTGGCGGAGGCCGACGCGGCGGCGTTCACCGCCGTCACCGACGCCTACCGGCTGCCCAAGGGCGAGGAGCGCACCGTCTCGATCGCCCGCGCGCTGGCCGGCGCGGCCGAGCCGCCCGCCCGGGTGGCCGAGACCGCCTACCGGCTGGTCGACCTCTGCGAGACGCTGCTGCCGATCGGCAACCGCAACCTGCTGACCGACGTCGCGGCCGCCGCCGAGGCGGCCCGGGCCGCGCTGACCACGGCCCGGGTGAACGTCGAGGTCAACCTGGGCGGCATCACCGACGAGAAGACCCGGTACGCGCTGCTGTCGCGGCTGGCCGACGTGGACGCCGCCGCGTCCCGGGCCGAACGGGTGACCGCCGAGGTGCGCGCCGGGCTGAAAGCCTGATCCTGGAGTGACGACGACGGACGAGAGGACAGGCGTGAGGAAGCTGACCGGCAAGGAGCTGGCACAGGCGATCAGGGCGCAGACGGCCGCCGAGGTGGCGGCCGGGCCGCAGCCGCGGCTGGCCGTGGTGGTGGCGACCGGCGACGAGGCGAGTCTGTGGTACGTGCGCTCGATCGCCAAGGTGGCGGCCGGGGTGGGCATCGCGGCCGACATCGTCGACCTGGGCGCCGACGCGCGGCCCGAGCAGATCCGCGAGAGCCTCGTCCGGCTCAGCGGCGACAGCGGCGTACACGGCCTGATGCTCCAGACGCCGCTGCCCCCGGGCGCGTCCGCGCAGGAGCTGGCCGGGGCCATCGACCCGCGCAAGGACGTCGACGGCGCCAACCCGCTCTCGCTGGGCAGGCTGGCCGCCGGGCTGCCCGCGTTCGCCCCGGCCACCGCCGCCGCCGTGATGGCCCTGCTCGACCATCACGGCGTCGAGCTGGAGGGCAGGCGGGCGGTGGTGGTGGGCCGGTCCACCGTCGTCGGCAAGCCCCTGGCCCACCTGCTGCTCGACCGGCACGCCACGGTCACGGTGTGCCATTCGCGCACCCGCGACCTGGCGTCCGTCACCTCCACGGCCGAGGTGCTGATCGCCGCGGTGGGCCGGGCGGGGCTGATCGGCGCCGGGCACGTGGCGCCGGGCGCGGTCGTCATCGACGTCGGCACCAACCCGACCGACGACGGCGGGCTGACCGGCGACGTGGACTTCGAGGCGGTCTCGGCCACGGCGGGCGCGCTCACCCCGGTGCCGGGCGGCGTCGGCCCCGTCACCACCGCCCTGCTGCTGCGCCACACCGCCAGAGCGGCCAACCTCCCTTGATACCTGCCGGACGGATGAAAGAGATTCGATGCGCGACGTCCTGGTGATCCAGAACAGCCGGAGCGGCGGGCCGGGCAGACTGGGCGACTGGCTGGAGGAGGCGGGGCTGCGGCTGGACGTGGTGCACGCCTACGCCGGCGATCCGGTGCCGCACCGGTTGACGCACGACGCGATGGTCATGCTGGGCGGCGGCTACCTCCCCGGCGACGACCATCGGGCGCCGTGGCTGGCGCCGGCCCGCAAGCTGATGGCCGACGCGCTGTCCCGGGAGGTGCCGCTGTTCGGCGTCTGCCTGGGCGGGCAGATGCTCGCCGAGGTGGCGGGCGGTGAGGTGACCGCCGACACCGGCGCTCCCGAGAACGGCAGCCTGCCCGTCACGATCCGGCCGGAGGCGGCCGGCGACCCGCTCTTCCACGGCCTGCCCCCGGTGGTCCCGGCCGTCGAGCACCACGTCGACGCGGTCACCGCGCTGCCGCCGGGCGCGGTGTGGCTGGCGCAGACCGAGCGCTGCCCCTACCAGGCGTTCCGGGTGGGCGGCCGGGCGTGGGGTGTCCAGTTCCACCCGGAGGTGCTGCCGGACCGGATCCGGGAGTGGCGGGCCGACGGGTTCGACCCGGACGAGGTGTACGCGCGAGCGGTCGCGGACGAGCCGGTCTCGACGCCCGTCTGGCGGCAGGTGACCCTCCGCTTCGCGGCCCTCGTGTGACCGCCTGACGCCGGATGCCCCTTGACCCCTGACGTCGGGTGCCCCGACGTCGGGTGCCCTTGACGCCGGGTGCCCTTGACGCCGGGTGCCCTTGGTGCCGGATGCCCTTGATGCCGGATGCCCGCCGCGAGGCCGTCAGGTGGTGTACGCGTCGTAGCCGAGTTTGATCGCGACGGCGAGGCCGCAGGCGGCGGCGAGGTAGCGCAGGCTCTGGCCGGGAAGACGGCGGGCGATCTTGGGGCCGACCCAGCCGCCCAGCAGGAAACCCGCGGCCAGCGGGATCGCCGCACCCCAGTCGACCGGCCCGAACAGCGCGAACCCTGCGGCGGCCACCGCGTTGGCCAGGCCGGACAGCACGTTCTTCAGGGCGTTCAGCTTGGCCGGGGTGCCCTCCAGCATCGACGACAGCACCGCCAGCATGAGAATGCCGCCCGCCGCCCCGAAGTAGCCGACGTAGATCGCGACGGCGAACAGCGCGCAGCGCATGAGCAACCCGTGCTCGCTGTGCCGTTCGCCGCGGGGCGGGCGGATCAGCAGCAGCGAGGCCAGGCCGATCAGCCACGGCGCGATCTGCTCGAAGGTCTCGGACGGGGTCACGAGCAGCAGGAAGGCGCCCGTGGCGCCGCCGAGCATGGTCAGCCAGCCCAGCCTGAGCACCCGCGGCCGCTGCCCGGTCAGCTCGGGCCGCGAGCCGAAGGCCGCGCCGACCCCGGTGAACAGCAGCGCGACCGTGTTGGTGACGTTCGCGGCGAGCGGTGACAGCCCGAACGCGAGCAGCGCCGGGTAGGACACGATCGACGCGAGGCTCACCACCGTGCTCACGACGCCGGCGAACGCGCCGACCGCGAGCAGGCCGAGCGCCTCTGCGAGGATCACCCGGACATGCTAGGCGCCGTCCGCGACACCACCGTGGGCGGGGGTCAGGCGTCGCGGAGGGCGGCGTCGCCGTGGGCGGGGTCAGGCGTCGCGGAGGGCGGCGTCGCCGTGGGCAGGGTCAGGCGTCGCTGATCGCCGCGTGGCCGTGGGCGGGGTCAGGCGTTGCGGATGGCGGCCGCGTCCTGCAGGCCGAGCAGTTCGACCGCCCGTTCGCGCATCTCCACCTTGCGGATCTTGCCGGTGACGGTGATCGGGAACGCGTCCACGACGTGCACGTACCGGGGGATCTTGTAGTGCGCCAGCCGCCCGGCGCAGAACTCCCTGACCGCCTCAGGGGTGAGCGGGACCGCGCCGGCCCGCATGATCACCCAGGCCATCAGCTCCTCCCCGTACTTCTCGTCCGGCACCCCGACCACCTGCACGTCCTGGATGTCGGGGTGACGGTAGAGGAACTCCTCGATCTCGCGCGGGTAGACGTTCTCGCCGCCTCTGATGATCATGTCCTTGATCCGGCCGACGACGTTGACGTAACCGGCCTCGTCCATGGTGGCCAGGTCGCCGGTGTGCATCCAGCGGGCGGCGTCGATGGCCTCGGCCGTCTTGCCCGGCTCGTCCCAGTAGCCCAGCATCACCGAGTAGCCGCGGGTGCACAGCTCCCCCGGTTCGCCGCGCGGCACGGTCAGCCCGGTCTCCGGGTGCACGATCTTGACCTCGACGTGCGGCATCACCCGGCCCACCGTCTCGGTCCTGCGCGCCAGGTCGTCGTCGGACCTGGTCATCGTGGACACCGGGGAGGTCTCGGTCATGCCGTAGCAGATGGCGACCTCGCGCATGTTCATCTCGCCGACGACCCGCTTCATCACCTCGACCGGGCACGGCGAGCCGGCCATGATGCCGGTGCGCAGCGAGGACAGGTCGAACGACCCGGCCACGGCCAGCTCGGCGATGAACATCGTCGGCACCCCGTACAGGCTCGTGCACCTCTCCTGCTCGACGGCGGCCAGCGTCGCGGACGCGTCGAAGCCGGGTGAGGGGATCACCGCGCAGGCGCCGTGGGAGGTGGCCGCCAGACAGCCCATGACCATGCCGAAGCAGTGGTAGAACGGCACCGGCAGGCAGATCCTGTCGTGCTCGGTGTAGTGCAGCAGCTCGCCGACGAAGAAGCCGTTGTTCAGGATGTTGTGGTGGGAGAGGGTCGCGCCCTTAGGGAAGCCGGTCGTGCCGGAGGTGTACTGGATGTTGATCGGGTCGTCGAAGGCCAGCTCGGTCATCCGCCGCCGGAGCGTCTCGCGCCCGGCCTGCCCGGCGAGCAGGGTGTCCCACGACGGGTCGTCGAAGTAGACGACCTCGCCGAAGCCGATCTCCGTCACCATGGCGCGGTAGTCGCTGCCCTTGTGATCGAGGGCGCTGATCAGCAGCCGCATGCCCGACTGCTTGACCACGAAGTCGAGCTCGTGACTCCGGTAGGCGGGGTTGACGTTGACCAGGATCGCGCCGATCTTGGCGGTGGCGTACTGGACCATGACCCATTCGGCCCGGTTGGGCGCCCAGATGCCCACCCGGTCGCCCTTGCCGACGCCCCGGGCCAGCAGGGCCAGCGCGAGCCGGTCGACCTCGGCGTCGAGCTCGGCGTAGGTCCAGCGGCGGCCGGACGGGACGTCGACGAGCGCCTCCCGGTCAGGAAACCGGGCGACGGTCCGTTCGAGGTTCTCGCCGATGGTCTCGCCCAGGAGCGGGGTCTGCGCGGTGGCGCTGGAGTACGAGAGCATGCCCCCAGTCTCCGCCGGGACCCCGGTCACGGCCAGCCCCGCCGCACCGTGCGGGCGAGTCGCGCCCCCAGGAGGGCGGCGGCCAGCCCGCCGGCCAGCCCGGCGGCGGCCCAGCGGCGCTGGCGGGTGACCCGGCGCTCCACCTCGGAGTACGGGGTCGTGGAGAACGACACCAGCTCATAGCGGGAGGCGTACCGGCCGGGCAGGGCCCGTTCCAGCGCGTGCTCCAGCCGCTTGCCCGCGAGGAACATCCGGGAGCCGACCTTGTCGCGCATCTCCACGAAGTTCGCCAGCGCCAGGCGGGCGATCACGTCGGTGTCGGCCTTGCGCCGCTCGAACAGCTCCAGCGCGGCGGCGAAGTCGTCGCCGGTCTCGTCCAGGCACCGGTCGAGCTCGACGCAGTCCTCGAAGCCGCAGTTGGCGCCCTGACCGTAGAAGGGGACGATGGCGTGCGCGGCGTCGCCGATCAGCCCGGCCGTCACCCCGCCGGTGGTCACGTGCCAGGGGTCGCAGCGCATGGTGACGAGGTGGCCGACCGGGTTGGCGCGGTAGTGCTCGACCAGGTCCGGCATGAGCTCGAACGCGTCCGGATACTCCCCGGCGAAGCGGGCCCGGACGCGCTGCGGGGTGTCGAGGGCGGCCAGGTCCTCGTGCGGCCAGAACAGGGTGCAGGTGAACGACCGGTCGGGGTTCGGCAGGGCGATCATCATGGCGCGGCCGCGCGGCCAGATGTGCAGCGCCCCCGGGTCCATGGCGTAGCCGCCGTCCCTGGGCGGGATGGTCAGCTCCTTGTAGCCGTAGTCGAGGTACTGCTGGCTGAAGTCGACGCCGGGCAGGGCCTGCAGCCGGCTCCTGACCGCGCTGTGCGCGCCGTCGGCGCCGATCACGACCGGCGCGCGGGCGGTGGCGCCGGAGCCGAACTCCAGCTTGCCGGTCCGCTCGTCGAGCCCGGTCAGCCGGTGCTCGAACAGCACCTGCACGCCCGGCATCGCGGTGGCGGCGTCGAGCAGCAGCCGGTTGAGTTCGGCGCGGCCGATGGAGTTGATCGCGTGGCCGCGGTCGGCGCTGTAGGGCTGGAAGGTGAGCTCGCCGTCGAGCGCGTGCATCATCCGGCCGGGCATCGGGATCGCGGCGTCGAGCACGTCGCGGTCCAGTCCCAGCCGGCGCAGCGCGTCGATGCCCCGTTCGGAGATCGCCAGGTTGATCGACCTGCCCCGGTCGGCGCCGGCCCGCCTCGGGTCGGGGCGGCGCTCGTACAGCGTGACCTCGTGGCCGCGGCGGGCGAGGAAGCAGGCGAGCAGGCAGCCGACGAGGCCCGCGCCGACGATCGTGACCTCCATCTCTCCTTCGTACGGGCGAGTCCTGCCGATGTCCAGAGCTAGCGGAGCGCGTCGGCGATGGCCTGGGCGGTGGCGGTCCAGATGGGGGTGCCGGGGTCGATGACGGCGAGGTGGTCACCCACCATTTCCAGATATGTCACTTCATCTCCGGCATTGGCCGCGGTACGCGCGTACCGCCGGCCGAAGTCGACCAGGTCCAGGTCGTCCCCTGAGCCCTGGACGATGAGCTGCCGCACCTTGATCGGCACCCGCACGAGCGGCGACGCCCCGCCGTAGGTCCGCTCGGCCGCGGAACGTTCCTCGCCCGGGGTGTCGTCCCAGGTGTGCGCGCCGAGCGCGGAGGCCACCGCGCCCGCGCCGACCCAGCGCCGGTCGCCCTCGACCAGGTCGAGCACGCCGGCCAGCGACACGGCCAGCGCGACCCCGGCCCCGTCGGCGGCGGCCCGCAGGGCGAGCTGGCCCCCGGCCGAGTGCCCGGCGATCGCCACCCGTTCCAGGTCGAGCGGCGCGTCCAGGCCGGCCAGCGCCTCCATCCCGGCGGCCACGTCGGCGGTGGTAGCGTCCCAGCCGTGCCGGTCGGGGCGGCGGTACTCGAGGTTCCACACGGCGAACCCGCGGCCGGTCAGGTCGGCGCAGAGCCCTTCCATCAGGTCGGCGTCCCAGAGGGACCGCCAGTATCCCCCGTGCACCAGCACCACGACGGGCCACGGGCCGGCGCCGGCGTCCCCCGCGGGCGGCTCCGGCGGGCCGCCGCGCCGCCGGGGCAGCGCGGGCGCCTCGGTCTCCGCCGTGCGGGCGGCCGTCTGTGGCGCCGGCAGGTAGAGGTGCCCCCATTGGTCCCGGTCCGTGCCGTACGGGACGCGGACGTGCGGCTGTCTGAGGCGGTGGACCGCGTGGCGGACGGCCCAGCGGAGTCCTGCGACGCCGCGGCCGTGGATGTGGGTGGCGTCCTCGGCCACCTCGACGCCGTCCGCGCGCCAGATGTCCAGCCAGGTGACCGGCCCGAGCGGCTCCCTCATCAGGGGCCGCAGTTCGCCGGGCCCCGGCAGGATGACGACCGCGCGGCCGTCGGGATTGTGCCGCTCCCCCTGGCGGTCGACAGCGCCCGGGTGGCGGCGGCGGGTCCGCGCGCGGACGTCGTCGGGGTCCCTGACATGCGTGATGACACCTCGCACGCCCAGGGAGACGAACTCGCGTTCGGCGATCTCGCCAAGGAGGGCCTCGTCCGCGGCCAGTCCAGGGCCGATCAGCACCAGGACATCGCTCATGACTTCCGACACTACAGAAGTTTCACCATCTGAGCCTTTACTTAATCTTGTATCGGTATGAGAGACGCGCGGCGTAGGTTGACCGGGTGCGTGTCGATCTTCCTCACCCGTGGCCGGAGAGCGTCGCCGAGGCCGAGGCGATCCAGGAGCTGCTCCGCCCCCGCGTCGAGCTGACCGGCCCCGCCGAGTTCGCCACGGTGGCGGGCCTGGACGTGCACTACCACGGTGACGACGAGGTGTCGGCCGCCGTGGTGGTGCTGGACGCGGCCACGCTGTCGGTGGTGGAGCAGGCGGTGGCGCACGGGAAGGCGGCCTTCCCGTACGTCCCCGGCCTGTTCGCCTTCCGCGAGCTGCCCACCCTGGTGGAGGCGCTGGAACGGCTCACGGTCACGCCGGACCTGCTGGTGTGCGACGGCTACGGGCGGGTGCACCCGCGCGGCTTCGGGCTGGCCTGCCACGTGGGCGTGCTGACGGGGCTGCCCTCGCTGGGCGTCGGCAAGACCCCCTTCGTGGGCACGCACGAGCCGCCGGCGCCGGAACGCGGCGCGTGGTCGCCCATCGTGCTGGACGGCGCGGTGGCCGGGCGCGCGCTGCGCACCCGGGACGGCGTCAAGCCGGTGTACGTGTCGCAGGGGCATCGCATCACCCTGGACACGGCCACCGGCCAGGTGCTGGCCCTGACGCCGCGGCACCGGCTGCCCGAGCCGGTCCGCCGCGCCGACCACCTGGCCAGGCACGGCGGCTGACCGGACCCTAGGGCCGCCAGGACCAGACCAGGAGCCACACGCTCAGCCCGAACAGCCCTGCGCCGAGCGGCACGTGCGTCAGCACCGCGCCGGATCCGCCCAGCATGGACTGCACGAACCCGAGCAGCAGCACCGCCAGGCTCACCAGCGCGGGCCAGCCCGCCCGCCGCCCCGGCCGCCACAGCAGGACGGCGGCGACGAGCAGCACCAGGCCGAGCACGTGGACTGCCCCCGCGCCCGCCCCGTGCATGCCCGCCCCGGCGCCGCTGAGCATCTGTCCTGCCGTGACAGCCTGGAAAAGCACCGCCGCCGCGTTGAGCAGCGCCGCCGCCCGGAAGGCCATCAGATATCCGTTGCGCTGCGCGACCTCGGTGACCACCACTGGTTCCTCCTCGAACCTCGTACGTGATCACCAGCATCGCGGCCCGGCGGCCGGTGGACATCCGCCGGTGGTTGACATCGCGTCTACACCAGCCGTCGTACACCGATTCCGTCGGCGGGCCCTGGCATGCTCGCGGGGTGCGTGGAGAAAGGGAGCGGGCGCGACGGCCCGAGGACCTCAACCGGCTCGTCCTGGAGCGGCTCAACGCGGGCGATGTCGACGGCCTGGTCGAGCTCTACGAGCCCGGGGCGGTGCTGGCGTTGCCCGGCGGGCTGACGGCGACGGGCCATGCCGAGATCCGCGCCGCCTACGAGCGGATCGTGGCCGGCCGGCCGTCGTTCGCGCCCGGGGCGCAGGGGCAGACCCTGGTGTCCGGCGAGCTGGCCATGACGTCGGTTCGCCTGCCCGGCGGCGGCGCCACCGCCGAGGTCGCCCGCCGCCGGCCGGACGGCACCTGGTTGTGGGTCCTCGACCAGCCCGACGTCCTCGCCTGAGGCCGACGCGGCGCTCCCGGACGCGCGGTCTCAGGTGGATTCCGCGGGCGCCGGGGCAGACCGGTGAGCGCCGGACTGCGCCAGGGGCGGGAGCACGGCCTGGGCGTCGGCGCCGGCGAACCACAGGCCGATCACGAACGCGGCCGTCGCCTCCAGCAGTGCGGCGCGGTCGAGCCCGCCGCCGTGCACCGGGGTGCATCCCAGGTCCGCGGCCAGTTCGCGGGTGAGCGCGAGCGCGTCCGGGTCGTCGCCGCAGTACGGCACGGCGAGCGGGCGCCCGCCGAAGACCGGCGGCGTGCTCCGCCACACGTCCACGTGACACAGGTTGAAGGCCTTGACCACGTGCCCGCCGCTGAGCCGGGCGATCTCCCCGGCGACGGGCCGGACCCCGTGCGGTCCCACGTCGTTGGTCACGTCGATCACCGGCTTGCCGCGCAGCGCCTCCCTTGCCTGGCCGAGCACCGCGGGCACCGCGTCCGCCAGGACCGCCACCACGGCGGCCTCCCCGAACCCGGCCGCCTCCCGGAACGTCCCCGCCCGCGCCCCCGCCCGCGCGGCCCTGGCCGCCGTCCGGCCGGGGTCGCGCCCGCTGACCATGACCTCGTGCCCGGCCCGCGCCCACGACGCGCCGAGGGCCTCGGCCATGTTCCCCGCTCCCAGGATCCCGATCCGCATGTCACTCCTCCACGTCCTGATACATGTAGGAATGACCGTAGAAAATCCGATACGCACCATCCGGTGCCCGACGGAGGCCGCGTTGTTCCTCGCCGACTGCCAGGCCAGGCTCGCCTTCGACCTGCTCGCCAACACCTGGAACGCGGTCGTGCTGTGGTCGCTGCGCCACGGCCCCCGCCGTCCCGCCGACCTGCGCGCCGAGATCGGCGGGATCAGCCAGAAGGTGCTCACCGAGACTCTGCGCCGCCTGGAGTCCAACGGCCTGGTCGACCGCCGGGCCTACGCCGAGGCGCCGCCCCGGGTCGAGTACGGGCTGACGGACCTCGGCCGGAGCCTCGTCGAGCCGATCGGCGCGCTCGGCGCCTGGGCGTTCGAGCACGCCGACGAGGTGCTGGCGGCGCGGGACCGTGCTGACGGCCTCAGCCCATGACGGCCGTCAGCCCGGACGCGCCCTGACGCGGCGGGAAAGCGATCACCCCTTCAGCCCGGTGTGCGCCAGGCCCTCGATGAACTGCCGCTGCGCCAGCACGAACACCACCAGGACCGGCAGCGCCGTCATGCTGGCCGCGGCGAGCTGCACGTTCCACATGGGCCCGCCGTAGGCGTCGACGAACTGGGTGAGCGCCTGCGGCAGGGTGAAGCGGGCGGGCGTGGACAGGAAGACGATGGGTTCGAGGTAGAGGTTCCAGGAGTGCAGGAAGGTGAAGATGGCGACGGCGCCGAGGGCGGGCCGGGCCAGCGGCAGCGCCACCCTGGCGAAGGTGCCGAACCGGCCGAGCCCGTCGACCCGGGCCGCCTCCTCCAGCTCGCCGGGCAGCGCGATGAAGAACTGGCGCATGATGAACGTGGCCAGCACGCTGGGCGCGCCCAGGATCGGCACCAGGATGAGCGGCCAGTGCGTGTCGGTCAGCCCGGCGGTGTGGAACATCTGGAACAACGGGACGATCGTCACCTCGCTCGGGATGAGCAGGCCGATGAGCACGACCACGAACAGCGCGTTCTGCCCGGGGAAGCGGATGCGGGCGAAGGCGTAGCCGGCCATGGCGGCGACCGCCATGGTGCCCACGGTGACGACGGCGGCGATGTAGAGGCTGTTCCAGTACTGCTGGGCGAAGGGCTGCAGTTCGAAGACGCGCCCGTACGAGGAGAAGTCCCAGCGGCCGGGCAGCAGCGACGGCGGGAAGGCGAAGATGTCGCTGATCGGCTTGACCGACGAGGTGACCATCCACCAGGTCGGGAAGACGAACGGCACGCACAGCACGCACAGCAGGCCGTACAGCGCGAGCTTGACCCTACGACTCATGGAAGACCCACTTCCGGCGCATCCGCCACTGCACCAGCGTCAGCACGGCGACGATCAGGAACAGCAGGACCGACAGCGTCGCCCCGTACCCGAAGTGCCTGAACTGGAAGGCCTGCTGGTAGAGGTAGTAGACGAGGACCGTGGTCGACATGCCGGGCCCGCCCTGGGTGAGCACCGCGATCTGGGCGAACACCTGCAGCGACCCGACCACGGTGATGATCGAGGTGAGCAGGATCGTGGGGCTGATCAACGGCACGGTGACGCGCAGGAAGCGGGTCCACGGGCCCGCACCGTCGAGCTGGGCGGCCTCGTACAGCTGGCGGGGCACGCCCTGGAGCGCGGCCAGGAAGAGCACCATGTTGAGCCCCACGTTCTTGATCACCTGGACGACGACCACCGACAGCAGGGCGGTGCCCTCGCCGCGCAGCCAGTTGGGCCCGTCGAGGCCGCCGACGGCGAGCAGCGCGTTGACGCCGCCCTCGCCCTGGAGCAGGAACTGCCAGACGATGGTCCAGGCGACCAGCGAGACCAGCACCGGCGAGAAGAACAGGGTTCGGAAGAAGACGGTGCCGGCCAGCTTCTGGTTGAGCAGGATGGCCAGGGTGAGCGCGAGCGCGAGGTTGAGCACGACCAGCCCGGCCGAGAACAGCGCGGTGCTGGTCAGGACCGCGCCCATGTTGGGGTCGGCGAGCAGCTTCGCGTAGTTCTGGGCGCCGATGAAGTCGAACGTCCCGGCCAGCACGTTCCACTCCTGGAGGCTGTACCAGACGACCAGGCCGAGCGGCAGCAGCACGAACAGGGCGCTGCCGGCGAGCTGGGGTGAGACCAGCAGGTAGCCGACGAGGGCGTCGCGGCGCGGGATGGTCCAGAAGGGGCGGCGCCGGGTGGCGGCATGACCCGCCACCCGGGTTCTGAGGTCCGTCGCGGCCACGTCACGCGCCGAGCATCGGCTGGATCTTCGCGCAGACGCCGTCCAGCACGGTCTTGACGTCGGCGTCGGGGACCCAGAGCGCGTCGAGCGAGGCCCGGATGGTCTGGCCCAGCTCGGCCTGACCGGTGTGGCCCGGCTTGACGACGCCCTTCTCGATGCCGTCGATCACGACCTCCTGGAGCTGCTCGGGCTTGAGCAGCGGGCTGGTCTTGGCCATGGTCTCGGCGGTGAGCTGGGAGCTGCGGGCGGGCGGGAAGTAGGCGGCGAGCTTGGCGGAGTTCGCCTGGTTGGTGAAGAAGGCGAGGAAGTCGGCCGCCGCCTCGGCGTTCGCCGACTTCTTCAGCACGCCGATCCCGGCCTGCCCGATGACCGCGTACTCGCCCTTGGGGCCGGCGGGCAGCGGCACCAGGTCCCAGCCGAACGTCCCGTCCTCCAGCATGGCGGCCCGGGAGATCTGCGCGATCACCATGGCGGCGTCACCGGCGAAGAAGTCGGCGACGGTGCCGGGGCCGGGCATGGCCTTGTCCTTGAAGATCATGGTGTGCAGGAACGTCATCGCCTCGACCATCTCGGGGCTGTTGAACCGGCAGGAGGCGCCGTCCTCGCTGTAGACGGTGGCGCCCCAGCCGCGCCAGACGGTGGCCAGGTTGTCCCAGCCCTTGTAGTCGAAGTCCCAGATGGTCAGGCCGTGCTTGCCGTCGGCGGCGACGGCCTTGTTGATCTCGTTGGCGTGCTCCCAGTCCCACTGGCCGGCCTCGATCAGCTCCCTGGGCGTCTTCTTGCCTGCGGCCTTGACCAGGTCGGTGTTGACGAAGACGCCGAACGGCGAGGTGGAGAACGGGTAGGCGAACAGCTCGCCGTCCTTCTCCCACAGCTTGGTGGCGGACGGCGCGAGCTCGCCGACGTTCTCGATCTTGCTCTTGAGCGGCACGAGGGCGCCCGAGCCGACGAAGTCGGGGGCCGAGTTCTCCAATATCCAAGCCAGGTCGGGCGCGTTGCCGCCGGCGATCTGGGTGGTGAGCGTGGTCGTGTAGTTCTCGAACGGGAGCGGGTCGAAGGTGATCTCGCCGGTCTCGGGACGGGACTTGCGGTAGTCGTCGGCGATCTCCTTGAACAGCTTGAGGTGCGCCTCGTTCGAGGTCCAGATCGTCATCCGGAGCGGCTGCGGGCCCTGCGCGGCCGGCGCGCCGCCGCCCCCGCCGCACGCCGTGGCCGTGAGCAGCGCGGCCAGCGAGAGGGCGGCCAGCTTGACGGATGTCTTCATGGGGGTTCTCCTTCGTCAGTAACCGGAGACGTCGGGCCAGCGCAGCTCGACCCCGTCGCGGGCCAGGCGGTGCCGGTAGTCGGCCAGGAGCCGCTCGTCCTCCCGCACGGCGTGCGGGGTGGTGGCGTGGTCCAGGCAGAACGCGGCGAGTGCGCCGGCGGCCTCGCCGACGTTCCACTCCACCGGGTGCAGGCGGTAGGCGCCGTTGGTGATGTGCGTGGTGCCGATGTTCTTGCCGGCGGGCAGCAGGTTGGCCGTCCGCCGCGGGATCAGCGCGCCGAGGGGGATCTCGAACGGGGAGCAGGCGACGTCGATGTAGTTGTCGCCGCCGGTCGACGGGTGCAGGTCGATGCGGTACATGCCGATGCCCACCGAGTCGGGATAGGAGACGGCGCCCTTGTCGCCGCGTACCGCCACCGACAGGTCCTGCTCGGTGACGGTGGTGAGGGCCCGGATGCGCCGGGACTCGCGGATGTAGGGGGCCATGGCCAGGCCGTCGGCGCCGCCCGTGACGTCGCCGCGCGGCCGCAGGCCGGGGTAGCCGGTGCCGCCGTCGTGCCGGGGCGCCTCGGTCTGCAGCCAGTAGAGCACCGAGAGGGACAGCTCGCGGGCCGCCGCCAGGTGGCGGTCCGCGTCCGGCACGTCGATGACCGGACCTTCCAGGTAGTCGATCATCGGCCAGTTGACGAGCGTGATGTCGCTCTCGTACGCGCCAGGCAGGAAGTTGTCGCGGGCGGCGATCCTGCGGAACGTCCACAGGTTGGCGTCGCCCGGGTTGACCCGCTGGTCGGCCTCCACCAGCCGGGGGTCGTCGCCCGGGTTGGGGGTGAAGGAACGCTCCACGATCTCCAGCGTGCGCGGGCTCGGGCAGCGCCACGACAGCAGCCGGTCGCCCCAGAACGACGGCTGGTAGGACCGCCAGAAGTCGTACGAGGCGGGCCGGTCGACGGTGTGGTCGCCGTCCACGTGGTCCATCGCGAAGCACACGGACACGGCCTGCATGTTGAGCGGCTGCGCGGTGGCGGGCGCGCTCGGCTCGCCGGTCTCGGCCTGCGACTCGAAGCCGGTCACGTACTCCACCCCGGCCAGCGGCAGCAGTTCGCCGGTCTCGGTGGCGTCCAGCACGTACGGGGCGGTCGCGATGATCTCGCCGCCGCCGTCGCGGTGCGCGAGCCGCACCGCCGTCACCCGGTCGCCGTCCACCTCGGCCGCGACCGGCCGGTACGGCTGCAGCACGCGCAGCCTGCCCGACCCGCGGTACGGGGCGAGCATGGCCTCGATGACCGCGACCGCGACCCGGGGCTCGTGGCAGAGCCTGCTGACGTGGCCGGCGCCCGGGTTCAGCTCCGCCCACGCCCGCGCCCGCTCGGTGAGCGGGTAATGGTCGCGGTAGTAGCGGCGGATGCCCTCGCGCAGCGCCCGGTAGCTCGCGGTGACGCCGAACCGCTCCACCCAGGTGTGCTCGTCCGGGGGCACCGCCTGACTGGTGAGCTGGCCGCCCAGCCAGTCGTACTCCTCGGTGAGCACCACCGAGCGGCCCGCCCTGAGCAGGGCCAGGGCGGCGGCCACGCCGCCCAGCCCGCCGCCGACGACGAGCGCGTCTGCCGATGTCTCCAGCACGTGGGTGATTACCTTCCTTCCGGTACGCGTGCCAGGGTCGATCCCTCGACCAGCTCGCACGCCAGCAGTTCCTGCGGATGGTCGCCGCGTTCCAGCACCTGGGTGAGCAGCTCGACGGCCCTGCGGCCCATCTCGCGCCTGGGGATGCGGAACCCGGTGAAGTCGAGGCCGGCCGGCGCCGTCGGGGCGCCGAGCGTGACGATCGACAGGTCGCCCGGCACGTCCAGGCCGCGGGCCCGGGCCGCCTCGGCGATGGCCGCGCCGTCCGCCGGTTCCTCGGCGAACGCCACGGTGGCGCCGGAGTCGAACAGGTCGGCGGCCCGCAGGCGCAGGCCCGTCACGCCGGCGGCGGCGACGCCCTCGGTGAAGCCGCGCAACCGGTCGGCGTAGGACTCGGCGCCCTCTCCCGCGCCGACGTAGGCCATCCGCCGGTGCCCGAGCGCGGCGGCGCGGGCGACGAGCGCGCGCACCGCCGGCGGGTAGTCGGCGCCCACGTACGGCACGGGCCCGCCCGCGTCGTCGCGGCGGCCGACCGAGACGAACGGGATGCGCTCGGCCAGCAGCCTGGCCAGGTCGTCGTGGTCGACGGTGCGGCCGAGCAGCACGCATCCGTCGGCCAGCCGGATCCGGCTCTCCGCGCTGAAGATCCGCCGCCGCTCCCCCTGCTCCGCCTTGGCGCTGGTGAACAGCAGCAGGTCGCAGCCCGCCTCCTCGGCGCACTCCTCGATGCCGACGAGGAAGGGGTGGTAGAAGTCGGCGCTTTCGGCGGGGAAGACGGCCTCGTAGGTGAACACGCCGTAGATGCGGTTGCGCCGCTCGGCCAGCCGGCGCGCCGCGGGGTCGGCCACATAGCCCGTCTCCCGGATCACCTGGAGCACCCGTTCGCGGGTCTCCGGGGAGATCCGCACCTCGCCCTCGGCTCTTCCGTTGAGCACCAGCGACACCGTGGTCTGGCTCACCCCGGCCATCCGCGCGATGTCCTGCTGCGTCAGACGCCGCCCTGAAGCAGTCACACTCCGTCACCCGTTTCGCTTGCTAATGCGCATTAGTCCGACATTGTGCGACCGCTCCGGATACGCGGTCAAGAACTAATTCGTATTAGCAAGCGGGCGGGAGATTACAGTCGCATCTCCGCCGGCATCAGGGTCTCGGCGTCGGTCAGCTCGACGCCGAGCAGCGCGCCGTCGTCGCCGAAGTCGAGCACGACGCCATCGGCGACCACCTGACGGGTCGCCTCGCCCGCCCCGATCTCATGCTTCATCGATATATATGCGATGTTGTGGTAGCGGTCCCAGCTGGTGTAGACGGTGCGCGTACGCCTGCCGCCCGGTTCCTCCTCCTCGGCGAGCAGACCCTCCTTGGCCTCGTGCGAGCCCGCCAGCGCGGCCCGCACCATCGCCATCGCCAGCTCCACTGCCTGCAAGGAGTCGCTCCCGGTGGCCTTCCGCTCGTGCTCCCAGCCGGCCAGCCCGTCGATCCGGTACGGGCAGGACCAGTCTCCCTCGGGATCCTCGTACGGCATGCCGACGGCGGCGATCACCTCCTGAGGGGGCTCGGTGCGCAACGTCAGCGTGCGTCGGGCGATCTCGTACATGTTCGTCGCTTTACCCGGAGCGCCCGCTCCGGAAGACTGCCCATGCGACTTCACGAAGGGGGCGTGCGATGACCGAGTCGTTCGGAACACGTTTACGAGCCAGGATCGACAAGTACGGACCGCTCTGCGTGGGGCTCGACCCGAGCCCCGAACTGCTGCACGCGTGGGGGCTGGACGACTCACCGGCCGGTCTCGAACGCTTCAGCCGGAGCGTGGTCGACGCGGTGAGCGACCTCGCCGCCGTGGTCAAGCCGCAGTCGGCCTTCTACGAGCGGTGGGGCAGCCGGGGCGTCGCCGTGCTGGAGCGGACCATCGCCGATCTGCGCGACGCCGGCCCGCTGGTGCTCCTCGACGTCAAGCGCGGCGACGTCGGCAGCACGATGGCCGCCTACGCCGAGGCCTACCTCGACCGGGGCAGCCCGCTGGCCGCCGACGCGATCACGCTCAGCCCCTACTTCGGGTTCGGCAGCCTGGCGGGCGCGATCACCTCCGCGCTGGCCAGCGACGCGGGCGTGTTCGTGCTCGCCCGCACCTCCAACCCCGAGGCGGTCCGCCTGCAGCAGGCGGTGGCCGGGGAGATCTACGAGGGCATACGGGCCGCCAACGCCGGTCGTGAGCCCCTCGGCTCGGTGGGAGTGGTGGTGGGCGCCACGGTGACCGATCCCGGCTACCCGCTCGACCGACTCAACGGGCCCGTCCTGGCGCCGGGGCTGGGGGCCCAGGGCGCGACCCCGGCCGACATCGGGCGGTTGTTCGCCGGGGTGCGCGACGCGGTGCTGCCGTCGGCCTCCCGGGCCCTGCTCGCGGACCAGTCGGGGCTGCGGGCCCGCACAGAGCGCTGTCGCGACGAGTGCGTTCACCACCTGACCTCCTGGAACTCCTCGGCGGAGAACTAAACCCGAATCTCGCTCTTGATCACTTCGGCCGGCGGTCACATAATCCGGATGATCCCCATTTGCAGGGGACGAGGTAGAGGAGAAGTCCTTGGTCTCACTCATCCAGAAACTCAGCGACCAGATGCTCGGCTGGCTGGTGCCGAAGGCCGAAGCAGCCGCCGGGCAATGCAGCTGCAACTGCGGCTACAGCCCTCCCTACTCCTGTAAGAACTGCACGCGGTGCTACCGCTGCACCGACTGTACGAGCGGCGGCAACTGCCTGCAGTGTCACACCCGGTCGGCCTGCTGCTGAACACGTCGTGACCTATCTGGCGATCGGCCGCGCCTGCCTGGTGAGCGTCGTCTTCGCGACCTCGGCGCCCAGCAAGGCGCGCGGGCGCGCCGCGTACGGCGAACGCGCCCGAGCGGTGCGGACATCGATGCCCGCGCTCCGCGGCAGGAAGGCCCTCGCCTCGGCGACGGCGTCGACGGTCGCCGCCGCGCAGGCGGCGGCGGCCGTGCTCACACCCGTGCAGGGAGGAACTCACCATGACCATTCTCATCGCCGCAGTCATCCTGGTCGGGGCGCTGTGCCTGCTGGATCTGCTGCTGACGTTCGGCGTCATCCGCAGGCTCCGCGAGCACACCACACACTTGGAGGGGCTGCTCAACACGGTCGGCATGGGTGATGCCCAGCGGATCCTCGGCAAGCCGGTCGGCGACTTCGCCGCGACGACCACCGACGGCGAGCCGGTCTCGCGGGCCCTGCTGAGCGGCGAGACCGTGGTCGCCTTCTTCAGTCCGACGTGCGGTCCCTGCAAGGAGAAGGCGCCGGTGTTCGCCGACCTGGTGCGGGCGCACGCCCTGGACCGGCAGCAGGTCCTGGCCGTCGTGGCCGGCGACGGCGGCGAGGAGGAGAGCGCGCGGATGGCCGGGCTGCTGGAGCCGTCCGCCCGGGTCGTCATGGACCGGGGCGGCGAGGATTCCGTGGCCGGGGCGTTCCAGATCTCGGCCTTCCCGACGTTCTGCCTGGTCGACGCCGAGGGTGTGGTCCGCGTCGTGGACTCCGACGCCGATCGGCTCCTGGTCCCGGCCGACGCGTGAGCGACCGGCCCGACGCCGGGGCCGGCGCGGATCCCCCAGCCGGGACCACGCCGGATCCCCCCGCCGGGGCCGCGCCGGATCCCCCCGCCGGGACCGCGCCGGATCCCCCCGCCGGGACCGCGCCGGATCCCCCAGCCGGGGCCGCGCCGGATCCCCCCATCGGACCCGCGGCGGATCTTCCCGGCGCCGGGCCCGCGGTGCCGGAGTGGCGTGCGCTGCTGGTGAGCGCGGCCGAGGCGGCGCGGCTCGCGTGGCGGTCCGCGCCGCGGCAGCTCGCGGGCGTGAGCGCCGCCACCCTGGCGGGCGGCGTCGTGCCGGTCGCGGCGGCCTGGCTGACCAAGGCCGTGCTCGACCGGATCGTCGCGCCCGGCCCGACCGGCGTGGTGGTGGGCCTGGCCGTCGGCCTGGCCTGCGCAGGGGTGGTGGGCGCGGTCCTTCCGCTGCTGGGCCAGTACCTGCAGGGCGAGGCCGAGCGCCGGGTGGGCCTGCGCGCCCAGGACGAGCTGTTCGGCGCGCTGGAGCGCTACACCGGACTGCGCCGGTTCGAGGACCCGGCGTTCCTCGATCGGCTGCGGCTGGCCCAGCACAGCGCCCAGTCGCCGGGACAGATCATCGCCGCGATGCTCTCGCTGGCGCGGGACTCCGTCACCCTCATCGGGTTCGTCGTGTCGCTGGCGCTGATCAGCCCGGTCTTCACCGCGGTCGTGCTGCTGTCCGCGATCCCCGCGCTGGTGGTGGAGCTGCGCGTCTCGCGGCGGCGGGCGGACATGATGCTGCGGATCGAGCCCGCCGAGCGGTGGCAGTTCTTCTACAGCGGTCTGCTCTCCTCGGCCGAGGCGGCCAAGGAGGTGCGGCTGTTCGGTCTCGGCCCCTTCCTGCGCGGCCGGATGAACGCCCAGCTCGGCGCCGCCGACGCCGCCCGCCGCGCCATGGACCGCAAGGAACTGGCCGCCCAGGGCGCGCTCGTCCTGCTGGCGGCGGCCGTCTCCGGCGGCGGGCTGGTCTGGCTGCTGGCCGGGGCCGCGCAGGGACGGTTCACCGTCGGGGACGTGTCGATCTTCATCGCCGCGGTCGCGGGGGTGCAGGGCGCGCTCGGCGGCTCGGTGAACGCCACCGCCTCGGCGCACCGGCTGCTGCTGCTGTTCGGTCACTACACCGCGATCGTCAGGAGCGGCCCCGACCTGCCGGAGCCCGCCGCGCCCCGCGCCCTGCCGCCGCTGCGGCACGGCATCGAGCTGCGCGACGTCTGGTTCCGCTACAGCGACGAGCATCCGTGGGTGCTGCGCGGCGTCAGCCTGCTCATCCCGCACGGCCGTTCGGTGGCGATCGTCGGGCGCAACGGCGCCGGCAAGAGCACCCTGGTCAAGCTGCTGTGCCGGTTCTACGACCCGACGCGGGGCGCGATCCTGTGGGACGGGGTGGACATCCGGGACGTCCCGGCCGCCGAGCTGCGCGCCCGCATCGGCGCCGCCTTCCAGGACTTCGTCGCCTACGACTTCAGCGCCGCCGACAACGTGGCCGTCGGCGACCTGGCGGCGGTGGACTCCCCGGCCAGGATCGAGGAGGCCGCCCGCCGCGCCGGGGTGCACGACGTCCTGGCGGGCCTGCCGCACGGCTACGACACGTTGCTGACCCGTACCTTCGCAGCCACGTCCGCCGAGGAGGACCCGCAGGCCGGGACCATGCTTTCCGGCGGGCAGTGGCAGCGGGTCGCGCTGGCCCGGGCCTTCCTGCGCGGCGACCGCGACCTGATGATCCTCGACGAGCCGAGCGCCGGGCTGGACGCCGAGGCCGAGCACGACATCCACACGCGGCTGCGGCGGCTGCGCGCGGGCGGCACCACCCTGCTCATCTCGCACCGGCTCGGCACCGTGCGCGACGCCGACCTCATCGTCGGACTCGCCGGCGGGCGGATCGTGGAACAGGGCGGCCATGACTCCCTGATGAGAGCGGGCGGCCCCTACGCCCGCATGTTCGCCCTCCAGGCGGCCGGTTACGCGCCGTCCTCCCCCGCGGAGCTGCCGTGATCACGGCGGTGGTGGTGACGGCGGTGGCGGTGCTCGCCGGCGCCCTGCTGTGGGTGCGCCGCCGGTACGTCCTGATCACCGTGCGCGGGCTGAGCATGTGGCCCACGTACCACGACGGCGACCGCGTCCTGATCCGGCGGGTGCCCGTGACCGCGGTCCGGGCCGGGCAGGTGGTGGTCGTGGCGGCGTCCCCGAGGGACGTGGCGGTCCCGGGCCGGGGCACGCGGTGGCTGCTCAAGCGGGCGGTCGCGGTGCCGGGCGACCCGGTGCCCCGCGACCGGTTCCCGGCGCTGCGCTCGGTCCCTGATCCGGCCGTGCCGCCCGGTCACCTCGTCGTGCTCGGCGACAACCCCAGTCAGTCGTACGACTCGCGCCAGGCCGGATACATGCCACCCGGGCGGCTCCTCGGCGTGGTGGCCCGCCGCGTGGGCGGCGTCCCCTCACCACCGGGCCCTGCGTAGCACCCGTGGCGGCACGGCGTGCCGGGGCGGCGGAGGCCGCCGTTCCCGGGTCGGCTAGTCTCGGCGCCGTTGATCACTTCGCCGGGGGGACGCCGACCTATGCCCACGCCATCATCGCCACCCGCCGACGGGGCGTCCGTCCGGATCGGCGCTCTCGTACCGCTGACCAGGCCGGGCTGGGTCCAGGCGGGCCGGCACCTGCTCGCCGGGCTCGACCTGGCCGTGCACGAGGTCAACGCCGCCGGCGGGATCGCGGGCCGGCCGCTGGAGCTGGTGGTCCGCGACACCGCGGCCGACCCGGGCAGAGCCGAGGCGGCCGTCGAGGAGCTGGCCCGTTCGGGCGTGGCCGCCCTGGCCGGTGAGTACCACAGCGTCGTCGCCCGCGCCGCCGCCGCCCGGGCCGACGCGCTCGGGGTGCCGTACCTCTGCTCGTCGGCGGTGCTCGACGGGCTCACCGACCAGCGGACGGATCGGGTGGCCCGCCTCGCCCCGGCGCAGTCCCACGGCTGGCGGATCTACGCGGACTTCCTGCTCGGCGCGGGCCACCGCCGCGTCGCGGTGGCGGCCCAGCCGAGCGTCTACTGGGCGTCAGGGACCGGCATCCTGCGCGACCATCTCGCCGCGCGCGGCGGCGACCTCGTCGAGCTCGACATGGGCGCGCTCAGCCCCGAGGCGGCCTGTGAGGAGCTGGCCCGCGACGGCGCGACCGCGGTCCTCCTGCTGACCGGCATCCCGGAGCCGGCCGTGTCCCTGGTCAGAGCCGTCCGCCGCGACCGGCGGCTCGCCGGGGTGCTGGTCGGCGCGCCGGCCGGACAGCCGGAGTTCGCCGAGTGGGCGACCGAGCTGGGCGACGACGGTGCGGGGATCCCGTTCCTGCGTTACCTGCCCGCGCGGCTCGGGCCGCTCGGCGCCCGGGTCGGGTCGGCGTTGCGCGAGCTGCTGGCCGAGGCGCCGTCGTTCGTGGCCTTCGAGGGGTACGACACGGTCACGGTGCTGGCCGAGGTGCTCCGGGCGCACGGCACGGACCGGGCGCGCGTCGCCGCGGCCTGGCCGGACGTCTCGGTCGAGGGCACCCGGGGGCCGATCCGGTTCTCCCGCGTGCCGGGCATCGGCGTGTGGCAGTGGGCCTGGCCGCCCGTCCAGGTGGTCGACCGTGATCCCGCGGCGGCCGGCCGGTTCCGCGTCCTGCACTCCGGCTGACGGGAAGCCGCCGCTCAGCCGGTGGGGCCGACGTCGGGGCGTTCCTCGTCGCCTTCGGCGTGGCCCCGCTCCTCGGCCCTGTCCTCGTCGGTGTGCTCGTGCTCGGACTCGTCCCTGGCCTCGGGCGGGTCGGCCGGGACCGGGCGAGGGGCCTTCTCGGTGCTCGCGCCGGACCGCTCGGCCACCACGTCACTCTCGGCGCCGAGTCCGTCCGCCGCCGGGGGCAGGTCGTCGGGGTTCTCACTCATGCCCTCCCCTTGCCCGGGAGGAAGGGTTCGATGCGGGATGTCAGCCGAGCGCGGCGTCGATCTCCGCGCGCTGCGGCATGGAGGTGGAGGCGCCCTCTCTCCGCACCGACAGCGCCGCCGCCGTGGTGGCGAAGCGGAGGGCGTCAGCGGCGGCCAGGCCCTCGGACCTGGCGACCGCGAGCGCTCCGGCGAACGTGTCGCCCGCCGCCGTGGTGTCGACCGCCTTGACCGGCACCGCGGGCACGTGCAGCCGCTCCCCCGAGCGCGACCCGTACAGCGCTCCTTCGGAGCCGAGCGTGATGACCGCCTCCTCGACCAGGCCGAGCAAACCGTCCAGGGCGGCGTCGGGGGCGGCGGCGCCGGTGATGCCGGCCGCCTCGTGCTCGTTGGGCAGCAGCAGGGTGACCGCCTCCAGCAGGCCGGCCGGAAGGGACTGGGCCGGGGCGGGGGTGAGGATGACGGGCACGCCGGCCTCGCGGGCGGCGCGGGCGGCGGCGGTGACGGCGGCCATGGGCAGCTCCAGCTGGAGCAGCAGCGCCCGGGAGCCGGCGATGACGGCGCGCTCGGCCTCGGTGGGGCCGGTGACGGCGCCGTTCGCGCCGGGCACGACGATGATCGAGTTGCCGCCCTGGTCGTCGACCACGATGTGCGCGATGCCGCTCGGGCCGGGGACCCGGCGCAGCAGCGTCACGTCGACCCCGGCGGCGGCGAGCGTGTCGCGCAGCTCGGCGCCGAACGCGTCCTCGCCGACCGCGCCCAGGAACGTCACCTCGGCGCCCGCGCGGGCGGCGGCGACGGCCTGGTTGGCGCCCTTTCCGCCGGGCACGGTGCGGAAGTCGCGCCCGGTCACGGTCTCGCCCAGCCGGGGCGCGCGTGCGGTGTAGGCGACCAGGTCCATGTTGGCGCTGCCGAAGACGGTGATCACGCGGGCATCAGCTCCTGGGTGCGGCGGGCCAGCTCCTTCAGCCCGATGCCGTCGAAACCGGTCAGGCTGCTGGCCAGGCTGTCGCGCAGCGCCCACTGTCCGGGGACGCCGCCGCGGAGCGCGCCGGCGATGGCGCCCGCGGTGGCGCCGGCGGAGTCGGTGTCCCAGCCTCCGGCGACGGCCCCCGCGACGGTGGCGGTGAAGTCGCCGCGGCCGTGCACCAGGGCGGCGGCCACCAGCGCGGCGTTGTTGACCGTGTGCACCCAGTGGAGTCCGCCGTGCCGCTGGTGCAGCAGGTCGGCGACGCGCTCGAAGTCGTCCTCGCGGGCGGCGTCCGCGACCGCCCGCCGGACGGCCCGGTGCAGCCGGGAGCCGGGCGGCACCACGGACAGCCCGGCCTCGACGACCTCCTCGGTGGAGCCGGCGACCATCGAGGAGGCGCACATGGCCGCCACGAACATGGCGCCGTAGAGGCCGTTGGCGGTGTGGGTGAGCCGGGCGTCCCGCCAGGCGTACTCGGCCGCGGTGCCCGGATCGCCGGGGTTGACCCATCCGTACACGTCTGCCCTGATGAGCGCGCCGATCCACTCCCTGAACGGGTTGCGGCGGGTGGCGGTCCGCGGGGGCTCGACGCCGTCGAGGAGGTTGCGGTACGCGACGCGCTCGGCGGTGAACGTGCGCCCGGCGGGCAGCTCGTCGAGCCAGAGCCGGGCCACGTCGTCGGTGGTGAAGCCGCGGCCGTGCCGTTCGAGCACGGACAGGGCGAGCAGCGGGTAGTTGAGGTCGTCGTCCTCGGGGATGCCGTCGATGTTCTCGGCCAGGGAGTTGACGGCGCTGCGCCGGTTCCACGGCCACCGCGCGGCCACCTCGGGCGGCAGGCCCTCGGCGGTGAACCAGCCGCGGATCGGCCAGTTGCCGGTGGCCTCGGCGATCTCCCTGATGCCGGTACGCGGGATCTTCTCGACCGGCTTGCCCAGCACGCACCCGGCGGCGCGGCCCTGCCAGGCGCCCAGCACCCGGTCGGGCCCGGCGGCGGCCCCGCCCGGTCGCGGCCAGGATGGGCAGGCGGCGATGATCGCGGGCAGGTCGTCCGGCTCGTCCAGCGGGGACGGGATCGCGGCCAGCTCGTCCAGGAGCTCCTCGGCTAGCGGGCGCAGCGCCTGCGCGCCCGGCTCGGACGCGCCGGCCCGGGGCGGGGCGTCGTGCCCGCCCGCGGCGTGCCACCGCGCGGCGACGGCGGCGACCCGCGCGCCGTCAGGGCCGCCTTCCCTGCCGTCCTCGGCGGCCTGCCGCAGCTCGTGGCCGATCAGGTCCTCCGGCTGGACCCAGGTGAGCCGGATCATCAGCCCTCCAGGAGCGCGGCGAACGCCGCCTCGTGGGCGCGGCGCCTGGTCACGTCGTCGTCGTGCACCCGGCGGGCGACGGCGGCGAGGGCGCGGCCGGGCGCCACCAGGTCGGTCCGGCTGGCCGTGCCCACCTGCTCGACCCACTCCGGCGGGACCGCGCCGAGGCCGCCGAGCGCGCCGGCGATGGCGCCTCCCATGGACGCGATCGAGTCGGCGTCGCGACCGTAGTTGACGCCGCCCAGCACGGTGTCCCGGTAGTCGCCCTTGGCGATCACCAGGAACGCCAGGGCCAGCGGCAGTTCCTCGATGCTGTGCACGCGGCTCGGCCGGCGGGCGCCGAGACCCTGGTCGCGGTAGGTGTCGGCGACCGTGTCGTAGGGCCGCATGGCGGCGCGCAGCGCCTCGAACGAGCCGTCCCAGTGGCCGAGCCCCCTGGCCGTCTCGCACACGGCCTCGATGGCGGCGCGGGTGCCGTCCTTGGCCAGCCGGGCGCAGGCGGCGACCACGGAGTCGGCGGTGGCGCCGGGCCGCATCGCCTCGGCCACCGCCGCGGCCATCACCCCGGCGGCCTCGCGGCCGTAGCTGGACTGGTGGGCGCCGGTCAGGTCGAGCGCCTCGGCGTAGGCGGCGTCGGGATCGCCGGCGTTGACGACGCCCACCGGGGCCACGTACATGGCGGCGCCGCAGTTGACGATGTTGCCGACGCCCGCCTCGCGCGGGTCGGCGTGGCCGTAGTGGAGGCGGGCGACGATCCACTTCTCGGCCAGGAAGATCCGCTGCAGCGGCAGCGCCTCCGCCTCCAGTTCGGGGATCCACCGCCGCTCGGTCATCAGCTCGGGCACCAGGTGGGTGGCCATCGCGTACGCGTCGAGGTGGCCGCGCACCTTCTCGTAGACGCGGATGAGCGCGTGCGTCATCAGCGTGTCGTCGGTGATGTGGCCGTCGCCCTTGTGGTACGGGGCGATGGGGCGGGCGTTGCGCCAGTCGTCGTTGTACGGCGGCACGATGCCCTCGACCCTGCCCCCGTAGCGTTCCACGATCTGCGCGGGGGTCCAGCCCTCGGTCGCGCCGCCCAGCGCGTCACCGACCGCCGCCCCCGCCACGCAGCCAGTCGCCCTGTCCTCAAGCGGCGTCATGAGAGTCCTTCCGTGATGTCGATGAGATCTTCGCCCGCCAGCTCCGGCAGGCAACAGCCGGCCAGCGTGCGGGCCGGTGCGATCCACCCCTCCGGGATCGCACCGTACCCTCCGCAGGCCCCGGTGAGCGCGCCGGTGAGCGCGGGAGCCGAGTCGGCCAGCGCCGCCAGGCACGCGGCGGCGGGCACCGCCCGGACGAGCGCGCCCTCCGCCACCTCGGTCAGGGCGAGCGCGGCCGGCACGGTCAGCGCGGCCCCGACGCCGTAGCTGTAGACGTGGTCGAGCAGGGCGGCGTCGAGCGCGGGCACCGCGCCGAACGGGTCACCGGCGGCGCGGGCGGCGGCCAGCGCCACGCGGGCGTTGTGCCCGATGGCGGTGTCGCCCGGCAGCACGTCGAGCGCGGCGGCGACGGCCTTGACCGCCGAGCCGGTGGCGACGGCCTCGGCTACGGCGGCGGCCATGGCGCGCGCGCCGAGCAGGCCGTCGCCGGCGTTGGTGACCTGGGCGTCCTCGTCCGGCTCCGCGCCGCGCAGGCCGTAGGCGACGGCTCTGACGGCGGCGGCGTCGTCGAAGTGGTGCGGGTTGTCGTGCCCGCTGGCGGGCGGTTCGACGCCTCGGGCGAGGTTGTCCAGGGCGGTGGCGACCGAGACGCGGGCCCTGATGTCGTCGCGGCCCACCAGCGCACGGAACGCGTCGGCGCGCGGCGTGCCCATGGTGAGCAGCGTCCAGGCCAGCCATTCGGCGTCGTCGGACGGGCCGACGGCCAGCGGCGCGGTCGGCTGGTTGAGCGCGAACGGCACCGGCAGCGTGGTGACCCGGTGCTCCTCGGCGAAGGCGTCGAGCTCGCGGTGGAGCCTGCGGCTCCACGGGGCGTGCAGCGCGGCCCGGTGCCTGGCCGCGGGCCAGCCCGCGGCGTCTCCCGCGGCGAGCCCGATGACGGCTCCCGCGATCCTGTCCCCCGGCATGTGTTCTAGAGTCCTTCCACCCGCCCGGCGCGGGCGAGTTCGTCGGCGGCGTCCAGCACGTGCCTGCCCGCCACGACCGGCAGGCACTTCCCGGTGGCGGGGCCGATCCTGGCCGCCCACCGCTCGGGGACGCCGCGTTCGCCCTGCCCCGCTCCGGCGACGGCGCCCGCGATGGCGCCGATGGTGTCGGCGTCCCTGCCGAGGCTCACCCCGAAGGTGACGGATTCCTCGACGTCGCCCGCGCCGTGCACGTACGCGGCCAGCGCCAGCGCCACCGCCTCGGGCGCGACGTCCGTCCACGGGTAGTGCCTGACCACGACCGCCTCGTGCAGCGCGGCGGCGGGGTCGGCGGCGTCCAGGGCGGCGCGGGCGCGGATGATGTTCCTGGCCGTCCACGAGTCGGCGGGCACCGCCGACAGCGCCGCCTCGACCGCCTCGGACGGGGCCGCGCCGGTGATGGCGGCGGCGACCGCCGCGGCCACCGCCCGGCCGCCGAGCACGCCCTCGCCCGACTGGCTCACCCGGCCGTCCTCGGTCACCAGCCGGGCCGCCTCCGCCGGGTCGCCCGGGCAGAACACCCCGTACGGAGCGGCCCGCATGGCCAGCCCGTCGGACCAGCCGTGCTGGTGGATCAGCCCGGTCAGCGGCGGCTCCAGTCCCCGCCGCAACGCCTGCACGGTGCCCAGCTCGGAGAACCCGGCCCCGCGCATCGGCCCGGTGACCGCCGGGATCACCTTCTCCCGGTACGCGGCCGCGACCAGGGCGGACGTCAGCCCGTGGCCGTGCTCGGCCAGCAATCCGGCGGCGAAGATCGCGTACTCGGTGTCGTCGGTGCCGCCGCCCTCGATCTCGGTGAGCCGCCCCCACCGGCGGCTGATCTCCTGCGGCGTGAGGTTCTCGGCGGGGGCGCCGAGGGCGTCGCCGGCCGCCAGGCCGAGCAGACACCCCCGGGCCCTGTCGCGATACGTCACCGCTGATACCGCTCCAGCACCTTGTTGCCCTCCTCGACGAGCCGCTTGGCCGCGTCGTCCAACGTGATCTTGTTGGCGAAGAACTCCTGCAGCACCGGCGTGGCCACCTTGCTCTTCCACTCGTCGTACCCGTTCACCTTGAGGAACGGCGCCACCACGAGCTCCTTGGCGGAGGCGGTGGCCACGTCCCAGCCGTCCTCCTTGCCGGTGATCGACGGGTCGGCGGCGGCCTCCTGCGAGGTCGGCAGCAGCCAGTCGCCCTTGGCGAGCCGGGCCTGGTTCTTGCCGTTGAGGAAGAACGAGATGAACTGGACGGCCTGCTCCTGGTGCTCGCTGTCGACCGACACCGACAGGGTCTGCGACACCGCGCCCTGGTTGGCGGTGGTGCCCTTGAGCGGCGGCAGCGTCACCCACTCGAAGCCGTCGGGAGCCTGCTCGGCCACCTGCTGGCGCAGGTAGACGCCGACCGGGAGCATCGCGTACTTGTCGGCGAAGAAGCCGGGCAGCGGGTCGGCGGTGCCCATGCCGAGCGCCGCCGGGTCGGCCGTCTTGTCCTTGTAGAGCTGCTCGTGGATGCGCTGCAGGACCGCCTTCTCCTCGGCGCCGACCTTGACGGTGGTCTTGCCCTCGGCGGTCTGGAAGAAGGTGCCGTCGAAGTTGAGCGCCAGGTTCAGCACCTTGTTGACCGGCGACTTCATCGGCCAGGCGACGCCGAACGTGTCGCCCTTGGTGAGCTTCTTGCTCGCCTCGGCGAACTCGTTCCAGGTCCACGGCTCGGCGGGGGTGGGGATGCGCACCCCGGCGGCGTCGAGCAGCTTCTTGTTGGCGATGATGACCTGCGACTCCTGCAGGAACGGCACGCCGAACACGCCCTGGTCGCCGTTGCCGTCGTCGAAGGTGACGGTGTCCCAGGCGGCCTGCGGGATGTCGTTCTGCAGGGCGCCGGGCAGCTTGCCCTTCAGGTCGAGCAGGTAGCCCTTGGAGGCGAAGCCGGCCAGCGCGGGCGAGTCGTTGTGGAAGACGTCCGGCGCGTCGCCGCCCTCGAAGGAGGTGACGAGCTGGTCGTTGACGTTGTCCCAGCTGCCCTGGACGTAGGTGACCTGGATGTTCGGGTTGGCCTTGTTCCACTCCTCGACGATCGCCTTGTTGGCCTCCACCGACTCCTTCTGCCAGGCGAGGCTGAGGAAGTCGAGCTTGACCGGCTCACTGGAGCCGCCCGACGGCTCGCCGGAGTCCCCGCCGCCGCCGCACGCGGCGGCCAGGGCGACGACCGCCACCGCCGCCAACGCGGATTTGATACGCATCTGAGCCTCCTAGCCCTTCACAGCGCCGGCCATCAGGCCGGACCTCAGCCGTCGCTGGATGATTGCGAAAAAGATCAGACTCGGGATCGTCGCCATCAGCGACGCCGCGGCCAGCGGACCGAGCCTGGCCACTCCCTCGGGGCCGGTGAACCGCACCAGCGTCAGCGGGAGCGTCATCACGTCCGGGTCCTTCAGGACCACGAGCGCGAACAGGAACTCGTTCCACGACGAGATGAACGAGAAGAGCAGCGTCGCCACCACGCCCGGCGCCAGCAGCGGGGCGACCACGCTGACGATCGCCCGCATCCGCCCGGCCCCGTCCACCGACGCGGCCTCCTCCAGCTCGCGCGGCACGGAGCGCACGTACCCCTGGAGCATCCAGAGCGCGAACGGCAGCGTGAACGTCATGTGCACCGCCACCAGCCCGGCCAGCGTGTTGACCAGGTCGAGCTGCCGCATGACCATGAACAGCGGGATGATGATCAGGATGAACGGGAACACCTGGCTGACCAGCACCCACCCGAGCGCGATCCGCTTCAGCGCGCCCTGGTAGCGCGCCAGCGCGTACGCCGCGGGCAGCGCGACCGCGACGGTCAGGAAGGCGCTGGCCACGGCCACGATCAGACTGCGCAGCCCGGCCCCGACGAGGTCCTGCTCGCTGAACGCGTCGGTGAAGTTGGTGAGCGTGGGCTCGCGCGGGATCCAGGTCGGGTCGAGGCTCGCCATCTCCTGCGGCGTCTTGAGCGCCGTCGATAGCAGCCAGATCAGCGGGAAGGCGAGGAAGACCAGGTAGACCAGCAGGGCCGCGTACTGCGAGAGCTTTCTCATGACGCCTCCCTGAGTTGCCGCCACAGGTACACGCCGAGCAGGGCGAGAATGATGATCACCATGACGACGCCGAGCGCGGCCGCGTAGCCGAAGAAGCCGTAGTCGAACGCCTCCTCGTACGCGAAGAGCATGGGCAGCCTCGTCCGGCCGCCCGGTCCGCCCTGGGTGAGCACGTAGACCAGGCTGAACTGGTTGAAGTTCCACACGAAGTCGAGCGAGGTGATGGCCACGATGATGGGGCGGAGCTGGGGCAGCGTGATGTTCCAGAACCGGCGCCAGGTGCCCGCGCCGTCCATGGCGCCGGCCTCGTACAGCTCCCTGGGCACGTTCTGCAGGCCCGCCAGCAGCACCACGGTGGTCTGCGGCATGCCGCTCCAGACGCCCATGACGATGACGGCGGGCAGCGCCCAGGCGAAGTCGGCCAGCCAGTTGATGTCGGTGCCGAGCGTGCTGTTCACGATGCCGGCGTCCGGGTGGTAGACCAGTCGCCACATCAGGCCGATCACCACGGGCGGCATCGCCCACGGCACCAGGGCGAGCACCCGGGCCAGGGAGCGCAGCCGGAGCCGCTCGTTGAGCAGCAGGGCCAGCCCGAGCGAGGCGAGGAACTGCAGCACGGTCACCGAGACCGCCCAGATCAGCCCGACCTGCATGGACTGCCAGAACATCTCGTCGGCGAGCAGCCTGCCGAAGTTCTCCAGGCCGACGAAGCCGGTGTCCCGGTTCCGGCCGGCCTTGGCGTCGGTGAACGCCAGCGAGATCCCGTAGAGCAGCGGGCCGACGCTGAAGAGCAGCACCGGCACCAGCGCCGGCAGCAGGAGCACCAGCATCTCGCGGTTGCGCCGCGACCGGGTCTCGCGCCGGGGGCGGGCGGGCGGCGCCGGCCGCGTGGCGGTGGCCGTCACAGTCCTCCCTCCCCCGCTCCCGGCGCCTGGAACGGTGCGGGCTCCTCCCCCGTCGTCGAAGCCCGTACCGCCAGCCGCGGCGGCACGGTCACCCTGCGGGGCTCCCTGTCGCCGTTCTTGAGCCGGTCGACCAGCAGCTCGGCGGCCGCTCTGCCGCGCTCGGCCGAGCCCAGCGAGACGCTGGTCAGCGACGGCCAGGAGGCCGCCGCCAGCTCGGTGTCGTCCATGCCGGCCACCGCCACGTCGTCCGGCACCCGCCGCCCGGCCGCCCGCAGCACGTCCAGCGCGCCGAGGGCGATCAGGTCGTTGGCGCACATCAGCGCGTCCACGTCGGGCCGCCGCGCCAGCAGCGCCGCGACGGCCCTGCCGCCCTCGGCCCGGTAGAAGTCGCCGATCTCCACCAGGTCCTCGTCGTACGGGAGACCGAGGTCTTCCAGCGCCTCGCGGTACGCGGCCCCGCGCGCGGCGCCGGGCACCGTGTCGGTCGGGCCGTTGACCATGCCGATGGTGCGGCGGCCGAGCCGGTAGAGGTGGTCGACGGCCAGCTTCACGCCGGTCCGCGAGTCGGCCCTGACGTTGTCCACCGGCGTGCCCTCCGGCACCGAGCCGATGATCACGACCGGGGCGCGGGCCGCGGCGAGCATCTCCAGGTGCTGCTCGGTGACGCGCAGCGGGCTCATGATGAGCCCGTCCACGTACCGTTCGCCCAGACTGTGCAGCACGTCGATCTCGTCGGCCACCACCGCGTCCGTGGAGTGCAGGACGAGGCGGTAGCCGGCCGACTTGAGCACCGGCTGGATCTGGCGCAGCATGGCGAGGTAGGCGGGGTTGCCGACGTCGGCCATGGCGAAGGCCACCTGGTGGGTGCGGCGAGACTTGAGGGAGCGGGCGACGGCGTTGCGCACATATCCGAGCTCCTCGGCGGCGGCCATCACCTTGCGCACGGTCTCCTGCCGGGTGGGCAGGCCGTTGAGCACCCGCGACACCGAGGCGATGGAAACCCCGGCGCGCTGGGCGATCGTGGTGATCGTGGGTCCGTCGGCCAAGGCTGTCCTTCCAAGTACGTAAACGATTTCAGCCAAGCGCCTGTAAACGTTTACTGGGTGTGCGCCATGAAACCCTTTCGCAATGTGTCCGGTCAAGTCACGATCACATCACGCGCTCGTACGGGAGGAAGTCAGTCGCGGGCCGCGACCGGCTCGGGAACGGCGGGCACGGTGCGCGCGGTGAGCGCGCGGATGGACGGCACGCCCGCCAGGGCGACCACGGCCGACAGGACCGCGGGGACGATCAGCGCGACCGGGAGCGAGGACGACTCCGCGATGTAGCCGAGGATCGCCGGGCCCGCCAGCAGGCCGGTGTAGCCGCAGGCCGTGACCAGGGCCAGGGCCTTGCCCACCGGGCCGCCGGCGGCGCCGACCGCGCTGAAGATGACCGGCACCACCGTCGCCAGGCCCACGCCGGCCAGCGCCCACCCGGTCCAGGCCGTCGCCGTGGCCAGGCCCCCGGTGACCGGCGAGACCAGGACGAGCGCGTACCCGCAGGACGCCAGCACCCCGGCCAGCCGGATCGTGCGCACCGAGCCGAGCCGGGCCCTGATGGGGTCGCCGAGCAGCCGGATCGTGGTCATGGCCACCGCGAAGACCGTGTACGCGAGAGGCGCGGCGGCCGGGTCGGCGTCCAGGACCCAGCGGGCGTGCAGCGCGGCCCAGTCGATCGCGGCGCCCTCGGCCAGATGCCCGGCGAAGGCCGCCACCCCGAGCAGCCCGAGCAGCCACCAGCCCACGGGGCCGCCGGAACGGGCGCCGCCGGCCTGCGGCGCGGGCTGCTCGGGCGGGTCGGGCAGCAGCAGGTGAGCCGCCGGCAGGAACAAGAACGGCACCACGACGGCCCCCACCACGAGCAGCGTCTGGGCGTCCGCGCCCGCCCGGAGCGCCAGCGCGGTCAGCCCGCCGGCCGCCGCGCCGCCCAGGCTCCACGCGCCGTGGAACGCCGAGATGATCGGCCGTCCGTAGGCGCGCTCGACCTCGACGGAGTGGGCGTTCATCGCCACCTCGGTCACGCCCAGCCCCAGCCCGAACAGCACGGCCAGCCCCGCCAGCATCCCGTATCCGGTCGCGAGCGCCGGCCCGAGCAGCGCCAGCGCGCAGACCGGCCCGGCCACCCAGCAGACGCTCCGGCTGGAGAGCCGGTCCACCAGCGGCCCGGCCGCCAGCATCGACACCAGCGCGCCGCCCGAGATGAGCAGCAGGACGCTGCCGAGCCGGGCCGGGCCGAGATCCAGCCGCTCGTTCAGCGACGGCAGGCCCGCCGCCCACAAACCCATCACGAATCCCGTCAGGATGAAGAACCCGAACACTCCGGCGCGGGCACGTCGCGCGTCTCTCAGTTTTTTGTTCACGGCTAGAGCATAATGAAGGACACCATGACAGGGAATGGCGCGACCACAAGTGGCGAACTGCGCGCCCACAACCGGGTCCGGCTGCTCCGCGCCGTGCACGACGGCGGCGCGACCAGGACGCGCTCGCAGCTGACCCGCGACCTGGACCTGGCCAGAGGCACCGCCTCGGTGCTGGTGGGCGGCCTGACCGAGGACCGGCTGCTGCACGAGGAGCCCGCGCCGGAGCACGGCAGGGGGCGGCCCACGATGATCCCCGGCCCGCACCCGCACGGGCCCGTCGTGCTCGCCGCCGACGTCCGCGAGGACTCCTGGGAACTGGCCGCCTGCGAGCTGGGCGGCCGGGTGACCGTGCTCGCGGTCCGCCCGCACGACGGCACCCCGGAGGGCGCGTTCCTGCCGCTCGGCGCCGCCATCGCCACCCACGGCGCGCGCTACGGCGACCGGGTCGTGGGGGTGGGCGTGGCGGTGGCGGGCCCGGTCCGCCCGGACGGCCGCGTCGACGTCTCCCACCTCCGCTGGCGCGCGATCGACGTCCCCGCCCTCCTGTCCCAGGGAGCCTCCACCTCTCGCGACCTGCCATCAGACAACCCCGCCGGCCTGCCGGCGCACCAGGGACCCGCCGCTCACGGCAGCCCAGGGCCGTCCGACCGGCCCGCGCACGCCAACCTGGCGACCACAGACCCGGGGCCCGCCGATCAGCGCGCTCCAGGGCTGTCCGGCGACCCCACCGACCGACCCGCACGCGCCGAACACCCGGGGTCCGCCGAGTGCGGCGGGATGAGGGCGTCAGGACTCCGCTTCCCAAGGCAGAACGCTCGCGATCCCGCCGACCGGCCCGCACACGCCACCGAAAACCCGGTCGCCGCCGATCGCGGCGGGGTGGGGGCGGCAGGGTTCGGTCTCGCTGGGCAGGCCGGTGGGGATCCGCTTTCGGTGTTCGGGGAAATGATCGTTCCTGGTGTACGGGTGGGGAACGACACGGCGTTGGCCGGGTTGGCCGAGGCGCGGCGGGGGCGGCTGCGGGGGGTGGGGATCGGGTTGCATCTGCATGTGGACTTCGATCTCGGCGGGGTGCTGGTGGTCGGCGGCCGGCCGCTGGGCGGGGCGAGCGGGGCGGGGGCCGAGTTCGGGCACATGGCGCTGGGCGGCCCGGGAGCCGGGGAGCCCGCGCTGTGCATGTGCGGGGCCCGCGGATGCTGGGGGATGGACGTGGGCGCGAACGCCCTGCTGCGCCACCTGGGCCTCGAGTACGGCGGCGGCAGGGGCCGCGGTCAGGCGGAGGAGATCCTGGCCCGGGCCGAAGACGGCGACGAGGGCGCGGGCGAAGCGGTCCTGGCCGTGGTAGGGGCGCTCGGCAGGGGCATCGCCGCGCTGGTGAACGCGCACGATCCCGAGGTGGTGACCCTCTCCGGGCTCGGCGCCGACCTGCTCGACCGGGCCGGGGCGGAGCTGCGGGCGGCGGGCGAGCCCTGGCTCATGACGATCCGCCGGGAGAGCCCTCCCCCGATCGTGGCGTCGGCCCTGCGGTGGCGGGGTTCGCTGCTCGGGGCGATGGAGGCGGTGTTCGACGCGTTCCTCACGCCTGCCGGGCTCGCTTCCTGGACGGGCTCCGACACGCCCGGAAACAAAGTGTGACTAAAAGCACGCTTCAGGGTCAAAACTCGCCATCGACCGCATAACGCGACCGGGGTACGGGGCGCGCAGCGTAAGGGCCTGGAAGGAAGGGCGGCGAGCCGTGACGCGCGGCCAGTACGGGCAACCCGCCTGACCTCGCAGGGGATGCCGTATTGCCTGGTCAAAGGGCCTGCCGATGCCCCCGATACCGCACTCCGGCAGCCGCCGACCCCCAGGGGGACGGGGAGCGTGCCCGGCGGCGTGGGCGGCCGCCTCGACACGCCCGGGCGGGAGGCGGCGCGGGCCCGCGCGGTCCCCGCAGCCCGGCGGACAGGTCGAGCGGCGCTTTCCAATACACGATCCGCTGGTATCCGCCATGATTAGCCACTGCACTACGGGTAACAGAATCCCCGATCGTTAACTCCCCGAGGAGAGAACAACAGATGGCACTTCCTACTCTCACCCCCGAACAGCGCAAGGCCGCGCTGGAGAAGGCCGCGGAGGCCCGTGCTGCCCGCACCGCCCTGCTGGCGAAGGTCAAGGCAGGCGAGCTCTCGTTCTCGCAGCTGCTCGAGCGCGATGACGACATCGCCAAGAAGATCAAGGTGTCGCAGGCGCTCCGCGCTGTGAAGGGCGTCGGCCCCGCCAAGGCCACCGCTCTGATGGAGGAGGCCGGCGTCGACGAGAAGCGCCGCCTCGGCGGCCTGGGCGCCCAGCAGCGCAAGAAGCTGGTCGAAGCGCTCGGCTGACCCCGGGCTGCCAGGTCCGCGCGGTGCCCGCGCGGACCGGCCGGCGACGGGAGCACGGGTCGGCGAGGGATGCCGGCCGGCACACATGGGGATGACCGGGCCGAGTGGGGGCTGACGGGCGGGACGTACCGCCCCGAAGCGGGCCCGGTTCCGGCTGCCACGACCACGGGCACGCCAGCTGCTCCGGCCCCCGCCGGAGCGGGCCCGGCGGTCCGCACGGCGGCCGGCGAGACCGGCGCGACCGCCGCCCTCAGGGCGGCCCGAGGCCGCGCCGCGGGGTGATGCGCGCTCGGAGCACGGCCGAGCGAAGCCGGGACGACAGCCGTAAAGGGACGACAGCCGTAAAGACAACTGCCGTAAGGGGCGCTGACACGCGCAGCCCGAACGGCAGGCGTTCCGGAACGCCGACAGGCAAACCGGAACGGCGGGCGTTCAGGAGCGCAGGTAGGCCAGGACCGCGAGGACCCGGCGGTGCTGGTCGCTGTCGTCGGCGTAGAGGCCGAGCTTGTTGAAGATGCTCCTGATGTGCTTCTCCACCGCTCCGTCGCTGATGACGAGCTGCCTGCCGATGGCGGGGTTGGACTTGCCCTCCGCCATCAGGCCCAGCACCTCGCGTTCGCGCGGGGTGAGGGAGGCGAGCGGGTCGTTCCTGCGCCTGCGCACCATCAACTGCGACACCACCTGAGGGTCGAACACGGTCCCGCCCGCGGCGACCCGCCGCAGGCCCTCCATGAACTCGTCCACGTCGACGACCCGGTCCTTCAACAGGTAGCCGACCGCGCCCCTGGCGTCGGCGAGCAGGTCGTCGGCGTAGGACACCTCGACGTACTGCGACAGGATGAGCACCGGCGCCCCGGGCACCCGCTCCCGGGCGCGCACGGCTGCCCGCAGCCCCTCGTCGGTGAAGCTGGGCGGCATCCGCACGTCCACCACCGACACCTCGGGCCGATGCTCGACGACGGCCTCGACGAGGGCGTCGCCGTCGCCGACGGCCGCCACCACCTCGCAGCCGAACTCCTCCAGCAGCCTGACCAGGCCCTCTCTGATGAGCACGGCGTCATCGGCAACGACTACCCGCACGGCACCTCCGCTACGATCACCGTCGGCCCGCCGTCGGGCGAGCTCACCGTGAGCTCCCCGTCGACCGCGCGGAGCCGGTCGGCCAGCCCGGCGAGACCGTGTCCCTTGGCGACGTGCGCGCCGCCGACCCCATCATCGCCGATGGTCAGCACCAGACGATCACGGGTGTGCGCGAGCCTGACGGTGCAGACGGTGGCCTGGCTGTGCTTGGCCACGTTGGTGAGCGTTTCGGCGACGACGAAGTAGATCGCGTTCTCGACCGCCGCGTCGTACCGTCCGGTGGCCTGGACGTCCAGGTCGACGGGGACGGTGCAGCGGCCGGCGAGGGCGGCGAGCGCGGGCGCGAGCCCCCGGTCGGACAGGACGGGCGGGGCGATGCCGCGGGACAGGGCGCGCAGTTCGTCGAGCGTCTCGCGGGTGGCGGTGATCGCCGATCTGATCGTGTCCTGGGCCGCGCCGGGGTCCTTGGCGAGCTGCCGCTGCGCCCGTGACAGGTCCATGGCCAGCGAGACCAGCCGCTGCTGGGGGCCGTCGTGGATGTCGCGCTCCAGCTTGCGCAGCGCGTTGGCCTCGGCGGAGACGGCGGCGGCGCGGCCCTCGGCCAGGTCGTCGATGCGCTCCTGCAGTTCGGCGACTCCGGTGAGCAGCGCCCGGCCGAGCCCGGCGCGCAGCAGCGCGGTGCCGCGGACCACGAACGGCAGGATGAAGAGGAACAGCAGTCCCACCGACACGTAGAAGATCGCGTTGACCAGATATCCGTCGCCCAGCCCGAGCAGCTCGGGCAGCTCCACGTTGCCGGGGATCCGCGAGGTGACGATGCCGTAGATGGGCCAGGTGAGGCCGCCGAGCGGGACCGCCCAGAAGGCGACCGTGAGCGAGAACGAGACCACCGCGATCGGGAAGTTCACGATGGCGTGCAGCAGGTCGAGCCAGGACTGGCCGCTGGTCAGCGGGTTGACGATGCGGCGGAAGCGCCCGGCGCCCGGTGGCGGCGCCTTGTAGCGGGGGCGTACCGGAGGACGCGCGAGGACGTCCGAGAGCCAGGCGCGCTCCCCGTCGGCGAACGCGCGGGCCATCAGCAGGGTCCCCGCCAGCACGGGCACCCCGATCCACACGACGGTCGTGCCGATCCCGGCGGCCAGGCCGGCGATCGTGATGCAGAAGGCGAGCACGGTCGGGGGGAAGCCGACGAGCGTGTAGCGGGTGTCGAGCAGAACCCGCCTGATCACGGAGCGCATGGCACAAACGCTAAGCCCCCGGCTCATCCATTTCGACCCGGTATGCCGGTGTCCGGGGGTGGGGCCAGCCCTACCTTCCCCGGTCGCGCCGGCCCGTCCAGAAGACGGCGGCGCACGGCACTGTGCCCGGCGGCCGCGAGCGGAAGCCTTGACCGCATCACCCCCGATGAATCGAGGCATCCCCATGACCGTCATGCTGGAACGTCCCCGCCCGGCGCCGCCCGCCTCGCGTGATCCGTTCCTCGACATCCTGCGGGTGTTCGGGATGGCGCTGGTGGTGCTGCAGCACTGGACCATCCCGGTGCTCGGCTACGACGGCGCCCGGCTGACCACCGGCAACGCGCTGGCCACGCCGGGCGTGTGGGTGGTGACGTGGGTCAGCCAGGTGATGCCGCTGGTGTTCTTCGCGGGCGGCGCGGCGAACGCGATCAGCTTCGGCCGCTCCCCCGCCGGCGGGCCGCGCTGGCTGGCGGGCCGGCTGCGGCGGCTGGCCTGGCCGCTGCTGCCGCTGGCGGCGGTGTGGATCCCGCTGCCGCACCTGCTGCTGGCGCTGGGCGTGCCGGAGCAGCCGCTGGAGACGGGGGCGCGGCTGACGGGCCAGTTGCTCTGGTTCCTCGCCGTCTACCTGATCGCCGTGACGGCGACCCCGTACCTGCTGGGGCTGCACGAGCGGTACGGGGCGCGCGTCCCCGCGGCGCTGGCCGCCGGGGCGGTGCTGACGGACGTGGCCCGGTTCATGTCGGGGATCGACGCGGTGGGCTACCTGAACGTGGTCTTCGTCTGGCTTGCGGTGCACCAGCTCGGGTTCCTGTACGCGAGCGGGCGGCTGGCCCGGCCCGGCCTGCTGGCGGCCTGCGGGTACGGGGCGGCGGCGCTGCTCGTGGCGTTCGGCCCGTACCCCGGCAGCATGATCGGGCTGCCCGGAGCCGAGACGTCGAACATGGCGCCGCCCACCCTGGCGATCATGGCGGTCGGGTTCGGCCAGGTGGGGCTGGCCGTCCTGCTGCGGGAGCGGATCCTGCGGCTGCCCTCGCGCCGGCTGCTCGCCTGGGCGGCGCCGCGCATGATGACCGCGTACCTCTGGCACATGCCGGCGCTGTTCGCGGTGACGGGCGTGGTCGTGGTGGGGCTGGGCGCGCGCACGCCGGAGCCGGGCGGCGTGCTCTGGTTCGCGGGCTGGCCGCTCTGGTTCGGGCTGCTGTCGCTGGTGCTCTGGCCGCTGCTGCGGTGGTTCGCCCGGTACGAGGAACCGCCCGCCTTCGGGTACGGGGTCGCGACCTGGGGCACCACGCTGGCCGCGGCCGCACTGGTCGGCGGCGGGCTGCTGGCGCTGACGGTGGCGGGGTTCGCGCCGGGTGCCGTGCCGGTGCTCGCGGTGGCCTCGATCGCGGCCGGGCTCTGGCTGACGTCGGTGAGCGCGCCGCAACCCGCCCGTCATCTCGCCCCGGCAGAATGACCGGCCATGACGACCGTCCGTCCCCTGACCGAGTCCGACCTGCCGGCCGTCGCCTCGATCTACGCCCACTACGTCACCGAGACCGTCGCCACCTTCGACGAGACGCCGCCGACGCCGTCGGAGTGGCGGGCGAAGGCGGCGGCGATCACCGGGGCGGGGCTGCCGTTCCTGGTGGCCGAGGAGGACGGCGCGGTGCTCGGCTACGCGTACGCGGCCCCGTACCGTCCCAAGCCCGCCTACCGGCACACGCTGGAGGACACCGTCTATCTCGCGCCGGGTGCGACCGGGCGCGGGCTGGGCGGGCTGCTGCTGGGCGCGCTGATCCCGGCCGCCAGGAAGGCGGGGGCCGCCCAGCTCGTCGCGGTCGTGGCCGGCACCGGGCAGGAGGCGGCGTCCCTCCGGCTGCACGCCGCCTTCGGGTTCACCGAGTCGGGACGGCTGCGCCGGGTGGGGTTCAAGCACGGCCGCTGGATCGACACCGTGCTGCTCCAACTCGATCTGGGGTCCTAGCACCCCGCGGGCTTCGGCAGGATAGAGGTGTGAGCCTTCTCATCGACCGCCTGCCCGCAGAGATCGACGCCGATCCCGACGCCATCTACGAAGCGTTCGCCTCCTGGAACGCCGAGAGGGGGCTCACGCTCTATCCCGCCCAGGAAGAGGCGCTGATCGAGGTGGTGTCGGGCAGCAACCTGATCCTGGCCACCCCCACCGGCTCCGGCAAGAGCCTGGTCGCCGCGGGCGCCCACTTCACCGCGCTCACCCGCGACCAGCGCACCTTCTACACCGCGCCGATCAAGGCGCTGGTGTCGGAGAAGTTCTTCGACCTGTGCGCCGTCTTCGGCACCGAGAACGTCGGCATGATGACCGGCGACGCCAGTGTCAACCCGGGCGCGCCGATCATCTGCTGCACCGCCGAGATCCTGGCCAACGTGGCGCTGCGCGACGGCGCCACGGCCGACATCGGCCAGGTGGTGATGGACGAGTTCCACTTCTACGCCGAGCCCGACCGGGGCTGGGCGTGGCAGGTGCCGCTGCTGGAGCTGCCGCACGTGCAGTTCGTCCTGATGTCGGCGACGCTCGGCGACGTGGCCATGTTCGAGCGCGACCTGACCCGGCGCACCGGCCGCCCGACCGCGGTGGTCAAGAACGCCGAGCGGCCCGTCCCGCTGGTCTACTCCTACCGGATGACGCCGCTGCACGAGACGCTGGAGGAGATGCTGACCACCGGCCAGGCCCCGGTCTACGTGGTCCACTTCACCCAGGCGGCGGCCATGGAGCGGGCCCAGTCGCTGATGAGCATCAACATGTGCACCAAGGCCGAGAAGGAAGCGATCGCCACGATGATCGGCGGCTTCCGGTTCACCACGCGCTTCGGCCGCGCCCTGTCGAGGCTGGTCCGCCACGGCATCGGCGTGCACCACGCGGGCATGCTGCCCAAGTACCGCCGGCTGGTGGAGCGGCTGGCCCAGGCGGGGCTGCTCAAGGTCATCTGCGGCACCGACACGCTGGGCGTCGGCGTCAACGTGCCCATCCGCACCGTGCTGTTCACCGCGCTGTCCAAGTACGACGGCAACAAGGTGCGGCGGCTGCGCGCCCGCGAGTTCCACCAGATCGCCGGCCGGGCGGGCCGGGCCGGGTTCGACACCATCGGCTACGTCTCCTGCCAGGCCCCCGAGCACGACATCGAGAACGCCCGCGCGCTGGCCAAGATCGGCGACGATCCGAAGCGGCGGCGCGGCTACGCGCGCAAGAAGCCGCCGGAGGGGTTCGTCGGCTGGAGCGAGGAGACGTTCCAGAAGCTGCAGCAGGCCGAGCCGGAGCCGCTGCAGTCCCGGTTCAAGGTGAGCAACGCGATGCTGCTGGCCGTCATCAACCGGCCGGGCGACTGCTTCCAGGCGATGAAGCACCTGCTGACCGACAACCACGAAGACCGCAAGTGGCAGCGGCGGCACATCAGCCAGGCCATCGCGATCTACCGGTCGCTGCTGGCCGGCGGCGTGGTCGAGCAGCTCCGCGAGCCGGACGAGCAGGGCCGCCGCGCCCGCCTGACGATCGAGCTGCAGGAGGACTTCGCGCTCAACCAGGCGCTGTCGACGTTCGCGCTGGCCGCCTTCGAGCTGCTCGACCGCGAGTCGCCCGGCTACGCACTCGACATGGTGTCGATCGTGGAGTCCATCCTGGACGACCCGCGCCAGATCCTCTCGGCCCAGCTCAAGAAGGCGCGCGGCGAGGCCGTCGCCGAGATGAAGGCCGACGGCGTCGAGTACGAGGAGCGCATGGAGGCGCTCGCCGAGATCATGTATCCGATGCCGCTGGAAGACCTGCTGCTCGGCGCGTACGAGACCTACCGGCGCGGCCACCCGTGGGTGGGCGACTACACCGTCAGCCCCAAGTCGGTGGTCCGCGACCTGTACGAGCGGGCGATGACGTTCAGCGACTACATCCAGTTCTACGAGCTGGCCCGGTCCGAGGGCACCGTGCTGCGTTATCTGGCCGACGCCTACCGGACGCTGTCGCGTACCGTCCCCGAGCATCTCAAGACCGAGGACCTGGTCGACCTGATCGAGTGGCTCGGCGAGCTGGTGCGCCAGGTCGACTCCAGCTTGATCGACGAGTGGGAGAAGCTCGCCAACCCGGACGAGGCGCTGGAGCGGCGCGAGCAGCTGGAGACCAAGGTGCGCCCGGTCACCGGCAACCCGCGGGCGTTCCGGGTGCTGGTGCGCAACGCCATGTTCCGGCTCGTCGAGCTGTGCGCGCTGGAGAAGGAGGAGGAGCTGGAGGAGCTGGCTCCCGACGTCGACTGGAGCGCGGCGCTCGACGCCTACTACGACGAGCACGAGGAGATCCTGACCGACGCCGACGCCCGGGGTCCGGCGCTGCTGCGCATCGAGGAGGAGACCGGCGTGTGGAAGGTCCGCCAGACGATCAAGGATCCGGCGGGCGACGGCGACTGGGGCATCGACGCCCAGATCGACCTGACGGCGTCCGACGAGGAGGGCCGCGCCGTCGTCCACGTGCAGGGACTCAACCGGCTGTAGAGGGTGTGCGCCGCGCCACGGGTCCTCCTGTGGACATACCGGGCCGAAGGCTCCTCAATGGAGGGCGAGAGGGGGCCGGATGGGACGCGTTCAGGAGGACGTGGCGTGGTCGTGGCAGGATCCCGCGGCGCTGGAGGCCAACGCCGCGGGTGAGGTGACGCCGGCGCAGCGGGCGCTGATCATCGGCCCCCGGGTGCGGCCGCCCTACGTGGCGTGGATCTTCCTGGTCTTCCTGGTCGCGACGGAGGGCTTCTTCGGCTGGCTGGGAGCGCGGGATGACTTCCTGGGCGACGGGCGGGGGCTTCTCGGGGCGCTCGCGGCGATGGGCCTGATCATGATCGTCTGGGGCTGGCAGGCCGTGGCGGTCGTGCTGATCCACGGGGTGCCGCGCTGGCGCGAGCGACGGCGCCGCCGCCGGATGATCACCGCACTCGGCACCGGGAGGGTGGCGCACGGCGTGGGCCGCGTGCGCGACGGGGCCGCCCAGGTGGGGCAGGACGTGATCCCGGCGCCGCCGGGCGCCCCCGCGCTGCCGCCCGGCGACTACCGGTTCTTCTGGCTGGAGTCGCCCGCGGCCGGGCGGGGGCCGCTGCTCTCGGCCCGGCCGCTGAACGAGGACTAGGACGAGGACTAGACCGCGCGGGTCATGAACACGCTGTTCGGGTCGGGCCGGTAGTCGGCGAACGGCTCGCAGTAGGCGAACCCGAACTTCTCGTAGAGCTTTCTGGCGGGCAGGTAGAACTCGCCCGAGCCGGTCTCCAGGCTGATCCGGCGCACCCCCATCCGACCGGCCTCGGCGAGGATGTGGTCCAGCAGGAAGGACGCCACCCCGCCGCGCTTGCGGGCCGTGGAGGTGCGCATCGACTTGAGCTCGGCGTGCTCCGCGTCGAGCCGCTTGATCGCCCCGCAGCCGACCAGTGCGCCGTCGTCCCAGACCGACCAGAAGGTGATCTCGGGGCGGCGCAGGCCGTCGAGGTCGAGGGCGTGCTTGCTCTCGGGCGGCGTGGTCGACAGCATCTCCTGGACGTGTTCCTCCAGGAACTTGGCGATGTCCTCACCGGTGAGGTCGTCGACCACGATCTCCATTGCCTGCCCCTTCCGCTCGCCGATCGACCGTACATTTCCGTTGTTAAGGGAATATGTCCGGCGTGATTCAGCGGCTTTTCGGAAGAGTCCCATCTGCCGGGGTCCGGGCTGGCCCCCGCGATGAGCAGCCCCGGCACCCGACGGGGGAAAGAAAAAGCCGTGTGCCGGAATGGACTGGCAAGGGCATCCCGGCACACGTCTATTACGTTCATCATGGCGTCACGATGGTCGATGTCTCGTCATGACAATGTCCCAAGATCGTGACATTTGGGGATTCGACCCTGGTCAGCAGGCGGCGATCTTGCAGATCTTGCCCAGCATCTTCTTGCTGTCCTTGATCTGCATCTTGAAGTCCGCGTTCGCGGGCGGCCCCCACTCCCCCGCGACCGTGTAGATCACCAGCGCGTTGGCCCGCCGCGTCACGATGGCGCGCTCGCCGCCGATGGCCGGCTTCCTGCCCCGGTAGGCCTGGCCGATGACCGCCAGGGACTCGTCGCCGAGCTTCACGCGCTTGGCCGAGAACCGGTAGCCCTTGGTGCCGCACGCGCGGACCGCGGCCCGGACGTCGCGCATCGCCTTCTTGGCACCGGCCCTGGAGGTGTAGAGGATGACCTGCTCGGACTTGGAGTAGTCGGGCACCGCGGTGTAGATCAGGGTCTTCGCCGCCTTGCGGCCGGACCGGGCCAGCGTGGACCGGTCGCACGGGTTGACCACCAGCCTCGCGGAGGTCCTCCCGGTCACCTCCCAGCTGTGCTCGGGATTGTCATCCTTCTTGGCGGCGGCCTTCTCGTACAGCATGAACCCGTTGGGGATGGCCACCGCCGCGGCCAGTAAGAGCATCGGAATCATGGCCCACATCGTACGAGAGCCGCGCTAACCTCCCGAGACGTCCGACTCGGCGTCCTCCGGGACGACGGTGTCCCACGGGTCGTCCAGCCAGCCCTGCGGCAGGTGCACCTTCTCGCGCTCGCCGGACTTGCCGCGCGGCGTGTCGGTGTTGGCCGGCCACGGCTGCACCGGGTCAAGCTCCGCCAGCGCCTCCCGCAGCTCGTCGAGCGACCCGGCGGTCGTCACCCGGCGACGCGACTCCGCGCCCACCGCGAAGCCCTTGAGGTACCAGCCGATGTGCTTGCGAAAGTCGGCGATCGCGTACCGCTCGGTGTCGAACGTCTCGACCATCAGCCCGGCGTGCCTGGCCATCATCGCGGCCACCTCGCCGAGTGACGGCCGCAGCCGCTCGGAGCTGCCGGCGAACGCGTTCGCCAGGTCGCCGAACAGCCACGGCCGGCCCAGGCAGCCGCGGCCCACGACCACGCCGTCGCATCCGGTGCGCGCGACCATGCGCAGCGCGTCGTCGGCGCTCCAGATGTCGCCGTTGCCCAGCACCGGGATCTCCGGCACCGCCTCCTTGAGCCGGGCGATCGCGTCCCAGTCGGCGGTCCCGCCGTAGTGCTGGCGCGCGGTGCGCGCGTGCAGCGCCACCGCCGCCACGCCCTCCTCGGCCGCGATGCGGCCCGCGTCGAGGTAGGTGAGGTGGTCGTCGTCGATGCCCATCCGCATCTTCATGGTGACGGGCAGCGCGCCCGCGTTCGCCACCGCCTCACGCAGGATACGCCGCAGCAGGTTGCGTTTGTACGGGAGTGCGGAGCCGCCGCCACGCCTGGTGACCTTGGGCACGGGGCAGCCGAAGTTGAGGTCGACGTGGTCGGCCAGATCCTCCTCGGCGACCATCTTGACCGCCCGGCCCACGGTCTGCGGGTCGACCCCGTACAACTGCAGGCTCCTGGGGCGCTCCGACTCGGCGAAGCGGATCATCTTCATGGTCTTGACGTTCCGCTCCGCCAGGGCCCGCGAAGTGATCATCTCGCACACGAACAGCCCGTCGCCCTGCTCCCTGCAGAGCACCCGGAACGGCGCGTTCGTGATGCCCGCCATCGGCGCCAGCACCACCGGCGGCCACACCTCGATCGGCCCAATCTTCATCCGCTCAGTTTTGACGCGCTCTCCTGGCTGAAGCTGAAGCCCGGAGATTCTGGCCTGTGCCGCCCCTTCACGCGGCGGCACTGCTGTGGCTTCCTGCTTCTCGAGGCTGCGCCATCCCGAAGGATGGTCTGACCGGCCCTCCACAGGCGTTTGACCTGTCCGCCCGTCCGGCGGCCAGGATGTTGATCGCAGCATTGATGTCACGGTCGTGAACCACGCCACACACGCAGGTCCATTCGCGGACATGCAAAGGCATCGGCTCGGCTACGACTCCACAGGCCGAACACAGCTTGGAGGATGGAAACCATCGGCTGACCTTGGCGAATGTCCTGCCGTACAGCTTCGCTTTATACTCCAGCATGTTCACGAACGCCGACCACCCGGCATCGTGCACACTCTTGGCCAGCCTCGTGCGCGCCAGTGCGCCCACCGCCAGGTCCTCCACGAACACCGCTTGGTTGTCGCGGATGATCTGCGTGGAAAGCCGGTAGTGGAACTCACGGCGGGCGTCGGCGACCCGCGCGTGCGCGCGGGCGACCTTGTGTCGGGCCTTGCCGCGGTTCTTGCTGCCCTTCTCTTTCCGGGACAGGGCGCGTTGAGCTTTCTTCAGTCGTTTCTCCGCCCGGCGGAGAAAACGCGGAGAATCGATCTTCGTTCCGTCCGGCAGGACGGCGAAATGCCCGAGCCCGAGGTCGATCCCGGTCTCGGCTTCGACGGCGATCAGCGGTTGCGCGGTGACCTCGACCACGAAGCTCGCGAAATACCGACCCGCCGCGTCCTTGATGACCGTGACCGAGGACGGGCCGGCAGGCAGTGCCCGTGACCAGCGCACCGCGACCTCGCCGATCTTCGGCAGGACGAGTTTCCCGTTCTGGCTCACCTTGAACCGGGCATTCCTGGTGAACCGGATCGCCTGCCGGTTGTCCTTACGAGACCGCCACCGGGGCGGGGCGAGTTTCGGTCCCCTGCGCTTGCCCGACACCGATGCGAAGAAGTTGCGGAACGCCGTCGTGCAGTCGGCGAGCGCCTGCTGCAGCACCACGGCTGACACCTCGCCCAGCCACGCCCGATCGGGGTGTTTCTTCGCCTCGGTGATGACCTGGCGCGACAGCTCGGCGTCGCTCACGAACGGCAACCCGTTCTCATGGGCGTCGTTACGCATGCGCAGTGCATCGTTATACACCGTCCGGGCGCACCCGAACGCCCGGCCCAGCGCGATCCGCTGGGCGGGGGTCGGGTCGATCCGGTAGTTGTACCGCAACTGCACCTGATCATCATACAGTTAGGTTATGGCCGAGTACGGCTATATCAGAACAGGCAGGCACTGCGTTGGGTGCTTCCCGCTCATTTGGTCTTCGTGACGAAGTTCCGGCATCCGATCCAGCCGTGCGGGCACCTAGATGACGGGGACGCCCCTGACCGAGCTGGTCGGGCCCCAGGAGATGCTGGGGTGCCCACCAGGGCAGACCCGGCGAAATGGCTGGGCTGCCATCGGCTGGGAACGCCTCGGTGAACAGCTCGTCCGAGATTCTCTCCCTCGCCCACACGCACTGACTTTCACCATCAGTGTCGATTTGATATCTCATGAACACAATGGTCGTAGTGAGAGACCCCCAATCAACGGGGCCCTGAAGCCGGGACGGGAGTACTACCGACAGTTCTGGTAGCGCACGTCCGCCGTGAAGCGGTATTCGCCCGATACGCTGACCCCGACGTGCGGGGAAGAGGGGACCTGATGCTGCTACGCGTACGCGTCGCGCTGCCCGACCGGCCGGGCTCGCTGGCGCGGCTCACCCAGGCGCTCGGCGACGCCGGGGCCGACATCACCCAGATGATCGTCCTGGAGCGGGGCGACGGCCGGGCGGTCGACGACTTCACCGTGTTCTGCCCCGAGGGCACGACCTCCGAGACGCTGCGCGAACGCCTGCGGAGCGTGCCCGGCGTCGCCGTCGAGGGCGTCTGGCCCACCCGCGAGGCCGCCGGCACCTACCCCGAGCTGGAGATCCTCAAGTACGTCACGACGGCGGGCGACCGCGGCCTGACCACGCTGGTCGACTCGCTGCCGGTGCTGTTCAGCGCCGACTGGGCGGCGACCGCCGGCACCGGCGGCGTCGTCTACGCGAGCTGGCGCGCCCCGCAGGACGTGCCGCTGCCCGAGCCGGCCCCGGCCCGGCCCGCGGCCACCACGCTGGAGGGCGGCCTGCACGTCATCCACGCCCCGCTGCCGCCGCTCGCCCTCACGCTCCTGCTGGCCCGTTCCGACGGCCCCGCCTTCCATCGCATCGAGGTCCACCGCCTGACCCGCATCCTGGAGATCTTCCTCACCATGCCGGCCACCGAGCGGACCGTCGCCCGCCAGCTGCGCGGGTGAGGCGGGGCGGCGCGAAATTCGCTACAGTAGTCGGGCAACGCGGAAGTGGCTCAGGGGTAGAGCATCACCTTGCCAAGGTGAGGGTCGCGGGTTCGAATCCCGTCTTCCGCTCGGAGAGGTCGCCCCGGTGGAGTGGCCGAGAGGCGAGGCAGCGGCCTGCAAAGCCGTGCACGCGGGTTCAAATCCCGTCTCCACCTCCAAGGACGATTAGCTCAGCGGGAGAGCGCTTCCCTGACACGGAAGAGGTCACTGGTTCAATCCCAGTATCGTCCACCAGGCTCCACAGCCGGCCAGGTCTGTCCTGGTCGAGCGGAGACCGAGCCCCGGTCCGCGTGTCGCGCGGCCGGGGTTTCTTGTTGTTCCCTGGCGGGGCGCCGTTCTGACCTGGATTGTGGACGACTTTGATCGATTGAGTTAGGTTGCGCGGCATGAGGCTTCGTATCGCGTTAGGCGCCCTGACCGCGGCGGCCTGTGTGCTCGCCGTCACCCCCGTCCAGGCCCAGGCCGTCACCGGGCCGCGGTGGGAGCCGCAGGAGACCGGGGTGACCGCGCGGCTGCGCGGGCTGTCGCCGGTGAGCCGGCAGGTGGCGTGGGCGTCCGGGTCCGCGGGAACCGTGCTGCGGACCGTCGACGGCGGGCGGAGCTGGCAGAACGTCTCCCCGCCCGGCACCGAGGCGCTGCAGTTCAGGGACGTGGAGGCGTTCGACGCGCGCCGGGCCGTGGCGCTGTCCATCGGCGAGGGCACCGACTCGCGGGTCTACCGTACGGACGACGGCGGGCGGACGTGGGCCGAGACGTACCGGAACGACGAGCCGCGGGCCTTCTACGACTGCCTGGCCTTCTTCGACCGGCGGCACGGGCTGGCGATGAGCGACCCGGTCGACGGCAGATTCCGGATCCTGGCGACCGAGGACGGCGGGCGGAGCTGGCGCGTGCTGCCCTCCGACGGGATGCCCGAGGCGCTGCCGGGCGAGGCGGGGTTCGCGGCGAGCGGGCAGTGCCTGGTCACGGCCGGTTCGCGGGACGTGTGGCTGGCCGCCGGCGGGGCGGAGCGGGCGCGGGTGTTCCACTCGCGTGACCGCGGGCGCACCTGGACCGTGGCCGACACGACCATCCCGGCGGGCGACCCGGCCCGCGGGGTGTTCGCGCTGGCCTTCCGCGACCGGCTGCACGGGATCGCGGTGGGCGGCGACTTCCAGCCCGGCCTGCCGTCGCCGGACGCGGCCGCGGTGACCCGCGACGGCGGCGCCACCTGGCAGCGGTCCGCCGTGCCCCCGCCCGCGTACCGGTCGGGGGTGACGTGGTTGCCCTACCTGCCGTTCGCGGCGATCGCGGTGGGGCCGACCGGGAGCGACGTCACCTATGACGGCGGGCGGACCTGGCGGACGTTCGACACCGGGTCCTTCGACACGGTGGCGTGCACTGGGGACCTGTCGTGCTGGGCGGCGGGCGAGCAGGGCCGCGTCGCCCGGCTCACCCTGGGCCGGTGACCCGTCTGGCGTGACGCCTGCCGCGCGAGCGGCGGCCTCAGCGGACGCCGCGGGGGCGGAACTGGACGCTGATGCGCGGGCCCGCCGGGCGGGTGGTCTTGGGCACGGCGTGCTCCCAGGTGCGCTGGCAGCTGCCGCCCATCACGACGAGGTCGCCGTGGCCGAGGTCGTAGCGGAGCGATGGGCCGCCGCCGCGCGGGCGGAGCAGCAGCGGCCGGGCGTAGCCGACGGACAGGATGGCCACCATCGTGTCGTGGGTGCTGCCCCGGCCGATGGTGTCGCCGTGCCAGGCCACGCTGTCGCGGCCGTCGCGGTAGTAGCACAGCCCGGCGGTGGCGAACGGCTCGCCCAGCTCCTCGGCGTAGTGCTCGTCGAGTGCGCGCCTGGCCTCGGCGAGCACCGGGTGGGGCAGCGTCTCGCCCTCCTCGTAGAACTTCAGCAGCCGGGGCACGTCGACGACGCGGTCGTACATCTTGCGCCGCTCGGCCTTCCACGGCACCGACTCGGCCAGCCGCTCGAACAGCTCGTCGGCGCCCGACAGCCAGCCCGGCCGCACGTCGAGCCAGGCGCCCCGGTCGAGGACGGTGCGGCGGACCGCCGGGCCGAGCGGCCCGACGGCGAGCTCCTCGTCCATGCTGAGCAGAGATGCTTGGTAAACAGCCGCCATGAGGCCGAGTGTACGCGATCGTTCAAACAAGCTTTCGACTATGCGCCGCTTCGCGGTGGGCACCGGGTGGGAAGGAACGGGCAGCCCGCTGGATCGTCTACTTCCAGGCGCGCGGTTCGCGGTGATCACCAGCGCGGCCTGACCGGTCCGGGCCCGCGCCCGGCGGGGGTGTAACGTCTCCAGGGTGCTGACGCGTTACATGATCGGCGCTCTGGCCTCCCGCACCGGCGACGAGATGTCCGGGCCCGCGCTGCTGGTCGCCGGGCTGGCCGTGACCGGGTCGCCGGTGCTCGCGTCGGCGCTGCTGGCGGGGCTGACCGTGTCGGCGGCGGTCGGCGGGCCGCTGCTCGGCGTGCTGCTGGACCGGACGCGGCGGCCGGGCCGGGTGCTGGGCTGGTGCCTGGCCGGGTACGGCGCGGGCCTGCTCGTCGTGCTGGCCGGGCTCGGGCGGCTGCCGGACGCGGCGCTGATCGGGGTGGCCGTGCTGACCGGGCTGCTCGGTCCCTCGCTGAACGGCGGGTGGACCGCGCAACTCCCGCTGGTCGTGCCGGACGGCCGGCTGCCCCGGGCGAACGCGCTGGACGCGATGAGCTACAACGTGGCGGGGCTGGCCGGGCCCGCGCTGGCCGGGCTGATCGCCGCCGTCGTCAGCGGGCAGGCGGCGGTCGCGGCGAGCGTGGCGCTGCTGGTGGCCGCCCTGCCCGCGGCCTGGGTGCTGCCGCGCCGGCGGGAGAGACGCGAGCAGGCGGGCGCGGTGCGTGCCGAGATCGCCGCCGGTTTCCGTGCCATCGTCCGGAACCGGTCGCTGCGGCGGGCCACCGTGGCGTCCATGATCTCGATGGCCGGGGTGGCCATGCTGGTCGTCACCGCGCCGCTGCTGGGCCTGCGGCTCGCGGGCGACGCCGGGTACGGTGCGCTGCTGCTGGCGGTGACGGCCGGGGCCGCGCTGGCGGCCAACGCCGTGGTCGCGCGGGCCGGGACCCGGTGGCGCTGGGACACGGTGCTGGTCGTGTCCACCCTGCTGATCGGGGCGGGGACCGCGCTGGCGGCGCTGGCCGGGTCGTTCGCGGTGGCGGTGGCGGCCGCGGTCGTGGCGGGGGTGGGCGAGGGGCCGCAGCTCACGGCGCTGTTCGCGGTGCGCCATCGGGAGGCGCCGGAGCGGCTGCGCAGCCAGGTGTTCACGACCGGGGCGAGTTTGAAGATCACCTCGTTCGCGGCGGGCTCGGCCCTGGCGGGACCACTGGCGGCGCACTCCCCCGCGGTCGCGCTGCTGGCGGGCGCCGGGGTCCAGCTGCTGGCCGTCGCGGCGTACGGTCTGCTGTCGCTCCCCCGGCGGCCGGAGGAACGACATCAGGAAGGACCCGTGGTCGTCGAAGATGATCAGGCAGGACGGGTGGAGCGGTAGGCCGCCACCCGTTCGCGGGTCGCGCAGCGGGGGCTGCAGTAGCGGCGGGGGCTGCCGCCGCCCGCGTGCAGGAAGGGCCGGCGGCAGGTCGGCGACGCGCACAGGCCGCCGGGGATCCGCTGGTGGTCGGCCAGGAGCACGGCGAAGGCCATCGCCGACGACGCCTGGAACCAGTCGGCCCAGGGCGCGTCGTCATGGCCGTCGACGTGCAGGTGCCAGCCGGTCGTGCCGTCGTGGCTGGTGAGGCGGGGCGGCCCGGCGGCGCTCTCCAGGAGGTCGTTGAGCAGGGCCGCCGCCGAGGCCGCGTCGGGCGCGGCGAGGACCTCGACGAGCCGGCCGGCCGTCTCGCGCATCGCCCGCAGGTCGGACCCGGTGAGCTCGATCGGCCCCCGCTCCCCGTGGGCGCGCAGCACCCGGGCCGCCGACTCCGCCGTCGCTTCCTCGTACAGCAGGGCGACGCACAGGTCGACGGCCCTGGCCGCCATCGCCTTGGTCGAGTGAGCCTCCACGCCCCCGAGGGTAGAGGCTCAGCCGCCGCAGGCGGCGAACGACTGCGCGTCCTTCGGCAGCCGGTAGCGGTCCCTGACCTTGACCGTGCCGGTCTCGGAGTCGATCTCGACGACGGTCATCCGCTTGCCGTCGAGCAGGTGGAGCGTGATCTGCTGGTCGCCGGTCCAGTCGATGGCGCTCAGGTCGCCTTTCGGCAGCTTGACCGGGACCCGGCGGAGTACCTGGTCGCTCTCGACGTCGTACAGCAGGAGCTGGGACTTGCGCGGGATGAACCCGGCGACGGTGCGCCCGTCCGCGGCCAGGGCGAGCGGCATGCCGGCCACGACGAGCTGCGGCGGGGTGGCGCGGGAGAGCCGCTCGCCGGTGTCGGCGCGAACCACCAGATCGATCACGGACCCGCCGGCCTCGACGGTGCTGATGACCTCGCCGCCGTCGGCGCTGAAGTCCAGCATGGCCTCGCCGCGCGGGATCGTGCCGACGCGGCTGCCGTCGGAGGTGTCGAAGATCCGCACCTCCTTGTGAGCCTCGTAGCCGGTCTCGTAGCCGATCTTGATGGCGAGCCGGTCGCCGTTGTTGGACAGGACGAGCTCGACCACGTGCTGCGCTTCTTTGGGCGTGGCGTTGGCGGGCAGCAGCGTGACGCCGCCACCGAGCGTGCGGACCGCGATCCGGCGGGACTTCTTGACGAAGTAGGCCACCGTCGTGCCGTCGCCGCTGACCGCGACCGGCGCGGGCAGGTAGGGGTAGGTCGCGCCGTCGGGCATGAGGGAGACGGTCTGCGCGTCGGGCAGGGTGCGCTGCTCGCCACTGTGCATCGTCAGCCGCCACGGCCCGCAGGGCCCTCTTCCGGCGCTGCCGGCGCAGCTCTTGATGGAGGCGTAGCGGATGGCGTCGTGATGCGGCTCGGCCTGAGCCTGAGCCGGGGCCGCCAGGGGCATCGCCAGCAGGGCCGCGGCCACCAGGATGATCTTCATGTCACTCTCCCGCCACGTGGTACTGGTAGTGGTTCGCGCCGACCGCGTAGCGTGCGGTCCGCTTGACGGCGCCGGTCTCGGGGTCGGCGGTGAGCACCCGTATCACCGCCGGCTCGTCTTCGCCGCTCTCATTCAGGTGCATCGTGAGCTTGCCGTCCTCGCGCCATCGGGCAAAGTACGGACTGTCGCCGGGAGCGAGGTCAAGATCGACCCCCGCCGACAACTCTCCTGTCTCCAGGTCGTACAGGTGCAGCCTGGGAGGTTCGCCGCTCGCAGGGAGGCCCGAGACGACCGCCGCGACAGTCCGTCCGTCGGCGGCCAGCGCCGTGGCCCGCGCGTTGGCGACGACCTGCGGCGGCGTGCGCCTGGCCGAGGTGCCGTCGAGCCGGTACGCGATGAGCGCTCTGGTGCCGTCGGCGGTGTCGCGCTCGGCGAGCACCCGCCGGCCATCCGGGCTGAAGCCGACGGGGTAGTCGGCACCGCGCAGGCTGACGGTCTCACCGGTGGCGAGGGTGTAGAGCTTGGTGGGCACCCGGCCGTCACTGTCGCCGTGATCGACGAGCACGCGGTCTCCGGCGGGCGACAGGAAGAGGTTGACCAGTGCGGTGCCGGCGCCCTTGGGCAGCAGGGATTTCGGCAGGGTGGTGCGGCGCCCGCTGGGGAGGTGCCACACGACCAGGCGGTGGTCACCCCGACGCTGGTGGGCGATGGTCCGGCCGTCGGCGCTGATGGCGACGGGGGCGCTGTCGCCGGTGCTCCGGCCACGCCCGTCGACGCTGGTGAGAGCGATCTCCTTGGCGGTGGTCAGGCCACCGCCCGGGGCGATCAGCCGCCACCCGCCGCACGGGCTGGAGTCATAGGTCTTCTTGTCAGTGCAGGACGGCACCCAGATGAGGCCCGCCTGCGCGGGCCGGGCGTGAGCGGCGGGCGCGAACGCGATCCCGCCGAGGACCGCGGACGCCAGGATGGCGGCGGTCGCCGAGCTGATTCTCATGTCAATTGAGACATACGCTCAGCCGTATTGGTTGATCACGGATCCGCTACGTCTGCGGCAATCTGCGGCGGCCGGGGAAGCCCAGCTCCGAGCGGTGGTACCAGCCCAGCTCCGGCTCGCCCTCGATCCAGCACAGCCGTACGGACGCGCCGTCGAGCACGGCGGGGAAGTCGAGCAGCACCGGCGCGATGCCCTTGACCTCCAGGCCCAGGCCGGTCCAGCGGCTCAGGATCTCCTGCATGCGCGCCTCGATGCCCTTGAGCTCGGGCAGCCCGCCGAGCGGGGACGTGCCGCCGGTGTCGCGGTCGTAGGTGATCTCGGCGAGGTCGGCGCGGGCGGCGATGAGCTCGGCGGCCTCGGCGAGGATCCCCGGCATCAGCGAGCGGGCCTCACTGACGGAGAAGAGCCTGTTCATAGCCGAGAAGTTAGCGGTTCGGCTCGTAGGCACGGAGCAGAAGCTGCTCGGCGTGGTCGAGGTAGCCCTCCAGGTAGGCGACGGCGTCGTCGTGCTCGCCGGCCTCCATCAGCGCGAGCAGCTCGCGGTTGCGTGCGACGAACGGCTCGTGGAAGTCGCGCGGGTTCTCCATCACGTGGAAGACCAGGCGCAGCTCGGCGAGGAGCTGGCGCATGGCCTCGTCGAGCCTGGGGCTCTCGTTGAGCGTGACGAGGGCCTGGTGGAAGCGGATGTTGGCGGTGCCGACGGCCCGCCAGTCGTCGGCGGCCGCGGCCCGCTCCGCGTCGGCCACCGCCTCCCTGATCAGCGCCATCGCCTCCGGCGGCGGGGTGCGGCGGACGGCCGCGCCTTCGAGCACCCGGCGCACGCGGTAGAGGTCGGAGACGTCCTCGGCCGACAGCACGCGGACGAACACTCCCCTGTTGAGCCGGTGGTCGAGCAGCCGCTCGTGGCTGAGCAGCCGGAACGCCTCGCGCAGGGTGTTGCGCGAGACGCCGAGCGCCTCGCAGATCGACTCCTCGGAGAGGCGCTGGCCGGGCATGAAGAGGCCTTCGATGATCCGGTCGCGCAGGATGTCGGCGACCCGCTCGGCGGTGCTGCTCCGCCCGAGGCGGGATCGGTCCTGAACGAGATCTGCGACAGCGTTATCCACAGGCTACAGGAAATCATCGAACAAACCCCTTGTCGAATCGTTCAACGATCCCTACGTTGAAACGGTGACCCCTTGACGGAAGGAGCGATCGATGTCCGGCTCCACCTCCCAGTCCCGGCGGGTGATCCTCGCCAGTCTCATCGGCACGTCGCTGGAGTGGTACGACTTCTTCCTGTACACCACGGCCGCCACCCTGGTCTTCGGCAAGCTCTTCTTCCCGAACTTCGACCCCCTCAACGCCACCCTGCTGGCCCTGACCACGAACGCGGTGGCGTTCGTCGCCCGGCCGCTGGGCGGCATCGTGTTCGGCCACTTCGGCGACCGCGCCGGCCGCAAGACCGTGCTGGTGGTGACGCTGCTGGTCATGGGCATCTCGACGTTCCTCATCGGCGTGCTGCCCGGGTACGACACGGTAGGCGTGCTGGCGCCTGTCTTGCTGGCCACACTCCGGTTCGTCCAGGGCCTCGGGCTCGGCGGCGAGTGGGGCGGCGCGGTGATCATGTCGCTGGAGCACGGCGACCCCCGGCGCCGCGGGTTCAACGCGAGCTGGCCGCAGGTCGGCGTGCCCGCGGGCTACGTGCTGGCCACCGGCCTGCTCGCGCTGCTGTCGTTCACCCTGCCGGAGGCCGCCTTCATGTCCTGGGGCTGGCGGGTGCCGTTCCTGCTCTCGGGCGTGCTGGTCTTCGTCGGCCTGTGGGTGCGCCTGAGGATCACCGAGTCGCCGCTCTTCACCGAGGTGGAGCAGAAGGGCGCCAAGGCGCGGATGCCGCTGGTCGAGGTGCTGCGCACGCACCCGCGCGCGCTGCTGTCTACCTTCACCGCCCGGATCGGCGTGGACGTCGCCTTCTACACCTTCACCGCGTACATCCTCGTCTATCTGACCGGGCCGCTGGGGCTGGATCGGCAGGTGGGGCTGAACGCGGTGCTGATCGCCTCGGCGCTGCAGCTCGGGCTGATCCCGCTGTTCGGCTCGCTGTCGGACCGGTACGGCAGGCGTCCGGTGTACTTCGCCGGCGTGCTGGGCGCCGCGGTCTGGGTGTTCGCCTTCTTCCCGCTGCTGGAGACCCGGTCCACGTTCCTGATCATCGTGGCCGCGGTGGTCGCGCTGGTGACCCACGCGGCGATGTACGGGCCGCAGGCGGCGTTCATCGCCGAGCTGTTCAGCACCCGGCTGCGCTACAGCGGAGCCTCGATGGGTTACCAGCTGGCCGGCATCGCGGGCGGCGCGCTCGCCCCGATCATCGCCATCAAGCTGTTCGACACGTTCGGCACCACGGTCGCGGTGTCGGTGTACGTGGTGGCCGCGCTCGCGGTCACCGCCCTGGGCCTGGCCATCGCGCCGGAGACGCGGGACCTCGACCTGGCCGCCGAGCCGGGCTCGATGCCGCAGCGCGCCTGAGACCACCCCTCCTGTACTTGCCGCGAAACAACCGCGGGCGGCGGCTGCCACCGCCGCCCGCGGAGGGAGAGGACGACGATGCGCATCGCCCTGCTCGTGATCGCCGCGCTGATCTGCGTGCCGTTGCTCGTCGGGGTCGTCGGTGGCCTGGAGCGGACCGACGCCGGCGAGGTGGCGGTCGTCCGCGACGGCGGCTGGTTCGACGACACCCAGGTACGCGAGATCATCCCGCCGGGGTCCGGCATGACCTGGACCGGCCTGTGGTCCTCGGTGCACGCGTACCCGGCGCAGCAGCGCTTCTACACGATCACCGCGGACGCCAAGCGCGCCACCACGCTGGGCGTGGACGTGGTGACGGTCCCCAGCAGCGACGGGGTGAACCTGGGCGTCGAAGGCACCCTGTACTTCACGCTCACCCTGGACCCGGCGACGCTGAAGACGTTCGACGACAAGTACGGCACGCGCACCTTCCGCGCCCAGGACGACTCCTTCCTGTACGCGTGGGACGGCGACGAGGGCTGGACCGCGTTCTTCGGCCAGGCGGTCCGGCCGGTGATCGACAACGCCCTGCGGGCCGAGGTGGGCGCCCGGCGCTGCGCCGAGCTGGTGCCGTCGTGCTCGCTGCTGGAGAACTCGGCGCTGAAGCCGCAGGACAGCGCCACGAGCATCAAGGCGGTGCAGGACGCGGTCAACGCCGCGCTCGCCCGCGACCTGCCGCGCACGCTGGGCGGACAGTTCTTCTCCGGCATGAACTTCTCGCTGTCGCGGGTGACGCTGCCGGCCGAGGTGCAAAAGGCGGTGGACCGCTCACTGGCGGCCGGGGCCGCCGTCTCGGAGGCGCAGGCGAAGGTGGCGCAGGCCGAGGCGGAGGCGAAGGCCAACCAGGCCAGGCAGGACGGCTACGACAAGTGCCCCGCCTGCGCCGAGATCGACAAGCTGAAGTCGCTGCCCCAGGGGATCACCGTCTACGCCCCGGGCAACCAGGACGCGGTGGTGGTGCCGACCCGCTAGGCCGGGAGCTTGCCCGACACAGGGGCGCGGGTGAGCCACGGCCCTCTGAAGGCGGCCAGGGCCAGCAGGAACAGCACCTGGCCGCCCAGCCCCACCATCAGCCACGTCCCCCAGCCGCCGACGGCGACGACCTGAGGCGAGATCACCAGCATCGCGACGATCATGACGCGGACGACCATCCCCCACAGGCCGAGGGCCGAGCCCTGGAGGCGGGCGTCCACGTCCTCGGCGTTCTCGGAGAAGTTGGCCATCCACGGCACGTAGGCGATGCCCATGGTCAGGAACAGCAGCGCGTACACGATCACCACATGGGTGGCCGAGGCCCCGGCTCCGACCAGGGTGATGAAGTAGGCCAGGGCGCCGATGGTCAGCACGGTGCCGACGGCGGTGAACGGCTTGCGCAGCCGCAGCCGGTCGGAGACGCGGCCGACCACGACGACGGCCAGGGCGTTGAGCACGATGCCGAGCGCGACCACGCCGTTGGCCGCGGCCGCCGCCATGCCGAACGCGGTGACCAGGATGGTCTGGCCGAAGATCGCGAAGGTCCAGTAGAGCACCTGCCAGCCGGTGTTGCCGAGCACGTGCGCCCACAGGTGGGGGTGCCGGAACAGCTCCCTGATCTTGCCGGGGTCGATCTTCTCCTCTGCGCTCACCGCCTCCTCGGCGTCCATGACCTGGGCGCGCAGCGCGGCGGACGGCTCGGCGATCTGCCAGATGATGATCACGCAGAGGGTGAGGGAGACGATGCCCATGAGGATGGCCTGCGACTGCCAGGCGTTGCCGAACAGCGGCAGCGTCAGGCTCGCCAGCGCCGAGGCCAGGAACGCCGCGCCGACCGGGCCCCAGGTCCAGAAGGCGAACGCCTGGGCCCGGCCCAGCCGCGGCGAGAAGTCGCGCACCAGCGAGGCGGTGATGGTGATGCCCGCGCCCTCGATGAACAGCATCAGGCAGCGGACCGCCAGCAGCGCGCCCACCGAGTCGACGGTGGCGAGCAGGAAGTTGCAGGCGGCGGTGACGGTCAGGGTGGGCACCAGGATGGCGACCCGTCCCCACCGGTCCGACAGGATGCCGCCGAACCCGGCGGACACTCCGCCCACCAGCACCGACAGTGCCGCGATGAGCCCGTACTCCTCCAGCGACATGCCGAGGTCGGTCATCAGCAGCGGCAAGATGGTGGCGATCGTGGTCTCGAAGTTGGCCACCAGGCTGGCGAGCACCGCGATGGCCAGCAGGCGCACGCGGCGGGCGCCGACGGGGTAGACGCTGAGCTCGCGGACGTAGAACGGCTTCATCCCCAGCCTCCGGGGTACGAGCGGGACAAAGAGCGCTCTAGAACGCGTTTCTAGTAATCCAAGAGTTTGCCGATATCTGCGCGCAAGTCAACAATTCCGGTCATCACGATGTGATCTCGGTCACAAGACTGCGCGTTGTGACGCAATCGCTGCCGATTCCCGGAACCTGATCGACCGATTCCGCATAAACTGCGCGCCTGTGAGCCTCCCTGTACGCGAACGTTCCCCCCGCCCGGGCGGGGGCCGGCACCGCCGGCCGGTCCCCACGTCCCTGCCACCGGACGCGCCCGTTCTCGTGCTCGCGGCGCCCGGCGACGCCACAGGCGTGGCGGCGGACGTCGCCGCCGTGGTGCGGGTCGACAACCCCCAGATCGAGGTACGGCTCACCGCCGCGGACGCGCTGGCCGAGGCGCTGCCGGCAGGCCGGGACGCGGTCGTGGTGCCCCTGCTCACCTGGGATGATCCCGGGGTCCTCGGCCCGATCAACCAGGCCGTCGCCGACAGCGGCTCGGGCGCCGTCGTGACCGGCGCGCTCGGCCCGCACCCGCTGCTCGCCGAGGCGCTCCACATCAAGCTGGCCGAGCGCGGCCTGGCCAGGGCCGACCGGGTCCGCCTGCTCAACGTCTCCAGCCCCGTCGACGCGGTCATCCTCGGCATGATCGGCGGCGAGCTCGCCGTACGCGCCGCGCAGGCGACCGCCGTGCTGCTGGCCTCCCGGCTGACGCTCCCGGTGGTGGCCGCCTCACTTGACAGCGAGCCCGGTGTCACCGTAGCCGCGGAGCGGCTGCGCGCGGCCGGCGCCGCCCGGCTGGCCGTCGCGCCGTGCATGATCGGCCACGAGGCCCCCGCCGACCTGGTGAAACAGGCCGCGGACGCGATCAGCGCCGGACACGCCGAGCCGCTCGGCGCGCACAGCATGATCGCCGAACTTGTCGCCCGCGCTTACGGCAGTCAACTCGCCACTTGACATGGGCTTGTAGAGATCACTGAAGTAGCGTTACCGTCGCCCCATGTGCGAGGTCGTGTGCAAAGGTGAGCGTCTTTGGCTTCGTGAGGTCACCGAGGCGGACGTCGCGCCGCTGCACGCGGTCTACGGCGATCCGGCCGCGACCCAGTACATGCCGTTCGCTCCCCGCACCCTCGGGCAGGTCGCCGAGCTCGTGCGGGAGGCGATGGCGACCGCGGCCCAGGATCCGCGCCGCCTGTACGCGCTCGCCGTGCTCGACGCCGCCGACCAGGACGTGATCGGCGTCGCGCGGCTGCACATCGACACCGAGCGGCCGCACTGCGCCGAGATCCGCCTCGGCCTGCGCCCCGACCACTGGGGCCGCGGCATGGGCACCGACCTGGTGCGGCTGCTGCTGGGGTTCGGCTTCAAGCAGCTCGGCCTGCACCGCATCTGGGGCGCGCGGGCCCCCGCCAACCTGCCCGCGCAGCTGGCCATGCTGACGGCGGGCATGGTCGAGGAGGGCCGCCTGCGCCACCACGTGGCCTCGCCCGAAGGCTGGCGCGACTCGGTGATCCACGCCGCCATCGAGGACGAGTGGCGCCGCCGCTGACTCAGCGCACCAGCCTGAAGAACTCCCGGATGTCGGCCACCAGCAGGTCAGGGGCCTCCATCGCGGCGAAGTGCCCGCCGCGGTCGAACTCGGACCAGTGCACGATCTTGTGCTCGCGCTCGGCGACGCGGCGGACGCCGGGGTCTCCGGGGAAGACCGCGACGCCGTGCGGAAGCGCCGACGGCTCCTGCCGTCCGCCCCAGGCCGCGGCGCCCTCCTTGTAGAGGCGGGCCGAGGAGCCGGCGGTCCCGGTCAGCCAGTAGAGGCTGATGTTGGTCAGCAGCTGGTCGCGGTCCACCGCGTCCTCGGGCAGCTCGCGGGCCGGGTCGGTCCACTCCTTGAACTTCTCGGCGATCCAGGCGAGCTGACCCGCCGGGGAGTCGTGCAGGCCGTAGGCGAGCGTCTGCGGCCGGGTGGACTGGATCATCGCGTAGCCGAGGTCGTCCTGGTCGCCGTACCGCGCCAGGCGGGCCCGCTCGGTCTCGGTCAGGCCCTCCAGCTCGGCCGGGTCGCCGCTGGGGAAGCCGAGTCCGCCGTTGACGTGCACCCCTGCCACGTGCCCCGGGTCGAGCCTGCCGAGCGTGGGGGAGATGACGGCGCCGGTGTCGCCGCCCTGCGCGCCGTACCGCTCGTAGCCGAGGCGGCTCATCAGCTCCTTCCACGCGGCGGCGACCCTGGTCATGTCCCAGCCGCGCTCGCGGGTGGGACCGGAGAAGCCGAAGCCGGGGATGGACGGGGCGACGACGTGGAAGGCGTCGGCCGGGTCGCCGCCGTGCGCGCGCGGGTCGGCGAGCGGGCCGATGACGTTCATGAACTCGGCCACGGAGCCCGGCCAGCCGTGCGTGATCAGCAGGGGCAGCGCGTCCGGCTCGGGTGAGCGCACGTGCAGGAAGTGCACGTTCTGCCCGTCGATCTCGGTCGTGAACTGCGGGAACGCGTTGAGCGCGGCCTCCTGGGCGCGCCAGTCGAAGCCGGTGCGCCAGTACTCGGCGAGAGCTCGCGCGTACGAGACAGGCACCCCGTACGACCAGCCGACGCCGTCCAGGTCGTCCGGCCAGCGGGTACGGGCGAGCCGATCGCTCAGATCGTCCAGGTCGGCCTGCGGGATGTCGATGCGGAAGGGTCGGATGTCGTTCATGTCCACCACGCTAGGAGCCGGTTAGGACAGGTACGGTCCTAGGTGTGCTGGAAACCTCCGCCCGATTGCTGAAACTGCTGTCCCTGCTGCAGACGCGGCGTGACTGGCCCGGATCCGAGCTGGCCGAGCGGCTCGGCGTGTCGGCCAGGACCGTGCGGCGCGACGTGGAGCGGCTGCGTGAGCTGGGCTACCGGGTGGACGCGACCGCCGGCGTGCCCGGCTACCGGCTCGGCGCGGGCGGCGACCTGCCGCCGCTGCTGCTCGACGACGAGGAGGCGGTGGCGGTGGCCGTCGGGCTGCGCACGGCCGCGCAGGGCAGCGTGGCGGGCATCGAGGAGACCTCGGTGCGGGCGCTGGCCAAGCTGGAGCGGGTGCTCCCGTCCCGGCTGCGGCACCGGGTGAACGCGCTGCAGTCGATGACCGTGCCGCTGACCGGCGGCGCGGCCGCGGTCGAGGCGGACACGCTGTCGGCCATCGCGGCCGCCTGCCGCGACCACGAGAGCCTGCGCTTCGGGTACGAGTCCGGCGACGCGACCGTCACCGAGCGCCTGGTCGAGCCGCACCGGCTGGTGGCGTCGGGGCGGCGCTGGTATCTGGTGGCCTTCGACCGGGGCCGGGAGGACTGGCGGGTGTTCCGGGTGGACCGGCTGCGGCTGCGCACGCCGAACGGGCCGAGGTTCGCGCCCCGGGAGCCGCCCGCCGAGGACCTGGCGGCCTACGCCTCACGCCAGATCTCCAGCGCGCCGTACCGGTACCGGTGCCGGGTCACCGTGCGGGCGCCGGCGGAGGCCGTGGTGGCGCGCATGGGGCCGTCGGTGGCCTCGGTGGAGCCGCTGGACGCGGCCGGTTGCCTGCTGCTGACCGGCTCCAACTCGCTGGACGAGCTGGCGTACTGGCTGGTGTCGCTGGGGATGCCCTTCGAGGTGCACGAGCCGGACGGGCTGCGGGCGCACCTGCGGGTGCTGGCGCGCAGGCTGGCGGAGGCCGCGGGGGGTTGAAACACCAGGGTGTCGGCCCGGGGAATTGTCGGTGGCGAGCCCTACCATGAGGCTCCTCACCGGAGGGATGGCCCATGCTCGACTCGCTGATCGTGCCCCTGTTCGTCACCACCGACCTGCCCCCGCGGGCCGAGCTGGCGGAGTTCGGCGAGCTGCTCGCCGGCGCGGCGCGCACGCTCAGCCACGAGGGCGCGAGCTACGACGGCTTCCTCGCGGGCAAGGTGTTCTGGCTCGACCGCCCGGTGCTGGCCGGGCAGCGTCCCGCCGCCGACACCGAGTCGCGCTTCGCCGGGATGCTGGGCTACCTTGCGGCGCCGGGCGGCCCGCACGCCGCCCGTGACGTCCTGGCCGACCTGCGCGCGGCGATCGCCGCGGCGCTCACCGCCCGCTACGGCGAGGCCGGCGCCCCACCGGCCGTCTTCGCGATCCGCGACCGCGACGTCCGCGAACGCACCCCCGACACGGCCCTCTACGTCGACACCCGCGACGCCCCGGCGGAGCTGGTGACGGTCACCCGCCCTTACCTCTGAAGCACGCCCCCGAGCGCCCGCGCGGTGGGGCCGGGCTGATGACGATCACGAGACACCTGCCCAGCGCCGGCGGGGCCGCGGCGGGCGGTGGGTCAGGCGGCGAGGCCTATCAGGGCGTAGGGGGCCCACAGGTCGGGGCGTGATGCTCCGTACAGGTCGCGGGATTCCAGGATCGCCGCTCTGAGTGCCTTGCCGGGGCCGTCGCCCGTCACCCGGGCGTGGAAGGGCGGCAGGAGTGCCCGCGTCGCCTCCGGGTTCACCGGCCACTGCGGGAGCACCGCCGCGGCCGCGCCGGCGCGCAGCAGGGCGTGCCCGAGCGCCGCCATCCCCGCGCCCGAGGGTGACGGCTCGCAGCCGCTCACCGAGACGAGCCCGGCCTCGATCCGCAGGTCCATGATCGCGCGGGCGTTCAGCAGCCCGCCGGGGAGCCGGATGCCCGAGCCGTACGGGTCGGCGCCGTCGTAGCAGGCCGGGCAGGCCAGGTGCACGGTGTCCCAGGCGCCTTCCAGGTCGCGGGCGGCGGCGGTGACCGGCGCGACCCCCAGTGCCGCGGCGACCGCCTCGGCCTCTTCCCCCTGGCCGGCCACCAGCGACCGGCCGCCGTGCCGGGTGCGGCGCGCCGCCAGCCGGGCCAGCGTGGCGGCGGACGGCGCGTACGCCACCGTGTAGCGGTCGAGCAGCAGCCGCCCGCCGGGGGCGAGCGCGTGCAGCGGCAGCCCGTGCAGGTCGCCGTGCGGCAGCAGGTACAGCGTGTCGAGGTCGTCGCCGAGCGCCTCGGTCGCCGCGCCGAGCAGCAGGTCGGCGACCACCCGCCACAGCTCGGCCCGCCGCTGCCCGCCGTCGGCGGCCCCGGCCGTGGCCGCGAACTCGGCGAGCAGTTCCGGGCCGACGGAGGTGCCGAACGCCCTCGGCCGCGCCCAGCCGGAGCGGTGCGCCACCACGCTGACGAACTCGCCCACGTGGAAGGCCAGCACGCCCGTCCCTTCCGGGAGCAGGCTCACGAGCCGCTGGGCGTCACCGCCGACAGCCCGCGCGACCTCTTCCTCGGGGCCGAGAAGGGTCTCCTTGGCCCGTTCCGCGTGCGCCCAGGCGGTGTCGCCGCGGCCCAGCCGGACGGCCAGCCCCACCGCCCTGGCTCGAAGCCCTTCGACGGCCGCCGAACGCGGATCGTCCAGGTCACCGGCCCGCTCGGCGTCGGCCAGCGCCGTGTCCAGCTCCCCCAGCTCCTCCCGCGCCGCCGCCCTGATCGTGTACGCCCCGGCCAGCGCGTCCCGCGCCGCCCCGGCGACGCCGGTACCGGCTGACTCCGCGGGAATGCCTTCGCCGGCCCCTTCCTCAGGATCCGCCCCGATGACAGCCGCGTCGGCCGGTTCCTCGCGCACCGCCCCGAGGACGCCCGGCTCGCGCGGTTCCTCCGGGTCCGTGGGGCCGGGGGCCGAGCGTTCGAGGAGCTCGATGGCGGCCGAGGCGCGGTCGCGGGCCGCCGTGACCCGGCCGGCGCGCAGGTCGGAGGCGGCCAGTTCGGTCAGTGCCACGGCCTGGCCTTCGGCGAACGCGATCCGCCGCGCCAGCGACAGCGCCTCCGCCAGCCGGTCGGCGTCGCCCAGCCGTCCCAGCGCGATCAGGTCGCGCACCACGGCCCGCTGCCGCCCGCGCGCCCGGTCGAGGTCCAGGGCCCGTCCGGCGAACCGCGTCGCGCTGTCCCGCTCGCCCTTGGCCGCGTGCGCCAGCGCCAGTTCCCCGCACACGACGGCCACCGTCGCGTCGTCGCCGACGGCCTCCGCCAGCGCCAGCGCCTCCTGGTAGAGCGTCGCGGCCTCGTCCACGTCCCCCTGACGGAACCGGGTCCCCGCCCGCGCGGCCAGCAAAGAGGCGCGCATGCCGCGCCAGGCCGGACCGGCGGCGAGCGCCAGCGCCTCGGCCAGCACCGCACCGGCGTCGGCCCACCGCCGGTCCTCGGCCAGCGCCGCGCCGAGCGCGCCGAGCGCGGACACCAGCCGCACCGGCATCGCCTGCCCGGACTCGCGCGCCAGCCGGACGGACTCCGACAGGTGACCGATCGCCTCCGCCGTACGCCCGAGAGCGCCGGCCGCGACGCCGCGCGAGCGCAGGTGCTCGGCCAGCAGGTCGTCGCGCAGGTCGCACCCCTGGGACGCGTAGGCGTAGGCGGCCCGCGGGTCACCGGCCGCCAGCGCCAGCGCGCCCAGCTTGGCCAGCAGCCCTGACCTGCGGCGCGGGTCGTCGGCGTCGGCCGCCGCCTGCCGGGCCAGGGCGAGCGCGCCGGACAGGTCACCGGCCGCCTCGGCGTCCTCGACGCGCACCCGCTCGGCCAGCCGTTCCGCCAGCGCCGGGTCCTCGCCGCCGCGCCGCACGGCGGCCAGCGCCTGCGCCAGCGCGGTCCGGCCGCGCGCCACCTCCCCGGCCGCGAACTGCAGCTCGGCCAGCCGTACCAGCACCGCCGGGTCGGTCCCCCCGGCAGGGATCACCTCGTACGGAGCGTTCCCCGGCGGCAGGGTCACCGCGGTGCCGAGCCCTTCCTCCAGCGCCTTGCGCGCCCGGCGCAGGTCACCTTGGTCCTCCAGCGCGAAGCCGAGGCGCAGCGAGGTGAGCGCGACCAGCCCGGTGTGCCCGGTCGCGCGGAACCCGTCGGCGGCCAGGCCGAGGTGCTCCACCACGGCCGCGCGGTCGCCCTCGTGCGCGACCGCGAGGCGCTCGTGGACCACGGCTGCGCGCAGCGGATCCCCGGCGGCCAGGCCCAGCGCCGCGCGGAGCCGCCCGCGGGCCTGGTCGCGTGCGCCGGAGCGCAGGTCGGCGGTGGCGCGCACCAGGGCGATGGAGAACAGCGCGCCGAGGTCGCCATCGGCCACGGCGGGCTGGGTGGCCCGGTCCAGCTCGGCCACGGCCTCGTCGCACCGGCGCAGCTCCACCAGGCAGGCGGCGCGCATCGTGCGGGCGGCGGCCTCGCGCTCGCGGCTCCTCATGGCCGCGAACGCGTCGGCGGCCGTCGCGAAGTCCTGGGCGGCCTGTTCCATCCCGGCGCCGGTGAACCCGATCACGCCGAGGTGGTGGCGCACGGCGGCCGCGCCGTCCTGGTGGCCGAGCTGGTTGTAGGCGCGTTCGGCCCGCTCGAACGCCCGTCTCGCCCCGGGCACGTCGCCGCGGGCGAGACGGCGGCGGGCGATGTGGTACCACTCGTCGGCGGGGTCGCGCCGATGGCCGCGCCGCCGTACCACGTCCACGATGGCGGCCTCGCACGCGGCCGCGTGGTCGGCGTGCCCGAGCTCGTACAGCAGCAGCGCGTGCCCGTCCAGGGCCTGGCAGGCGTCGTCCCAGGTGCCCGCGGCCTCCAGCTCGGCGGCGCAGGTGCTGATCAGCTCGGCGGCGGCGGGCAGGTGCCCGAGCGTGGCGCCGGCCCGCGCGGCCGGGATGAGCGCCCGCGCGGCCCGCTCGGCGTCGCCGCGCGCCAGGTGCAGCTCGCGGGCGCGGCCGGCGCGCTCCAGCGCCGTCGCGGGCTCCCCGCCCTCCAGGTACGCGGCGGCGGCCTGTTCCAGATAGCCGGCCTCGTCCGCGTCGAGTCCCGCCTCCCGGCACAGGTCGGCGGCGCGCTGGTAGCAGGAGGCGGCCCGGCGTGGCTCTCCCGCCCTGGCGCAGGCGTTCCCCATGGCGGCCCGCTGGGCCGCCTCCTCCCTGGCCCGCCCGGCGGCGCGGTAACCGTCGGCGGCGCGCTCGAACGCCCGCAGCGCGGCTTCCCAGGCGCCGAGCTCCTCGTGCTCGTGTCCCGCCCGGGCGAGCGCGTCCGCCGCCAGGGTCGTCCCGTCCGCCGCGGTGAACGCCTGCCCGGCCCGTTCCAGCAGGTCGATCGCCGCCCTGCGGCGCCCGCGCCCGGCCATCTCCGTGGCGGCGGCCACCAGGTACTCCCCCGTGCCGCCCGCCGCCGCGGCGTGCCGTTCGGCGAACCGGAGCAGGTCCCGGGCCGTCTCCTCGTCGTCGTAGGCGCCGGCCAGCCGGGTCGCCGCGTCGGCCGCCGACATGTCCGGCACCCCGGGCACGTGGCCGATCGCCAGGCGGAGGAGCGAGGTGAGCTCGGGATCACCGGGCACGTTCCCGGCGAGTTCGATCGCCTCCAGGAGATCACTCTCGCCGCCACGGGCGACGAACCGCGCCAGCAACGCCTTGACCAGTGCCGGGGGCACGCTCGACGACCTCGGCGACGGCTCCGGTTCGACCGCCGTGGGCGCGGGGCGGGTCTTGGCGTCGAGGTGGGCCAGGTCGGCGGATTCGCGGCCCGCCCGCACCGCCTCGTCCAGGTCGGCGAGCCGATCCTGGTCGCCGGCGGCCATGGCGCGGCGGCGCAGCACGTCCGACAGGACCGCGTACGCCTCCGCGAGGAATCGCGGGTCCTCCTCCGCGACCGCCTCCCGCAGGGCCTCGGCGGCCTCGGCGGCGGCGGGCGGGGTGAGGTCGAGGCAGAGCGCCCGGCCGAGCAGGAGGAGTGCGCGGGAACGCTCGGGGTGCCCCGCGGGGCAGGCGGAGACGGCGGAGCGCGCGGCGGAGACGGCCGGTCGCGCGTCGCCCGACCGGGCGGCGCGGTGGACGAGCGCGGCGGCCAGGTCGGCGAGGAACGCGGCCCGTTCCGGGTGCCCCTCAGGCGCGCGCACCACCGCCTGCCGCAACGTCTGGACGGCGAGCTCCAGGTCGGCCGGGTCGCCGCTCCCCCGGTAGCGCCGCCAGTGACGCTGCCCGAGCAGGTCGAGCCGGACCGCCGGGTCGTCCGGCCGGACGACCCGGCCGGGCTCCGACGAGCCGGGGAACGCCGTCTCCGGTGCCGGGACATCGGCCGGGGCGGGCAGTGCGGCGAGCATGTCGCGCCCGGCTTCCAGGGAGCGGACGTCGCCCGTGACCACGTACCACTCGACCAGCGCCGCGCCGTAGCGGGACAGGACCTCGGGGTGGGCCCCGGCCTCGTGCCAGTGGTCGAGGCAGGCCTGGCCCACCCGCAGCAGCGCCAGCAGGTCACCGTCGGCGCAGGAGGCCGACGCGCGGGCGGCGGCCAGGCCGAGCAGGTCCAGGAGCGCCGCCGAGCGGTCCGGCCCCGCTGGGCTTCCCGCCGCCAGGAGGTACGCCCGGATCAGGTCGGTGTCGCCGGGGAGCGCGTGGCCGAGCGCCGCGGCCAGGTCCGGCACGTGCCCGGGGCCGGCGAGCGCGGCCCGGAACAGGACGTGCACCGCGTCGTCGAGCGCCCCGCCGTCGCCGGCCGTCCGGTACAGCCGCACCAGGCCGTCGCCCAGGACGGCCAGCGCCTCGGCCGCCCAGGCGGGTTCCGGCGCGGCCAGGGCCTCCTCCAGCAGCACCTGCCCCAGCCGGTCGCACACCTCCGCGCTGGGCTCGGCCAGCGCGCGCCGCAGGAGGGCGTGCACGAGCAGCCCCACGTGCTGGTAGGCGTCGGCGTCCGCGTGGCGGAAGACCTGTTCGACCAGCCCCGCCCAGGTCTCCGCGGTGGAGGCGGCGGGGACGTGCGGCCCGCGCAGCCGCTCCGGCAGCGCGGCGGGGTCGAGCACGGCCACGGCGGCGAAGAACACGCCCGCGACGGCCGCCTCGGCGTCGTCCTCCAGGGCGAGCCGGTAGCGGGCCAGGTGGAGCGCTCCGACCGCCTGCCAGACGACGGCGTCGCGCGGCCCGCCGGTGCAGGCCAGCATGGCCTCCCAGGCGTCGGCCAGTGCCGCGTCGTCCAGCACCAGCCGGGGGTCCGCCGCCCGCTCGAACTCCTCGATTCGGGCAGCGAGCGCCCCGGCCGGATCTTTCATGGGGCCTAGGCTCTCATCGGCGCGTCCTTCCCGTACAGACCGTCCGGTACGAACCATCGCCGGACCGGCTCACGGCGCGAACTCCACGAACGACACCCCCGGCATGGGCAGCTCGAACTCCAGGCGGACGGTCCCTTCCACGGCCGTCACCCGGGTCGCCGGGGCGTACTCGTCGACCCGGTCGGCGGCGCGCAGCTTGTCCCACTGGCCGGGGTCCGGCCAGTCGCCGCCGCCCATGGCCTGCCAGGCCCCCTCGATGTCGGTGTGGCGGTGGTCGATGCGGTGGTGGGTGACGGTGCAGCCGCCGCGCAGGCCGGTGACGGTGAGCGCGACGCGGCGGTCCAGCTCGGCGGCGCCGCCCGCCTGGGTGTGGTTGAGCGTGACGTTCCAGGCGAGCACGCCGACCCGGCCGTCGGGGTGGGCCGCCGCCCACGCCTCCACCCCGCCGGCGTCGCCGGTGACGGTGGCGGCCAGCTCGGCGTCGCCCAGGCGGGAGGCCAGGGCCAGGGCGTGGAAGCGGGGCTTGCGCAGGTTGCCGACGGTGAGCAGGCCGAACCCGCCGTGGAACAGCCGCGGCGGCCTGCCCAGCTCCTCGAAGTGGTCGGACGCCACCCAGTGCGCGAGCGCGTCCACCCGTCCGGCCGCCGAACGCATCCCGTGCAGCACGAACGCCGCCCCGAACGGCCCGTCGCCGATGCCGTGGAAGTGGGTGGGGGTCGGCCCCCACTCGGTCCACCAGATCGGGGTGCCGGCCCGCCCGTGCCTGGCCAGCGCGGGCCGCCAGTCGAGCGGCGCGTTCCCGTACGTGTGCGTGGAGACGAAGTCGAGCGCCGCGCCGGACGCGTCGACGTGCGCGAGCAGTTCCTCCACCCACCCGTCGGCGGCCGACGCCGGGCCGCCTACCCGCAGGTCCGGGTGGACGCTCTTCACCGCGGCGGCGGTCACGTCGTAGAGGCGGAAGTACTCCTCGGGCGTGCCGGACCAGAAGACGGCCAGGTTGGGCTCGTTCCACACCTCGAAGGCCCAGTGCTCGACCAGCTCCCGGATCCCGTACCGGCCGGCCAGGTGCGCCACCAGCGCCCGGACCAGCTCGCCCCAGGCCCGGTAGTCCGACGGCGGCGAGATGATCGCCTCGTACGAGAACACGGTCGCGGACGGGTCGGCGGCCAGGGCGCGCGGCATGAACCCGAGCTCGACCACGGGCCGCAGGCCGAGCCCGGTGACGAGGTCGTAGACCCGGTCGACGCGGCTGAAGTCGTGCCCGGGGTAGACGCCGAGGTCGTCGCAGAGCACGGCGTGCGCCCGCACCGCGCGCACGCCCAGCTCGTCGTGGACGATCCGCAGCGCCTCGGCCAGCTCGGCGCCGATCGGCCGGCCGCCGCTCTCGTCCTCGCTGAGCAGGTGCGACAGGTGCTCGGACCCGATCATCGGCTGCCACGGCCGGGCCGTCGGACCTGTCGCGGTCCCGGCGTCGACCGCGACCTCCACCCGCGGCGGGGCGCCGCCCCCTGGCGCGGGGGCGGCGGTCACCGGAGGGCAGGCGGGCCCCCGGTTCTCCATGGTGGCCAGGGCGGCGACGGTGTACGCGGCCTCGCCCGTCCCGGTGTCGACGTAGCGGCAGGACGGCACGGCGGGCACGTCCACGTCGGGCGGCGGGACCGGCACGCCGTCCCTGGTGACCAGGTAGCCGATCGCGCCCGGCACCGGGTCCCAGGTGAGCGTCACGTGCCCGGCGCCCGGCGTGGCCACGACCCGCTCCGGGGCGGGCAGGTCCACCGGGGCGGCGGGCGCGGCCTCACCGGAGCGCTCGTGCAGGCGGGCCCGCCAGTCGTCGCGTGCCGTCATCTGTTCTCCCCCCGGGTCATGGGACCACCTTCCATTCCTCGATCTCCATCACCGGGCGGAGTCGGGCCTCCACCTGGCGGCTGCCGAAGTAGCGGTGCAGGTTGCCGTCCGTCAGCACGTTGCCGAGCGCGGCCATCACCATGCCCTGGTCGAGCGCCAGGTACCAGCGGGAGACCACGCCGGACCGCACGGCCACGGAGTCGTAGAAGCCGCCGGGGCCGTAGACGTCGAAGTCGCGGCGGAGCTTGGCGAGGTTACGCAGCGCGGCGTCGCGGGCGTACGGCAGGGCCAGGAAGGACGCGTGCGGCGTGACCACGCCGTCGCCGTAGCTCTCGGGCGCCGGCTGGGCGGGGCGGCAGCCCTCGTAGCCGGGGTCGACGCTGGTGCGCTCCCGGTCGGTGGTGTAGCCGGGCTCGTCCATGCCGAGCTGGTCCACGCCGTACTCGCGGTAGCCGCCGTGCGGGTCGTTGGCCGGGGAGAAGCCCCAGTAGCCGTACCGCGCCTCCCGCAGCCCGTGCTCGATCTGCGCCTTGACGAACACCGGGTGGTTACGGCCCCAGCTGCGCGGCGCCCAGTCCGCCTCGGGGACGACGAGGTCGGGCATGAGCGCCTCGAACATCGAACCGCCCCAGTTCGGGACGTACCGCATGCCGCGGTAGGCGTAGGTGCCCTCCCAGACGTTCACGCCGAGGTGCCGCTGCCAGGATCCGACGGGTTTCTGCTCCTGCCAGCCGAAGTCGCAGCCGTTGTCGGGGAAGGTGCGGTACGGGCCGAAGTAGTGTTCGCGCGGGAGCTGGCCGAGTGCGATGCCCACGTAGGTGCCGATGCGGGTCTCCGCGGGCGCGCCGTAGTGGTGGCAAGTGGAGTACACGGTCGTGCCGGTGCCCGCGTAGTCGCTCTCGACGGAGCAGCCGTCGGGCGGCTCGGGCCAGAAGCCGCCGCGCAGCAGCCCGGTGCCGGCGTCGGGGCGGGCGGCCGGGTCGTAGTAGGCGGCGAAGTTCATCGAGGTGACCAGCCGGTTCGCGCGGCCCGCGTGGCGCGGCTCGGCGGTGCGGACCATCATGAGCGCGGTGGCGAGCCAGCCGTTGTCCACGCTGGACGCGAACGGCCGCACCGGGTCGCCGGTCTCCGGCCAGGTGGTGACGAGGGCCAGCGTGGCGGGGTCGTACCAGTTGTAGAACTGCCCGGTCGGGGTGTGCCGGTCCAGCCGCTCCAGCGCGTCCAGCACCCGCCCGACGCGCCGCGTGGCGTCGGCGCGGCTGATCAGGCGCAGGTCGCGGGCGGTGAGGGTGCTCCACAGGTACGTGCCGACGTTGGTCGGCGAGGTCACCTTCGCGCGGGTGCGGAGGTCGCCGGTGACCTTGTCGGCGGGCAGCCCGGTGGCGGGCTCGACCATGGCGGCCATGGACCGCCAGGTGTCCTTCGCGTAGCGGTGTAAGACCGATTCGCCGTCGGCGTGGGCGGTGCCCGGCACCATGACCGCGAGCGCCGTCAGCGCAGGCAGCAGGATCTTGCGCATGGGATGGCTCCTCTACTTGTTTCCCGTGGTGGCGATGCCCTGGACGAAGAAGCGCTGCAGGAACACGAAGAGCACGAGGATCGGCGCGACCACGATCATCGCTCCGGCGACCAGCAGGTTGTAGTGGGCGCCTTCGCGCCCGTTGAGGATGTTCAGCGCCACGGGCAGCGTGTAGACGTCCTCCGACTGCGCGACCACGGCGGGCCAGAGGAAGTTGTTCCACGCGGCCAGAAAGGTGATCAGCCCGAGCGTGGCGAGCGCGGGCTTGCACAGCGGCAGCACGACGCGGGCGAAGATCCGGAACTCGCCCGCGCCGTCGACCCGGGCGGCGTGGATGAGCTCGTCGGGCAGTTCGGCGATGAACTGGCGCATCAGGAAGACGCCCAGCGGGGTGACCAGCCCCGGCAGGATGATGCCGAGGAAGGTGTTGACCAGGCCGAGCCGGGCGATCAGCACGAACTGCGGGATCATCAGCACGATCGCGGGCACGGCCAGCTGGACCAGCACCAGCCCGAACACGATCCGGCTGCCGCGGAAGGGCAGCTTGGCGAAGCCGTAGCCGACCATCGAGCAGAAGACGAGGTTGCCCGCGACGATCGCCACCGCCACGATCACGCTGTTGACGAAGGCCTGGCCGAGGTGCACCCGTTCGATCAGCTCGGTGTAGTTGTCCAGGGTGAAGGTCTCGGGCCAGAACGTGGGCGGGTCGCGCCGGATCTCGTGCTCCGGTTTGACCGAGCTGAGCCCCGCCCACAGGAACGGCCCGATCACCAGCAGCAGCCCGGCGCTCAGCCCGGCATAGGTGACGGCGTTCTGCCGCCCGGTCCGTCTCATCGCGCCCTCCCCACCCGCAGTTGCAGGACGGCCAGCGCGACGATCACGGTGAAGAGCACGGTCGCGGCCGCGCTGGCGTAGCCGTAGTTGCCGACGCCGAACTGGCGGAAGATGGCCAGCGAGGCGGAGACCGTGGAGTTCAGCGGCCCGCCGCCGGTCATGATCAGCGGCTCTTCCAGGAACTGCAGGAACCCGGAGGTGCTGTAGACCGAGCAGAACAGGATCACCGGGCGCAGCTGCGGCACGGTGACCGAGGTGAAGCGCTGCCAGCGGCCCGCGCCGTCCATGTGCGCGGCCTCGTACAGCTCGCGCGGGATGCCCTGCAGGGCGGCGAGGAACACGACCATGTCGAAGCCGAAGCTGCGCCAGGCGGTCATCACCACGATCGACGGCAGGGCGGTGGCCGGGTTCTGCAGCCAGGCCGGGCCCTGGACCCCGATCAGCTCCAGCAGCCGGTTGACCAGGCCGGCCTCGGGCTCCAGCAGGAACTTCCAGGCCACCGCGACGCCGATGATGCTGGTGACGTGCGGCAGGTAGTAGCCCAGCCGGAAGAACGCGGCGGGCAGCCGGGCGATCCCGGAGTTGAGCGCCACGGCGGCGGCCAGGCCGAGGGCGAGCGTGAGCGGCAGCGCGGTGACCACGAACACGGCGGTGTTCAGCGCGGCCCTGCGCATCACCTCGTCGTCTGCCAGGCGCAGGTAGTTCTGCACCCCGACGGGGTCAACGGCGAGCGGGCTGGCCACGTCGGTGTTGCGCATGTCGGTGACGCTCATGCCCAGCCCGGCCAGCAGCGGCCCGAGGTGGAACACGGCGAACACGAGCAGGAACGGCAGCACGAACACCCAGCCGAGCCCGCTTCTGCGGAGCGCGGCCACGGCTCAGAGACCGGTGCCGATCGCGCCGGCCTCCGCCTGGATGGCCTTGGCCGCCTGCTCGGGCGTGGTCCTGCCGAGCGCCAGCTTCTCCAGCTCGCCCTCGATGACCCGGGCCACCTGCTCCCAGGTGGGGAACGGCGGCGGCGTCTTGGCGTCCTTCAGCTGCTCGCCGAAGACGGCGACCCTCGGGTCGGAGGTGAGCGCGGGCTCCTGCCAGGCCGCCTGGACGCTGGGCAGCGCCTTGACCGTGGTGTACCACTTCGCCTGCACCTTGGGGTCGGTGAGCCACCGGATGAACTGCCAGGCGGCGTCGCGGTTCTTCGCGCTCTTGAACACGACCAGGTCGGAGCCGCCGACGAAGCTGGTGGCCGACACCGGCCCCTTCGGGTACGGGGCCACGGCGAACTTGTCGGCGAAGCCGGCGCCCCCGTCGTTCTCCAGCACCCCGATCATCCACGGGCCGAGGAAGAACCCGCCGACCTCGCCCTTGACGAAGTTCTGCGGGAAGGCGCCGCGCGGGGTGTCGTTCGGGGCCAGCTTCTCCTCGAACAGGGACGCGTACTGCTTGAGCCCGGTCACCGCCTCGGGGGTGTCGAAGTCGTACGCGCCGTCCTTGACGATCTCGCCGCCGGCCGACCAGATGAACGGCAGCAGCTCCTGCCAGGATCCTTCGGTGTAGCCCTGGTGGAAGCCCTTCCTGGCGCCGCCCTTCTCCTTCAGCGCGCGGGCGAAGGAGTTCAGCTCCCGCCAGGTCTCCGGCGGTGCGACGCCGGCCTGCTCGGCCTGGTCGGTGCGGTAGAAGAGCACCCGGGTCTCGACGTACCACGGCACTCCGTACGCGGTGCCGTTGACGTCGACGGTCTGCCAGGCGCCGGGGAAGAACGCGGACTCGTCGAAGAGGTTGCCGGGCGTGGGGTCGAGGGCGCCGGTCTTGGCCAGCTCGCCCGACCAGGTGGAGCCGATCATGCTGACGTCGGGGGTGGCGTCGCCCGCGACGGCGGAGGTGATCTTGTCGTGGGCGACTTCCCAGCTGATCGCGGTGACGTTGACCTGGACGCCGGGGTTGGCCGTCTCGAACTCCTCGGCGAAGGCGTCGAGCGCCTTGCCCTCCTCGCCGATCGCCCAGACGGTGACCTCGCCGGAGATCGCGCCGGTGGTGACGTCCTGGGCCTGCTCGGGGGCCTGGCCGCCGCCGCGCCCGCAGCCCGTCACCAGGGCGAGCGCGAACAGGCCGGCGGCCGCGCGCCGGGTGGTGGGTTTCATGGGGGGACCTCCTGGGGGTGGTGACCGCAGCTGGCGCGGATGACCGGCTCGGTGTCCAGCACGAGGTGACGCGGGGTGTCGCGGGATCCGGTGATGAGCTCGTCCAGCGCGCGGGCGGCGCGGGCGCCCAGCTCGCGCATCGGCTGGCGGACGGTGGTGAGCGCGGGCCTGGCGTGGCGGGCGGCCATGATGTCGTCCCAGCCGGTCACGGCGACGTCGGACGGGACGTCCAGGCCGAGCTCCTCGGCGGCGAGCAGGGCGCCCAGCGCGACCTCGTCGTCGGAGCAGACGACGGCGCGCGGCCGACGCGGCCCGCGCAGCAGCGCGCGGGCGGCGTCGTAGCCGCACTCGACGGTGTAGCTGGCGGTGGGCACGGCCTCGATCGCGCCGCCGAGCACGGCCCGCACGCCCTGCCAGCGCTCGTCCACGTCGTCGCCGGTGGTGAGCGGGGCGCCGAGGAAGGCGAACGTCTCGTGGCCGTGCGCCAGCAGGTGGCGGGCGAGCGCACCGGCCGAGGCGGTGTTCTCGCTGCGCAGCGTGTCGGCCCCGGGAAGCGGCCCGCGTGACACGAAGACCAGCGGCATGCCCGCCCTGACCAGCTCGGAGACCTGCTCGTCGGGCACCGTGTGGCCGAACACGAGCATGCCGTCGACCCGCCCGGCCAGGTCCTTGACCAGCTCCTGCACGCGGGTGCGGCCCTTGGTGGAAAGGATCAGCACCGACCGGCCCAGCTCGGAGGCGACCTCTTCGTAGCCGAGCAGGACCTGGGTGTAGTACGGGCCGGCGAGGTCGGGGAAGACGATGCCGTTGGCGGCGTGGCGGCCCTCGGCCAGGCTGACGCCCAGCCGGCTGGGGGTGAAGCCGAGCTCCTCGACCGCCCGCAGCACCCTCTCGCGGGTCCTGGCGGCCACCGGGCCGGTGCCGCGCAGTGTCCTGGACACCGTCGCGATCGACACTCCGGCCCGCTGGGCCACCTCGTAAATGGTCACTTCCATGCGCGTCCTTTCATGTAAGCGCTTTCAGACTTGCATGTGTAAGCGCTTACACTCCCGCAGTCTGCCACGGGGTCAACATCTCGTACAGGCCCGTGAGTGCCGGGCGAGCCGGGGTAGGGCCAGGAGCATGCTCTATGGCAAGGAACACGTCCGGCGCTACCGCGAGACCGACGGCGCCGAAGGACACGACTGGAACGGCACCACGGTCCTCCTGCTCACCACGAAGGGACGCAACTCGGGTGAGCCCTACACCACACCGCTGATCTACCAGCCGCACGGCGGCGACTTCGTGATCGTCGCCTCCAAGGGCGGCGACCCGGAGCACCCCGACTGGTACAAGAACCTGGCCGCCGACCCCGAGGTCGAGGTGCAGGTCAAGGGCGACCGGTTCAAGGCCAGGGCCCGCACCGCCACCGACGAGGAACGGCCGGACCTGTGGCGGCTGATGACCGCCACCTGGCCCGACTACGACGATTACACCAAGAAGACCGACCGCACGATCCCGGTGGTCGTCCTGGAGCCCCGGCGCTGACAGTCAGAACGTCACCAGCGGCTCGCCGATGAAGTCCGCGATGAAGTTGACGAAGAAGAACCCGAAGAACAGGAAGTTGAGCACCAGGATGACGTGGTGCCACCAGCGCGCCCGCGCCGCCTTGGGCAGCTTGCTGTTCAGATACATGAGCAGGAACGGGTAGAGCAGCGCGCCCAGGTTCGACATGTTCGCCGACCACTCCACTAGCGCCACCGGTAACGACAGGTGGATGACGATCGAGATGACGACCAGCAGCACGATCATGAACGGGTAGTAGAAGCGGCGCGGGTCGCCCTCGACCAGTCTGCGCAGCCTCGGGCTGGTGGCGTGGACGGCGTCGGTGGTGACCCGCACCATCGCCTCGAAGATGCCCAGCTGCGTGCTGAACAGGATGAGCACGCCCGCGGCCAGCGCGATGAAGAACATCGTCCGCCCGTACTCGTCGCCGAGCGCGGCGGCGACGAACGTCGGCACGTTCGCCCGGGTCGGCTGCTGGCCCGACAGGTTCACCGCGTGCGCCATGAGGATCGTCGGCAGCAGCATGCCGAGCATGGCGCCGACGAAGAACACGCCCCACATGTCGACCATGATCAGCCGGTACCACCGGCGCCACACGCCGCGGTTGCGCTCGTCGTCGGGGAAGGTGACCCCGCTGGCCAGGATCTCGCGCCGGTCGCCGCGCAGGCCCGAGATGTAGCCGGCCCGGTAGCCCATGCCGTAGCCCTTGTCACGATAGTGGCCCAGCACGTACCAGTTCAGCCCCGAGGCCAGGGCGGTGAACCCGGCCAGGCCGCCGAGCTGGGTCGCGGTGATCCCGGCGGGCGGCGCGGCCGGGGTGAAGAAGCCCCTGATGCCCTCCCACCACAGCTCCCACGGCACCACGAACAGGTCGATGAGCAGCAGCGCGATCAGGATGCCGCCCACCATGACCCAGTTGGCCAGCTCCAGGGCGCGGCTGACCCGCCTGGCCGCCGCGGTGATCAGGAAGACCAGCACGAGCAGCGCGATGGCCCACAGCCGCGGCTCCTCGGCCCCGGCCGGCGCGATCTCGCCGTGCACGAGCGCGTACACGCCCTGCCCGGCGGAGGCGGCCCAGCCGCCGGCGATGAACGCGAAGATGACGATGAACACCGACACCGGGATCCACAGCTTCCAGCCCGGCGGCACCCGCCCCCAGCCGACCACCGGCACCTCGCCGGTCGCGGTCACGTAGCGGGCGCACTCGACGTTGTAGAACGTCTGGAGCACGGCCGAGACCAGGATGACCCAGCCGACTCCGACGAAGCCGAACTGGCCCACGCTGAGCGGGCCGAGCAACCACTCCCCGCTGCCGATGGAGATGCCGAGCGCGATCAGGCTCGGCCCCACGGCGAACTTGAACAGCTCCTTGGCGCCGATCCGGGGGACCTTGAAGACCTCCTCCGGCGTCGGCAGATCGGTGACTTCGAGGTCCGGGCGGCTTACTCCGAGCGGATGCGACATCTCTGCCTCCTGCCGTTCAGGGTGATCCTGTAGGGCAGGCAGGGCAAGACCCAAATGAGACTTACGTCACATCAGCAGCGACGCGTAGAGCTCCATCGTGCGGCGGGCGATCGCTGGCCAGGAGAAGTGCTCCACGGCGCGCGCCCGGCCCGCCACCCCCATCGCGCGGGCCCGCGCCGGGTCCTCCAGCAGCGCGTTGACCCGGGCGGCGAAGTCGGCGGCGAACCGCTCGGGGTCGTGCGGGGTGCCGTCGGGGCCCTGCTCGACGGGCACCAGCAGGCCGGTCTCGCCGTCGGCCACCACCTCGGGGATGCCTCCGGTGGCCGTGGCGACCACGGCCGTCTCGCAGGCCATGGCCTCGAGGTTCACGATGCCCATCGGCTCGTAGACCGACGGGCAGACGAACACCGAGGCGTGCGTGAGTAGCTGGATCACCTCGGTCTTGGGCAGCATCTCGGAGATCCAGACGACGCCCTTGCGGTCGAGGCCGCGGACCAGCCCGGCCACCTCCTCGGCGATCTCCGGCGTGTCGGGCGCGCCGGCGCAGAGCACGAGCTGCGCGTCGGGGGCGAAGGACCGCGCCGCGTGCAGGAGGTGGACCAGGCCCTTCTGGCGGGTGATCCGGCCGACGAAGATGACGTACGGCCGATCGCGGTCGATGCCGTACTTTTTCAGGATCTGATGGCTTTCGACCGGGGCGTACTCGGCGGTGTCGATGCCGTTGTGGATCACGCTCACCCGGGCCGGGTCGAGCCCGGGATAGGCGGCCAGCACGTCGCGGCGCATGCCCTCCGACACCGCCACCACCGCGTCGGCGGCCTCCAGCGCGGTGCGCTCGGCCCACGACGAGATCGCGTAGCCGCCGCCCAGCTGCTCGGCCTTCCACGGGCGCAGCGGCTCCAGGCTGTGGGTGGTGACCACGTGCGGGACGCCGTGCAGCAGCTTGGCGACGTGCCCGGCGAAGTTGGCGTACCACGTGTGGGAGTGGACCAGGTCGGCGCCCTCGCACGCGGCGGCCATCTCCAGGTCCACGCCGAGCACCTGGAGCGCCGCGTTCGCCCCGGCGAGCTCGCCGGGCGTCCGGTAGGCCGACACTCCCGGCTCGTCCCTGACGGCGCCGAAGCACCGCACCCGCACGTCGGCGAGCTCGCGCAGCTCGCGGGAGAGGTACTCCATGTGCACGCCGGCGCCGCCGTAGACCTCCGGCGGGTATTCGCGGCTGAGCAGATCCACACGCATGACACGACCTTACGAGGAACCCGGGCGAACGGACACGTCGACAGGCACGCGAACGGCAAGAACCGGTGCGCTGATGGTCACACATAAGGGGATCGAGACGGACACCACGGGAGGGAGCCGGACGGAGTTACGTCGATAGATGGCCCGATTGGGGGTAGCGTCCAGGGCATGAGGTCGCCGAGGGTGCTTGCGGTCGTGCTGGCGGGTGGAGAGGGCAAGAGGCTGATGCCTCTCACGGCGGATCGGGCGAAACCGGCCGTGCCGTTCGGCGGGATGTATCGGCTCATCGACTTCGTGCTGTCCAACCTCGCCAACGGCGGCTATCTGAAGATCGTCGTACTGACGCAGTACAAGAACCACAGCCTGGACCGCCACATCTCCCGCACCTGGCGGCTCTCCGCGATGCTGGGCAACTACGTCACGCCGGTGCCCGCCCAGCAGCGGCTCGGGCCGCGCTGGTTCTCGGGGTCGGCCGACGCCCTCTTCCAGAACCTCAACCTGATCTACGACGAGATGCCCGACCACGTGATCGTGTTCGGCGCCGACCACATCTACCGGATGGATCCCCGGCAGATGGTCGAGCAGCACGAGCAGTCGGGCGCCGACGTGACCGTGGCGGCGATCCGGCAGCCGCTGTCCCTGGCCGACCAGTTCGGCGTGATCGAGACCGACCCCCAGGTCAAGCGCATCGTGGCCTTCCGCGAGAAGCCCAAGGACGCGGTCGGGCTGGCCGACTCCCCCGACGAGGTGTTCGCCTCGATGGGCAACTACGTGTTCAAGACGCAGGCGATGATCGACGCGCTGCGCGAGGACGCGCTCGACCCGACCAGCAAACACGACCTGGGCGGCAACATCATCCCGATGATGGTCAAGTCGGGTGGGGCCGACGTCTACGACTTCGCGCACAACATGGTGCCCGGCTCCACCGAGCGCGACCGCGGCTACTGGCGCGACGTCGGCACGCTCGACGCCTACTACGAGGCCCACATGGACCTCATCTCCGCCCATCCGATCTTCAACCTCTACAACGACAAGTGGCCCATCCACACCGGCCACGACCCGCTGCCGCCGGCCAAGTTCGTGCACAACGACGGCGACCGGGTGGGGCGGGCCCTCGACTCGCTGGTCTCCCCCGGCGTGATCGTCTCGGGCGGCGCGGCCGTCCGGTCGATCCTGTCGCCCAAGGTCGTCCTCCACTCCCACTCGCTGGTGGAGGACTCGGTGCTGATGGAGAACGTCAAGATCGGCCGGGGCGCCATCGTCCGCAAGGCGATCATCGACAAGAACGTGGTGATCCCCGACGGCGCCCGCATCGGCTTCGACCTGGAGCACGACCGCACCCGCTTCGCGCTCACCCGCAGCGGCGTGGTGGTGATCGGCAAGAACGAGATCGTCGACCGCTGACCGGCGGGTTCGCCTAGAGTGGTCGGCGTGCGACCCGATCTCCGTCTGCCCCTGGTCAAAGAGCTGAGCGAGTCCGAGCAGCCGCGGCGCCACTGGCGCGGCGACGACGAGCGCGGCGGGGTGTGGCTGTTCGAGAGCGTCGAGGGCGACGGCGACCACTGGGCGATCCGGCAGATCGAGGTCGACCCGGCGCGCCGGCTGCACCGCTACTGGTGGCGCCACCTGCAGGACGAGCACGGGTTCCTGACCGACCAGCCGCTCGACATCTGGGATCTCACCGAGATCGACGAGGCCGCGTTCGAGACGGTCTGGAAGGCCGGCGAGTAACCGGCAGGCGCGCCCTCACTCACGCGCGTCCCAGGTCGGCGGGGTGAGCATGGTGTCGATACGGCGCAGCTCGTCGCGGTGCAGGGCGCTCAGACGGGCCAGCACCCGCTCTCCCTCGGCGGTCAGCGACACCCGGACCGCCCGGCGGTCGCCGGGATGGGCGCTCCGGCGGACGAGCCCCTGCGCCTGGGCGCGGCTGACCAGCTCGACCACGCTGTGGTGGCGCAGCAGCAGCCGCTCGGCCAGCTCCCGCACGGTCGCCCAGTCACGGCCGGGGAACCCCTTCAGCGCCAGCATGAGCTGATACTGCTGCGGGGCGAGACCGGCCGCGCGCACCGCCTCCTCGCTGAACCGCAGGTAGCTGCGGATCCCGAACCGGAACCGGGCGAGGGCCTCGAAATCCTGCTTCGACAGCGGCTCGCTCTCCGCGGCTCGCATCCCCCCGTGGGTGTCCATGGATCCCACTTTATATCGTGTTACGATGTAAATCGTTCAGGTGGATCACGATATGAGATCGCGCCTGCGCGAGCGCCCAGGAGGTGTGTCGTGCTCGATGACCGCGAACGCGAGGAGTTGCGCAGGATCCAGCGCCGGATGCGCGACGAGGATCCTGATTTCACCGAGTCCTTCCACAGCGACGCGCGGCAGCTGCCCCGCCGAGCCCCCGACCTGTCCAGACGGACCTACACGTTCCTGCTCGTCGTCAGCTCGGTGTCCTGCCTCATCATGCTGGCGGCCGGGTCCCCGTTCATCTCCCTGCTGTTCGCGGGGCTGGCCGCGTGGGTCTGGTACGCCCGCTCGCATCCCTACGAGGACGACCGCTGACCACCGTCCGTGCGCTCGGAGGGAGTCGAACCGTTCCTCATCAGTGTCCAGGAGTGACACCTGATGCCACGTCCCGGAACTGCGCGCATCCCGAACGGTGCTGGATGCGCTGGTCCCCCGCGTACCCTGGGTCCCCGCTCGGGCATGTGCATCATGTGCACACTCCGTGACGGGTGGGCGGGTTCCCTCACGCCCCCGCGCGCCCGATCCGGCCTGGACGGTCCGATGCCCGCCGCCATCGCTCTGGTGGTGGCGGGGCGGTGCCGTCCGTCGCCGGATCGAGTGCCCGAGGGCACGTCGCCCGATCGCGATACCGGCGGCATCGTGACGGGTCATCTCACGTCGCGGGGTGAGCAGCGGTTTTTGCCAATGCTCGCCTCCCCACCGGGAGGTGTAGGCCGGATCGACCGCGACGATCGCCATGTCCTGCTCAGCGGCCATCGCCACCAGACGGGCTTTGAGCTTGCCGGTGGGGATGCCGGAGATGAGTTGCCGGAACCGCTTGCGCCGTCCGTGCTTCTCCCGGGTCTTGTCCTGGCCGAAGTCGAGGTTCTCGATGCCGATCGCCTTCACGCCGCACCGCTGGGCCCAGCGCAGCAACCGGCTGATGGCATGCCGGACCTGCGCGTCACGGTGATCAGCCTGCCCGGACAGGTCGTAGGAGAAGCGGCGCGGGCCGCCGACCGGGTTGCCGTGCCGGTCGAGCCGGTAGGCGGCGAAGTGGCCGGCGTTGGTGTCCACGCCGATCATGCCCTGGGCGCGAGCCGCCGTCAGCGGGAGGGCCTCGGCCATCGCTCTGGCCCACGATGCGGTGAGGTACCAGCGCCCGCGCCGCACGTCGTAGTGGATGCGGTAGGCGACGGCCCGGTTCTGCTCGACGCGGTCACGCCACTGGGCGCCACGGTGCGCGAACGTGACCTTGGCGGCGAGAACGTACCGGCCGTGCCCGGCGTTGGCCAGGTGAGCCAGCGGTGCGGGCAGCTTGATGCTGACCTCGCCTGCGGGCGTGAGGCGGATCGTCTCGTTGCCGAAACGCTTGCCCGACTCCCCGTCAGCGGCGAGGAACCAGCGCTCGGCTTCCCATCGCTGCCGCCATTCGGTCTCGGTGAGCTGGGCCTTTTCGAGGTTGTGCCGGTTGTTGAGCAGCTTGCGGCCGCCGCGCACGACGTGCACGACACCGGCCTGATACTCGGCGCGGGCGACATCGAGGCGGTGCTGAAGGATGTGCAGGCGGCGGGACTTGTGAAACCACTCACTCTTGGAGCGGTATCCGCCCGCGGCCCGGTTGGTGCCTTTCTGCCCGATCGGCAGGGACAGCCGGTGCCGCAGCGTCCGCGCACCGGCTTGGAGGGTGTGGATGTGTGCGAGTTGGCAGCGGCGCGCCAGTGCCCATTGGTCGTGGCTGGCCTTGGTGATGCTGCCTGCCCAGCGTGACGACGACGCGGCGGTGAGACCCTGCTTGCGGGCCGCCCAGGAGTCCTTACCGTGGTTCAGCCCATCGGCGCACCGGGCCTTCAGGTCCAGCGAGGCCAGACGGCCGAGATGCTCGCCGGCCAGGCGCAGCACCCGCTCGTCTTCGGCGGTGAGGTGTTTGAGGCGATCGCGTATCGCCACACCAGAGGGGCCCGCCGCGACGAACGGCGCGTTGATGGCGCGCAGCCGCTTGTTGTCTGGCTCACTCACCGGCTGCCGCCTCAAGGGCCTTTCGGGCGCGGTTCTTCGCCGAGCGGCGGCCATACAGGCGGGCGCAGAACGATGTCAGGACCTCCATCATGTCGCGCACGAGGTCGTCATCGACTTCGCCCTCATCGAGGACGACCAGGCGGCGGCCGGTCGCGGACAGGGCCGCTTCGACGAGTTCGACGTTCACCCGGCCGAGGCGGTCCTTGCGCTCCACCACCACCGTGGTCACCTTCGCATCGGCCAGCAGCCGACACGCCTTCGTGCGGGCGCCGTTCATCCCGGAGGCGATCTCGGACTCTGTCCGCACGACTTGGTGACCGGCCTTCACGGCCCACGCCGACAAGCGTGCGGTCTGCCGCTCCAGATCGTCCTTCTGGTCGTGAGAGGAGACGCGGGCATACAGGCCCACACCTCCGATGGCCGAGGGCGAGGTGTTCGCGTCGATGTTCACCAGGATCGTGCGCGGTCCCACTCTCTGCGCAGGGACCGGCAGCGTGCCCTCGCGGAACCAGCGGTACGCGGTACGCGGGGCAATCCCTTGTGCGCGTGCCCATTCCGTCAGGTTCATAGACGAGATCTTACAGCACTCGTGTCATCTAAAGGACACTCATGGACACATATTCGAGAGCAGGCAAGTACCCCCACGCTCCTCGCGGAGCACCAGATCCTGAGTCTGGCGCGTCTGCCTGATTTCGCCACGAGCGCGTCGTCTCCCCACGTCTTCGTGGGGTGAGCCCCGGGCCGGGCTGGCGTGGGCCGTGCCCGGGGCGGAGGGCCGTTTCCGGCCGGGGGTCGCCACTCCCGCCGGTCCAGATCAGTGCCCGCGGCCCTCTTCTTTCAGGGCCGGTGTCCGAGTGGCAGGATTCGAACCTGCGATGCTCCTGCTCCCAATGCAGGCGGGCTGCCCAAACTGCCCCACACTCGGGTAAAAGAAAACCGCCTGGGAACCCCCGGGCGGTTGTCCGTGTGATCCGGTCAGGTCAACCGGACGCCGGACGAACGCCGAGGGCGGTGGGCAGCGGTTCGAGCCTCAGGTCGCTCACTGCTCGGCCCCTTTCTCCTCGGTCTTGACGTTGTCAACGGTAGACCGATGATCCGTTCGGGCGCCAGCGGTTTTTCCCGGCGACTCGACGCGGAAGCTGGGCATGGCCTCGGGGTGGTTCTCGCGCACGTACGTGATCAGGTGCTCGCGCACGTCGCACTTGAGGTCCCAGGCGGAGGCCGAGTCGGCGGCGCTCATCAGCCCGCGCAGCTCGACCAGGCCGTTCGGCTGCACGTCGGTGACCTGGAGGGTCCAGTCCTTCTGGTCCCACAGCGGGTTGGTGCGCAGGTACCTGTAGAGCTCCTCGCGGAGCTTGTCGATCGGCACCGACCAGTCGACGCGCAGGTAGACGACCGCGACGACCCGGCTGCCGTGCCTGGTCCAGTTCTCGAACGGGTTCTGGGTGAAGTAGGAGACGGGCAGGACCAGGCGCCGCTCGTCCCACAGCCGCAGCACGACATAGGTGAGTGTGAGCTCCTCGATCCGGCCCCATTCGTCCTGGACGACGACGACGTCGTCCAGGCGCAGCGCGTCGCTGAAGGCGAGCTGGAGCCCGGCGAGCATGTTGCCGAGCGTCGGCTGGGCGGCGATGCCGACGACCGCGCCGGCGATGCCCGCCGAGGCGAGCAGACCGGCGCCCAGCGCCCGGACCTGGGGGAAGGTGAAGAGCATGGCGCCGAACGCGATCACCACGACGGTCGCGGTGGCGACCCGGCGCACCAGCGTGATCTGCGTCTTGAAGCGCCGGGCCCGCCGGTTGCGCTCGCCTTCCACCAGGTCCAGGCGTTCCAGGGCGGCGTCGGTCAGCGCGTACATGACCTGGACGATGAGCCAGGTCACCGCGCCGATGATGAGCAGCGTGACCACCCGCTCGGTGGACTCGCCGAACGCCCGCTCCTCCGGCGACGGGCCCATCATGGCCGGGTAGAACATGATGTTGAAGGTCATCAGCACGGCGGTGGTCACCGCCGGCCAGTGGCAGCGTCTGACCAGGCGGCGGCCGATCGGCCACTTGCGCCCGACCCGGATCAGCACCTGCCGGGTCAGCTCCAGAGCGACCACCACGCCGATCACGGCGCCGACCAGGTTCAGCCAGGCGCTGGGGATCTGCACGTGAGCGACCTCCACGATCTAGAACGGCTCGTCAAACCTCACATTGCCCTCAACCGCCACTTGATAAGCGGACACGCGGCGTTCGAAGAAGTTTGCCAGTTCCTGCACGTCCTGGAGCTCCATGAACGCGAACGGGTTCGCGGTGCCGTGCCGCCGGGGCAGGCCGAGCCGGACCAGCCGCTGGTCGGCGACGTACTCCAGGTAGGCGCGCATCTGCTCGGCGGACATGCCGGGCATGCCGTCGTCGCCGCACAGGTCGCGGGCGAAGGCCAGCTCGGCGGCGACCGCCTCGTCCAGCATCCGGCCGACCTGCTCGCCCAGTTCGTCGTCGAACAACTCCGGCTCCTCGGCCCGGACGGTGTCGACGACGCTGAACGCGAACTCCATGTGCATCGACTCGTCGCGGAACACCCAGTTCGTCCCCGTGGCCAGCCCGTTGAGCAGGCCCCGGGAGCGGAACCAGTACACGTAGGCGAACGCCCCGTAGAAGAACAGCCCCTCGATGCAGGCGGCGAAGCAGATGAGGTTGAGCAGGAACCGCCGCCGGTCGCCGGCGCTCTCCAGGCTGCGCAGGTCGCCGATGGAGTCGATCCACCGGAAGCAGAAGTCGGCCTTGTCGCGGATCGACGGGATGTGCTCGATCGCGGCGAACGCCTTCACCCGCTCGTCCGGGTTGGGCAGGTAGGTGTCGAGCAGCGTCAGGTAGAACTGCACGTGCACGGCCTCCTCGAACAGCTGACGGCTCAGGTAGAGCCGCGCCTCGGGGGCGTTGACGTGCTGGTAGAGGTTGAGCACCAGGTTGTTGGCGACGATCGAGTCGCCGGTGGCGAAGAACGCGACCAGCCGGTTGATCAGGTGTCGCTCCTGGACGGTCATCCTGGCCAGGTCGGCGAGGTCGGCCTGCAGGTCGACCTCCTCGACCGTCCAGGTGTTGCGGATGGCGGCCCGGTAGCGCTCGTAGAAGTCCGGGTAGCGCATGGGGCGCAGGGTGAGGTCCATGCCGGGGTCGAGAAGCACGAGGGGGTCTCCTTACTGGCAGGCTTCGCACACGTCGGGGTTCTCCAGCGAGCAGGCCACCTGGTCGGCGGGGGCCGCGGGCTGGACGGTGGTCTGCGCGATGCGGGTGGCCGGGCGGGAGCGCAGGTAGTAGGTGGTCTTCAGGCCCCGCTTCCACGCGTAGGCGTACATCGAGGAGAGCTTGCCGATGGTGGGGGCCGCCATGAACAGGTTGAGCGACTGCCCCTGGTCGACGTAGGGCTGGCGGGCGGCGGCCAGGTCGATGAGCGCCTTCTGCGGCAGCTCCCAGGCGGTGCGGTAGAGCAGCTTGAGGTCGTCAGGGACGCCGGGCAGGCGCTGCACGGACCCCTCGGCGCGCTTCAGCTCCTCGCGGGCCGCCTCCGTCCACAGTCCGCGTTCCCGCAGGTCGGCGACGAGATAACGGTTGACCTGGAGGAACTCGCCGGAGAGGGTCTCGCGCTTGAACACGTTGGACACCTGCGGCTCGACGCACTCGTAACAGCCGGCGATGGAGGCGATGGTGGCGGTCGGCGCGATGGCGACCAGGAGCGAGTTGCGCAGCCCGGTGACGGCGATCTTCTCGCGGAGCGCCTGCCAGCGCGGCGAGCCCGCCGCGCCGTAGTGGTCGGGGTGGAGCACGCCCAGCGCGGCGCGGGTGTCGCCGTACGAGGGGTGCCTTCCGCGTTCGGCGGCCAGGTCCGCCGAGGTGTCGAAGGCGGCCAGCGCGATCTCCTCGGCGATCCGAGTGGACAGCTCCAGCGCCTCGGGCGAGTCGAACGGCAGGCGGAGCGCGAAGAACACGTCGGCCAGCCCCATGACGCCGAGCCCGATCGGCCGCCACCGCCGGTTGGCCGCCTCGGCCTCGGACGTCGGGTGGAAGCCGAGGTCGATGGTGCGGTCGAGGAAGCGCACCGCGGTCCGCACGGTGGCGCGCAGCCGCTCCCAGTCGACGCCGTCACGGCCGTCCAGATGGGCGGCGAGGTTGACGGAGCCCAGGTTGCACACCGCCGTCTCGGCGTCGCTGGTGACCTCCAGGATCTCGGTGCACAGGTTGGACAGGTGGATGACGTTCTCCGGCCTGGCGGTCTGGTTGGAGGTCCGGTTGGCCGCGTCCTTGAACGTCATCCAGCCGTTGCCGGTCTGGGCGAGCGTGCGCATCATCCGGCCGTACAGGGTCCTGGCCGGGATCCGGCGGACGTACCGGCCCTCGGCCTCGTAGGCCCGGTAGGCGCGGGTGAACGCCTCGCCGTGCAGGTCGGGCAGGTCGGGGACCTCCTTGGGGTCGAACAGCGACCAGACCTCGTCCGCCTCGACCCGGCGCATGAACTCGTCCGGCACCCAGTTGGCCAGGTTGAGGTTGTGGGTGCGGCGGGCGTCCTCGCCGGTGTTGTCGCGCAGCTCCAGGAACTCCTCGACGTCGGCGTGCCAGGTCTCCAGGTAGACGCAGGCGGCGCCCTTGCGCCGGCCGCCCTGGTTGACGGCGGCGACCGAGGCGTCAAGGGTGCGCAGCCACGGCACGATGCCGTTGGAATGGCCGTTGGTGCCGCGGATCAGCGAACCGCGCGAGCGGACCCGGGTCCACGAGATGCCGATGCCTCCCGCGTACTTGGACAGCCGGGCGACCTGACCGTACCGGTCGTAGATCGCCTCCAGCTCGTCCCGCGGCGAGTCGAGCAGGAAGCACGACGAGAGCTGCGGGCGGCGGGAGCCCGCGTTGAACAGCGTCGGCGAGCTGGGCAGGTAGGCCAGGGAGGACATCAGCCGGTAGAGCTCGGCGGCCTCCTCGACCGTCTCCGAGAGCCCGCAGGCGACCCGCAGGAAGAAGTGCTGGGGGCGTTCCAGCACGGCCCGGGTGACCGGGTGGCGCAGCAGGTAGCGGTCGTGGACGGTGCGCAGGCCGAAGTACTCGAAGCGGTCGTCGGCCTCGTCGCTGACGAGCGCGTCCAGTTCGGGGGCGTGCGCGGCGGCGAACTCCGCCACCCGGTCCTGGATGAGACCGGCCTCGTGGGCGGCGGCGATCGACTGGGAGAACGACCGCACCCCCTGCGTGGCGGCCTCCTCGGCGATCTCCTCGGCGAGCAGCCGGGCGGCCACCCGCGAGTTGGCCGGGTCGGCGATCACCCGGGCGGCGGCCTCCTCGATGGTCGTGCGCCGATCAGCCTCGACGATCTGTGTCACGTGCTCTCCTCGCGAGCTCGGCCCCGTGAGGGCACGCGAGAGCACGGCGGCGCGCGCCGCTACGCCCCCGGGCCCTCCCTCGAGGCCCTGGACATGGTCCATCGCCGGCAGGTCTTCGGGCTCGCGGGCGTCTTCGCGCTTTCCTACTGGCCGTCGCTTCCCGGAGGTTCCAGTGCTCGTTGACGGCGGTCGTTCCCGCTCACCGCTGCGGGGCAGCCCCGGAATCGCACCGGGTTCCCTCTTGCTCCGCCCCGGGCTGGGGCGAACCGGCGAACGATCGAGATCCTACATCTTGTGGCCGATCTCGCAAGCACCACATCATGTTGTGCCTTTGCCGCTTTCGAGGAGCCCCAGGTCGCGGAGCACGGCCTTGGTGCGGCGGATCTCGGAGTCGACCCAGGCGGCGAAGCGGTCACCGGTCAGCGGGATGGGCGTCCAGCCGCCGTCCCGGCAGGCGCGGCGCCAGCCGGGCGTGCCGGTCACCTCCTCGCACATGCCGATGGCCGCGTCGCGGGCCTCCGCCGGCATGCCGCCGGGGCCGACGGCGGCGCACCAGTTCGCGAAGTCCACCCGGACCCCGCACTCCAGCAGGCTGGGCGCCTCCAGGCCGGGGAAGCGCTCGGCGCAGGAGACGGCCAGCACCCGGACCCGCCCCCGGTCGATGTACGGGCGCCAGCCGGCCAGCGGGCCCGCCGCGGCGGCGGCACGGCCGGCGAGCAGCGCGCCGGCGGCCTCGGCGGCGCCCGGATAGCCCGCGTAGTCCACCTGCCGGGTGTCGGCGCCGAGTCCCCTCGCGATGAGCCCGAACAGCAGGTGGTCGGGGGCGCCCTGCGGCCCCCCGGCGAGCGGCGTGCCCGCGGGGTCGGCGCGCAGGTGGGCGCCGAAGGCGTCGAAGGTGGCGAAGCGCGAGTTCTGCGGCACCAGCACCACCTCGACCTCGCCGGCCAGCCGGGCGAGCGGGGTGGTGCCCTGAAGGGGCGACTCGGCCGCGTTCAGCTCGGCGGCGGCGAGCGCGGGCAGCCCGGTGATGGTGAGCGTGCTGACCGGCCCGGTCCCGCCGACCGGGTAGCCGGCCCCGCGGGCCGCCTGGGCGAACTCCTCGGCGACGCGCGCCCAGCCCTCGCCGCCGGCGTGGATCTCGTACGTGCCGGGAACGCTCCCCGCGGACCGGCCCCCGCAGCCGGCGACGCAGGCGGCCACCCCGAGGCCCGCCGCGAGAAATCGCCTGCGCCGCATGACCCGCCTCCCCCGAAGTCTCCACTTCAGGTTATTGACAGATCACACAGAGTTACACATGCCGGACATCGCCTATTAAGGTTTCCAGGCCATCCCGGCGAGCAGCGGCAGCCGGGTGCCGCCCACCAGGCGCGGCCTGTCCGGCCGCCACTCGTGGGCCTGCACCAGGCCGGGCTCGATCATGACGAAGTCGCCGAAGAACTCCTGGATCTCCTCGGGGCCGCGGCCGGTGCCGCCCGCCGGGGCGTCGCCCGGCGACGTGGAGTGGGCGATCGCCAGGTAGCTGCCCGGGGCCAGCGCCTCGCGCAGGCGCGCGACGACGCCGTGCGGGTCCATGCTGTCGGGCACGAGGTGGAGCACCGACACCAGCAGCACCCCGACCGGCTGTTCGGGGTCCAGGTAGCCGGCGGCCTCGTCGAGCATCCCCGCGGGGTCGAGCAGGTCGGCCTCCACGAAGACCGCCCTGGCCCGCTCCCCGAGCAAGGTCCTGCCGTGCGCCGCGACCACCGGGTCGTGGTCCACGTAGACGACCCTGGCGTCCGGGACCACCTCGTGCACGTTGCCCTGGGTGGGCAGGCCGCTGCCCACGTCCAGGAACTGGGAGACCCCCTGCGCGGCGGCATAACGGACCGCGCGCTGGAGGAACCCCCTGGCGGCGCGCGCCAGCGGCACCGCCTCCGGTATCAGATCCGCCAGCCGGTCCAGGGCCTCGCGGTCGACCGCGAAGTTGTCCTTGCCGCCGAGCAGGTAGTCGTACATCCGGGCAAGATTGGGAGTGTCGGGGTCGAACTGGGGCACATTTCGACCCTAGGCGCTCCCCTGCCGAGGCGACACCGGGCGGATTCCGACTATGACCCAGCCGAACGGTAAGGGTTTGCTAACCCCCTCTTGCTACTCGACCGTGACGCTCTTGGCCAGATTGCGGGGCTTGTCGACGTCCCTGCCGAGCGCCACCGCGGCGTGGTAGGCGAACAGCTGCAGCGGGATCGTGAGCAGGATCGGGTCCAGCTCGATCTCGTTCTTCGGCACCACGACGCAGTCCTCGGCCAGCTTGGCGTCCGGCTCCCGGTGGCCGATCATCAGGACGCTGCCGCCCCTGGCGCGGATCTCGCCGAGCGTGGTGAGGTTCTTGTCGAGCAGTTCGTCGTCGGGGACGATCGCCACCGTCGGCATCTCCGGGCCGATCAGCGCGAGCGGGCCGTGCTTGAGCTCGCTGGCCGGGTAGGCCTCGGCGTGCACGTACGAGATCTCCTTGAGCTTCTGGGCGCCCTCGCGGGCCACCGGGTAGCCGCGGACCCGGCCGACGAACATCATGCCCGTGTGCTTGGCGTACTTCTGCGCCAGCTCGGCGATCTTGTCGCCCTGGGCCAGGATCTCCTCGATCTGGTTGGGCAGCCTGCGCAGGCCCTCGCAGATGCGCCGCCCGTCGGCCGGCGACAGGTCGCGCACCCGGCCCAGGTGCAGCGCCAGCAGCGCGAACGCCACCGCGGTCGAGGTGAACGCCTTGGTCGAGGCCACCGACACCTCAGGGCCCGCGTGCAGGTAGACGCCGCCGTCGACCTCCCGGGCGATGGCGCTGCCGACGGCGTTGACGATGCCGATGACCCGGCCGCCCTTGCGCTTGAGCTCCTGCACGGCGGCGAGCGTGTCGTAGGTCTCGCCGGACTGGCTGATGGCGATGTAGAGCGTGTCCTGCTCGACGACGGGGTTGCGGTAGCGGAACTCGCTGGCGGGCTCGGCGTCCGCGGGGATGCGGGCCAGCTCCTCGATCAGCTGGGCGCCGATCTGACCGGAGTAGTACGCGGAACCGCAGCCGATGATCTTCACCCGGCGGAAGGAACGGGTCTCGCGGGCGTCCATGTTGAGCCCGCCCAGGTGGGCCACGTTGAACCGCTCGTCCAGACGGCCGCTCATCGTGCGTGCGGTGGTCTCGGGCTGCTCGGAGATCTCCTTGAGCAGGTAGTGCTCGTAGCCGCCGGTGTCGTAGTGTCCGGCGTCCCAGTCGACCGTCAACGGCTCCTTGGCGGTCTCACGGGCGTCGCTGGCGAAGGTGTGGAAGCCGTCGGCGCGCAGCACGGCCAGCTCGCCGTCCTCCAGGTGGACCACCTGGCGGGTGTAGCGGATGAGCGCCGCCACGTCGGAGGCGGCGAACATCTCCTTCTCGCCGATGCCGAGCACGATCGGGCTGCCGTTGCGTGCCACGACCACCTCTCCCGGCCGCTCGGCGTCGATCACCGCGATCCCGTACGTGCCGACGACGCTCTTCAGCGACTTGCGTACGGCCTCCTCCAGGGAGTCGTTCTCGTCGGCCGCGGCGGCGATCAGGTGGGCGAGCACCTCGGTGTCGGTGTCGGACCGGAACTCCACGCCGTCGGCGATCAGCTTGGCGCGCAGCTCACCGGCGTTCTCGATGATGCCGTTGTGCACCACGGCGATGCGCTCGTCGGCCGACAGGTGCGGATGCGCGTTCTCGTCGCTGGGGACGCCGTGCGTGGCCCACCGGGTGTGCCCGATGCCCAGGGCGCCCTTGAACCTGGCCGGCACCACCTTGGCCAGGTCGGCGACCCTGCCCTTGACCTTGCGGACCTTGAGCCCCTTGCTGGAGACCACGATCCCCGCCGAGTCGTAACCGCGGTACTCCAGCCGCTGGAGCCCTTCGAGCAGGATCGGGGCCGCGTCCTTCGGCCCCACGTACGCGACGATTCCGCACATCCGAGTCTCCTATCCGTAAACGATCCGGCGCAGCTGCCGCAGCGACAGCTCGGGGGCCGCCACCCGGCGGCCCCTCAGCTCGGCGGCGACCCTGGGAAAGATCTCGTCATTGGTCAGGCCGCGGGCCTTCAACTCCCCGTGGCGACGGCGCACGAACTCCTCCGCCGTCTCCGAGAAGTACGACAGCACGTCGGCCACCACGCGCGCCGCCTCACCCCGCCCGAGTGGGCTGGTCGTGGTGAGGTGGACGATGAGGTCCTCGTAGGGATGCCGCGCCGTGGACACAGACGAGGACATTACGCAGATGGAACGAGACACGCCAACATCCTGCCCGATATCGGGCAGAAATTAGCTCTTCCGGTCGCCCGGGTTCTCCCATCGGACACCCGGGCCCGGATGATCACCGGCGTCGAGCGTCTTGGACGATCAAGCCGATCGGCCGAAATTCGCCCTGTGAGCCGCTCCATGCGCACGGGCACTCCGGGAAGGCGATATGGTTTTCCTCGTGACCGGCGACGCCGGAAACACGCGGAAGTGGCTCAGGGGTAGAGCATCACCTTGCCAAGGTGAGGGTCGCGGGTTCGAATCCCGTCTTCCGCTCGGAGTTCGACTCCTGGTGGAGTGGCCGAGAGGCGAGGCAGCGGCCTGCAAAGCCGTCTACACGGGTTCAAATCCCGTCTCCACCTCGGCGCGTTCGGCGGATCCCCCCGGATCCGCTAAAGTAAGAGCAACGCCATGCGGAAGTGGCTCAGGGGTAGAGCATCACCTTGCCAAGGTGAGGGTCGCGGGTTCGAATCCCGTCTTCCGCTCTGAGTGACAACTCAATACGGACGATTAGCTCAGCGGGAGAGCGCTTCCCTGACACGGAAGAGGTCACTGGTTCAATCCCAGTATCGTCCACCCGTCACCAAACCCCGGATCCAGTCCATCAGGATCCGGGGTTTCTTGTCGTTCCCGGCGGCTTGAAGGTCTTCAGGCCTGTTGATTACTCTCTGTTTACTATTTTGGCCGATTCCGGGGAGATTTCGTCACGCTGTGTGCATATGACCACTCCGAGCGGGTAGCGCGCTGACATTAGCTCCTCGGAGGGGGAAACCGTGGACATCAACATAGGCCAAGGCATATCGGATGCCTGGCGAATGATCGCGACGTTCGTTCCCAAGCTGGTCGCGTTCCTGGTCGTGCTCATCATCGGCTGGATCGTGGCGAAGGTGCTGGAGAAGATCGTCGACAAGGTGCTGGAACGGGTCGGGTTCGACCGTGCGGTCGAGCGCAGCGGCGTGCAGCGGTGGCTGGAGCGCAGCCAGTACGACGCGAGCAGCCTGCTGGCCAGGATCGTCTTCTACGCCATCATCCTGGTCACCCTGCAGATCGCGTTCAGCGTGTTCGGGCCGAACCCGATCTCCGCGCTGCTGACGGCCGTGGTGGCCTGGCTGCCCATGGCGATCGTGGCCATCGTGATCATCGTGGTGACCGGGGCCATCGCGCGGGCCGTCGGCGACATCATCAGGGGCGCGCTCGGCGGGCTGTCGTACGGCCGGCTGCTGGCCGTGGCCGCCGAGGTGTTCATCTGGGCGCTGGGCATCATCGCGGCGCTCAACCAGATCGGCGTGGCCACCGCGGTCACCATCCCGGTCCTGGTCGCGGCGCTCGCCACGGTGGGCGCGATCGCGGCCATCGGGATCGGCGGCGGCCTGGTGCGGCCCATGCAGCAGCGGTGGGAGCGCTGGCTCGGCCGCATCGAGGAGGAGGCGCCGCAGGCCAGGGCGCACGCGGAGGCGTACCAGCGGGGCCGCGAGCACGCCCGCGGCATGACGCCGGAGGAGATGGCCGAGCGCGGCACGTCGGAGCAGCGGATCACGCCGTCGACCGGCACCGGGACGGTGGGCTCCACCCGCCCGGACATCCGGGAGCCGTGACCGCCCGCCCTCCGGGAAACGGGGCGGCCGTGCCGACGCGCACGGCCGCTCCGCGGAGCCTCGCCGGCACCCGTACCGCGGCCGGGGACCCGCGGGAAGCGGGCCGCAGCCCGGGGGCCCGTGGGGCGCGGCCTGGAGGAGGGCCGGTCAGGCGGGGAGGTCGCCGGTGAGGAAGCCGTGTTCGCGGGCCAGCCAGCACGCGGCCGTCAGCCGGAGCGCCGGAGGGTCGAGCGGGCCGTCGAAGACCCACGCCCGGTCCCGCAGTTCGTCCAGGAAGCCCAGCACGTAGTCGCCCAGGGCCTCCGGGTCGAGCGGGATCGTGTCCCGCAGCACCGCGGCATGCTGGTCCACCGCCGCGACCAGGCCGGGGTCGATGGCCATCCTGGCGAACTGGTCCTCGCCCAGCGCGCCCATCACCCATTGCAGGGGCGCAGTCGCCCACCCATCCTCAAAAAGCACCTCTAAACCCTAAACCACCCCAAAAGCCCTTTACCCTTCGGCGTCGATGTCGGCCAGCGTGCGCTGCGCCACCGCGAAGGCCGAGTTCGCCGCCGGAACCCCGCAGTAGACGGCGGTCTGCAGCAGCACCTCCTTGATCTCCTCGCGGCTCAGACCGTTGCGCAACGCCGCCCGCACGTGCATCCCGAGCTCTTCCATGTGGCCGCGCGCCACCAGCGCGGTGAGCGTGATGAGGCTGCGGGCGCGCCGGTCGAGGCCGGGCCGGTTCCAGATCTCGTCCCAGGCGTAGCGGGTGATGAAGTCCTGGAAGTCGCGGGTGAAGTCGGTGATGCCGGCGTTGGCCCGGTCGACGTGCGCGCCGCCGAGCACCTCGCGCCGGGTCCGCATCCCGTCGGCCCGGCTCTCCCCCGGCGGCTTCCCCGCCCCCGCGTGCCCGTACTCCCCTGCCGGCTCATACGGCGGCCAGGTGGTCGAGAGGTGGCGGAGCATCGCGGCGGTCGTCGGCTCGGGACGCTGGACGGTGGCCAGGTGGGAGGCGCCGGGGACGGCGGCGAGCAGGGCGCCCGGGATGCCGGTGGCGAGGGTGAGCGCGTGCTCCAGGGGCGTGGCCGGGTCCTCCGCCCCGGCGACGACCAGCGTGGGCGCGGCGATCTCCGGCAGCCTGGCCCGCACGTCGTACCGGGCGAGCGCCTCGCAGCAGGCGGCATAGGAGTCGTCGTCCACCCGGTCGAGCAGGTCGAGGACCCAGCTCCCGTCGTACCCCTCGGTGAACCAGCGCCCGGCCAGCGCCGGCGCGAGCGACCGCACGCCCCGCTCCCGTACCTGCGCCGCCCGCTCCAGCCACGGCCCCGGCTCGCCGAACCGCGCCGACGAGCAGCACATGACGAGGCTTCGCACCCGCTCGGGCGCCTTGAGCGCGACCATGGCGCCGATCGCGCCGCCGACCGAGATGCCGCCGATGGCGAACTGCCGTTCGTCGACCAGGTCGAGCACGGCCCCGGCGAGGTCGTCGAGCGTGAACCCCCCGGCCGCGGGCGAGCCGCCGTGCCCCGGCAGGTCGTACCGGAGCACCCGCCACCGCCCGGCGAGCGCGGGCAGCTGGGGGTTCCAGACGTCCAGCGTGGTGCCCAGGGACGGGCCGAGCACGAGCAGCGGTCCGCCGGCGGGGCCGTCGACGCGATGATGGAGCTTCACGAGGTTCCTTCTCTGTCTCGGTACGCGACGTCTCGGTACGCGACGTCTCGGTACGCGACGTCTCGGTACGCAACGTCTCGGTACGCGACATCCGGGTGCGCGGCCTCCCGGGGCGTGGAGTCCCGGTACGCGGTCAGGAGGCGGTCGATGAGGTCCGGGGCCGCGCCCAGGTACGCGGCCGGGTCCAGCAGGTCGCCGGGGGCGTCCAGGGGGCCGTCCTGCCGGAGCAGCTCCGCGACCGCGTCCTTGCCGAGGTGGGCGGCCAGGCGTTCGGAGACGATGCGGCCGCCGGTGAGGAGGGCGTTGGCCCGCATCCGGTCGGGGAAGACCTGGAGCCCGGCCGTCAGCTCCCCGGCGGTCTCGGCGGCGCCGCCGGTCAGCCGCAGGCACTCCCGCAGCGGGCTCCACTCGGCCTGCCAGGCGCCCGCCGCGCGCTCGTGCTCCCCCACCTGGGCCAGCGCCAGGGCGTAGGCGGGGACCTGGAGGGAGGCGGCGCGGACGAGCACGGACAGGGCGGGGTTGCGCTTGTGCGGCATGGCGGACGAACCGCCGGGGGACGCCTCGGCCACCTCGCCGACCTCGGTCTGGGACATCAGGATGACGTCGGCGGCCGGTTTCCCGAGCGCGGTCGCGACCCCGGCCAGCGCGTCTCCCAGCTCGGCCACGATCGACCGCTCGGCGTGCCACGGGATCGCGGGCGCGGCCAGCCCGGTCTCCTCGGCGAACAGCTCGACCACGGCCAGCGCCCGGCCTGGTGCGGCGGCCGCTTCCGCGAGGGCGCTGAGCGTGCCCGCGGCGCCGCCGAGCTGGGCGGGCAGGGACAGGCCCGCCAGGCGGTCGCGGGCGCGCAGGACGCCCGCCAGCCAGGTGGCCGCCTTCAGCCCGAACGTCGTGGGCACCGCCTGCTGGCCGAGGGTGCGGGCGGCCATCACCGTGGCGCGGTGCCGGTCGGCCAGCGCCGCCAGGGCGGCCATGACGCCGTCGAGGTCGGCGAGGATCGCGGCCACCGCGCGCCCGGCGACCAGCATGGCGGCCGTGTCGAGGATGTCCTGGCTGGTCGCGCCCAGGTGGACGTGCGCGGCTGCCGGGTCGCCCACGGCCGCGCGCAGGTCCGACACGAGGGGCACGACGGGGTTGGCCGACCGGCGGGCGCGCCGGGCCAGCGCGGGCACGTCCACGTCCAGGGCCGCCGCCGTGCGGGTGATCCGCTCGGCGTACTCCCCCGGCACCAGCCCGGCCCTGGCCTGCGCGCGGGCCAGGGCCGACTCCGCGTCCAGCATCGCCCGTACCCACGCCTGGTCCGACGTCAGCTCCTCGACGCGGACACCCGCACGCACCGGAGCCAGCAGCCCGGTGTCGAGCGGGCCGGAAGGCGCCGGCGCGGCGGGCGCGTCGTCAGAAGCCGAGGAACCGTCGTCAGAAGTCAAGGAACACCGTCTCCCCATCTCCCTGCAGGCGTACGTCGAACTCGTAGGTGTCCTCCTTCCCCGTCGCGACGAGGGTCGCACGCCTGGCCGGGTCGAGACCGTCCAGCAGCGGGTCCGGACGGTCCTCCAGGTACACCCGGGTCAGCAGCGAGCGCAGCAGGCCGCGGGCGAAGATCTGCAACGAGAGGTACGGCCCGTCGGGGCGGACGGTTCGGAAGCGGTAGCGGCCGTCGGGGTCGGTGGCGCACCGGCCGAACCCCGACACGCCCTCGCCGTCGCGGGTCAGCACGCCCCGGTCGCCGGTGCGGCCGAGCCAGAGCTCCAGCAGCGCGTCGGGGATCGGCTCGCCGGCGCCGTCCCAGACCCGGCCGGTCAGCGTGATGGCCTGCGGGTGACCTTCCGGGACGAGCTCCCAGTCACGCGGGTACGGCAGCGCGCGGGCGAAGAACGGGCCGACGGTCTGGGACGGGGTCGCGGGCAGGGACATTCAGGACTCCACGGGGGTACGGCCGAGCACGATGTCGAAGGTGTAGCCGAGCGCCCATTCGGGCTGGGTGACGTCGTGCGCGTACGAGGAGACGAGCAGCCGGCGGGCGGCCTCGTCGGGGACGGACTGGAGGATCGGGTCGAACGGCATGAGCGGGTCGCCGGGGAAGTACATCTGGGTGACCAGCCGCTGGGTGAAGGCCGTGCCGAACACCGAGAAGTGGATGTGGGCGGGCCGCCAGGCGTTGGGGTGGTTGCGCCACGGGTACGCGCCGGGCTTGATCGTGACGAACCGGTAGCGCCCCTCGTCGTCGGTGAGGCAGCGGCCCGCGCCGGTGAAGTTCGGGTCGAGCGGGGCCGGGTGCTGGTCGAGCGCGTGCGCGTACCGTCCGGCCGCGTTGGCCTGCCAGACCTCGACGAGCGTGCCGCGGACCGGGCGGCCGTCGGAGTCCAGGACGCGGCCGGTGACGATGATCCGCTCGCCGATCGGCTCGCCCGTGTGCTGCACGGTCAGGTCGGCGTCGGTGGAGCCGACCTCCTCGTGCCCGAAGACCGGGCTGCTCAGCTCGATGGTGTCGGGGTCGGCCTTGAACGCCACCGGCGGCTGCGACGGCGCGCGCAGCACCGTGCTCTGGTAGCCGGGAGAGAGATAAGGGGGATGGGTCATGTCCGTCCTTCTGGTCACCATTCGTAGCCGACGTAGTTCTCCGCCAAGGTGGTCGCCGCCGCCTCGGACGAGGTCACGTAGTCCAGGTAGGAGAGCTGCAGCCGCCGCCCGTAGGCGTCGTCGGAGTCGAACGTGTGCAGCAGCGTCGTCATCCACCAGGAGAAGTGCTGGGCCCGCCAGACCCGCTTGAGACAGGCGGCGGAGTAGCCGTCGAGCAGTTCGGCGGAGCCGTCGCCGAAGTACGCCGCCAGCGCCTCGGTGAGCACCCGCACGTCGGCGACGGCCAGGTTGAGGCCCTTGGCGCCGGTGGGCGGCACGATGTGGGCGGCGTCGCCGGCCAGGTAGAGCTTGCCGTACTGCATGGGCTCGACCACGAAGGAGCGCATCGGCGTGACGCTCTTCTCCACGATCTCACCGGTGGTCAGGGTGAACCCGGGCACGGTCTCCAGCCTGGCCTTCAGCTCGTCCCAGACGCGCCCGTCGGGCCAGTCGTCGGCGGCGGCGTCGGGCGGCACCTGCAGGTAGAAGCGGCTGACCGTGGGCGAGCGCATGCTGTGCAGGGCGAAGCCGCGCTCGTTGCGCGCGTAGATGAGCTCCTCGGAGGAGGGCGCGACCGTGGCGAGGATGCCGAGCCAGGCGAACGGGTACTCGCGCTCGTACGCGGTGAGCACGCCCTCGGGCACCGAAGGCCTGGACACGCCGTGGAAACCGTCGCAGCCGGCGATCACGTCGCAGTCGAGCCGCTCCCCGCCGAACGTCAGGTAGGGCCGGTCCTCCAGCGAGTGCAGCGCCACGTCCTCGACCTCGAAGCGGATGTCGCCGCCCGCTTCCAGCCTGGCGGCGATGAGGTCCTTGACCACCTCCTGCTGCCCGTACACGGTGATGGCCCGGCCGGGCACCAGCTTCTCGAACGCGATGCGGTGGCCCGCGCCGCCGTACCTGAGCTCGATGCCGTGGTGGGGCAGCCCTTCACGCAGCATGCGGTCGCCGACGCCGGCCGCGATGAGCGTGTCCACCGTGCCCTGCTCCAGCACCCCGGCGCGGACGCGCCGTTCGACGTAGTCGCGGCTGCGTCTCTCCAGCACCACCGAGGAGATGCCGCGCAGGTGGAGCAGGTGAGACAGCAGCAGGCCGGCGGGCCCGGCGCCGACGATCCCTACCTGAGTCCGCATGCCGAAAGCATCGTGCCTCCGCCCCCCGGGGATCGAGGGGACGCTTCCACTCAGCGGAAGAACTTTGCAAGGATGGGTGCATGGCTGGTGGATCCCGGGAGCCGGGCAGGAGCGTGACGTCCAAGGTCCTGGCGATTCTCGGCGCCTTCGACGCCGCTCACCCCCGGCTGACGCTCACGGAGGTGGCGGCGCGCAGCGGGGTGCCGCTGACGACGGCTCACCGGCTGGTGGGCGAGCTGGAGCGGTGGCAGGCGCTGGGCCGCGGCCCCGACGGGCGGCTGAGCGTGGGCCTGCGGCTGTGGGAGCTGGGGCAGCTCGCGCCCGGCCGGCTGCAGGACGTGGCGCACCCGTGGCTGCAGGAGGTGTTCGCCGGCACCGGCGAGAACGTCCACCTGGCCGTCCGCGACGGCCTGGAGGTGCTGTACGTGGACAAGGTGTACGGGCGGCGGGCGGTGCCGATCGTGTCCAGGGCGGGCGGGCGGCTGCCGATGCACCCGACCGGGGTGGGCAAGGCGTTGCTGGCGTACGAGCCCGACTGGTTCGTCCGCGCCTACCTGGAGCGGGAGCTGGAGCGGCCGACGCCGCACACCATCACCGAGCCCGGCCGGCTGGCCCGCGAGCTGTCCGCGGTCCGCGCCCAGGGGTACGCGCTCACGTACGAGGAGATGACCCTGGGCTCCTGCTCGGCCGCCGCGCCGGTGCTGGTGGAGGGCCGGGCCGTCGCCGCGCTGGGCATCGTGCTGGCCTCCCGGCGGGCCAGGGAGCTGCCGCGCCTGGTCGACATCCTGCGCACGGCCGCGGCGGGCATCGCCGCGTCCTACTCCGCCGCAGCCTGAATCCGCAGGTGAGGGGTAGTAACCCCGGCATGCGCATTCTGGTCATGGGAGCCGACGGGACGCTGGGCAGAGCCGCCGTGCCCGCCCTCGTCACGGCGGGCCACGAGGTCCGCGCGCTGGGGCGGCGGCCGCGGGGCGGCGCGGACGCCCGGTGGTTCCCCGCTGAGTCCGTGAAGGAGGCCGTGCGCGGCTGCGACGCCGTCCTGATGCTGGCGGAGCGTGAGCCCGCGGCGGGCCGGGCCCTGGTGGCGGCCTCGTGCGGGGCGGGCGTGCCGCACCTGGTGCGGGTGGCCGGGCCGGCGGCCGGGCGGGCGCGCAAGCGGCTGGATGACGCCGAGCGCGTCGTCAGGAGCAGCGGGCTCGGCTGGACCCTGGTCCGCCACAGCCACCTGCACCAGTCGCTGGACCGGGCGCTGCGGGAGCTGGCCGTCTCCCCGGTGCTGCCGGTGGACCCGTCGGTGCCCTGGCAGCCGGTGGACGCCCGCGAGGTGGCCGCCTACCTGACCGGGCTGCTGAGGGGCGAGCCGCGGCAGGCCGCTCTGGCGTTCGGTGGCCCGCAGGTGCTGCGCACCTCCGAGCTGGTGCCCACCTGGCTGGAGGCCCGGGGGCTGCGCCGCCTGACCCCGCGGGTGCGCTACCCCGGCCGGGTGATGGCCGAGCAGCGGGCCGGCCGGCTGCTGGTCAGGAACGCGCCGCTGGGCACGCTCTCCTGGCGGGAGTGGCTCATGCCGGCGCCCGTGCTGTCGGACGACTTCGCCGAGGAGCACACCGCCTCGCCGACGAGCCCGGCCAACCAGCCGGAGGGCGATCCTGATCTGCGGGTGTACGGGGGCGACGAGGGGTACCAGCGCCAGACTCGGGCGTGAAGTCGGTTTGTGCCCCTCTTGCTGGGCTTTCTCCCGGCATGTACCGTCCCTTCCGTTACACTGAACACCTTGTTCAGTCCCGCCGACCGAGGGTTCGATGACGGAGCCAGAAACCGCCCGCCTGGGAGCGCGCATCCGGGCGTACCGGAACATGCGCCGCATGACCGTGCGCGGGCTGGCCGTCGAGGCGAAGGCGAGCCCCAGCTTCATCAGCCAGCTGGAGCGCGGTCACAGCAGCGCCAGCATCGGCATGCTCAGGCGGATCGCCACCGCCCTGGGCCTCACCGTGGCCGACCTGTTCAACGAGGACGACGCGCTCGGGCCCCGGGTGGTGCGCCGCTCCGCCCGTCCCGAGTTACCCACCGCCCCCGGCACCCGCAAGTACCTCATCTCCCAGCGTCCCCTCCAGAACCTCGAGGTGTACGCGGGAGAGCTCGACCCCGGGACCTCGACCGGCGACGAGCCGTACTCCCACGGCGAGTCCCAGGAGATCCTCCTCGTGCTGCGCGGCCGGATCACCATCTGGCTCGGCCCGGCCGGTTCGGCCTCCCCGCAGGTGCTCGGGCCGGGTGACAGCGTGGAGTACCGGACCTCGGTGCCGCACCGGGTGGCCAACGAGGGAGACGAGCCGGCCGAGGTCATCTGGATGATCAGCCCGCCCACCCCCGCCTGAGCACCACGCCACCATCACCGACGGGTCGCCGACTCCGTTTCTTCTTCCCGACTAGCCTGATATGGAGGCGGTTCGACGTGAAAGGGATCCCGCTGACGGGGGACTTCGCCAACGGCGGGGTCTCGTTCTGGTACCGGCAGGCCGGCCTGCCGGCGCGCCGGGCGCCGCTGCCCGGTCCGCGCGCGTACGACGTGGCGATCGTCGGCGGCGGCTACACCGGCCTGTGGACGGCCTACTACCTGAAGAAGGCCCAGCCTGATCTGCGGATCGCCGTCCTGGAGAAGGAGTTCGCCGGGTTCGGCGCGTCCGGACGCAACGGCGGCTGGCTGTCGGCGGAGTTCGCCGGGTCGCGCAAGCGGCACGCCCGGGCGCGCGGCCGTCAGGCGATGATCGACCTGCAGCACGCCATGTTCCGCGCCGTGGACGAGGTCATCGACGTGGCCCGCGAGGAGGGCATCGACGCCGACGTCCACAAGGGCGGGCTGGTGCACGTCGCCACCAACCCGGCGCAGCGCCGCCGGCTCCGCGCCGAGGTGGACGACCTGCGCACCTGGGGGTACGGCGAGGACGACATGCGGCTGATGGACCGCGACGAGATGCGCGAGCGGCTGAACGTGGCCGGCGCCATCGAGGCCGCCTACTCGCCGCACTGCGCCCGCATCCAGCCGGCCAAGCTGGCGGTCGGGCTGGCCCGGGCGGCCGAGGCGCTGGGCGTGGAGATCTTCGAGAGCACCACGGTGACCGAGATCCGCCCGCGCGAGGGCGGCCGGGCCTCGGCCGTCACCGACCGGGGCACGGTCACGGCCGAGTACGTCATCCGCGCCACCGAGGGCTTCACCTCCAGCCTGGCCGGGCAGCACCGGCAGTGGCTGCCGATGAACAGCTCGATGATCGTCACCGAGCCGCTGCCCGCCGAGGTGTGGAAGCACGTCGGCTGGTCGGGCAACGAACTGCTCGGCGACCAGGCGCACGGCTACATCTACGCGCAGCGCACCGCCGACGACCGGATCGCCATCGGCGGCCGGGGCGTGCCCTACCGGTACGGGTCGCGTACGGACGTGTGGGGGGCGACGCAGGCGCAGACGGTCGCGGCGCTCTGGCGGATGCTGGTCAAGTTGTTCCCCGCCACCGCGGACGTGCGGGTGCAGCACGCGTGGTGCGGCGTGCTCGGGGTGCCGCGCGACTGGTGCTCGACCGTGCACCTGGACCACGAGACCGGGCTCGGCTGGGCCGGCGGCTACGTCGGCAGCGGCGTGACCACCACCAACCTTGCCGGGCGCACGCTGCGCGACCTGGTGCTGCGGCGCGACACCGAGCTGACCGCGCTGCCGTGGGTGGGCCGCCAGGTGCGGCAGTGGGAGCCCGAGCCGCTGCGGTGGATCGGCGTGCAGCTCATCTACGCGTTGTATCGGGCCGCCGACCGGCGCGAGAACGACCACGGCACCACCACCTCGCCGTTCGCGCACCTCGCCAACCTGATCTCCGGTCGCTGAGGCTCTGGTCGCTGAGGCTCCGGCCGCTAGCTCCAGGGGTCGTAGTCGACCTCCAGCGGCTCCTGCGGCGGGCGTTCCGCCTCAGGCACGTGCTGGAGGTTGACGCGGATCCGGTACCACACGCTGCTGCGCCCGCGCATGCCGTCGACCAGCACGTCGGCGGGCTCCAGCCGGGCGGCGACGGCGGGGTGGCGGGCCTTCCAGCGGTCGAGCCCGGCCAGCGCCTCGTCCTTGTGCTGGGCCTTGGCGATCTCGATGACCGGCTTGGTCTGCTGCCTGCGGCCGGTGCCCTTGGGCGGCTTGGGCGCCGGGCCGAGCTCCTCGGCCAGCGCGAGCAGGCCGTCGAGGGAGCCGGCGTGCAGGTCCATGTCCTCCCAGGGGTCGCCCGACTCGGCCAGCCGGGCGGGGACGGTGTCGAGGGTGAACTCCTCCGGGCGGCAGCCCGGCACCTCGTCCCAGGTGAGCGCCGTGGAGACGCGGGCGTCGGCGACGGCGCGGACGGAGTAGGCCGAGGCGACGGTGCGGTCGTAGGCGTTCTGGTTGAAGTCGACGAACACGCCGTGGCGCTCCTCCTTCCACCACCGGCTGGTGGCCAGGCCGGGGGCGCGCCGCTCGACCTCGCGGGCCACGGTCTCGGCCGCCTTGCGCACCTGGGCGAACGTCCAGCGCCGCTCGATGCGGGCGTAGACGTGGAAGCCCCGCGAGCCGGACGTCTTGGGCCAGGCGGTCAGCCCGTGGTCGGTCAGCACCTCGCGGGCCACCTGGGCGGTGCTCAGCACGTCGTCCCACCCGACGCCGGGCACCGGGTCGAGGTCGATGCGCAGCTCGTCGGGGTGGGCGAGGTCGTCGGCCCGCACCGGGTGCGGGTTGAGGTCGACGCAGCCCAGGTTGACCACCCAGGCGAGCTGGGCCAGGTCGGTGCAGACGACCTCGGAGGCGCTCAGCCCCGACCGGTAGCGCAGCTCGGCCACCTCGATCCAGTCGGGCCGCTTGGCCGGGGCGCGCTTCTGGAAGAACGGCTCCTCCTCCACGCCGTGCACGAACCGTTTGAGCACCATCGGCCGCCCGTGGACCCCGCGCAGCGCGGCCTCACCCACCGCCTGGTAGTAGCACACCAGGTCGAGCTTGGTGTGACCGGTCTGCGGGAAGATCACCTTGTCCGGGCTGGTGATGCGGACTTCGCGGCCTGCGACCTCGATGTCAGACATGTGGTCACGATACGCGTACGTCCCGACAATCCCCCGGCACCGCTACGGCGCGGTGGCGGGCCGCCGGGCGGCGGACTCCCATTCCGCGCGGCTGCGCTCCGCCCAGTAGGTCAGGCCCAGCCGTTCGTGCGCGGCGATCGCGGCCCTGGCGTGCCCCGCCGCCTCGTCCGTACGGCCGAGCCGGAGCGCGAGCTGGGCCAGCACGTCACGGACCGAACCGCGGACGGCGCTGCCCGAGCCCAGCACCACGAGCTGGTCGGCGATCGGCAGCAGCCGGGCGTAGAGATCGTCCGGCGAGGGCGTGCCGAGCCGGGCCGCGATCAGCCCCCACACCGGCCACAGGAAGTCGGCCGCCCAGTCTTCGCGCAGCGCGCCGCCCCACCGGGCGACCAGTTCGCGGGCCTCGCCCTCGCGGCCGTTCTCCAGCGCGGCCAGGATCGCGACCGGGCGCACCGGCGCCATCAGCGGGGGTTCGGCGGCCGAGATCAGCTCGTCCACCAGCCCGGCGGTGTCGCCCCTGGCCTGCGCGCACAGGTAGCGGGCGATCAGGCGGCGCGCGTCCAGGCCCCACAGGCTCGCCCCGTAGCGGGGCGCGGGGAAGCGCTCCAGCAGCGACTCGGCCTCCGCCCAGCGGGCGCGCAGCATGAGCCCGCCCGTCTGCGCGACCCGGACCATCGCCTCCAGCTCGGGCCTGCGCAGCTCGCGCAGGAGCTGCTCGCAGCGCGACAGCTCGGCCTCCCACTCGGCCAGCTCGCCGGCCCGCAGCAGGCAGGACAGGCGGATCGCGCGGGCCACCAGCCGGTCCTCGCGGCGCAGGAACGGGACGGCGAGCAGCTCGTCGACGGCGCGCAGCCGCTCGTCGTTGCGTCCCGGCACGAACGCGGCCAGCAGATAGTTGTTGAGCGTCCTGGCGAGCAGGGCCGGGTCGCAGATGGCGCGGGCCAGCTCGACCGCCTCGGCGGCCAGCCGCTCGCCCTCGGCGCGGCGCGCCCCGTAGTGCAGCTCGACGCCGAGCGTGCCGAGCAGCGCCGCCCTGTCGTGGTCGTCGAGCGGCCCGGCGAGCAGGTTCTCCAGCACGTCGGCCAGGTCGTCGTCGACGAACCCGTACGGCCGCCAGTTCCACACGGCGGGGGCGCCGAACACCGACACCGCCCGCACCAGCGCCGCCCGGTCGCCGATCCGCTGCGCCTGGGCGATCGCCTCGGTCAGGTCGCGGAAGGCGCCCTCGGCGTCGCCGACGGCGCGTCTGGCCTGGCCCAGACCGGTGAGCGTGCGGCAGCGGGCGAGCGAGTCGCCGGGCGGCAGGTGGGCCAGCGCCAGCTCCCACAGCGCGACGGCCTCCTGGTAGCCGTGCCGGTCCGCGGCCTGGTGGGCGGCCTCGGTGGCGTACCCGACGGCCTTCCCCGCGGGGGCGAGCGGCGCGGCCGCGGCGAAGTGCGCGGCCAGCAGCGCGGCGTCGGCCCCGGCGCGTTCGAGGTGACCGGCGGCGCGCAGGTGCAGGCGGGCGCGTTCCAGCCGGGTGAGACCGGTGTCGAGCGCTTCCCGCACCAGGGCGTGGGAGAACCGGTATCCGGCGGCCGCCTCGGCGACCAGCCCGGCGGCCAGGGCCGGCTCCAGCGCGGTCATCACGTCCTCGACCGGCCGGTCGGCGAGCGCGGACAGCAGGTCCACGTCCGCCTCGCGGCCCGCCACGGCGGCGGCCTTCAGCAGGTCCTGGGTGGGGCCGGGCAGCCTGGCCAGGCGGCGGGCGATCACGTCGCGGGCGCCGGGCGGCACCTGGTCGCGCTCGCTCTCCGGCAGCCGCAGCAGCTCCTCCAGGTAGAACGGGTTCCCGCCGGACCGGTCGAGCAGCGCCACCGGGTCGGCGCGCACCTCGCGCAGCCTCAGGAAGTCGCGCACCTCGCCGGCGCCGAACGGGGCCAGCGGCAGCCGCAGCCCTTCCCGCGACAGCGCGCCCAGCGTCTCGCGGAGCCGCTCCTGGTGCTCGCCCGGCCGCAGCGTGACGATCGCCAGCGTGGTCGTACGGGGCAGCTCGGCGGCGACGTGCTCCAGGAGCTTCAGCGACGAGGCGTCGGCCCAGTGGAGATCCTCCAGCACCAGCAGCCCCGGCTCCTCGCGCAGCCTGGCCAGGACGTCGTCGTACAGGTCGAACAGCTCGGCGGGCGGGCTCGCCGGGAGCGCGCCGGCCTGCCGCCACGGCCAGAACGCGGGCGCGCCGCCGCCGTCGGGGCACCGCCCCCAGGAGACCCGGAACCCGCGGGCGGCGGCGAGGTCGGCGGCGGCGTTGACCAGGCTGGTCTTCCCGATGCCCGCCTCGCCGCTCACCACGACCAGCCCGCCGCGTCCGCCGCGCGCCTCCGTGAGCCGCTCCTCCAGGGCCCGGACCTCGCGCTCCCGCCCGACCAGCCGCTGCCGATGCCGCACCGCCCCGGCTGCCGTGGCGGCCCCGGGGGGTTCTTTCGCGACGGGACTCGCCGGGAGCGCCTCCAGGTCGGGCGACTGGGTGTGGACGGCCTGTTCCAGGCGCCTCAGCCCCGGCCCCGGCTCGATGCCCAGCTCGTCCGAGAGCAGGGCGCGCACCCGGCGCAGCGCGGACAGCGCCTCGGCCTGCCGCCCCGCCCGGTAGAGGGCCAGCACCAGCAGCGACCACGCCCGCTCCCGGTACGGGTCGCCCGCCACCAGCTCCTCCAGCTCGGGCACGCTCGCCTCGCCCAGCTCCAGCCGGGCCGCCAGCCGGTCCTCCCGCACGCCCGAGCGCAGCTCTGTCAGCCGCGCCGCCTCCGCGCGGGCGAACCCGGACGCGGTGAACTCCGCCAGCGGCTCCCCCCGCCACAGCCCCAGCGCGCGGTCGAGCACGGCCGCCGCGTCGGCGGGCCGCCCCGCCGCCAGCAGCCGCCGCCCGTCGGCCGCCCACGCGGCGAACCGGCCCACGTCGGTCTGGGCCGGGGTGATGTCGAGCAGGTAGCCGGGCTCGCGGGTGAGCAGCACCGCCGGCGGCGTGCGCGGCCGGCGCTCGGGCTCCAGCACCCGCCGCAGGTGGGAGACGTACGCCTGCAAGGTCGCCGTCGCCTTGGCCGGGGCCTCGCCCGCCCACAGCTCCTCCACCAGCCGGTCCAGCGAGACCGGACGGCCGGGGCTGAGCGCGAGCATGGCGAGCACCGCCCGCTGCTTGCGGGTGCCGGGGTCAAGCCGCGCCCCGGTGGGATCGACCACCTCAAGGGGGCCGAGCATGCGCACGTCCACGCCCCTAGTCAACCCCAACTCAACCCCAAGTCCGGCGCAAACCCCGGGCCGCAGGATGGTTCCATGAACACATTGCGAAACATGATCAAGGGCAACCTGTGGCTTCCCGGCGACGCCGGGTTCGACGAGGCGCGCACGCCGTGGAATCTGTCCGACCAGCGCGTCGCGGCGGTGGTGGAGGCGGCCGGCCCCGACGACGTGGCGGCGACCGTCGGCCACGCCGCGCTGCACGGCCTCAGCGTGACCACCCAGGGCACCGGCCACGGCGCGGCGACGGCCGACGGCGTGGTCCTGCTGCGCACCCACCGTCTGGACTCCGTCGAGATCACCGACGGCGTGGCCAGGGTCGGCGGCGGCGCGAAGTGGGGCGCGGTGCTGTCCGCCGCCGGACCGCTCGGGCTGACCGGCATCGCGGGCAGTTCCCCTGTGGTCGGCGTGACCGGATACACGCTGGGCGGCGGACTGGGCTGGTTCTCCAGGAAGTACGGGCTCGCGACCGCCGACGTGCTGGCCGCCGACGTGGTCGACGCCTCCGGCGCCCAGGTGCGGGTGACGGCCGAGTCGGACCCCGAGCTGTTCTGGGCGCTGCGCGGCGGCGGCGGCGACTTCGGCGTGGTGACCGCGCTGGAGTTCGCGCTGCGCCCGGCGCCCGTCCTGTACGGAGGGCGGATGATGTGGCCGGCGGAGCGTGCGCCCGAGGTGCTGGCGGCCTTCCGCGAGGTCACCGCCGACGCCCCCGAGGAGCTGACCGTCTGGTTCGACCTGCTGAAGTTCCCCGACGGGCCCGGGTTCGTCACGATCGACTCCACCTACCTCGGCGAGCACCCCGGCGACCTGCTGCGCCCGTTCGACGCGATCGGCGGCGCGATCAGCGACACCAGGGCCGTCATGCCGGTCGCCGACCTGGGCACGATCTGCGACGAGCCGACCGACCCCACCCCGTCGAAGGGCCGGGCCGAGCTCCTGACCGGCCTGGACGACGCGGTCGCCGCCATCCTGCTGGACGACCCCATCGAGCCGATGCTCAGCGTGCAGGTGCGGCACCTCGGCGGCGCCCTGGCCCGCCCCTCGGGCGGCGCGGCCGGGCCGTACACCGAGCCGTACCTGGTGTACATGGTGGGCCTGCCCATCCCCGGCACCCCCGAGCGGATGGACGCGCTGTCGAAGGCGCTGGTGCCCCACACCAGCGGGCGCAAGCCGTACACGATGCTGCACGGCGGCGAGCAGGCGGCGTCCGCCTTCGACGCCGAGACCCTCGCCCGGCTCCACGACCTCAAGCGCGCCCGCGACCCGCACGGCGTGATCAGGGCCAACCACCCGATCCTCTAGGTCAGGGCCCGACGTGGCCGCGCCGGCCCGTCGTCCAGAACCCGTGATCAGGGTTCGACGCGGCCGTGCCGGCCTGCGCCGCCGGCGAAACGCGCGGCTCCGGCGGCGGCCTCCGGCAGGGACGCCAGGCCGCGCCGGAGCTCGTTGCGCAGCGCCTCGTCCTCGCTCAGCCCTTCCTGCTCCAGCGCCGACAGCCGGTCACCCCGCAGGCACGCCTGCGGGAACCGGGCGATCTCCCCCGCCAGCGCCTCCGCCTCCCGCCGGGCCGTCCCGTCGGCCACCACCCGGTTGGCCAGCCCCATCTCGTACGCCTCGCGCGCCCCGACCGGGCGGCCGGTGAGGATCAAGTCCATCGCCCGGCTCCGCCCGATGAGACGCGGCAGCCGGACCGTGCCGCCGTCGATCAGCGGCACGCCCCAGCGGCGGCAGAACACCCCGAACACCGCGCTCTCCTCGGCCACCCGCAGGTCGCACCAGAGCGCCAGCTCCAGCCCGCCCGCCACGGCATGCCCGGAGACGGCCGCCACGACCGGCTTGGACAGCCGCAGCCTGGTCGGCCCCATCGGCCCGTCGCCCTCCTCGCCGACCCGGTTGTCCAGCACCTTCAGGTCGGCTCCGGCACAGAACGTGCCCCCCTCCCCCCACAGCACGGCCACGTCGGCGTCGGACGCGTCGAACGCCCGGAAGGCGTCGGCGAGCGCCTCGGCGGTCGCCCGGTCGACGGCGTTGCGCGCCTCCGGCCTGCTGATCACGACGGTGGTCACGGGGCCCTGGCGCTCCACCCGTACGGTCATCCAACCCTCCTCGGGAAACCCGCCGAGCGTACGCCGACGCCGGGACACGGGCCAGCGTCGTCCGTGGCTGGAAGCCGAACACCCGCCCGAGGCCGCGTCGCCTCGCGTGACACCGGCCGGCCGCCGAGCCGTCGGGCCGCCGAGCCGTCGGGCCGCGTTCACCGCGGACGCGACGAACGGCGCGGCCTCGGGCGGGTGTTTGACCGCGGGGCGGAGCCCGTCTGGCGCCGTCAGGCGCTGACCTTCAACTGGTGAACGCGCTGTTTGGACAGCCCCATGACACGTGCGGTGTCAGGCTCCGACCAGTGGCTCGTGAGAACCTTCGCCGCCTTGACGGCCAGCTCCGCGGCACGCTTGGCATGAGCCTCGGCCAGCTCTTTCTCATGTCGGTATTCGGTCACCACCTCGGCCACGTGCTCGGGAAGGTCGAAGACGAACGCCACGCCGGGGGTCTCCTCCGGCCAGGCCCAGGCGTGGATCTCCGCCAGGTCGCGCTCCATCTGGGACAAGGAGCTCGCCACGCCGACACCCTCGACCTCTCCAGTGGGGCAACGCGACACCCATCGCCCGTTCTCATAGGTGATGACATAGGTGATCGCCTTGCTCATCGGCCCATCCTTTCCGTGACCGCCTCAAGGCGCTTCAGAGCTTCGCGATACTACCCGCACGCCCGGTAGGGAGGCCCGGTGAGGATCACGTCCATCGCCCGGCTCCGCCCGATGAGACGCGGCAGCCGGACCGTGCCGCCGCCGATCAGCGGCACACCCCAGCGACGGCAGAACACCCCGAACACCGCGCTCTCGTGCGATCTCCCACCATGTCAGGTTGGCCGCCGCCTGGGACTCCGGCTCGGTGAGCTCCCAGGCCTCGGTGATGAGGCCCTCGTCGAGCCGCCAGATGTCGACGACCGTGATCCGCGGCCCGCCGGGCAGGCGGGTCACGTCAGCCTGGTGGAGACCGGCAAGTGCCGGCCGAGCGCCGAGATGATCATTCGGCTGGCGGAGCAGCTCGACGTGCCGTTACGGGAGCGCAACCGGCTGCTACCGGCCGCCGGCTTCGCGCCCCGCTGTGCCGAGCGGCCGCTCGGCCAGGAGGCGCTGTCGGCGGCCTGGGACGCGATCGAACGGGTGCTGCGCGCGCACGAGCCGTATCCGGCGCTGGCGCTGCTCCGGATGCGCATCGCGCGCCAGTTCGCCACCGCTCCCGACCCCCAGCTCACCGCGCTCTGCGAGGAGCTTCTGGACCCATGCGCAGGACGCGGGTGAACCGGTCGAGTCCGAGGTCGCCATCCCGATGATCTTCCGCTTCGGCGGGCGCGAACGGCGGCTGTTCTCGACGACGACCATGTTCGGCACCCCGATGGACATCACCCTGGACGAGATCGCGGTCGAGTCGTACTACCCGGCGGACGCCGCCAGTGCCGCCTACTGCACCGGCGGGTAGTCGTCGGCCCGGGAGCCCGTCGTCAGATTTCGATCGTGCCGATCTCCTCGTACTGCTCGATGGCGGAGGAGGTGTCCATGCCGGGCGCTTCCCTGTCGGAGTGGGCGGCCTTGAACGAGTCGGAGCGCAGCCAGGCGACGAAGTCCGCACGGGAGGCGAACTCCATCGTGGACACGTAGGGCTGCCCCTCCTGGGTGGGGCGCAGGAGCGCGCTGCGCCGCAGACCGGGCACGCCGGCGAGCGTCGCGCGCATGCTCTCCAGGAAGGTGACCTCGAAGGCCTTGGCGTCCTCGGCGGGCACGTCGATGCGGTTCATGATCATGTGCATGGGGGATCCTTCCCTTCGCAGCGCCGTGGTCCATTTTACCGACGCCCTGTCGGGATGATACCAACGCGGCGTCGATTCCCGTATCGGCCGTTGAAGGCCACTCGTCTGCCGACAGAACCCGATGTTCCCCTGCGAGCGCGCCCAGCGGCGGTCGAACGCGGGGTCAGTGGTAGGCCAGTTGCACGCCCAGGGCGGCCACCGCCAGGGTGAAGAACGCGGCCCAGGCGCGGAAGTCGTAGTCGCGGGCGCGCAGGTGGGCGCCGAACGCGCCGACGAAGTACAGCACGAGGCCGCCGGCGGCGAGCGCGCCCAGCACCGGCACCGCGAACCCGGCCAGCAGGCCCAGCGAGCCCACGGCCAGCAGGGTGCCCAGCGGGAGGGTCCAGGACCGGGGCACCCCCAGCTTGTCGGCCTGTTTCTTGGGATAGTCGTGCCCGATGAGGTTGGCGACGGCGACCATGCCGTTGAGCACGGCGGCGAGCAGGGTGACCACGAGATAGGCGGTGAACATCGACGTTCCCCTCGTCCGTGAGTGGCGGGCATCCCCTTACGGACGGGACAGCCGCTCGGGATGTGACACCCCTCACGGAGCCAGGCCCAAGCCCCGTAAGCCCGGCGAGTTCCGTCAGTCGGTGTCGGTGGCGGCCAGGACGTGGACCAGCAGGCGGTCGGTGTCCAGCGCGGCCACGCCGAGATCCCAGGCGACCTGGTGGAACCAGGCGGTCGAGGCGTCGAACAGCGCCCAGGTGCGGTCGGCGGCGTCCTCGATGCGGCTGCCACCGGCCAGCGCGGTCATCGACTGCCAGGCCAGCAGCCTCCCGTAGGCCCCGCCCCGGCCGCCTCCGTAGGCGGAGCCGGTCGCGGCCGCCGCGAACAGCACCCGCATCACCTCCGACGGCGTCGCCTCCCGCATGGTCAGCTCGCCCTCACCGGCGAGGCAGGCCAGCCCCAGCCCCTCCAGCAGCTCCGCGTCCAGAGCGGCCGGGATCGCCAGCCGGAACGCCCGCGCCTCGATCCGGCCGTTGGAGTCCTCGGCCCAGTTCTCCACGGCCGCCGTGAGGAGGCCGGGGGCGAGCAGTTCGGCGGCGGGCACCCGGTGACCGGGCCGCCGGGGGAAACCGGACCGCTCGACCGGACCGAACGGGATGGCGTAGGACGCTCCGCGCAGGCCGTACGAGGGCAGGTCCAGCGCGTCCTCGAAGGGCAGCAGCGCGGGCGGGAGGACGGCCAGTGGGTGGTGCGCGTCGGCGAGATGGGCGGCCACCCGGCGGACGGCGCCTTCCTGCCCGATGTCGGGGTGCCGCAGCACCAGCTCCTGCGTCAGGCACGCGAACAGCTCGGGCGCCTGCTCGTACTCCTCGAACAGGGGAAGCAGGTGGCCCAGCGGCTGGGCGGAGGCGAGCTGGGCGGCGGCCAGCCGGACGAGCCCCTCGTTCTGCTCGGTCGCGGCCAGGCGCACGGCGTGGGCCGCGAGGTCGGCGCCGGGGGTCAGCGCCAGGGCCTGCTGGACGTGGCGTAACACCTCGTCGCGCTGCCAGCCCGGATCGGCGGCGCGTAAGGCGAGGGCGAGGGCGTGGAGCTCGTCGGCCCGGCCCTCGGCGGCGGCGCGCTCGACCAGGGCGCAGTGGCGGGTGACGTCCTCGGCCTCGTGGAGTCCGGCCGGCAGCTCATCCAGCGACATGGCGCGTGCCTCCAGGTGATCGGGTCACGCAGCATACAAGCCGCCCCGATCGCGGGCGAGCCCCACGCGGCTCAGCGCTGCTTGAGACGCTGCGTCTCCTTGCGGACCTCGGCCTGGACGGACCGCTCGTGTTCGAGCCAGGCGGGGTTCTCCGCCTTCAGCGTCTCGATCTCGGCGGTGGTGAGCGGGTCGGTGATGCCGTTTCTGAGCAGGCCGGAGATGGACACCCCGAGCTTGGCGGCCACGACCTGCTTGGGGTGCGGGCCGTTGCGGCGCAGGTCGGCGAGCCAGGCGGGCGGCTCGGCCTGCAGCGCGTTGAGCTCGCTCCTGGAGACGACGCCCTCCTGGAACTCGGCGGGAGCGGCCGAGAGGAGGATGCCCAGCTTCTTGGCCGCGGTCGCGGGCTTCATCGTCTGGGGCGTCTTGGGCTTGAGCGAGGTCATGGAGTCCAGGGTAGTCAGTCCGATCGATTCCTCTCGCCTCGGTAGCCTGACGGGATGACTGAGGAGATCGGCGGCGAGTTCCGGCTGGCGTACGCGCCGGGGGTGACGCCCGGCAAGTGGGCCGGCATCTGGGCCGAGAGGGTGCCCGACGTGCCGCTCTCCCTGGTCGCGGTGCCCGCGGCCGACGTGGTGGGGCTGCTGCGCGCCGGTGACGCCGACGCCGGGTTCGTCCGGCTGCCGGTCGACCGCGAGGGGTTGAGCGTGATCCCCCTGTACGTGGAGACCACGGTGGTCGTGGTGCCGAAGGATCACCTGGTGACGGCGGCCGACGAGGTGACGCTCGCCGAACTGGCCGGCGAGGAGGTGTTCCACCCGCTGGACGACGCGATCGAGTGGGCCGGCCGTCCAGGGCTGCCGGCGTTCGAGCGTCCGGCCACGACGGCGGAGGCGATCCAGCTGGTGGCGGCGGGGGCCGGGCTCCTCCTGGTGCCGCAGTCGCTGGCGCGGCTGCACCACCGCCGCGACCTGACCTACCGGCCGGTGCCTGACGCGCCGCGGTCGCAGGTGGCGCTGGCGTGGCCGGCCGACCGGACGACCGACCTGGTGGAGGACTTCATCGGCATCGTCCGGGGCCGTACCGCTAACAGCTCGCGCGGCCGCGCCCCGACGCCTCCCGCCGACAAGCAGGACCGCAAGCCCGCCAAGAAGCCGGTGCGGGGCGGCTCGGCGCGCCGGGCGGCGCCGGCGCCCCGCGGGAAGAAGGGCCGCCGGTCGCGGTGACCCGGGTCAGAGGGTGAGCGCGCCGGAGACGAGCTCGTCGAACCGGTCCAGGTCCTCGGCCGGACGGTCGAGGCCGCGCAGCGGGCCGTGGTCGGCGAGGTGGGCGCCGGCGTAGAGGCGGGCCACGAGGGCCTTGCGGTCGCCGTGGCCGGCGCGCTGCTCCCAGCCCGCCTGCTCCACCAGCACCGCCGCGGCGTACACGTCGGCCATGAGCTGGGCCAGCGGGAACAACCGGGCCTCGGCCACCACGGGGTCCAGCGACGACCAGACGGTGATGGCCTTGCGGAGGTCGGCGATCCGGTCGCGGACGAGGTCGGCGGTGGCGGGGTCGCTCTCGGGGGCCTGGGCGACGGCCGACTCCAGGCGCTCCAGGAAGGGCTCGTGGGCGCTCTCGCGCAGCATCGCCCGGCGGACGTCGAGGCAGAGGATGTGGTCGCCGCCCTCCCAGATGGGGTTGACCTGGGCGTCGCGCAGCAGCCTGGCGACCGGCCACTGCTCGATGTAGCCGTTGCCGCCGTGCACCTCGATCGCGTCGCTGGCGGCGGTGACGCCCAGGCGGGCGGCGCGCAGCTTGACGAGCGCGGGGGCGAGGCGGAGGCGGGGGCTGACGTGGCCGTCGAAGACGAGGGCCTGCACGGCCTCGACCTCGACGACGAGCTCGGCCAGCTTGCGGCGCATGAGGGGCTGGTCGGCGAGCGGGCGGCCGAACGCCTCGCGGGCGCGGGCGTAGCAGATCGACTCGACCAGGGCCCGCCGGGCGACGCCCGCGCCCATCATGGCGACGCCGAGCCTGGAGGCGTTGGTGAGCTTCATCATCGTGCCGAGGCCGGAGCCGGAGCCGGGCCCGGCCAGCAGGAACGCCTCCGCGCCGGTGAACTCGACCTCGGCGGAGGCGACCGAGCGGGTGCCGAGTTTGTCCTTCAGCCGCCTGATCCGCACGCCGTTGCGGGTGCCGTCGCGGCGATCCCAGAGCACGAGGAACGGCGCCACGGAGTCGTCGTGCCGGGCCAGGACCACGAACGCGGAGCCGTTGGCGTTGGAGGCGAACCACTTCAGCCCGGTCAGCGACCAGGCGTCGCCCGCGGGCTCGGCGGTGGCCTGCAGGGCCGCCAGGTCGGAGCCCCCGGACCGCTCGGTGAACATCTGGGCGGCCTCGCCGGAGTAGTAGCCGTTGGCGAAGATCTCCCGTACCCGTCGCTTGACGTCGTCGGGGGCGTGGCGCTCGGCGAGCGAGACCACCATGTCGCCGCCGGTGCCGAGGGCGCAGCCCATGCCGATGTCGGCCTGGTCGAGCAGGTAGGTCCAGGCGGCGGCGAGCGCGTCGGGGTCGGCGCCGTGCGCGCGGGCCTGCCCGGCGAAGGCCGGGGAGGTGAAGTTGTCGGCCATGAGCGCGTCGCGGGCGGCGTGGAACGAGGGCGGCATGACGACCTCGCTGATGTCGCGCCCCCACTTGTCGTACTTCTCCAGCCGCGGCGGGTTGCGGTCGGTCTCCTCCGCGCAGGCGGCGATCAGGCCGCCCATGAGCGCGCCGAGGCGGTCGAGGTGCGGCTCGGCCCAGGCGTAGCCGTCGCCGAGGCGGCGGCGCATGAGCAGCTGGAGCGACGGGTCGCAGCGCCACCAGTTGCGCCCGGCGGCGCCCTGGTAGCGCTCGGTGGCGTAACGGTCTCCGGCGTCGAACGGTTCTACGAGATAGCGGCCCATACTCTCGAACGTTCTCAGAGATTGACGCCGAACACCACCCGCTTGTTCCGGAACTCGGTGACGCTCCACACCTTGCTGGAGCGGGCGGTGAGGTCCTCGGGGCCGATCGGGAACGGCCGCCGTTCGAGCTTGCCGTTGACGTAGACGAGCAGCCTGCCGTTGGCGCCGGAGCCGGCGGCCTGGCTCAGGTACCACCTGCCGTTGTGGGAGATCGCGCCCTGGATCTTGTCGTGCCCCATCACGAAGGCGTCTCTCGGTTCGCCGTCGAGCTCCAGGTTCCAGCGCACGACCCGGCCCCGGGGGTGGTCCTCGGCGTACTCGCCGGAGATCAGCGTGTGCGGGGTGGTGGTGCGGTCGAGGCCGACGAACGAGAACCTGGCGCCCTGGACGGCGACCTTCCAGAAGTCGGTCTGCGGGATGATGTAGCGGTAGCCGAAGGCGTGCAGCCCGCCGCCGTGCCGGCCCACCCGCGTCCCGTCGCCCACGCCGGCCTGCACGCTGGTCAGGTCGAGCACGTTCTTCAGGTCGAAGACCCGCAGGCCCCTGGTGGTGTCGGCGACGTAGAGCAGGTCGCCGTAGCAGACGGCGCCTCCCGCGTGGATGTCGATCGGCTTGAAGGACCCGTCGGGGGCCGCCTCGACCAGCAGGGCGTGCCGGTACTTGAGCGTCGAGGGGCTGAGGAACGTGAGCCTGATCCCCCGTTCGCCCTGCTCCGGCCGGAAGTACCAGGTGGCCAGGAACACCGACACCGGGATCGTCCCCGAGTCGGCCCCGCAGGTGAGGCCCTGGGGGTACCAGTCGGCGGTGTCCTGGTCGCCCTGGTCGAAGGCGTACCACACCGACGGTTTGCGCATCGTTCCGAACGCGCCGGGGGCGCCCCCGCGCACCGCCTTCCGGTTGGCGTCGGCCAGCACCCGCTTGATCGAGGCGGCGCGGAACTCGCTCGCCAGCTTCGCCGCCCCCTCCGCCAGGCTTCCCGTGGCCCTCGTCAACCGGAAGGGGGTTCCGTCGGTGGGCGTCATCCCGGTGTCAGCCATGCGTCCTCTCTCCTCCGTCTTGTACGAAGAGTCTGACGGAGGGGGTCGCGAGATGGTTGCGTCACTAAGGCCACAGATGTACCGGCAGCCCCGACAGTGCCAGCTCCCGGTAGCGGCGCACCAGCCGGGCCTGGTCGCCGCCGTACTCGGCCAGCTTCTCCCGCTGCCAGGCGGCCCCGGTCCGGCGCAGCCGGGTGCGCTGCTCGATGATGTCGAGCGCGGCGTCGGCGTCCTTCACCGACACGCCGTTGGCCAGCAGGGCGGCGCGCGCCTCCGGCAGCAGGCTCAGCACCAGGTCGGCGGCCTCGATCTCGCCGTCGCGGTCCGGCCACGACAGCTTGGCGTCCAGCCCGTGCATGGCCGCCCGGTAGAAGTTCTGGTACGCCTCCGCGAACCGGTAGCCGGTCAGGTCCCGGTCGGCCTGGGCCAGGGTCAGCCCGAGCAGGAACGCGGTGTTGGCGGTCATGTCGGCGCACGACGGGCCGGCGGGCAGGGCGCGCATCTCGATCCGCAGGTGGCCGCCGTCGGCGGGGTCGTAGACGGGCCGGTTCCACTGCCAGACGGTGCCCTGGTGCAGCCGCAGCTCGGGCACGTCCACCGGGCCGGCGTCGTCGATGAGGTTGGGCACGACGGGGTCGTAGTCGTTGACGTACCTTTCGAAGATCTCGTACGCGCCCTCATGCACCCAGTCGGACCCGAACGTCACCCGGCCGTCCTTGCGGTAGAGCCGCTCCACGTCGCGGTCGTCGGCCGCCTCCTCGAAGAGCGCGATCCTGGTCTCCTCCCACAGCGTGCGGCCGAGGAACAGCGGCGAGTTGCCGCACGCGGCCAGCACCGGCCCGATCGCCAGCTGGGCGGCGTTGAACAGCCGGGCGAACCGGCCGGGCGGCACCCGCAGGTGCACCTGCCAGGAGGTGTTGGCGGCTTCCAGGATGACGTGTTCCACCCGCAGCTCCAGGTCCTCCACCTTGACCAGGAACGGCTCCAGCCGCAGCCGCCGAAGCCCTCTGCGCAACGCCTCGTAGCGGTTCTCGTCACTCATGGCGTCGGCGGTGAAGTCACCGGTGTCCAGGGTGGGCAGGATGCCGATGGGCAGCGCGCCGCCGCCCTCGACCGCCTCGTCCACCTTGCACAGCGTCTCCTGGATCTCCGCCCCCATCCGCTCGAACGGCTGCCCGGCCAGCGGGATGGGGGTGAGGTTCACCTCGATGTTGAAGCGGCCCAGCTCCAGCACCACGCGCGGGTCGCCGAGCCGCTCGCGCACCTCGCTGTTCTGCGGCAGCGGCCGGCCCTCCCCGTCGACGAGGAAGAGTTCGAGCTCGGCGCCGATGGTGACCGGCCCCTCGCCGAAGCCGGGCTGGTCCAGCAGGTCGCGCAACGTGCCGAGTTGCTCGTGCAGCCGCTCGCCGAACTGCTGGAACTCACTTTCCGAAAACCGTGCCTTATCCAGATCTTGTCCCATGCACCCCCATCTGTCCTGGGAGACGGTCTTGACACCTCTCACCAGGGCACAGAGCCGTCATCTTGCAGGAAGGCCCCCGAGGGGCCGTCGGGGCCGATGGTGGCCAGCCGCACCGCGATGGCGGCGCCCTGTTCGGCGGTGCGGTGCCCGGTGCGGGCGTTGAGGTCGGTGGCGCAGTAGCCGGGGTTGGCCGCGTTCACCTTGATCGGGGTGTCCCACAGCTCCTTGGCGTACGCCACGGTGACCATGTTGAGCGCCGACTTGGCGGAGTTGTACGCCACGTAGTTGTGCGGCCAGAACGGGCCGTCCGGGTCGACGGCCAGGGCCAGGGAGCCGAGCTCGCTGGACATGTTCACGATCCGCCCGGCCGGCGACCGGCGCAGCAGCGGGAGCATCGCGTTGGTGACGGCGACCACGCCGAACACGTTCGTCCCGTACACCTGGCGGAACACCTCCAGCGGGGTCGCGCTGGGCCGCTCGTCGTCCTGCCAGACGGTGATCCCGGCGTTGTTGACCAGGATGTCGAGGACCCCGTACTCCTCCTCGACCTGCTTGGCGGCGGCCCGCACGCTCGCCTCGTCGGTGACGTCGAGCCGGACGTGCGGCAGGCCGAGCCGCCCGGCGGCGGCGCGGCCGCGTTCCTCGTCGCGCGCGGCCACGATCGCGGTGATCCCGCGCTCGCCGAGGAGGCGGGCGATCTCGAAGCCGATTCCCTTGTTGGCGCCGGTGATGAGTGCTGTCGTCATGTCTCCCACGCTGGCCGGGCTCGCCCGCGGCCGGGAGAGACCGGGTGAGACTGGGATCGGCGGTACCACCCTCACGACTCGCTCGTACCGGATGATGGGGGGCATGAACCGTGAGGCGCTCGCCGCGTTCCTGCGCAACAGACGGGCCCGGATCAGCCCGGCCGACGTCGGTCTGCCCGGCGGCGGCCGGCGGCGCATCCCGGGCCTGCGCCGGCAGGAGGTGGCCGAGCTGGCGGGCATGTCGATCGACTACTACATCCGGCTGGAGCAGGCCCGCGGCCCGCACCCTTCCAAGCAGGTGGTCAACGCGCTGGCCCGGGCGCTGGTGCTGGACCAGGACGAGCGGGCGCACCTGTTCCGGCTGGCCGGGCAGGCGGAACAGGTGCCGTCCGGGATCAGGAGCGACGTCCCCGACGGCATCCGCCATCTGATCGCGTTCCTGGACGAGGTGCCGGCCTTCGTGCTCGACGCCAAGTACGAGATCCTCGCCTGGAACCGGCTGGCCTCCGTCCTCATGGGCGACCTCGACGCGCAGCCCCGCGACGACCTGAACGTGGTCCGGTGGGCGTTCCTCGCGCCGGATCTCATCGCGACGCTCGGCGACGAGGAGAAGGGCCGCTTCGCCCGGGCGGCGGTGGCCGACCTGCGGGTCGCGGCGAGCCGCTACCCGGACGACGAGAAGCTGCGGGCGCTGGTGGCGGAGATGCTCGGGCGCAGCCCGGAGTTCGCCCGGCTGTGGGCCGAGCACGAGGTGCGGCCCCGGCGGGCCATGCGCAAGACCGTCAGGCATCCGCTGGCGGGCCCGATCGAGATGATCTGCCAGGTCATGCCGGTGCCCGACCGCGACGACCTCCGGCTGGTGCTCTACACCGCCGAACCGGGCTCGCCCGCCCACCGGGCCTTGCGCGAGCTGCGGCAGGTCACTCTAAGCTCATGAGATGCGTGCTGTTGCCTTCGACGACTTCGGCGGCGAGCTCGACCTGCGCGAGCTGCCCGATCCGGCCCCCGCTCCGCACGGGGCGGTGATCCGGGTCGAGGCCACCGGCCTGTGCCGCAGCGACTGGCACGGCTGGCAGGGGCACGACCCTGACATCCGGGTGCTGCCGCACGTCCCCGGCCACGAGCTGGCGGGCGTCGTGGAGTCGGTCGGCGCCGAGGTGCGCGGGTGGCGGCCCGGCGCGCGGGTGACGGCGCCGTTCGTGTGCGCGTGCGGGTCCTGCGCGGCCTGCCAGGCGGGCGAGCAGCAGGTGTGCGAGCGGCAGACGCAGCCGGGGTTCACCCACTGGGGTTCCTACGCCGAGCTGGTGGCGATCGACCACGCCGACGTCAACCTGGTCGCGCTCCCCGAGGAGATGACGTTCGCGACCGCGGCCTCGCTCGGCTGCCGGTTCGCCACCGCCTTCCGCGCGGTCGACCAGGTAGCCGGGGTGCGGCCGGGCGAGTGGGTGGCGGTTCACGGCTGCGGCGGGGTCGGGCTGTCCGCCATCATGATCGCCAGCGCGGTGGGGGCCAGGGTGGTGGCCGTCGACATCAGCGCCGACGCGCTGCAGCTGGCCGAGCGGGCGGGCGCCACCGCCTTCGTCGACGGCTCCGCGGGCGACTCCGCCGCCCAGGTGCGCGAGCTGACCAGAGGCGGCGCGCACGTGTCGCTCGACGCGCTGGGCAGCCCCCACACCTGCGCGGCGTCCGTGGAGAGCCTGCGCCGGCGCGGCCGGCACGTCCAGGTCGGGCTGCTGCCCGGCGGGGCGACGCCGGTGCCGATGGACCGGGTGATCGCCCTGGAGCTGCGGCTGCTGGGCAGTCACGGGATGGCCGCGCACACGTACCCTCGGATGCTGGAGCTGATCAGGGCCGGTGTGCTCCACCCCGACCAGCTCGTCACCCGCACCATCGGGCTCGCCGACGCCGGCAAGGCGCTCGCCTCGATCGGTTCCGTGCCGGGCGTCACCATGATCACGCCTGGCGGGCCGTTCTGATCCGCTGACCGGAACACCGCTACGCAGAGCGGAAAGCGGGTCCTAGGGTGATCCCATGGAATACACACGACTGGGCGACACCGGACTCCGGGTTTCGCGCGTCTGCCTCGGCATGATGAGCTACGGCGATCCGGCCAAGCAGGAATGGGCGCTCGCCGAGGACCAGGCCGAACCGATCGTCCGCCGGGCGGCCGACGCCGGGGTGACCTTCTTCGACACCGCCGACGTCTACTCCCAGGGCGCCAGTGAGGTGGTCACCGGCAGCGTGCTGCGCAAGATCTTCCGCAGTCGCGACGACTACGTGCTGGCGACCAAGGTGTTCTTCCCCATGGGCCGCGGTCAGAACGACCGGGGGTTGTCCCGTAAGCATGTGCACGCCGCGATCGACGCCTCGTTGCGGCGGCTCGGCACCGACCACGTGGACCTTTACCAGATCCACCGGTGGGACCCCGAGACGCCGATCGAGGAGACGATGGAGGCGCTGCACGAGGTGGTCAAGGCCGGCAAGGCCCGCTACATCGGCGCGTCCAGCATGTGGGCGTGGCAGTTCGCCAAGGCGCAGTTCGTCGCGGAGGCGAACGGCTGGACCCGGTTCGTGTCGATGCAGAACCACTACAACCTGCTCTACCGGGAGGAGGAGCGCGAGATGCTGCCGCTCTGCCTCGACCTGGGCGTGGGCGTGATCCCGTGGAGCCCGCTGGCCCGGGGCGTGCTGGCCCGCGCGGACGCGCCCGCCGACACGACCAGGACCGGCTCCGACCCGCGCATCGAGGCCCTGTACGACCCGGAGAACGACCGGCAGGTGCTGGACCGGGTGGCGGAGCTGGCGCGTGAGCGCGGGGTGCCCGCCGCGCAGATCGCGCTGGCCTGGCTGCTGCACCAGCCGGGCGTCGACGCGCCGATCGTGGGCGCCACCAAGGACCGCCACGTGGACGACGCGGTGGCGGCCGTGGGCGTGGCGCTGTCGGAGAAGGAGCTGGCCTACCTGGCGGAGCCGTACCGGCCGCGCGAGGTTCGTTTCTGACACGTCCGATCGGTACAAGCCTCGCGGGGGGCGGCCGTCGGAGTATGGGCATATGAGTCACGACCGTTCGACGGCCGCCTCCTTCATGGCGGGCCATGCCAGGGTGCTCGACCGGCGCCGCTTCGAGCTGATGGAGGGCGGCGGCGACGTGGCCGGCGTGCTGGCCGCGCTCGACGCCTACCGCAATCCCGACGGCGGCTACGGGTGGGGGCTGGAGCCCGACCTGCGCTCGCCGGAGAGCCAGCCGGGCGCGGCGCTGCACGCGTTCGAGGTGCTGGCGGAGATCGCGCCCGCCACCTCGCCGCACGCTGCGGCGCTGTGCGGGTGGCTGGAGTCGGTGACCCTCGACGACGGCGGGCTGCCCTTCGCGCTGCCGCTCGGCGTGCCCGCCGCGACCGCGCCGTGGTGGGCGGGCGCCGACCCGTCGGTCTCGTCGCTCCAGATCACCAGCGTCTCGGCCGCGATGGCGCACCGCGTGGCGGCGCACGACCCGGCCGTGGCCGCCCACCCGTGGCTGCGCCGGGCCACTGATTACTGCTTGGGGGCGATCGGCGCGCTGCGGGAGCCGCCGGGCGCGTACGTGCTGGCGTTCGCGGTGCGTTTCCTGGACGCCGTGCACGCCTCGCGCCCGGAGGCCGCGGAGCTGCTGACGCGGCTGGGCGCGTTCGTGCCCGCCGACGGGCGGGTGCCGGTGCAGGGCGGCACCGCGGACGAGGCGCTGCGGCCGCTCGACTTCGCCCCGTACCCGGACAGCCCGGCTCGCGAGCTGTTCGCGCCCGGCGTGATCGAGGCGGACCTGGACCGGCTGGCGGCCGAGCAGCGTGAGGACGGCGGCTGGACGGTGGACTACGCACGCATCTCCCCCGCCGGTGCGCTCGACTGGCGTGGTGCGATCACTGTCTGGGCGCTCGGCGTCCTGCGCCGCAACGGCCGGGCTGTTTGTCGGGGATGACCTCTAAGCTGAGCCCATGGCACGGGCAAACGACGAGGCGGCGGCCGCCCTCCAGGAATACGCGGAGCTGTTCGCGCTGACCGGCGGCGACGCCTTCCGGGTGCGCAGCTACCAGAAGGCCGCGAAGGCGATCGCCGGCTTCCCCGACGACATCGCGACGGTCGACGTGCGCGGCGTGCCCGGGGTGGGCGAGGCGATCGCGAAGAAGATGGAGGAGTTCCTCCAGCGGGGCAGCTTCCGCCAGCTCGACGACCTGCGCGGCCGGGTGCCCGAGGGCGTCAGGCGGCTGACGCGCGTGCCGACCCTGGGCCCGAAGACGGCGATCATGCTGTACGAGGACTTCGGCATCGATTCGCCGGCCGCGCTGGGCGAGGCGATCGCGGGCGGCCGGCTCGACGGGGTCAAGGGCCTGGGCCCGAAGACGCTGGCCAACCTGGTCAAGGGCATCGAGCAGCTGGAGCAGTCCGGCCGGCGGGTCCACATCGGCGTCGCCATGGCCCTGGCCGAGCAGGTGATGGCCTCGCTGTCCGCGTCCGCCGAGCGCGTGGCTTACGCCGGGTCGCTGCGCCGGATGCGCGACACGATCGGCGACATCGACATCCTGGCCGTCGCGCCCGAGTCGATCATGGAGGAGTTCCGCGCCCAGCCGTACGTCGCCGAGGTGATCGCCGCGGGCGACAAGAAGACGTCCGTCCGCACCACCTCCGGCATGCAGGTCGACCTGCGGGTGGTGCCCGCCGGGTCATGGGGCGCGGCGATGCAGTACTTCACCGGGTCCAAGGAGCACAACGTCGCCATCCGGGAGATGGCGGTCAAGAAGGGCTGGAAGCTCTCGGAGTACGGCCTGTTCGACGGTGAGCGGGTGATCGCCTCGGAGTCGGAGGAGGAGATCTACGCGGCGCTCGGCATGCAGTTCGTGCCGCCGCCGATGCGCGAGGACGGCGGCGAGGTGAAGGCCGCGCTGGCCGGCGAGCTGCCCGTCCTGGTGGAGCTGTCCGACCTGCGCGGCGACCTCCACACCCACACCGACCTGACCGACGGCATCGCGTCGCTGGACGACATGGTGGCGGCCGGCCACGCCCGGGGTTACTCCTACTACGCGGTGACCGACCACGCGCCCGACCTGGCGATGCAGCGGATGACCCTCGACAAGGCGCTGGAGCAGCGCGAGCGGGTGGCCGAGCTGCAGCAGCGCTATCCCGGCATGCGGCTGCTGCACGGCACCGAGCTCAACATCGCGCCCGACGGCTCGGTCGACTGGCCCGGCGAGGTCCTGCGCGGCTTCGACGTGTGCGTGGCCTCGGTCCACTCCCACTTCACGATGAGCCGCGACGAGATGACCCGCCGCTTCATCGCCGCCTGCGAGAACCCGTACGTCGACGTCATCGGCCACCCGACCACCCGCAAGATCGGCAAGCGCGGCATGGTGGACGCCGACTGGGACGCCGTCTTCCGCGCGGCCGCCCGCACGGGCACCGCCATGGAGATCGACTCCTATCCCGACCGCTCCGACCTGCCGTCCGACCTGGTGCGGCTGGCCAAGCACCACGGGGTCAAGTTCTCGATCGACAGCGACTCCCACGCGATCCCGCACCTGGCTCACCAGCGGTTCGGCATCGGCATCGCGCAGCGGGCGTGGCTGACGACCGACGACGTCATCAACACCTGGCCGCTCGACCGGCTGCTGGCGTTCCTGGGGCGCTGATCGGGTTCAGCCCTGGGGCTGAGGTGCGGGGCGTGACCGGTGCGCGAGAATCCGTGACGTGCTCTCGCCGCGTGGCGCCGACCCGGTCATCGCCTCCCACGAGCTGTCCCACGTCGAGCTGCACACCCGGCTGGCCGGGGCGGAGGTGCCGCAGTGGTTCGACGAGGGCCTGGCCGTGGTGGTCTGCGGCGACCCGCGCTATCTCGCGCCCGCCTCCGTGCGGGTGAGCCCTTCACCTCCGTCGTCCCGCCCCGGTGATCCTGCTGTCCTGTAGGCCGTTCACCTGCCGGTCTACGGGGTATGTCCCGGTGGTATCCGGCTGGAACGATCCGCCTCGCCGGCTCCCCTCATGCACCGCTGCGACACATCCTGGAGGTGAAGGCGTTGAGGGGGACCTTGGGCGCGATCGTCAAACCGCTGCCCGACCGCCTGTTCATCCGGCATGCCGCCGACGCCGAGCACGGCTGGGACACCGGCGACCCGCCGATCGGCGCGCCCGCCGGCAGCGGGCTCGACCCGGGCCTCGGGCCTGACGCCGGCGGCGGTCCGCGCGGGAGCGGGAATGCCGAGATGCGGTGGGAGAGCATGGCCGGGCAGGGCTACCACACGCCCACCGACCGGTTCTTCGTGCGCCACCACACCTTCACGCCGCTGATCGACGCGGCGACGTGGCGGCTCCTGGTGCGGGGCGACGGGGCGCGGCGGGCGGTCGAGCTCGGCTACGACGAACTGCTCGGCATGCCGGCCCGCACCGTGGACGCGGCCGTCGAGTGCGCGGGCAACGGCCGCCGCTTCTACGCGACCCAGCAGGGCACGGCCGCCCCCGGCACGCAGTGGGGGCTCGGCGCCATCGGCGTGGCCCGCTGGCGCGGCGTGCCGCTGCGCGAGGTGCTGCGCGCGGCCGGGGTGCGCGACCAGGCGGTGGACGTGGTCGCGTCGGGGCTGGACGCGCCGTTCGAGAGATACGGCCGGGTGCGCCGGCCGCTGCCCGTGTGGAAAGCCATGGACGACGTGCTCGTGGCCTATGAGATGAATGGCGAGCCGCTTCCCCCTGACCATGGATTTCCGGCCCGGCTGGTGGTTCCAGGCTGGGCCGGAATCGCGTCGATCAAATGGCTCGGTGAAATTGAAATCTGTACGACCACCGCATTCACGCCATGGAACACCGTTTTTTACCGGGGTGTCGTCCGGCAACCGGTGAAGAGCGCTTTCGAGCTCGCCTGGGACGCCCGGCTGCCCGTCGGCGAGCCGGTGGTGCTGCGCGGCCGGTCGTGGTCGGGCCGGGGCCGCGTCGTCCGGGTGGAGGTCAGTTTCGACGGCGGCTGGAGCTGGCACGACGCCGACCACCGCGGACATCACCTGGTCGGGGCGTGGTTGCCGTGGCATGTGATGTGGGTGCCCGAGCATCGCGGGCCCCAGGTGCTCATGGCCAGGGCGACCGACGAGTCGGGCGTCACCCAGCCGTTGGTCACCCCCTGGCACCCCGCCGGTTATCACTTCGACGCCGTCGTGCACCATCCCATTCACGTGGTCCGTGGTTAGAGAAATGTCACGGATCTCGGCTGAGCTGGGTAATCGGTCACGGCCCGCGCGGGCGCCGGAAATTCATCTGAAAGACTCGCGCAGAAACGTTAGGGAAATCCCTTCATGCGAAGCTGACGACGCCCCACGGAAGGGAGAGAAGATGCGCCAGCTGACCGCGCTCGACGCACAGTTCCTCAACGTCGAGTCCGCGACCACCGCCGCGCACGTGGCGGGCCTGGCGATCCTCGACGCCACCGACGGACGCCTCACCCGTCGAGCGCTCGCCGAACTGCTGCTGGAGCGCCTCCACCTGGCGCCCGCGTTCAGCCTCCGGCTGGTCGAGGTGCCGCTCGGCCTCGACCGCCCCTACTGGGCCGACGACCCGGAGTTCGACATCGACAACCACCTGTTCGAGCTGACGCTCCCCGCGCCCGGCGGCGAGCTCCAGCTCGCGGAGGCGGTGGCCGAGATCCACGCCCGCCGGCTCGACCGGACGCGCCCGCTGTGGGAGATGCACCTGATCCACGGGCTGGCCGGCGGGAGGGCGGGCGTCTACACGAAGGTCCACCACGCGGCGATCGACGGCGTCTCCGGCGCCGAGACCCTCGCCGCCCTCCTCGACCTCACCCCTGCACCGGAGTGCGCGACCCGCGCGGCGCCCACGAGCAGCCCCCGCCCCAAGACGACCAGGGCCGCGGCAGCGTCCGCTGCCCGCTCGGTGATCCATGCGGTGGCCACCCCGCCGGTTTCCCCGGCGTCAGGCGGGCCGCTGGAGGCATCCGGGCCTGCGGCGTCGTCCGGATCTCCGGGGCCTGCCGGGGCATCCGACTCTCCGGGGCCTTCCGGGTTGTCCGGCGAATCCGGGACATCCGCGTCTTCCGAATCTTCCGGCGGTGCCGGGCTTACCGCCGGGCTTCACGACCGGTCCGACCACCACGGGCCCACCCACCTGGGGGAGGTTCCCCTCGGAGACGGCGGGGAGTCCGCCGCCTCGGAGGATACGACCGTGCGGGAGGTCGTGCTCAAGGGGGTCGCAGCCGGGACCACACTCGGCCCCGTCCCAGAGGTACTGCCCCACGTCGCCCCTGACCCCGCGAACAGGGCCGTGCGGGACGAGGTGACCCTGGACGGAGTGTCCCAGGACGGGGTGACCCCGTCCCGGATCACCCAGGACCCCGCCACGCAGAACGGCGCCACGCAGAACGGCGCCACGCAGAACGGCGCCACGCAGAACGGCGCCACGCAGAACGGCTCCACGCAGAACGGCGCCACGCAGAACGGCGCCACGCAGGACCTCGCCACCCAGGCCAGCGCCATCCGGGCCAGCGGCACCCAGGACGGGGTCGGGCGTCAGGAGGGCGCGGACGGGGTTGTGCGGGAGATGGCTGCCGGGGCCGGGGCGGCGAAAACGGGGGCGCGAGGGAAGGTCTCCGGCACGGCGGGTGTCGAGGCGCCTGGGTTGCTGGGGATGTTGAGCGGGGCAGCCGTCCATGGGGTGACGCATCCCGTACGGGCGTTGCAGTCGATCGTGCGAGCGGCCGGGGATCTGGACGCCATCCCGCTGGCCTCGAACGTGCCGGGCTCCCGGCTGATCGCCAAGGCCGCTCGGATGGTGGCAGGAGACTCGCGCGAGCGGCCACCGCTGCCCGGGCTGGCGGCCCCCCGGACGCCGTTCAACGGGCCGATCAGCGACCGCCGCCGCCTGGCGTTCGGGTCCGTGTCGTGGAAGGAAGTCAAGAACGTCGCCAGGTCGCACAGCATGAGCGGCAACGACGTGGTCATGGCGCTGTGCACCACCGCGTTGCGGTCCTGGCTGGTGGAGCGGGACGCGCTGCCGGACGAGCCGCTGATCGCCGCCGTCCCGGTGGCGGTGCGCTCGGCGCGTGCGCAGGAGCGGGTCGGCAACCAGATCTCCGCCATGATCGCTCCCCTGCCGACGAACACGACCGATCCGCAGGAGCGGCTGCGGGCCGTCGGAGAGACCATGAACGCGGCCAAGCGCCGCTTCGCGCTGGCTCCGGCGAGCTGGCTGGGCGAGCTGTGCGCGTTGCTGCCCCCCCCGGTCACCGGCCTGGTCACGCCGGCGATCTTCCGGTTCGTCTCGGTGGCCTGCCCGCCGATCAACCTGATCATCAGCAACGTGCCGGGCCCGCAGTTCCCGCTCTACCTGTGCGGGAGCCGGGTGCTCTCGTACTACCCGATGTCAGTCCTGAGTGACGCCACCGGCGGCGTGAACATCACCTGCTTCTCGTACGACGGCATGCTCGACTTCGGCATCGTCGCTTGCCCCGAGCGGATGGACGACGTGTGGGGGCTCCTCGGCCACCTGCAACAGGCTCTGGACGAACTGGTCGACAAACCGGACGAGTACCGGGAGGAGGCGGGCGTCCTTTCCGCTGAGTGACGTCTTCCCGCTGAGCGACGTCGCTGTCTCTCCCGTACGTACTGGCGACGGGTGCTGCCTCCATGACGGCGACGTCCTCACGTCATCGCGGATCTCCGGTAACACCAACGCCGGGCGGTGAGTGGAGGTCCGAGGGGTTCCGTGGGTGAGGCAGGTTTTCTCCCGTGGCGGGTTAGGTAGAGCCTCTGGGAAGCTGACCAGGTGGCGGGGAGTGCGGCTGGTCCTGGTGATGCGTCAAGTCAGGAGGATGCGTCGAGTCACGGCGATACCGCCGATCAGGGCGATACCGCCCATCAGGGCAATGCGGCCGTTCGGGGCAATGCGGCGGATCACCGCGATACGGTCGATCCGGGCCAGGTGGCGGATCACCGCGATGCCACCGGTCGAGGCAACGCTGCCGGTCGGGGCCATGCTGCCGGTCGCCGCGAGTCGGCCGGTCAGCGCGATACTTCCGGTCACAGCGATCCTTCCGGTCTCCGGGATGCCGCCGGTCGGGGCGATGCGGTGGGGGGTGGTGGCCGGTTCCGGGATCGGCGTGAGCGGAAGTACGGGTACGACTTCGTCGACGAGGTGCTGGTGCGCTGTCCTCGATGTGATGGGTGTGCCGTCGTCGTGGCGCAGCTGGGGATGGCCGAGGACGACGGCGACACGGCCTCGACCGGGGCCGTGAACCTGCGTCGGCGTCTGAGCTGTGGAGGGTGTGGCTATCTCAAGGACGAGACGGTCGGCTCGGTTGTCGTCGGCGCTCCTGTCGATCCCTTCTTCCGGCGGCCGTTGTGGTTGCGGGCGAGGTGCCGCGGACATGTGCTGTGGGCCTACGACGCCCAGCACCTCGACCTGCTGGAGGCCTACGTGGCGGCGAAGCTGCGCGAACGAGGGGGCGTCGCGCCCGGGGCTCCGGCGAGCTTGGTGGAACGCCTGCCCACGTGGCTCAAGTCCGCCAAGAACCGGGCCGAGATCTCGCGTACGATCCGGCGCTTACGTCTGACGTTGCCCGCTGGCCGGGGAGGCGGATAGCGAGGTCGTGGGCTGTCCCCCAGCTCTGGTGGCCTTGCTCCGAGGAGCTCACCCGAGAGGCGATCTGTGGAGGCCGTGCTCCAAGCAAAGTTGACACGTAAGAAAGACCGTGGAGCTCGCGGTCCGGAGGGAAGCTCGCGCGAAAGATGAATCTGTGGGAGTCCGCAGTCCGGGGGAAGCTCGCACGAGAGGTGGATCTGTGGGAGTGGCTGCGGTCGGCGGCTCGCGGGAGGGGTGGATCCGTGGGATGGCTGCGGTCGGGGCTCGCGCGAGGAGCGGCTCCGTGGGCGGGGCTGGGGCGGCGGGTAGTGGACCGTCGGAGGTGGTACCGGCTGGGACTCTCTGTGACGGGTGCGGATAATGGGGTGATGAGATCGATAGGCACCACAGATCTGTCCGTTCACCCCATCGCACTCGGCGCGAACGTGTTCGGCTGGACGGCCGACAAGGAAGCGTCCTGGGCAGTGCTCGACGCCTATGTCGAGGCGGGCGGAAACTTCATCGACACGGCCGACAGCTATCCGTACTGGGCCACGGGCGAGTCCACCTCCGAGATCCTGATCGGCGAGTGGATGGAGAGCCGCGGCAACCGGGACCAGATCGTGCTGGCCACCAAGGTCGGCATGCTGGAGGGCCTCAAGGGGCTGGCGCCGCGCACGATCAGGATGGCGGTGGAGGCGTCGCTGCACCGGCTGCGCACTGATCGCATCGATCTCTACTGGGCGCACGTGGACGATCGCGACACCCCGCTCGCGGAGTCGCTGGGGACGTTCGGTGAGCTGATCCGCGAGGGGAAGGTGCGCTACGTCGGCGCGTCGAACTACGGGCCCGTACGGCTGGCCGAGGCGTTGCAGGTGGCCGACGAGAACGGGTTGCCCCGGTACGTCGCGCTGCAGCAGCCGTACAACCTGGTCGAGCGCGCGTACGAGGGAGAGCTGCGGGACGTGGTGGCCCGGGAGGGGCTGTCGAGCACGCCCTATTGGGGGCTGGCCCGTGGGTTCCTGACCGGGAAGTACACGAGCGGTGCGACGGTCGACAGCCCTCGGGCGTCGGCGGCTGCTCACTATATGCACACCGAGCACGGGCGAAAGGCTGTGGAGGCGCTGGGCAAGGTGGCGGCCGGGCGGCAGGTGGAGCAGGCGACGGTGGCGTTGGCATGGCTGGCGGCGCAGCCCACGGTGGCCGCGCCGATCACCAGCGCCCGCGACGTGGACCAGCTCGCGCCGCTGCTGGCCGCGGCCGATCTGGAGCTGACGGCGGAGGAGCTGCGACTTCTCGACGAGGCCTCCCGCCCTTGACCTGTGGGGACGGCCCTTCGGGACCGCCGTGACCTGTGGGGACGGCCCTGACCCGTGGGGACGGCCCTGACCTGCGAGAGCGGCCCCCGACCTCCAAGGGTGGCCGCCCCAAGGGCCGCCCCTGACGCCCGAGGGCTGCACCCGGCCCAAGGGCCGTCCCGGGCCTGAGATCCGCCTCGCTCCCGGGGCGGCACTTGGCCTCCCACTGGCGCGCCTGACTGGGGGGCCGCGCCTGGCCGGAAGGTGACGCCTGACTCGAAGGTTCTGCCGGTACGAAAGTTTCGTCTGGTGAGGGTGCTCAGATTCCCGAGGGTGGCTCGGCACGCGAGGGTCCCCGGCTCGTGAGCTGGCACGGCTCGCGCGGGCACCCCGGCTCTTGAGGAGGCCCAGGGTTTTCGAGGGCGTCCCGGGTTCGGGTGGGGTGGGTCAGTGGATGCGGTCTATGAGGGAGCCGCAGAGGGTGCGGAGGTCGGTGGCGTGGGGGAGGCAGGCGTTCATGGTGTCCAGGGCGGAGGACAGGTAGCGGTCGGCCAGGGTTTCGGCTTCGGCGCGGCCGCCGGCTTCCTCGACGAGGCGGGCGGCGCGTCGTACCGACCGGTCGTCGGTGGCGCCCGTGCTGAGGAGGGTGGCGAGTTCGCGGGCGGCAACGGAGTCGGTGGCGAGGGCGGCGAGCACCGGGTAGGTCTTCTTGCCGCGGCGCAGGTCGCTGTCGGCGGGTTTGCCGGTGACGGTGGGGTCGCCCCAGATGCCGAGGATGTCGTCGGCGAGCTGGAAGGCGACCCCCAGTTCGCGGCCCATCTGCCACATGCGGGCGGCCAGGTCGGCCCGGCCGCCCAGGATGACGCCGGTGGCCGCGGCGGCGCCGAGCAGGCCGCCCGTCTTGCCGAGGGTCATCTCGGTGTACTCGTCGGCGGTCACGGCGCCGGGGCCGCGCCACGGGCGGCCTTCGAAGGCCATGTCGGCGGTCTGGCCCTGGACCAGTTCGACGAGGGCCGACGAGAGGTAGGTCATGGCCTCGCCGGAGCGGGCGAGCTGGGCGACGGCGAGGGCCAGAAGTGCGTCGCCGGCCAGCAGGGCGGGGCCGGTGCCGTACACCTTCCACAGGGCCGGGCGGTGCCTGCGCTGTTCGTCGTGGTCGATGATGTCGTCGTGGACGAGCGAGAAGGCGTGCACCAGCTCGACCGCGACCGCAGCGGGCACCGCTGAGCCGGGGTCGGCGCCGGCGGCCTCGGCGCACAGCAGGGCGATGGCGGGGCGCACGCTCTTGCCGGCGTTGCCCTCGTACGGCCTGCCGTCGGCGTCGGCCCAGCCGAGCGTGAACCCGGCCATCCTGGCGCTCCACGGGTGGAGCACCGACACCGCCTCGCGCAGAGCGGGCTCGAAGAGACGCCGGCAGCGGGCGATCACTTCGTCTCCCGGCGACGGGCCTCGCGCTCCGGCCACTGGCCACCTCCCACTCGATCTTGAATGTACAGCCAAGATCATGTGATACTCCATCCTAGATTTGGCTTTTGTGGGCAAATGTCCCGTCTGTTGGGACGGACGCTCCGTGGGCTTGGAGGCACCATTGTGGCGACCAACGCCGCCCAGACCCGAACCGTCCCCTTTCTGACCAGGCTCACCAAGCATCACCGGACTCCCGTCCACGCCCTCGAAGAGGCCTCGCGGCAGGCGGGCGGCGAGCTCGTCCGGCTCGACATGGGACCGTTCCATCCCTACCTGGTGACCCACCCCGACCACGTCCAGCACGTACTGATCCAGAACCAGCCCAACTTCGTCCGCGGCGGCATGTTCTGGGACCCTCTGGCGCCGCTGCTCGGCGAGGGCATCCTGTCGGACGGCGAGACCTGGGCCGAGAGCCGGCGGATCCTGCAGCCGCTCTTCACGGCCAGGTACGTCAACTCGCTGGCCGAGAAGATGGCCGTGATCATCGACCGGCTGATCGAGGAGACGATCACGCCGGACCGGCCGTTCGACATCTCCCGGCTCATCTCGGGCCTCGTGCACCCGACGATCGTCCGGCTGTTCTTCGGCTCGAAGATCTCCGTGGCGGACATCGACCGGCTGGTTCCGGCCTACGACGTCGCCGTCACCGCCAAGGCGCTCCGGCTGGTGATGCCGTTCGTGCCCGAGGGCCTGCCGATGCCCGGCGACCGGGCCTTCCGGCGGGCGATCAGGACCATCGACGCGGTCGTGTACCCCCGGATCCGGGAGGCCAGGGCCCGCGCGAGCCAGGGCCTGGACCAGGACAGCGTGGACGTCGTCGCGCGCCTGGTCAAGGCACGCGAGGACGTCGCCGGCGAGGAGGGCGAGCGCCGGATCAGGGACGACCTGGTGGCCATGCACGGCGCCTCCACCGAGACCTCGGCCACGGCGCTGACCTGGGCCTGGCCGATCCTCGACGCCTACCCGGGAGTCGCCGCGAAGGTGTACGAGGAGATCGACCGGGTCGTCGGCGCGGACCCGGTCAGCACCGCGCACCTGCCGCGTCTGCCGTACCTGAGGATGTTCGTCCACGAGCTGATGCGGCTCTTCCCGCCGGGCTGGATCCTGCCGCGCAAGGCGGTGGCGGCGGACGTGGTCGGCGGGGTCGAGATCGAGGCCGGGTCGACCGTGCTGCTCAGTCCCTATCTGACGCACCGGATGCCGGAGTTCTGGGACGCGCCGTCGGTGTTCGACCCGGAGCGGTTCGCGCCGGGGCGGGAGTCGGGGCGGCACCGGTACGCCTACTGGCCGTTCGGCGCGGGCCCGCACGTCTGCCTGGGCCAGCACCTGTTCCTGATGGAGGCGCCGCTGGTGCTCGCCGGCATCCTCCGCAAGTACCGGCCGGTGGTGCACCTCGACCGGCAGGTGACGCCGCGGCTGGCCTCCTCGCTGCGGCCGCCGGCCGGTCTGACGATGACGCTCGTCCCGGTGGGCCGGTCGTGAACGACCCCGGCGAGCTGTTCGCCACCGGGAGGACCTGCGCGCTCGCGGTGGCCGGCGGGCGCGACCTGGAGCGATGGGCGGCGCGGTACGACGGGCTGTTCCCGCCCGAGTCGTTCGACTCCGGACTGTTCGGGTCGCTGGCGATGGCGGGCGCGTTCGGCTCGCCGTGGGCGAGTGTGACCGAGTTGCGGGTGGTCAACCGGGCGTCGCTGCTGGTGTTCGCGGTGGACCGGCTGTTCGACGAGGAGGCGGCCACGCGGGACGAGGTGGCGGCGCTGACGGGGGCCTGCCTGGAGGCCGCCGCCACGGACGGGTCTCCGAGAGCGCCGAAGGCCGCACGGCACCTGGCCGCCTTCGTCGCCGACCTGCGCGACGAACTGGCCGCCGGGCCCGCGTTCGCCGCTCTGGAGGGTGACTGGCGCGAGCGGCTGGGCCGCATGCTCACCGCGATGGCCCGCGAGTGGGAGTGGAGCCGGGGCCTCACCAGTCCCCCCGGCCCGGAGGAGTATCTGGCCAACGCCGACAGCAGCGGCGCTCTGTTCATCGCCGTGTCCCACTGGATCTACAGCGGCGAGGTCACGACTCCCGCCGGCCTGGCACGGCTGCGGGCCGCGGGCGAGACGGTCCAGCGTTACCTGCGGCTGCTCAACGACCTGGCCACGCACCGCAGGGAGTCGGCGTCCGGCGACGTCAACGCCCTCGCGCTCGGCATGACGGCGGACGAGGTGACCGCCCGGATGACGGAGCTGTCGCGCGAGGCCGCCGGCCTGATCGGGCCGCTGCGCGGCGACCATCCAAGGGCCGCCGAGTACCTCTGGTGGCAGATCCACTACAGCGCGGGCTTCTACGGGCTGTCCGATTTCTGGGCTTCGAGGAACACATGAGCACTGACATCGCACGGCGCGCCGCCGACCTGGTCACCGGACTCATGGCCACGCCGTGGGGCCAGGTGTCCCCTTCGGTGTACGAGACGGGACGGCTGGTCACGCTGGCCCCCTGGCTCGTCGGCCATCGGGAGCGGATCGCGTTCCTGCTGGCCGAGCAGGGGGCGGACGGTTCGTGGGGTCAGCCGGGCGGGTACCGGCTCGTACCGACGCTGAGCGCCACGGAGGCGTTGATGAGCGCGGCCCGGGACGGCTCCCCGGAGGTGCTGCCGGCCGCCGAGGCGGGGCTGGCGGCGCTGCGGGACATGCTGGCCCGGCCGGCCGAGTTGCCGGACACCCCGGCCATCGACCTGATCGTCCCGGCGCTGGTGGCGCTCATCGACGCGCACGGGCCGGGCGAGCCGCTGCCGTGTCCGCCCGGGCTGGACGGCGCGCGGCTGAGGCGGGTCCGGCGGCTGCTGGAATCAGGTCAGCGGCCGCCGCAGAAGATCCTGCACGTGCTGGAGGTGGTGGCGGCCCAGCGGCCGGACGGCGTGCTGCCGACCCCGGCCGGCACGGTGGGCGCGTCGCCGGCGGCGACGGCCGCGTGGCTCGGCGGCTCCGTCCCGCCGGACCCGCCGGACCCGCCCGACGCGGCGGACTCGGCCGTCTGGGCCAGGCGTTATCTGGAGGCGGTGGCCAAGCGGTTCGGCGGGCCGGTGCCGGTCGGGCTGCCGATCACCGTGTTCGAGCGCGGCTGGGTGCTGAGCTGGCTGGCCAGGGCGGGCATCCGGGTGGAGGCGCCGCCCGAGATGATCGCCGACCTGCGGGCGACGATCGGTCCGGAAGGGACGCCCGCCGGGGCCGGGCTGCCGGCCGACGCGGACACCACGAGCGTCGCCCTCCACGCGCTGGCCCTGCTGGGGGCGCCGTGCGACCCCGCCCCGCTGCTGGCCTTCGACACGGGCACGCACTACTGCACCTGGCAGGGCGAGGACGGCTTCTCACCCACCACCAACGCCCACGTGCTGGACGCGTTCGGCGCGTACGTCCGGGTCAGGCCGGCAGCCGTCGAGCGGTACGGGCCGGTCATGGCGCGGGTGGCCCGGTGGCTGGCGGAGCGGCAGCGGCCCGACGGGAGCTGGGACGACCGGTGGCACGCCTCCCCCTACTACGCGACGCTGGGCTGCGCGCTGGCGCTGGGCGAGTTCGGCGGGCCGGAGCACGCCGGCGCGGTGCTGCGGGCCCGGGAGTGGGTGCTGGCCGCGCAGCGGGAGGACGGGTCGTGGGGGCGGTGGACGGGCACGCCGGAGGAGACCGCGTACGCGGTGCAGACCTTGCTGTTGTCAGGACCGGAGCCGGACGAGCGGTGCAAGCGGGCAGCGGGGCGTGGACACGACTATCTTCTCCAGTCGGCCGATTTACCGCATTTCCCACCATTGTGGCATGACAAGGACCTTTACTCGCCGACAGCCATCGTGCGAGCGGCGATCCTGGCTGCCTTACATGTCGCAGAGTGTCACAAGCAACAGAAATTTAACCGGATAAACGGGACATAGCATCTGATTCGTGTCGATTATTGTTGATCAAGCAATAGCGCATTGCTAGGGTGACCCGAGTGTCAGATTCCTGGTTTGCCCATTTTGCTGCCTTGACAAGGCATGCTTACTACGTGTTTCCGCCGGGTGGGCTCGATGCGCTTCCGTAACGCGAGCGTCCGTTCCAAGGTCACGGCGCTGATCGTGTCGCTCACCCTGCTGTGGGCGTTCGCCGCGTGGGTGACCCTGCGCGAAGGGGTCAACCTGCTCGGGGCGGCCACCGTCGACGCCCAGCTGGTCGAGCCGAGCGAGCCTCTCCTGGTCGAGCTGCAGCGCGAGCGCCGCCAGACCCTCACCCGCCTGGGCAGCGGAGCCAGGGGCGCCGACAAGGCCCTGCGGGACCAGCGGGCACGGACCGACGCGGCGCGCGCCGAGTTCGCCGCCTCCCTCGACAGCACCGCGCTGGCCGTGGCCGCGGACGACGCGCTGATGGCCCGGGTCGCGGACGTGCGGAGCGAGCTGACCAAGCTGGACACGGCCAGGAAGTCGATCGACACGGGCCGGGCCGGCTCCTCCCAGGCCGCCGCCGCCCCCTACGACAACGTGATCGACCTGCTTTACCGCATGTACGAATCGGTGGCGGCGTTCGACGACAAGGAGATCGCCAGGGACGGCCGGACCCTGTCGGAGATCAGCCGCTCACGCGAGTGGCTGGCGCGTGAGGACGCGCTCCTGGCCGGCGTCTTCGCCCGGGGCGGCTTCGCCGAGGACGAGCACGCCGAGTTCGTCTCCGTCGCGGGCGTCTTCCGCTTCACGCTCGCCGAGGCCATGTCGAAGCTCCCGCAGGAGGACTGGGCGGCCTACGACGCGTGGACCAAGAGCGAGCCCGCCACCCGGGTGCGGACCATGGAGCAGCGGCTCATCGCGTACCGGTCGGGCCCGCTGCCGGTGGAGGCCGAGGAGTGGCGCAAGGCGGCCGAGGCGACGCTGGCCGACATGCAGCAGGAGACGCTCGCGGCCGGTGACCGGCTGGCGGAGCGGATCGTCCCCGTCGCCGTGGGCGTCCTGGTCCGGCTCCTCCTGGCCGGCGGCCTGGGCCTGGTGGCGGTCATCGCCTCGATCGTGCTGTCGGTCACCACGACCCGGCAGCTCCTCGCCCAGCTCAGGAAGCTGCGCGACGCCGCGCACCAGCTGTCCGACGAGCGCCTGCCGAACGTGGTGGAGCGGATCGGCCACGGCGAGGTGGTGGACGTCTCGAAGGAGGTGCCCGACCTGGACTTCGGCGACGACGAGATCGGTCAGGTGGGCCAGGCGTTCAACACCGTCCAGCACACCGCGATCAGCGTCGCCGCCGAGCAGGCCGAGCTGCGCCGCAGCATCCGCGACATCCTGCTGAGCCTGGCCCGCAGGACGCAGGGCCTGGTGCACCGGCAGCTCACCGTGCTGGACGTGATGGAGCGGCGCGAGACCGACCCGGAGGAGCTGAAGGAGCTGTTCCGGCTGGACCACCTCGCCATCCGCATGCGCCGCAACGCGGAGAACCTCATCGTGCTGTCCGGTTCCTCCCCCGCCCGTACGTGGCGGCGCTCGGTGCCGATGCTGGACGTGGTGCGCGGCGCGCTGGCCGAGGTGGAGGACTACACCCGGGTGACGATCATGCCGATGGGCGACGTGGTGCTGGTCGGCCGCGCGGTCGGCGACGTCATCCACCTGCTGGCCGAGCTGATCGAGAACGCCGCCTCGTTCTCCCCGCCGTACACCTCGGTCCAGGTGAGCGGCCAGCTGGTGGCCAACGGGTACGTGGTCGAGATCGAGGACCGCGGCCTCGGCATGAAGCCGGAGGACCTGTCCGCCGCCAACGAGCGCATCGCCGACCCGCCGGAGTTCCGCATCTCCGGCACCGCCAGGCTGGGCCTGTACGTGGTGAGCCAGCTCGCCAAGCGGCACGACATCCAGGTCAGGCTGAAGGCTTCCCCGTACGGCGGCACGACGGTCGTGGTGCTGCTGCCGCAGGAGCTCGTCGAGGTCGACACCGATCCGCTGCCGCAGGGCGAGGACGCGACACCGGCCCTGCCGCGCCGGGCGGTGGCGGTGGCGGAACGCGCGCCGGCCCCGCACAACGTGCGTCAGCTCAAGGTCGCGTCCGAACCCGTACGGCCGCTCCCCGTACCGGAACCTGTCCCCCGGCCCGTCCAGACCGAACCTCAGCAGACCCCGCGCGCCGTCCCGGCGCCGACCGGCGAGTCCGAGGAGACCGTGGAGCCGAAGCAGCCCGAGTTCACTCCCGGCGGCCTGCCGCTGCGCGTGCCGCAGGCAAGCCTGGCCCCCGCCCTGCGCGAGGACAACCCGAACACACCAGTCGACACCGAGGAGGACGATGACGTCCGTTCGCCGGAGGAGATCCGCGCGATGATGGGATCCCTGCAGTCAGGCACCCGTCTGGGCAGGTCGGATGCCGCCAAGATGATGGGCGAGCAGCCGGGGGGTGAAACATGACCTCCAGTGCGGGCACCGACCTCAACTGGCTGCTCGACGACCTGGTCGGGCGGATCGGCGACGTGGAGCACGCGATCGTCCTCTCGTCCGACGGGCTGCTCATGGCCTCCTCCGCCGGGCTGGTGCGCACCGACGGCGAACACCTGTCGGCCGTGGCCTCCGGGCTGCAGAGCCTGGCCAAGGGCGTCTCCGACTATGTGAGCGGCGGCGCGGTCAAGCAGACGGTGGTGGAGTGGAAGTCGCAGTTCCTCATCGTCACCACGGCCGGGGAGCGCGCCTGCCTGGCCGTGCTCTGCGGGCAGCGGGCCGACATCGGGCTCGTCGCCTACGAGATGGCCATGATGGTCGCCAGGGTCGGCCAGTACCTGACCTCGGGCGCGCGCGTCGAGGCGGGGAGCGAGCGGTGAACATGACCGACGGTCCCACCGACGAGCACTGGGTCGACCCGGAGATCATCCGCCCGTACGTGGTGACGCGCGGGCGGACGGCGCCCACCCGGGGCAAGTTCGACCTCATCTCGATGGCGCTCGCGATCGGCCCGCCGCCCGGCCCCGAGGCCGGGCTGGACCCCGAGCACCTGTCGATCATGCGGCTCTGCCGCGAGCCCAAGTCCGTGGCGGAGATCGCCGCCCATCTGAACCTGCCCGCGGGGACCATCCGCGTGCTGCTCGGCGACCTGTTCGACAGGGAGCTCGTCTCGGCCCAGGAACCGCAATCCGAGGTGGACATGCATGACGTGAAGATGTACAGGGCGGTGCTCGATGGTCTTCGATCGCTCTGAGCGGCCTCGCCTCCCGCGAGCCATCAAGATCCTCGTTGCCGGCGGCTTCGGCGCGGGCAAGACGACCATGGTCGGCGCGGTGTCGGAGACCCGGCCGCTGCGCACCGAGGAGATCCTCACCGATCGCAGCGTGGGCGTGGACGACCTGAGCCGCGTCCAGGCCAAGCGGACCACCACCGTGGCGATGGACTTCGGGCGGATCACGCTCAACGACGAGTACGTGCTCTACCTGTTCGGCACCCCCGGGCAGGAGCGGTTCTGGTTCGTCTGGGACGAGCTGGCGGAGGGGGCGCTGGGGGCGGTCATCCTGGCCGACACCCGGCGGCTGGCCGACTGCTTCCCCTCGGTCGACTACTTCGAGCGGCGCGGCACGCCGTTCGTGGTCGCGGTCAACTGTTTCGAGGGGGCTCCCTCGTACGAGCTGGCGGAGGTGCGGCTGGCGCTGCAGCTCAACCCGTCGATCCCGATCATCATGTGCGACGCGCGCAAGCGCGACTCCAGCCGCGAGGTGCTGATCGCGCTGGTGAAGCACTCGGCCCGGCTGCGTGCGGAGCCGGTGGGCTGAGAAGACGTACGGCGGGCCCGGCCGGGAGGCCGGGCCCGCCTGCGGTTCTTCGTTCAGTGCTTGACGGCCTTCTCCGCGCCGACGCCGGTCAGGGACCGGACCTCGATCTCGGCGTACTTGGAGGCGTTGTACTCCTTGCTCATGATCGTTCCGAGGTAGCCGCACAGGAAGCCGAACGGGATCGAGACGATGCCCGGGTTGCTGAGCGGGAACCAGGAGAAGTCGACGTCCTTGAAGAGGGACGCCGCGCCGCCGGAGACCACCGGCGAGAAGATGACCAGCACCAGGGCGGACAGCAGACCGCCGTAGATGGCGCTGACCGCGCCCGTCGTGTTGAACCTCTTCCAGAACAGGCTGTAGAGGATCGCCGGCAGGTTGCCCGAGGCGGCCACGGCGAAGGCCAGGGCCACCAGGAAGGCGACGTTCTGGTTCTGCGCCAGGATGCTCAGGCCGATCGCGATGGCGCCGATGACCAGGGCGGAGATCCGGGCCACCACGACCTCCTGCCGCTCGCTGGCCTGGCCGCGCCGGAAGACGTGCGCGTACAGGTCGTGCGCGAAGCTGGAGGAGGAGGCGAGCGTGAGGCCGGCCACCACCGCGAGGATCGTGGCGAAGGCGACCGCCCCGATGAAGGCCAGCAGGATCGTGCCGCCCACCGAGCCGAAGATCTCCTCACCGATCCGCAGGGCGAGCAGCGGTGCTGCCGTGTTCCCTCCTGGGTCCTGGGCGATGATCTCTTCCCTGCCGACGATGGCCGCCGCGCCGAAGCCCAGCACGAGGGTCAGCAGGTAGAAGGTGCCGATGATGCCGATGCCCCACATCACGGACTTGCGCGCGTCCTTGGCGGTCGGGACCGTGTAGAAGCGGATGAGGATGTGCGGCAGGCCGGCGGTGCCGAGCACGAGCGCGAGGCCGAGGCTGATCAGGTCGATCTTGCCGGCCAGGCCCTGGGCCTCGGTGCCGTACTTCAGCCCGGGGATGAGGAACTGGTCGGGGTTGGCCTTGGGACCGCTGGTCGCGGCGGCCTGGCCGAGCAGGCCCGACAGGTTGAAGCCGAACTTGGCGAGCACCAGCACGGTCACCAGGGCGGCGCCGGTCATGAGGAGCACGGCCTTGACGATCTGCACCCAGGTGGTGCCCTTCATGCCGCCGAAGACGACGTACACGATCATGAGGGCGCCGACGGCGACGATCGTCCAGATCTTGCCCGCCTCGGAGGTGACGCCGAGCAGCAGGCCGACCAGGGCGCCGGCGCCGACCATCTGGGCCAGCAGGTAGAAGATGCTGACGACGATGGTCGAGGTGCCGGCGGCGGTGCGGACCGGGCGCGGGCTCATCCGGAAGGCGAGCACGTCGGCCATGGTGAACTTGCCGGAGTTCCGCATCAGCTCGGCCACCAGCAGCAGCGCCACCAGCCAGGCCACCAGGAAGCCGATCGAGTAGAGGAACCCGTCGTAGCCGGACAACGCGATGATCCCGGCGATGCCCAGGAACGAGGCCGCCGACATGTAGTCGCCGCCGATGGCCAGGCCGTTCTGCACGCCGCTGAAGGACCGGCCGCCCGCGTAGTAGTCGGCCGCCGTCTTCGTCTGGCGGCTGGCCCAGACGGTGATGGCCAGGGTGGCCGCGACGAAGGCCAGGAAGAGGATCGTGGAAAGGGTGGTGGAGCTCACTGGGTCTTCTCCTCCACCTCGTGCCGCAGCTTGTCGGCGATCGGGTCGAGCTTCTTCTCGGCGTGGCGGGAGTAGGCCCACGCGATCCAGAAGGTGGACACGAACTGCAGCAGACCCAGGATCAGCCCGACGTTGATGTCACCGAGCAGTTTGATCCCCATGAAATCGCGGGCCCAGCCCGACAGCACCACATACAGCAGGTACCACGCCAGGAACGCCACCGTCATCGGGAACGTCCAGCGCCGGAAACGGCGCTTCAGCTCTTGGAACTCACTACTCTCCTGTACTTGTTCATAGACGGACGCGTCATGTTCTCTAGTCGTCACGAGACCTCCACTGTGATGCGGATCACGCACACGGTAAAAGCGTGAGGTACCCGCCGTGGAGTGCTCGTGCGACGCCTATCGCCGAGCCGCCGACGAGCGGCGTTCAGCTGGAGAGCCGTTGCGGTGAATGGTCAATCCAGCGCGACGAACGGTAGGCCGGTTCCCGCTCCCCCGCGTGCGCGAGCAGCGCGGACACCCCTCACGGGGTGATCCGCTGCAGCGCGCCGTCCAGGTCCTTGATCAGGGTCTCGGCGGGCTCCAGGCCGACCGACAGGCGCACCAGCCCCACCGGGACGCCCATGGTCACCCGCACGCTCTCCTCGACGGTCAGCGCGGGCGCGTTGACCAGGCTCTCGAAGCCGCCCCAGGACACGCCGACGCGGAAGTGGCGCAGCTCGTCCACGACGGCCGCGACCTGCGCGCGCGACTCGGTGGCCAGCTCGACGCTGAACAGGCTGGAGAAGCCCGCCATCTGGCGCGCGGCCAGCCGGTGGCCGGGGTGCGAGGGCAGCCCGGGGTGGTTGACCCGCCGGACCGCCGGGTGACCCTCCAGGAACGCCGCCACCGCCAGCCCGCGCTCCTGGTGCGCGGACATCCGCACCGGCAGCGTGCGCAGGCCCTTGACGACCTTGGCCGCGTCGTGCGGCGACATGGCGGCCCCGTAGAGCTGGTACTCGGTCAGGGCCAGCGGCCTGATCAGCCGGGACGGGCCCGCGACGACCCCGCCGACCAGGTCGCTGTGGCCGCCCGCGTACTTCGACAGCGAGTGCAGGACCAGGTCGACGCCCATGGTGAGCGGCTTCTGGAAGATCGGGGTGGACCAGGTGTTGTCCATCACGGTGACCAGGCCGTGATCGGCGGCCCACCGGGTGACGGCCGGGATGTCGAAGATCTCGTACCGCATGTACGAGGGCGATTCGAAGTAGAGCAGCCGGGTGGCCGGGGTGACGGCGCGTTCGCACGCGTCGAGGTCGCCGGCGTGGGTGTGGGCGACGCCGAACTTCTCCAGGTAGCGCAGGAACTGGGTGGTCGGCCCGTACACCGCGCCGAGCACCAGCACGTGGTCGCCCGCCGACACCAGCGAGGAGATCGTCGCGGAGATCGCGCCCATGCCGGAGGCGAAGCACTTGGCCCGCTCGGCCCGCTCCAGCGCGGCCAGCTTGCGCTGCGCCAGGTCGACAGTGGGGTTGGTGCCGCGCCAGTAGACGTACCGCTCGTCCTCGTCCTTGATCGCCTCGCCCAGCTCGGTCGCGCTCGCGAAGGTGAACAGGGAGTTCTCGAAGACCGGCGGGTTGACCGCGCCGAGGATCCAGGGCTCGTCCTCGCCGAGGCGGGCGCAGATCCAGTCGTCGTCCATCGGTCCGGTCTCATCCGGCGGCTGAGCAGTCACGGGCCGCAGACTACTCCCTGGCGGGGGCCGTTCCCGTCGAAGGCGGTGGCGTACGCGGTGCCGGGGTCGACGAGCACCCCGTAGCCCTCGGGGACGAGGGCGAGCAGGTCGCGGCCGGTGGCCGAGAAGTAGCGCGGCTCGCTCTGGCCCTTGGCCTCCGCGTACGCGGCCAGCCCCTCGGGGAGGGTGAACGCCGGGACGAGCCCCTCCCCCGGCGGGCCGACGGCGATGAACCCGGGAGTCTCGCCGGCCTCGCAGTAGAGGCGGGTGCGCGAGAAGGTCCGGAAGGCGTCCTCGCCCAGCGCGCCCACCGAGTGACCGCGGCGCAGCAGGTAGGCGAGCCAGCCGCTGCCCGCGCCGCCCCGGGAGACGGGGTTCACGCCGTCCGTGAGATCGTCGATCTCCTCCAGGGTGAAGCCGGTGACGTGCAGGAACGCGGCGAGGATCTCCTCGGGGGGCCGCTCGGCGTCCGTACGCGCGAGCACGGCGACGTGGTCGCCGCCGGGCCGGTGGGGCGTGGCCAGCGCCACCTCGTCGCCCGAGTTCAGCAGCAGGGGCAGCCAGCGGCCGCCGTCGCCGACCCGGGCGAGGTTGGCGTGGATCCGCCTGCTGAGCTCGTTCTCGTCCAGGCGCAGCCGCGCGATCGCCCGATAGCGGTCACGGTCGGGGTCGGCGGTGATCGGGGGGACCGTGAACGGCAGCTCCGGCCAGGGCCGCCTGAGATCCATCTGTTCGAGCACCCGGCGCAGGAAGTCGCGGACGTCCTGCTCGTCGTGCGGCACGGGCCAGGGCGTGGGCAGCAGTTCGACCAGCTCCTCGTCGGAGGCCAGGGCCTCTTGGAGCCCCTCGTACTCCTCCTCGCGGGTGAAACCCCTGAACGGCTCCAGGACGAGCCCTCCGGCCCTGAGGCGGGCGAGGTCGTCGTCGAGGGCCGGCTGGAACTGCAGGGTGTAGAGCAGGAAGCAGGCCACGCGGCGCCAGCCCCAGGGCGGCGGGAAATCATCCACGGTCGTATCCCTCCTTGATCACGCCGTCGAAGTCCACTCCGGAGCTTCTCAGGCGGTCGACGACCCTTTGGAGGTCTTCGGGGGCCGGATGGTAGTGGCCGCTGTGACGGGAAATCACCTTCAGCACCCCATTCTTCACTTCGAAGTCCCCGGCGCCGGCCACTTCCGCACCGCCCAGGAAGCTGGAGTGGTGGAACACGCCGACCTCGTGCTCCTTGTGCGCGTAGAGGTTCCCGTACTGGTCCATGACGAAGATGGCCCGTCCCTCCCCCGAGAAGTGGCTGCGCGCCTCGGTGGTGTCGAACAGCCTTCCGTGCACGTCGTAGAGCTTGCCGTCGTGGACCACGAGGCGCTTGCTCTCCCGTTCCGCGGCGTCCAGGTAGAGCACCCCGTCGCGGTGGTCCTCCCCCACGAACTTCCGCCCCATCGGGATCGTGGCCAGGGGCGGGCCGTCGGCGGCTGTCCGGGGCGGGGGTACGGGGGTGCCGTCGGGGAACGTGGCGCGGGCGGGCGTGAGCGCGTCCACGGCCCGGCCCGCGCGGGTGGCCGCGGCGCCGCCGCCGAGGAGGAGGTCGGGGACGAGGCGGCCGAACCAGCGGGCCGGGTCCTCCGTCAGGGTCTCCCAGTCGAGGACGGACTTGGCGAACTCCACCGGGTGACCGGCCGCGAACTCGCCCGAATCGTACGCCGCGCGGGCCCGTTCCACCGGGCCCGTCGGGTTGGTGATGAGGCCGCCGAGCGAGTGGTCCCAGCCGAAGCGGGCGGCGCCGATGGCCGCTTCCGCGACCCCCTGGGCGAAGGGCACGGCGACCCGGCCGGCGTACCCGTGGGCCAAGCCGCCCGCGCCGGGCACCAGGCCGGCCACCTGATCGGCCCAGACCTCGCCGACGCGGGACAGGGTGTCGGTGACCGCGTCCGTGGCGGTGTCGAAGACCGACCGCGGGGGCGGTTCGGGGGTGGGCGCGGGCGTGGTCTTGAGCAGTTCCTCGCGGCGGCGGCGCAGGTCGGGGCGCTGCTCCACCAGCCAGCCGCCGGCCCGGCCGATGTCCTGGCCGGGCGAGCCGTCGAGGCCCAGCCGGACCAGGGTGGCGGCCATGACCTGGCCGGCCCGCTGCCAGGACTCGCCGACCTCGGTCAGCTCGGTGTCGATGACCTGCATGAGGTCCGGGTCGCCGCCCACGAAGCCGCCGGGCGGCGCGCGCAGCGGGCCGGGCGGGCGGCGCAGGTGCGGGGCGGGCACCCCGGCCGGGTCGCCGCGCGCCGTGGCCAGCCGCTCGACCTGGTGGAACGACCGGGTGAAGGCCTGGCCGACCTCGCCGCACCGGTTCACCAGGCCGGCGTGTAACCGGGCCGCCCTGGGGCCGAGCAACGCGCCGTCGCCGAAGAGCCGGAACGCCCGGTCGAGCGCGTCGCCGTGCTCCTCGGCCAGGCGGGCGATGAGGCGCAGCGCCTGTACGGCTTCGTCCCTGCTGGGCATCGCGTATCCCCCGCGGGTCGGTGGACACGCCGAGCGTAGGAAGGGGACGCGATCGTCACCCAGCGCTATGCCCGTTTTCTATGGGGCCGGGTGCGGGGTGGGCCGGTAGACGAGCTCCTGGGTGCGGCCGTCGAGGGTCCGGCTCTCCAGCAGTTCGAGGTCGAAGTCGGCCGCGCCCCGCAGGACCGGCTGCGTCCCGGTCCTGCCGCTGATCACCGGGAAGATCGTCACCTGGACCCGGTCGACCAGGCCGGCGGCCAGCAGCGCCCGGTTCAGCGACAGGCTGCCGTGCGAGCGCAACGGCACGTCGGACTCCTCCTTGAGCCGGGCGACGACCTCGACGGCGTCACCGTTGACGACGGTCGCGTCCGGCCAGTCGAGGGGCTCCGTGAGCGTGGACGACACCACCGTCGTCGGCATGTTGCGCATCCGGGTGACCCACGGGTCGCCGACCCCGTACTCCTCGTCGTCCGACGCGAGCATCTCCACGAACTGCCGGAAGGTGGTGGCCCCGAAGACCATCCGCTGCTCCTGGCCGAACAGGGCGAGCCGGTGGGCGAGCAGCTCGGTGCCCTGCTTGCCCCAGTAGCCTCCCCAGTCGCCGTCGCCGTCGCCGTCGTAGGAACCGTAGCCGTCGAGGGTGGTGAAGATGTCGTAGGTGTAGCTCGCGGTCATGTCGTTCTCCTCGGGTGGGATTCGTCGGTGGCCTCCTGTGCCAGACGCGTCCGTCGCGTCTCCAGGAAGGCCCGTTCGGTGTCGTTGGCGGTCAGGGTGATCGCCTCGTCGTAGGCGGCGACGGCCTCGGCGGTGCGGCCCAGGCGGGCCAGGAGGTCGGCGCGGGTGGCGGGCAGCAGGTGGTAGCCCGGCAGGTCCAGCTCGTCGACGGCGGCCAGCGCCGCCGCCGGTCCGTGCACCTCGGCGACGGCGACCGCGCGGTTCAGCGCCACGACGGGGGTCGGGGTGTGCCGCAGGAGCTGGTCGTACAGCGCCAGGACCTGCTTCCAGTCGGTCGCGGGCCCGTCGGTGTGCACGGCGTTGATGGCGGCCTGCAGCTGGTACGGCCCGGGCTGGTCGCGGCGCAGGCACCGGCGTACCAGCTCGTGGCCCTCGGCGATCAGCTCCCGGTTCCACGACGACCGGTCCTGCTCCGCGAGCGGGACCAGCTCGCCGGAAGGCCCCACCCGCGCGGGGCGCCGGGCCTCGATGAGCAGGAGCAGCGCCAGCAGCCCCAGCACCTCGGGCTCGCCGGGCATCAGCTCGGCCAGCTCCCTGGCCAGGCGGACCGCCTCCAGGCACAGGTCCGTGCGCAGCAGCTCTCCCGACGTGGACGTGTACCCCTCGTTGAAGATCAGGTACAGCACGGCGAGCACCGAGGTCAGCCGATCGGGCAGCTCGGCGGGGCCGGGCACCCGGAAGGGGATGCCGGCGTCGCGGATCTTCTTCTTCGCGCGCACGATCCGCTGGGCGACGGTCGTATCCGGCACCAGGTAGGCGCGGGCGATCTCCGTCACCTCCAGCCCGCCGAGCAGGCGCAGCGTGAGCGCGGTCCGCGCGAGCGGCGACAGCGCCGGATGGCAGCAGGTGAAGATCATGCGCAGCTGGTCGTCGCGCACCGGCCCCACCTCCGCCGGCTCGGCGGGCTGGTGCAGCAGGAGCGCCTGGGCGTGGCGGGCCTCACGGGTGGACTCCCGGCGCAGGCGGTCGATCGCCCGGTTGCGCGCGGTGGTCACGATCCACCCGCCGGGATTGGGCGGCAGCGCCTCGCGCCACTTGTCGGCGGCCACCGCGAACGCGTCCTGCACGGCCTCCTCGGCGAGCCCGATGTCACCGAGCACCCGCGTCAGCGTGGCCACGCACCGGCCGTACTCCGTCCGGTAGACGCCGTCCAGATCCATCCGCGCTCATCCCCACAGGGCGTCCGTGAACGGACGCACCTCGACCGGGGACCCGCAGGCCAGCACGCACTTCCGCGCCCAGGCCAGCGCCTGGTCGAGGTCGTCGCACCGGATCACCCAGAACCCGCCGAGCTGCTCCTTCGTCTCGGCGAAAGGGCCGTCGGTCATCGTCGTCGTGCCGGCCTCAGGACGTACGACCGTGGTCGCGTGCGAGGGCTGCAGGCCGCCCACGAACACCCAGCACCCGGCGGCCCGCATCTCGTCGGTGACCGCGTCCGTCCGGGCCATCTGCGCCCGCATCTCCTCGTCGGGCAGCGGCGGCGCGGTCTCGTCGTACTGGACGGCGAGCAGATATTTCGTCATGTCGAACTCCTCGGCGGGTCTTCAGGTGAGCGGCCTCTCACTCTGGCCTCTCACTCTGGCCTCTCACCTTGGCTACGAACGGGTCCGACGCCATTCGACACCGCCGCGGAGAAATTCTTCGGAGCTTGGCGCTACGGGCTCACGTAGTGGTGAAGCAGCGCGGGCTCACCGGCGGCATCGATCCAGCCGGCGCGGCTGCTGCTCACCCTGCGCCAGCCCGAATGCTCGTAGAACGCGATGGCCGCCTCGTCTTCGGCGGAGACCTCCAGCTTGAGCGGCCCGCGCACGGCGGCGCGGACGGAGCCGAGCAGTCCGGCGGCCAGGCCGCGCCCACGCGCCGCCGGGGTCACGAACAGACGCGTGACCTCACCGTCCCTGGTGAGACCGACGTGGCCCAGCACCGCGCCGGCCCGGGTGGCGATCCAGGCTGACATCAGATCGGCGGGGCTCAGCCAGCCCCGGGGGGTCGTCCGGCCAGTTCGCCGGATAGCGGTCGGCGTCATGGACCTGCGCGAGCGCCTCGACGCAGGCATCCAGGTCCGCGGGGTCTCTGGGACGGATCAGCATGCGGGCAAGCCTAGAACCCACTCGTCAGGAGGAGCGGGGGCGCCAGTCGCCGCGGTCGAGGTCGAGGTTCTCCGGGGTGTGCAGGCGGACCATGATCGTGGCCACGCCGCGGGGCACGCGGTGCTGGGTGACGAACGAGACCACCGCCATCACCAGGAACGCGATGGGCACCGTCCACGCCGCGGGCTGGGCCAGCAGCGCTCCCAGCATGCCGTCGTACGGGCCGCCGGTGATGGTGACGAGCACGGACAGGCAGGCCAGCCCGCCGCCCGCGTAGAGTCCCGCCAGCGCGCCGGTCGTGGAGAGCTTGCGCCACCAGATGCCCAGCACCAGCAGCGGGCAGAAGGACGAGGCGGCCACCGCGAACGCCAGCCCGACCACGTCGGCCACCGGCAGCGCCCGCGCCCACAGGGCCAGCGCCAGCGGCACCGCGACCGCCATCAGGGTGGCGATCCGGAACGAGCGCACGCCGCCCTTGAGCAGGTCCTGCGCGATCACCCCGGCCACGGAGACGGTCAGCCCGGAGGAGGTGGACAGGAACGCGGCGAACGCCCCGGCGGTCACCAGCGCCGTCAGCAGGTCGCCGAGCGTGCCTCCGATCATCCGGGCGGGCAGCGTCAGCACCACGGTGTCCGTGCGGATCAGGTCGGGGGCGTACAGCCTGCCGAGCCACCCGTACAGGGCGGGCAGCAGGTAGAACGCGCCGAGCAGCGACAGCACGACGAGCGTGGTGCGGCGGGCGGCCCGCCCGTCGGGGTTGGTGTAGAAGCGGACGAGCACGTGCGGCAGCCCCATCGTGCCCAGGAACGTGGCCAGGATGAGCGAGTACGTCGAGTAGACCTCGTACTCCCGCGACCCGCCCAGCGGGGTGAGCCACACCTGGGCGTCCTCGGCGCTCAGCGCGGGCGCCCCGTCGGACTTCCAGGCGAGCAGCAGGAACACCACCGGCACGGCCAGCGCGGTCAGCTTCAGCCAGTACTGGAACGCCTGCACGAACGTGATGGAGCGCATGCCGCCCGACAGCACGTTGAGCACCACCACGCCCGCGACGAGCAGCCCGCCCGCCCACACCGGCGCGCCGGTGATGGTCCGCAGCACCAGGCCCGCGCTCTGGAACTGCGGCATGAGGTAGAGCCAGCCGATGAGCACGACGAGCACGCTGGCGGTGCGCCGCACCGCCATGGACTCCAGCCGGGCCTCGGCGAAGTCGGGCAGCGTGTACGCGCCGGACCGGCGCAGCGGCGCCGACACCAGCACGAGCAGCACCAGGTAGCCGCCGGTCCAGCCGACCGGCAGCCAGAGCATGTCGATGCCGTACGCCAGGATGAGCCCCGCGACGCCCAGGAACGAGGCCGCCGACAGGTACTCGCCGCCGATCGCGGAGGCGTTCCACAGCGGGCTGACCGTGCGGGAGGCGACGTAGAAGTCGGAGGTCGTGCGGGAGACGCGGATGCCGAACGCGCCGATGAGCACGGTCGCCACCACGACGATGACGACGGCGGCCAGGCTCATGAACGGTCGACCAGGTCGGCGAAGTGGCGTTCGTTCCGTTCGGCCTGGCGCACGTACAGCCAGGCACCGATGACGAAGGCGGGGTAGATCAGCCCCGCCAGCACGGCCCACGGCAGGGGCACGCCGAGCACGTGCACCTCGGTCAGGTCGGGGATGAGCAGGAACAGCAGCGGCAGCCCGAACACCAGGCAGGCCAGCACGGTGCAGACGAACATGGCCAGCCGGAACTGGGTGCGCAGCAGCGAGCGCATGTAGACCTCGCCGAGATGCGTCTGCTCGTCGATCTCCCGGGTCGCCGGATAGCGGGGCCGGCGCGCGGCGGCGGTGCGCGGGCTGGTGACCGCGACCCGGCGGCCGTGACGGGGTTCAGGGCTCACTGAGTTCTCCTGGGGCAGTGGCTCACTAGGATCTCCCCATCCGGTGGGCGGCTCATTCCGGCCTGTTGCGCCTGGCGCGGCGGACGAGCAGGTCGCGCAGCTCCCGGGTGTGGCGGCGGCTGACGGGGATCTCGGTGTCGCCGACCCGGACCGTGCACCTGCCGGAGTCGATGTGCAGCTCCACGATGTGCTTGACCGCCACCAGGTGGCTGCGGTGCACCCGGATGAACCCGGCCGCCGCCCACCGCTCCTCCAGCGTGGCCAGCGGGATGCGCACGAGGTGGCTGCCGGTGGCGGTGTGCAGGCGGGCGTAGTCGCCGTGCGCCTCCACGTAGATGACGTCGGCGCTGGACACGAACCGGGTCACGCCGCCCAGCTCGACCGGGATCGTGTCGGTCTCGCCGCTGTCGACGGGCACGTCGGCCGAGACCGCCACCCGCCTGATCGCCTCGGCCAGCCGTTCCGGCCGCACGGGTTTGAGCAGGTAGTCCTCGGCCTTGATCTCGAACGCGTCGACGGCGTGCTCCTCGTACGCGGTCACGAACACCACCCTGGGCGGATTGGCGAACTGGGACAGCAGCCGGCCCAGCACCACCCCGTCGAGGCCGCGCATCCTGATGTCGAGGAAGACGGCGTCGATCGGCCGGCCTTCGGCGATGGCCCGGTCCAGCAGGCGCAGCGCCGCCGCCCCGTCGCGCGCGGTGGCCACCTCGCCGATGCGCGGGTCGGCGCGGAGGAGGTAGGAGAGGTCCTCCAGGGCCGGAAGTTCGTCGTCCACCGCGAGGACCCGAAGTTGCGCCATGTACAGTGATAAAACCGACAACAAAGATCCAGGTCAACGGGCTGAGACGCCTGGGTGATATTTCGGCAACCTGACGTTGACCTTCGTGCCCGCTCCGCGTCCCGTCTCGACCACGAGCCCGTACTCGTCGCCGTACACCTGACGCAGCCGTTCGTCCACGTTGGCCAGCCCGACGCCGCCCGCTGGAGCGATCTCACCTGCGAGAATGCGCCGCAGCCTGTCGGGGTCCATGCCGAGCCCGTCGTCCTCGACGCTGATGCGGCACTCGGCGCCGGCGTCCTCGGCCATGATCGCGATGCGGCCGACGCCGTCCTTGCTCTCCAGGCCGTGCCTGACGGCGTTCTCGACGAGCGGCTGCAGGCACAGGAACGGCACCGCGACCGGCAGCACCTCCGGCGCGATGCGCAACGTCACCTGGAGCTGGTCGCCGAAGCGGGCGCGCTCCAGGATCAGGTAGCGGTCGATGGAGCGCAGCTCCTCGGCGAGCGTGGTGAACTCGCCGTGCCTGCGGAAGGAGTAGCGGGTGAAGTCGGCGAACTCCAGCAGCAGCTCCCTGGCCCGCTCCGGGTCGGTGCGGACGAACGAGGCGATCGTGGTGAGCGAGTTGTAGATGAAGTGCGGGGAGATCTGCGCGCGCAGCGCCCGCACCTCGGCCTCCATCAGCAGCGTGCGCGAGCGGTCCAGCTCGGCCAGCTCCAGCTGGGAGTCCACCCAGCCCGCCACCTCCTGGGCGGCGCGGACCAGGCCGGCGGAGGCATGCTGGCCGTAGGCGGCGAGCGCGCCGACCACCCGGTCGTCGGTGGTCAGCGGCACCACCACGGCCTGCCTGACGGGGCATTCGAGCAGGTCGCAGGAGACGCTGAGCACCTGGGTGCGGCCGTCCTGGAGCGTCGCCCTGGCGTGCTCGAACGCCTCCTCCGCGTGATGCTCGCCCTCGCCGTCGTACACCAGCAGCCGCTCGCCGTCGGTGATCGCCAGCGCGGGCGAGCCGAGCAGCCGGCGCAGGTGGCGCGAGGCCCGCTCGGCGCCGTCGGCGGTCAGCCCGGCGCGCAGCGGCGGCCCCGCGAGCGAGGCGGTGTGCAGAGTCTCGAACGTGGCGCGCTCGGCCGGGCTGGTGCCCAGATCGCGCCGGCCGCGCATGACCCGCCAGAGCACGAACGCGGGCACGGCGACGATCGCCGCCACGACCGCGATGCCGACCAGGAGCTCCACGGCTCACCCCGCGGCGAGCGCGCCGGCGACGCGGCCGGCGTAGTCCTGCGCCTCCTCGGGGGAGGCGTACTTGGTGCGCGGCCAGAAGAAGCCGCGCAGGCCGTCCTTCGGGTTGCGCGGGACGACGTGCACGTGCAGGTGAGGGACGCTCTGGCTGACGCGGTTGTTCATCGCCACGAACGTGCCGCCCGCGCCGAGGCCGTCCTCGACCGCGCGGGCCATGGCGCGCACCCGGTCGAAGAACGGGCCGACGTCGGCGAGGTCGGTCAGCGTCTCGACGTGCGTCCGCGGCACCACGAGCACGTGGCCCTTGAAGACCGGGCGGGTGTCGAGGAACGAGACGGCCACCTCGTCCTCGTGGACCAGGGTGGCGGACCGCTCCCCGGCGATGATCTCGCAGAACAGGTCGGTGCTCACCGGCGAACCCTACTCCACGGTCACCGCCGGGGTCGCCTCCTCCGGCCCGGTCCTCACCCCGGCAGCGAATCGGGCTTCGGCGGATCCCTGGGGATCGCGTACGGTTCCTGCTCGGCGGGTTTGCCCTCGGCCACCCGGCGCTCCCGCATCAGCTCGGCGTCGAGCTCCGCGCCGAACAGCAGCGCCATGTTCGACAGCCACAGCCAGATCAGGAAGACCACGACCGTCGCCAGCGTCCCGTACGTCTTGTTGTAGGACCCGAAGTTGGCCACGTACACGGCGAAACCGGTCGAGACGATCAGCCACAGGACGACCGCCAGCAGCCCGCCGGGTGTCAGCCAGCGCACCCCGGGCTGACGCACGTTCGGCGACGCCCAGTACAGCACCATGATCAGACCCACCGCGATCAGCCCCAGCACCGGCCACTTGGCGATGTTCCAGACGGTCACCGCGGTGTCGCCGAGGCCCAGCATGTCGCCCACGACGCGGGAGAGCGAGCCGGTCAGGGTGACCGCGACCGCGGCGGCGGCCATCAGGACCATCAGCATGACGGTGAGCCCGAGGCGGAGCGGGGTGAGCTTGTAGAACGGGCGGCCCTCCTCGATGTCGTAGATCTGGTTGCACGCCCTGATGAAGGCCGCGATGTAGCCGGACGACGACCACAGCGCGACCGCCAGGCCGATGATGGCGGCCAGGCCGGGCCGGTTGGCCTCCTGGACGCCCTGCAGGCCCTCGGTCAGCAGGTCACGGACCTCCGCGGGGGCCAGCGTGACCACGTTCCCGAAGAGCGCGCTCGCGTTCTGCTGGCCGAAGAAGCCGAGCAGCGATACGAGCACGATCAGCGCCGGGAAGATCGACAGCACCGCGTAGTAGGTGAGCGATGCGGCCAGGTCCGGGACGCGGTCACGCTGGAACTCCACGGCGGTGCGCTTGACGACGCGCCACCAGGACTTGCCTGTCAGGTCGGTGGGATTCTCGGGGGTCGCGTTCACATCAGGCCCGACGGCTCCACTTCGCCCGCCAGGAGGTGGCCGCCCGGCGACGTCTCCTGGCCCGGCGCACGAGCACCGCGACGACCGCGCCGGCCACCGCGACCAGCATCACCGGCCGCTTGGCGCCCTGCCCGGGCGCGGCCTCGTAGGCCTTGGCCCGCAGCTCACCGGCCGTGCCGGTCATCTCGCTCGCCTTGGCCTTGGCCGTGCCGGTCATCTCGCTCGCCTTGGCCTTGGCCGTGCCGGTCATCTCGCTCGCCTTGGCCTTGGCCGTGCCGGTCATCTCGCTCGCCGCGGCCCTGGCCTTGGCGGTGGCGCTCGCGGCCATGGTGCCGGCCCGCTCCTTGGCGGCCACGGCCGCGTCGGCCGCGCGGCTCTTCACGTCCGCCTTGTGGGCCAGCGCGCTCACCGTCTCGCCGAGCTCACGCCGGGTCTCCCTGATGCTGGCCCGGACCTGTTCCTCCTCGTCCTCGCCCCCGTCCGGCTCGCGCCGGTGGCCCGGGTGGCCGGTGACGGGCATCCCGGTGGTGGCCGCCCCGGTCTGGTAGGGAGTGGTGTTCTCGGGGGAACGCCCCGTGCCGGCCGACGTGCCGCCTGTGCCGCTTGTGCCGCCGCCGCTTGTGCCGCTCAGCGACTCCTCCTCGACGGACCGTGAACGCACCGCGTCCGTGCGGTCGTCGGGCTCCGGGGCCTCGGGGACGAACGTCTCGTGCGCCTCGCGGCGGGCCTCCGCCTCGTGCGCGTTCTCGGCCGCGCCCGGGCGGGTGGGCGGCACGTTGATGGATTCGGGGTCGGTGGGGGTGCCGACCGTGGCCCTGCGGGATCCCACCTCTCCCGCTGGCAGGTCGTCGGAGTAACCCGGGTTCGTCTCGCTCATCGGTGTGCTCCCTCCTTCACCGCGTCGATGTCGGCCTTGACGCTCGCGATCGTCTCCTCGGGGACGGGCGGCGTGGCCTTCTGGACCTGCTTCTTGCCGGCCATGCCCAGCACCGCCGCCGCGGCGAGCAGCACCACGGCCACGATCGCGGCCGCCAGCCACGCCGGCATGACCAGCGCGAGGAGCAGCACGATGGCGGTCACGAGCACAGCGCCGCCGAAGAGCCCGACGATGCCCGCCGCGCCGACGACTCCGGCGCCGAGACCGGCACGCTTGCCCTTCCGCGTGAGTTCGAGCTTGGCAAGCCTGAGCTCGTCCCTGACGAGCCGGGAGACCTGCTCGGACAGGTCGCTCACTAGTTTCTGAGTGTCGTTCACGACGTCGCCTCCTCCGTCGAGGAGTGCGCCTACCCACCCATTCCGCCTTCTATCACGCCCTATCAGGCAGGTGATCAGCGGCGATTCCGGGCAGCGCGAGGCCGCGCGACCCCTCGGGGGCCGCGCGGGGGCAGGGGTATCAGCGCTTGGCGGCGCGCAGCAGGAAGTCGACGACCTTCACGACGGGCGACTGAGGAGCCTCGCACCAGTTGTCGGGCCGCTTCGGCTTGCTCCACGGAGAGGGAAGCTCGCACGAGGGAGCCTGCGGCTTCGGTCGCTCGCACCACGATCCGGGAGGATTCATGCTTTCAGTCTACAACCGGGCATCACGCTTTCACTTTCAACGGCTCGATGGAGGTGGACGCGCGTACGACCGCCGCGAGGGCGTCCGGGTCGGCGGTGCGCTCGTACACGTCCAGCGCCGTGTCGGCGAGCTTGATCACGTGCTCGTCGCCGTGGGCGACGGCCCGCTCGAACACCTCACGCGCCTCCTCCGGCGCCGCAGGCAGTTCCCGCCGGTCCGCGGCCCCCGCCGGTCCGTACGCGGCCGTCACCGCGGCGGCGGCGGCCCACGCCGCGTCGAGGCTCGGCGCCCAGAGGGCGGAGGGCAGGGCGGGCAGGGTACGGAGCACCGCCGTCGGGGCGGTCGCCGCATGGATCAGCATGACGGGTGAGCCGTGCGCGTGCGTGAGGTAGCGCAGCGTGGCGGCGTCGGCCAGCGCGGCCAGCCGGTCCCGGGCCTCGTCGGCGGTCGCCGCCGGAGCGAGCGCGGTGACCGACGACTCCCAGCCATCCGTGCCCGCGAGCTGGTCGAGCCGGTGGTTGATGCCCAGGCTCTGGTCGGGCACCCGCGGCACCCCGGCCAGCGCACCCGACGGGCCCGCCGTGCCGGACGGCCGGACCGCCCCGGCCATCGGCTGCCAGCGCGCCGCCCAGTACCCGAGCGCCTGCCCCAACTCGGCGAGCCGCGGCCCGTCCACCGACTCCAGCAGGGCGTGCACCGCGTGACCGGTGCGGATCACCCCATGGGTCGCGCCTGCGGCGATGCCGGGCAGCAACCGGGGCCACCACTCCCCCAGCACCTCCCGCCACGGCCGCTCCGCCGTCTCCCGCTCGAAGTGCCGCAGCCAGTCGCCGAGCCGCCGCGCGTCGCCCAGCGCCTCACGCCAGTCATCCCCGATCGCGCGGCTGCCGGCGGGCGCCTCCTCCAGCCGGGCGGTGTACGCGTCGAGCCAGCGGTGCACCACGCGGGCCTGCCCCCGCCTGACCATCGACTCCACCGCCATCGGGCCATGATTGCTCAGCCAGCCGTCGAACTCGGGGCCGGTGCGGTGCAGCCGCTCGAACGCTTCTTCCAGGGTGCCGGTGTCATCCATGCCCCGGACGCTAACCCAGCCCCACCCGCCCGCGCCTCCGTCCCCGGACCCACCCACCCCTCCTCCCTTCGGCCTACGGCAATCAGCCACCGGGGTCGGGCGGCCCGCCGGGGCTGTGAGGCTGCACGGCCCGGCCGCGCCCCTGCCCGCCGGAGGCCCGCCGGGATCCGTACGCCCTGCGTGTCCGCCACTCGCGGGTGCGGCCGGCCCTCTGGGGTGTGAGACCCGCCGCTCGACAAGGCCGGTAAGGGGCGGGTGGGCCGGGGGTGGGCCCGGTGGCCGTGGGGGGCGGTAGCCTGCCGAGGTGCTGGTCGTACACGGGGTCTGGGCGGGTGATGGGGTCGCCTTCTGGGCTGAGCAGCCTGTGCGGGCGGCGGGCGGGCGTGACGCGCATCCGTTCGCCGCACCGGTGCCCGCGCTGGTGGAGGAGCTGGGGCTCGATGAGGCGGATGCGCGGGAGCTGACGTTGCTGCTGCCGGGGACGGCCAAGGAGCCGGTGCCCTCGCCCGAGACCGGGCGGCAGTCGGCGGTGTCACGGCCTCGGCTGCGCGGGTGGCGGGTGCCTGCCGTGGTGCCGTCCGTCGCCGAGACGCTGCGGGTGGCAGGCGGTTACGACGGCAGCGCCACCGTACGCCACTGGGCCGCCGTCGCCGGGTTCGCCCGCGATCTCGTACGGCGCGGCCGGGTGATTCCTCAGCTGGCGCCCTCCCCGGGTCCGGCAGGGACGCCCGCCGACCCGCAGCGGGCCTGCCGCGCGGTGTGGGAGCCGGTCATCACCCGGGGCGACGCGACGTACTTCGAGGAACTGGCCCTGGCCATGCCGCCCGCCTGCCGCACCGGCGCGGCGGAACAGTCCTCCGGCGAGGTGTTGCTGGAGGCGCTCGAAGCCTTCACCGACGCGCTCGTCCGCGCAGCCTTGACGGAGCCGACCGGCGGGCGGGCCGTGACGGCGCGGGAGCGGTGGGCGGGGGCGCTGTCCGGTCCCGACGGTGCGTGCCCGGATGATCCTGGTCTGCGGGAGGAGCTGACCCGCTGGCGTGACGCGGTGCTGAGCGCCGAGGGCTCCGTACGGGTGTGCTTCCGCCTGATCGAACCGGACGTCACGGACGCGCTGGAGCCGACCGGCCCGGACGCGGACGGCCACCGCCCCGCGGACCGCGAGCTCCGCGACGAACCGGATGAGGTCCGGGAGTGGCGGGTGGAGGTGGCGTTGCAGGGGGTGGAGGATCCGAGTCTGTACGTGCCGGCCGCCAAGGTGTGGGGCGGGGAGTCGGTGGCCGGGGCGGCGGAGCGGGAGCTGCTGGCCGGGCTGGGTCGGGCCGTGCGGTTGTATCCCGAGCTGGAGCGGGCGTTGCGGGTGGCCGAGCCGGACGAGCTGGTGCTCGACACCGCGGGCGCGTTCGGCTTCCTGAAGGAGGCGGCGCCGCTGTTGCAGGCTGCCGGGTTCGGGGTGCTGCTCCCCCGCTGGGCGGGGCGGAACCGGCTGGGGTTGAAGGTGACGAGCCGGAGCCGGGGGCCGGGCGCGGTCGCCGGACAGGGGCTCGGGCTGCGTGATCTGGTGGACTTCCGGGTCGACCTGGCCGTGGCCGGGGAGACGATCGGCGAGGAGGAGCTGGCGGAGCTGGCCCGGCTGAAGGTGCCGCTGGTGCGGGTGCGCGGCCGGTGGGTGGAGCTGGACGAGCGGCAGCTGGCGGCCGCGCTGCGGGTGGTCGGCGGCGAGCGGACCGGCGCGGTCCCGGCGGCCGAGCTGCTGCGCCAAGTGATCCGCGGCGACGGTGAGCTGCCGCTGCTGGAGGTGGACGCCGACGGGGTGCTGGGCGATCTGCTGTCGGGCGACACGGAGCGCCGGCTGCGGCCGATGGCGACGCCGGCGGGCATCGACGCCGTGCTCCGCCCCTACCAGGAGCGCGGGCTGGCCTGGCTGAGCTTCCTGTCGGAGCTGGGGCTGGGCGGGGTCCTCGCCGACGACATGGGGCTGGGCAAGACGATCACCACGCTGGCGCTGCTGGTGCACGAGGGGCGGGGGCCGACGCTGCTGGTGTGCCCGATGTCGCTGCTGGGCAACTGGCAGCGGGAGGCGGCCAGGTTCGCGCCCGGCCTGCAGGTCTGCACCTATCACGGGCCGGGCCGCGACCCCGCGCTGATCGCCGGCGCCGATCTCGTCCTGACCACGTACGGCACGGCGCAGCGGGATCTGGCGGCGCTGCGCGAGGTGAGCTGGCGGCGGGTGGTGTGCGACGAGGCGCAGGCGATCAAGAACAGCGGCACCCTCCAGGCCAGGGCGGTCCGGGCGATCCCGGCCGCGCACCGGCTGGCGCTGACCGGCACCCCGGTGGAGAACCACCTGGCCGAACTCTGGTCGATCATGGAGTTCGCCAACCCGGGGCTGCTGGGGACGCGGGCCGGGTTCAGGGAGCGGTTCCAGGAGCCGATCGAGGCGCGGCAGGACGAGCAGGCGGCGGAGGCGCTCAGACGGGCGACGGGGCCGTTCGTGCTGCGGCGCGTCAAGACCGACAAGTCGGTGATCACGGACCTGCCGGAGAAGCTGGAGATCAAGGAGTGGTGCCCGCTCACCACCGAGCAGGCGTCGCTCTACCAGGCGGTCGTGGACGACATGCTGAGCAAGATCGACGGCAGTGAGGGCATCGAGCGGCGCGGGCTGGTGCTGGCCACCATGGCCAAGCTCAAGCAGGTCTGCAACCACCCGGCCCACCTGCTCAAGGACGGTTCCCGGCTGGCGGGCCGGTCGGGCAAGCTGCAGCGGCTGGAGCAGCTCACCGAGGAGATCCTGGCCGAGGGCGAGAAGGCGCTGCTGTTCACCCAGTACGCCGAGTTCGGCGCGATGCTGCAGCCCCATCTGGAGCGGCGGCTGGGCCGGCCGGTGCTCTGGCTGCACGGCGGGCTGCCGAAGAAGGCCCGCGACCGGCTGGTGGACCGCTTCCAGGGCGACGACGAGCCGATGCTGTTCCTGCTGTCGCTCAAGGCCGCGGGCGTGGGGCTCAACCTGACCGCCGCGAGCCACGTGGTGCACGTCGACCGCTGGTGGAACCCGGCGGTCGAGGACCAGGCGACCGACCGCGCCTTCCGCATCGGCCAGCGCAAGAACGTCCAGGTGCGCAAGCTGATCTGCGCGGGCACGCTGGAGGAGCGCGTGGACGAGCTGATCGAGCGCAAGAAGGCGCTGGCCGAGCGGGTGGTGGGCGCCGGCGAGGACTGGCTGGCCGACCTGTCGACGCGGGAGCTGCGCGAGGTGTTCCGGCTGACGTCCGAGGCGGTGGTGTGAGATGGAGTACGGCAGCCCGATCCGGGTGGAGGGCGGCATCCGCGCCCGGTCCAGGCGTGGCGCGATCGGCTCGGCGTGGTGGTCCAGGCGGTTCATCGACATCCTGGAGCGGATCTGCGACCGGGGCCGCCTGTCGCGCGGGCGCGGCTACGCCAGGGCCGGGCAGGTGCTGTCGATCGACCTGTCGCCGGGCCTGGTGTCGGCGTCCGTGCAGGGTTCGCGGCGCGTCCCGTACGAGGTGACGATCGCGATCGAGGCGTTCGGCGAGGAGCGCTGGGCCCGCCTGGAGCGGGCGATCGCGGAGCAGGCGGTCTACCGCGCCAAGCTGCTGGCCGGGGAGATGCCGGAGGAGATCGAGGAGTTGTTCGCCGCGCTCGGCGTCGACCTGTTCCCGCGCGACCTGGACATGGACTGCTCCTGCCCCGACTGGGGGTTCCCGTGCAAGCACGTGTCGGCGGTGCTCTACCTGCTGGCGGAGTCGTTCGACGAGGACCCGTTCCTGGTGCTGGCGTGGCGCGGGCGGGGGCGGGCGGAGCTGCTGGGCTCGCTCGCCGCCCGGCCCGCCGCCGGGGTCCCGGAGGTGGCCGACGTGCCGTTCGCCGAGCGGCTGTCGGACTTCTACGCGCCGGGCGGCGGCGCGCACCCGCCGGAGCGCCGTCCGGCGGCCCCGGACCTGCTGCCGCGCCTCTTCCCGCCGCCCGCCGACCTCGCCGCCCCGATCATGGCCGCCTACCGCCGGCTCGGCGAAGACGGCTGACGAAGGCGGCGGAAGGTCAGCGGTCCTCGAAGTCGGCGGGGACCATGACGCGGACGCCGTTGGGCACCACGCGGAGCCTGATCGGGGTGCGCAGCCGGACCTCGCCGTCGACGTCGGCGGCCATCGGCGGATCGGTCTCCAGCAGCATCTCCCGCCCGGTCACGAACGGCCCGCCCGCGAGGCTGCGCCACCGGCCGGTGGTGGCGCGGGCCAGGGTCTCGACGAGCAGGCGCAGCTTCTTGCCGGAGCCGAGCTGGTAGGCGACGAGCATGCCGTTGTCGATGCTGATGTCGCGGGCCACCTGCCAGCCGCCGTGGAAGCGGCCGTTGGCGATGTTGAGCTGGTGGGTGAGGAGCTCGTGGCGCTGGCCGTCGACCGTGATGTAGGCGCGGAACGGGCGGTGGCCCGGCAGGATCGTGAGCGCGGTCAGCGGGTAGGCGGGCCGGCCCACCCACCGCTTCAGCCACGGCTTGACCTTGCCGGCCACCTCCACCGACACCCCGAAGCTGGCCAGGTTGGCGAACGGCCGGTCGTCGGCCATGCCGAGGTCGATGTCGGCCACCTTGCCGGTGGCGAACACCCGGATCGCGCCCGCGAGGTCGAGCGGCAGCCCGAGGCTGCGGGCGAAGTTGTTGGTCGTGCCCAGCGGCAGCACGCCGAGCGCCACGTCGCGGTGGGCGACGTGACGTACGGCGGAGGAGAGCGTGCCGTCGCCGCCGCCGACGATCAGCAGGTCGGGCCCCGTCGCCAGGGCCGTGTCGAGCAGCTCGCGCAGCCGCTTCGGGTTGTAGACGCCGATCTCGGCGAGGGGCTCGAAGCCTGTCTTGTGGAGCTGCTCGATCACTTCGAAGAAGTGGCGGCGGCCACGGCGCGAGCGAGTGTTGATCACCACTGCCACGCGGCGATCCTTGAGGATCGCGGCGGTGTGCTCGGCCTTGGTGCGCAGTTCGCTCATGGTCATCAATCGTAGGCGCACCCGGCGCCGCCCACGCCCGCATCCGCCGCCGCCGGGAAGGGCCGCCGGGGGTCCCGGCGGCCCTTGGTGATCACTTCTTCGGCGGGGTCACCTGGATGATGGCGGCCAGGTCGCCGGGGAGCGGCGTGACCAGCTTGATCTTCACGCCGAGCGCCTTGCCCTCGTCACCGGGGTTGCCGGAGCCGAGCACGTGCCCGCCGCCGATGTCGGTGCCGTAGAGCTCGGTGGCGGGGGTGCCGTCCACGTTCACCACGCGGGTGCTGTACGGCTGGTCGCCCTTGGAGGGGACCACCGTGGAGGCGTCGAAGTCCCGGTAGAACAGGCCGCCGTCCTGGAGTTCCAGGCCGGGGTACCAGGTCTTGGCGTCGGTGAACTCCTTGACGCCCTTGAGCGCGCCGATCTGCGTGCAGTACTCGCTGAACGGCTCGTCCGGCGCCTCCAGGCACTCCTTGAGCGGGTAGGTGTTCTTGAACGAGAACGCCGCGTTGGAGGTCTGGGTGCGGCCTTCCATGTTCTTGTGCCTGGTCGGGTCCTTCTCGGCCGCGGTGCCGGTGCGGCGCAGCGGGTCGAAGTGGGAGTCGACGAGCAGCAGGGTGCCCTTGGAGCCGATGCTCGGCAGCGCCTCCAGGTTGTTCACCAGCACGTTGTTGGTGTAGGTCGAGTCGCGGTACCAGACCAGCAGGCCGGGCGCGTTGTACTTGACCTTCTCCACCTTCCACGCGCCGTCACGCGAGTAGTTGGTGTCGTAGGCGTACTGCAGGCCCTTGTCGAACCCGTCGAAGTTGCGCCACTCGGCGAGGTAGAACCGCTGGATCTCACGCTCGCCGTTGTTGATCGTCCAGCCCTGGCCGCTGGTGTTGGTGAACGTGCCGCCGACGGCCCGCCAGCCGTTCTCGCCGCTCTCGACGTCGTCGCTCCACACGGCGGTGCCGTCGCTGGTGAGCTGGAAGTCGTCGGCGTGCCAGCCGCGCGGCGTGAAGGCCGCGTCGGTGTTGTACACCAGCCGCAGCTTGATCGTCTGGCCGGCGAACGGGGTCAGGTTGACGTAGTCGTGCCGCCAGCCGTTGGTGTCGCCGGTGATGCCGTACTTCTTGTTGCCGAAGGTGGCGAGGTTCTTGTTCGGGTCCGGGTAGTCGTCCGGCGTGGTGATCTCGTTGCCGGCCTCGTCGAAGACCTTCTGCTGGGCCCAGGTCTGGCCGCCGTCGGTGGACACCTCGACGAAGCCGAAGTCCCAGTCGGACTCGATCTCGTAGTTGTTCCACATCCAGAACCGCACGTCGGAGCCCGCGGGCACCGGGACGTCGCGGCTCACCGAGATGTTGGCCCACTCCTGGTCCATGCCGGACCACCAGGCGTTGCTCCCGCTGTGCGGGTCGACCATCTTGAGCGGCTCGGAGGCGAGGTTCACCCGGACGCCGTCCTGGGTGAGCTTGGGCGTGCGGGACGCCTGGCCGACGGTGACGAGGCTCTGCCGGTCACCCGGGTCGAACACCTTCGGGTTGGCCCAGCCGAGCACCCACTTGTCCCACAGTCCCATGTGGGTGGGCATCGACTGGAAGATCGGGCCGGAGTGTGAGCCGCTGGACATCAGGTCCCAGAAGTCCACCGCGGAGCTGCCCGCGCCGGAGGTGTCGTACAGGTCGGGCAGGCCGAGGTCGTGGCCGTACTCGTGGGCGAAGACGCCGACGCCGGAGTCCTCGGGCTGCACGATGTAGTTGGAGATCTTCATGTCGGTGCCGGGCACCTGGTAGCCGCCGGCGACCGCGCTGGAGTGCGCCCAGATGGCGTAGGTACCCTCGGCGCCGCCGTCGGAGGACTTGTCCTTGCCGGCGTGGACCAGCACGAGGTGGTCGATCACGCCGTCGGGCTCGGCGAAGTTGCCGTCGCCGTCGGCGTCGGAGACGTCCTCGAGGTCGTAGTCGGCCCACGGGAAGTCGGGCTGGGTCTGGGCCAGCACGTCGACGGCGTCGATGGCGAGCTGGCCGGCGCCGAGCGGGTTGTCCGGGTGGCCGGACATGTCCTGGACGGGGCCGCCGCAGGCCGCCGCGCCGTACCACGCCTCGGAGTGCGGGGCCTTGATCCAGCCGACGGCGGAGCCGGTGACGGAGTAGGCGCCCTTGGACATCTCCTCGTACATCTTCTTCAGCGTGAAGCCGGAGATGTCGATGCCGGGCTTGCCGTCGCGCGGGTCCTTGAGGTCCTTGCGGACGCGCTCGGTGATGCCCTTGTCGGTGTAGAGCATCTTGTTGAAGTGCTCGGGGCTGAAGTCCTTGACCCAGAAGGAGTTGTTGTCCTTCTGCGGCAGCGTGGCCGGGTCCGGGATCTTGTTGTGCAGCGGGCCGTTCTTGAGGGTGCCGGGCGGCTCGACGAGGCAGTCGTCGGGCGCGCTGTCGACGGTCCGCAGCCGGTTGAACCCGGAGAAGTCGTCGTTGGCGTTCTCGTTGAACTCGACCAGCAGCGTCAGCAGCTTGGCGGTCCTGGTCTGCTTGGACTTCTTGAAGATGAAGTCGGCGGGGTTGCGACCGGTCCGCAGGGCCTCCTGCTCGCGGGCGGCGAGCACCCGGGCCGCCGCCGGGTTGCCCATGCTGAACTTCTGGTCGATCTCGCGCGCCCGGGACCGTGAGCGCTTGTTGCTGCCCGGCACGCCCGGATCCTCGGGCGTGGCCTCGTCGCGGGGCGGGGCGTAGTTGATGTAGTAGTCGGACGGACCCGGCTCGTAGCGCGCCACGGAGGACGCTTGCGCGCTGGGCACCACCAGAGCGGCGCCGAGCATGGCTACTGCCGGGATCGCGACTAACAGGCGCGTCTTTCTAGGCACCAAGTACCCCTTCTGCCCGGGGTCACCGGGCCGATGGCCGGAGGGTTGCACAGCCGGACGGTAGACCCCGGATAAACAGGGCGTAAAGACGCGCGTTGAAATGTCACGAAACAAGGACATTCACCACAGCAATAACGCCGCCGTCAAGCCACCTCCCAAGGCGCCGCCGTAGCAGAGGAGGGCGATCGGTATATCGAATCGCGCCAGACCCAGCAGTTCCTCGCTGGTGTGGCGGATCCGGTGCGCGGCGTGGAAGAGGCAGAGCGTCAGCACCGCCACCAGCACCACCCGCACGAGCACCGGGTCGAGCAGCGCGGACAGGCGCGCGGCCGACGGCCAGTCGAGCACGCCGAGCGGCATGAGCACGCCGAACAGCAGCACGAGCACCGGCAGCAGCAGCGCCGCGGCCACGCCGCCGCCGCTGAACAGCAGCCACAGGTAGGCCTCCGCCCGCCGTCTCACGGCGACCTCAGCACGACGTACGCGACGACGGCGGAGACCAGCAGCCAGGCCGAGTGATTGCCGCCCTGGATCATCCAGGCCGGCACCCGCCAGCCGTCGAGCCGCACCACGGTGGCCTTCGGCGCGAGGTTGAGGAACGTGAGCGCGTGGAAGCCGGTCGCGGCCAGCGCCACCACGTTGATCGCGATCATCCACGGCTGCCCGGCGAGCGCGACGAAGTCGTCGTACCCGCCGCCGGCCAGCGCGGCGATCATCATGAGCAGGAAGGCGACCGTCCAGGCGACGAACACGCTGGTCAGCTCGCGGAGCACGAAGAGCGTGTAGCGCCGGGAGCGGGCGAACCAGAGCCGGTCCCGGCCGCGGACGTAGGTCTCGGTCATCGCCGGCTCCACGGCAGCACCGAGCGGAGCGCGGCGGTCAGCTTGTAGCGCTGGATGGCCTCCGCGGGATCCACGTGCTTGGGGCAGGCGTTCGTGCACTCGCCGACGAACGTGCACCCCCAGACGGCCTCCTCCTGGCCGAGCACGTCGAACCGGTCGCCCATGTCGCGCGAGTCCAGGTTGTAGCGCTGCGCCAGCGCGATCGCCGCGGGCCCGAGGAAGTCGGGGTCGAGCACGTACACCGGGCAGGCCGAGTAGCAGAGCATGCAGTTGATGCACATGCTGTACTGCTTGTAGGCGTCGAGCTGGGCCGGGGTCTGCGCGTACTCGGTGGTCAGCGGCAGCTCCTCGCCCTCCCTGACCAGCCACGGCCGCACCGACGACAGCTTGGCCAGGAAGTCGTCGATGTCGACCACCAGGTCCCTGATGACCGGGAACCCCTTCAGCGGCTCGATCCTGACCGGCCCTTCCCCGTACTCGGTGAGGAAGGTCCCGCACGTCAGCCGGGGCTCGCCGTTGACGGTCATGCCGCACGAGCCGCAGATGCCCATCCGGCACGACCAGCGGAACGACAGCGTGCCGTCCAGCCGGTCCTTGACGTAGGTGAGCCCGTCGAGCACGGCCCAGTCGGACATGAGCGGCACCTCGTACGACTCGAACACCGGCTCGGTGTCCTGCCCCGGCCGGTACCGGGCCACCTCCAACCGGATCGACTCCTCAGTCACGGCCGTAGACCCTTTCCCCTGGCGGCCAGCGGGTGATGGTGACGGGCAGCAGCCCCACCGAGGGGGTGCCGTCGGGGGCGCGGTGGACCAGCGAGTGCGCCAGGTAGGCGCCGTCGTCCCTGGCCGGGAAGTCGGTGCGCTGGTGGGCCCCGCGCGACTCCTGCCGGTTGAGCGCGCAGGCCACGATGGTCCGCGCCACGTCGATCATGGCCCGCAGCTCCAGCAGGTTGATCAGCTCGGTGTTGAAGGTGGTGCTGGTGTCGTCGACGCGCGCCTCCAGCGCGCGCTCGCACAGCTCGGCGAGGGTGTCGGCGGCCTTGGCCAGCACGTCGCCGCCGCGGTAGATGCCTGCGGCGCCTTCCAGCGTGTGCTGCATCTCCTCGCGCAGGCCGGCGATGCGCTCGCCGTTCGCGCGGCCCTCGCGGGCGCGGGTCAGCCGCCGCCGCTCGTCGTCGCCCTGGCTGCGCACCGCGGGCGGCTCGCCCTCGCGGTGGGCGCGGGCGAACCCGGCGGCGGCGATCCCGGCCCGCCGGCCGAAGACGAGAATCTCCGGCAGCGAGTTGGAGCCGAGCCGGTTGGCGCCGTTGATGCTCACGCAGGCGGTCTCCCCCGCCGCGTACAGACCCGCGATCGGGGTGGCCCCGTCGAGGTCGGTGTGCACGCCGCCCATCATGTAGTGCACCACCGGGCGGACCGGGATGAGGTCGGTGGCCGGGTCGAGGTTCTGGTAGCTGCGGCACAGCTCGCGCACGAACGGGATGCGGTGGTCGATCTTGTCCTCGCCGAGGTGGCGCAGGTCCAGATAGACGACGGGCCCGTACGGGGTGTCGACGGTGCGTCCTTTGCGCTGCTCGTGCACGAACGCCTGGGAGAGCCGGTCGCGCGGGCCCAGCTCCATGCTGCGCAGCTTCGGGGCGGGGGTGGGCTTGCCCAGGTCGTAGTCCTGGAGGTAGCGGTAGCCGTCCTTGTTGATCAGCCAGCCGCCCTCGGCCCTGGCCGCTTCGGTGATGAGGATGCCGGTGAACGGCAGCCCGGTCGGGTGGTACTGGATGAACTCCATGTCCTTCAGCGGCGCCCCCGCCCGGTAGGCCAGGGCCATGCCGTCGCCGGTCTTGATGGCCGCGTTCGTGGTGAAGGGGAAGGCCCGGCCGCAGCCGCCGGTGGCCAGGATGACGGTCCTGGCGGCGATCGCCTCGACCCGGCCGGTCCTGATGTCGACGGCGACCACGCCGTGCACCCGGCCGTCGTCAACGATGAGCTGGGTGACGTACCACTCGTCGTATCGCACTATGTCGGGATATTTCAGGGTGGTCTGGAAGAGCGTGTGCAGCAGGTGGAACCCGGTCTTGTCGGCCGCGTACCAGGTGCGCATCCGCTTCATGCCGCCGAACGGGCGCACGGCGACCCGCCCGTCCGGCTCCCTGCTCCACGGGCAGCCCCAGTGCTCCAGCTGGATGAGCTCCCGGGGCGCCTCGGCCACGAACGCCTCGACCGCGTCCTGGTCGCACAGCCAGTCGCCGCCGGAGATCGTGTCGTAGCAGTGCTCGTCGAGGGTGTCGCCGGCCCCGATCACCGCGGCGGCCCCGCCTTCGGCGGAGACCGTGTGGCTGCGCATCGGGTACACCTTCGACACCACGGCCACGGTCAGGGCCGGGTCGGTCTCGGCGACCGCGAGAGCGGCGCGCAGGCCGGCCCCGCCGCCTCCGACGATGAGCACGTCGATCATGCGATCAGCTCCCGCGGTCGGGCTGGGTCGGGTCCTTCACCCGCTTGCCGTCATGGCGGACGGCGGACAGGTGGATGCTGCCGTCGTGGTACTCGTGCCGGATCCTGCGGCAGCCGCAGTCGAAGAGCTGGTCGCGGATGACCAGGCCGTAACCGTCGTCGTCGACGAGTCGTTCGCCCGCCGACTTCTTCCCACAGGGGGCAGTCTCGGGGGAAAAGGGGATCTTCGTGCCTGTCATCGCCGATCTCCTTAGATAGGCGACTGAATGGGCGGATCGTCACATCAACCCAAGCACCGGGACCTCGTACGGGAAAGGTCAGTCGGGTGTTTCACCGAGTTCGGCGCGCTTGCGTGCGACGGTCTGGGCCTCCAGCAGCTCCGGCTTGCCCTCGGGGGGATAGTGCAGGTCGAAGGCGGGACGCTCGGAGCGGATGGGCGGCATGAAGGAGAAGTTGTGCCGGGGCGGCGGGCAGCTCGTGGCCCACTCCAGCGAGTTGCCGAAGCCCCAGGGGTCGTCGACGGTGACCTTCGGCCCCCGCCTGGCCGTCTTCCAGACGTTGTAGAGGAACGGCAGCGTCGAGGCGCCGAGCAGGAATGCCCCGACCGAGGAGATCTCGTTGAGCAGGGTGAACCCGTCACCGGCGGCGTAGTCGGCGTAGCGGCGCGGCATGCCGAGCGCGCCCAGCCAGTGCTGTACCAGGAACGTGGTGTGGAAGCCGATGAACAGGGTCCAGAAGTGCAGCTTGCCGAGCCGGTCGTCGAGCATCCGGCCGGTCATCTTCGGCCACCAGAAGTAGAACCCGGCGAACATGGCGAAGACCACGGTGCCGAACACCACGTAGTGGAAGTGGGCCACGACGAAGTAGGTGTCGGTGACGTGGAAGTCGAGCGGCGGCGAGCCCAGGATCACCCCCGTCAGCCCGCCGAGCAGGAAGGTGATGAGGAACCCGATCGCGAACAGCATCGGCGACTCGAACGTGAGATGGCCGCGCCACATGGTGCCGATCCAGTTGAAGAACTTCACCCCGGTCGGCACCGCGATCAGGAAGGTCATGAACGAGAAGAACGGCAGCAGCACCTGGCCGGTGGGGAACATGTGGTGCGCCCACACGGTCATCGACAGGCCCGAGATGGCGATGGTCGCGCCGACCAGCCCGATGTAGCCGAAGATCGGCTTGCGGCTGAACACCGGGATGACCTCGGTGATGATCCCGAAGAACGGCAGCGCGATGATGTAGACCTCGGGATGGCCGAAGAACCAGAACAGGTGCTGCCACAGCATCGGCCCCCCGGCGGAGGAGTCGAAGATGTGCGTGCCGAAGCGCCGGTCCGACTCCAGCGCCAGCAGCGCGGCGGCCAGCACGGGGAAGGCCATCAGCACGAGCATGCTGGTCAGCAGCACGTTCCAGGTGAAGATCGGCATCCGGAACATCACCATGCCGGGCGCCCGCATGCCGATGATGGTGGTGATGAAGTTGACCGCGCCCAGGATCGTGCCCAGACCCGCCAGGGCCAGACCCATGATCCACAGGTCGCCGCCGGGGCCCGGCGAGTAGGTGGCCGAGGAGAGCGGCGTGTAGCCGAACCAGCCGAAGCTGGCCGCCCCGCCGGGGGTGAAGAACCCGCTCACCGCGATCAGCCCGCCGAACAGGAACAGCCAGTAGCTCACCATGTTGAGCCGGGGGAAGGCCACGTCGGGCGCGCCGATCTGCAGCGGCATGACCGCGTTGGCGAAGCCCGCGAACAACGGGGTGGCGAAGAGCAGCAGCATGATCGTGCCGTGCATGGTGAACATCTGGTTGTAGGTCTCGGCGTCGACGACCTGCAACCCCGGCGCCACCAGCTCGGCCCGGATGACCATGGCCATGACCCCGCCGATCAGGAAGAACACGAACGACGTGATCAGATAGAGATAACCGATCACCTTGTGGTCCGTGGTCGTCAACCAGGACACCACGACCTTCCCGGTGCGCCGGCGCCTGATCTGTTCGATCGAGGTCTCGCGGACGGTGGTCACGGCTGCTCCCTCCGTTAGAGGTGGCCTATCTACCCATTCCACGCCACAGATCGCGTCCCGTGAAGCCGTTTGCCGAAGATTGCCGCCCCGCCCGCTTCCCGGATGGCGGACTCGGCACCGTGACCGGCGTCCTGATCTCCTATCCTTCGTAGGCAACCCGATCGGAGGAGAGATTTCGTGACCGCTTCGCGTGACTACGCCGCCCTCGCCCAGCGCGGGCTCTCGCTCGACCTCACCAGGGGGAAGCCGTCGCCGCGTCAGCTCGACCTCTCCGACGCCATGCTCAAGCTGCCGTCGTCCTACCGCACGGCCGGCGGCGCCGACGCCCGCAACTACGGCGACCTGCAGGGCCTGCCCGAGCTGCGTGAGCTGTTCGGCCCGCTGCTGCAGGTGCCGCCGGCCCAGGTCGTCGTGGGCGGCAACGCCAGCCTGACGCTGATGCACGACACCGTCGTGCACGCGCTGCTCAGCAAGCTGCCGGGCGCGGAGCGGCGGTGGGTGGAGGAGCCGGAGATCACCTTCCTGTGCCCGGTCCCCGGCTACGACCGCCACTTCACGATCTGCGAGCAGCTCGGCATCACGATGGTGGCCGTGCCGATGGGTCCCGACGGCCCCGACATGGACGTCGTCGAGCGGCTCGTCGCGAGCGACCCGAAGGTCAAGGGCATGTGGTGCGTGCCCAAGTACAGCAACCCGTCCGGCATCGTCTACAGCGACGAGACCGTGCGCAGGCTCGCCGCCATGCCGGCCGCGGCCCCCGACTTCCGGATCTTCTGGGACAACGCCTACGCCGTCCACCACCTGACGGACACCCCGGCGGAGCTGGCCGACCTGCTGGCGCTCTGCGCGGAGCACGGCAACCCCGACCGGACGTTCGTCTACGGCTCCACCTCCAAGGTGACGCTGGCCGGCGCGGGCGTGTCGTTCTTCGGCTCGTCCCCGGCGAACGTGGAGTGGTTCCTGGCCAACACCCGCAAGCAGTCGATCGGCCCCGACAAGATCAACCAGCTGCGCCACGTCGAGTTCCTGGGCGACGCCGACGGGGTGGCCGCCCACATGCGCCGGCACGCCGAGCTGATCGCGCCCAAGTTCGAGCTGGTCGACCGGGTGCTGGCCAAGGAGCTCGGCGGCCTGGCGAGCTGGACCAGCCCGCGGGGCGGCTACTTCATCAGCCTGGAGGTGCCGCACGCCGCCGAGGTGGTGGCCCGGGCGAAGGCGGCCGGCATCGCGCTCACGCCCGCCGGGGCCACGCACCCGTACGGCAAGGACCCCGACGACCGCGTGATCCGGATCGCGCCGACCTACCCCGAGCTCGACGAGCTGGAGCAGGCCATCCTCGGGCTGACCGTGTGCGTCCGGCTGGTGGCCGAGGAGCGCGCCTGATCAGCGGGTCCCGCCGGAGCGCCGGAAGCCGAAGATGTACTCGCGCGTCTCGTGCGGGTGGAAGGTGACGTCCACGCCGGGCTCGAAGGCGACGTTGTCGCGGGAGCAGTAGTAGAGGCTCTCCCAGACGGCGTACGCCTTCTCCCGGGCGGGGCCCTCGGCCACGTCGCGTTTGCGCGCCCCGTACGCGCCGAGCACGAGCAGCAGCCCCACACCCCAGAAGACACCGGTCAGGCAGAACGGCGCGAGCAGCACCTCCGCCCAGCCGGAGAACTTGCCCATCGCGATCACCAGCGACACGACCAGATGCAGCAACGCCGCCACGCCGAGCAGGACGTAGCCCTGGTTTCTGGTCCAGGGCGTGTAGTGGCGGCTGGGGAACGACAGCCAGACGGCGAGCTGGGTGCGGCTCATCTGGTGCTTGGAGGCCCCCAGCGCGGCCCGTGAGGGCAGGTCGGCGACCTCCCGCTCGCCCGGGAGCCGGACCCGTCCGATCCGGTAGGTCGTCCCCGCCGCCACGACTCCCGGCACCGCGACGACCTGATCTACCAGCCCGCATGCCGGACACTTCACTTCCACCCGCCGCAGTCTCTCCGTAAATCGACACTCCATGCAAACCGTAGGGTGCTTCATGTGAGACCCATCGATGTCCTGGTGAGCTCCCTGCCCGAGGGCAGGGTCGTGACCGACCCCGACGTGATCGACTCCTACGCGCGCGACCGCACGTTCGTGGAGCCCGGCAGACCGCTCGCCGCGGTGCTGGCCGGCTCCCGCGACGACGTGGTGACGACGCTGCGCTGGGCGAGCGAGCACCGCGTGCCGGTGGTGCCGCGCGGCGCGGGCAGCGGGCTCGCCGGCGGGGCCACGGCGGGTGACGGCGCGGTCGTCCTCTCCCTGGCCAGGATGGACGCGATCAGGGAGCTCTCCCCCGCCGACGAGATCGCCGTGGTCGAGCCCGGCGTGATCACCGCCGACCTCGACCGGGCGGCCAGGACATACGGGCTCATGTACGCGCCGGACCCTTCCTCGTACGAGATCTCCACGATCGGCGGCAACCTGGCGACGAACGCCGGCGGGCTGCGCTGCGTCAAGTACGGCGTCACCCGTGACTCGGCGCTCGGCCTGGAGGTGGTGCTGGCCGACGGGCGGATCCTCGACACCGGGCGGCGCACCGTGAAGGGCGTCACCGGCTACGACCTGACCGGGCTGTTCGTCGGCTCGGAGGGCACGCTGGGCGTGATCACCGCCGCGACCGTGCGGCTGCGCCCGGTTCCCGCGGCGGAGCCTGCCACGTTCGCGGCCGAGTTCGGGTCGCTGCGCGACGCGGGCGCCGCGGTGTCGGCGATCATGGCGGCGGGCTGCCAGCCGTCGCTGATGGAGCTGCTGGACCGGGCCACGCTGGAGGCCATCGACGACTGGCGCAACATCGGCCTGGAGCCCGGCACGATGGCCATGCTGATCGGCCAGTCCGACGCCTCCGACGGCCAGGCCGTCGCCGCCCGGATGGAGCGGCTCTGCCTCGACAACGGCGCCTCGTTCGTCGCCGTCTCCTCCAGCCCGCAGGAGACCGAGGAGCTGATCGGGCTGCGCCGGATGGCCTACCAGGCCAAGGAGCGGCTCGGCGCGTGCCTGGTGGAGGACGTGTGCGTGCCCCGCTCGGTGCTGCCCGACATGATCGGCGCGATCGAGGCCGCCGCCGTCCGGCACGGCGTGCGCATCTGCACGGTCGCGCACGCCGGCGACGGCAACCTGCACCCGGTCTTCATCTTCGAGCACGGTACGAGCGAGCCGCCGGCCGAGGTGTGGGCCGCGGCCGACGAGGTGTTCGCGCGGGCGCTGGAGCTGGGCGGCACGCTCACCGGCGAGCATGGAGTGGGCGTGCTCAAGCGGCGCTGGCTCGACCTGGAGGCCGGGCCGGTGACGCGTGAGGTGCAGCACGGCATCAAGGCCGTGTTCGACCCGCTCGGCATCCTGAACCCCGGCAAGGCCATCTGACAGGCGTGTTCACCAAGACGTGACCTCGGTCGCGATCACGGTGACGACCTGCACCGAAACGCTGACACACGGGCGTCAGATCCGAAAGACTTTCCAGGTAGCGACCCATCCCAATAGTCACACTGGTAGCGTTTTGCCCCTGCGATTGATCTGTATGGGGGTCCGGGGTGAGTCAGTTCCAGCCGTTGATGGCGGACGACCCGCAACGGCTGGGCGCGTTCGAGATCGTCGCCCGGCTCGGCGAGGGCGGCCAGGGTGTTGTCTACCTCGGCAGGACCGCGTCCGGCGAACAGGTCGCCGTCAAGCTGCTGCACAACGCGCTGACGGCCGACCAGGACGCCAGGGCCCGGTTCCTGCGCGAGGTCGCGGTGGCCCAGCGGGTCGCCCGGTTCTGCACCGCGCCGGTGCTCCACGCCGACCTGGAGGGCAGCCGGCCGTTCATCGTCAGCGAGTACGTGCCGGGGCCGTCGCTGCGTGAGCTGGTGATCAACGAGGGGCCGCGCCGTGGGGCCGCGCTGGAGCGGCTGGCGATCAGCACCGCGACCGCGCTGGCGGCCATCCACCGGGCCGGGATCCTGCACCGCGACTTCAAGCCCGCCAACGTGCTCATGGGCCCCGAGGGTCCCGTGGTGATCGACTTCGGCATCGCCCGCGCGCTCGACGCGCCCGGCGCGACCGCCACCGGCATGGCCATGGGCACCCCGTCCTACCTGGCGCCCGAGCAGCTCACCGGGGCCGCGCCGGTGTCGGAGGCGGCGGACGTGTTCGCCTGGGGCGTCACCATGGTGTACGCCGCCACCGGGAAGCCGGCCTTCGGCGCCGACTCGATCCCGGTCGTGATGAACCGCATCCTGCACCAGGAGCCGCAGCTCGGCGGCATGGAGGGGCGGCTGGCCGAGCTGGTGGCGCTCTGCCTGTCGAAGGACCCGGCCCAGCGGCCGTCGGCCGACCGGCTGATCGTCGAGCTGACGGGGCAGCCCGCGCCGAACGCCGCGATCGAGCCGGTCTCCGGCCCGCAGGCCCAGCCCGCCTACGAGCCCGCCCCCTACCCCTCCGCCGCCCCGTTCGGCGCCGTCGCCGGAACGCACCAAACGCCCGGCGGTCAGCCCGGGGCGGGTCAGCCGGGTGCCGGTCAGCCTGGTGCGCCGCAGAACCCGTGGATGCCCGCGGGCGACCCGATGCCGCAGACCGGCGCGTACGGGCCTCCTGGTGCGCCCGGCGGCGCGCCCGAGACCACCGGCGGCGGGCACCCGGCGACCCCCGGACAGCCTGGCCAGCCCGGGATGGGCGGGCAGCCGCCGTTCGGGCAGCACCCCGGGCCCGCGGGCCAGGGCGGCCCCGCCTTCCCGGCCCCCGTCCCGGGCATGCCCGGGACGCCGGGACCGCACGGGCCGGGCCCGCAGGCCCCAGGACAGCCCGGACCGGGACAGCACGGCCAGGGCCCGCACGCGCCCGGACAGCACGGCCAGGGTCCGCACGTACCAGGGCAACAGGCTCCAGGCCAGCACGCGCCCGGACAGCACGGCCAGGGCCCGCACGCGCCTGGACAACACGGTCAAGGTCCGCACGTACCAGGACAGCACGGGCCCGGGCAGCCGGGTGCGACCGCTCCCGGGCGGGGCGGTCCCGCGAAGGCTCCCCGGGAGCCGATGTCCAAGCAGCGCCGGTCGCTGACCTTCGCGCTGTCCGGCGCCGCCGCGGCCGCGCTGCTCGTGGTGGTCGGCGCCGTCGTGGTACAGGCCAACGCCAAGTCCACGCCGGTGGTGAACGTGGACAACAGCACCGCGACCTCCGCCGCCACGGCCCAGGGCCAGCCCACCCCGGAGGACTACTCCCCGGTGCCCACGCCGGACCTGGAAGAGGCCAAGCCCACCAAGACCAGGAAGAAGAAGCCGAACGAGGCCGCCACCCAGGTGCCCGACACGGTCGTGATCCCCACCACCCGCCCGTCGACCACGAAGCCGTCGCCGACCCCGACGAAGACGCGGAAGAAGAAGCGGGACACCCTCGTCGAGCCGGACCTGGAGCCGACGGTCGAGCCCACGGACGGCGGCGGCGAGACGAGCCTGCCGACCAAGCCGCGCCCGAAGCCGCTGGCCAAGAACACCACGAACGTGGTCGCCCTGTGCGGCACCGGCTACAAGGTGATCAACCAGCGCAAGCTGGCCGACAAGTCCGGCAAGGACACCGCCATGATCTACCTGCTCTACCACACGGGTCAGGGCAAGAACTGCGTGGTGACCAAGTCGCTCTACGTCCACCCCAGCAAGGTTCTGATGAGCTCGCACCTCCAGGTCAAGGGCGGCGCGTCGGCCTCGGACCCGGGCCGCTTCACCAGGTACTCGGGCCCGCTCCGGCTGGCCGCCAAGAAGAAGTGCGTCATCTGGGGCGGCTCCTTCGAGGGCGTGAGCTGGAAGTCCGGCTGGAGCCACTGCGGCTGACCTCTGACCTCGCGGGCCGCTCTCCCCTCCGGGAGGGCGGCCCTTCTCATGCGGGCCCGAGGGCGCTACGGTTTCTGACGTGATCGTCAAATCGCTGACCCGCCGAGGGCAGCGGACCCGGGCCGCGCTGCTGCGCGCGGGACGGGAGGCGTTCGAGGAGTGCGGGTACGACGCGGTACGGGTCGACGACGTGTGCGAGCGCGCCGGGGTGTCGCACGGCACGTTCTACACGTACTTCGACTCCAAGGAGGCGCTGTTCGCCGAGGTCGCGGAGGCGGTGGTGGGCGAGATGTTCGCGGCGAGCGTGGTCGGCCCGTCGGCGCCCGCCGGGCCGTACGCGCGGATCGCCGCCGCCAACCGGCTCTACCTGCGCGCCTGGGCGGCCAACTCGCGGATGGTGCGGATGGTGGAGCACGCCGCCACCGTCGACGACCGGTTCGGCGGCCTGCTGCTGGAGCTGCGCGAGGTGTTCGTGCGGCGCGGCGAGGAGGGCCTGCGGCGGCTGCAGGAGCAGGGCCTGGCCGACGCGTCGCTCGACCCGAGGCTGACCGCGATCATGCTGGGCGGCATGGTGGAGCACTTCGCGCACGTCTGGCTCGATCTGGGCGAGCCCGCCGGCGAGGAGGCGGCCGTGGACCACCTCACCCGCCTCTGGGCCCGGGCCATCGGATTGACACCACCGTCGGATTCCGGGGAGGCATCGTGATCGTCAGCCGGCTCGACACCACCGCCGGCGACTACGCGCGCCGCCGCGAGACGATGCTCGCCAAGCTGGCGGAGCTGGACGCCGAGCACGCCAAGGCCGTCGCGGGCGGCGGCGCCAAGTACGTCGAGCGGCACCGCAAGCGCGGCAAGCTGCTCGCCCGCGAGCGGATCGAGCTGCTCGTCGACCCCGACTCGCCGTTCCTGGAGCTGTCGCCGCTGGCCGCATGGGGCAGCGACTTCCCGGTCGGGGCGAGCGTGGTGACGGGCATCGGGGTGATCTCCGGCGTCGAATGCCTGATCAGCGCCAACGACCCGACGGTCCGGGGCGGCGCGTCCAACCCGTGGACGCTGCGCAAGACGCTGCGGGCCGCCGACATCGCCCTGGAGAACCGCCTGCCGTACGTGAACCTCGTGGAGAGCGGCGGCGCCGACCTGCCGACCCAGAAGGAGATCTTCATCCCGGGCGGCCGGATCTTCCGCGACCTGACGCGGCTGTCGGCCGCCGGGATCCCGACGATCGCGCTGGTGTTCGGCAACTCCACGGCCGGCGGCGCGTACGTCCCGGGGATGAGCGACTACACGGTGATGGTGCGCGAGCGGGCCAAGGTGTTCCTGGGCGGCCCGCCGCTGGTGAAGATGGCGACCGGCGAGGAGTCCGACGACGAGTCGCTGGGCGGGGCCGAGATGCACGCCCGGGTGAGCGGCCTGGCCGACTACCTCGCCGCCGACGAGCACGACGCGCTGCGCATCGGCCGCCGCATCGTGGGCTCGCTCCACTGGCGCAAGCGGGGCGCCGAGCCGTACCCCGTCCGGGAGCCCGCCTACCCGGCGGAGGAGCTGCTGGGCATCGTGCCGGAGGACCTGAAGGTGCCGTTCGACCCGCGCGAGGTGATCGCCCGGGTGGTCGACGGCAGCGCGTTCGAGGAGTTCAAGCCGCTGTACGGGGCGTCGCTGGTGACGGGCTGGGCCCGGCTGCACGGCTACCCGGTGGGCATCCTGGCCAACGCCCGCGGGGTGCTGTTCAGCGAGGAGTCGCAGAAGGCCACCCAGTTCATCCAGCTCGCCAACCAGACCCGCACCCCGTTGATCTTCCTGCAGAACACCACGGGTTACATGGTCGGCAAGGAGTACGAGCAGGGCGGCATCATCAAGCACGGCGCGATGATGATCAACGCGGTGTCCAACTCGACCGTGCCCCACCTGACCGTGGTCATGGGCGCCTCGTACGGCGCGGGCAACTACGGCATGTGCGGGCGCGCGTACGGGCCCAGGTTCCTGTTCAGCTGGCCGAGCGCGAAATCGGCGGTGATGGGCCCGGCGCAGCTGGCCGGGGTGCTGTCGATCGTCGGCCGCGCGGCGGCCGAGGCGCGCGGTCAGGTGTACGACGAGGAGGCGGACGCGGCGATGCGGGCGATGGTGGAGGCCCAGGTGGAGGCGGAGTCGCTGCCGTTCTTCCTGTCGGGCCGGCTCTACGACGACGGGGTGATCGACCCGCGCGACACCCGGACGGTGCTGGGCCTGTGCCTGTCGGCGGTCAACAGCGCGCCGGTGCCGGAGCGGGCCGGGTTCGGGGTGTTCCGGCCATGATCAGGCGTCTGCTGGTGGCGAACCGGGGCGAGATCGCCCGCCGCGTCTTCCGTACCTGCCGCGAGCTGGGCATCGGCACCGTGGCCGTCTGCTCCGACGCGGACGCCGACGCGCCGCACGTGGCGGAGGCCGACCTCGCGGTGCGGCTGGACGGGGTCACGCCCGCCGAGACCTACCTGGCGATCGACCGGGTGATCGAGGCGTGCCGGGTGTCGGGCGCGGACGCGGTCCATCCCGGTTACGGGTTCCTGTCCGAGAACGCGGCCTTCGCCAGCGCCGTCCTGGACGCCGGACTGACCTGGATCGGGCCGCCGCCGGAGGCCGTGGCGGCGATGGGCTCGAAGACCGCGGCCAAGCGGCTGATGGCGGAGGCCGGGGTGCCGGTGCTGCCGACGCTCGACCCGGACGCCCCCGGGGAGTTCCCGGTGCTGGTCAAGGCGTCGGCGGGCGGCGGCGGTCGCGGCATGCGGGTGGTCCGCGGGCCCGCCGGGCTGGCGCGGGAGGTGGAGTCGGCGCGGCGGGAGGCGGCGGCCGCCTTCGGCGACGGCGACGTGTTCGTCGAACCGCTGCTCGAAGGCGCCAGGCACGTCGAGGTGCAGGTGCTGGCCGACCGTCACGGCACCGTGTGGGCGCTGGGCGAACGGGAGTGCAGCATCCAGCGCAGGCACCAGAAGGTCGTCGAGGAGTGCCCGTCGCCGGGGGTGACGCCGGAGCTGCGGGCCCGGCTGGAGGAGGCGGCCGTGCGCGCCGCCCGCGCCATCGGCTACACCGGGGCGGGGACGGTCGAGTTCCTGGTCGCGGGCGAACGGGTGGCGTTCCTGGAGATGAACACCCGGTTGCAGGTCGAGCATCCGGTGACCGAGCTGGTGTACGGGGTCGACCTGGTCCGCCTGCAGATCGAGGTGGCCGAGGGCGCCCGGCTGCCGGCCGCGCCGCCGGTGCCGCACGGGCACGCGGTGGAGGTCCGGCTGTACGCGGAGGACCTGGCCTACCTGCCGCAGTCGGGGGTGCTGCACCGGTTCGAGGTGAGCGGCGCGGTGCGGGTGGACGCCGGGGTGGAGAGCGGGTCGGTGGTCTCGCCGCACTACGACCCCATGCTGGCCAAGATCGTCGGGTACGGCGCGACGCGGGGCGAGGCGGTGCGCAAGCTGACCGCCGCCCTGCGGGCCGCCCGGCTGCACGGCGTCACCACCAACCGCGGCCCGCTGCTCCAGGTCCTGACCCATCCCGCCTTCGAGGAGGGGCGCACCCACACCGGATTCCTCGACGAGCACCCGCCCTCGGCTCCCCCGCCTCCCGGCGCCCAGGAGGCGCTGGCCGCCGCCCTGGCCCTGGCCGCCGCCAACCGCGACCACGCCGCCGTCCTGCGCAGCCTCCCCTCCGGGTGGCGCAACGTCCGCTCGCAACCCCGTACCGCCCGCTTCGAGGAGACCGAGGCCGTCTACGACCCCCTTCCGCCCGGCACCGCCGTCCTCTCGGTCAGCCCGCTGCCTTCCCCGGCCGGCGGGGCGTATCGGGTGGTGCTCGAAGAGGATCGGGTGCGGCGGGTGTTCGAGGTGTGCTGGTACGGGGACGGGAAGGTGTACGTCGACGGCCCGGGGGGCGGCGTGGTGCTGACCCCCGTGCCGCGGCTTCCTGAACCGGTGGAGCACGTCGCCCCCGGCTCGCTGCTGGCGCCCATGCCGGGCAGCGTGCTGCGGGTGGAGGTGGGGCCGGGTGACCGCGTCGCGAAGGGTGCCCCGATCATGGTGCTGGAAGCGATGAAGATGGAGCACGCGGTCACCGCACCCGCGGCGGGCGTGGTCGCGACCGTGCACGTGGAGAAGGGCCGGCAGGTGGACGCGGGCGCCGTGCTGGCGGTGATCGAGGAAGAGGACGCATGACGGAGCTGGTGCACAGGAATCTGGCCGACGGGGTCGCGACCGTGACCCTGGACTCGCCGAAGAACCGCAACGCGTTGTCCACCAAGCTCCTGGCCGAGCTGGAGTCCCAGCTGCGGTGGGCGCTCGACGAGGACGCGGTGCGGGTGATCGTGCTGACCGGCACCGGCCCGGTGTTCTGCTCGGGCGCGGACCTGAAGGAGCAGCGCGACCCCGCCGACGCGCCGGTGACCGGATCGCTGCCGGACATCCTGACCCTGATCTGGAAGAGCCCGAAGCCGGTGGTCTGCCGCCTCAACGGCACCGCCCGCGCGGGCGGCCTGGGCCTGGTGACGGCGTGCGACTTCGCCATCGCGCCCGACACGGCGACGTTCGCGTTCTCGGAGGTGCGGCTCGGCGTGGTGCCCGCCATGATCGCGGTGCCGGTGCTGCGCCGGGTCGACCCGCGCGCGGCGTCCGAGTACTTCATGACCGGCGAGGTGTTCGACGCGGCCAGGGCGGTGGAGATCGGCCTGCTCAACCGGGCGGTGCCCGCCGAGGAGCTGGACGCGACCGTGCGCCACTTCACCGACATGCTGGTCAAGGGCGGCCCTGAGGCGCTCGCGATCACCAAGATCCTGGTCTGCGAGCTGCCCGGGGTGCCGTTCGAGGAGGGCCTGCGCCGGATGGCGGAGCTGTCGGCCGAGCGGTTCACCTCCGAGGAGGGCCAGGAGGGCATCGCCGCCTTCATGGCCAAGCGCCCGCCCCGCTGGGTCCCATGAGCGGGCCCGTGCTGCGGGTGGCCAACTGCAGCGGCTTCTACGGCGACCGGCTGTCGGCGGCCCGTGAGATGGTCGAGGGCGGCCCGATCGACGTGCTCACCGGCGACTGGCTGGCCGAGCTGACCATGCTGATCCTGGCCGGCAACCGGCTCAAGGGCCGCCCCGGCTACGCGCCGACGTTCCTGCGCCAGCTGGAGGACGTGCTCGGCACCTGCCTGGAACGCGGCATCAAGATCGTGTCCAACGCGGGCGGCCTGGACCCCGCGGGCTGCGCGGACGCGGTGCGCGAGCTGGCCGCCCGGCTGGGCCTGTCCGCCAGGGTGGCGCACGTGGCCGGCGACGATCTCACCGGCCGCGACCTGGACCTGGTCAACGCCGACACCGGCGAGCGGCTGACCGCCACTCCGCTCACGGCCAACGCCTATCTCGGCGGCCGGCCCATCGCCGCCGCGCTGTCGGCGGGCGCGGACGTCGTGGTGACCGGCCGCGTCACGGACGCGGCCCTGGTGACGGGTCCCGGCATCTGGCGGTACGGGTGGGGACCGGACGACCTGGACGCGCTGGCGGGCTCGGTGGTCGCCGGCCACGTCATCGAGTGCGGCTGCCAGGCGACGGGCGGCAACTACGCGTTCTTCCAGGACGTGCCCGACCTGGCGCACTGCGGCTTCCCCATCGCCGAGCTGCACGCCGACGGCTCGTCCGTGATCACCAAGCACCCCGGCACGGGCGGGCTGGTCTCGGTCGGCACGGTCACGGCGCAGCTGCTGTACGAGATCGCGGGGCCGCGCTACGCCGGTCCGGACGTGGTGGCCCGGTTCGACACGATCTCCCTGTCCTCCGACGGCCCCGACCGGGTCCGCGTCTCGGGCGTCCGCGGCGAGCCCCCGCCCGGCACCCTCAAGGTCGCGGTCAACTACCTGGCCGGCTACCGCAACACGATGACCCTCGTGCTCACCGGGCTCGACCTCGCCGACAAGGCCAGGGTGGCGGAGGAGACGATCTGGGCGCGGGTCCCGAAGGACTCCTTCGACCAGGTGGACGTCACGCTCACCGGCCACGGCCTGCTGCGGATCACGGTCATGGACGCCGAGCGCGACAAGGCCGGGCGGGCGTTCTCCTCGGCCGTGGTGGAGACGGGGCTGGCCGGCTACCCGGGCTTCTACGGGCTCAACCCGCCGGGTCCCGCCTCGCCGTACGGGGTCTACTGGCCGGTTCTGGTGCCGGCGTCGGAGGTCCGGCCGGAGGTGTACCTCGACGGGGAGCGGATCCCGCTGGACGATCCGGGCGGCCCGACGGCGCGGCCCCTCCCGGAACCCGTCGCGGACCCGGGGCCCGCACCGGTGGACGGGCCGGTGGACGGGCCGGTGCACGGGCCGGTGCACGGGCCCACGGTGCGGATGCCGCTGGGCCGGATCGCCGGGGCCCGCTCCGGCGACAAGGGCGGCAACGCCAACCTGGGCGTCTGGACCACCACGCCCGAACGGCACGCCTGGCTGGCCGCCCACCTCACCGTCGAGCGCCTGAAGTCGCTGCTGCCCGAGCTGGCCCCGTACCGCGTCGAGCGCCATCTCCTGCCGAACCTCAACGCGCTCAACTTCGTCGTGCACGGCCTGCTCGGCCGGGGCGTGGCCGCGAGCACCCGGATGGACGCCCAGGCCAAGGCGCTCGGCGAGGAGCTGCGCGCCTGCCCGGTGGACGTCCCCGAGCGCCTCGGGTAAACGGTTTGAAGGCCGGAGACCTCGTACGCGAGGATGGCCGGCATGCTGATCCGCCGGCTCACCCTCGACGACCTCGACTCCTGCGGGCGGCTGGCCAAGGACCGCGGCTGGCTCCCTGAGCGGCACAAGTGGACCCTGCTGTTCGAGGTCGGCGAGGTGTACGGGATCGACGCGCCCGACGGCGACGGCCTGGCCGCGACCAACATCCTGACCCGTTACGGCGACGACCACGCGGTGGTCAGCATGGTGCTCACCGCCTCGCGCTACGGCCGCCGGGGGATGGCGCGGACGCTGATGGAGCACGTGCTCGACCAGGCCGGCGACCGGATCGTGTCGCTGCACGCCACCGAGAACGGCAGGCCGCTGTACGAGACCCTCGGCTTCCGCACGGTGGGCAGGGTGGCCAAGCACGCGGGCGTCTTCCGGGGCGAGCGCTCCGGCCGCACCCGCGTCGCCACGGAGGCGGATCTCGACGGCATCCTGACGCTGGACGCGGAGGTGTTCGGCACGGACCGGTCGGCGCTGCTGCGCCGCATGCCCGTCTTCGGCGAACGGGTGCGGGTGGCCGAGGGCGGGTTCGGCCACTGCTGGCGCAACGACGACAACGTGGTGATCGGCCCGGTGGTGGCCCGCGACGAGGAGACCGCCCGCGCGCTCATCGCCGACCTGGCCCTCGACGTGGGCGGCGAGGTGCGGATGGACCTCGACCTGGCGCACGCGAGCCTGGTCCGGTGGGCGGGCGAGCACGGCGTCGGCGCTCCCTGGGAGGTGTCCCTGATGGCGCGCGGCGGGCCGCCGCCGGGTGACCGGTCACGGCAGTTCCTGCCCTTCATGCAGGCGCTCGGGTGACTCCGCGACGTTAGGATGGGTGCCTCCAGAACGAGATTCGGGGTTGAAAGGCCGCCATGACCTCCACCCATATCGACGTCAGCGCCGTCGACCTCGATGAGCTCGGCGCCTGGATGGACGAGCAGGGCCTGCCCGGTGGCCCGATCACGGCGATCGCGCCGGTCACCGGCGGCACCCAGAACGTGATGGTGCGCTTCGAGCGCGGCGGGGTGCCGTACATCCTGCGCAGGCCGCCGCAGCACGCCCGCGCCAAGAGCAACGAGGTGCTGCGGCGCGAGGCCCGGGTGCTGGCGGCGCTGCGTGACACCCCGGTCGCGGCGCCCCGGCTGGTGGCCGCGCAGACCGCGCGGGAGCCGGTGTTCTACCTGATGGAGCCGGTCGACGGGTTCAACGCCTCGACCGGGCTGCCGGAGCCGCACGCGAGCGACCCGGCCATCCGCCACCGGATGGCGCTGGAGGCGGCCTCGGCGCTGGCCGAACTGGGCCGGGTGGACCCGGGGCTGCTGCCCGGCTTCGGCAGGCCCGAGGGGTTCCTGGAGCGCCAGGTGCCGCGGTGGCTGCGCGAGCTCGACTCCTACGGCGAGCTCGACGGCTATCCCGGGCCGGACATCCCCGGCCTGGACGAGACGGCGCGGTGGCTGGAGGCCAACCGGCCCGCCGCCTTCCAGCCGGGGATCATGCACGGCGACTACCACCTGGCCAACCTCATGTTCGCCTACGACGGGCCGCGCGTGGCGGCGATCGTCGACTGGGAGATGTGCACGATCGGCGATCCGCTGATCGACCTCGGCTGGCTGGTGGCGATGTGGCCGATGGGCAACGCGCACGTCCCCGGCCTGGCCCCGCCGCGCCAGATCGTCGACTGCTACGCGGCGCTGTCCGACCGCGACCTGTCCGCCATCGACTGGTACGCGGTCATGGCGTGCTTCAAGCTGGGCATCGTGCTCGAAGGCACGCACGCCAGGGCATTCGCCGGAAAAGCCCCCAAGGACATCGGGGACGCCCTGCACGCCGCCACACTCGACCTCTTCGCCCGTGCCCGGCACATCATGCACAATTCTCTTGATTAACACCCATAACACGATTTTTCCGGAAAACGATCACATCTCTCGCAGTGAGCCGTACAATTGCGCGCAATTGCTACGAGTTCGGGGAAGGATCGTCATGCGGATGCGGTTCCTGGGGTCCACGTCAGAGGCCGGAGCCTGCCCCACCCTGTACGAGACGGACCGCGGCACGATCGTCGTCCAAGGCCTCCGGGTCACGGACGCCGAGGCCCTCGCGGACCTGCGTGACGTGCTCGACGGCGAGACAGCGGTCGAGGTGCCCCGCGAGCTGATCACCGAGATCGCCGCCCGGGCGCTGCCCGAGCTCGCGCCGACGGGCGTGCCGACACCGTCAGCAACCGGTTGATCACAATTGCGCGAAGGGGTCTGGCATGATCCCGGAATACGGGTCTAGCCTCTAGCGGCGTGAGCTCGTTTCAGCAGGCGCGCATCGACCTCGGCATCCAGCTCCGGCAGTTGCGCGAGTCGGCGCACCTGTCGGGCAAGGAGCTCGCCGAGCGGCTGCGCTGGCAGCCGTCCAAGGTCTCCCGTCTGGAGAACGCCCGCCAGACGGCGACCGAGGACGACGTGGTGGTCTGGGCCCAGGCCGTCGCGGCCCCGCCGGAGACCACCGACGAGCTCATAGCCCAGGCCATCGCGCTGCTGGAGCGCCACGACGGCTGGAAGCAGCGCCACCGCAGCGGCCTGGCCGCGATCCAGGAGGACATGCGCGACCTGGAGGCCCGCACCAAGCTGTTCCGCGCCTTCGAGCCGGGCATCCTGGTCGGCCTGCTGCAGACGGCCGAGTACGCGCGCCACGTGTTCAGCAAGGTCAAGCGCCTCTACAGCGCTCCCGACCAGATCGACGCGGCGGTGCGGGTGCGGATGCAGCGCCAGGAGATCCTCTACGACCGTTCGCGCACGTTCCGGTTCATCGTGCTGGAGGCCGCGCTGCACACCCGGCTGGCCCCGGTCGACGTGATGCGCGGCCAGCTCGACCGGCTGCTGGCCGTCAGCACGCTGCCGAACGTCGAGTTCGGCGTCATCCCGTTCACCCAGGAACTGCCCGCCAACCCGGTGCACGGATTCTGGATCTTCAACGAGGCCCTGGTCACCGTCGGCACGCTGACGAAAGACCTGCTCCTGCGCGATCCGGACGACGTCGCCTTCTACACCAAGGCCTTCGACGACTTCGCCAAAGCGGCACAATTCGACGAATCTGGACGTGACATCATCATCAAGGTCCTTGACCAGGACCGCAAGAATTCACCACATTAACCCTCGCAATTGCTTGCCCTCCTCTCATGATCGTGCAATTCTTTGCCCGAGACGTTGCGGAGGTGACGCATGATGCTTGATGCCGCGCTATGCCTCGAGCAATTCGCCTGGCATGCTGGCCGGCATCCTGACCTGTCGGTTCAGGGTGTCTCCTTGGCGAGCGATCCCGCGTACGTCTCGGTGCGCAACCGCTTCTCGGCCACGCTCGCCGAGACCGTCACGTGCTCCGAGGATGGAAGTTTCATCACCTCGTGGGGTTACCGCCTCGGCACCGCCGACGACGTGGAGGCCGCCGCCGCACGCCTGGCCTTCCTCCTGGCCGCCCTCCCCGCCTGATCGGCCGTACCGCACCACCTGACCGGCCGTACCGCACCACCTGACCGGCCGCGGGTGCTCACTCCCGCCCGGTCGGAACCGCCGAGCCCGGCAGGGTCATCGTGGCGGCCACCCCGCCGCCCTCGGCGTTGTCCAGGGTGATCTCTCCCCCGGCCTCCTCGACCGCCTGCGCGACGATGGCCAGGCCCAGCCCCGAGCCCGGCAGGGACCGCGCCGATGGCGAGCGCCAGAACCTCTCGAACACGTGCGGCAGCTCCTCCTCCGAGATGCCCGGCCCGTGGTCCCGTACCGTCAGCACCCCTTCCCGCAGGGTGACCTCCACCCCGCTGTCAGGGCTGAACTTGGCGGCGTTGTCGATGAGGTTGAGCACCGCCCGCTCCAGCGAGGCGGCGCCGCCGACCACGTACCACGGCTCCAAGTCCGCGGCGACCTCGGCGCCGCGCAACCGCGCCCGCTCGACCGCGGCGGTGACCACCTGCTGGAGGGCGAGCTCGGTGTGCGGCTCGCGGTCGGTGTCGCCGCGGGCGAGCTGCAGCAGGTCGCCGACCAGCGTGGTCAGCTCGGCGAACTGCGCCTTGACGTTGACGAGCAGCCGCTGCTTGGCGGCAGGGTCGAGGCTGCGGCCGGTCTGCTCGCTGCGCAGCAGCAGGTCGATGTTGGTGCGCAGGGTGGTGAGAGGGGTGCGCAGCTCGTGGCCGGCGTCGGCGACGAGCTGCCGCTGCCGGTCGCGGGAACCGGCCAGCGCGGCGGTCATGGCGTTGAAGGAGGCGCTCAGGCGGGCGATCTCGTCGCTGCCGTCGACCGGGATGCGGGTGTCGAGGTCCTCGGTGTGCGCGATGTGCTCGACGGCCTTGGTCAGGCGGCCGACCGGGCGCAGCGCGGCGCGGGAGACGAGCAGCCCGGCCGAGGCGGCGACCAGCACGCCGAGCGCGGCCACGCCCACCAGCAGGGCCGTCACCCGCCGCAGCGTGTCGTTGATCTCCTCCACCGGCCGGCCGACCACGAACGCGGCGTTCTCGTCCACGTTCCTCACGTAGACGCGCAGCGGGGTGCCGTCGTCGGCGCGGCCGTCGTAGAACTCCCACTGGCCGAGATAGCCGGCCGCGACCCGGGTGTCGTGCGGGGTGACCTTGATCGCCGTGTTGCCCATGACGCAGCGCTCGCCGCCGGGGAAGACGATCTGCATCGGCTCGGTGAACGCCGGGTGCCCGTCGAGCGTGGCCGCCGGCTCGGACGAGCACTCGCGCACCGCCGCCTGCATCGCCTTCACCGGCACGTCGATGTCCCGCAGCGACTGGTTGAGCTGCCAGGACAGCTCACGGCGGACGAAGTACCAGCAGCCCACGGCGGAGACCGCCACCGCGATCGCCACCGCCGCGGCGACCAGGAGCGTCAGCCGCGAACGCAGGCTGCGCTTTCTCACGGGGAGCCTCTGAGCACGTAGCCGACGCCGCGCACGGTCTGGATCACGCGCGGCTCGCCGCCGGCCTCGGTCTTGCGCCGCAGGTACATCACGTACACGTCGAGCGAGTTGGAGGTGGGCTCGAAGTCGAACCCCCACACCTCGGCCAGGATCTGGTCGCGGGTCAGCACCTGGCGCGGGTGCGTCAGGAACAGCTCCATCAGCAGGTACTCGGTCCTGGTCAGGTCGAGCCGTCGCGCGCCCCGGGTGACCTCGCGGGTCACCGGGTCCATGCGCAGGTCGCCGAAGGACAGCGCGTCCTCCGACGCGTCCGGGCCGCTGAGCGCGCCGCGCCGCAGCAGCGCCCGCACCCGCGCCAGCAGCTCGTCCAGCTCGAACGGCTTGACCAGGTAGTCGTCGGCGCCCGCGTCCAGGCCGGACACCCGGTCGCCGACGGCGTCGCGGGCGGTGAGCATGAGCACGGGCACGTGGTTGCCCCCGGCCCGCAGCCGCCGGCAGGCGGTCAGCCCGTCGAGCCGCGGCATCATGACGTCGAGCAGCACCGCGTCGTACGGCTGGCGGGCCAGCACGTCCAGCGCCGCCTGACCGTCGTCGGCGGTGGTGACCTTGTAGCCCTCGAACTCCAGGCTCGACTGCAGCGCCTCGCGCAGGGCGGGCTCGTCGTCCACCACCAGCAACCGGGCGCCGTCGTTCATGCGCATCACGCTAGAGCACCATTCTGAGAACCCGATGAAGGCAGGTCAGCGCCCCAGCACGGCCATGGCCGCGTTGTGTCCGGGGATGCCGCTCACGCCGCCGCCGCGCCGGGCGCCGGCCCCGCACAGCAGGACGCGCTCGTGCTCGGTCTCCACGCCCCAGCCGCCTTCCTCCCCGAACGGCCAGCTCAGGTCGCGGTGGAAGATGTGGCCGCCGGGCAGACCCGCCTCGTCCTCCAGGTCGACGGGCGACTTGGCCTCGATGCACGGGGTGCCGTCGGGGGCGCGCAGCAGGCAGTCCTCGATCGGCTCGGCCAGCACCGCGTCGATCGAGGCGAGGGTGGCGCGCAGCGCCCGCTCGCGGGCCCCTTCGGGGTCCTCCCGGAACAGGCGGGCGGGCATGTGCAGGCCGAACAGCGTCATCGTCTCGGCCCTGCCGCGCAGCTCCGGGCCGAGGATGGACGGGTCGGTGAGCGAGTGGCAGTAGACCTCGGCGGGCGGCAGGTCCGGGATGTCGCCCCGGGCCGCCTGGGCGTGCGCGCGGGCGAGCTGGTCGCGGCTCTCGTTGATGTGGAACGTCCCGCTGAAGGCCGCCTTCGGGTCCACGTCCCCGTCCTTGAGCCTGGGCAGCCGCGAGAGCACCATGTTGACCTTGAGCTGGGCGCCCTCCGGCAGGCCCGGCGTGCGGCCGAGCACCCGGTCGAGCACCGCGGGCGGCAGGTTGACCAGCACGTGCCCGCCGGTGACCGTGTGCTCGCCGTCGTCCGTACGGAACGTCACCTCGCCGGACGGCTCGATGCCGACGACCTCCGCGCCGGTCCTGATCTCCGCGCCGGCCGCGCGGGCGGCGGCCTCCAGCGCGCCGGAGACGGCGCCCATGCCTCCCACCGGGACGTTCCACTCGCCGGTGCCGTCGCCGATCACGTGATAGAGGAAGCAGCGGTTGGCCTGCAGGTCGGTGGCCGGGTCGGCGAACGTGCCGATCAGCGCGTCGGTGAGCACCACGCCGCGCACCACGTCGTCGGCGAACCGTTCGTCCACCACCTCGCCGATGGGCCGGGCGAACAGGTCGCGCCACGCCTCGGCGCCGACCAGCTTCTCCACCTCCGCCGCCGGGCGCAGCGGCTCCAGCAGCGTCGGCGCGAGCGCCTGGGCGGCCCGCGCGGTCATGCCGTAGAACGCCTCCCAGGCGTCGTGGTCGGCCTCGCCGCCGGTCACGGCCCGGAACGAGGCCCTGGTCCGGCCCGCGTCCTCACCGTCGACGAGCAGCCCGGTGCCGCCGACGGGCGTGTACGAGGAGTAGCGGCGGCGGCGCAGCTCCAGCTCCAGGCCCAGATCCTTGACGATCTTCGTCGGCAGCAGGCTGACCAGGTAGGAGTAGCGCGACAGCCGCACGTCCACCCCGGGGAACGGCCGTGCGGAGATCGCCAGCCCTCCCGTGTGATCCTGCCGTTCCAGCACCAGCACCCGCCGCCCGGCCCGCGCCAGATAGGCGGCCGCGACCAGGCCGTTGTGCCCGCCGCCTGCGATGACCACGTCGAAAGTCCCCATTCCCCGCACTCTAAGACCTCACCTCCCAGCCCCGCCAACAGCCCACCGCGCAACGGTTTCGACGGGGCCAGGCGGAGTGAGCGGCACCTCCCCACCCGGCCAACAGCCCGCCGCGCGACGGATCTGGTGGGGTCAGGCGGAATGGGCCACACCACCCCCCGACGCGACGGTTCCGATGGGGTCAGGCGGATGGACGACACCACCCCACCGACGCGACGGATCTGGTGGGGTCAGGCAGAGTGGGCGGCGATGGAGAGGAGGGTTGCCGCGGAGCCGGTGAGGGGGCGGCCGCGGCGCCAGACGGCCCGCAGGGTGCGGGCCAGGTCCAGGCCGTAGAGCGGCACCTCGACCAGGCGCCCGGTGGTCAGCTCGGCCTCCACCGCGTACGCGCTGAGCACCGCGGGCGCCACCCCCGCCTGGGCCGCGCCCTTGACCGCCGCGTTGGACCCCAGCTCCAGCCGCGGCCGCGCCCGGTGCAGCGCGCTGAACACCACGTCCAGGGTCTCCCGCGTGCCCGACCCGGGCTCCCGTACCACCAGCGGGGTGGCCGCCAGCTCAGGACCTCTCAGGAGCGTGCGGCGGCGCGCCCACGGATGATCGGGCGCCACCACGACCACCAGCCGGTCGGCGCCCACCACCCGCTGGTCCAGCCCGTCCGGCACGGCTGGCCCTTCCACGAACCCCAGCTCCACCTCCCCGGCCAGCACCCGGGCGGCGACGTCGGCGGAGTTCATCACGTCCAGCCCGGCCTGCACGTCGGGGTCCCTGGCCTGCAGCTCGCCCAGCCAGCGCGGCAGCAGGTACTCGGCCACGGTCATGCTGGACGCCACCCTGAGCCGCCCGGCCCCGCCGCGCCGCACGGCCTCGGCGGCCCGCACCAGCTCCTGGGCGGCGCCGACCACCTGCGCGGCCCAGCCGGCGACGATCTTCCCCTCGGCGGTGAGCGTCGATCCGCGCGGGGTCCGTTCCAGCAGGGGCAGGCCGAGGCGGCGTTCGAGCAGGGCGATGCGCTTGCTGGCCGACGGCTGCGCGATCCCCGCCGCCCTGGCCGCCTGGCCGAGGCTGCCCAGCTCGCCCACGTCGACCAGCAGCTTCAGTGAGACGAGGTCGGGGAGTTCGCTCATAGCCACAGGGTATGAGCTGCCAGCCGGCGCACGGCTACCGGCCCGCCCTGCCCCGGCGAAGACTGAAATTCGTGGTCAAATCCCTGCTTTCGGCGCTCCCCGGCGTGCTCGTGTCCGCGGTCGCGCTGGGCGTCGCGCTGGCGGTGAACGCGGCGGTGCCCGCGGTCAGCGCGGCCGTGGTCGCGGTGGTCCTGGGCGCGGCCCTCGCCTCGTCCGGGGGCGCCGGGCGGCGGCTGCTGCCGGGGCTGCGGTTCGTGTCCAGGCCGGTGCTGCGGACGGCCGTGGTGCTGCTCGGGCTGCAGGTCTCGGTGCCGCAGCTTCTCGGGCTGGGCTGGCAGACGGTGCTGATCGTGGTGGTGGCCACCGGGGTGACGTTCGTCGTCACGCCGATGGCCGGGCGCAGGCTCGGCGTCGCGCCGGGCACCTCGCTGCTGGTGGCGACGGGGGTGTCCGTCTGCGGGGCCGCGGCGATCGCGGCCATGCACGACAGCGCGGGCACCGAGGACGACGAGGCGGGCGCGGCCCTGGCGGTGGTGGTGCTGTACGGCACGGGTGCCCTGGTCGCGCTCCCCTTCGCCGCCTCCTGGCTCGGCCTCTCCCCTGTCCAGCTCGCCGTCTGGACTGGGGCGTCGGTGCACGAGGTGGCCCAGGTCGCCGCGATCGGCGCCGCCACCGGGGTCCTGACGACCGCCGTGACGGTCAAACTCGGCCGGGTCCTCCTCCTGGCCCCGCTGATCGCCGTCGCCGCGCACACCCACCGTCCTGCGCCCTCCGACGACGACGCCGGTGCCGTGCTCGTACGGGGGACGGCTGCGCGGGGCCGCGAGCTCGAGACGCCCGCCCCGCACGGGCACCCAGCGCCCCGACCGGCGGCCACCGAGCCGGGCGCGGGCAGACGGGGCGCGGGCGGGCAAGGCACGGGCGGGCAGAGCGCGGGCGGGCGGCGGAACGGGGGCGGGCGGCCGGCGGCGGTGCCGTGGTTCGTGGCCGGGTTCGTCGCCATGGCCGGTCTGCGCGCCACCGGGCTGGTGCCCGACGGGGTGACCGCGGGGGCGGGTCAGGCGGCGCATATCCTGTTGGCGGCCGCGATGTTCGGCCTCGGCACGGGCATCGACGTGCGGCGGCTGCTGCGCGGCGGGCGGGCGATGCTGCTCGGCGGAGTCGCCACGGGCCTGGTCGCGGGCGTGTCGCTGGTGGGTGTGCTGCTGCTCCTGTGAGCCCGGGTGGACGCGGAGGCGGTCCCCCCGTACTCTGCTCGGTTCGGAACAAATTTCGCGATCGACCCCGTTGCGCCTATGCGCCACAGACCGTTCAAGCCATTCGAGGAGCACGAAACCCCTATGCGCCGCACCGCCGACACCCCGCTCCAGCCGTCCGACGAGGTCGCCGAGGCTCTCGCCTCGGGGGCGCCGGTGGTCGCGCTGGAGTCCACGATCATCTCGCACGGCCTGCCCCAGCCCCGCAACCTCCAGGTCGCGCGTGAGCTGGAGGGGATCGTACGGAGTGAGGGAGCGGTGCCCGCCACGATCGCGGTCCTCGACGGCGTGGCCAGGGTCGGCCTGAACGAGCTGGAGCTGGAGCGCATCGCGACCGAGCCGGGGCTGCGCAAGCTGAGCCAGCGCGACCTGCCGCCGGCGGCGGCGCTGAAGGCGAGCGGCGCGACGACCGTGGCGGCGACGTCGTTCCTGGCGGCCCGCGCGGGCGTCCGGGTGTTCGCGACCGGCGGCCTGGGCGGTGTGCACCGCGGCTGGACGGACGACCAGGACGAGTCCGCCGACCTCGACACGCTGGCCAGGACCCGCATCACCGTGGTGTGCGCGGGCGTCAAGTCGATCCTGGACGTGCCCGCCACGCTGCAGCGCCTGGAGACCCGGGGCATCACCGTGGCCGGATACCGGACCGACGAGTTCCCCGGCTTCTACCTGCACTCCTCCGGCCGCCCCGTGGAGTGGCGGATCGAGTCGCCCGAGGAGGCGGCCGCCGTCATGCGCGGCCAGGACGCGTTCGGCGGCCCGGAGACGGCCCTGATCGTCGCCAACCCGGTCCCCGAGGACCTGCAGCTCGACCCGGAGCTGCACGACCGCGTGCTCGCCGAGGCGCTGGCCGACGCCAAGCGCGACGGCGTCTCCGGGCAGGCGATCACCCCGTACCTGCTGGACTACCTGGTGCGCGGCACCGGCAGCGCCTCCCTGGAGGCCAACCTGGCCGCGGTCCGCGGCAACACGGCGCTCGCCGCCCGCATCGCCGTGGCCTGGTCACGATCGTGAGCCGGAAGGGCCTGCTGGTCATCGGCGACGTGGTCACCGACGTGGTGGCCATGCACGGCGCATCGGTCATGTCGGGCCCTGACGTCCCCTCCGACATCTCCGCCGAGATCGTGCTGCGCCCCGGCGGCTCGGGCGCGAACACCGCGGCGTGGGCCGCCCATCTCGGCGCCCGGTCGAGCCTGCTGGCCCGCTGCGGGTACGACAGCAGCGAGTGGCACATCGGCGAGCTGACCAAGACCGGGGTGCGCCCGCACATCAGGATCGACGCCGACAACCCGACGGCCGTGGTCATCTCGATGGTCGACAGCACCGGCGAGCGCTCCATGCTGACGAACCGGGGCGCGGGCGAGCTGATCTCCCCGCTCGACTGGGACGACGCGCTCCTCGACGGGGTGGCGCACCTGCACGTGTCCGGCTACACGTTGTTCACCGAGCCTGGGCTGGCCCTGGCCAGGCTGGCCATGACCAAGGCGACCGGCGCGGGGCTCTCGATCAGCGTCGACCCCGCGTCGACGGGCCCGCTCACCGAGTTCGGCGTGACGCGGTTCCTCGGCGAGACGGCGCTCGCCGGATTGATCTTCCCCAACCGTGACGAAGCTCTCCTTCTGAGCGGCGCCGCCCTTCCCGAGCGGGCCGCTGAGATTCTCAGCGAGCGGTACGGGACAGCGGTCGTGAAGTTGGGGTCCCAGGGCGGTCTCGTGGCGGTGCGCGGGGAGGTCGTCGCGAAGGCCGGGGCGGTGCCCGCGGAGGCCGTGGACTCGACGGGAGCGGGCGACGCGTTCGCCGCGGGTTACCTGGCGGCCTTCCTGTCGGGAGCCGGTGAGAGGGAGGCTTTGGAGTCAGGTTGCCGTGCGGGTGGCGAGTGTGTGGCCCTGGTAGGGGGTCGTCCACGGTACGGTTTGGACATGAAGCGTCTTTACCCTATTCACACCGATTGATAGCTTGCCGCGTAGGCTGCACCATCAGTCACATGCGTAACGCGGCTCACTGGGGAGGATAAGGTCCGCCGATGGACGTCGAGTCATCGATCTGCCTGAGCGACCTGGTCCCTGCCCTGCGCTGGAGCCGGCCGCAGCAGGTCGCGGAAGCGCTGTCCGACCCGCGGCTGCCGTCCGCGTGGTGGTCGTCGATGGCGCTGCCGCGAGCCCTCTCCGCGACCGGGCTCGACTGGATGTGCGAGCGGCTCGCGCTGCTCGCCTCCTCGCGCTGGGACCATCTGCCGCTGGGCGACGTGCTCCCCGCGCTGGCGGTGCACCCGATGGACGTGACGTTGCCCGGCTGCCCCGAGCCCGCCAGGACGGCGATCATCGGCCTGGGCGGCTGGCACCGGCTGCGCCGCCTGTCGCCGGCCGACCTGAAGACGCCGGGGTCCTCCCCCGAGACGGTGATGGGGTCGGTGTTCCACCTGGTGCTCGGCCGCCTGGTGTCCGCCCGGCCGGACACGGCCCCCGGGCATCCCGAGGTCACCCGGCCGGTGCAGCGCGGCGTCCCGGGCACCGGATCCTTCCCCGAGCGCGGGGCGGCCGGGACCGGGTCCTTCCCCGCTGTCGCCGAGAGCGGCAACGGCTCGTTCACGCCGCCCGCCCGTCCCGGCACCGGGTCCTTCCCCGCCGTGGGCGGACGACCGGCCGCCGCGTCCGAGGGGGCCAGGCCCGTCGCGGGCCAGAACGGCGCCGGCCCCGCGAAGAACGAACCGCTGCCCCAGCGGCGCGACACCGGCACCTTCCCCAGAGTGGGCGACGGCCCGCGCCCGGGCGGCGACACCCGGCGTCCGGCGGCCTCCTTTCCACCCGAGAACGGGCGATCCACGGGCTCCTTCCCCGCCGTGGGCGAGGGCGGCCGGTCCACCGGCTCCTTCCCCGCCGTCGGCGAGGGCGGCCGGTCGACCGGCGCCTTCCCGGCCGTGGGCGGCTCGAACCCGCTGCCGCAGCGGCCCGCCGCCGCGGCGGACTCCCCCGGCCCGCACACCGGCTCGCTGCCCGCCTATCCCGGCGGGCCCGCCCAGCGCACCCCCGCGCCGTCCGACACCGACCACGCGATGGTCCGGGTGGTCGACAGCCTGTTCCGCGGCCTGAACAAGCTGGAGCTGGCCGTGGCCGAGCACCGCCTGTTCGCCGAGGACCCGATCAGCCTGCGCACGCTCGCGCACAAGATGCTCGTCGAGCGCGAGATCCTCTCCCACGCGCAGCGCACCGCCGAGGAGCGGGTGCTCACCTGGCTGCGCTCGTCGGAGTCGGCCCCGATCACCGGGCACATGTTCCGGCTCACCGAGTGGCTGGGCGCCGCCGCGACCGAGGAGCAGCTGATCGGCGCCGACCCGGCCCACCCGGCGATCGTCCCGTCGCTGCGCACCCCGCTGTGGCGGGTGCTGGTCACGCTGATGCCGGACCGCCGCCTGCAGGACGGCTGGCTGGTCGTCGGCGACCTGCACGGCCTGCAGTCCCGTACCCGCCGGTTGCTGGCCTCGGCGCAGCCTGACGCGGACCTGGTGGAACTGATGGCGGAGCTGGGCATCCGCGCCCACTCGGCCAAGGCGTGGCTGGAGGCGCTGCCGCCCGAGCGGGCCCACGACCCGGTGGCCGCCGCGTCCGACGCCCCGCCGCAGCCGCTCCCGCGCCGCACTCCCGGCGCCAACGGCCACCATCACCGGGGCGGCCAGCCGATCCCGGCCGCCCAGGCGGGCTCGATCGACCCGTCGGCGGCGCTCGCCACGCTGTCGGCCCTGTCGAACGGCCGCTCGCCGATGCTCCAGGGCCACCTGGCCGGCACTCCGGCCACTCCCCCGCCGCCGCCTCCGAGCCCGTCGTCGGACCCGCGCCGCTGGCAGCGCATCGAGGTCAAGCCCGAGCACCTGCGCGGCGGCCCGGTGCCGGTGCCGCAGAACTACGCGGCCCAGCTCGGCATGCGCCCCGGCACGCTGCTGTCGGTGACCGGGCCGGGCGACAACGCGATCGTGCTGGTGTGGCAGGGGCAGCAGCCGGTGTTCGACTCTCTCCAGCCGGTGCTGATGCGGCTCAACGCCCGCCCCGGCGACCAGGTGTACGTGACGGTCGACGGCTACCGCCTGGAGGCCCAGCTCACGGGCTGAGCCGGCGGGCGTCCCCCCCTCACGCGTCGAACAGGCGCAGCGCGTGCGCCTTGGCCGCGGCCTCGCCCCGGGAGGCGACGCCGAGCTTGGCCAGGATGTTGGACACGTGCACGCTGACCGTCTTGACCGCGATGAACAGCTCGGCGGCGATCTCCCGGTTGCTCAGCCCGCGCGTGACATGGCGCAGCACCTCCAGCTCGCGGGCGGTCAGGCCGGACGGCGCGCCGCCGCGCGCGGGCTCCTCGCCGACGGCGACCCCCGCCCGCCGGGCCAGCGCGTCCAGCCGGTCCAGCAGCGGCCGCGCCTCCAGCCCCCGCGCCAGCTCGGTCGCCGTCGCCAGCCGCTCCGCCGCGTGCTCGCGGTCGCCGCACGCCAGCGCGGCGTGCGCGGCCCCCTCGCAGACCCTGGCTCGCGCGTACGGGTTGCGCAGCGCGGTCCAGGCGGCCACGGCCGCGTCCCAGTCCTTGAGCCGCGCCGCCGGGTCGTCCTCCGGCCGGGTCAGCGCGGTGACGGTGAGCCGCTGGGCCTGCTGCAGGGCGCCGTACGCGGGCAGCCGTTCGGCCAGCGCGCGGACCTCGGCCACCGCCGGCCCGCCCAGCTCGGCCACGGACGTCAGCAGCGCCCACGAGTAGCGCGGATCCACCGTCAGGTCGTGCGAGTCCAGCAGGCGCAGCCCGGCCGCGCGGGCCTCGTCGACCCGGCCGCGGGCCATCAGGAGCTCCGCCTCGCGGCGGCCGAGGGGCAGCACGGTCTGCTCGCGGAACGTCCCGCGCGCCACGATGCGCCGGATGGACTCGAGCAGTTCCTCGGCCCGGTCCAGGCGGCCACGGGCGAGCGCGATGTCGACGGCGAAGCCGAGCAGGCCGGTCTGGTGGGGCGGGGGCGGCACCAGTTCCACCGCGTGCTCGATCACCTCCAGCGCCTCGTCCCAGCGGCCCAGCGACACCAGCGGCTCGGCCAGGTTGATCGAGACGAAGGTGCCGGACGTGCGGGCCAGGCCGTAGCGCTCGGCCAGCGCGATGCCGTCACGGGCGACCTGGGCCGCCTCCTCGTGGCGACCGGCGCCTTCGAGGCTGTCGGACTCGGAGATGGCGGCCCCCATCAGCGCGGTGTAGGCGTCGGCGCGGGTCGCCAGCCGCCGCGCCTCCGCGTAGCCGCCGCGGTGCTCGTCGATCTCGTCGAAGCGCAGGCAGCGCGTCCAGGTGAGAGTGACCAGGGCCCGCGCCTGGACGTGCTCGTCGCCGACCAGGCGACCGACCTCGATGGCCTGCTCGGCGGCGGCGATCCGCTCGGCGTACGAGTGGCCCGGCTGGTGGAGCACCCGCGCCAGCGACTCCAGCACCTGGCCGCGCAGCCTGGTGGGCGGCTCGGCGGGCACCAGGGCGGCCGCCTCGCGCAGGTCGTCGACGTGGCCGGGCCGGCTCAGGTCGTACCGGATCAGGCCGCGCAGCCGCAGCAGGCGGCCGGCCGCCACCGGGTCGGCGACGCGGTCGGTCTCCTCCAGCGCGGCCGAGGCGAGCGCGGCGGCGCGGTCGTACTCGCCGGCCAGGTGGGCGACGACGGCCGTCTGGCGCAGCAGGTCGGTGTGGCCGTGCCCGACGCGCTCCGCCGCGTCGGGCACGTGGTCCCACAGCTCCAGCACCCGCAGCAGCATGCGCAGCTGGCTGTCGTGGGCGGCGGAGCGGCGGGCCGCGGCCGCGGCGTGCCAGGCGCTGGTCAGCGCCCAGGTGGTGTCGCGGGCGGCGTGCCAGTGGTGGGCCAGTTCGATCGCGCCGCGCGGCGCGGGCAGGACCGACAGGTCGCGCTCCAGCGCCTGGGCGAAGCGGGTGTGGAGCCGGGTGTGCTCGCCGGGCAGCAGGTCGTCGTGGAGCGCCTCGCGGATCAGCGCGTGGCGGAAGGCGTAGCCCTCGCCGTCGACGGCGAGCACGTTGCCGGCCACGGCGGGCCGGAGCGTGGCGGCCAGCGTCTGCTCGTCGAACCCGGTCACGGCGGCCAGCAGGGCGTGCTCGATGCGCTGGCCGCCCGCGCTGGCCACCCGGAGCAGCTCCTGCGTCTCGTCGGGCAGCCGCTCCACGCTCGCCAGCAGCAGGTCGCGCAGCGACTCCGGGAGCATGCCGCCGGACCCGCCCTCGCTCAGCAGCGCCTCCACGAACAGCGGGTTGCCTTCGCTGCGGGAGTAGACCAGCTCGACGTCGGTCGGCGACGGCTCGCGGGAGAGGATGCCCGCCGCCTGGGCAGCGACCTCGCGCCGGCTGAGGCGGCCCAGCTCCACCCGGGTCACCCAGGGCACCCTGGCCAGCTCGGCGAGGAGCGGGCGGAGCGGATGGGCGCGGTGGAGCTCGTCGGTACGGTACGTGACGACGATCATCAGGCGGCCGGTGCCGCGCTGGTAACGCACCAGGAAGGAGAGCAGGTCGCGGGTGGAGCGGTCGGCCCAGTGCGCGTCCTCCACCACGAGGATGACGGTCCGTTCCTCGGCCAGCCGCTCCAGCAGGCCGAGCAGCTGCTCGAACAGCCGCGCCCTGGCCTCGGCGCCGTCGTGGTCGGGCTCGCCGAACTCGGGCAGCAGCCGGGCCAGCCCCCTGGTGCCGCCGGGCACCAGCTCCGCCACGCGGTCGCGGCCGATCTCGCGGACCAGGCCGCGCAGCACGGCGGTGAAGGGCGCGAACGGCAGACCCTCGGTGCCGAGCTCCAGGCAGCCGCCGATCAGCACCAGCGCCTCGCCGGCCCGGTCGGCGAACTCCCCCATGAGGCGGGTCTTGCCCACCCCGGCCTCGCCGCCGACGAGAACGGCGGCGGCCGTCCCGCCGCGCGCCTCGGCCAGCGCTCCCTCGAGCATGGCGAGTTCGCCGGCACGGCCGACGAACAGGGGGCTCACCTGGTGGATGGTCACGGGACTAAGGATGCCATCCTGCGCAACAGGGTTAGCGCAGGACCTTTCGGTAGAAAGTGGCGGAGGCTTCGTAACCGAGCGCGTGGTAGAACTCCGGCGCGCGCCGGGTGGCCATCGCCACGTAGCGAGCGCCGCGACCGCGTGCCCACTTCTCGAACTCCACCAGCAGGCCGCGGCCGATGCCCTGCCGGCGCGACCCGGTCTGCACCATCGCCTCCTCCACCCAGGCGACGGGCCCGTTGGCGAAGAGCGTCAGGTGGACGTATCCGAGCAGGTAGCCGTGCACCCGCCCGTCGACGACGGCGGCGAGCAGCAAGGTGTCATCGTCCTGCAGCAGGCGCGGCAGCGCGGTGTCGAACGCCTCGCGCTCGGGCCGGAAGGTGAGCCCGAACTCACGCGCCAGCGCGAACACCTCGTCCGCGTCGGACTTCTCCACCCTTCTGATGAGAAGATCGTCAACCGTCATGACGTCTGACACTAGATCGTGCCTCGTTCCCGAGTCCAATCACTCATGAGTCGTGGATCGCCCAGGCCCGGCCGGCCACGGGGGCGACGGGGGCATGCGGCACAAAAAACGACATTCATACCATACACGAGGGGCCCTCCGCGATCAGTTCGGTGAGGCCGCACCGGGCGGCCAGGATCACAGATCCCCGAGTCCGAGCTGGCGGGCGATGAGCATGCGCTGCACCTCGGACGTGCCCTCACCGATTTCCAGGATCTTCGCGTCGCGGTAGAAACGACCCACCGGGAACTCGTTCATGAATCCGTACCCGCCGAAGATCTGCGTCGCGTCGCGCGCGTTGTCCATGGCCGCGTTGGACGAGACGAGCTTGGCGATCGCCGCCTCCTTCTTGAACGGGACGCCCGCCTGCATCTTCTCGGCCGCGTGGTAGTAGGCCAGGCGCGCGGTGTGGACGCGGGCCTCCATGTCGGCGATCTTGAACTGGATGGCCTGGTAGTGGCCGATCGGGTGACCGAAGGCGCGGCGCTCGCGCACGTACTTCAGGCACTCGTCCACGCAGCCCTGCGCCAGGCCGACGCTGACGGCGGCGATCGCGATCCGGCCCTCGTCGAGGGTCTGCAGGAACTGGGCGTAGCCGCGGCCGCGCTCGCCGATCAGGTTGGCGGCGGGCACCCGGCAGTCGGAGAACGACAGCTCACGGGTGTCGGAGGCGTTCCAGCCGACCTTGGAGTACTTCTTGGACACGGTGAACCCGGGGGTGCCGGACGGGACCAGGATGGTGGAGATCTCCCGTTCGCCGGTCAGCGCGGCCACGCCGACGAACCCGGTGATGTCGGTGCCGGAGTTCGTGATGAACGCCTTCGTCCCGTTGATCACCCATTCCGCGCCGTCGAGCACGGCGGTGGTCCGCATGCCGCCGGGCACGTCCGAGCCGCCGCCCGGCTCGGTGAGGCCGAAGGCGCCCAGCATCTCGCCCGCGGCCAGCTTGGGCAGCCAGCGCTCGCGCTGCTCGTCGGTGCCGAAGCGGAGGATGGGCATCGCGCCGAGCGACACCGCCGCCTCCAGGGTGATCGACACGCTGGAGTCGGCCCTGGCCAGCTCCTCCAGCGCCAGGCAGAGGGCGAAGTAGTCGCCGCCCATGCCGCCGTACTGCTCCGGGATGGGCAGGCCGAACAGTCCCATCGCGCCCATCTGGCGGACGATGTCGTACGGGAACTCCTCGCGCTCGTAGTAGTCGCCGATGACGGGGGCGACCACGTCGCGGGCGAACGCCTCGACGGTCTTGCGCAGCTCTTCGTGTTCGGGTGTCAGCATGGGTCAGCCTTTCGCGAGGGCCTGGACGACGCGGGAGGGGCTGGGCCGGCCCAGCAGGTCGGCCAGCCAGGTGCTGGTGGCCACGAGCTTGTCCAGATCGAGGCCGGTCTCGATGCCGAGCCCGCGCAGCATCCAGACGAGGTCTTCGGTGGCCAGGTTTCCGGTGGCGGACTCGGCGTACGGGCAGCCGCCGATCCCGCCGGTGGAGGCGTCCACGGTGGTGACGCCCGCCTTGAGCGCGGCCAGGGTGTTGCCGAGCGCCTGGCCGTAGGTGTCGTGGAAGTGGACGGCGAGCTTGTCTGGCGAGGCGAACGCCTCGATGAGCGCGGTGACGTGGCCGGGCGTGCCGACGCCGATGGTGTCGCCCAGCGACAGTTCGTAACAGCCGAGCCCGAGCAGCCGCTCGCCGACCGCGACCACCTGGCGGACGGGCGTGGCGCCCTCCCACGGGTCGCCGAAGCACATCGACACGTAGGCGCGCACCCGGACGCCGTGCTCGCGGGCCCGGGCGATGACCGGCTCGAACATGTCGAACTGGCTCTCCAGGCTCCGGTTGAGGTTCTTGGCGGCGAACGTCTCGGTGGCGCTGGCGAAGACGGCGATCTCCTCGACGCCCCGTTCCAGCGCCCGGTCCAGGCCGCGCTCGTTCGGCACCAGCACCGGATAGCGGACGCCCGGCCTGCGCTGCAGGCGGTCCAGGAGCTGCTCGGCGTCCGCGAGCTGGGGCACCCACTTGGGGTGCACGAAGCTGGTCGCCTCGATCACGGTGTGCCCGGCGTCGGCGAGCCGGTCGATGAACTCGGCCTTGGCCTCGACGGGCACGATCGCCGCCTCGTTCTGCAGGCCGTCGCGGGGGCCGACCTCGTGGACGGTTACCCGCTTCGGCAGGCCGTCCATCGGGTACGTCCTGCTCATCACTCCTCCTCCACCACGGCCAGCACGGCGTCCATGTCGACGGACCGGCCGGCCTGCGCGGGCAGTTCGGTGACGCGCCCGTCGCGGGGCGCGGTGACGGTGTGCTCCATCTTCATCGCCTCCACGATCACCAGCGGCTGGCCCTCCTTGACCAGCTCGCCGACCTGGGCCTTGACCACCAGGACGGTGCCGGGCATCGGGCTCCTGACCACGCCGTCACCGCTGCCCGCGGCGCCGGGACGGTCGCCGGGGTCGCCGATGAGATGGCGGGTGACGGGCCAGGCGTGCCCGTCGCGGCCGAGCCAGAGCGTCTCGCCGTCGGCCGCGCGGGCGAAGTGCGTGGTGCGGCCGTCCAGGGTGACGGCGAGCCCCTCGCCGTGCGCGGCGTTCCGGTACGGGCGCAGCACGGCGGCGGCGGCCGGCCCGTCCTCCACCCGGACCTCGGCGCCCTCCTGCGGCAGGCCGCGCACGTGGACGGCGTGCACGCCGTCGCGCGTCTCCAGCCGCCACGTGGTCCAGGCCCGTTCCCCGACCCGCCAGCCGTCCATGACCTCCCACGGGTCGTCCCCCGCAGGCCGGTCGTGGAAGACCAGCGCGGCGGCGGCCAGAGCCTCCGGCGGGACTCCGGTGCGAGCCGGCTCCGCGTCGGGCACGAGGTCCGGCAGGACACGCTCGACCAGCCCCGTGTCGAGCTCACCGGCGCGTACCGCCTCGTGGCCGAGCAGCGCGCGCAGGAACGGCACGTTGGTGGTGACGCCGAGCACGACCGTGCCGCCCAGCGCGCGGTCGAGCGCCCGCAGCGCCCCCGCCCGGTCCGGCGCCCAGGCCACGACCTTGGACAGCATCGGGTCGTACTCACTGCCGACCACGGCGCCGGCCAGCAGCCCGGAGTCCACCCGCACGCCGGGGCCCTCCGGCTCGCGCAGGGCGAGGACCCGGCCGCCGGTGGGCAGGAAGCCGCGCGCCGGGTCCTCGGCGTAGACCCGGGCCTCGACCGCGTGGCCGTCGAGGCGGACGTCGTCCTGGGCGAACGGGAGCGGCTCGCCGGCCGCCACCCGGAGCTGCAGCTCGACCAGGTCCAGGCCGGTGACCAGCTCGGTGACGGGGTGCTCCACCTGGAGACGGGTGTTCATCTCCATGAAGTGGTGGTCGCCGGTGGTGCCGTCGACGATGAACTCGACGGTGCCCGCGCCGACGTAGCCGACCGCGCGGGCGGCCTCCACGGCGGCGGCGCCCATCCGGGCCCGGGTCGCGGCGTCGACGAAGGGCGACGGGGCCTCCTCGACGATCTTCTGGTGCCTGCGCTGCAGGCTGCACTCGCGCTCGCCCAGGTGGACGACGTTGCCGTGGCCGTCGGCGAGGATCTGGATCTCGATGTGGCGCGGCCGTTCCACGTAGCGCTCGATCAGCAGGGTGCCGTCGCCGAAGGCGGCCGTGGCCGTGCGCCTGGCCGACTCCAGGGCGTCCGGCAGCTCGGCCGCCGACCGGACCAGCACCATGCCCTTGCCGCCGCCGCCCGCCGACGGCTTGATCAGGGCGGGGAAGCCGGTCCAGGTCGCCAGCACGTCACCGGGCTCGGCCGCGCCGGGCACCACCGGCACCCCGGCCACCGACACGGTGTGCTTGGCGCGGATCTTGTCGCCCATCGCCTCGATGGCCTCCGGCGGCGGGCCGACGAACACCAGCCCGGCCTCGGCGCAGCGGCGGGCGAAGCCGGCGTTCTCGGCCAGGAAGCCGTACCCCGGGTGGACGGCCGACGCACCGGAGAGCCGCGCCACCTCCACAATCGCCTCAATATCCAGATATTTCGGGATCTGGTGGGCCTCGTCGGCTTCGATCACGTGGCGGGCGCCCGCGTCGGCGGCCGTGTGCACGGCGACCGCGCCGATGCCGAGCGCGCGCAGGGTGCGGATGACCCGGACGGCGATCTCGCCCCGGTTGGCGACCAGCACCCGGCCGAACAGGGAAGCAGTCATGATCACATCCGGAAGACGCCGTAGCCGACGGGTTCGAGCGGGGCGTTGGCCGCCGCGGAGAGGGCCAGGCCGAGGACCGTGCGGGTGTCGACCGGGTCGATCACGCCGTCGTCCCACAGCCTGGCGGTGGAGTAGTACGGGTTGCCCTGGTGCTCGTACTGGGCCCGGATGGCGTCCGGGTCGGCGTTGCCCACCGTGGTGAGCACGTTCGCCGCCTGCTCGCCGCCCATGACCGAGATGCGGGCGTTCGGCCACATCCACAGGAAGCGCGGCGCGTACGCCCGCCCGGCCATCGCGTAGTTGCCCGCCCCGAACGAGCCGCCGATGACCACCGTGAACTTGGGCACCCGGGCGCACGACACGGCCGTGACCATCTTGGCGCCGTGCTTGGCGATGCCGCCCGCCTCGTACGCCTTGCCGACCATGAACCCGCTGATGTTCTGCAGGAATACCAGCGGGATCTGGCGCTGGTCGCACAGCTCGATGAAGTGCGCGCCCTTGAGCGCGGACTCGGCGAACAGGATGCCGTTGTTGGCCAGGATGCCCACCGGGTGACCGTGGACGTGGGCGAAGCCGGTGACCAGCGTGTGCCCGTACTCGGCCTTGAACTCCAGGAACCGCGAGCCGTCCACCAGCCGCGCGATCACCTCGCGCACCTCGTACGGCTGCCGCGTGTCGGCGGGGACGATGCCGTACAGGTCGCGCGGGTCGTGGGCGGGCGGCTCGGGGGCCGCCACCGGCCACGGGCGCGGGGCGCGCGGCGCGAGCGTGGAGACGATGTCGCGGACGATGGCGAGCGCGTGCGCGTCGTCCTCGGCCAGGTGGTCGGTGACGCCGCTGACGCGGGCGTGCAGGTCGCCGCCGCCCAGTTCCTCCGCCGTGACCTCCTCGCCGGTGGCCGCCTTCACCAGCGGCGGGCCGCCGAGGAAGATCGTGCCCTGGTTCCGTACGATGACGGCCTCGTCGCTCATGGCCGGCACGTACGCGCCGCCTGCGGTGCAGGAGCCGAGCACGGCGGCGATCTGCGGGATGCCGCGGGCGGACATCGTGGCCTGGTTGTAGAAGATGCGGCCGAAGTGCTCGCGGTCCGGGAACACCTCGTCCTGCCGGGGCAGGAACGCGCCGCCGGAGTCGACGAGGTAGACGCACGGCAGGTGGTTGTGCAGCGCCACCTCCTGCGCGCGCAGGTGCTTCTTGACGGTCATCGGGTAGTAGGTGCCGCCCTTGACGGTGGCGTCGTTGGCCACGACCACGCACTCGCGGCCGGAGATCCGGCCGACGCCGGTGATGATGCCGGCGGCGGGCGCCTGGTCGTCGTAGAGCCCGTTCGCGGCCAGCGGCGACAGCTCCAGGAAGCGCGAGCCCGGGTCGAGCAGGCCGTCGACGCGGTCGCGGGGCAGCAGCTTGCCGCGCTCGACGTGGCGGTCGCGCGCCCGTCGCGGCCCGCCGAGCGCGGCGGTGGCCAAGCGGTCACGGAGCTCCGCGGCGAGCCGTTCGTTGACCTCGGCGTTGTTCTTGTACGCCTCGCTCCCGGGATGGGCGGCCGAGGTGAGTACCGGCCAGTCGCTCATGTCTCCCCTCTCGTCATGGCCGAGATGTTAGTCATCATTAACGTCAGCGTCTAGCATGATGTGACTGTGACGACTGCTCCGACATCTACCCGCAACAGCGGCAACAGGCGTGCGGCCATCCTGGAGGCGGCCGCGCGGCTGTTCGCGGCGCGCGGATTCCACGGCGTCCCGATCGAGGACATCGGCGGCGCCGTGGGCGTCTCGGGGCCGGCGCTCTACCGCCATTTCAGCGGCAAGGAGGCGCTGCTGTCGGAGCTGCTGCTCGACATCAGCTCGCGGCTGCGCGAGTCGGCGGTCGCGGTGGTCACGGCCTACGCCGATCCGGCCGAGATCCTGGACGCGCTGCTCGACGCGCACATCACGTTCGCCCTGGAGCAGCCGGCGCTGATCACCGTGCACGACCGCGAGCTGGGCAACGTGCCGGAGCGCGAGCGGCGTCAGATCAGGCGGCTGCAGCGGCTGTACGTCGAGGAGTGGGTGACGGTGCTGGCCGAGCTCCACCCGTCGTGCCCGGCGGCCCGGCTGCGCGCCGCCACCCACGCGGTCTTCGGCCTGCTGAACTCGACCCCGCACAGCGCGGGCGAGCTCGTCCCCGGCTCGATGCGCCCCCTGCTGCACGCCATGGCGCGGGCCGCGCTCCAGGCCACTGTTAACGAGCACTAACACGTACGGGATGCAAAGAAAGGGCATTGCCGTCCCAACTATCTAGATATATCGTCAGAACATCTCGATAGTTGGGAGAGATAATGCGTGATCCCCATGGATGGCACGACTTCCCGCCGCCGGCGCCGCCGCGCCCGCTGATCCCGCCGCCGCTGCCGATGGCGCCCCCGCTGATCCCGCCGGCCGCCCCCGGCATGGAGATCCCGCCGCGGGTCCGGCGCGGCGACGTCCGGGCGGCGCTGCTCCTGCTGCTCGGCGAGGGGCCGAGGAACGGCTACCAGATGATCCAGGACATCGAGGCGCGCAGCCGCGGCGTGTGGCGGCCCAGCCCCGGCTCCGTCTACCCCGCGCTCCAGCAACTGGAGGACGAGGACCTCGTGACCGGCGACGACGGCGGCGGCAGCCGCACCTACCGCCTGACAGAAGCGGGCCGCGAGGAGGCCACGCGCCTCCAGGACGCCCCCACGCCGTGGGACGAGGTGGCCCGCACCGTGCCGGAGGACCGGCACGAGCTGCGCCTGCTGTGGGGGCAGCTCGGCGAGGCCTTTCTCCACCTGACCAGGACGGCCAACGACCAGCAGGTCGCCGAGGCCAAGAAACTGCTCAGGCGGACGCGCAAATCCGTGTTCCAGATCCTTGCGGAGGACTGAATGACCGAGGACGCGGCCGTCGTCGTACGGCAGCTGACCAAGACGTACGGGAAGGTCGAGGCCGTCAAGGGCATCGACTTCGAGGTGTCGCCCGGCGAGGTGTTCGGGTTCCTCGGCCCGAACGGCGCCGGCAAGACCACCACGATCAGCATGCTCTGCACGCTCGCGAACCCGACCGGCGGCACCGCGACCGTCGCCGGGCACGACGTGGTCAAGGAGCGCGACGAGGTGCGCAGGAACATCGGCCTGGTCTTCCAGGACCCCACCCTCGACGGCTACCTGACCGCCGAGCAGAACCTGCGCTTCCACGCCGAGCTGTACGGGGTGCACAAGAGCGTGGTGGGCGAGCGGATCAAGCGGGTCATGGAGATGGTCGCGCTCTGGGACCGCAAGGACGCCAAGGTGATGACGTTCTCCGGCGGCATGAAGCGGCGGCTGGAGATCGCCCGCGGGCTGCTCCACTCGCCGCGGGTGCTGTTCCTGGACGAGCCGACCGTCGGGCTCGACCCGCAGACCCGGTCGGCCATCTGGGGCTACATCAACGAGCTGCGGGTCACCGAGGACATCACGATCTTCATGACCACCCACTACATGGACGAGGCCGAGTACTGCGACCGGATCGCCATCATCGACCACGGCGAGATCGTGGTGATCGACTCTCCGGAGCGGCTCAAGGCCAGCGTCGGCAAGGACCGGGTGCAGATCCACACCCGCGACGACGCGGCCGCGATCAAGGCCCTGGACGAGCGGTTCGGGCTGGAGGCGGCGGTGCACGAGGGGGCGGTGACGTTCGCGGTGGCCTCGGGCGAGGAGTTCGTGCCGAGGCTGTTCGCCGAGCTCGGCATGCCGATCACGTCGGTGAGCGTGTCACGGCCGTCGCTCGACGACGTGTTCATGAACTACACCGGCTCCACGATCCGCGACGCCGAGTCCGGCGACGACCAGATGGCCTTCATGCGCGCGATGGCGAGGCGATGACCGATGACGACACAGGCGATCCGCGTACGGGTGCCGGCCCGCAGCACCGCGCACGACCTGCGGGCCATCAAGGTGGTCCTGCACCGTGAGATGCTGCGGTTCCTCAACGACCGCACCCGCATGCTGTCGATGCTGCTGCAGCCGGTGCTGTGGCTCTTCGTCATGGGCACCGGTCTGGGGTCGTTAGTCCAGGCGTCGATCCCCGGGGTCGACTTCCGCACCTTCATGTATCCCGGCATGATCTCCATGACGGTCATCATGACGGCCATGTTCTCGGCCGGGTCCATCGTGTGGGACCGCGAGTTCGGGTTCCTGCGCGAGATGCTGGTGGCGCCGGTGTCGCGCACGGCCATCGTCGTGGGCAAGTGTCTCGGCGGCGCGATCGTGGCCACCGGCCAGGGCATCATCATCCTGGCCATGGCGGGGCTGGTCGGCGTGCCGTACTCGCCCACGCTGATGCTCACGCTGCTGGCGGAGATGTTCCTGGCGGCCTTCACGATCACCGCCTTCGGGGTGATGCTGGCGGCGCGGATGAAGAACATGCAGTCCTTCTTCGGGCTGATGCAGATGGCGATCATGCCGATGATGTTCCTGTCGGGCGCCATGTTCCCGCTGGCCAACCTGCCGTCGTGGCTGCACGCCCTGACGGTGGTCAACCCGATGACGTACGCGGTCGACCCGATGCGCCAGGCCGTCTTCTCCCACCTGGCCGTGCCGCCGGAGGTGAACGCGACGCTGAACCCGGGGGTGCAGTGGTTCGGCTGGCAGGTGCCGGTGCCGGTGGAGCTGGGCATGGTGGCGGTGCTCGGGTTCGGACTGCTGGCGGTGGGCATCGCCCAGTTCAAGCGGGCCGACTAGCTGGGGTTCCAGCTTCAGTCTCATGTTCGAAGGCGAAGCCGTCTCACGGACGGTAACTTTCCAGATGCGATACACAACCCCCTGGAAAGGAACCACCAGTGTTCGGTGTTCGCGCACGACTGAGACAGCATGAGCGAAGGATCTCGGCTCTCGAGGTCCGCGTCATGGGCGGCGTGCCCGGCCTCGCGAAGCTCGACGAGCGCATCAACGGTCTGTCCCTGCAGGCACGCTGTTTCTCGAGCGAGACGCGCGACCGTTCCGCGACGATGGACAAGCGGCTCGACCTGATGGACGAGCGCCTCAGGCGCATGGACGACCGGCTGGACGATGTCGACGGGCGCCTCGACCGCGTGGACAAGAGGCTCAGCGGGCTCGATCAGCGCCTGGATGCGCGGTTCGGTGAGCTGCGGCACGACCTGGGCGACATCAAGGCGATGCTCGTCGGCCTGGGGGCCGTGGCTCCCGGGGATCGGGTCAACTGACGGCAGCGTGAGGCCCGGGACACCGCGGTGTCCCGGGCCTCAGTGGTGGTTAACGCCGCACGCGGACGTAGTCGGAGCGGCTGGTGTCGCCGTTCGTCTTGTCGTCGCCGGCGTAGACGAACCGCCAGTGACCGGAGGTCCAGGCGCGCGCCTTGGCGAACACCCGGCCGTCGTCGTCGGACGTGACGGACGTGACGAGCCTGTACTCGTCAGACCTCCTGGACTTGAAGTACAGGTCCACCTTGCCCTCGTACCCCTTCCAGGTCCCGTTGTCGTCGACCTGGAGCAGGCCCCAGAACTTCAGGTGCCGGCCGCGCTTGGCGGGCTCGGGGTAGGCGTTGAAGCCGATGACGCGGGTGTCGGCCTTGGTGACCGGCTGGTTGACCCGCACGAAGTCGGGGCCGCTGACCGAGGCCTTGTTCCGGCGGTCACCGTCGTAGACCGCGCGCCACCAGCCGCTCTGCTCGGCGGTGGCGGTGGCCCAGAAGCGACCGTGCCGGCTGGTCCGGTCGTCGGTGACGTCCTTCCACTCGCGCGAGGCGATCGCCCGGAACTGGATGGTCACGTTCTCGCCGCGCAGCCCGTGCCGGCCGTCGGCCACGAGGGTGCCCTTGAAGCGCAGCCTGTCGCCCTTGGTGACGGGCTCGGGGAAGGCCTCGAAGCCCACGATTTTGGTGTCGCGGTGCCGGGAGCGGACCCTGACGCCGTCGCTGTCGCTCACCGACGCCTTGGCCTCGGCGTTGGCGCCGAACTCGGCCCGCCACTCGCCGGTGCGCCACGGCCGCACGACCGCCGAGAACCAGCCGTTGCGGTTGGTCTTGGTCGTGGTGACCTTGCGGAAGTCGTCGGAGCCGCGGGAGCGGAAGGTGAGCGCGACTTCCTGGCCACCGTAGCCGTCGTCGCCGGCCCGGAGCTGGCCCGAGAGACGGACCCGGTCGCCCTTGCTGACCCGGTCGGGGTTGGCGTCGAAGCGCACGATCTTCGTTTCGAGCGCCTTCTTGACGTCGAACGTGCCCTTCACGGGCTCGCTGGTCTTGTCACCGTTGGTGGCGGTGGCGGTGTAATTCCACGTGCCCACCACGCCGACGGAGTGTTCGAGCTTGAAGGTGTTCCTGCCGACCCGCTTGGCCTCGATGATCGGCTGGGTGCTGACGCCCGGCGGGGTGAAGACCATGCTGGCCTTCTGGGCGTCCTTGGTGCTGATGGTGAAGGTCACTTTCGCGGTGCTGTCGAAGAGCACGACCGGGGACGCGGGGCTCATCGTCACCTTGGTGACGGCCGGCGCGGGAGGCGCCTGGACCTGCGCCGACGCGGGCGGCGTGAGGACCAGCGCACCGGCCCCCACCGCTAACGCGACGGCGATCGTACGGATGCGTTGTAACGACATTCGGGTTCCTTTCTGGATACCCAGGCAGTTTCAACGCGGCTGCGAGGGTGCCACGTCTCAATCCCAGTAGACGGGGCGGCGCATGACGAAGTTCACGTTTCTGACAAGCTGTTATATATCCATGTCAAAAGGACCGGTCCAACACATGTCGCCGCCGAGTGGCAGACGAGAGCACCGCTCAGCGGCAATAATCGCCATGTGGCGCGCGACACGGTTGAGACGCATTTCATCCAGGCACTGCAGACACTTCAGACGGGGCCCGGCAGGGATCCCGGCGGCCCGGTTCGGGAGGGCACCGCCCTCACCGGGGAGCGGTGCCGGACGCTCTACCTGCGCCAGCTCGACAGCCGGCTGCTCGACATCGCCGCCCGCTGGCTGCGCGAGCGCGACGAGGGCTTCTACACGATCGGCTCGGCCGGCCACGAGGGCAACGCGGCCGTGGCCGCCGTGCTGCGGCCCGACGACCCCGCGCTGCTCCACTACCGGTCCGGAGCGTTCTACCTCACCCGGTCCGAGCAGGCCGGGCGGCTGCCCGAGCAGGGCCTCAGAGACGTGCTCATGGGCCTGGCGGCGGCGGCCGACGAGCCGATCGCGGGCGGCCGGCACAAGGTCTTCGGCCATCCCGAGCTGGCCGTCATCCCGCAGACCTCGACGATCGCCAGCCACCTGCCGCGGGCGGTGGGGGTGGCGTTCGCCATCGAGCGGGCCCGGGCGCTGGGCGCCACCGGGCTGTGGCCGGACGACGCGATCGCGGTGTGCAGCTTCGGCGACGCCTCGGTCAACCACGCCACCGCGCTGTCGGGCTTCAACACCGCCTCCTACGCCACCTACCAGGGGCAGCGGGTGCCGATCCTGTTCGTGTGCGAGGACAACGGCATCGGCATCAGCGTCAGGACCCCGAAGGGCTGGGTGGAGGCGACGGCCCGGCGGCCCGGCATCGAGTACTTCCCGGCCGACGGCTGCGACCTGGCCGCGACGTACGACGCGGCGCTGCGCGCGGTGGAGCACGTGCGCACCCACCGCTCCCCCGCGTTCCTGCACCTGTCGACCGTGCGGCTGATGGGCCACGCCGGCTCCGACGTCGAGTCCGCGTACCGCACCCAGCGCGAGCTCCGCGCCGACCTGGCGCGCGACCCGCTGCTGGGCACCGCCCGGCTGCTCGTCGAGGCGGGCCTGGCCACGCCGGAGGACCTGCTCAGGCGGTACGAGCTCGCGCGCGAGCACGTGCTGCGGATCGCGCTGGAGACCACCCGGCTGCCCCGGCTCGAATCGGCGCGGCAGGTCATGGCGCCGATCGCGCCGCGTGACGCCGACCTGGTCGCCAAGATCAGCCCGGTGGCGGCGGAGGCCGCGGTGCGGGAGCGGACGTTCGCCGGCAACCTGCCGGAGTCGGAGAAGCCGCTGACGCTCTCACAGTCGATCAACCGTACGCTCGCCGACGCTCTGGCGGTCTACCCGGAGATGATGGTCTTCGGCGAGGACGTCGCCAAGAAGGGCGGCGTCTACGGCGTCACCCGCGGCCTGCAGAAGAGGTTCGGCCCCGCCCGGGTGTTCGACACCCATCTGGACGAGCAGGCGATCCTCGGGCTGGCCCTGGGCGCGGGGGTGTCCAAGCTGCTGCCGGTGCCGGAGATCCAGTATCTCGCCTACCTGCACAACGCGATCGACCAGATCAGGGGCGAGGCCGCCACGCTGTCGTTCTTCTCCCAGGGGGCCTACCCCAACCCGATGGTGGTGCGGATCGCGGGATACGCCTACCAGAAGGGGTTCGGCGGCCATTTCCACAACGACAACGCCATCGCCGCGCTGCGCGACATCCCGGGGCTGGTCATCGCCTCCCCGTCGCGGCCCGACGACGCCTCCGCCATGCTCCGCACGTGCCTGGCCGCCGCGCGCACGCAGGGGTCGGTCTGCGTGTTCCTGGAGCCGATCGCGCTCTACCACACCCGGGACCTGTTCGAGCAGGGCGACGGCGGCTGGCTGGCCCCGTACGCGCCGCCGTCGCGCTGGGCGGAGACGCACGTGCCGATCGGCGGGGCCCGTTCCTACGGCGACGGGCGCGACCTGACGATCGTGACGTTCGGCAACGGGGTGCGGATGAGCCTGCGGGCCGCGGTGCGGCTCACCCAGGAGGGCTACAGCTGCCGGGTGCTCGACCTGCGCTGGCTGGCGCCGCTGCCGGTGCACGACCTGCTGCGCGCGGCGGAGCTGACGGGCAAGGTGCTGATCGCGGACGAGACGCGCCACTCGGGCGGGGTGTCCGAGGGCGTCATGGCCGAGTTGCTGGACGCCGGCTTCCAGGGGCAGGTGGCCCGGGTGACCTCGGCCGACAGCTTCATCCCGCTGGGCGGCGCGGCCGACCACGTGCTGCTGTCGGAGGACGAGATCGAGCAGGCCGCGCGCAAGCTGCTCGCCTGAGGCGGCGCGGCTTCTCAGAGCCAGCCGCGCCGCTTGAAGATGACGTACAGGGCGCCGCAGACGCCGGCCATGAGGAGGATCGCGAACGGGTAGCCGAAGGCCCAGTGGGTCTCCGGCATGTTGTCGAAGTTCATCCCGTAGATGCCGCCCACCACGGTCGGCGCGAACAGGATGGCCGCCCAGGCGGAGATCTTCTTGACCTCCTCGCCCTGCTGGATGCTGACCTCGGTCATCCTGGCCATCTCGGCGTTCTGCGCCTGGGTGACCAGGGTGGAGTTGACCACCAGGATGTCCTGGAGCTGCTGGCGGAAGGAGGCCACCCGCTCGTTGACGGTGATGGCGTGGTCGGCCACGTCGCCGAGGTAGCTCTGCAGCTCCTCGTCGACCCCGTACTTGCCGGCGCCGGCGATGAACCCCTCGATCAGCCGCACCAGCGGCGCGGTGGCCCGCTGGAACTCGATGACCTCGCGCGACAGCTCGTAGACGCGGCGGGACACCGCCGGGTCGCCGCCGAACACCTGGACCTCGATCTCCTCGATGTCTTCCTGCAGCCCTTTCACGACCGGCGCGTAGCCGTCGACGACCGCGTCCAGGATCGCGTAGAGCACCGCCTGCGGGCCCTTGCGCAGCAGGTCGGGCTCCGACTCCATGCGGCGGCGCACCACCTGCAGGTCGGGCGCCTCGGCGTGGCGGACGGTCAGCACGAAGTCGGGACCGACGAAGACGTGCAGCTCGCCGAAGGTCACCTCCTCGGCCTCGTCGACGTAGGTCGCGGCACGCAGCACGACGAAGAGGGTGTCGCCGTAGCGGTCGGCCTTGGGCCGCTGGGAGCCGACGATGGCGTCCTCGACGGCAAGCTCGTGCAGCTGGAACGCCTCGGCGAGCTTGACCAGCTCCCACTCCTTGGGGCGGTAGAGGCCGATCCAGGCGAGCGCGCCGGGTTTGTCCTTCAGGCACTGGAAGGCGTCGGCCAGCGATCCGGGGTTGTCGATCGCCCGGCCGTCCAGGTAGATCGTGTTGTTGATGACCGTCGGGAAGTAGGGCGCCTCGTCCTCGCTGGGCCGCGGGTCCATCGACTGCTCGGGGGCCGGTTCGCGGGTCACCCCGCCGCGTCGGCGTCCTTTCACCCTGGCCATGCCACCTCCTGTGTCGCCCCCTAGGTGGCGAAGTCGTCGAGCTCCCGCATGGCGCGCTCGCGGATCGTCTGCCGCCACATCGGCGTCCACCCGAACAGCAGCCCCTGCGGCCGGCCCAGCGCCATCTTGGACCAGCGCTTGAAGTCGAACTCGTCGTGGTGCCGGACGATCAGGTCGTCCTCGAACCGGAACATCGCCTCGATCTCGTTGACCACCTGACGGCCGGTCCTGGACATGCAGTAGCGGGCGGTCCAGCGGGCGGTGCCGGAGAAGTCGTCCGCCGTGGCCCCGTGGAACTCGGCCTTCATCCCGTCGCCCACGCTGAGCTGGAGGCGCCACATGGCCATCACCCTGTCGCGGCCCTCGAGCTCCTGGAAGACGGGGTCGCCGAAGCTGACCTCGGGGTGGTAGCAGCGCTCCATGGCCGTCAGGTCAGCACGGCCAAGAGCCTCGTAGAACGCGCTTATCAGCGCCACGTGCCGATCGTTCACCTTGCTATCGAATCATGGCCAGGCCGTTGCTCCAGCACACAGACCGCAACCAGTCGTCGCCGAGATCGAGCCGGTCGAGCGCGTGCAGCTGGTGGGCGTACGGATGGGGGATCGTCGGGAAATCGCTGCCGAGAACCACCTTCCCCGCCAGCCCGAGTTCACGCAAAGCAGGGCGAAGCCGGGCAGGGAACGGCATGCCGATCTCGGCGAAGTCCGTGAAGGCCATCGTGGTGTCCAGCGCCACCCGTTCGTGCCGCTCGGCCAGCGCGAAGAACGGGTCGTACTCCGGCATGCCGAGGTGAGCGATGATCATGCGTAGCCGGGGATGCCGGCGCAGCACCTCGCCGATCGGCTCCGCGCCGACGAACCCGCCGGGCACCGGCACCGAGCTGGCGTGCACCACCACCGGCAGGCCGGTCTCGGCCAGCAGCCCCCAGGTGGCGTCCAGCCCGGGCACGCGCGGGTCGAAGTTCCCCACCTGGAGGTGCACCTTGAAGATCTTGGCGCCCCGGTCCACCGCCTCCTGGACGTACGCGGTCGCGCCGGGCTCGGGATAGAAGGTGGCCGAGGGCAGGCAGCCGGGCGTGCGCTCGGCGAAACCGAGCGTCCAGGCGTTGAGGTCGGCGGCCATGTCGGGCTTGTGGGCGTACGCGAGCGCGGGGAAGGCCGTCACCCCCAGCTCCCGCAGCCGGGTCACCCGCTCCTCCACCGGCCACTCGTAGACGATCTTCCAGCCGCCGCCCATGAGCGGGCCGCCGTGGGCGAAGTGGTGCCAGACCCTGCGCTCCATCCGCTCAGGCAGGAAGTGCACGTGCAGGTCGACCAGGCCGGGCAGCCCGAGCTCCCCCCACCAGGCACGCACCCCGTCATCAGAATGAAGTTCTGTTACCACGACTGTGACTTTACCCGGCTAGGGTCTGTTGTCGATGGACAAGCTCTGGGCCCAGCTGATCGAGTCGCAGCCCGCCCCCGCCCCCTGGGTCGTCGTGGTGTCCGCACTGGCAGCGCTGGCGATCGTCTCCTTCTCCACACCGTGGCAACTGGCCCGTGGGCTGATCACGATCGCCCACGAGGGCGGCCACGCGGTCATGGCGTTGCTCACCCGGCGCAAGCTGGAGGGCATCCGGCTGCACTCCGACACCTCGGGCGTGACCCTGACCAGGGGCAGGCCCAACGGGCCCGGCATGGTGCTGACCGCGCTCGCGGGCTACCTCGCGCCGCCGCTGCTCGGGCTGGCCGCCGCCTGGCTGACCGACCAGGGCCGCATCACGCTGCTGATCTGGGGAATGCTGCTCTTCCTCGTGTGCATGCTGCTGCTGATCCGCAACCTGTACGGTGCGCTCATCCTGCTGGCGGCGGGCGGGGCGGTCTTCGCCCTGTCGATGTACGCGCCGGACGAGGTGCAGCAGGTGGTGGCGTTCGTGGTGGTGTGGTTCCTGCTGTTCGGCGGCGTCCGGCCCATCCTGGAGCTGCAGCGCAAGCGGCGCAGGCGGCAGGCGCGCGACTCCGACGCCGACCAGCTGGCCCGGCTGACGCTCCTGCCGGGCGGGTTCTACGTGTTCTTCTTCCTGCTGGTGGCGGGAGCTTCGGTGGCGGGGGCCGCCTACTTGATGAATCCTCTCTAGCTCGATTTCTCACACGGGGGTTGTGTGGTGCTGCCGGCGGGAGACGTGCCCGGATACCGGGTGCTCGATCAGGCGGGCCAGGGCGGGTTCGCCGTCGTCTACCGCGCCCATCAGGAGCGCCTCGACCGGGTCGTGGCGCTGAAGGTGCTCTCGGTCGACCGGGTGGACTCCGGCACGATGCGCAGGTTCCAGCGGGAGCTGCGGCTGACGGGGCGGCTGACCGGCCACCCCAACGTGGTGACGGTGTTCGACACCGGCATCACGCGCTCCGGCAAGCCGTACATCGCGATGGACTTCTTCGAGCACGGCTCGCTGCGCGACAAGGTCCGCGCGCAGGGCCCGCTGCCGGTCGCGGAGGTGCTGCGCACCGGGGTCAAGCTGGCGGGCGCGCTCGCGGCCGTGCACGACGCGGGCGTCCTGCACGGCGACATCAAGCCGCAGAACATCCTGGTCTCCCGGTACGGCGAGCCGGCCATCGCCGACTTCGGCGTGGCGCGCGTGGTCGACTCGTCGGAGATCTCCGTCACGACCCACTCGTTCACCCCGCTGCACGCCGCCCCCGAGGTGCTGACCGGTCAGCCCCATTCGGCCTTGAGCGACCTCTACTCGCTCGGCTCGACCCTCTACCATCTGCTGGCCGGGCAGCCGGCCTTCCACAGCGCCACCGACCCGTCGATCGCGCCGCTGATGTACCGGGTGCTGAGCGTCGAACCGCCGCCGATCAACCGGCCCGACGTGCCGCCGCCGGTCTCCGCAGCCATCCTGCGGGCCATGGCCAAGCAGCCGGAGCAGCGGTACGCGTCCGCCCGCGCCTTCGCCCACCAGCTCCGCCGGATCCAGTCCGACCTGGGCTTCCCCGTCACCGACCTGATCGGCGACGACACCCCCGTGCCGCCCCGGCCCGGCCCCCGCCCGGCGACCGGCGACGCCCCGCAGGCCCCGTCCCCCGTGCCACCCTCCGCCGCCCAGTACGGGAACGCCCCGCAGGCCCCGATCTCCGTGCCACCCCCCGCCGCCCCGTACGGAGACGGCCCCGGCTACGGCGCTTTCCCCGCCCACGCCGGTCCGCTGCACGCGGTCCCCGCCCAGGCCGACCCCGGGCCGGGAGGTCCCGGGTACGGCGGCTTCCCCACACCCGCGCAGGCCGGTCCCGCGTACGTCACCCCCGCTCCGGCCGCTCCTGTACGGGGAGGCGCTGAGGGCGGGGCTGTCAGGATGCGGATCGTCATCGGTGGGGTGGTGGCGACGGTGGCACTCGCGGGCATCGTGTTCGCCGTGTGGCTCTCCAGGGAGCAGGCCGAGCCGGTCGCCCGGCCCACGGCGACGACCGCCTCCCAGACACCCACCCGGTCACCCGGCGAGACCGGCGGGGCGGCGCTGGCCCCGACGAGGGTGAAGGTCACCGCCGACCGGGGGACGCTCGTACAGCTGGAGTGGCAGTTGCCCGTCGGAGCCCGCCACCACCCTCTCGTGGTGCAGCGCGCCCCGGTGGAGGAGGGCGAGCAGGCGCTGACCCCGCTCGACGCCGGCACCACCTCCACCCGGGTGGCGGGCCTCAAGCCGGGCACCGGTTACTGCTTCCTGGTCGGCGTCCCGGTGGAGATCTCCGCGAACAGCAAGGTCGCCTGGTCGAAGCCGGTGTGCATCAGAGGCGCCCGACCTCAGCGGGGCTGAGCCGCGAGGAACCGGCGGACGTCCTGGATCTCGGCGTCGAGAAGCCGCCGGGGCAGGTCGGCGAACGGGGTGACGGTGGCGTCGGCGCCCTTGCGGGTCCACGTGCCCCCGATCCGGCCGTCGGCGATGACGACGGGGCGCAGGATGCCGCCGCCGGGGAAGACGGCACGGGAGTGTTCGGGGGCGAGGATGGGGTCCCGGCTCTTCCAGCCCAGGAGATACTCGTCGAACGCGGGCGCGAGCCGTACCAGAGGCCCCTCGGACCCGGCCGGGGGCCCGGGCGCGGGCGCGAGCCGCCAGGCGGTGCGGGCGTCGCCGAGGGGCAGGCCGGACCAGGCGGCGAGGTCGTCGGGCTCCGCCGGGTGGTGGGCGCGGCGGTAGCGGAGGGCCAGCTCGGCGAGTGCGCGGTCGCGGTCCGGTTCTGGGGTGATGGGCGCGCCGAGCCAGTCGGCGGCGTGCACGTACGTGGGCTTGCCGCCGCGCGGCGGCGCGAGCACGGCGAGCCCGTGGTGGGCGGCCAGCGCGACCAGGTGCACGATCCCCTGCCCACGCGCCCGTCCGGCCAGCCGTGCCTCCAGGTCGGCCTTGGTGAGCGGGCCCTGGCCCCGGAGAGCGCGGTCGATGAGCTGGAGCAGGTCGTCGCCGGTGACGCCTTCCTGGGCGAGCCGCCGCTGGGTGCCGGCGAGCGATCGGCTGGTGAGGGTGTGGAGCCAGGGCAGGTCGTCGGCGTGCACGAAGTGCAGGGTGCCGCGCGGCCCCCAGGCTCTGACGATCTCCCGGTCGTGCCAGGCGGCCTCGACGTCCGCCCGGGTGAGCGTGGCCGACCGGGCGCGGAAGGCCAGATAGGCGGAGGGGATGTCCTGCGCCTGGACGGCCAGGAGGTGCCGGACGACGTCGCCGGCGCTCAGCCCGGCGGGCCGGTGCAGGAGCTGGCTCTCGACGCTGCGCATCCTCCGATCATCCCGTGCCGGCGGCTCCGACGCCTCACCTGATCGACCTGTCGCCGAGATCGGCCACCGCGGCGGCTTCCCTGCCGCGCTCGAACCCGTCCTCGTCGTAGTGGTAGGTCCGGCCCGGCCTGGTGTCCCAGCGTTCGAACTCCGCGCGTACCGCGGCCTCCCGACCGGCCAGCACCAGCTCACCGGCGCCGCCCGCCACCTCGTCGGCGACCTCCCGTACCCGGGCCCGCATCTTGTCCGCCAGGCCCCGGCCGTAGCCGCGGTAGAAGCCGCGCTGGTACAGCGTCCTCTTACGGCGCAGTCCCGGCGCCGGGAGATCCGGGCGGCGCGCCCGCTCGGCCCGCCAGGCCAGGCCGAACTGCACCTCCATCTGGATCAGCACCGAGGGCAGCAGGATCTTCAGCGACTCCAGCACCTCCACCGGCCCGGCCAGCCGTACGTGCGACACCCGGTCGCGTCTGCGCTGGCCCTCCTGGCAGCCCATGCACCCGAGCGCGCTGATCACCATCCAGACGGCCTCGGCCCGTTCGATGTGGTGCCCGCCGCTGGTGTCGATCGGCAGCCGCCAAGTGTCCACCCGGCTCGCGCCGCCGCCGCGCACCGTGTCGGCGTCCAGCCCCATCCGGTACAGGATCTTGGCCGCCAGCGCCGCCGCGCTCTCGGCCTCCTCGCGGCTCGATCCCCTGCCTTCGGCGATGTCCAGCAACGCGCGAACCTGATCGGCGCCCCAGGTCTTCCGCTCCCCCATGACCGCCCACTCTCTCAGCTCAAGCGGACCGGCCGGACCACCGAAAGAGAAGGCTGGTGGGGAACCGCCCACCTTCTCAGCTCAACGGGCCGCCCGCACCGCAAGGCACCTGCCGGGTCACCGGAGGAGGAGGCGGCGGCGGAGGCGGGTGGGGAGGGGGGTGCGGAGTCTGACGGCGCGGCGGACGGTCTCGCTGTGCCGCCAGGCCTCGTCGGCCGCCGACGGGGCGACGTCCTCGGGGGCGTAGCGGGCGTGGTTGGCGATGGCGGCCAGCGGGGTGAGGTGGGGCCGGATGTCGGGCGGCTGGCGGGTGACGACCTCTTCGGCGGTCAGCGCGGGCTCCCGGCCGAGTCCGAGGTCGTCGCAGGCCTGCCGCCAGGCGCCGAGCACCCGGGCGCCCGCCCCCGCGGCCGTCCTGCGGGCGCGCCTGCGCCACCAGGGCACGATCAGCGCCGCCGTCCCGTACAGGATCAGGAGTCCCGCCGCCGCGACAGGGATGATCATCCACGGCGGCCCGCCGGAGCTCTCGTCCGCCTTGCCGGCCGACGGCTTGCGTGAGGGCGCGGCCCGGTCGGCGCCGCCCTTGGCGAACTCGCCCTCCAGGCGCTCGCTCTCCTCGATCGCGGCCGACACGACGTCGTGGTCGTCCTTGGAGCCGCTGCGGCCGGGCGTGGGGTAGAAGGGCCGCCAGCCGAGCCCGTCGAACTTGATCTCAGCCCATGCGATGACATGTCCGGACTTGACGTGGTAGATCCCGTCCACGGCCTCGCCCGGCCGGAACCCGACGACCACCCTCGACGGCAGCCCCAGTGTCCTGGCCAGCAGCGCGAACGCCGACGCGAACTGCTCCGAGGTGCCCCGGTGCGTGGTGCGCAGGAAGAACTCCAGCCCCTTCAGCGAGTGTCCGGGCGGCGCTGTCACGTCGTAACCGGCGCCGGTGCGCAGGTAGCTCTGCAGCCGGTACGCCTTCTGGATCGGCAGGGTGGCGCCCTCGGTCGCCTCCTCGGCCAGCCGGCGGAACAGCTGCCGCTGCGGCCCCTCGGGGAACGCGGTCAGCGCCGGGTCGTCCGCCGGGACGGCCGCCCGCAGCTCGGCCCTGGACGGCCGGGCCACCCGCGAGGTCACCTGGTAGCCGAACCCCGCGCCGGGCTCGCGCGCGGCGAGCAGCGACCCGCTGGCCGGGTCCGCGGCCAGCCCGTCCACCCCGCCGACCTCGACGGGCCGTTCGGCGGCGGGCAGCCAGGTGCCGGGAAGGTCCTGGAACGTGATCTGCTGGCGTACGGTCTCGCCCGCGCCGGTCCATTCCCCCTCGGGCACCCGGCCGCCGGTCGGCTGGAAGCGGGCTCCTGAGGTCCACCGGACGCCGTCGTACCGGTCGAGCACGGCCAGCCGCCAGTTGAGCGGTTTCTCCGCCTTGACGGTGAACAGTTCCCGGTCGGGTATCTGCAGCCACGCCGACACCCGGTCGAGCGGGCTGACGCTGTCGACGCGGCGGGGAGGCGGCTGTTCGGCGTGCTCGCGAGGGTTGTACGGTTCCGCGGCGATGGGCAGCAGCGGCCCGAGGAGCACGGCGACGGCGGCCAGCGCGGCGGCGGCGGGCAGTCCGCCGAGCAGCCAGAGCGGCGAGCGCCCGTCGCCCGTCAGGGCCAGGGCGAGGACGAGGACCAGGAGCGCGCCGGTCACGGGCAGGTTGGAGCCCGCGCCGTCCACGCCGAGCAGCAGCGCCGCCCCGTACACAGCCAGCGCGGGCAGGGCGGCGGCGACACGGGTGCCGGTGCGGGCGAACACCTCGGCGCCCACGGTCGCGGCGGCCCAGACCAGCGTGTGGACCAGGACGAGCAGCCTGGGCTCCGGCTGGGCCGGGAGCAACGTGGTGAGCAGGGCGGGCACGGCGTCGGCGACGTCGGCGAACACCCCAGGCGCGACTCCCCCGTACAGCGGGACCGTGCCGGCGAACCAGAGCAGCGCGTCGAGCACGAGAGCCACCCAGAGCGGCCATCCGCGGGCCAGGCCGGCCACGACCGCCGGCGGGATCGCGGCCAGGGCCACGACCTGGATCAGCTCGGCGCCGGGGAACACCCGGTGGAACCCCCACCCGGCGGTGGCGGCGAGGCCCGCGACGAGCGCCAGACCGACGGCCGTCCGCCATCCTTCCCGCCGCGTCCCGGCGGCGCTCAGCACCGCCGGAGCGGTCATCGGGTCCCCCAGACGAGCGGGAGCATGGCCAGGTCCGTGACCGGGAGCACCGTCACGCCGGGAGCGGCGGGCGCCGACGGGCCGAGGTGTACGCAGATCACGCGGTCGAAGCGCCGCCGGACGGCGGACACCGCCGACGCCTCGGCCGGGTCTGCCGTGACGAGCACGAGCGACCCGCCGCCCCCGGCCCGGCGCAGCGCCTCCGTGACGCCCGTGGCGCCGGGGCCGACCAGGGCGAGCCGGTCGAGGACGAGCTCGGGGTCGCCCTTGGTCTCGGCCACCGGCCCGTCGCCGGTCAGCACGCGGACCGGGAACCCCGCCGTGGCGGCGGCGACGGCCACGGAGGCGGCCGCGTCCACGGCGAGTTCGGTGAGGTCGCGGGTGTCGAGGACGACGGTGGTCGTGGGCAGGCTGGCGTCGATGAGCCGGCGCACCATCAGCGTGCCGGTGCGCGCGCTGGAGCGCCAGTGGATCAGCCGCAGGTCGTCGCCGACCACGTACTCGCGCAGCGTGTGGAAGGTCACGGTGCCGCTGGGCGCGCTGTCGCTGGTGGGCCCCTCCAGGTGGTGGGCGCGGCCCGACGGCGGCACCGGCAGCGCGGCCGTGCGCGGGCGGACCAGGAGCGTGCGGGTCTCGCCGTACTCCCTGACCCGGCGGGTGAGCCCCAGCGGGTCGGCCCGTACCAGCATCAGCGGACCGATTGGGATGTCGCCCCTGGTGCCGGTGGGCAGCGGGTACGAGAGCACGCGGGTGCCGTGCCTGGGCAGGCGGGGCACGTCCACGGTGTGGTCGGCGCCGCCGATGCGGTCGCGGGCGCGCAGCCCGGTCCGTCTTCCGCCGAGGTTGCGTACGTGCAGCACGGCGACGGCGGCGTCGCCGCGCGGCACCTTGCCCGGCGTCACCTCGCGGCGCACCTCCAGCTTCGGCCTGGGCGCGGTCCACGCGAGCGCGGCGGCGAGCGCGATCAGCCCGCCGGTGGCGAGCACGACCGGTTCCGGGTAGCCGAGCGCGAACCCGGCGGCGTACAGGAGGACGGACCCGACGAGCGTGCCCCGGCCGAGCGGCGTCAGCACTACGCCGCCTGCGGCAGCGGCATCCCGGCGAGCAGGTCGCCGAGTACGCCGGCGGCGGTGACGTCGCGGAGCTCGGCCTCCGGGGTGCGGATGAGCCGGTGCGCGAGCACGGGCACGGCCAGCGCCTTGACGTCCTCGGGCAGCACGTAGTGCCGTCCGGCCGCGGCGGCCTTGACCCGGGCGGCGCGCAGCAGCGCCAGGCTGCCCCGGGGGCTGGCGCCGAGCCGCAGCTGCGGGTGGGTGCGGGTGGCGGCGCACAGCGCCACGATGTAGTCGTAGACCGGGTCGGCGACGTGGATCCGGGTGGCGAAGTCGATCATCCCGGCCACGTCGGAGGCGCGGGCGACCGCGGGCAGCCGGTCCACCAGCGCCCCGGACGGCATGCCCTTGAGCACCTCGACCTCGGAGACGTGGTCGGGATAGCCGACGGAGATCTGCATGAGGAACCGGTCGAGCTGGGCCTCGGGCAGCGGGTAGGTGCCGTCCATGTCGACCGGGTTCTGGGTGGCGACGACCAGGAACGGCCGCGGCACCGGGTGCGGCTCGGCGTCGACGGTGACCCGGCGCTCCTCCATCACCTCCAGCAGCGCCGACTGGGTCTTCGGCGAGGCGCGGTTGATCTCGTCGGCGAGCACGATGTTGGCGAACACCGGGCCGGGGTGGAACTCGAACTTCTGGTGCGCCTGGTTGAAGATCGACACGCCGGTGATGTCGCTCGGCAGCAGGTCGGGGGTGAACTGGATGCGCCCCCACCGGGCGTCCACGCTGGCCGCCAGCGCGCGGGCCAGCGTGGTCTTGCCGGTGCCCGGGACGTCCTCGATGAGCAGGTGTCCTTCGGCGAACAGGCAGATCAGCGCGAGCTCGACGGCTTCGCGCTTGCCCCGGATGACCTGTTCGACGTTGCCGGCCAGCATCTGGAAACGCTGCGCGAACTGGCCGGCGAGCTGCGCCGGCTGATGGGTCTGGTCATGCGTGTAATGCGTCACGCCGAGTCCCCCTGACTCAGTCGGTGCACTCGAACAGCGGGGCGGCGGGGAAGCCGCCGCGCGGGGTCTTCATCAGGGTGTCGCTGATGTAGGCGACGCCGCCGTTCCACTCGATCCTGTCCCAGATGTCGCTGGTCTCCCCCGACTGGCTCTCGGTGACCGAGCGGCCCTTGGTCTGGCAGATCACGGTCAGGCTCTGGTACTTGCCCTTGGGGATCTCGCCGATCTGGCAGTTGCCGGTGGGACAGGAGTTGATCTTCGTGTTGGTCTCGTCGTTGTTGGCGTTCTGGTAGGCGTGCCTGGGATAGGCCAGGTCCACCTCCGCCGTGGCCTCCTGCTGGCTCTCCCCGGCGTCGTTCGCGGCCTTGAGCTTGAACGTGTGCTTCTGGGCGTTCTTCAGGCCGTCGACGGCGTACGAGGTGCCTTTGATGCCCTCCTTGGTCACCGCGCCGGACAGCGTGTAGGTGACGCCGTCGCCGGCGTTCTCCGGGGCGTTCCAGGACAGGTCGGCGCCGCGGTTCTTGGCCTTGGCGGCGAACCCGGTGGGGGCGCCGGGGGCCACGCACGCCTTGACCGACGCGCTCGGGTCGGACGCCACCTCGCCGCCGGACCAGTGCGCGACCACCGTGAACGTGTACTCGGCCGAGCAGTCGCCGCCCTCGAACTCGAACCGGAACGGCCCTTCCGCGCCCACCGACTGCGGCGTGACCCGGCCGTCGCCGCCCGACACCTTCAGCGTGTAGCGCTCGACCTTGCCGCCTTCGGACGGGCCGAAGCTGATGTCGATCCGGCCGGGGCCGGAACGGGCGCTGACCGCGCCCGGCTTGCCCGGGGCGGTGGCCGACGGGGTGGGGGTCGGCGTCGGAGTGGGAGTGGGAGTGGGAGTCGGCGTCGCGGTCGGCGTCTGAGTCGGCGTCCTGGTGGGCTCGGCCGTCGGCTCCTCGCGGGTCGGCTCCGGCTCCGGCTCCGCCGTCTCGTCCGGGCTGCCCTGGTCGTCCGTCGGCGCCGGGCCGGGGTCGTCCTGGGTACGGGTCGGGTCCGGACGCGGGGTCTTCCTGGGCTTGGGCGTGTTCGTGGGGCCGGGGACGTCGGAGTCGTCCTTGTCGATGTCGTGCTTGCGGCCTTCCGGGTCGATGACGAGGGCGTTGTCGCCGTTCTCGTCGTTCGCCCAGAGCAGGCCGTCCTTGACGAACACGTCGATGGGGCCCGGGTCGCGCGCCACCTTCAGCGTGGTGGGCCGGCCGCCGTCGGCGCTGTCCCAGACGATCAGCGAGCCTGTGCTGTAGTCCGGCACGTACACCTTGGAGCCGAGCACCTGCGGCACCCCGAGCGCGGACGGGTCGGCCACGTCGAAGGTGGTGTTGAGCACCGCGTTGGACGCGGTGTCGATCACCACGAGCAGGCCGGAGTCACCGGAGGCGAGCACCGGGACGAGGGCGCCCTCGGTGCTCGGCGGGGCGAGTACGCCGCCCTCGGCGGCCTGGGCCACCTCCTTGGGCAGCGCGATCCGCCCGAGTCCGCCGTCGGAGCCGACGACGGTGGCGGTGGCGGCGCGGGTGTTCACGATCACCGGCAGGCTGCCGGCCACCGTGACGGCCAGCTCCTCGCCCGGGTTGCCGACCTTCAGCGCCTCGCCGGCCGTCCCGCCGCTGATGGGGACCGCCTCGCCCCTGGCGGGGACCGGCACCCAGAGCTTGCCGCCGCCGTCGATGCGGGCCGCGCCGAGCGGCCCGGGCAGCTCCAGCGGGGAGCCGATGGTGTTGAGGGTGCGCGGGTCGATCTGCTGGACCTTGCCCTCCGGCTGCACCGCGTACCCCGTCGAGCCCGACAGCACGAGCTGCACGCCCGCGGCGCCGAAGTCGCGCGACTGGGTGACGGTGAGCTGGCTCGGCTCGATGCGGCTGACGTAGCCGGTGCTGTCGTCGACGAGCAGCACGTTCGTCCCGTCCTGGACGATGCGCAGGTTCCTGCCCGCCTTGTCGTTCAGGTAGCCGTCGACCTCACCCGACAGGCCGTTGACGTGCACGATCTTGCCGCGTGCCTTGGTCCATAACCAGGCCCCGACGTCGGCCAACTTCGGATTCGCGCTCGACACGCCGACGCCGTAGATCGCCGCCGCGCCGACGAGAACCGCCGCGGCCACTCCGGCGATCACGGCCGTCGCGCGGTCGCCGCGCAGCACGCCGTTACGCATGCGGAAACTCACCCCGTACGCCCGATAACTTGCTTTAGCCCCCGTATGTCTCGCGAGTCACCCTAGCGGTCATCGCTCTCCCCCGCATGGCGTCGGGGAATGTCGGTCGGAGGCCGTACCTTAGTGCGCGTGTCCGAGCAGCCCTTGACCCTCGACGCCGCGCTCAGCGATGAGGCGGTGCTGTCGACCTACCGCCGGATGTTCGCGGCGCTCGCCCGCGACAGCGGCGCGGTGGTCGACGACCCCGTGCTCGTCGACATCGCCGAGACCCTGTTCGCAGCGTTCGCGGAGGCGGGCGAGGAGTGGCTGACGCACGAGCAGATGCGGCTGGCCTGCGGCGCCTATCCCGCCGACCAGTTCGACAACCGGCTGCGGGTGCTCAAGGGGCTGGGCGCGATCCGCGAGGTGTTCCCCAAGCCCAACCAGCTCCGCTACCGCGCGTCGTTCACCAGCGTGGTCGGCCTGATGTTCATCCGGCGGATGATGGACGACGGCGGCCAGTCCGAGATGCACCGGCTGCTCGCCCTGGAGGATCTCAACGTCGCCGACCCGCGCACGACCATGGAGGAGGCCAGGCAGAGCGCCGTCAACCTGGCGCGGGCGTTCCGGCTGTGGGCGCTGGAGCTGATCACGCTCACCACCGGCACCATCGAGGAACTGCGCGAGCAGGCGCCCAAGCTGTGGGGCACCGAGGAGATCGCCCGCCGCGCGCAGAGCCTCCACGGCACGATCCTGACCCGCTGGCCCGAGCTCGACCGGGTCTGCACCGACCTGCGGGCGGCGATCTACGCCTACAGCGACGCCTCCCGCCGCGCGGCCGGGCGGCTGGCCGACTCGGCCGGCACCACCCGCAACCTGACCCTGCTGCCGACCGAGGCGTGGCGCACGTTCGCGCAGACGGCGCCGAAGGAGCGGCTGGCGGCGGTGCTCGACGGGTTCGTGTTCGACGCCCCCGCGCCGTGGCACGATCCGGCGGCCATCGCCCGCGCCGTCGACGAGGCTCCCCGGCCTGCGCCCGCCCAGCCCACTCCTCCGCGCTCCACCCTGCCCGACCCCGGCCCGGCCGGCTCGCTCGGCGACGCGCCGGAGGCCGCCGTCGAGCGGCTGCGCGAGCTGGCCGAGTCCCTGCTGGGCGAGGCGTCCCGGGTGGCCCTGGCCGACGTGCTCGGCCGCGACTGGGTCACGGCCCGCCGGGTGCTCGCCGACCTGACCACCGTCGACCTGCGGCCGGAGCTGCCTTACCGGCTGGCCTGGTCCGACGGGCTCACCATCGACCCGTCCCGCGAGCCGTCCTGGCTCTCCCACGGCCACCTGGAGCGCACCCCGTGACGACTGACAGCGGCGCGCAGGTGGCCGGTCAGGTCGCGCATGCACGGGCGCGCGCCCAGGGGCCGTTGCGGCTGGGGCCCGGCCTGCCGGCGCCGGCGGGCATGACCAGGCTGAGCAGCCCCGACTCCACCGGGCTGGCGTTGCCGGTGTGGCCCGACGGGGCGACGCCGTCGCTGCTGGAGGAGCACCAGGTGGCGCCCATGCCGGTGGAGCGGTCCGGCGAGACGCGTCGAGTGCTCGCGGCGGTGCTCAAGTGCTGCTGGGCCGACCACTCGGCCGACCCGTGGCCCGGCGAGCCCGCGCCGCTGGAACGGATCCTCGACACCTACCGCGCGCTGATCGGCCGCACCGACGACCTGATGCGCAACTGGGCCATCGGGGCGCTGCGCCGGCTGCACGACTCGGCGTGGGCGGTGCTGGCCGACGGCATCGTCTCGCTCGGGCCCCGGTGCGCGCTCTGGCCGGTGGAGTCCCACGCGGTGCTGAAGGACCTGGTGCGCCGCATCCCCGAGCCGGAGCGGCGCGCCGTGCCGGTAGTGCCCGATGCCACCCTGATCGCCGCCGCCCTCCCGGAACGCCGCTCGATGCCGACGCCGCCCGACCCGGCCGCCAGCGGCGACGCCGACCCCGATTCCGAGCCGGGCGCCGCAACCGGCCCCACCGCTCCATCTGAGCCCACCACGCCACCCCGACCCGCCGCTGAGTCCGAGGGCGCCGATCTGGCGGTGGGGAGCAGGGTGGAGCCGGGGGTGCCCGAGTTCGACGACCTACTGGGCGGGTACGACGAGCGCCGCAGGGCCGAGTTGGTGGCCGCCTTCATGGTGGTGGAGCACGCCGCGGAGCCCGTACAGGAAGCGAGGTTCGCCGCGCTGCGCGACCCGGCGCTGCGGCGCACCCTCGCCGAGATGCTCGCCCGCCGCGGCCGCACGCTCATCCAGCAACGCGAACGCTGGACGTCCGGCTACGCCGACGATGTGGTCCGCGACCAGCCGCCCGGAGGCGGGCCCGGCGAGAGCGAGCGGGCCGTGCTGACCCTGGTGCTGGTGCATTCGGTGGCCATCCCGCGCGCCGAGGGCCTGCTGCCGGAGGACTCCTGGCTGTCGCCGCATCCGACCCCGGCCGACGAGTTGCGCCGCCACACCCAGCTCCCGATCGGCGAGCTGGAGTCTGCGCTCCGGGCGCTGCGCCACGCCGGGCTGGTGACCCAGGTCAAGGCGGGCGAGGAGGCGGGCGGCTACGTTCCCGGCCCGCAGTTCCACCGCCTCACGCCGGCGGCGCGCAGGCGGTTGCAGGAGGAGCTCATCCTGGCGGCGGGGCCCGACACGCCGTTGGCGGCGGCCGTACGCGCACGGAGGACGGCCCGGTGAGCGTGGTGGCCGGTGGAAGGAAACGGGGGTAGCGGTGGCACAGGTGGAGAACATCGTCGGGGATCGGGTGCTGATCGCCGTGCAGGCGGTCAACATCTCACGGCTGTCCACCCATCCGGTGCCCATCGTGCCCGGCACGCTGATCGTCGTGGCGGGGGCGGGTCCGAAGGACTCCAACGGCGCGGGCAAGTCGTCGTTCATCGCGTCGATCACGGCGCTGCTCGGCGACGAGCAGTGGCGGTTCGCCTCGGGCGCCAAAGCGGTGTCCGAGCTGCTGTTCAACGCCGAGCTGGCCAGCGGCGCGGGGGCGCGCCAGTGGGCGAGCGCCGGCCACGGCTACATCGTCGGCGTGTTCGCCCCCGCGGCTGGCGGTGAGAGCCTCGACGCCTACGCGGTCGACCCGGGTGACGACGACGGCGAGCTGTTCGGGGTGGCCGGGCGGCCCGACGCGCCGGTGACCGTCTGGCTGCGGGTCAACCAGGAAGCGCCGCACCTGGAGATCCGCTGGCGTGAGGGGGTCCGGCTGGCGGCCGCGCCGTCGGAGGCGGAACGGGTGGCGCGGGCCGACGAGATCTGGGCGTCGCTGCCCCGGTCCGCCGGTCGACGTGACGTGGTGGCGCGCGACCTCACCAAGGTCCTGTACGGCGACCGGGTGCGGTGCGTGTCCTTCCTGTCGACGAGCGTGCGCAGCAAGGTCGCCACCAACCTGCTGTCGCAACCGCTGAACGAGATCTCGCCGGAGCGGGTGTTCGAGGCGATCGCGGCTCTCACCGGGCTCGACGCGGAGCTGGAGCTGGAACGCGAGGCCCGGCGCGACGAGCACGCCAAGCGGGTACGGGCCGCGCAGGCGGCGGAGCGGCTGGCCGAGTTCGAGGCGGAGTCGCGGGCGCTGCTGGCCACGTTCGACCGGCGCGACCAGGCGCGGGTGCGGCTGGCCGGGGCGCTGCGGTGCTGGCAGGGGCGGCAGGCCCGCAAACTGGCCGACGCGGCGGCCAAGGACGACGCGCTCGCCGCCGACCTGGCACGACACCAGGCGGCGGGCGAGACGGCGGCCGAGGCCATCGCCGCCGTCCGGGCGGAGATCGCCACGCTGAAGGACGACACGCTCGACCGGCGGGTCACCGAGGCCCGCAAGGAGCTGGCCGCGTTCCAGGCGCGGGCGGCCAAGCTCGACGCCGACCGGGCGGTGGCGGAGAACTCCGCCGACGAGCTGCGTGGCCGCATCCCGGCGCTCGAGGAGGCACGCAGGTTCGCCGACGGGCGTGACGTGCCCACGGCCGAGCGGGAGTTGCGCGAGTCCCGGCTGCGCCTCAACGAGGCGCTCAAGGCGCTGGGCGTGGCCGACCAGGAGGTGGCTTCGGCCCGCGCCGCCCTGGACGACGCCGAGGGAGGCCCGGCCGCCGCCCAGCTCGCCGCCCTCACCGCGGCGGGCGTCCCCGCCTCCGGCCTGCTGGACGCACTCGACGTCGCCGAACAGGCCCGCGACCACGCCACGAGCCTCCGCCGTCAGACGGCCGACGCCTCCGACACCGCGGGCCCCGCCAGGACCGGCACAACCTCCGAAGCGGACACCCCGAGCGGCCCGGCGGGCGGCATGGGGGCTGGGCCGACGCTTGACGAGTTGCGCAACTGGCCTGGCGAGCATGCCGTGATCGTCGACGCCGGGCGGTTGACGGAGGCGGTCGCGGCGTTGCGCGAGCTGCCCGGGTCCGTGCTGGTCAGCGCGGCCGGGGTGAGCGTGGTGGGGGCGTTCGACGGGGTGGCGACCGGCCGGGAGGCCCGGATCAAGGCCGCCGAGCAGCGTCTCAACCGCGCCATGGACGCACAGGACACCGCTGCCCAGAGCGTGCGCGACGCCGAGGAGACCGTGACGCTGGCCCAGCGCAGGCTCGACGGGGCCAAGGCCGGGGTGCGCCTGGAGGAGCTGGAAGGACGGCTGACCGGGCAGCGCGCCCGCCTCGCCGAGCTGGTCGCCGCCCTGGAAGAGCTGGTCCCGCGGGTCGCGGAGGCCGAACGGGAGACCGCCGCGCTCGACTTCCGCGCCCGTACGAGAGACATGGAGATCGAGCGGCTGGAGAGCCGCCGCCAGCAGCTCGACGGCGAGCGGGCGCGCGCCCGCGAGCAGGAGACGCGGGTCGCCGCCGAGCGGGAGGCGCTGAAGCTCGGCGCCCTGGCCGCCGACTGGGGCGGCACCCCCGAGTCGGCCGTCGAGTGGTTGCGTGAACTGCCCGAGGACGAACGGCCGCGCACCGCCGACGAATGGTGGCGGGTCGCCGAACGACAGTTCGACCAGGCCCTGCGCGACACGTTCCCCGAAGAGGACGCGGAGGTGCCGGAGGAGCTGAGGTTCCTGCTGGCCGAGCGGGGCGGCAGCGCGGCGCGCGAGCAGGCGACGTTCACCGGCGTGTGCGGCGCGCTCGCCTCCTACCTGCGCGGCCAGGAGGAGTACGAGAAGCACCAGCGCAGGCAGATCGAGGCGCAGCTGGTGTCGCGGCAGCGCGACCTGGCGGCGGCCGACAAGGGCGCGGAGGAGGCGGCGCAGTCGACGGCGGTGCACCGCGCGGCGCTCACGGCCGCGATCAAGTCGAGGCTGGAGCGCGTGGCCGAGGAGTTCGAGAAGCTCGACGTCTCGTACGGCGGATACGGGGCGACGCTGGAGTTCCCGGTGCCGCCCGCTCCGGCCGACCCCGAGCAGCGCTGGCAGTGGCGGGTGACGCCGAAGTGGCGGCGCGGCGAGGGCCAGGGCTTCGTGCCCTACAACCGGCGGGCCAACACCGCGCTGATGGACGAGAAGGCGGTCAAGCTGGTGTGCGCGGCGGCCATCGCCTCGTCGGGCGGCGGTCACCTGTGCCTGGTCCTCGACGAGCTGGGCCGCAACCTGGGCAAGGAGCATCGCCGGGAGGCGGTGGCGCTGTTCCGGCGGATCGGCGAGACGTACGGCATCACGGTGATCGGGGCGTTGCAGGACGACATGGAGCCGTACGCGATCGACGCCTGCGGCCAGTACGTCAAGCTCCGCCGCTCCTCGGACGCGATGCCCTACAACGAACCCCCGGTGATCGTCGGCCACGACCAGCACGCGGACCGGGTCAAGGCCCTCGCCTCCTACGTCGACCGAACCACCGATTCAGTCTGACCCTCCAACCTCCCCTGGTTCCGGACAATGGGACGTCCAAAGGTCATGGTCATCCCGGCATGTGGCACCTGGGCGAAAGGAGCCTGGGCGTAGGTGATCCCGGGCGTAGGTGATCCCGGGCGTAGGTGATCCCGGGCGTAGGTGATCCCGGGCGTAGGTGATCCCGGGCGTGAGTGATCCCGGGCGTAGGTGATCCCGGGCGTGAGTGATCCCGGGCGTGAGTGATCCCGGGCGTGAGTGATCCCGGGCGTGAGTGATCCCGGGCGTGAGTGATCCCGGGCGTGCG
>NZ_JBICUQ010000002.1:0-746581 GCF_043198225.1 Nonomuraea sp. NPDC048826 | reverse complement strand
TAGTGATCCCGGGCGTGAGTGATCCCGGGCGTGAGTGATCCCGGGCGTGAGTGATCCCGGGCGTGAGTGATCCCGGGCGTGAGTGATCCCGGGCGTGAGTGATCCCGGGCGTGAGTGATCCCGGGCGTGAGTGATCCCGGGCGTGAGTGATCCCGGGCGTGAGTGATCCCGGGCGTGAGTGATCCCGGGCGTGGGCGATGCGGGCGTGGGCGATGCGGGCGTGGGCGATGCGGGCGTGGGCGATGCGGGCGTGGGCGATGCGGGCGTGGGCGATGCGGACTGATCCCAGGCTGCCCGCTCACAACGGACCAGCCCCCACCGGTCCAGCCTCCGCTCGCCGACACCGGCCGAACCCTTGGCGGTCGAACTCTGCACGGCCCGGTTTGGTGGTGCGGCCTTGGTGGTGCGGCCTTGGTGGTGCGGCCTTGGTGGTGCGGCCTCGGTGGTATGGACCCGGCGGTGCGGACCCCGGCGGCGTCGGTCCAGTTTCTTCACGGTTGGTTCTGGGCGGTTCGGACGCCGTCTCCGCCCCGTAGGCGGCGAAGGACACATGGGCGAAGTGGACGAGGGCGGTGGGCCGGTTGGTGTGCTGGGTGTGGGTGAAGGGGCGAGGGCGGTCGGCGTGTCCGGGCTTGGCGCCGGAGCACCGTGCCCGGGGTTGAGGGTGTGGTCGGCCAGGCGAAGTGGGCTGGGTCACGGGGTTGAGGTGTGGTCGGTCGCGCGAAGTGGGCGGGTCAGGGGGTTGAGGGTTTGGGGAGTGGGGGGCCGGTGTAGGAGGCGCGGAGTCTGAGGAGGGAGTTTCTCGCGTACTCCTCCATGGCGTGGGCCAGCCAGCCGGCGGTGCGGGCGATGGCGAACGCGGCTTCGCCGGCGCCGGGGATCATGCCGGACACAGCGGCGAGGGTGGCGAGGGCGAAGTCGATGTTGGCCTCTGGAAGACGACGGCGGCGTACCTCGGCCGCGACGGCGCGGGCGGCGGCGACCCTGTCGTGGCCTGGGACGGCCTCTTCGACCAGGTCGAGCAGGAGGGTGGCGCGGGCGTCGCCGTTCTTGTAGACGCTGTGGCCGAAGCCGGGGATGCGTCGGCCACGGCGGACCCAGTCGGCGATCACGCGGGGCGCGTCGGTCGGGCGGTCGACCTCGGTGAGGAGTTGTTCGGCGGCGTAGGAGGCGCCCCCGTGCAGGGGACCGCTCAGGACGCCGAGGCCGGTGAGCACGACGGCGTACGGATCTGCCTTGGCGGAGGCGGCGACCCGGGCGGCCAGCGTGGACGCGGCCAGCTCGTGGTCGGCGAGCAGCACCAGGGCGGCCTCCAGGGCGCGGAGCAGGGCCGGGCTCGGCGGGTGCGGGGACAGCCGGGGCCAGAGCCGTTCGGCGATCGGAGGAGACAGGCTGGTGGTGCCACTCCCGGGACTCCGTCGCTCCGGGTGCGCGCGTTCCGGCGCGGCCCGCCCGGCCTCCGGTCGTGGCGGGCCAGGCTGCGGTGCGCCCTGCCCGCCTACCGGGTGAGAGATGTCCGCCTGCCCCGGCAGGACCGAAGGGGCCTCGGGGAGGCCGGAACCGGCCGGGGCCGGAAGGGCGTCGGGGATGGCCGCATGCCCCGGCACCTCAGCGCGGCCGGGGGTGTCGGCGGGGCTCGCCAAAAGAGGGAGGGCCTCGGCGAGGCCGGTGATGAGGCGGCGAGCGGTTGCGGCGACCGAGGCCGGGTCGAGTTGGAAGCGGAGGAGGTCGGTGGCGCCGAGGACGGTGGTGATGACCTGGAGGCGGTCGAGCGGGAGGAGCGAGTCGGGCAGGTCGCGCTGGGCGGTGACGGCGGCGTGGACGGCCGCGGGGTCGGACCGCCACGCGTGCGGCCCGTCCGGGTCGGGGGCGGAGCCGGGCGGGGTCCAGAGTCGTTCGGCGGTGGCCTCGAAGGTGGTGGTGCGGGCGAGGTCGAGGGCGTCGTGGCCGCGGTAGTAGTGGCGGTCGAGGCCGAGGGCCGTGATGGCCGACTCGATGACCAGCTCGGGCGGCTGGCCGCGCGGCCTGCCGCGCCGGGCCAGGGCTTCGATCTCGGCCGCGTCGAAGAAGCTGCGGCGGCCTTCGTGGCGCCGCTTGAGCACGCCGCGGCTCACGTACGCGTACAGGGTGGCCGGTTTGACGCCCAGCCGGTCGGCGGCCGTGGCCGCGTCGATCCACTCCACACAGCCCTCCATGTTGACGAAAATCAATATTGATACACATTGAGTCCACATGTCAACGTGGGCTCATGCCCAAAGTTCATTTTCTTGACGTGACCAACCGAGACGGCGTGCAGACCGCGCGCACCGGCCTGTCGAAGTTCGGCAAGACCATGGTCAACTTCTACCTGGCCAAGCTCGGTGTGGCGCAGTCCGAGATCGGGTTCCCGTTCCTGTTCCACGAGGTCCCGTATGTGCGGGCGCAGGTGGCGCTGGCCGAGGCGGGGGCGTTCGGCGAGCTGCGGTTGTCCGGCTGGTGCCGGGGGGTGGCGGCGGACGTCGAGAAGGCGGCGCCGCTCGGTCTGAAGCACTACAACCTGTCGATCTCCACCAGCGACTACATGATCCAGAACAAGTTCCGCGGCCGGCTGGACCGGGATGCGATCATCCGCGAGATGACCGCCGCGGTGCGCGCCGCCAAGTCGGCCGGCGCCCGGACCGTGGGCGTGAACGCCGAGGACGGGTCGCGGACCGACGACGGGTTCCTGCTGGAGTTCGCGCTGGCGGCGAAGGAGGCGGGCGCCGACCGGATCCGCTACTGCGACACGATCGGCGGCGACACGCCCGACCGGATCAGGGAGCGGTTCGCCAAGCTGGCCTCGGGGGTCGCGCTGCCCGTGGAGACGCACTGCCACAACGACCTGGGGATGGCGGTGGCCAACTCGGTGTCGGGCGCGCTCGGCGACCTCGACGCGGGCCAGGACGCGTGGATCAACACGTGCGTCAACGGCATCGGCGAGCGTTCCGGCAACGCCGACCTGCTGTCGACGATCCTGGCGTTCCGGCACGGTTACGGGCTGTCCGCGGAGATCGGCGACGCGCTGGACCTGTCGTGGGCCAGGCGGTTCGGGCTGTGGGCGGCCTACGCCTTCGACCGGCCTCTCCCGTACCACCAGGTCGGGGTGGGGCGGAACGCGTTCGCGCACGAGAGCGGCATCCACGCCGACGGCGCGCTGAAGGACCACGGCAACTACGAGCTGTACGACGAGACGACGCTGGGCCCGTTCCCGGAGGACTGGCACGCGCGCGAGGGCCGGGTGGTGCTGACGGGCGAGTACGGCGGGAAGGCCGGGTTCCGGCACGTGATGGACGGGCTCGGCGCCGAGGTGGCGGACGAGGAGCTGAGCTTCAAGCTGGTGCAGCTCTGCAACGCGATGACGGGCAGGCCGCTCACCGACGACGAACTGCGCCTGATCGCGGCCTACCCGCGCGAGCTGTCGCTGCTCTTCCCCGGCCAGCTCTGAAAGGTCACTGGACGGGAATGTCCTTCACCTCGCCCAGGCCGTCCGCTTCGAGCGTGATCGACGTGACGTCGTCGGCGGGTGCCGGGTAGTACACGTATGCCCGGCTGACCTCGCCTTTCTCAAGATTGAACACCGAGTTCTCGACGAACTCGGTGTGCATCTTGAGTGGGTGGTAGCGGGCCTCGGTCTCCGGATGCACCAGGATGAACGACCCGAAGTCGGACGCGGCCGAGAATTCATGGTCGAACCCGTTGAACGGCCCCGGCACCGGGATGTAGAGCCGCCCGCTCTCCAGCACGACGTCGAACGCCGCCACCAGGTAGGCGCCGTCCCGGTGGAAGGGGTGGAAGTCGACGCGGAGCCGGTCCTGTCCCCCGGTCCACCGGAGCGAGCCGACGACCGGCCCCGCGTCGGCCCGGTAGGGGGCGGGTTGCCTCGTGGAGCCCCGGACATCGGTCGCGGGGCGCGTCGTGACCGTGACGTCCGGGCGCTCCTTCTTGATCGTGTAGGAGATCTCGACGCGCCGGTTGCGGGCCCGGCCCTGCGGGTTGTCGCTGCCGTCCCGCTTCTCGTTCTTGGCGATCGGCTCGCTCTCGCCCTTGCCCTCGGCCTTGTAGACGTAGCCGTCGCCGAGCTTGTCCGCCAGGTAGTCGCGGACGGCCTCGGCCCGCCGGACCGACAGCTCCTGGTTGTAGGAGTCACCGCCCTTGCTGTCGGTGTGCCCCTCGATGATGACGGGCGGCTTGTCCGGGTCGGCCCGTTCACGGGTCTCGGCGACGGCCTCGTCCAGGATGGCGGCGGCCCGCTTCGACAGCGTCGCCTTGTCGAAGGCGAACAGCACGTCGGTACGGAGCGCCACGGTCTCCTTGCCGCCCTCCTGGAAGGTGGTCTTCTCCGGCGTCTCCACCAGCTCGTTCAGCCCTGAGACCCCGGACCAGGGGTCTTCCGTGGGCAGCACCACCTGCCACTGGTGTTCGCCACCCTCGCCGCGCTCCTTGGCGACGGGCGGCGGGGCGCCGTCGGTGACGGGGACGCCGGTGGTGGGAGCCATCGCCAGGTCCGGTACGAGCGAGACGGCCCGCACGCCGGCGGGCAGCGGCGGGAAGTACACCTCGACCGGATAGCTCACCCCGGGAAGGAACTCCTCGGGGAAGTTCGTGCTGCGGGCGGTGTTGTGCCGGGTGCCGAACGCCATCTCGCCGGACTTGTCCCTGAGCGTGAAGTACACCTTCCTGCCCACGGGGTCGAGCAGCCGGAATCTCCCGAAGGACACGCTCTGACCGGGCAGCCCGTCGTATCCGAAGTCACCGGACGCCTTGGTGTCCTGGGTGGTGGCGATCTCCATCCTCAGGACGGTCAGGTCCGGGTGTCGTTCCACCGACTTGACCTCGACGCGGAACGCGTCGGAGGCGTGGTACCCCACCAGCCCTTCGCGCACGTAGCCGACACCGGAGACGGAGGCGGACGGCGAGGCCGGCGGCGAGGCGGCGGGGGGTGAGGCGGAGGGCGAGCCGCCGCCCTCGGGCGGACCGGAGGCGCCGCACCCGGCGAGCACGACGATCAGGAGCACGGCTGCCAAGCCGGCGCCACGCATCAGATCACCCCTGTGATGGACGACGTGCGGGAGTATACGGAGCCTCCGGGACCGACACGCGGGGATTGCCCCCTTTCGATGGCCGGGCTGCCATCAGGCGGCCAGCCGGAGCGGGTGCGCCTCCCTGAACTCGTCGTGCGGGTGCTCGATCGCGGTCAGCGGCACGGTGTCGTGCCGGAACAGCAGCGACAGCGTCCACCCGGCCAGCACCCTGGCCTTGTGGTTGAGGGTGGGCACCATCGCCAGGTGGTAGCCGCAGTGCACGAGCCAGGCGAGGAATCCGGTCAGCTTGATCCCGATCACCTGCGCGACCCCCTGGTGGTGGCCGAGCCCGGCGACCGAGCCGAGCGAGGAATGCCGGTAGGCCTTGAGCGGGCGGCCTCGCACGTACGAGACGAGGTTGCGGCCGAGCCGCCTGGCCTGGCGCACCGCGTGCTCGGCGTTGGGCGGCACCAGCTCGCCCGGCCGGGTCACGTCCGGCACGGCGGCGAGGTCGCCCGCGGCGAAGGCGTCGGCCACGCCCTCGACCGTCAGGAACTCGGTGGTGCGGACGCGTCCCGCCCGGTCGACGGGCAGGCCGGTGGCGGCGGTGAGCGGGTTGGCCGTCACGCCCGCCGCCCACACCAGCGTCCCGGCGTCGATCTCGGTGCCGTCGTCGAGCCTGGCGATGCCATGCTCGGCCGAGGCGAGCCGAGTCCCGAGCCGCACGTCGACGCCCCGTTCGCGGAGCGCCTCGGCGGTCCAGCGGCCGAGGTTGGCGTGCATCTCGTGCAGGATCCGGTCGCCGGCCTCGACCAGGACCCAGCGCAGTTCGTCGGGCCGGATGCCGTCGTGGTAGCGCAGCACGTTGTCGGCCAGCCCCTGCATCTCGGCCAGCGCCTCGACGCCCGAGAAGCCACCGCCGACCACCATGAACGTCAGCGCCCGGCGCCGCACGTCCGGGTCGTCGGTGGACGCGGCGGCCGCGAGCTGGTCCAGCACCCGGTTGCGCAGGTGGACGGCCTCGGCCACCGACTTGAAGCCCACCGCGTGCTCGGCCAGGCCGGGGATCGGCAACGTGCGGCTCACCGACCCGGCGGCCAGCACGAGGATGTCATACGTGAGCTCGCGGGCCGGTCCCTGAACCGGCTGGAACGCGGCCCGCCGCCCGGCGTGGTCGACGCCGGTGATCCGTCCCCTCAGCACCCGCACGCCCGGCAGCACCCTGCTGAGCTGTGCCACCACGTGCCGGGGTTCCACGCTGCCGGCCACCGCCTCGGCGAGGAAAGGCTGGTAGGTCATGTAGCCGCGCGGGTCGACGACGGTCACGCTCGCCTCTCCCGTACGGATGAGCTTCCGCAGGGTCAAGGCGGTGTACATACCGACATATCCGCCGCCAACGATCAAGATGTGCTTTCTCATGGCTGACTCCCTTTGTCGGGCCGTTTCACCATGAGGACGGGACAGCACGCCCGGTTGTGACAGTTTCCGCGAGCGCGCGTTCAGCCGGTGGTCGCCGACAGAGTGGAGCCGGTGCGCGCCTTGGCCACCCTGAGCTGGGCGGGGATGCGGGTGCGCAGCTCAGCCACGTGGCTGACGATGCCAACCGCGCGGCCGCCGTCGCGCAGCCCGTCGAGGATGTCGAGCACGCCGTCGAGGGTGTCCTCGTCCAGGGTGCCGAACCCCTCGTCGACGAAGAGCGTGCCGATCTCGGCGCCGCCCGCCTCCGCCGTCACCACGTCGGCCAGGCCGAGGGCCAGCGCCAGGGAGGTGATGAAGCTCTCGCCGCCGGACAGCGTGGCCGGGTCGCGCTCGATCCCGGTCCACCCGTCGAACACCCGCAGGCCCAGGCCGCCGCCGGAGCGGGCCCGCGAGCCGGCGGTCTTGGCCAGGTCGTGGCGGAGCAGGTAGCGGCCGCCGGACATGTGGTCGAGCCGGTCGTTGGCGGCGTCGACCACCTGGCGGAGCCGCTCGCCGAGCACGTAGGAGGACAGGCTCATGCTCCACTGGTTGTCCGAGGAGGTGCCGGCGGCCAGGGCCGCCAGCCGCTCGGCCAGCTTGTGCCGTTCGGCGGCGGGCCGCCAGCGGGCCACGCATCCGGCCAGTTCCTCGCGCAGCTCGGCCAGCCGGACGGCCCTGGCCGCGGCCCGGTCGTGGGCGGAGGCCAGGGCGGTGCGGGCGCGTTCGGCCTCGTCGCGCCCGGCGGACAGCCCCGCCAGGTCGGGGGGCGGCTCGGCCGTGGCCGCGATCAGCTCGGGGTCCTCCAGCACGGCGGTGACGGCGGCGAGCTGGTCGTCGAGCCTGCGCAGCGTCTCCGCCTTGCTCTCCAGCTCGGCGGCGCTCCGGGCCGCCGCCGCGGCGTCCGCCGGGTCGGCGAACCCGGCCTCGCGCGCCGCCGTCCGGGCCTCCTGGTCGGCGGTGATCCGTTCGTTGTCGGCCGTCTCGGCCGCCCGGGTCGCCTCCAGGGCCTCAGCCAGCAGCTCGGCCTCGTCGTTGAGCCTGGTCAGGCGGGCCGTGATGGTGGGGTCGTCGCCGCGCGCCTCGTCCAGCCGGGCGCCCAGCCTGGCGGCGTCGGCGCTCAGCTCCTCCTGCCGGGTCCGGGCCGCGGCCAGCCGGGCCGCCACCCGCCGCGCCTCCTCCTGGAGCGTCTCCCGTTCGCGGGCCCGCCGCGCCGCCTCCTCGGCCAGCGGGGTCTCCTCCGCCGCCGCCTCACGCAGGTGGCCGAGCTCTCGGTCGAGCGCGTGCAGCCGCTCGTGCGGGTCCGGCCGCTCCGCGCCCGACCCGGCCGTGAGGGTGAGCCGCGTGTGCAGGCGGGCGCGTTCGGCCTGGTAGCGGGCGGTGTGGGCGCGGTGGGCCGCCAGGGCTTCGCCCAGCTCGCGGGCGCGGTCGCGGACGCGTTCGCGCTCCGCTTCGACCCGTTCCAGCTCGGCCGCCAGCCTCGGCTCGCGGTCGGCGACCGCCTGGAGGCGGGCCAGCTCGCCGGCCGCCTCCGCAACCGCGGCCTCGGCGTCCTCGATGGACACCCCTGCCGTCGCCGCCTCCGCGTCGGCGTGGCGGGACTCCAGGGAGGCGAGCGCGCGCTCGGCCGACTCGCGGTCGGCGACCGCCGCCTCGTGGTCGCCTTCGGCGGCCAGTTCGTCGTCCGCCGAGGGAGCGCTGGGGGCGGGCGACGCCGGGTGCGGATGGTGGCCGGAGCCGCACACCGCGCACGGCCGCCCGTCGGCGAGTTCGCGGGCCAGCTCGGCGGCCATCCCGTCGATGCGCGCCTGCCTGATGTCGAGCCAGCGCTCGCGCAGGCCCTGGGCCCGGTCGACGACCTCCTGATGGACCGCTCTGGCATCCTCCAGCTCGGCGGCGAGCGCGTCGCGGCGGCGGGCGGCGTCGAGCGTCGCGTGGGCGGAGTCGAGCGCGGCGGAGGCGGCCGGGATGCCCGCCGCCTCGGCGCGTACCTCCGCGAGCCGGGCGGCGGCGTCGGCGACCCGCTCGGGCAGCTCCGCCTGCGCGGCGGCCACCTCGGCCTCCTGCTCACTCAGCGACTCCAGCTCCGTGGCCAGCCTGGCGAGCTCCCGATCGGTCTCGATCAGGCCGATCGCGGCCTCCCGCACGGCCTCGACGGCGGGAATCCTGGCCGCGGCGGCGCGGGCCCCGGCCAGCCTCCGCTCCCCCTCCTCGATGAGCGTAGGGAGGGCCGCGAGCCGTGCGCCGACCTGGTCGTCCTCGTGCTCCAGCGCGGCCAGGTCGTCGTTCACCCGGCCCAGGTCCCGCCGTACGACGAGCAGCCTGGCCTCCTCGGTGAGCAGCTCGGACAGCCGGGCGACCTCGCCGCGGCGCTCCCTTTCCAGGACGGCCAGCCTGTCGGCCGGGTCTTCCGGGTCCTCCGTGGTACGGGCGAGCAGCGGACGGGCGCGGGCCAGGGCGTCGGCGGCGAGAGCGGCGGCCTTGGCGGCGGCTTCGGTGCGCTGCCGGGCGGCGGCGATGAGCGGGACGACCGTGCCAGCGCGGTGCGCGTCGTCGAGGATGGCCTGCAGCTCGGCGCGTTCCTCGGCCCGTTCGTCCAGGGTGCGGCGGAGGGTCAGGGCTTCGGCGTGGCGGCGCTGCCGGTCGGCGAGGGCCGCCGCCTGGTCGAAGCGCGTGGTCGCGGCCCGCCAGACCTGCTCGGCCGTCGTGCGGTCGGCGGCGGCGCGGGAGACGGCGGCCTCGGCGGCCGTCAGAAGCAGCCCGGCCCAGGCCACGGGGTCGTCCTCAGGATCCGGCGGCTCGGCGGGCGCGGGTGCGGGCGCGGGTGCGGGTGTCGGCTCGGGCGCGGGTGCGGGTGCGGGCTCGAGCGCGGGGGCGAGATCGGCGGCGGGCTCCGGCGCCGCGGGCTGGAGGAGGTCGGGGCCGGCGGCTTCTGCGACGCGGTGGACGGCGTACTCGACCTGCTGGCGCAGCTCCTGCTGGGCCCGCCAGGCCTGCTTGCGGTGCTCGGCCAGCCAGGACTCGGCCTGGGTGAAGATCTTGACGGTGAACAGCCGTTCCAGGAGCTTGCGGCGCTCCAGCCCGTCGGCGCGCAGGAAGCGCGCGAAGTCGCCCTGCGGCAGCATGGCCACCTGGCAGAACTGGTCGGCGTTCATCCCCAGCAGCCCGCCCACCAGGTCGCCCGCCTCGTCGGCGCGGGTGGTCAGGCCCTGCCAGCCGGAGTCGCGGCGCTCCTCGACGACCACCTTGGCCTTCTCCTCGGTGGAGCCGGCGCCGCGGAGCTTGGGCCGCTGCCAGGCCGGGGAGCGGTGGATGCGGAGTAAGCGGCCCCGGATGCTCACCTCCAGCGTGACGGACGGGCCGGCGGCGGGCGGGGCGTGGTCGCAACGCAGGCTGCGGGCGCTGTTGCGCTGGCCGGGCACCTGGCCGTAGAGGGCGAAGCAGAGGGCGTCGAGGACGGTGGTCTTGCCCGCCCCCGTCGGCCCGTGCACGAGGAACAGGCCCGACTCGGTGAGCGCGTCGAAGTCGACCGTCTCGGTCCCGGGGAAGGAGCCGAACGCCGTCAGCGTGAGCCGGTGCGGCCGCATCTACGCCATCGTCTCCTTCACCCTCGACTCCTCGATGGCCCGTCTTAGCAGCTCTTCTTCCTCACGTGTGGCAGGCTCGCCGCAGACCTCGCGGACGAAGTCGAGCGCGACCTCCGCCTCGGGCCGCCCGCTCAGCCGGGCCGGCGCGGGCACGGTCCGCTCGCCCTCGGGCTCGAAGGACAGGGCGAGCGTGTGGGGGAAGCGGGCGCGCAGCCGTTCCATGGCGGCGCGCGGCCGGACCGGGTCGGTGAGCACGACCTGGAGCCAGTGATCCTCGACCGGCTCGTACCGGGGCGAGGTGAGCAGGTCGTCGAGCCGGCCGGTGACGCGGCCGACGGGGCGCGGCACCGGCGCGGGCACGAACTCGGCCCCGGAGCCGAGCGTCACCAGCCACGACCCCTTGACCTGCCCGGCCTCGGAGAACGAGTAGGCCAGCGGGGAGCCCGAGTAGCGGACGGTCTCGGACATGCGCTGGCGGCCGTGCAGGTGGCCGAGCGCGACGTAGTCGACCCCGGCGAAGGCCGTCAGCGGGACGTGCGCGATCCCGCCGACGCTGATGTCGCGCTCGCTGTCGCTCGCCGCCCCGCCGGTCACGAACGCGTGCGCGAGCACCACCGCGTGCCGGTGGCGGGCCGCGTCGGCGCGGACCCGCTCCATGGCGTAGGTGAGCGCGGCGGTGTGGCTGCGCTCGGTCAGCTCCCAGGGGCGGCGGACCAGCTCGGGCTCAAGGTAGGGGATGCCGTAGAAGGCCACGTCGTCGATCACCACGGGCTCCCACGCCTGGGCGGGGTCGGTGCGGAGGTGGACGCCGGACGCCTCGATCAGGGCCGCGCCGAAGCCGAGGCGGCGCGCGGAGTCGTGGTTGCCGCTGATCAGGATCGTGCGCGCGCCCGTCTCCCGCAGGCGGCGCAGCGCCTCGTTGCAGAGCGCGACGGCGTCGACCGGCGGCAGCGCCCGATCGTAGACGTCACCGGCGACGAGCACGACGTCGACCCGCTCGGCCCGCACGGTCTCCACCAGGTGGTCGACGAACGCCGCCTGCGCGTCGAGCAGACTCTCGCGGTGGAACGAGCGGCCCAGGTGCCAGTCGGAGGTGTGCAGGATCCGCATTCGCAGGAAGCTAACAGGTCCCAGTGACATATGTGGCCCCCTGCGCCACGTGAGCTGGGAGTAAGCTGGAAGATCGACGGGCAAACCAACGCACATGGGGAGGCCGATGCGGACTGGCCGTGGCACACTGAGCGTTGCCGCCGGTCTGTTACTGGTGGCTCTGGCGTCCGTCGGATACGTGCTTCCGCCCGCGTTCGACCCACCGCCGCTCAAGGCCGACGTCTCACTGCGGTCCCTGCCTCCTCAGCCGGCCGCGGAGCTTCGGCCTGCGGTGACCGTCTCCGACTTCAGGGAGGAGGCGATCTCGGTACGGGCCGAGGGGCAGATGCTCTACGGAACGGTCCGTTTTCCGGTGAAGCCGGGCCGCTACCCGGCGATGGTGTTCGTGTCGGGCTCGGGCAACGGGTCGCGCACCGAGTTCACGCCGCAGGCGGAGTTCCTGTCCCGGGCGGGCGTGGTGACGCTGGCGTTCGACAAGCGGACGGTCGGCTACAACTTCCGCGACCGTGACTTCTCGCTGCTCGCGGACGACGCGCTGCGCATGGTCGAGTACCTCCGCACCCGCTCCGACGTCGACGCGACCCGGGTGGGCATCTGGGGGGTGAGCGAGGGCGGCTGGGTGGTGCCGATCGCCGCGGCCAAGAGCGCCGGCGTGGGCTTCGTGGTCCTGGTGTCGTCGCCGAACGTCTCGCCGCTGCGGCAGGTCGCCTGGGCGCTGAACGAGCAGTTGCTGCGGCTGCGCGCGCCGGCGGGCGTGCGCGACCTGCTGATCAGGGCGATGGGCGCGGTCGGCTTCGACTTCCTGCGCTACGACGCGCAGCCCGCGCTGAGCCGGATCGAGCAGCCGGTGCTGGCCTTCTACGGCACCACCGACCCGTCGATCCCGTTCGTGGAGTCGACGGACGCGCTGCGGCGCGGCATGAAGGCGGCCGGGAACGACCGCTACACGATCCGCTTCATGGCCGAGGGCGACCACGCGATGCGGGTGCACGGCGGCGACTTCACCGCCGGCTATCTCGACACGCTCGCCAACTGGATCCTCGGCCTGCCGGGCACCGCCAAGCCGACGGTGCACCTGGCGGGGGCGACGCCGGTGCAGCGCTTCGAGGCGGCCGACGTGCCGGCCGCGCCGTGGTACGCGGGCGGCACGATGCTGGGGCTGACGATCTGCCTGGCCGCCGTCGGCTACGTGGCCGGCCCGGTCGCGGCGATGGTGGTACGGCTGCGCGGCCGGCATCAGATCCCGGAGCTGAACGCGAGCCTGTGGCCGCCGATCAGGCGCAGGCTGGCCAAGATGGTGTGGACCGGCGTGGGCCTGCTGGTGTCGGTGGCGGCGTTCATCATGCTGCTGGTGCTGTTCAGCATCAACCAGGCCGGGGCGTGGCCGGCGGTGCTGGCGGGCTGGCTCGTGGTGCGGGTGCTGGCGGTGCTGATGCTCATCCAGGAGGTCACCGCGGTGGCCGCGGTGGTGTCGGGCCTGCGCGAGGGCATGCGGCCGAGCCGCTGGCAGCACGTGGCGATCGCGGGCGTGCTGGGCGGCACCGGCCTGCTGCTGGTGGCGGCGGCCTACTACGGGTTGTTCTCGTTCCCCTGGTGATCGGCCGGCGTCAGGTCACCGCGCGGCCCGACGTAGGCGCTCATCCAGCGGTCGAGCTCGGCGAAGACCTGCTTGCGCACCGGCTCGGACGACAGCACCAGATCGTGCACGCCGCCGTCGACGCGCACGCAGGTGACGTGCGGGCCGACCGCGGTCGCCCAGCGGGCCATGTCACGCGGGTCGAGCACGATGTCGGCCGAGCGCGCCTCCGGTACGAAGTCCCGTACCCGCAGGCCCTTGCCCGCCGTCAGGACGAGCACCGGCACGTCCACCCGCAGCCCGGCGTGCAGGCGGCGCTGGGCGCGCCGGATGGCGGCGAGCCAGGTGGCGTGCACCGGGAAGCCGCCGTGCGGCTTCAGCTCCAGGTCGTAGTGCCACTCGCCGCCGTGGTCGCGGTGCAGGCTGTGGCCGTAGGCGTGGCTGGCGCCGAGCGGGAGCGGCCTGGTCACGTACGCGAGCGGGGTCTTGAGCAGGTCGGCGGCCAGGCGGAGCGGGCGCGGGACGTTGAGGTCGAAGAACGGGCTGTTGAGCACCAGCCCCTGCACCAGGCCGCGGCCGCGGACCCGGTCGGCCCAGAGCGGGGTGATGAGCCCGCCGGTGGAGTGGGCGTTGATGGTCAGCTCGTCGTGGTCGCGCCGGATGCGGCGGACGGCCTCGTCGATCTCCGGGAAGTACTCGGTGACGCTGCGCACCAGGCCGCGGGTCTGGTGCGGCAGCAGCGAGCGGCCGTACTTGCGCAGGTCGAGCGCGTAGAAGTCGATGCCGCGCTCGACGTAGTGGTCGGCCAGGTGGTCCTGGAAGAAGTAGTCGGTGAAGCCGTGGACGTAGAGGACCGCCCGGCGGGAACCGGTCCGCTTGGAGATCAGGGTCGCCACGACCTCGCCCTCGTAGTCGGGCGGCAGGTCGAGCACGGTCGTCTCGTACATGCTAGACACGATAGGGATCTTCCGGCCACGACGGCAGTCCCGCGGGGAGGTCCTCGGTCACCGACAGCGGGAAGTCGGGCTGCCGCTTCTCCAGGAACGCGGTGACGCCCTCGATCGCGTCGCCGGCCGGGCCCAGCTCGGTCATGAGCCGGGAGTCGGCCGCGTGCGCCTCCCAGGGCGAGGACGCCGACAGCCCGGACCACATCAGCCGGCGCACGGCGGCCACCGACACCGCGGAGGTGTTCCCGGCGATCTCGCGGGCCAGCTCGTACGCGGCGGGCAGCAGCTCCTCCTTCGGGTGGACGCGGGACACCAGCCGGCCTTCCAGGGCTTCCGCCGCGCCGAAGACCCGGCCGGTGGCGGCCCACTCCATGGCCTGGGCGATGCCGACGATCCGCGGCAGGAACCAGCCGGAGGCGGCCTCGGGCACGATGCCGCGGCGGGCGAACACGAACCCGATCTTGGCGCCGTCGGCGACCAGCCGGACGTCCATCGGCAGCGTCATCGTGATGCCGACGCCGACGGCGGCGCCGTTGATGGCGGCGATGACGGGTTTGAGCGAGGCGGCGATGCGCAGGCTGACGGTGCCGCCGCCGTCGCGCGGGTACCCGTTGACCAGTTCGGGCTCCCGTCCGGAACGGCCGAACGTGCCCCCGCCGCCGCCCAGGTCGGCGCCGGCGCAGAAGGCCCGGCCCGCCCCGGTGACGACCACGGCCCGCACCTCGTCGTCGGCGTCGGCCAGGTCGAAGGCCTCGATCAGCTCGGCGCGCATGGTGAGGGTGAACGCGTTGAGCCGGTCGGGGCGGTTCAAGGTGATGGTGGCGACCCGGTCGGCCACGCCGTACTCAATCTCAGTGAACGCCATGAACCGAATCTTATTCGGTCCCAAGTGTTCGTCCGCTCATAAACATACATTTCGCATTTTGTCCGTAGACTCCTGCTGCGATTCGTGCCTAACGTCACGCTCTTCGGGGAAGCGGGATGGAGTAGGCCAGGGGAGGATTCGGGTGGGTGCGTTGCGGCTCGTCGGCTGGTTGATGCTGGCGGCACTGGCTCCGGGGGCGGCCCATCTGAAGGCGGGATGGCGCAGGACGGGCCTGACGCTGCTCGGCTGCTACGCCACCGCCCTGCTCGCGCTCCTCGCCGTGGGACTCACGACCGACCTGGGCGCCTTCGGGCAGCTCCTGGACGACGCCTGGCTGATCGCGATCATGGTCGGGTCGGCGGTGCTGGGGGTCGCGTGGTTCGCGATGATCGTGCACTCATTCACGCTGCTGCGGCCGGGGCGGCTGCGCCAGGCCGAGCAGATCGTCACGGGGGCGCTCGCCGGCCTGATCGCCGTCGCGGTGCTCGCGCCGTTCGCCGTGACCACGCAGTACGTGTGGACCGCACGCGAGGCGATCAACGACATCTTCAAGGACGCCGTGCCGGACCCGCAGGCCGACGACGGCACGCCGCCGCTGCCGGTGGTCGAGGACCCGTGGGCCGGCCGCGACCGGGTGAACGTCCTGCTGCTGGGCGGCGACGCCGACGACCACCGGCCGGGCGTGCGCACCGACAGCATGCACCTGGCCAGCGTGGACGTGAGGACGGGCAACACCGTCCTGTTCAGCCTGCCGCGCAACCTGGAGGACGTGCGGTTCAAGCCGGGCACGCCGATGGCCGAGCACTTCCCCGACGGGTTCCGCCTGCCGCCCGACCCAGGCGGCGGCCGCAGCGACCTGCTCAACAGCGTCTGGGAGTACTCCGACGCGCACCCGGAGATCTTCGGCGGGCAGCAGAACCAGGGCCCCGAGGTGCTGAAGGAGACCATCGGCTACACACTCGGCCTGGAGGTCGACTGGTACGCGCTGGTCAACATGTGGGGGTTCGCCCGGCTGATCGACGCCATCGGCGGCATCACCGTCACCGTCGAGCAGGACGTGATCTTCGGCAGGTACAACGAGGGCCTGGTGAAGGCCGGCACGCGCAAGCTGAAGGGCGCGGACGCCATGTGGTACGCCCGCTCGCGCACCAACAGCGACGACTACACCCGGATGCGCCGCCAGCGGTGCGTGATCAGCGCGCTGCTCGACCAGGCCGACCCGGCGACGGTGCTGGCCAGGTTCACCGCGATCGCCGGGGCGACCAAGGAGCTGATCCGGACCGACGTCCCCCGCGACATGCTGCGCCACCTGGTGCCGCTCGCGCTGAAGGTGCAGGACGCGAAGGTGACCAGCATCCAGTTCGTGCCGCCGCTGATCAAGACGTACGACCCCGACTGGCAGCAGATCCGCAAGCTCGTCCGCCAGGCGCTGCGCGACTCGGCCGGGACCACCGCGATCGCCGCCTCGGCCGCGCCCACGGCGACCCCGTCCACGGGGTCGGCCACCCCGTCCACCACACCGTCCACCACCCCGTCCGCCACCCCCTCCGCCGAGTCGTCCGCCACCCCCTCCGCGACGCCGTCCCGTACGAAGACGCCGAAGAAGACCGCGGACCCGGACGACGCCTCGCCCACGGACCTCGCGGAGGGCTGCGGCAAGGCCTGACCCGGCGGCACAGGCTCAGGCACAGGCACAGGCACAGGCTCAGGCGGTGAAGGTGAAGTAGTCCTTCGCCAGGCGGCGCAGCCGGGTCTCGTCGACGGAGTGGCCGAGGCCGGGCTGGGTGAACGGGACGGCGATGACGCCGGCGTTCGCGCCCACGATCGGGTCGACGATCTGGTTGTTGCGCGGCGGCTGCGTCACGTCGCACGGCAGCGTGCAGCCGGGCAGGCTGCCGACGGCGACGGTTGCCGCCCTGGCCAGCCCCGCGCCCTGGCCGCCGGCGCACTGGATGTCCCACCCCGCCGCGACCGCGCGGTCGTGGGCGCGGCGCGCCTCGCTGATCGACGGGAAGGCCGACGGCCGCAGCAGCAGCACCCGGGCCGCGCGCACCGTCAGGTAGTCGTCGAGGTCGGCGGTGGCGCGGACCTCGACCGCGACCGAGGCGGACACCTGGTCCTGCAGGTCGGCGTGCGCGTACACGTCGCCGACCGGGAACGGACGCTCGATCACCTCGAGGCCGTAGGCGTCGAGCGCGACGAGCTGGCCGCCGTCGGTGTAGGCGTTGCCGCAGTCGACGGCGAGCGTGAGCGCGGGATAGGCGGCGCGTACGGCCCGGACCGGCTCGACGTCCCACCCGGGCCGCACGTCGAGCGTCACGTGGCTGTAGCCGGCGCAGACCTGCTGGTTGACCCGCGTCACCAGGCTCTCGATCGACAGGTCGGGAGTGAGCCGCACGGTGGCCATCAGCGAGGTGCGGGTGCCGCCGATCGCGTCGGCGAGCGGCACGCCGCGCATCCGCGTCCACAGGTCCCAGCAGGCCATGTCGACGGCCGGGTCGCCGCTGGGCACGCTGTCGGGGTGCTCCCAGTCGACGCCGATGAGCACCGCCCCGAGTGTCTCCTCCAGCCTCGACCATGACTTGGGCGCCGGGCTGACGGCCTCGCCCCAGCCGGTCATGCCGCCGTAATCGGTCAGCTTCACCAGCAGGCTCTCCGTGCGTCTGCCGTACGGCAGCACGACCCGGAGCACCTCCAGTTCGCGCACTCGCGGCATGAACCCCCCTCTTGGTGACACGACTCCCTCCAGTGTGCCTGTCACCGTGCCGTGGGCGAAACGGCGGGTCAGGGCATGCGCGCCGCCAGCCCGGCGAGAAGGAGGTCGAGCCCGTACTCGAAGCGCGCCTCGCCGTCGTCGGCGATCAGCGCGTCGACGTGCGCGGTGAGGTGCGGGAACCGCTCGGGCGGCAGCGAGCGCAAGTAGCCGGTGACGTCGCCGGTGAAGCGCCGGAAGTATTCCTCGACGTCGACGGGCCCGGCGGCGCGCATCCTGGCGTAGTGCAGCGAGCCCTCGTAGGCGTCGCCGCAGACGTAGAGCGTGATCCGGTCCAGCGCGAGCGACGCCTCCCTGGGCGCCATGCCCGCTTCGATGAGCAGCCCGAAGACGAACTCCGACAGCCGCACGGCGTTCGGGCCCGAGGGGACGCCGGCCAGCCCCGCCCTGGCCACGTCGGCATGGCTGGTCAGCACGTGGTGCACGCGCCGTACGTGGTCGCGCAGTTGCTCCCGCCAGCGGGTCGGGTCGGGCTCGGGCAGCTCCACCTCGCCGAGGACGAGGTCGTAGATCAGCTCCAGCAGTTCGTCCTTGTTGGCGACGTGCGCGTAGAGCGAGGCGGGACCGGTGTCGAGCTCCGTGGCGACGCGGCGCATGCTCAGCGCGTCCAGCCCCTCGGCGTCGAGCACGCGCAGCCCGGCCTCCACGATCAGCTCCTGGCTCAGCTGCCGCCTCGCGGGCGCGGCCTTGCGGCGCGTGCGCCAGGGCGGCGGCGGGAGGTCGGTGTCGCCGTTCATACGAACAGTGTATTTGACGCGAACATCGTTCGAGTGTAGAACGGTGTTCGTTAACGAACGGTGTTCGTTCCTACTGCCGGATCGCAAGGAGTTCCCCCGTGTCCGTGTCCACTCCCCTCCAGACACCCGAGGTCAAGCCGTATCGATGGCGCTGGGTCGCGTTGCTGGTGATCCTCACCGCCGAGGTCATGGACCTGCTCGACGCCCTGGTCACCACCATCGCCGCGCCCACGATCCGGGCGGACCTGGGCGGCTCGGCCAGCCTGGTCCAGTGGCTGACCGCCGGCTACACGCTGGCCATGGCCGTCGGCCTGATCACCGGCGGACGCCTCGGCGACCTGTTCGGCCGCAAGCGCATGTTCGTCGCCGGCGCGGTCGGGTTCACGGTGGCGTCCCTGCTCTGCGGCGTCGCGATGAGCCCCGAGATGCTGATCGCCAGCAGGGTGCTGCAGGGCTTGTGCGGGGCCGTCATGCTCCCGCAGGGGCTCGGCCTGATCAAGGAGATGTTCCAGGCCGACGAGCTGGGCAAGGCGTTCGGCATGTTCGGCCCGTTCATGACCCTCGGCGCGGTCGGCGGGCCCCTGCTGGGCGGCTGGCTGGTCGACGCCGACCTGTTCGGCACCGGCTGGCGCATGATCTTCCTGATCAACCTGCCGATCGGCCTGGCCGCCGTGGCGGGCGCGCTGCGCTTCCTGCCGGAGACGCGCTCCTCCGACGCCACCCGGCTCGACCTGGTGGGCGTGCTGCTCGTCTCCGCCGCCTCCGTGCTGCTCGTCTTCCCGCTGATCCAGGGTCACGAGCTCGGCTGGCCGGCCTGGACGTTCGTCTCGATGGGCGCGTCCCTGGTGGTCTTCGCGCTGTTCGCCAGGTACGAGGTCGCCCGCGCCAGGTCGGGCAGGGACCCGCTGGTGACGCCCGGGCTGTTCCGCAAGCGCGCCTTCACCGGCGGCCTCGCGGCGGGGCTGGCGTTCTTCTCCGCGCTGGTCGGCTTCAGCCTCGTCTTCACCCTGTACGTGCAGCTCGGGCTCGGCTACAGCCCGCTCCAGGCCGGTCTTGCCGCGCTGCCCCAGGCGCTCGGCTCGGTCGCCGGATTCGGCCTCGCCATGGCGGGGCTGCAGGAGAAGCTGGGCCGCGGCGCGCTGCAGATCGGCACCGGCGCGATGGCCGCCGGCGCCGCCGCCCTGGCCCTGACCGTCCACCTGGCCGGGACCGACGTCACCGTCTGGCAGCTGGTGCCCGCCCTGGCGCTGGTCGGCATCGGCATGGGGCTGGCCATGGCGCCGTTCTTCGACATCGTGCTCGCCGGGGTCGAGCCGCACGAGTCGGGCTCCGCCTCCGGCACCCTCACCGCGATCCAGCAGCTCGGCGGCGCGCTGGGCACCGCCGTGCTCGGCACCGTGTTCTTCGACCTGCTGGCCGGTCAGTGGGCCTTCGGCCAGGCCATGCAGGTCGCCGCCTGGGGCGTGGTGGGGCTGCTGGTCATCACCTTCGGGCTGACGTTCCTGCTCCCGCTCAGGGCGCGGCCGGACCAGGGCGGACACTGAGATTGCGCTCCGCCCACCGGCCGATGTCGCGGCGCTCGATCGCCGCGGCCATCAGATCGGGGAAGGCGTCGGGCGTGCACGCGAACGCGGGCACGCCCATCGCCGCGAGCGCCGCCGCGTTCTCGTGGTCGTAGAACGGGGCGCCCTCGTCCGACAGGGCCAGCAGCACGATCACCTGGACCCCGGCCTGCGTCATCGCGGCCACCCGGCGCAGCATCTCCTGCCGGATCCCGCCCTCGTACAGGTCGCTGATCAGCACGAAGATCGAGTCGGTCGGCCGGGTGATGAGGCCCTGGCAGTAGGCGATCGCCCGGTTGATGTCCGTGCCGCCGCCCAGCTGGGTGCCGAACAGCAGCTCCACCGGGTCGTGCAACTGGTCGGTCAGGTCGGCCACCGACGTGTCGAAGACCACCAGCGACGTCTTGAGCGAGCGCGTCGAGGCCAGCACCGCGCCGAACACGCTGGAGTACACCACCGACGCCGCCATCGACCCGCTCTGGTCGATGGCCAGCACCACCTCCCGCTGGACCGCCCGCTGCCTGCGCGCGTAGCCGACGAGCCGGGACGGGACGACGGTCTCGCGCTCCGGCAGATAGTTCTTCAGGTTGGCCCGGATCGTCCGGTCCCAGTCGATGTCGGCCACCCGCTTCGGGCGGTTGTTCCTGGCGCTGCGGTCGAGCGCGCCGGTGACGGCCGCCCGCGTCTTCTGGGCGAGCCGGCGCTCCAGCTGATCGACCACCGCCCGGACCACCGCCCTGGCCGACTCCCGGGCCTGGTCGGGCATCACCCGGTTGAGCGACAGCAGCGTGCCCACCAGGTGGACGTCCGGCTCGACCGCCTCCAGCATCTCCGGCTCCAGCAGCAGGCGGGTCAGGTTGAGCCGCTCGATGGCGTCCTTCTGCATCACCTGGACGACCGTCGCCGGGAAGTAGGTCCTGATGTCGCCCAGCCAGCGGGCCACCCGGGGCGCCGACGCGCCCAGCCCGCCTTCGCGCCCGCCCGCCCGTTCGCCCCGGCCGCCCCGCCCCTCCTGGCCGTAGAGCGCGGCCAGCGCCGCGTCCATCCCCGCGTCGGCGCCCCGCAGGCCGTGGCCGGTGCCGTCGGCGTCGCCGCCGCCGAGCACCAGGCGCCACCTGCGCAACCGCTCGTCCTGGTCAGCCATGCCCACTCCCCAAGATCTCCAGCACGGTGCGCCCGGCCGCGGCCGCCCGGCGCTCGTCCAGCTCCGGCTCGCTCTCCTCCGCCGCGCGCCCGCCCCGCCGCGCGCGCTCCCCCACGGCTCTTCTCTCGGGTACGGCGAAGCTGCCGAACGTACGCCTGAGCAGGGGCAGCACCTCGACGAACTGTTCCCCGCCGAGCCCGGTGAGCCACGCGTCGACCAGCCCGAACAGGCGCGGATCGTGCACCAGCAGCAGCCCTCCCCCGGACAGGAACCCCTCGACCCAGGCGGCGGTCCTGGCCGGCGACTCGCCGCGCGACACCGCCCTGGCCATCCGGTCGCCCGCGTCGTCGATCTCCCCGGCGTCGAGCAGGATCCGGGTCAACCGGCCCTCGACCAGGCCGTGCAGATCCTGACGTCCGCACAGCCCGTGCAACGTCGACAACCACCGCTCCCGCGCCGGAGCCGACCCCCCACCAGCCCGCCCGGCCCCCGCGTCGCCGGGGCCGGGGTGTGGGCTGTCCTCGTCCAGCAGCCCCACGGCCGCGTGGACCGCGTCGACGTGGACGAGCAGGCCGGACGCCGCCTCGTCGTCCAGCCGGGTCACCGCGACGGGCAGGCCGACGCAGATCCGGTCCAGCATCGACCGCACGATCACCGCCAGCCCGTCGGCGGAGGTGCCGCGCACATCGCCGTACCGGTGCGCGCGGACCATCGCCGGCAGTGCCGCCATGAGCTGGGTGACGTCGGTGTCGAGCGCCGCCTTGGCGGACAGCGCGGCCAGCACGTCGGGCAGCGCCTCGGGCAGGTCGGCCAGCAGACACTGCTCCACCAGCCCGGTCAGCTCCGCCAGCGACACCCCACCGGCCTCACTCCCCCACGACACCCCACCTGGCCCTCCAGGCGAGCCACCTGACCCCGGAGCCCGAGGCGAACCACCCGGGCCCGGCCCACCGGACGCTCCCCCCGACCCCGGAGCCCGGGGAGAACCGCCAGGGCCCGGTCCCCCGGGTGCTCCGCCCGATCCGGGCGCGCTGGGAGAACCACCCGGCCCCGGACTGCTGGGCGTCGTTCGGGAGCCCGGGGCGGCGGGCGGCGTGGCTGGGCTGGGGGCCGACGTGCCGAGGGCGCGGTCGCGGGCGTGGCGGGTGGCGGCGGCCGCGACCGTCGTGCCGAGGGCCGCGCGCTCGATCAGCGCCAGGTCGAACTCCGGCTCCCACCGCAGCCGCCAGGTCTCCCTGAACGTGCCCTTGCCCCGCGCCTCCCCCGGCTCGCCCCAGCCGACCCCGAGCAGCCGCAGCCGGTGGAGCAGATGGCTGCGCGCCAGGTCGAGCGGCTTGCGGAGGTCGAGGTCGAGCTCCCGGTCGAGCGCCTCGGGCTTGAGCCGCACCACGCGCTGCTGGTCACGCAGGTCGCGCTGGAGCGGCACCATCGGCGTGCCGTCGGTGACCCGGCCCAGCCGGTCGCCGACGACGAGCCGCCGGTGGATCAGCTCCACGGCCAGGTCGTCGCCCTCACACAGCACCGCCCTGGCCGCCTCGGTCACCTCGCCCAGCCCGGCCAGCGGCCGTCCGCGCAGCGTCGCCAGCCCGTGGGCGAGCCGCGCCGCCTCGATCACGTGCGCCGACGACACCGCCAGCCCCTCGTCGCGCAGCACCCCCGCCGCCTCGGTCAGCCACCGCTCGATCGGCCGGTCGGGGGCGGTGAACAGGTGGTCGTACCAGCCGGGCGAGGTGATGCCCGCGCCGTAGCCGCTCCACCAGGCCAGCCGCCCGTACGTCCACGGCACCCAGGTCACCTCGGTCTTGACCTTGGGCATGCCGCGCAGCACGGCGTTGTCGTCCTTGACCGGCGGCAGCGGCCCGGTGAGCGCGGGCACGTGCCAGGCCCCGCAGATCACGGCGATCCGCTCGTGCCCCTCCTTGATCGCCGCACGCAGGGTCTTGCGCATGTACGCCTCGCGCCTGGCCTCCCGCCCGACCGGCACGTACCCCTCGCGGACCGCGGCCACGGCCTCGGCGATCACCTCGAACGGCGTGTCGCCCCGGTGCTCGACGACGTCCTCCCACCACCGCTCCGGGTCGTCGTAGCATGCGGCCTGCGCCAGCGCGCCGATGGGGTCGACCCGCAGCGCGTCGTCCGCCGCCTCCGGGTCTCCCTCCTCCGGCACGGGTCCTTCCAGCGACGAGCCGCCCTCGCCGGGCACGGGCCCTTCCGAGGACGGGCCGTCGTCCGGCGCGGGTGTGGCGTCGCCGGGGGCGTGGCGGGGTTCGGCGAGGGTGTGGGCGGCGGGCAGGTCGCAGAAGCGGACCGGGACGCCCGCCTCGACCCCGTACAGGATGGCCTGCCACTCCGGGGAGAAGCGGGCGAACGGCCAGAAGGCGGCGGCCGGACTGCCGGGGACGTGGGCCAGCAACGCGACCGGCGGCTCCAGGTCGGGGGCGAGGTGGAGCAGGGCGTCGGCCTCCGGCGGGCCCTCGATGAGGACGACGCCGGGACGCAGGCGTTCGAGCTCGGCCCGCACCGCGCGGGCCGAGCCGGGGCCGTGATGACGGACGCCCAGGACGGAGACCCTGCTCATGACACCTCGCGGCAGGCGCGGTAGAAGTCACGCCAGTCGGACCGCTCGCGCACGACCGTCTCCAGGTACTCGCGCCACACCACCCGGTCGGACACCGGCTCCTGCACCACGGCCCCGACGATGCCGGCGGCCACGTCGGCGGGCCGCAGCACCCCGTCGCCGAAGTGGGCGGCCAGGGCGATGCCGCTGGTCAGCACCGAGATGGCCTCGGCGGTGGAGAGGGTGGCGCTGGGCGACTTGACCTTGGTGCGGCCGTCCTCGGTCATGCCGGCGCGCAGCTCGCGGAAGACGGTCACCACCCGGCGGATCTCCGACAGCGCGGTGGCGGTCTCGGGCAGTTGCAGCGAGCGGCCGAGCTGGGCGACACGGCGGGCGACGATGTCGACCTCCTCCTCGGCGGTCGCGGGCACCGGCAGCACGACCGTGTTGAAGCGGCGGCGCAGCGCGCTGGACAGCTCGTTGACGCCGCGGTCGCGGTCGTTGGCGGTGGCGATGACGTTGAAGCCGCGCTCGGCCTGCACCTCGCGGTTGAGCTCCGGGATCGGCAGCGTCTTCTCCGACAGCACGGTGATCAGCGCGTCCTGCACGTCGGACGGCATGCGGGTGAGCTCCTCGACCCGGGCCACCCGTCCTTCGGCCATGGCCCGCATCACCGGCGAGGGGGTCAGCGCCTCCAGGGAGGGGCCCTCGGCCAGCAGGCGCGCGTAGTTCCAGCCGTACCGGATGGCCTCCTCGGCGGTGCCGGCGGTGCCCTGGACGAGCAGCGTCGAGTCGCCGCTGACGGCGGCGGCGAGGTGCTCCGACAGCCAGGTCTTGGCCGTGCCGGGCACGCCGAGCAGCAGCAGCGCCCGGTCGGTCGCGAGGGTGGCGACGGCGACCTCGACGATGCGCCGGGCGCCGACGTACTTGGGCGTGATGCGGTCGCCGTCGCCGAGGATGTAGGTGGTGACGGCCCACGGCGAGAGCTTCCAGCCGGGCGGCCGCGGCCGGTCGTCCTCCTTGGCGAGCAGGGCCAGCTCGTCGGCGTACTGATCTTCCGCGTGGGGACGCAGAACGGTCATGTCAGCTCCTTGAACATCTCGGCGCGGAAGCGCAGCAGGGCGGCCACCTGCTGGACGGACGGTGCGGGCGAGTAGCTCTCGGCCAGCGGGGCCAGGCCGGGGTCGATGCGTTCGCCGGCCAGCCGGACGAGCTCGTCGAGGTTCCACGGCTGGGTGGCGGCCACTTTGACGATCTTGTGCAGGACGGCCGAGGCGAGAGGCTCGCGCCAGGCGGGCGACACCCCGCCCAGCACCATGATCAGCTGGCTGTCGAGGTCGTGGGCCAGGGTGAACTCGGCGGCGAGCTCCTGCTGCTCGCCGGGGCCGAGCGCCTCCAGCAGGTCGGCGATCGGGTCCCAGGCGAACATCGCCCGGGCCCACGCCGGGTCGCGCTGCAGCACGGCGGCGCGCACCCAGCCGGCCTTCACCTCGCCGTCCCACTCGGGGATGCGGCGGGCGAGCAGGCTCTCGGGCGGCTCGCCCCACATGGTCAGCGGCGCGCGGGCGATGACCTGCTGCAGCCACCAGGCGCGCTCGCCGAACCCGCGGGGCGGCTTGGCCCTGATGCCGTCGCGCTCCATCGCCTTGTCGCAGCTCTCGGGCGGCTCGACCAGGATCGCGGCGGGCTCGACGGTCAGGCAGGCGCGGGCCCGCTCGGCCATCCGCCGCGACAGCCGCGACTCCGGCAGGCGGGTGAGGAGGTTGGCGGCCTCCTGGCGGACCTCGCGCCGCCGGTCGTCGAGCGCCGACTCCAGGAACGGCTCGTCGTCCATGGACAGGCCGTCGGCCAGCGTCTCGGCGAACGCGGCCCGGTCGTCGGGCGTCTCGCGCTCCCACGTGCTCTCCAGCAGCCGTCTCGCCCCCGTGGGGTCCTGCTTCCTGAGCCGCCGCAGGTGGGCGCGCCGGTCGGCGGCGCTGCCCAGCTCCCACGTCTCGCCGGTCGGCTCGTCCAGGAGGTAGGCCCAGGAGGGGTTGCGGGCGGCCAGCCACCGGCCGCGGCGCCCGGCGAGCACCCCGAGATGGGCGCGTACGGACCGGTCCCAGCGGCCGCGTTCGAGCAGCTCGGGCAGCACGTGGGCGGGGACTCTGCGGCCTGAGGCGGCGGCCACGGCCAGCCATTCGGGCAGCAGTCTCTCGTACTCGCCGCCGAGGACGCGCGCCAGCCGCTCGGCGGCGCGCCTGCCGACCGGCTCCTGCTCCTCCGGCGGCGCGGACTCGCCGGGCGCGGCCTCCGCCGGCCGCCGCCCGGCCCGCCGCCGCACCACCTGCACGGCCGCCGCGGCGAGCAGGTCTCCCGGGTACGGACGGCGATCGGTGCCGACGAGAGCCGTCGAGGCCAGCTCCTCCCAGTCGCTCACGAGGGGTGCTCCGTCCTGCCGGTGTCGCGGATGTTCACAGGATCACCACCGTGCCGTCCTCGTCCCAGGTCGTCAGGGGGCGCAGGCCGCGCGGCGTCCACTCGGCGGCGACCGTCACCGGACGCCCGCCGGAGACGGCGAGCAGCCGCCACACGCCGCGCCAGGAGGTCAGCAGCGGGAACCCGGCCAGCGTGTGCTCGCCGGGGATCACCCCGGTCAGCACGAGCGGCCAGGACTCGGTCCACGGGTCGGCGGCCACCGCGGCCGCGACCTCTCCCATGGCGGTGTCGGTGTCGGCGCCGGGCGGCGGGCCCGGCGTCGCGGGAGACTCCGCGCCGCGCCGGTCGGCGACCAGGGCGCGGAGCGGGGCGGCGCCGGGGTAGAAGGCGAGGTCGGCGTCGATCAGGGTGCCCGTCACCAGGGAGGCGTCCAGGGGCTGGCCGGCGGGGGCGAAGGACAGCACGAGCGCCGCGCGGCCCGTCTCGCGGCCGCGCAGCCAGACGCGGCGGGCGACGAGCCGGTCCTGCTCCTCGTCACGCGTGCCGAGGACGTCCCAGCGGTCGCGCACCACCGGGCGGACCAGGACCTCCTCCCGGGTGACGGGGAAGCCGACCCGCATCAGCACGGTGTCGGCCAGGTCGCCGGGCAGCCCGGCCCGCCTGCGGTAGGCGACGGCGAGCAGGTGGAGCAGGGCGTACTCCTCCAGCAGCCGGCCCGGCCAGTCGTCCTCGTCCCTGACCCGGGCGAGCCTGGTCACCACGCCGGCCACGCCGGGCGCCTGGGCGTCGATGAGGCGTTTGGCCAGGCCCTCCCAGTCGTGCGGGGCGGCGGTGGCCAGGCCCTGGCGCGTCTGGTCGGCCAGCCATCGCTCCAGCTCCGCCAGCCCGGCCGTGACCCGGGCGTGCCGCAGCTCGCCGTTGCGCGGCGGGGCGGCGGACGACGCCGCGGCGCCGCTCTCCTCCGGCGGGGCCGCGGCCGTGGCGCGGGCGGCTTCGAGGCGGGCCGCCGAGCGGGCGGCGCGGGCCTCGCGCTGGGCCAGCCACTCCGCGGCCCAGGCGGGCAGCTCGCCGGTCTCGGGCACGCCGTCGGCCGACCACAGCAGGAGCAGGCCCAGCGCGTGCTTGCACGGGAACTTGCGGCTCGGGCAGCTGCACCGGTAGGCGGGCTCGCCGAGGTCGACGCACGCGCGGTAAGGCGTGGCCCCGCTCCCCTTGCACTCGCCGAACAGCACCTCGCCCGCCGCTCCGCGCAGCTGCCACTTGCCCGGCGCGGCGACCCCTTGGGCCGCCTTCCGTGAGGGCGCGTCGGGGGCGAGCGAGAGGACTTGATCACGGCTCCACCGTTCGATCACTCGCCGCACATTAGCCACCACGACCGACATTCCGCGACCGTAGGCGGACAGCCGGCCGGTCCCCCGTACAATCCGGCGCATGGAGCTGATGATCTACCCGGACGGGCCGGTGTTCGAGGTCGCCGACGAGCGGGACGCGCTGGCGCGGGGGCTGGAGGGGCAGCTCGTGCTCGACCGGACGCGGTTCCTGCGGCGGGACGTGACCGGGGCTCCGGTGGGGTTCGTGCCGCGTCCGCCGGTCGCGCGGGCGCTCGACCTGCTGCCGCACCCGGAGGGCGGGTGGTTCAGGGAGACGTGGCGGTCGGGCGTGACGTTCCGGCCTGAAGGGTACGAGGGCGACCGGGCCAGCGCGACCGGGATCTACTTCCTGCTGCAGCCGGGCGAGGAGTCGGTGCCGCACCTCGTACGCTCCGACGAGGTGTGGCTGTGGCACCGGGGCGGCCCGCTGCGGCTGGTGATCGGCGACGGCAGCGTCGTCCTGGGGCCGGACGTCGAGAGCGGCCAGGTGCCGCAGGCGGTGGTGCCAGGAGGGGTGTGGCAGTCGGCCCGCCCGGAAGGCGAGCAGGAGGTGCTGGTCAGCTGCGTGGTGTCGCCGGGGTTCGACTTCGCGGACTTCACGGCGACGCCGCCGGGCCCTCGGTGACGACCAGGTCGCGCGGCACCTGACCGGCCGAGCCGACGCCGCACAGGGTGAGGGCGTTGGCCAGCTCGGCGCGGAGCGTCGCCAGCACGTGGGAGACGCCCTCGGCGCCCCCCACCGTCAGGCCCCACACCACCGGGCGGCCGACCGCCACGGCGTGCGCTCCCAGGGCGAGGGCCTTGACGACGTCGGTGCCGCGCCGTACGCCGCCGTCGAGCAGGACGGGCACGCGGCCGTCCACCGCGGCGGCGATCAGCGGGAGGCGGTCGACGGTCGCGGGGGCGGTGTCGAGCTGACGGCCGCCGTGGTTGGAGACGATGACCGCGTCGGCGCCGTGCTCGACGGCCAGCGCGGCGTCGGCGGGGTGCAGGATGCCCTTCAGGACGATCGGCAGCGAGGTGATCCCGCGCAGCCAGTCGACGTGCTGCCAGGAGAGCTCTGGCGAGAGCGTGACCTGCCGGATGTCGCCCGCCCCTCCGAGGTTCGGGCACGACAGCCCGGGCGGCAGTTCGAGCAGGGCGCTCCTGGCCCGTTCGCCGGTCCGCAGCGCGGGCGAGTCGACGGTGATCACCAGCGCCCGGCACCCCGCCGCCTCGGCCCGCCGCACCAGATACTCGGTGTAGCCCAGGTCGGGCTGCAGGTAGAGCTGGAACCAGAGGGTCGCCCCGGTGACCGCCACGTCCTCCATCGCCACCGTCGACAGCATCGCGTTGATCATGATGACACCGGCCGCCGCTGCCGCCCTGCCGGTGGCCAGCTCCCCGTCAGGGTGCGCCAGCCGGTGGAACGCGCTGGGCGCCACCAGCACCGGCATCGACGCCGGCCGCCCCAGGGTCGTGACGTCCAGCACGGGCTCGCCGGCGCCGGTCAGCACCCGGGGCACCAGCATGAGCCGCCGGAACGCCGCCTCGTTGGCGCGGAGCGTGACCTCGTCCTGCGCCCCGCCCGCGAAGTAACCGTAGAGCCCGGGGTCGAGCTTCTCTCTGGCCGCTTCCTCGTACTCGCGAAGGTTGACCGGTTCCACCCGCCCAATGTCCTCCAGGAGACAGAAGCTGGCAATCATGGGTCGCGGGACGTAGGCTCCAGTAGCGCTGAGTGACATCGTTGACGCGCAGCGGAGAGATTGTCGGGACTACGCGCATGTATGCGCTGAATCCTGGGTACTGCATGAATCCATTGCATTGTGCAATGGTGATCTCAAGGGTGAAATGTCACACTTTTAGGAGGGCGGAGACGTGCAGCCCGGCTTCTCCTGGGTCATCACCCCCAACCGCGGCGCCGCGGTGCTCACCCTGTCGGGCGAGCTCGACATCGCGACAGCCCCCGAATGCGGCCGCTGCATGGCCGAGGCCATCGCCAGCACCGAGCCCGCGAGGGTCGTCGTCGACATGAAGGGCGTCGAGTTCTGCGACTCGTCCGGGCTCAGCGTCCTCGTCTCGGCCTTGAGCGGGGCCGAGGCGTCCGGCGGCGTCCTGGTCCTCTGCGAGCTTCATCCCCGGGTCCAGAGGGTGCTCAACGTCACGGGGCTCAACAGGCGGTTCCGGTCGTACGCGACGGTGCCGGAGGCCATCGCCGCCCTGCCCAGGCCGATCACGTCCTAGCCCTCGGGCCAGCCCAAGGGGTGCGGGCCCTCCTCCGGACGTTCACCGGCCGCCGCGTTGAAGGCGTTCATGGCCGCGACCAGGGCGCGGCACTGTTCGGGTGACATGCGTGCCACGATCGCCCCGATGTCGGCACGGCGGCGCGCGGTCACCTCGTCCACGATGCGCCGGCCCTCGGGGGTGAGCCGCATCAGGCTCTCCCGGCGGTTGAGCGGGTTGACCTTCCGCACGATCAGGTCCGCCCCGGCCAGCCGGTCGGCCATCCGCATGGCCGTGGACGGGTTCACGTTCAGCAGCTCCGCCATCGTGACGAGCTTGGTCTCGCCCTGCGTGGCCAGCACGACCAGCATCCTGAGCTGCGACAGGGTGACCCGGTCCGCGGCCGCGCCGAGCGAGCGGGCGGCGATGCCGACGAGCAGCCGGGTGGCCGTCAGCACCGCCGAGGTCACCGCGGCGAGGTCGTCCGCCCGCTCAGGCATAGCCCCTTTTGTACACGCTTCACATAACGGACTTCCGACTTATGCGGCATCTCATACGAGACTGCGCTGGTGGCGGTAGGCCCGGCGGAACGTGTGCCGCCTGCTGCCCGTGCGGAACGCCGCGGACCCGGTGATCACCCCGTGCCCGGGGACCCGGAAGGTCGCGCTGATCTCCTCGCCCGGCGCCAGCTCGGCCGCCTCCTGCCGGGAGATCACCTTGCGCCCGCGCGGCAGGTTGAGCGCCAGCCGCACCCGCCGCCAGGTGACGGCCGAGCCGTTGACGAGCGTCACCGTGACCCGGTCGCCCGACGCGGTCATCCTCAGCCCGTACGGACGGCGCGGGTCGTCGCCGATCGACTGGTCGAGCAGCTCCATCAGCTCGCCGACCAGCTCCGGGCGGTCGGACGACACGTCCTTCCGCTCGCCGAGGTCGGTGTCGAGGTCGTACAGCTCGATCCGGCCCTCGGGACCGGCCCCCGCCACGCCGGGCGCGAACCTGATCGCCTTCCAGCGGCCGCGGCGGATCGCCTGCGCCTTGCGCGGCCGGTTCCACACCAGATGGTCGTGATCGGGCCCGTCGCCGCCGTTGAGCATGCGGCGGAACGAGCGGCCGTCGATCCCGTCGGGCACCGGCACCCCGGCCAGGTCGGCCAGGGTCGGCAGCAGGTCCCAGTAGGCCACCGGCCGCGTCTCCACCCGGGAGCGCATCTTCGGCGACCAGGCGATCAGCGGCACCCTGATGCCGCCCTCGTACAGGTCGCGCTTGTCGCCGCGGAACGGGCCGTTGGCGTCGAACAGGGCCGGGGTCACGCCCTTCTCGTGGTGCGGGCCGTTGTCGCTCATGAACAGCACGATCGTGTTCGCGGCCTTGCCGCTCTCGCGCAGCGCGGCCACGAGCTTGTCCACGTACGAGTCCAGCAGGGTGACCTGGGCGGCGTGGCGGCGGTTGGCCCGGGTCCACGGCTTGTCCTTGTACCGGCCGGCGTTGCCCGGGACCTCGCTCGGCGCGTGCGGCAGGTTGGTCGGGAAGTAGAGCAGGAACGGCTTGTCGGACGGCTGCTTGATGAAGTCGACGGCCCGCCGCAGGAACAGGTCGGGCGCGTACCCCCCGCCGGTCACCGCCACCTTGCCGGCGTTGTGCCACAGGTAGCGCGGATAGTACTGGTGGGCGTGGCGGTGGGTGATGTAGCCGAAGAACTCGTCGAAGCCGCGCTCGTTCGGGTGGGACGGCTGGCCGGGCAGCTCGGGGCCGAACCCCCACTTGCCGACGCACGCGGTGCGGTAGCCCGACATCTGGAGCACCTCGGCGAAGGTCAGGTCGTTCTCGACCAGCGCGCCCTGCGGGGAGCCCGCCGGGTTGTCGCGCACCGTGGCGTGCCCGGCGTGCAGCCCGGTGAGCAGCGAGCAGCGCGACGGCGCGCAGAGCGGCGCCCCCGCGTAGGCGGTCTCGAACCGCACCCCCTCGGCGGCCAGCCGGTCGATGGCGGGTGTGGCGATCTTCCGCTGCCCCTGGATGCCGAGCTCGCCCCAGCCCAGGTCATCGGCGAGGATGATCAGGAAGTTGGGCCGGGGGGCGAGGGCCGCCTGCGCCGATGACGCGGTGGCGGCGGGGACGGACAGGCCGGCGAGCGCGCCCGCCAGGAGGGTCCGACGCGAGGGAGCGGGGATCATGCAGACACCTTCGACGCAGGGTGAGATCGATGTGCGAAGCGCCGAAGAACGGCAGGCGGACTCTGCCGGAGCCGGGTGATGACAGGGGCCGCGCTCGTCAGCAGTAGTCCCGGAGCTTGCCGATCTCCTTGAGCTCGGGAGGCAGCTCGTCGATTGGAGGGCGACGGGCGGCCAGCGACGACCGTACCGCTCTCGATCTTGCCGCGCCAGTCGCTCACCTTTTTCGCGAAGGCACCGTGATCCTTGTCTCTCACGCCGGTCCAGGGTCCTCCCAGACCGTCAGGGTCTCGGCGGGCCCGCCGATGCGCTGCCAGGCGCCGGTGTCGCGGAGCCGGCGGAGGATCTCCGTACGGTCCGCGGACAGGACGTACACCGCCTGTCCGCCCACCCGCGTCTCCGCGCCCGCCGGGCCGATGTCCTGCCAGGCCGGGACCTCGCCTCCCGGTCCGGCCTCCGGCAGGACGCGCAGCCGGGCGCCCTGCGGGTCGGTGGAGAACAGGCCCGCGGCGCCCCCGTACAGCTCGCCCGCCGGGCCCGCCGCGTGCGGCCACGGCCGCCCCGGTTCCCCCGGCCAGCGGTTGACCGCGCCGCGGTCCGGGGTGAGGCCGTACAGGTTCTCCCCGGCGACCGCGAACGAGGCGCCCTCCAGACCGGCGAAGTCCCAGCGGGCGGGTACGCCCTGGTAGGACCAGATCCAGCCGGTGCCGGGGGCGATGGCGAACAGGCCGCGTGCGCCGCCGTGCAGGCGTGTCGCCGGGCCGCCGATCCAGGTCCAGGAGGCGCCCTGCCCGTCCCAGACGTGGACGGACTGGCGGTCGGCGGCCAGCCGGTAGACGTGGGAGCCGCTGACGGCGACGTCGGCGCCCGGGTCGCCGATGGGCGACCAGACGCCGGGACGCCCGCCGTACACGTAGAGCCGGCCGTCCATGCCCGTGGCGAACAGACCGGCGGGCCCGGACCAGAGGCGTCGGGCGGCGTCCCCGATCTTCGTCCATCGGTCCCCGCCGTCCCACCGGAACACGCCCCGGCCGCCCGGCCCGACGGAGAACACCCCGGAGCCCGAGCGGGGCGGGGCCGTCACGACGCCGCCCGCCGGGTCCCCGGGCGCGCCGGGCAGCCGCCACGCCACCAGCGCGGCGAGCACGGCGAGCACCACGACCCCGGCGACCCCGGCGACCCCGCCGAACAGCAGGGAGCGCCGGGCCGGCCGTCGTGGCGGCTGCCCTCCTGATGCCACGGGAAGGACCGGGCCGGCGGCCGGGGGCGGCTCGGGCGGGGGCTGGGGCGGGGGCTGGGGCGTCGCGCCGAGAGCGGCCGTGTGCAGGTGTCCGGCGGTCTCCAGGCGCGTCCGGCGGGTGCGCTCGTCCGGGGTGCGGTCGTGGACGAGCCGCCGCAGCAGCTCCAGCGGGATGATCTTCTGTCCGGACCGGTACTCGCCCCAGAGCGTCTTGCTCACGTGGTACGCCTCGGCGAGCTCGCGCACGGTCATCCCGCCGGTGACCCCGAGCAGGAACTCGGCCAGCGCGTTCGCCTCCGCCGTGCTCCCCCGCGGCCGGCCCTGGGGCCTGCCCGCCCTGCGTTCCATCCCGCCGCCCTCTCCCGCCGACCCCTCCCATGATCATCTCGGTCCGGCCGTTTGTCCACGGACAACTGATTGTCCGTACTTCACCTGCGATTCCACCCCGATCGGTTCCGGACAACCGCCCCGGCCCCGCACCCTCGGACCAACCGGGCGATCACCGCCCCTGCCCCACCTTGGAGGACATCTCATGAAGCGCAAGGCCAAAGCAGGGCTCGTGTCGGCAGTGCTGTTCGCCGCCTCCCTGACCCCGGCACCGGTCTCGGCCGGCAACGGCGGCCCCACCCCCGAGCAGGTGTGCGGCAGCGGTTTCGGCAGGGTCGCGGACGGCACGCACCGGGTGATCGACGGCAGGGGCGTCGTCCGGGCCCACGTCCATCTGCTCTACAGCGCGCGTACCGGGGAGAACTGCGTCGTCACCATCAAGTCGAGCTCCGTGGGCGAGGCCACGTGGACCAGCGCCACCCTCTACGTCCAGACGCCCGGCCGGATCCGCTCGAAGATCTTCCGCGACGAGGGCGCCTACAAGTACTACGCGGGACCGGTCAAGGCGTACGCCAGAGACGTCTGCGTCGCCTTCACCGGGACCGTGAGCAGCACACCGAGCAAGTCGTCGTTCTTCGGCAGCCACGCCTCCGGCGGCCGCAAGGCCTTCGGCAACTGCGGCGGGCCGGCCAAGCGCAACCGCGCCTCCGGCTGACCGGACGCTACGGCCGCACCGACAGGGCGTGGCGGAAGACGTCGCGGGGGTCGTAGCGGCGCTTGGCCCGCTGGAGGCGGGCGTAGTTGCCGCCGTAGTACAGGGTGGACCAGGGGACGCCGGAGGTGTTCCAGGCCGGGTCGGCGTGGTCGGTGTCGGGGTAGTTGACGTAGGCGCCGCCGCAGCCGCCGCCGGGGACCGGGACGCCGCCGGTGCTCGCGAACGTGTCCTTGTGCAGGCCGCGCACCCACCGGAGGCGGGCGTCGCCGTCCTGGCCCGCCTCCCAGGTGACCAGGTGCAGCACCTTGAGCACCGACCGGCGTTCCGCGGTGGCGGTCGCCTCCGGCGGCACGGTGTTGACCTTCCCGCCGTACGACAGCAGCCACAGCATGCCCGCGGAGGAGATCTCGCCGGGGTCGTGCAGGCGGTCGAAGGCCACGTCGGCCTGCTCGTCGGTGAACGGCTCCCGCAGGTAGGCCGACTTGCCCTTGTACCGGCCCCGTTCGGCGTCCGCGCCGAGCGAGAGCTCCCGTACCGCCTCGTACCAGGGCTGGCGGACCAGCGGCGGGACGAACCGCGGCGGCGCGACTCCGTCGGCGACGAACGCGAAGTGGTCGCGGAGCAGCTTCTCGGCGCCGGGCACGCCGGCGTCGATCTGGGTGGGCATGGCGATGCCGCCCGGGTCGGCGCCCGCCTGCCTGCCGGGGATCAGCAGCGACCCCCACAGCGACAGGTTCGGGTCGCCGGGGCCGCTGTTGCGCACGTGCCACTCGGCGTAGTTGCGCAGGAGCCTGCGGAACGAGGCCCGGTCCATCCCGTCCCACGACCACAGCGCCACCCCGGACAGGACGGTGCGGGGCGGCTTCGGCAGCAGCGTGGCCGGGTCGTTCCCGCGGGCCCGCGGGTCGCGCAGCCAGTAGCGGGTGACGATGCCGAAGTTGCCCCCGCCGCCGCCGGTGTGCGCCCACCACAGGTCGTGGTGCGGGTCGGCGGGGTCGCGGGTGGCGACGACGGCGCGGGCGCGGCCGTCCCGGCCGACGATGACGACCTCGACGGCGTGCAGATAGTCGACGGTCAGCCCGTCGCGCCGGGACAGCGGCCCGTACCCGCCGCCCGCGATGTGCCCCCCGGCGGCCACGCCCCCGCATTGGCCGCCGGGGAAGGTGACTCCCCAGCCCAGGTAGAGGGTCCGGTAGGCGTTCATCAGCGTCGCGCCGGCCTCGACGGCGAACGCGCCGCGCTTCCTGTCGAAGTACACCCCCGACATCTCGCACAGGTCGACGACGACCTGGGCGCCGTCGCCGACGAAGTTCTCGTAGCAGTGGCCGCCGCTGCGCACCGTCACCCGGCGTCCGGCCCGCACGGCGTCCTGGACGGCCTTGACCACCTGCTCGGTGGTGGTGGCGAGGTGGAAGTACTCCGGTTCGTGCCGGAAGCGCAGGTTGGTCCTGCGTACGGCCAGATCCTCGTAGCGCGGGTCGGCCGGCCGCACCACGACGGGCCCGAGCGGCGGCTCCTCGCCACCGGGCGGCGCGGCGCCTCCTGCCACCACCACGCCCCCGGCCGCCGCGCCCGCACCGATGAACGCCCGGCGTGTGACCTCGCTCATGACGACCCCCTCGTCCCGTGTCGAGAACACTCACCGACGACGCTAGGGATCGCGCCGGGGCTCAGGAAGGGCGCCAGGTACACAACGGGGGTGGTGCTGGCTCCACCCCGGCGGAAAGAGGGGGTTGCAGACAGAGATTCAGATCGGGTAAGGTTACCGGGCCCTTGTCGCCGACCCCTGAGGTGATCCATTTGTGATCTGAGGCCGAGACGCCGCGCCTCTTCGTTGTGCGCATGCCCGACCTCAGACGATCGCCTTCTCTTCGGCCATCTCCTTTTCCGGTCTTGCCGGCTTGCGCCCGCGGTGTCTCCACGTGTCCCGAAATTTCCAGACACGTCAGGGAGCCGCCCTTATGTCTTTTTCCATCGTCTGTGACGCCATCTCGTTCGAGTGGACCGACGGCACGCCCGTCCTGTCGGACCTCGACGTCGCCTTCGGCCCCGGCCGCACCGGCCTGATGGGCGTCAACGGGTCGGGCAAGTCGACCCTCCTGCGGCTGATCGCCGGCGAGCTGCGCCCGGCCTCCGGCACGATCAGCGTGGCCGGCGAAGTCGGCCACCTCCCGCAGAACCTCCCGCTGGCCACCGGCAGCACGGTCTCCGACCTGCTCGGCATCACCGAGCAGCGGGCGGCCCTGCACGCCATCGAGAGCGGGGACGTCGCCGCCGAGCACTTCACCGTGATCGGCGACGACTGGGACGTCGAGGAGCGCGCCCGCGCCGAGCTCGACCGGCTCGGCCTCGGCCACCTGGACCTCGACCGCGACACCGTCACGCTGTCCGGCGGCGAGGTGGTCATGACCGCGCTGGCCGCGCTCCTCGTCCGCCGCCCGGAGGTGCTGCTGCTCGACGAGCCCACCAACAACCTGGACCTGGACGCGCGCCACCGCCTCTACGCCGCCGTCCGGTCGTGGTCCGGGGTGCTGGTGGTCGTCAGCCACGACCGCGCCCTGCTCGACCTCGTGGACCAGGTGGCCGACCTGCGGGACGGCGCCGTACGGATGTTCGGCGGCAACCTGACCGCGTACGAGGAGGCGCTGGCGACCGAGCAGGAAGCCGCCGAGCGCATGGTCCGCGCGGCCGAGGGCGACGTCCGTCGCCAGAGGCGCGAGCTGGAGGAGGCGCAGACCAAGCTGGACAGAAGAGTCCGGTACGGGAACAAGATGCAGGCCACCAAGCGCGAGCCCAAGATCGTCATGGGCGGACGGAAGCGGGCGGCGCAGGTCTCGGCCGGCAAGCACCGCACCATGCACGCCGAGAGGCTGGACCAGGCCCGCGACCGCCTCACCGAGGCCGAGCAGACACTGCGCGAGGACGACGAGATCAAGATCACCCTGCCGGGCACGGCGGTCCCGCCGGGCCGCACGGTGCTGACGCTGCCGGACCCGGCGGGCCTGCGCGAGCTGCGCGGCGGGCCCGGCGCGGACGGCGAGCCGATCGCGGAGCTGATCGTCCGCGGCCCCGAACGGGTCGCCCTGATCGGCCCGAACGGCTCAGGCAAGACGACCCTGCTGCGCCGGATCGCGGCCGGGGACACCCCCGTCCCGGCCCGCTACCTGCCGCAACGGCTCGACCTGCTGGACGACTCGCTGAGCGTGCTCGCCAACGTCCGCCGCTTCGCGCCGTCGGCGCCGGTGAACGAGGTGCGGGCGCGGCTGGCGCGGTTCCTGTTCAGGGGCGACCGGGTGGAGCAGGCGGCGGGCACGCTCTCGGGCGGCGAACGGTTCCGCGCGGTGCTCGCGGCGCTGCTGTCGGCCGAGCCCCCGCCGCACCTGCTCCTCCTGGACGAGCCGACGAACAACCTGGACATGGCCAGCGTCCGACAGCTCTCCCAGGCCCTGTCGGCGTACCGGGGGGCGCTGGTCGTGGTCAGCCACGACCTGCCGTTCCTGGAGACGCTCGGCATCACCCGGTGGCTGGCGATGGAACGGTGACCGCCGGGCGTCCCTACGTGCCGGCGAACAGGTCGTAGTGGTCGACCGTCAGCTCCTTGTCGACCAGGAAGCGGTCGTCCTCCGGATAGAAGACGGCCGTGGCCGGCTCCTCCCCCGCGAACGCCTTCACCGCCTCCCAGGAGTCCCACATCGTGATCAGGAAGAACTCGGTGCGGTCTCCCGCGTCGCGCCGGGTGAAGTAGGCGCCGCGGTTGCCGGGGGTGGCGGTGTACTCGGCGAACCCGGTGCGCATCAGATAGGCCTCGTAGTCGGCCGCGTCGGCGGCCCGCGTCCAGCCTCTCCAGGTACGGATGATCATACGGACACGCTAACCCCGCTGCGCCGCCCCCGGGTTGGGGATTTTCCTGGGAGATGATTGTCTGTCCGGAGAACCTATGAGGAGGGCAACCGGTGACCCGTCAAATTGTTTCCGTCGTCGGCGGCAAGGACGCCGCCGGCTCGGACACGTACGCATCCGTCAACCCCGCCAGGCTCGACGAGGTGGTCGCGCGGGTGGGGCTGGCCGACGCCGACACGTTCGCCGGCGCCTGCCGCACCGCCAAGGACGCCCAGCGGGAGTGGGCGAAGGTCCCGGCCCCGGTCCGCGGCCGGGTGATCGCCTCGATCGGGAGGCTCGTGGAGGCCAACGCCGAGACCCTGGCCGCGCTGGTGACCGAGGAGATCGGCAAGCCGTACGCGGAGGCGCTCGGCGAGGTGCGGGAGATCGTCGACACGTGCGACTTCTTCCTGGGCGAGGGCCGCAGGCTCTACGGGCAGACGGTCCCGTCGGAGATGCCGGACAAGAACCTGTTCACCTTCCGCAACCCGGTCGGCGTGGCCACCGTGATCACGGCGGGCAACTTCCCGGTGGCGGTCCCGTCGTGGTACCTGGTGCCCGCCCTGCTGTGCGGCAACGCCGTGGTGTGGAAGCCGGCCGAGTACGCCGCCGCGTCGGCGCACGCGATGTACCGGCTGTTCGCCGCCTCCGGCCTTCCTGACGGCGTGCTCAACGTGGTCTTCGCCGACGGCGCGCAGACCTTCGCGGGATTGGAGAAGGCGCTCGCCGAGGGCACGGTCGACAAGATCGGGTTCACCGGTTCGAGCGAGGTGGGCAGGAAGATCGGCGAGCTCGCGGGCCGCCACCTGCAGTCGCCCTGCCTGGAGCTGGGCGGCAAGAACCCGATGGTGGTCATGCCGGACGCCGACCTGGACCTGGCGGTGGAGGGCGCGCTGTTCGCCGGCTTCGGCACGGCGGGCCAGCGCTGCACCAGCCTGGGCACCGTCATCGCGCACGAGTCCGTCCACCAGGACTTCACCGACCGTTTCGTCCGCGCGCTGAAGGCGGCCAGGGTGGGCGACCCGCGCGAGGACGTGCTGGCGGGCCCGCTGCTCGACCAGAAGTTCGCCGACCGGTACGAGGAGTACCTGACCTGGATCCAGCCGCACCACGAGGTCGTGTCGGGCCCGACGGGCCGGATCACCGCCGACAGCCCGCGCGACGGGTTCACCGGCGAGGGCGGCCTCTACTACCACCCGGTCGTGGTCGACGGGGTGCGGCGGGACGACCGGATCTTCCTGGAGGAGACGTTCGGCCCGATCGTCGGCGTCACCACGTTCGCCACCATGGACGAGGCGGTCGAGCTGGCCAACCGGCCCGGCTACGGCCTGTCCAGCTCCATCTACACCACCGACGCCAAGCACGCGTTCGCCTTCCGCGAGGGCGTCTCGGCGGGCATGGTCAGCATCAACAACTCGACCTCAGGGGCGGAGGCCCACCTGCCGTTCGGCGGCAACGGCAAGTCGGGCAACGGCAGCCGCCAGTCGGGCATGTGGGTGCTCGACCAGTTCACCCGCTGGCAGTCGATGAACTGGGACCACTCCGGCCGGCTGCAGAAGGCGCAGATGGACGTGGCGGAGATTACCCCCGATCTCGGGTTCCGGCTCTAGGTCTTTACCACGCGGTGTAAGAGAAGCCACCCCGCCGGGCAGGGGGCCCTTCCCGGCGGGTGATGGCCGTGTCACGATGGCGGCGCCTTCGATCACGGGGAGAAGCCGATGCGTGACTATCTGAGACCATTACCTGGTCGGCCGGTCCTCCGCCTGCGGGCCGGCTTCCCTTGCCGCTGGAGCGTCCGCACCCGCGACGGCCGCGGCTGGTGCCCGCCCGACACCGTTCCGGCCCGCGATCGCGACGGTCGTCCGTACTTCCACGGCGACGATGTCGTCCTGCCGGTGCCCCATGAGCCGGTCACCGTCCGGGCGGCGCGGGGTCCCGAGTACGCGGACGTGGAGACGACGCTGCTGCCCGGCCTCGGCGAGACGCTGGTGGAGCTCACGCCGCCGCGCCGGTACGACGCGGGGGCGCGCGGCTGGTACGGCGGCGACCTGCACGTCCCGCTGAACCGGCCGCCGGGGTGGGTGGCCGCCGCCCAGCACGGGGAGGACCTGAACGTGATCAACGTGCCGCCCGGCGACGGCGAGACGCTGGAGCGGTGGTCGGGCCGCGACCTGCCCTGGTCCGACGGCACGCACGTGGCCCGGGTCGACCTGGTCCACGAGGTGCTCGGGCTCGGCTCGTGGCCGCTGTCCGGCGTCGCGCTGCGCGAGCTGCACCGCCGCGGCACGCTGGTGACCTACGCGAACGCCTGCGACGGGCCGGCGGAGACGGCAGACCAGCTGATGAGCGACGGCGATCCCGGGTTCGACGCGCGGCTGGCCGTGGTGGACGCGGCGCTGGGGCTGGTCGACGGCTTTCCTTCGCCGCTCGGCTCGCCTCGCGCGTACCGGCGGCTGATCGGCGCGGGCAACCGGGTCGCGGCGATGGGCGGCGGTTCGCGCCGGTTCGGCCCGATCGGCCGGGAGCGCACGTACGCGCGCGTCGACGGGCGGCTGACCGCGGGCGCGTACGCGGAGGCGGTGCGGCAAGGCCGCACGTTCGTCACCACCGGCCCGTTCCTGGAGCTGGAGGTGGCCGGCCGGGGACCGGGCGACACCCTCGACCTGGCGCCGGGCGCGACGGTCCCGGTGACGGTGCGGGTGCTCGGCGACGGGGCGGAGCGGGTGCGGCTGCTGACCGCCGACGGCGTGCTCGCCTCGGGGACGCCCACCGGTCGGGCGGGCGGGCCTTCGGCGCTGACCGCCGACCTGTCGGTCGTGTGGCCGACGTACGTGGTCGCGGTCGTGGAGGGCGGCGGGCGGGTGCTCGCCCACAGCAGCCCGGTCTATCTGGACGTGTGCCATCGGCGGGTGGCCAGGGAGGAGGACGTGACGTTCTGCCTGCGCTGGCTCGACCTGCTGGAGAAGCAGATCAGGGACCGGGTGACCGAGGACGACCTGGAGGTGCTGGAGGAGGCGCGCCGCGTCTATCTGGCCCGCCAGCGCTGAGGCCGGTCCGGTTCACGCGGAGGAGGAGAACGCGGGCCCCTCGGGGGTGCCCGCGTTCTCTCCCCTCCTCGCGAGGCGGCTGATCGAACCCGTGATCAGACCCGTGATCAGACCTGGCCGGCCTTCTCCAGGGCGGCGCAGCAGGTGCCGACCAGGAGGCGGGCGACCACGTACGGGTCGATGTTGGCGTTCGGGCGGCGGTCCTCGATGTAGCCCTTCTTCTCGACCTCGACCTGCCACGGGATGCGGACGGACGCGCCGCGGTCGGAGACGCCGTAGCTGTACTTGTTCCACGGGGCGGTCTCGTGGGCGCCGGTCAGGCGGCTCTCGATGTCGGCGCCGTACTCCCTGATGTGCTCCATGGGCTTGTCGCCCTCGCCCAGGGCCTCGCAGGCGGTGATGATCGCGTCGTAGCCCTCGCGCATCGCCCGGGTGGAGAAGTTGGTGTGCGCGCCGGCGCCGTTCCAGTCGCCGCGGGCGGGCTTGGCGTCGAGGGTGGCCTCCACGCCGTACTCCTCGGCGGTGCGGTAGAGGAGCCAGCGGGCGATCCACAGGTGGTCGGCCACCTCGAGCGGGCCGGCCGGGCCGATCTGGAACTCCCACTGGCCGGGCATGACCTCGGCGTTGATGCCGGAGACCTTCAGACCGGCGGCGAGGCAGCGGTCGAGGTGGAGCTCGACGATCTCGCGGCCGAACACGGCCTCCGCGCCGACGCCGCAGTAGTAGTGGCCCTGCGGGGCGGGGAAGCCGCCCTCGGGGAAGCCGAGCGGGCGGCTGCCCTTGAAGAACGTGTACTCCTGCTCGATGCCGAACCACGAGTCCTGGTCGGCGTACTGCTCGGCGACCGGGCGGAGCAGGGCGCGGGTGTTGCTCCGGTGCGGGTCGCCGGAGACCTCGTCGACCTCGCACAGCACGAGCACGCTGTCGCCGCCGCGGATCGGGTCGGGACAGCTGAACACCGGACGGAGCACGAGGTCGGACTTGTGTCCCTCGGCCTGGTTGGTGCTGGAGCCGTCGAAGCCCCACACCGGAGGCTCGACTCCGTCGGCAAGGATCTTGGTCTTCGAGCGCAGCAGAGCGGTGGGCTCGGTGCCGTCGATCCAGATGTACTCAGCCTTGTAGCTCACAGCGGTCCTTTCCCGGTGTTCATCAGCCACGCCGAGTCTTATGGACGGCCGTTTCCCGGTTTTTGCCCGAATGTGAACGCCGTGTTAAGGCGCCTACTTCACCCGCACGCCATCCGGACCAGCCACGAGCAGGGCGTTCGGCCCGCCCTCGCCGCAGTCGGGGCCGTTGGGGAAGCGGCCCTCGGGGGTGACGTCGAGGCCGCGGTCGAGCAGGGTGCGGCCGTCCGCGTCCAGAAGTGTGACACGCACCCGCACCGGGCTCTTCGGCAGGCCGGGCACGTCGGCGAAGCCCTGCTTGCCGCCGGTCTCCCTCATGCGGGCCGAGCAGGTGTCGCCCGAGCAGGTGGTCTCGGCCGCCGCGGTCACCGGGTGCAGGTCCGGCTCGTACGTGCGGCAGCCGTCCGGCAGGCACACCTCCAGCTCCGCCCGGTCCACCTGTGAGGCGAGCGGCGCCTCGACGGTCAGGCCCACCCCCACACGGGTGCCGATCATCGTGCATGGCCGGGAGTCCGAGCAGGCGGTCAGCAGGGCGGCGAGGGCGAGGACGGCGACGGGGGCACGCATACTCCTGATGACGTGATCGGCAGGGCCGCGGTTCAGGCGATCTCGCGCCGCCCGTCGCCGTCGTAGCCGAGCAGCCGCATCGCGGTGTCCGGGTCCAGCGCCGCCGCCAGGAGCTGGGCACGGGCGTGCGCCTGGTCCCGGTCGCGTTCCGCCCTGACCTGGGCCGCCCGCAGGCCCTTGACGGCCACGATGGTGAGCCCGACGCCGACGACCACCGCGACCACCACCACGAAGAGCGTGATCAGCAGCCAGGGTGAGGCGATGCCGGGCCCGGGGCCGGCGGCCGCGCCGGTCTCCGCCCCGGAGGCGGGGCTCGCGGCCAGCACGCCGTTCAGCGAGAGCGCGAGGATGACCGCCAGCCCGACGAGCGTGACCAGGCTGGCCGCGACCACCCACCACGCGCCGCGCCGGCGTCGCGGCGGCGGCTCGACCGGGGCGTCCATGACCAGCGGGGATGCGCTCCGCGGGGGCGGCGGTGGCGGCGGGGCCGGGGAGTCCGTGGCCCAGGGCACGAACTCGGGCCGTCCCTCGTCCTGCTGTCCGTCCGAGGACCCACCGGAGTACGCCACGGGCTCGGCCCCGGTGGGCACGCTCGCGGCGAGGGCGGGCGGCGGTGCCACGGGAACCCCCAGAACCGTGCCCGGCAGGCCCTCGCCGGGCGCGATCGCGGTGGCGACGACCGGCCTGGCATCCACCACGGCGTCCACCACGGCATCCACCACGGCCGCCACCAGCGGCTCCTCGGCCACGCCCGGCAGGTCGCGCTCCACCCGGCTGTGTTCCTTGTGCGCCCTGGCGGCCTCCGTGTGGTACTCCTCCAGCTCGCGGACGAGGTCCTCGGAGGCGTAGATCGTGCCGTCGACGAGCGGCCCGGGGCGGCGCTGGAAGATCGCCACCACGTCGTCGCCGTTCAGCGTCTTGTGCGTCTCCAGCGCGTGCGCCAGGCACAGCACGTCCTGGCGGTGCTCCTTGAGCAGTTCCTCGGTCTTCTCCAGCAGCCGCACCAGGTTGTACTCGATCCGCTCCCCCAGCACGTCGGGGGTCAGGTCCTGCTGCGCGGTGCGCGGCTCGCGGTCGGTGATGCCCATCGGCCCGCCGCCGGGCCGCCTGGGCATCGCCTTGCCGCCCATGATCTCCAGCTCCTGCAGGGCCGGCAGCGAGGTGACGCCCGAGCCCATCCCCCAGTACGACTCCATGAGCGCGGTCAGGAAGGTGGCCGAGTGGAGGTCGCCGGAGACGCCCGAGGAGTTGTCCTCGCTGAAGAACATCCGCTCCCCCGCCAGGGAGGCGAGCGAGACCATGATGTCGGCCTCGTACTCCGACTTCCACCGGGTGAACTGGTCCTCCGGCTTGATCGAGGCCACCATGCCGAGATAGTCGGCGCCCTTCTCGATGGTGGCGATGTCGATCTCCAGGTGGAAGCGGGTCACGTACGCGACGACCGCGTGGCAGGCCTCGTGCACGGCCACCGCGTGCCGCTCGCGCTCGATGTACTCGACGTCCTCGGGCGGGCCGAGCTGCTTGAGCCGCTTGGCACGGAGCACGTCCGACCAGGTGATGATCTCCCGCCCGTCGCGGATGGCGGTGATCAGCGACTCGTTGACCAGGTCCTTGATGGTGGCGCCGGTGGCGTACGGGGTGATGGTGGCGAGCTTGTCGATCTGCTCGGCGGTGAGCTGGTGCGCGACCTTGTCGAAATAGCCCTGGTAGGTGCGCAGCCGCCCGGCCTTCGACGGGTAGCCGACCTTGTAGATGCGGTCGATGCGGCCGGGCCGCAGCAGCGCCTCGTCGAGCGCGTCCGGCCGGTTGGTGGCCATCATGACGAGGATGCGGTACTTCGGCGGCGGCTTGGGGCGCATCCCGAGCAGCCGTCTGACCAGCCGGTTGAAGAACCCGCGCGGCTTCTTCAGCCCCGACAGCTCGGTGAGCAGCGCCTGGAGGACACCGGTGTCGCCGCCGCCGCCCATGCCGCCGCCCATGAAGAACCGCTCGCGCGTCCCCGGCTCGGCGGCCTCGCGGCGGCCGCGGAAGGCGAGCACCGAGCGGCTCTCCTCCGACAGGTAGTTCAGGCCGTGGCAGCCGGAGAAGCCGCCGCCCTGGCCGGGCGGGCCCTGCTGGGCCAGCCGGCCGCGCTTGCCCAGGGAGTCGGCCTCGTCGAAGAAGACGATCACGCCGCCGTACCGGAGTGCGAGCTTGCGCAGCTTCCTGAAGAGCGTCTTGACCTTGAGGATGCCGATGCCCATGAACATGGCGGTGAACGCGCCCGGGTCGACGAACACGTACGGCTTGCCGGTCTCGCCGGCGACGGCCTCGGCCATCAGCGTCTTGCCCGTGCCGGGCGGCCCCCACAGCAGCAGGCCGCTCGGCACGTAGCCGCCGCGCTCCTCGATCTCGCCGGGCTTCTCCAGGAAGACGATGTTCTCCTGGACCCGCTCGACGACGTGGTCCTGCCCCCACACGTCGGTGAAGCGGGTCTTGATGTCGTCGGGGAAGTACGTCTCCACGCCGCCCCTGGACAGGAACCAGAACAGGCCGACGAACTGGATGATGATCACGAAGAACAGGAAGACGATCTGCAGGACGAACGGCAGCGCCTGGAACAGCAGTGCCGGCGCCTGGAACAGGGCGAGCAGCGGGCTGCTGTCGAGCACCGCGCCGAGCACCATGGCCAGCAGCGCCACCCAGAAGGCGATCTTCAGCACGCGGGCGAGCCGGAACCTGGTCCAGTCGTCGAAACGCCGGTGCGACCAGCGCTCGAACCCGCCGAAGACGCTCCGGCTCCAGAACCGGTGGTAGGCCGACCAGCGTTCACTGACCAGGAAATGGACCTGCCGGGCAGCCTCGACGCCGAGCAGCCAGAAGATCCACTGATAGTCCCTGGCGATCACTCGGACGGCGTCGGAGAAGGGCATGATGCCGGGGTGATCGGCCATCGCTTTCCAGCTGAGCACCAGGAAGGCGACCGTCAGGCCGATGAGGAACTTGCTCCGGTCCCAGAAGCGCATCTTCTTCCTGGTGACGGCGTCCGGGTCGGAGGGGCCGCTGCCGGGGGCGCGCAGCCCTTCATGGTGCGTGGTGTTCACGGGGTGCTCCCTTTATCCGGGCAGCCTGAGCAGGTTGAAGGAGCCGGCGATCTTGTCGAGCTCGGCGGCGCGCTCGGCGAAACAGGTCGCCTCGCAGGTGATGAGCATCAACGACAGGCTCGTGCCCTTGCCGTCGAGGATGGCCGTCTGGTCGAACGTCTGAACTCCGCCGACGATTCGGTAGTTGTACCGGACCCGGATCCCCCTGGCCCCGTCGTCAAGGGTGAGCTCCTGGTCCAGGAGCGGCTCGAAGTTGCCGAAGAGCGGCGCCCGGCCCGCCTGCAACTGGGACATCACGTACGCCTCGCGCCGCCCGTCGGTCACCGGCAGGATGTAGTCGCGCATCCGGTCGAGCGACATCTCGTTGCGTTCCTTGACGGTCAGCGCGTGCACGGTCACGTACACGAACGGTTCCCGCGAGCCGAACATGTGCTGGACGTTGGGCTCGGCCGCCTGGTCGAAGGCGGTCGACCAGACCCGTTCCTTGCGCAGCTGCGTCGCGGCCGAGGTCGGGTCGTCGCCGGAAATCAGCAGTTCGAGCGGTTCGGTGTCGAGCTGGGAGAAGGAGGCCGGCACCTTGAAGTACGTGGTGCCCGCCCGGTCGCGCACGTAGTGGAACTCCGGCTGTCCGCAGGCGGACACGGTCGCCACCGCGGCGATGAGCGCGATCGCCGCTCGCATCGTCTTCACCAGGGTTTACCTCCGCATGACGAGGCACCGCAGTTGTTGTGCCCGCTTTCTCCTTCGCTGAGCCGTGCCGGAATGGAGAAATCTTGACCAAATCTTGGCCTGGCATTGGCTTCACTTGTTACAGATCAACAGGAAAACCTGTCTTCGCGGTCCGACTTCCGGTCGTCCCCCTTGGTCATCGCCCAGGAGGTGGCCCAAGATGAAGCCACCCCCCTCACGCGACCGGAGCGCACGATGACAGAACCGGCCGGACCGGCCATGGAGACCGTCGACTCGTTCGGGATGACGGCCGAGCGCGCCTTCGCCGACCTCTGGTCGCGGGAGACGCTCACCCTCAGGGAACGCCGCCTGCTCCTGCTCGGCCTGCTCGTCGGGCAGGGCCTGGACGACCAGGTGGCACAGAACCTCGACGCCGCCCTGCGCACCGGCGACCTGGACGAAACCGAGCTGCGGGAGATCGTCGTCTTCCTCACCCACTACGCCGGCTGGGCGCGAGGAACCCGGCTCAACGGGCAGGTCGAGGACCTGATCGAGCTGGTCAGGCGGGATCGACCCGGTAGACGGGGCCGGCCAGGCTGAGCGCGTACAGCTCGCCGTCGTGGTCCTCGCCGAACGACGACAGCTGCTCCACCTCGCCCACCTGCCGGTCGCGGTCGAGCTCGTCCACGGGGGCCGCCCTGACCCACCCGGCGCAGAAGTCGCCGTAGAGGAACCGGCCGCGCAGCCACGGGATCTTCGCGCCGTGGTACACGAACCCGGCGATCACCGAGCAGTTGCCGCCCTCGTTCAGCGAATAGACGATCACCGGGTCGACCGGCTCCTCGGCGCGGCCCGGGCGGAAGCGCTCCTTGCCCTCGCGGACGCTCCAGCCGTAGTTCTCGCCGCCCTCCGAGCCGGCCGGCTGGTAGTCGATCTCCTCCCAGCGGTTCTGGCCGACGTCGCCGATCCACAGGTCGCCGTTCTCCCGGTCGAAGCCGAACCGCCACGGGTTGCGCAACCCGTACGCCCAGATCTCCGTCCGCGCGTCCTCCTTGCCGACGAACGGGTTGTCGTCCGGCACCTTGTAGGGCCGCCCGCCGCGCGGGTCGATGCGCAGGATCTTGCCCAGCAGCGTGCCGAGGTCCTGCCCGGCGTCCTCCGGGTCGCCCGCGCCGCCGCCGTCGCCGAGCGCGATGTAGAGGTGGCCGTCGGGGCCGAAGGCGAGCTGCCCCCCGTTGTGGTTGGCGAACGGCTGCTCCTGCGTCAGCACGTCACGCCTGCCGGTGGCCCGCTTCCCGTCGTAGGCCCACTCGGTGACGTGCGTGGTGCCGGCCCGGTCGGTCCAGTCGAGGTAGAGCCAGCGGCCGGACGGGTGGAAGGCGACGCCGAGCAGCCCCTGCTCGTTGCCGCCGCTCACCTCGCCGGACAGGTCGACGATCGTGTCGCCGTCGGTGGTGCGCAGCCTGCCGCCCTGCTCGGCCACGTACAGGCGGCGGTCACCGCTCCGGACGGCGAACGCCACCGGCCGTTCCAGCTCGGCGATCTTCGTGAACTTCAGCCTCCCCTCGCGCGCCGCCGGGGTCCCGGACGGTGCGGGGGTCGCGTCGGCCGCGGACGAGGACGGCGAGGCGGGCGTGATCTCCGCGGTCTCCACGGTCTCCGGAGGCGCGGTTCCAGGCGGCGCGGTCTGCGGCGGCGCGGCGGAGCAGGCGGTCAGAACGACGGCGGACACGGCGGCGAACACGGCCACGGCGAGGCGCACCCCGCCATCCTCGCACGCCCCGCACCACCGCACCACCGCGCCGCTGCGCCGCTGCATCCCCGCATCCCCGCATCCCCGCATCCCCGCATCCCCGCATCCCCGCATCCCCGCATCCCCGCATCCCCGCATCCCCGCACCACTGTCACTCCCGCGCCCCCGCACCCCCCACACCCCCCGCGCCCCCGCGCCCCCGCGCCCCCGCGCCACTGCGCCACTGCACTCCCGCGCCCTTGCACCACCGCACCACTGTCACTCACGCGCGCCTGCGCCACTGCGCTCCCGCACCCCTGCGTTCCCGGACCGCTGCACCCCCGCACTCCTGCACCACCGCATTCCTGCACCACCGGCCGTCTTCCGGATTCGCCTGGTGCGGGGCGCTCGGCGTGCGGGGTCGAACGTCAAACCCTGACAAGCCTTTGGGGAACCCCCTCGGGCTGGGCGCCGTGATGCGTGCCGTCGGCCCGCTCATCCCGCCGTAGTCCCGGGACAGGCTCGCTGCTTCCCCGCACGACGGGCCACCCGCACCGGGTTCGATCGTCTCCCGTGCGGCGGGTCTCCCGGTGGGCGCGGATAGGGTTCTGAGCATGCCTACCGCATTGATCACCGGCGCGACCGCCGGCATCGGCGCCGCCTTCGCCCGCCGGCTGGCCGCCGACGGTTTCACCCTGGTCCTGGTGGCGCGCGACGAGCGACGGCTCGGGGAGACCGCCGACCAGCTGAAGCTGAGGTACGGGGTCGCGGTCGAGACGCTGCCCGCCGATCTCGCCACCGACGAGGGCCTGACCCAGGTGGAGGCACGCTGCCGCGCCGGGGTCGACCTGCTGGTCAACAACGCCGGTTTCGCGCAGCGGCACGCCTTCCTCGACACGCCCGTGGAGGACGAGATGCGCATGCTCAAGGTCCACTGCGAGGCGGTGCTGCGGCTGACCCTGGCGGCGCTGCCGGGGATGCGCAAGCGCGGCAAGGGCGCGGTGATCAACGTCGGTTCGGTGGCGGGCTTCTTCACCCGCGGCAGCTACAGCGCCTCCAAGGCCTGGGTGGCCAACTTCAGCGAGTCCACCGCGGCCGAGATCCGCGAGCCGGGGGTCAAGGTGATGGCGCTCTGCCCGGGGTTCGTGCGGACGGAGTTCCACCAGCGTGCCTCGATCGACATGTCGGGCATGCCGGGGTTCATGTGGCTGGACGCCGACCGGCTCGTCGCCGAGGCGCTGCGCGATCTGGCGCTGGGCAAGTGGGTGTCGGTGCCGTCCCTGCGCTACAAGGCGGTCGTCGCGGTCGGCAGGTTCGTGCCGCGCCGCCTGGTCGCGGGGATCTCGGCCCGCATCGGCCGCCGCTGACCTTGGCGGGGCCCCGGGCACGGGACGGGCCCTCGCCGCGGGAGGGGGTCGCGATGAGGGCCCTGACGGCCGCGGGCAGGGCCCGCGGCCGGTATCGGATGCCGGAGTACGAGCCGCTCAGCGGCCGACGTTGGCCGGGTGGCCGATGGCCAGGCCCGAGGTCGGGTCGAAGAAGTGCAGGTTGTGCGTGTCGACGACCAGGTCGATGGTCTGGCCGGGGCGCACGTGGCTGCGGGCGTTGACGCGGGCGGTCCACAGCGACTTGTCGCCCACCAGCGGCAGCGCGGCCTCCTCGTCGTCGCCCGTGTCGGCGGCGGCGACGGTGTCCTTGTGCTCCACCGGCGGGGCGTCGATCAGGAAGAGCACGTTGATCTCGGAGCCGAGCTCCTCGGTGACCTCCGCCTTGACCGGCAGCGTCGCCCAGCCGTTGTCGGCGTGGGCGCCGGCGGAGGCGGCGTCCTCGAAGTCGGACGGGCGGATGCCGAGGATGATCTTCTTGCCGATGTACTGGTCGAGGCCCGGCTTGTCGCTGAAGGTCGACTCGGGGATCGGCAGCTTGAAGCCGGCGAAGGCCACCCCGGCGCCGCCGTCGCGGACCAGCTCGGCGGTGACGAAGTTCATCGACGGCGAGCCCATGAAGCCCGCGACGAACAGGTTGACCGGCTTGTCGAAGAGGTTCTGCGGGGTGTCGACCTGCTGGAGCAGACCGTCGCGGAGCACGCAGACGCGGTCGCCGAGGGTCATGGCCTCGACCTGGTCGTGGGTGACGTAGACGGTGGTGACGCCGAGGCGCTCGTGCATCTGGTTGAGCGAGGCGCGCATGGAGACGCGGAGCTTGGCGTCCAGGTTGGACAGCGGCTCGTCCATGAGGAAGGCCTGCGGCTCACGGACGATGGCGCGGCCCATGGCGACACGCTGGCGCTGACCACCGGACAGGGCGGCCGGCTTGCGCTTGAGGTAGGTCTCCAGGCCCAGCATCTTGGCCGCGTCCTGGACCCGCTGCTGGATCTCGGCCTTGGGCATCTTGCGCAGCTTGAGGCCGAAGGCGAGGTTCTCCTCGACCGTCATGTGCGGGTAGAGCGCGTAGTTCTGGAAGACCATCGCGATGTCGCGGTCCTTGGGCGGCAGGTGGTTGACGACCTTGTCGCCGATGGAGATCTCGCCGCCGCTGATGTCTTCCAGGCCGGCGATCATCCGGAGGGCGGTCGACTTGCCGCACCCGGAGGGGCCGACCAGCACCATGAACTCGCCATCCTTGATCTCAAGGTTGAGCCCGTTCACCGCCTTGACGCCACCGGCGTAGATCTTGTCGACATTGCTCAAAACGATGGATGCCATGACAGTCCTTCGCGCTGCAGGGCGATGGCCCCGATAGTCGGTGCGGTGGTCCCGCGTTCTTGGATACGTTTTCAAGCATCTCACCGCGAAAGGGACATCACTGTCAAGCCCTGCCGTGTGAGCAGCCGATGCGGGTACGGCGGACTTCCGGAAACGCGGAAACCATGATGGAATCGTTTCCATGGACAGGCGGGCGACCATCAAGGATGTGGCCGAGGCGGCGGGCGTGGGCATCGCCACCGTGTCAAGGGTGCTGTCAGGCGGCTCGGCCAGCCCGCAGACCCGCGAGCGGGTGCTGGCGGCCGCCGCGCAGCTCGACTACCGGCCCAGCGCCGCCGGCCGCAACCTGCGCCAGCGCCGCACCGGCGGGCTCGGGCTGCTCGTCCCCGACCTGACCGACACGCTCTTCGGCCGGCTCGCCGAAGGGGTGCTCGCCTACGCCCGCTCGGCCGGCGAGCCGGTGGTGCTCGGCTCCACCGGCGACGACCCGGAGCAGGAGTCGGAGATGATCGGCATGCTGCTGGAGCAGAGCGTGGACCGGGTCATCGCGGTCCCATCGGGCGACGCCGAGACCTGGCAGCCGGCCGTCCGCGCGGGCATGACGGTGGTCTTCGCCGACCGGCTGCCCGTCGAGAGCTCCGACCCGGCCGACGAAGGTCCCGACCGCGACCTCATGCTCCTCGACGGCCTGCCGCCGGCCCCGCCGGCCCGCCCGCTGGACGTCCCCGCCGTCCTCGCCGACGACCGGTCCGGCATCCGTACGGCGGTGCGCTACCTGCGGGGGCTGGGCCACCGGCGCATCGCCTACCTCGGCGGCCCCGGCCACGACCGCCGGGTGGCGGCCTTCCGCGAGGCGATGGGGGCGCCGGTGGACGAGGAGCTGATCGTGTTCGCCACCGGCACCCGCGACTCCGCGTACGCGGCCGCGTCCGGCCTGTTCCAGAGCCGTCCCGACCTGTCGGCGGTGGTCGCCGGGGGCAACGTGCTCGGCGAGGCCGCGGTGCTCGCGGCCCGGGAGCTGGATCTGCGGGTGCCGCGGGACGTGTCGCTCGTCATGTACGACGACGTCCCGTGGGCGGAGCTGTGCTCCCCTCCCCTGACGGTGATCGCCCAGCCGGGCCGCGAGATCGGCTACCGCGCCGCGGAACTGGTCCTGCGCGCGGGCGCCCGGCGCCCGCGCGCGGTGATGCTCCCGACAGAACTGATCGTCCGAGGCAGCTGCGGCCCCCACCGCTAACCCCACCCCCACCGCCCCTGCCCCCGCACCGGCGGCCCCCGTCTCACGCAACACACGGCTCCCCCAACGGGCCCGCACCGGCGGCCATCGTCTCGCGGATCACACCGCGGACACCCATCAGGCCCGTACCACGCGACCGCATCCCGCGGCCCGCACTGGGGTCGCCGTCTCGCGGAGCGCACCGCTCCCCCCACCGGGCCCGCGCCGTCGGCCCCATCGGGCCGATGCCGGCGACGCCGCCTCCGCTCTCACCGCCGCCCCCGACCGGGGCGGGGCCCGCCGACCGCGGGCGGGGTCAGAACGGGAGGGTACGGGCGGAGGATACGGGCCGGGTCAGAGTGTGAGGGTTCGGGCGGCGACGAGTTGTCCGGACTGGAAGCCTTCCACGTGGACGACGCCGGCGGTGGCGAGGCCGGGGACGGCCATGGTGACCGTGTCCTGGGTCAGGTCGGCCGTGAGGCGCGGTCTGCCGTCCAGGTAGACGTCCGCCCGGTCCAGGAGACGGGTCCGCAGGGTCAGCTCGTCGGCCGCCACGGCGACGCTCACCTCCAGCCGGCGCGCCGGCAGGGCCGCCAGGAGCTCGCCCGCGCGGTCGAGCAGGTCCTGGTTGCCGGCCAGGAGGTCCCGGCGGGTCATGCTGTGGCGGTGGCCCGGCCGTACGCCGAGGTCCTCGACGGGCGTGCCGGCCAGCTTGTGGACGCGCAGCGTGCGGCGGATCGACACCCGCATGCCCGCGCCGCCGGGCAGCGTCCGGTACGGCGAGCCGGGGGCGGGGCTGGGCACTTCGAGCAGGACCTTGAGCAGTTCGTGCGTCCACACGTTGGCGCCGCCCGCACCGGTGTTGTCGTCCACGCCGAGGATCGGGCCGATCTCGTGGTCCTGGAAGCCGGCGGCGAAGATGTCGGTCGCCGAGTAGCAGCGGGCGTCGGTGATCAGCACGACCGGGCCGTGATAGCGCTGGCCGAGGGCGTTGGCTCCCTCCTCCGGAGTGATGGGGAAGGCGGCCGAGTGCACGGCGCCGATCTCCAGGGCCTGCTTCATGGAGGGGCACCACGGCCCGAGGTCGATCTGCCCGGTCGGGTTCTCCTCGTGCTGCGCGCAGACCCGCACGTTCAGCGGCGTGGTGATGAACTGCGTCGGCTCGGGCGTGATCCGGTGCGGGGTGAGGGTCTGCAGCAGGAACTCGGAGGCGTGGATGTGCCCGCCGCCGTTGCCGCGCACGTCGACCACGAGCCCCTGCTGCGGCAGCTGCCCCACGAGCCGGAGGAACTCCTCGACGAACGCCCCGGGGTCGGTGGTGCCGAACGAGAACACGCGGATGTGGCCGAAGGTCCCCGACGGGGTGACCACGGGCCGCGCCTTGAAGAACGCCGGCATGGTCGTCGGGAGGTCTCCTCCGGGTTCGGCGGGCCCGGCGGCGTCGACGATCTCCGCCGTGAGGGTCTCGGGCACGTACAGCATCCTGATCGCCCGGGACACCTCGTCCGCGCCCAGGTCGAGTCCCTGGGACAGGGCCGCCGTGGTGAGCTCGCCGGCGTCCACGAACGGCGGCAGGTTCTCCGTCACCCGCCACGGCTCCCGCAGTTCCCTGGCGATCCCGTCCTGCCCGAGGTAGCTGAGCGTCACCCAGGACTCGTCGGGCGGCCGGTGGATCACCAGCGCCCGGATGGTCAGCGACTGCAGCCCGCGCGAGTGGCGGGCGGCCGGGTTGCTGCCCGCGTAGCGCGCCGCGTTGGCGTCCACGGCGGCGCCGATCGGGGTCCCGTTCCAGTGGGTGACCTCGACGCCCCGCTCGAAGCCCGGGGCGGAGAACCCTTCCACGATCTTGGTCACCAGGTAGCGGGGACGCCCGCCCTCGTGGCACTCCTCGATCAGGAACGGGAGGTAGGCGACCTTGCTCGCGTACGGTGCCGGGAGCAGGTAGTTCGTGTGCAGGTCACGTACCGAGTGGAAGATCTCCGAGAGCTCGTCGTGGAAGCGCGGCTCGGGGTCCATGGTGTCGGCGGTCTGCCGGTCGAGGCGCAGGGCCAGCAGCCGGAGCCGCTGCACCGGGTTGACCGCGTGCATCGCGATCTTCAGCGGGAGATGCGCGTAGTTCTGCTCGATCAGCACCAGCGCCTGCTGCACGAGCGTGCGCCGGTCGGCGAGCGTGAGGGTGCCCGCCGTGTTCAGGAAGTCCTGCAGATCCACCGCGTCGGCCAGGTGCTTGGCCTGTCCGGTGCCGCCTTCGCCGATCCCCATGCCGCCTCCGCCCCGTGTGCCTGCTTCTGCGGGAACGCTCTCAGAGGGCGGCGGCGGCCGCGTCAGGTGGCGCCCTAGGGATGTCCCTAGGGCGCGTGCTCCCGAGCGGTCAGAGGACCTTCTCGATCGCTTCCACGACCGCCGGGTCCGTCGGGACGGTGCGGGGGCGGAAGCGCGCCACCACCGCGCCGTCGCGGTTCACGAGGAACTTCTCGAAGTTCCACTGCACGTCGCCGGTCTCGCCGTCGGCGTCGGGCGCCTCGACGAGCCGCTCGTAGAGCGCGTGCCGCTCGGGGCCGTTCACGTCGGCCTTGGCCAGCAGCGGGAAGTCGACCCCGTAGGTGGTGGAGCAGAACTCCTGGATCTCCTCGGCGCTGCCCGGCTCCTGTCCCATGAACTGGTTGCAGGGCATGCCGACCACGCTGAGGCCGCGCGGTCCGTACTCCTGCTGGAGCTTGACGAGATCGGTGTACTGCGGGGTGAGGCCGCACTTGGAGGCCACGTTGACGATGAGCAGAGCCTTGTCGCCGACCAGGTCGGCCAAGGTGGTGGGTTCGTCCGCCAAGGTGCGGACCGGGATCTCACGAACGTTCATGGTCCGACCTTACGAGATGCCTGTCAGGCCCAAAACGTGACCTAATCCACATTTATCCCCCAGAACGCCAGCAACAGGCATATATCGAGATCTTTACTGACGACGATCATTTCCTTGGTCAATTAGCAGTAAAGGTGACAAGTCCGGCAGGGTGGCGCGGTCCCCGATTCCTGCGAAAGGGAACCCGAATGCCCATGCTCCGCCGTACCAACGTCCTGATCATGAGCTCCGCGCTCATGATCGCGGGCGGCGCCACGGCCGCGCAGGCGCAGAGCTCCCAGGCGAGTGCGACCAGCACGAGCAGCAAGAACAAGGCCATCGCCAAGAAAATGGTGAAAAAGCGCGGCTGGAACGCGACCCAGTACCGGTGCCTCGTCAAACTCTGGACCCGGGAGAGTGGCTGGAACCACCGGGCCGGCAACCGCTACTCCGGCGCCTACGGCATCCCCCAGGCGCTGCCCGCCGGCAAGATGGCCTCGCACGGCAGCGACTGGCGCACCAACCCCAGGACACAGATCGCCTGGGGCCTGAGCTACATCAAGAAGAGGTACGGCACGCCGTGTCGCGCCTGGGCCCACTTCCAATCCCACCACTGGTACTGATCCAAACCCCAGGCTTGCGCGAGTTTCGCGGCAAGCGCGGGCCATCGAGGCGCCGGGCCGGTCCATCCAGGCCCAACGAGAGCGCCGAATATCCGCATCGATCACGCAAACACCTGTCCTCGGCGTGCCCCGGGTTCTGATTACGCACAGTGACGCGTATTAGAAACCGGCGTAGAGGACATGTCGTGGAGCCCTCCGGGCCGTCCGGCGAGAAGCCGGGCGGAAAAGGATCCCGGAGGGCCGCGCGGACCCTTCTCGTCCGAGCCACGGACGCGGACCGGCAGGGGCGCCGGGGAAGCGAAGAGCGCCCGTCCGCACGCGACCCGACCGCAAGGATCGAATTGGACAGCAAGCGCACACTACGCAGCGTGATCGTGACCATGACCGCGTTCACCGCCGCACTCTGCGGGATGGAGACCGTGGCCGCGGCCGACTCGGAGTTCCACGAGGACGCGCCGTTGGCGCAGGTCCGTACGTGGCGGACCACCGCGCAACCGCGCGTCCCGGCCCACCGGCCCAGAAGTCAGAACAAGCGTTTCGCCCTCGACCAGGTGGTGCGCAGGTCGTGGGGCCTGCGCGAGTTCCGCTGCCTGGACAACCTGTGGACCAGGGAGAGCGGCTGGAACCACCGCGCCGTCAACCGTTCGTCCGGTGCCTACGGCATCCCGCAGGCACTGCCCGGCGGCAAGATGCGGGGCGCCGGCAAGGACTGGCGGCACAATCCGCGAACCCAGATCCGCTGGGGCCTCGCCTACATCAAGGGGAGATACGGGAGGCCGTGCGGAGCCTGGGGGCACTTCAGATCACACAACTGGTACTGACGGGAACCGGAGGGCGTCCGCGGCTCACCGGGTGCCCTCCCTCCTGGCGGGGTGCACCGCGATCGCCTGGATGAGCAGGTCCACGCCGAACGCGAACTCCGTCTCGTGGTCGCAGGAGACCAGCAGCTCCGACAGCGCGCTCACCTCGGGGAACAGCTCCGGATCCACCTCTCCGGCGTCGATGGCCGAGCTGTGGCGAGGAGCGAAGGTGGGGGTCACGCCGACCTCCCGCAGCAGCGAGCCGACGATGAACGCGATGAACATCCGCAGCACCCGCACCGCGTCGACCCCGTCGAACCCGGCGCTGCGCAGCGTGGCCAGGGCCCGCTCGACGGGCAGCAGCCCGGCGTTGCTGTGGAGCTGGCGGCTGACGACGAGCATGGTGCAGCGCGGGTAGTGGTGGGCGATCTGCCGGAAGGCGTGGGCCTGCACGCGGACCCGGTCGGACCAGTGGGCCTCCGGGTCGTCGGTGAACTCGATCTCGCTGAGCACGCTCTCGGCCACGCCGTCGAGCAGGGCGCCCTTGTTGGGCACGTGGTTGTAGAGCGACATCACGCCGACGCCCAGCTCTGAGGCGATGCGTCGCATGGAGACCGCGTCGGCGCCCTCGCGCTCGATCAGCTCGACCGCGGCGGCGACGATCCGGGCCCGGGACAGCGGCTGGGAGGTCATGGCTCATTGTATTGACGCGCGTACGGCGTACGTGCAAGCCTCGGAAGGGAACGTACGGTGTACGTCACCCCCCGGAGGTCCTATGTCGACCCATGAGCTCTACACCATCCCCGCAGGCCTGGCCACGTGGAACGTGGAGATGGCCGGAACCACCAAGTTCACCTGGGAGTACGACGACGGCAGAGACCGCATGCTGGCCCTGTACCAGAAGGGCAAGGACAAGCAGTGGGACTCCACCAAGCGCATCGACTGGGACCTCGAAGTCGATCCGTACGACATCCTCGGCATCCCCGACCAGACCATCGCCATCTACGGCACCCCGCTGTGGGAGCGGATGGACGACCAGCAGCGCAAGGACGTGCGCCTGCACAACGCGTCCTGGCAGTTCTCCCAGTTCCTGCACGGTGAACAGGGCGCGATGATCTGCTCGGCCAAGATCGTGGAATCGGTGCCCGACCTCGACTCCAAGTTCTACGCCGCCACCCAGACGATGGACGAGGCCCGCCACGCCGAGACCTACGCCCGCTTCCTCCAGGAGAAGGTCGGCCTCGCCTACCCGATCAACCCCTACCTGAAGTCACTGCTGGAGTCCACGCTGAACGACTCCCGCTGGGACATGCCGTACCTGGGGATGCAGGTTCTCATCGAAGGTCTCGCCCTCGCCGCCTTCGGCGTCATGCGCGACATCACCACCAAGCCGCTGCCCAAGCAGATCCTCGCCTACGTCATGCAGGACGAGGCCCGCCACGTCGCCTTCGGCCGGATGGCGCTGCGCGACTACTACCGGCAACTGTCGGAGCAGGAGCTGCGCGAACGCGAGGACTTCGTCATCGAAGGCTGCTACCTGATGCGCGACCGCCTGCGCGGCCGAGAGACCTGGGAGAACCTCGGCCTGACCAGAGCCGAGGTGGACGAGGCCATGGTCGCGGTGGACCAGTCGGAGTACCTCCGCCTGTTCCGGTCCCTGCTGTTCAGCCGCATCGTGCCGTGCGTGAAGGACATCGGGCTGTGGAGCCCGCGGCTGCAGCAGGCGTACGCGGACATGGGCGTGCTGGAGATGGCCGGGCAGTCCTTGGAGGCGCTGATGAAGCAGGACGAGGAAATCGCCGACAAACTGGACGAAGCCCGCTTCGCGGAAGAGGAAGCCGAACGGCACGCCGAGGTGTCCGAAACGATCTCTCTGGGCACCGACGCCTGAGCCCTCAGCCGCCCGCGAGCCGGTCCGCCAGGCGCGGATGCACGAATTGGTAGGCCTCCGGGCCGACCTGCCTGAGCAGACCGGCCGCCACGGCGGCGTGGAGCAGGGCCGGCACCTCCATCCCCTTGATGCCGGACCGGCGGAACACGGTCCGGACGTCCGGGTCGTCGCTGCTGAACACCTCCTGCCCGGCCTCGGCGAGCGACCGGGCCACGCCCCTGAGCGCGGTCGCCACCGCCGCCGCGTCGAACCCCGCCTCCGCCGTCCGGCGCGTCGCCCAATCGGCGAACCACGCCAGGAAGTCCACGGGCCGCTCCGGCAGGTCGCGGAGCCAGGCGGGCTCCCGGGTGAGCGCCCGGAGCATCTGCGGAGAGCCGAGCAGTTCGTCGGGCAGGTGCGGCGGGCCGGCGCCGTGCTCCCCGGCCACCCTGCGCAGCAGCCTTCGGCCCTCTTCCGGGACGACGCCCTCCACGTCGAGCGTCCGGAAGCCCGGCGGGGCCTCGGCGGGCTCCCGGTCCGTCATGATGATCCCGGCCCCGGCACCGTCGGCCCAGCGCACGGCCCGCGCCACGACGGCCGCCCGGTCGGCGTCGCCGACCTCGTCCAGCCCGTCGAGCACGAGGACCACCGAGCCCCGCCGCACGACCGCGTACGCGTCCGCGATCGAGACCTGGTACTCCTCGACCAGCGCGTGCGTCAGCGTACGGGCGAACTCCGCGTTGTCGGCCCGGAGCGCCCGGAACGGAAGGAACACCGCCACACCCGTGTCCCGCTGCCCGGCCTGGTTGTGCAGCCGTGCCAGGCGCGCGGCGAGAACGGACTTGCCCGTGCCGGGCCGGCCGCCTATCAGCAGCCTCGTCCCCTGGGCGAGGATCTCGTCGATCGCGGCCGGGCGGGCCTCGGCCTCCCCGGGGAAGCGCACCATCGGCGTCAGCAACTCGCCCTCGTCGCCGACCAGCCGGCCCACCCGCCGGCCCACCCGCTCGGCCAGCGTGGCGAGCGCGTCCTCCAGCGCGTCCTGGCTCAGCCGCCGCGCCTCGGGCACGACCTCCTCCGACGGCTGTTCCCGCGGTGGCGGAGCCGCGTCCACCAGCTCGCCCGACTGCGGCACCGGCGACTCCCGGACCAGGTCGATATAGGTGCTGACGTCGTCCGGCACGCTCGTACCGGACATGGTCAGCTCGGCCACGACACGCAGCGGCAGAGCCGGCCAGTCGAGCCGCCGGCCTTCCTCCGCGGTCTCCAGGTCCTCGGCGATCCGCTTGAGCAGCGTCGGATCGCTCATCAGCCGTGCGTAGAAGTCCGCGTCCCCGTCCCTGATCAGGAGCACCGCCGCGAGCAGGCGCACCTCGTACGGGCCGCGCACCCTGGCCCTGGCCACCCGGTCCTGCAGGATGAGCACGTTGACGAAACGCTTGATGGCGCGCGGGTTCGGGCGCAACCCGCAGGCGAGCAGGCTTTTCGTGGCCTCGATATCGCGGTTGAGCAGCCCTTTCAGGTAGGCGCTGAAGGCGTCCGCCGACAGGCGGGGCATCTCGAAGGGAAACTGGATGATCTTGTCGAGATACTCCCCCACAGGGTCCTGATACTTCTCCTTCAACGCCGCCACCAGCGGCCCCTTGGCGACGCCCAGGACGAAGACGCAGTTCTCGCGGCTGAAGTACAGCTTCAGCGCCTCGAGCAGGGCGGTGATCTGGTCGACGTGGCACCGGTCAAGGTCGTCGATGAACACCACCAGGCGGCTCTTCTTCCGTTCACGCAGAGCCATCGCGATCAGCCTGTTCAGGTGCTGGTCCAAACGAGAGCGTTCGGATCGAAGGCGGAAGTTCTCCTCTCCGTACGCCTTCAGGGCGCGTTGCACGAAGGGCGGGTTGACATTGATCGTGGACGAGAGGCTCAGGGAGCCCAGCGCCTCGGAGACAGTGCGCAGCGCCCCGGTGACGTTCTCTCTGCCGTCCAGCCCGAGATCGGTGACGATCGCATGGAGCAGGGGCAGCACCGGGTTCTCGTCGTACTGGTGCAGCCAGGAGTCGAACCACACCGTGGCGCATCCGGAGGAATCGTCGTCCAGCAGGGCGCGCACCTGGTGGAGCATCGAGGTCTTGCCGCTCCCTCGCTCACCGAACACCCCGATGACCATGGGCGGGGTCGCCGACTGGGCCAGCTCGGCGAGATGGCCGACGTACTCCTTCCGGTTGAGCGCGTCTTCCAGGACAGGCTCGTCACTGTGCGTGAACCCGCGCCGTTCGCCGGCGCCGGCCCGGCGCCTCGAAGGCGTCGTACGCGCGATCTCCTCGTCAGTCCTTCGACGCCGTCTCCCCAGCAGCAGCACAAGGGCGCCCAGGAGGAGAACCACGGACGTCACCAGGATCGGCCAGTGGCGTTCGAGCAGGGACGGCTCGGAGGTCACGGCCACCGGCCGCCGGTCGATCCCGGTCTGCGAGATGAGCACGAGCTGGCCCGTCCCGGTCCGGCGCCGGGCGCCGGGGACCAGGACGACCGTGGCCGTGCCCGCGGCGGCGAGCTCGACCCGTCCGCCGTTCCGAACCGTCAGGACGTCGGACAGACCGGTCACCGACACCTGGGCCTCGGTCGCCGGTCCCGGGTTGCCGAGCTCTACGCGCCACGCGCCATCAGGAGTGAGTCGATCCAGACTGATGACGAGCCGGTCCCGGTCAAGGAACTGCGGGCCCGCCGCCGGAGCGCCGGTCGGCAGCAAACCGAGCACGAGAAGCGCGACCGACAACATCCGCCCCCAGCGTCCATGCGCCATGCCTCGATTTCAACGCACCGGAGCCGGTAATGCACCCTCTGGTACGGAAGGTTCTGGCTGTAGCCGCGCGGCAGTCACCGGGCCGCTCGTGACGCTGTTCCTCAGATGGATCAGGGTCGTCACCAGCGTCAGCACGATCATGGACAGGAGAAGGATCCACATGGTCGCGCCCGTGTCTATCCAGGGCACCAGAAGGCTGCCGACGAGCGGGCCGATGGCGACGGCGCCGTAACTGAAGATCCGGGAGGCGCTCACCACCCGCGCACGGACGCCGGGGTCGACCCTGCTCCAGGCGCTCCGCAAGGTGACGTTGCTGAGCCCGCCCACCAGCCCGATGATCAGCAACGCTCCGCCGAATGACGGCGCCCGCTGTCCGGACGCCAGGATCAGCCCGATCGCGGCGGTGCACGCCCAGACGTGCACCAGCATGACCGACGGCCGGCGCGCCAGGCCCATCCATTCCACCCAGCGGCTGTGCACCGTGTCCCCTATTCGCGTCGAGATGCGCGCACGAGTGGGCCAGAGCAGACCACCGACGATGCCCCCCACACCGGACGCGGCAAGGAACATCCCCGCCCAAACAGGACTCAATTCATCTCTAGTAGCAATCGTCAGGAAAACGACAATCAGACACTGAACCATGAAATTCGTACAGGCAACAATGATCGTCGCAAGCCGTAGAAAACGATTACTTCTCAAGGCCGCAAAACCGGCCCGCAACTCAATACGCCGGGGCGATCTCTCGGACGCTTCCCGAGGCAGCCTTCCGTAGAAGCGGGCAGAACCAGCAAATGCAATCGCATTAATGATGAAAGGGACGATCGGCAGCAATCCGTAAAGCAAGCCACCAACCTGCCGACCGAGCAGAACGGCCCCGTGACTGCTCGTTTCATGCGCGGCGAGAGCGGTGTCGAGATCATGATCCTCGACCGTGTTCGGGACGTGCGCCGACTCCGCGACCGAGGCCATCACCGCCAGACCGCCTTCAATCAGGGCGAAGGCCACCACCCACCCAATGTGCAGCCCGTCACAGAACCACAACAGGACGAGCGCGACCATGATGACGAATCGAGTCGCCTCGCTGGTTATCAGCACCCGGCGTGGACCCACCCGGTCGATCACGGCCCCGGCCGGGATGTAACAGATGAGCCCCGGCACCGTTGAGGCGAAAACCACCCAACCCGTCCACTGCGGTGATCCGGTCAGAGTGTAGGCCATTAACGGATAAGTCACGCTGAGCGCACGACCGCCCAACATGGAGAGGGTCGAGCCCCACCAGAACCACCGAAACTGCATATAACGGACGAAAAGGTGCCCCATGGCACGCAAAATACTCACAGACACCTCGGCTCTCGAAACAACTGAAGGCCACGCAGCGGATGACGCACACTCGGAGTCCGGTCGAGTTGGAGGGCCACGCCCGCGGACATGGCGATGTTCGCGCCGGATCTCTGACCTGGATCGCCGGAGTGACGCTCGCCAAGAGCCTGCCCCGGCTGTTCCGCCAGGTGCCGGCCGCCATATTCATCGACCGAGTGGGCGCCCGCAAGGCGATGCCAGGGGCCAAGGCGCTCCGCGCTGCTCATCACAAGGCTCTGTCTCACCTTGATGGGCGGCCTTATGACAGTTCCCCACTCGGGTGATCGTCGCCATGCTGGGAGGTGCATGCGGCGGGGATCGGTGGGCGCTCAGCACCCGTGAAAGTGGGCAAAATATTGAGAGTAGATACGCAACACTCTTTTTTGTGCATGCTTCCGCCAAGCCTCTCTTGAAGGCGTTTTCGTCCCTATGGCGGCTACCGTCAGAGGAGAAGCCGCGACGGGGAGAATAGGGCATCTGTGGGGTTGTGACATCGATCGTGCAAGTTTCTCCATTGATCCGAAGGAACTTCACCATACAGCCATAAGATGCTCAAACGCGGTCAAACCAGACCAGGACAAGACGGTACCAAGGCATGCGGCAATGCCGCTCCATCGCACTACGTAGGCTAACTACAGCACCCGTGAAAAGTGTGGGCAATCACCAACAAAGTTCCGATGTCACAGGAGGGGGTGTGTCAACCGGCACATGTGAATACTTCACACGAACACCTGAGGATGATGTAAGCAATGGGGTGACGCCAGCGCGGGAGACGGCGATTCGGCACCCGGGGAACGGTCGGGCCGGGCCCGGGGGGCTCCTGCCCACGCCCGCAAGCCCGGCGCCGCCGCCTCGGAGGAACGGGAACGCCCACGTACGTGACCCCGCGCGCACGTGGAGGTCATCTTGTCATCGTGTGCGACTTGTGACAGGCCGCCTTACGGTACGCCGGATCGCCCGGCACTCACAGCGCCGACGAGAAGCCGGCTACCGTCCCGCCCTCCTTTCCCAAACATCTGTGCCATGCTCGGACCAGAGCGGGAATCTCCAAGCTCTTGAGATCATCCAGATCGATGTCGTTGACATCGATCAGTCCGGCCCCGTTCGCATCCTCCATACGGCCCTCCCTGAGCCTGGTTACGGCCGCCCGCAATTGCGGTGAATTGCGCGCTGAGCGCACCCCTGGTTTCCTCAATGTGATTCTGTGTCCGCTTCTCGCCAGAATCAATCACGGGAGCGAAAATAACTGCAGACGAGAGGGGCTGAGGCGCCGTGAACGAGCAGGTCAGCACACCGGAGCCGGCACGGATGCCCGCAATCTGGGGTAAGATCCCCGGCCGCAACAAGAATTTCACCGGACGGGAACTCTTACTCGCCCAGCTTCGGGAAAGCATCACCACTTCCGCCGCAGCGGCCGTCGTACCCCTTCCTCAAGCTTTGCAGGGGCTCGGCGGAGTGGGCAAGACCCAGCTCGCCATCGAGTACGCCTGGCGGTACCGCGGGCATTACGATCTCGTCTGGTGGGTTCCCTCCGACCAGCCGATGCTTGTCCCTGGCACGCTGGCGGCCCTCACGGAGGACCTCAAGCTGCGCCCGCCAAGCAGCGTGGGCATCGACGAGGCGGCCGCCTCCGTACGCGACGCCCTCCAGCGCGGAGACCCGGTCGACAAGTGGTTGCTGATCTTCGACAACGCCGACGACCCTGAAGGCATCCGGGACCTCATCCCCGAAGGCGGCCCCGGCCACGTGCTGATCACCTCCCGCAACAGCCGCTGGAGCGGGGTCGCCGAGACAGTGCCGGTGGACGTCTTCACCAAGGGCGAGAGCGTCGACTTCCTGCGTAAGCGCCTGCAACGCAACATCGAGCAAGAGGAAGCCGAGCACCTGGCCAACGAACTGGGCGACCTCCCCCTCGCCTTGGAACAGGCAGCGGCTCTGCAGGTCATGACCGGGATGTCCACCGACGAGTACATCGACCAACTTTCCAAGCAGACCCGGGCCGTACTGGGGCTCGGCAAATCCACCGAATACCCGCTCTCCATGACCGCAGCCTGGCAACTGTCGGTCCAGGAGATCGAGAGCCGGCTGCCCGAAGCGGCCGAGGTGCTGCGCTGCCTGGCCTTCTTCGGCCCGGACCCCATTCCGCGTGACATCTTCCGGCGGGCCAACAAGACCGGCACCCGACGGATGGGCCCGATCCTGGCCAATCCCCTCATGCTCAGCCAGGCGCTGGCCGAGCTCAACCGGTTCGCTCTGGTGAAGATCGAGCAGGAGGCCGGCACGGTCCAGGTGCACCGGCTCGTTCAGGCCCTTCTGCGGGACTCTCTCGACGAGGAGGAGCGCGAGGCCATCAGGCACGAGGTGCATCAGCTGCTGGCGGGTGGCGCGCCGACCAGCCCGGAGGACACCACGCAATGGTCGGCCTTCTCTGATCTGGTGCCACATCTGCGGCCGGTGGGGATCGCCACGAGCACCCACGCCGCCGTACGGGACTTCGCGATCAACATCGTCCGCTATCTCTACCGCGCGGCCAGCTACAACTCGGCGCAGGGTTTCGCCGAAGAGTTCCTCGCAACCTGGTCGCAGCGGAGTGGCCCCAAGGATCACAGCGTCCTGCGCATCCGCCGACAGCTGGGCAACGTACTGTGGCAGATAGGCCGCTACGACGAGTCCCGCCGTCTCAATGAGGAAACCCTCGAACTCATGCGGGAGGAACTCGGCCCTGAGCATCCGGAGACGCTCGGCGTCGCTCTGACCTACGGCGCCAACCTGCGCGCCCAGGGCAAGTTCCGGGAGGCCTTCCAGCAGGACACCGCTTCCTTGGCCGCCTACGAGACGGTGTTCGGCGCCACCGACCCCGCCACGCTGCGAGTGATCAACAATCTCGCGCTGGACCACGCCCTGCTCAGCGAGTACGAGACTGCTCGTAAGCTCCAGCAGTTGGCCTTCCTGGAGCTGTCGAGCACACGCGCGGGAGTCAGCAAATGGGACGTTCAGATGTACTGGAACGGTCTGGCCCGGGTGGTGCGGGCCTGCGGCGATCATGCGCAGGCATGTGACTTCGGCGAGGAAGCCTACGCCCACGGATGCCGCGAGCTGCAGGTCGAGCACCAGCTGACGCTCATGACCGCCCGTGACCTGTCGATCGCACGGCGCCGGATCGGCGATGTCACAGGAGCGCTAGAACTGATCGAAGAGACGCACGCACGGCTGGTCAAGCTTTTCGGCTCACAGCATCCCGAGACCATGGCTGCGATGGTCGCCCTGAGCAACACCCTGCGCCAGACTGGCCGCTATGACGAGGCGATGGGGCTGGCGCGCACAGTGCTCCCCCGCTATCAGGAGGTCTTCGGCCTGCAGCACCCGTTCACCTACGGCTGCCAAATCAATCTGGCGTTGCTCTACCGGCTACGCGGCGACATCCGCAGAGCCGCCGAGCTCGACCGGCAGGCACGTGACGGGTTGCACGCGGTCCTCGGCGACAAGCACCGCTACAGCTTCGCCAGCTCCGTGAACCTTGCCAGCGACCTTGCCGCTCTCGGCGACGTCGACGAGGCCCGCGAGCTGGGAACGCGAACCTACACGCAGGTGCGCGAGTTCTTCGGCGACACCCACCCGCTCACTCTCTCGGCCGCCGTCAACCTCACCATCGACCTGCGCTCCTCGGGAGAGACCGCCGAGGCCGACGCACTCTACGAGGCCACTCTTGAACGTTACGCCAGCTTCCCGAAGGAGCATCCCGAGCGGCTGCATGCCACCACCGGCGAGCGCTTCAACTGGGACTTCGACCCACTCACCCTGTAACCAGGCCATTCCTGGCCGACCACTCTTCCCGATGGCCGTCCGCCTCCAGCCGAGCCACGTCCGCCGCCGCGGCCGGCACCGGTTCGGTAAGCCAAGCCGACAGCGTCCGACGCATGGCCGTGACGAACTCTTCGCCGGCCGGAGTGAGCCGTCCGCTGTCCAGGAGGGTCCCCGTCACCTCGAATGCCGACTCCCGCCACCGACCGAACTCGATGTGCGGGCGCAGGTCCGACTCATGCACCCGTTGCCGTCGCCAGAACCCCGACACCCCGAGGTACGCGTAGGCCCCCTGGATGAGGCCGGACAGCGGGCGCGGATCCGGCCGCCACGGCGCGTAGTAGCGGCCGTCGTCCGGCTCCAGCAGGTCCAGGACATCTAGGACGGCACCGAGCTTGGCGTGCTGCACTTCGTGAGCGAAGGTGGAGGCCAGCCATCGGCCGTCGGACGGCGTCGACATCGCGATCGTGCCGAACCTGTCGGCTGCCGAAGCGCTGTTCATCCCCTGCGGCGGGGCCTGGATCGGCGTCAGAACGGTGATGATCGAGGTGAACTCCGCCGCGATCGTCCAGTGGTGCCGGCGTAGCATCTGCCACGCTTCGTCCAGACATGCCTGCCAGGTGTGCAGCCCGCCGGCGGACAGCGGGCCTGCGATCACGGTCTCGGGGGTCCACCGGTACGGATCGAGGTCGTCGAGGAGCAGATCCAGAGCTCCGTCGAAGGTGCGTATCCGGCGCAGCGGCTCCCAGCCCGGCTGCTCCGGCTCGTCCACCCGGACGCGCAGGCCGCCGCTCTCGATCACGCCGTCGGCGTGCACGCGCAACTCGACCAGGTCTGCCGGAGCCGGCAGGACGATCTGACCGAGCGAGGGCAGCGTGACCCGCCCTTGCGGTGCGGGAGCCTCAGTCCGGCAGGCGACTCCGGCCCGGACGGCGGCGGTCGCCGCGACCGCGCCGAGCTGCGTGGCGTCGTGCGGGGCGGCGGCCCCCTCTGTCAGAACCTTCATGGTACGAGCGGCCCATGCGCCGACCGCCGGGTGACGTAGCACAGCATCGACCGCTTCCGGCCGCGTCTTCTCCAAACTCGCGAGCATCTCGTACGCGTGATCCACGGCTCTCGCGCCGGCCTGCCCGTCTCCCCCGGCCAGCCTGGCCACGCCTACTACCAGCAGGCGATGCTTGCTGCGCTCGGCGGCCACGAGGTGGCGCATGGCCTCCGCGCCGCCACCGCCGGCGGCCAGCCGGGACAGCACGTCGCCGGGCAGTTGGTGGGGCCGTGGTTCCATAGGGTTCCTTTCAGACGGAAGATCGCCGGAGGTCTCTGACGAGGCGTGAATGGATGTGCCCGATCAGCCGGTAGAGGTCGTAGCAGTAGACAGAGGGATTGCGGAACCCGGTCCCGGGCCGGTAGCGGTGAGGGTAGAGGCCGGCGCCGCACACGCGGCCGAAGCGGCACGACTTGCAGGTGTCGCTCAGCGCTTCCCAGCCCAGCTGCCTGGCTACCATGCCAGGATGCTCCAGGGCGAGGTCGAAGGGATGGTCGACGATGTTGAGCCCGGTGATGGGCGCGCCTTGCCGCACCACTTTGAGTGCGTCGGTCTGCTCGATCGTGCCGTCGGTCTCGATCACCACGAGGCTCGTCGGAGTCAGGCCCACAGACTCGCTGGCGGACCTGCCGCCCATAAGCATCTGAATGATCTCCTCGAAGAGGCGGACGACCGTGTCGCCGCTGGAGCCGTACCAGCGGTCGAACACGGCTACGAGCCAGTCGCCGTAAGGCGTCTTCTTGGGGTCGGCGGAGCGGCCAGGCGGTGGAGATTCCCAGGTGCCGTGCGGCAGCAGAAAGTCGATCATCGGCGGCCGGAACTCCAGCAGCGCCTCGTAGGTCTCGACAGGATGGTTGGCCAGGTCGATCGTGCACAGCAAGCCGCTGTAGAGATGCTCGAAGGCGGGGCTCATCAATAGGTGGAGCGCCTTGGCCACCGGATCGTAGCTGCTGCGGCCATCGGCGAAACGACGGTTGCGGTCGTTGCCGCGTGCGCTGCCGTCGAGGCTCACCCCTACCTTGACGTCGAGGTCGGCGAAGCAGCGCAGCGCGTCGTCGTCGAGGAGCACCCCGTTGGTCTGCACCGCCGCGTCGACCTGAAGGCCGGGGCCAGCCTGGGACCTGATGGTCTCCACGGCTCCGCGAAGGTAGGCGTGCCCGACGAGCAGCGGCTCGCCACCGTGCAGGATGAGCCGGACCGAGTCGACCTGATGGCGCTTGGCGTGCTCGGTGATGCGGACGGCCGCGGTCTCGATGAGCTCGGGCGCCATGACTTTGGGACGTGATCGCCAGCTCTGGTCGGCCAGGGTGTAGACATAGCAGTAGTCGCAGGCAAGATTGCAGCGACTGTGCACTTTGAGCAGGAATTGTCGGAAGGGCCGGGGTTCCCAGCCGTCCTGCAGCATTTGGGGCACATCAAGAGTGGCAGGCCACTCTCGTGCTGATTCTTGGAATGTCACCGCGCAACACCCCGTACGTGCCCCGGGAACTTGTGTAATCCGCAATGCTAGCCGAGACCCGGCAGATTGAGGAGACCAGCCTAAACTCCTGTAAATGCTTGACCATAATTAAAGAGGATCTTCGCTGAATTCCTTGAAGTCGATAAGGACGAGAGCCAGGCTGTGCCGGGTGAGCGAAGTGTCTGGATGGTCCGGTCCCAGCATTCGCTCCCGATCGGCCAGCACCCGTTCATAGGCCGATTTCGCCTCCTCGAACCGGCCACTCTTGTGCAGCGTGGTGGCGAGGTCATATCGGGTGAGCAGCGTGTCGGGATGGTCCTCGCCGAGGACCCGTTCCCGGTCGGCCAGCACGCGCCGCAGGGCCGTCTCGGCCTCCTGATGCATCCCCAAGTCGATTAGAACGGTAGCCAGGGTGTGCTCCGTGTGCAGGGTCTGGGGATGATCGGGCCCGAGGACCCGCCGCTGGTTGTCCAAGATGTCGCGATAGGACTCCGCAGCCTTCCGGAACTCCTCACGGGACTGCAGAGCGCGACCGAGATGGTGCCCTGTGAGCAGGGTGTCCGGGTGATCCGGCCCGAGCACGCGCCTGCGGTCGTCCAGCACCTCGCGGTAATACTTCTCCGCCTCGCGGAGATTGCCCTGCCGATGCAGGTTGACGGCCAGGTCGTGTCGGGTGAGCAGCGTGTCGGGATCGTCCGGCCCCAGCACCCGCAGTCGGTCCGCCAGAACCTTGCGCAGTTCGTCCTCTGCCTGCGGGAACCTCCCCCGCCTGTGGGTCAGGATGGCCAGGCTGTGCCGGAGTTGGAGCAGGGCGGGGTCGCGGGCGGAAAGCGGCCTGGTCCAGCGAACCGCTTCGTCACCGAGTTGCGAGGCACTGGGGTAGGAGCCGTACTCGCTCAAGATGTCGATGACGGTCGAGGCGCTGGAAGCCAGTTCGCGCAGGAGATCACGGGGAGGACGGCCTGGACCGCGGCCGATGAGCGCACGCAGATGCTGCGCGAGGAGGACGCCCATCGGCCAGTCACGCGGCTGGGCGGGATCCAGCCCACCCACTTCCGTGTGCAGCAGGTGCAGGCCGATCGCCCACGCCCGCTGCTGGAGGTCGTGCCGCACGGGCAGAATCCGAAAACGCGGGAACGACCTGGCAACCCGCAGGGTCTCAGCCACCAGCGGATGCAGCCGGTAGCCGGGAATGTCCCCGTCGGACGCCGGATCGGTGAGTCCGACCCTCGCCAGTGCCTCGATCGCGACGGCGACCTGGTTCGAGGTGGCCCCGATGAGGGCTCCCAGCCGGACCGGGTTCAGCATGCCTGAGGGCACGGTGTGCGCGTCGGCGAGTTGGGCCAGTACCAGGGCGATGGTCGAAGCCTCCTTCACCTGCTGGTTCCGGAGCGTATGCAGGGACAACTGCCAGGTTCGCGCCACCACCTGCCTGTCCGACGGCGGCTGGGACGTGTCGGGACGCATGTCCAGGATGCCGACCATGTCCCTTTCGAGCGCCTGCCGGTAGGCGGCGAAGGTGCGGAAGCCACTGTGCGGCCAGGCGATCAGAGTGCCCGCCAGGTACAGCGCCAACGGCAGGCACTGCAGCCTGCGGGCGAGCACGACGGCCTGTTCCGTGTCGGAGACGCCCGGGGCCAGGTCACAAAGCATCTGCGCTGCGGCCTCCTCGTCGATCGGCTCGATCGCATTAACCTCGCATAGCGGTCCCCAGGTCTTGGGGTCCCGGTCACGGGAAGTCACCACGGTCGCGCACATCGGGCTGGTGCGGATCCACCCGTTGCCGTCACCCGCCACCCCACCCGGGGGAGCCAGCACGGCATGCGGGTCGTCGGCGTTGTCCAGGATCAGGGCGAACCCTCCGGCCTTGCCGGTGCGGCGGACCGCGCCCCAGAACACGTCGGCGGCGTTTCGGCGGCCGGCCAGCGCATCCTGGACGTTCTCCGGCGGCACCCCTAGGTCATCCTGCGCCACCTGGAGTAGAAGCGTCTCGACCTGGCCCCGGCTGGTGGCCTCGACCCACCAGACCACCCGCTGTTCCTCGCGAAACTCCTCGGCGAGCTTGAGGGCGATCGTCGTCTTGCCCAGCCCGCCCATGCCGCCGAGGACCTGGACCGGCCCGCCCGGCACCTCGAGGGCCTGCCGCAGTCGCCGCATCAGATCCTCGCGGCCGCGTACGAGGGCCGGCAGGCGGCCGACGGGAGCCTCGACCGAGCCGATGCCCCCTGCGACGTCCGGAGCGTCGGCGCCTGTGGAGGCGCCGGAACCGGAGTCGCCCCTGACGAGTGAGGCCCGCCTTCGACGCCTGTCCCGCCACATCGCTACCACAGGAGGCAGCGCGATCATCGCGGCGGGCACCGCGAGCAGTGCAGCGATCACGCCGGCGATCGTTGCCACCAACTCCATATCTCTACGTTATGAGGACATACGCGATAAAGAGGATTTTCACGGAGAGGAGCAGCTTTGTAACCGTACCCTCACCCCGTGGATATCATCCGTCACGCTCAAGATCATCGTTATTAAGCCTCACGAAGCATGACATTTAGGACTAAACACCGCACCGAGGTCTGCGTCCTAGATTCAGCTCGCAGAGCAGTTTCTCCGCCACCCGGGCGCGAAGGATCATTTGATCAGCTCCATCGACCCGATGTGGGCTTGGAGAGCCGCGTCCGTGTCCAGCGGCCTCCCCGCGTAAGGCGTTCCCTTCGCCGCGTGAATCTGAAGGCCTCCATACCCCTGGAACGCACCCTCTTGGTCGTCGAGGATGGCGGCCAGGAGGTGGAAGGGGATCTCCGAGTCGAGTGCTGAGCTTACCTGGTCGAGGACCGTCGGCAGCCGCGCATCCGCGCGAAGGCGGGCAGCCTCGCATAATCGCTGTAGCAGGCATTCAACCCTCTGAGCCCGTTTACGGCCGCCCGTGACGCCTATGTCGCCATGCAATCCTGCAGCGCACGACAAAGGTGTAACTATCCATCGCCAAAATCAATCGCAGGAGGGAAAATCAGGTTCATGGATCAGCAGGCCGCTCCACAGGAACCGTTCCAGATGCCGGCGATCTGGGGGAAGAGGATCCCGGGTCGCAACAAGCACTTCACCGGTAGGCAGAATTTGCTCGATCAATTACGGACGAGCATCACTTCCACCGCCAAAGCGGCTGTCGTGCCTCAGTCGTTGCAAGGGCTGGGCGGAGTCGGAAAGACCCAGCTGGCGATCGAATACGCGTGGCGCTATCGCGGTTCATACGACCTGGTCTGGTGGGTGCCGGCAGACCATCCGATGCTCGTGCCGAGCACGCTCGCGACCCTCGCCGAGGATCTCAAGCTGCGTCCGGCGAACAGCGTCGGCATCGAGGAGGCCGCCGCGTCCGTCCGTGACGCGCTGCAGCGCGGCGATCCGGTCGAGCGGTGGTTGCTCATCTTCGACAACGCGGACGAGCCCGAGGATATCCGCGACTTCATTCCGGAGGGCGGCCCAGGGCACGTGCTGATCACCTCGCGCAACAGCCGGTGGAGCGGGGTGGCGGAGACTGTGCCTGTGGACGTCTTCTCCACGGAGGAGAGCGTCGCGTTCCTCCGCAAGCGCCTGCGCAAGGAGGTGCCGCAGAAGGAGGCGGAGCACCTGGCGGGCAAGCTCGGCGACCTGCCTCTGGCGCTGGAGCAGGCGGCCGCCCTCCAGGTCATGACCGGCATGTCGACCGAGGAGTACGTCGAACAGCTCGCCCTGCAGGCCAGGGACCTGCTCGAGCTCGGCAAGTCGACCGAGTATCCGCTGTCGATGACGGTCGCCTGGCAGCTCTCGGTGAACGAGATCGAGAAACGGCTCCCCGAGGCCGCGACGATGCTGCGCTGTCTGGCCTTTTTCGGGCCGGACCCGATCCCGAGCGCCGCCTTCCGCCGGGGAAGCAAGAGCGGCGTCAAGCTGATGGCCCCCATTCTGGCGAAACCCGTCCTGATGGCCCAGGCGTTCGGGGAGCTCAACCGGTTCGCCCTGGTGAAGATCGAGAAAGAGGCGGGCACCGTACAGGTGCACCGTCTGGTCCAAGCTCTCCTGCGTGATTCCTTGGACCCGAATAGTCGCGAAGAGTACAAGCACGAGGTGCACCTCCTGCTCGCGAGCGGCTCCCCCGGTGACCCGGAGGACACCGCCAATTGGCCCCACTACGCCGATCTGATCCCCCATCTGCGCCCTGCGGGCGTCGTCGAGTGCGCCGACCGCGAAGTGCAGCGGTTTGCTATCGACATCACCCGCTACCTCTTCCAGGTCGCGTCCTACTCCTCCGCGCGCAGGTTCGCCGAGGACTTCCTCGGTCACTGGACGAAGATCTACAAGGAGAAGGACGAGAATGTCCTGCGGCTGCGCCGACACCTGGGAAACGTCATGTGGCAGGCCGGCGCCTTCGAGGGGTCCCGCGAGCTCAACGAGCAGACCTTCGATCACATGCGCGAGGTCTTCGGCGAGAAACATGAGGAGACGCTGCGCATCAGGCTGGCCGTCGCGGCCGACCTCCGCGCCAAAGGGATGTTCCAGGAAGCCTTCGAGCAAGACACCGAGTCGCTGAAGCTGCACGAGGAGGTCTTCGGCAGGGCCGCACCCGCCACCCTGCGTGTGCTCAACAACCTGGCCCTTGACCACCTCCTGCTCAGCCAGTTCGAATCCGCGCTCGATCTCGCGCAGCTGGTCTACATAGAACAGAGCAGCGCCAAGAGCGGGATCAGCAAATGGGACCTGCAGACCTCGTGGAACGCGCTGGCGCGGACGGTCATGTTGTACGGCGACCATGACCAGGCGTGCGACGTCGGGGAGGAAGCGTACGCCCATGGGAGGAGCGAACTGGGCATCGAGCATCCGCTCACGCTTGTGGCCGCCCGCGACCTGTCCATCGCGCGCCGTCGACGTGGGGACCTCGACGAGGCTCTGGAACTCGTCGAGGAGACGTACACCAGGCTGAACAAGATCTTCGGCGCTGACAACCCGGAGACCATGTCCACACAGGTGGCGTTCAGCAACACGCTGAGGCAGGTGGGCCGCACCGCAGAGGCGATGGCCATGGCGCAACAAGCGCATGCTCGCTACGAGCAGGTTTTCCGCGACCACCCGTTCACCCACGGCTGCTTGATGAACCTCGCAGCGCTCTATCGAATGCGCGGAGACGCCGATAGGGCCTCAAAGTTGGACCAGCAGGCGTACGAAGGGTTGAAAAACAGGCTGGGGCCCAAGCACGGCTACGTCTTCGGCGCCCTCCTCAACCTGGACGGCGACATGGCGGCGCTCGGTAACGTCGCCGAAGCTCGCAGGTGCGGCGAGGTCGTCCTGGAGCAGGTGCGCGACTTCTACGGGCCCGACAATCTGCTGACCCTTTCGGCCGCCGTGAATCTCGCACTCGACCTGGATGCCGACGGGCAACCGGAGCAGGCGCAGGCACTGTACGAGAACACGATGCGACGTTACGAGAGGTACGCCGGCCAACACCCTGAGAGGATCCACGCCTCGCAGAAGAGACGCTTCATCCGGGACTTCGATCCCATCAGTCTCTGACACGGGAATCACGCGTCACGCGCCAGCCACGCCGCCCGCTGCCGAGCAGCGTCCTCGCCGCCTCGAACGCGGCTTGACGCCGGTGCGCGAACTCGACTTGCGCGTGCAGGCCGTTCTCGTCCATACGTTGGCGGCGCCAGAAGCCCGGCACGCCCAGGTGCGCGTAGGTGCCCTGCAGCAACTACGCCAGCGGCCGGGGATCGAGACGCCAGGGCGCGTGGTGCCGGCCACCGCCAGTCACGCGACGTTGAGATCCCGATGGCGCCGAACCTGACTCTGGCCTAGCAGGAGTCGCAGGCGAGGTCGCTGCGGCTGTGCGCTTTGAAGAGGAATTGACGGAGGGGCGGTAGACGCCATCCATTCCGCAGCATTTCGGCACCCACTGGAACTATAGGAGTGATGTCATGACTTAAGTACCATTACTGCTTTACTGCCACCCATGGAACCGCCGGTGAAGGTCCCTGATCTCGTCTGCCAGCTCCCCCACCGGCCCCTCCACCGAAGCCCCCGGCAGCACCTCCCGGATCGCCAGCCCCCGCACCGGCGCCGGAGCCACCCCCATCTCCCCCAGCCAAGCCGACAACTGCTCCGACGACGACGCGTACACGATCCGTCCGAGCCCCACCCACCCATGCGCCGCCGCGCACATCGGGCAGTGTTCGCCGGAGGTGTACACAGTGGCCGCGGCCCGCTCCTCAGCGGTCAGGTTGGCGGCGGCCCACCGGGCGAGTTCGAACTCCGGGTGGCGGGTGTGGTCGCCGGTCGCGACCACGTGGTTGTGGTCCTCGCCGAGGACGGTGCCATCCCCGCTCACCAGCACGGATCCGAACGGCTCGTCGCCTGAGGCGAGGGCCTGGGCCGCGAGTTCGACACATCTGCGCAGGTAACGAAGGTCTGTCTCGTTCATGAGGACTACCCTGCCACGTCCGAAAATCGGTTGATTGACGGTATTAGCCTTAGAAGGATGCCTCCTGATACGCGCGTTCCCGGTCGTCCCCTGTTCGAAAACATCTCCTTGTGGCGGTTGCGGCGCTATCTGCGGCCGTACGTCGGAAAGCTCGTGTTCATCTGGCTAGCCGCGATCGTCGGCATCGGCGCCAGCATCGCGTTGCCCCTGGTCGGCGAGAAGGTCGTCGACGGTCCGGTGCGTGACGGCGACAGCCGGGCGCTGCTGCTGCTCGGGTCGCTGGCGCTCGGCCTCGGCGTCCTCGAAGCGCTGCTCATCTTCCTGCGCCGGTGGGCGCAGATCGGTCCGGTGCTCGGGCTGGAGACGAACATCCGCGACGACCTCTACCGGCACCTGCAGCGGCTGCCGATGAGCTTCCACGGCGAGTGGCAGTCAGGCCAGCTGCTGTCGCGGGCCACCACGGACCTGTCGACGATCCGCAGGTTCCTCGGCTTCGGCATGCTCTTCCTGGTCATGAACATCCTGCAGCTGATCACGGTGACCGTGCTGCTGCTCAACATGTACTGGCCGCTGGGCGTGCTCGTGGCCGTCTCCGCGGTGCCGATCGTCATGCTGTCCCTGCGGTTCGAGAAGCGCTACATCCGCATCTCACGGCAGGTGCAGGACGAGCAGGGCGACCTGGCCACGCTGGTCGAGGAGTCGGCCATCGGCATCCGCACGATCAAGGCGTTCGGCCGCCGCCACCACGTCTTCGAGCGTTACGACGAGGCGGCGCGCCGGCTGTACGGGACATCGATGGACAAGGTGCGGCTGTCGGCGCGCTTCTTCACCTTCCTGGAGGTGATCCCGAACGTCACGCTGGCGCTGGTGCTGCTGCTCGGCGCGCTGGCCGTGGGTGAGGGCGCGCTGACGCTGGGCGCGCTGTTCGCGTTCACCACGCTGGTGCTGCAGCTGGTGTGGCCGATCGCCAGCCTCGGCTACATCCTGGCCATGGCCCAGGAGGCGATGACGGCCGCCGACCGGGTGCTGGAGGTCATGGACACGGTCCCGGAGATCCAGGGCGGGTCCGCCCAAGTCGAGCGGCCGCGCGGTCACCTGCGGTTCGAGGGCGTGGAGTTCCGCTTCCCCGGCGCTGCCCGGCCGGTCCTGCGCGACCTGTGGCTGGAGGTGCGGCCGGGCGAGACGGTCGCGGTGGTGGGCGCCACCGGCTCCGGCAAGACCACGCTGACCGCGCTGGTGCCGCGGCTCCTGGACGTCACCGCGGGCCGGGTCACGATCGACGGCCGGGACGTGCGCGACCTGGAGCTGCCCGAGCTGCGCTCGATCGTGGCGACCGCGTTCGAGGAGCCGACGCTGTTCTCGATGAGCGTGCGCGAGAACCTGACGCTCGGCCGCCAGGACGCCACCGAGGAGGAGCTGGACAGCGCGATCCGCACCGCGCAGGCGATGTTCGTGTACGACCTGCCGTGGGGGCTGGAGACCCGGATCGGCGAGCAGGGCATGTCGCTCTCCGGCGGCCAGCGGCAGCGGCTGGCCCTGGCCAGGGCGGTGCTGAGCAGGCCGAGGATCCTGGTGCTCGACGACACCCTGTCGGCGCTGGACGTGGAGACCGAGGCGCTGGTCGAGGCCGCGCTGCGGGAGGTGCTGCGCGAGGCCACCGGCATCGTGGTGGCGCACCGGGCCTCCACGGTGCTGCTGGCCGACAAGGTGGCGCTGCTCGACGGCGGCACGATCACCCACGTCGGCCGCCACCAGGACCTGCTGGCCGAGGTGCCCGAGTACCGGCAGCTCCTCGCCCAGGACGCCGATCTGGACCCGTCGGAAGGAGCCCTGCGTTGACATCCGCCACGACCGACTGGCGCGGGGTCGCCTCCGAGAACCAGGACGAGCTGACGGATCAGGTGAGCGGCCTGCTGCGGGCCCGTTCCCGCAGGCTGCTGGGCAACCTGCTGGCCCCGCACCGCAAGGCGATCGCGGTGCTCACGGCGGTCATCATCGCCTCCAGCGCCGCCGGGCTGGCCATCCCCTACCTGGTGAAGGTGGGCATCGACGCGGGCATCCCGCCGATGCTGCGCGGCGAGGGGACGGGCACGCTGCTGCTCGTGGTGGGCGTGATCCTGGCGGCGGCCGGGGCGCAGGCGCTCACCCGGCAGGCGTTCCTCACGATGTCGGGCCGGATCGGCCACGAGATCCTGCTGGAGCTGCGCAGGAGGGTGTTCGACCACTTCCAGCGGCTGTCGCTGAGCTTCCACGAGAAGTACACCTCCGGCCGGGTCATCTCGCGGCTCACCTCCGACATCGAGGCGATCGCCGAGCTGCTGCAGGCCGGTTTCGACGGGCTGGTCACGGCGGTCCTGACGATGGTCGGCACCGCCGTGCTGCTGCTCGTGCTGGACGTGGAGCTGGGGCTGGTGGCCTTGGTGCCGCTGCCGATCCTGCTGCTGTTCACCCGGTGGTTCCGCCGGCAGTCGGCGATCGTCTACCGGCGCACCAGGGAGACGGTGGCGCTGGTCATCGTGCACTTCGTCGAGTCGATGACCGGGGTGCGCGCGGTGCAGGCGTTCCGCCGCGAGCCGCGCAACCAGGAGATCTTCGAACGGCTGGACGACGACTACCGCCAGGCCAACGCGCGCAGCATGAAGCTGATCGCGGTGTTCATGCCGGGCATCAAGCTGATCGGCAACCTGACGGTGGCGGCCGTGCTGTTCTACGGCGGCTGGCTGGCCTTCCACGGCGAGGTCACGGTGGGCGTGCTCACCGCGTTCCTGCTCTACCTGCGCGGGTTCTACGAGCCGATGCAGGAGATCAGCCAGTTCTACAACACGCTGCAGTCGGCCAGCGCGGCGCTGGAGAAGCTGTCAGGGGTGCTGGAGGAAGAGCCGGCGGTGCCGGAGCCGCGCACCCCGCGCCCGCTGCCGGCCGCGCGCGGCGAGGTGCGCTTCGAGGGCGTCCGATTCGCGTACGTGGAGGCGATGCCGATCCTGCCCGGCCTGGATCTGGTGATCCCGGCGGGGCAGAGCGTGGCGCTGGTCGGCTCCACCGGGGCGGGCAAGACCACGCTGGCCAAGCTGATCTCCCGCTTCTACGACCCGACCGCGGGACGGGTGCTGCTGGACGGGGCCGACCTGCGTGAGCTGGACGAGGCCACGCTGCGCCGGGCCGTGGTCATGGTGACGCAGGAGAACTTCCTGTTCAACGGGTCGGTGCTGGACAACATCCGGTTCGGCAGGCCGGGCGCGACCGAGCGGCAGGCGCACGAGGCGGCGCAGGCGATCGGCGCGCACGACTTCATCATGTCGCTGCCCGACGGCTACCACACGGACGTGGGCAAGCAGGGCGGGCGCATGTCGGCGGGCCAGCGGCAGCTGGTGGCGTTCGCGCGGGCGTTCCTGGCCGACCCGGCGGTGCTGATCCTGGACGAGGCCACCTCCAGCCTGGACGTGCCGAGCGAGCGGCTGGTGCAGCGGGCGCTGCGCACGATCCTGGCCGACCGTACGGCACTGATCATCGCCCACCGGCTGTCGACGGTGGAGATCGCGGACCGGGTGCTGGTCATGGAGCGGGGCGAGATCGTCGAGGACGGGCCGCCGGACCGGCTGGTGGCCGCCGACGGCCGCTTCGCCGGCCTGCATCGGGCTTGGTTGGACAGCCTTTCCTGAGGTCCGCGGGAGCGGCCGCCCGCAGTGCGGAAAACGTGCGGAAAACCTGCGGCGGCCGTTCCCAGCTGGGGCATAGCCTGCTTCGATGGATGGATCAACGACTTCCTGGCGTAACACCACGCACGACTGGGCGAGCGGGGTGGACGCCGAGCACCTCGCGCACATCCGCCGGCATCCGGCCGTGTTCGCACCCGGCGGAGTCCGGCACCTGATCCTCGAGGTCGTCGCCTACGCGGCCGACGAGGCGGAGACCATCGGCGGCGGGCGCTGCACCGTCACGCTGCACCCCGACGGCTCGGTGTCCGTGGCGGACGAGGGGCGCGGCACCGACACCCGGCGGGACGAGCACGGCCGGTTGGTGAAGAAGCCTGTCATGGCCTCGAAGGACCTCCGGTTCTTCGACCACCCAGAGGCACAGGTGCTCCCCGACGGCCATCCGCGGCGCGGCATGTCCGTCGTCGCGGCGCTCAGCGAGTGGCTCGTCCACACCAACCGCCGCCGAGGCGGAGCCTGGACCCAGCGCTACGAGCACGGGGTTCCGGTGACGGGTCTGGAGCCGATCGCCGACGACGGGGCGACCGGGACGGTCGTCCACTTCCGGCCCGACGCGCACCTCGACGCCGCGACCGGCGACCTGGCCCGGCTCGCGGGTCTGTGGGAGGCGCTCTCGGTCACGGTGAACGACCACGGCGCGCGACCTGGCGGCGTCGTGACATGACAGAACTCGGCGCGCGACCTGGAGGCGGCACCGTGACCTGACAGACCTCGGCGTGCGGCCTGGTGCGGAGCGAGCCGGTCGCCATCATGTGACAGACCTCGGCGTGCCGCTAGTGCGGTGCGGTGGTCGCCATGGCGCGATAGACCTCGTACGCCGCTGCCAGCACCAGCGGCACCCCGAGCATGATCAGCAGCCGGTGGTGACGCGGCGGCCGGGCCGCCACCGGCGGGGGGACGACGTCGATCGCCGCCACCACCACCGGCACCGGCTCGGGTTCGGCCGCCGAGATCAGCTCGGGGTGGCGGGCGAGGTAGCCGTCGGGGAACGAGGTCACCACGATCCCGCCGCATGACGGGCAGGTGGCTCCCGACCACGGTGGCTGCACCACGACGCCGCCCATCAGCCAGATCTCGCCGTGGCGGGCGAGCCTGACGGTGTACGCCTCTTCCCAGACGTGCCAGCAGCACAGGCACTCCAGCGGCCAGAGTCGAGGCACGCCGAATCCGTCGTGCACGAGGACCACCCCCCCGATCACGGATCGTCATCCGCCCTGAGTGTGCGCCCGGGGGGTGCCCCCAGCAAGATGGTCCTTATGACACTCTCTGTTAGAGAAATATCACCATCTGTTATGCCTCGATCCAGCGCCGCCGCTTCCGTACCGGGCTGATCAGCGGGGTGGGATCGGGGTCGGCGGGCCGGGCGGGCCGGATCAGCTCCGGGTGGTGCGCGAGATAGCCCTCCGGGAACCGGACCGTCTGGTGACGGCCGCAGCTGGGGCACATCTCCGACGCCGAGGGCGGCGGCACGGGCACCCCGCCGCGCAACCAGATGTCGCCCCCGTTGCGGCCCTCGACGTGGCGGACGAGGTATTCCTCCTCCCACACGTGCCAGCAGCCGCGGCACTCGAAGGGGACCTTTGTGAGCTCTTCCTTCATGAGGTCACCTCCCTCACTTACGAGTGTCCGCCTCCCTCCCGCGCGGCCGCAACCCGGCCTCACCTCACGGTCAGCACGAACACCAGGGCCCCGGCGACCACGGCGAGCGTGCCGAGCCAGGCGAGGACCGCGTCGGCCCGGTGGTCCAGCGGCCGGCCGCCGTGCAGCGCCGCCTGCACCCGGCGGAAGCGGGCGCCGGTCCTGATGAGCAGGATCCCGCCGCAGAGCGCCGCCGCCGCGAACGCGGCCGCCGCGGGGAGCGGCAGGCTGGTGCGCACCGCCAGCCCGGCGGCGCCGAGCCCGCCGGTCGCCAGCAGGACGGCGGTGCGCACCCAGGCCAGGCGGGTGCGCTCGCTCTGCAGCCCCTGGTCCCAGATCTCGTACGGGTCGCCCATGGTCAGGCGGCGAGCAGGATCATCACCAGGGCCAGCACCGCCACGGCGGCGACCCCGTACCCGAAGACGGAGGCCAGCGCCGGCGGCGGGAGCGGCGTCTGGGCGCGCAGCGCGCGCTGGATGTTGCGCCAGCGCGGGTAGGCCATGCCCGCGGCCAGCGCCGACAGCGCGACCAGGACGACGGCCAGGGTGGTGCGCAGCCACGGGACGAACGCCTCCGCGGGCACCGCGGCCATGGCCACGCCCCCCGCGCTGAGCGCCAGGGCGGTGCTCAGCCAGGTGAGGAACGTCCGTTCGTTGGCCAGGGTGAATCGCGGGTCAGGCTCCATGGGAGAAACGATATTTCGCGACCATTCTCCCTAGAGAAAGCGGGTTTCACCCCCCGGCGCAGGCCTCGGTGACCTGCTGGACGTAGGCGGCGGTTTCGGAGCCGACCTGCTGGACGGCGTCGACGGCGTCGTTGACGTCCTTGACGTTGATGCCGGCCAGCGTGGTGGCGAGCTTGTCGGAGGCTTCCTTGATGGTGGTGTTGGCCGCCTCGTCGGCGAGGTCGTTCAGCTTGGCCGCGGTGTCGTCGAGGGCCTTCTCCATGGCCTGCGGGTCGTCGGTCAGCTGGGTGAGCTTGGTCGTCAGCTCAGTGATGATCTTGGGGGCCTCCAGGCAGGCCTGGGCCCGGTCGATCGTGCTGTTGACCTCGGAACAACCGGTCACGGCGAGCACGAACGCGGGGACCACGACGAGGGGCGCGAACCGGCGGTAGCGGCGAGACATGTCTCGACCCTACCCAACGGCCCGCGCCCCGCACGCGATCACAGCTTGGCGAAACAGGGTCCGTCGAAGGTGTAACCCTTGGCGGTCGGGCCGGTGAAGAAGTCCCGCACCTCGACGACCCCGGTCGGGGAGCCGTCGTCGGGCTTGTTGATGAGGGTCTGGCGGAAGGTGGCGGCGTCGGGGTCGTCGGCGAAGTTGCCGGCCTCGGGCGGCAGCATGCCCTCGTAGTCGACGGTCTTGAGCGACTTGACGGCCTTGAGCAGACCGGCGCGGCTGATGTCGCCGTCGGCGACCATCTTCTCCAGCGCCGCCTTCATCGGGTACGCCCAGGCCCAGCCCGAGGTGTAGCCGTCGTTGGGGGTGACGCCGGGCAGCGCGTCACGCATGGCCTGGTGGCCGGGCGTGTCGGAGCTCCACGTCTTGCCCGGGGCCGACTGCTCGTACAGGGCCTTGAGCGCCTCGGCGGCGGGTGACTGGAGCAGGGCGGGGTTCCAGGTGGGGCCGGTCCCGATGAAGCGGCCCTTGAAGCCGGCCGCGGCGCTCTGGCCGACGATGGTGGCGGCGTCGGCGGGGCCGGTGGTGAGGATCACCAGGTCGGGCTTCTCACGGGTGATCTCGGTGATGGCCCGGCCCTGCTCGGTGGCCCCCGGCGGGGTCTCGACGCCGGTGAACTCCAGGCCGTGCGCCTCTGCCGCGATCTTGGCGCCCGCGGCGGCGTCCGCGCCGTAGTCGCCGGCCAGGTGGACGGCCATCACGGACTTGGGCTTGTAGGTCTCCATGGCGTAGTCGACGGAGTTCATCGCCTCGACGCAGTAGTTGGCGCCGCTCTCGATGACCACGTCCTCGAACTCCCAGGCGGAGGTCCAGGAGGCGGGCGCGGAGACGACGTTGTTCGCCTTGAGGTCGCCGATGATGGCGGCGGTGGTGGGCGAGCCGAGCGTCTGGGCGAGTCCGAGCACCTGGTCCTTGATCTCGTTGTAGACCTGCCGGTGCACCTCGGGGTTGTACTTGTTGTCGCGGACGTAGCGGGTGACGTCCACCTCGTACTTGCCGCCGATGCCGCCGGCCTTGTTGACCCGGGCCCAGAACGCCTTCTGCGCCTCGGTGATCGGCACGGCCAGCGCCGCGAACGGCCCCGCGGTCAGGTCGGAGATGGAGCCGAGGTAGATGCATCCCTTGTTGCTGTCGACAGCGGAGGGACAGGGCTCACTGGTGACTCCTGTCGTCTGGGCGCTCTGTCCGCCCTCGTCGTCCCCCCGGAAGACGCCGCACGCGGACAGAAGGGCCACTGCTGCAGTGATGGCCACCACATAGCGACTCTTCATGAAATGACCCCTTCTAGTAGGAGAAAGGCCAGGCTTTCCAGTAATTCCGTACGCGGATCCAGAGGCCGAACAGGCCCCGCGGTTCGAAGATGAGGAACAGCACGATCAGCAGGCCGTAGAGCACGGTCTCGACCTGGAACACGTTGGGCGTCTGCGTGGTGTCGCCGCTGATGATCGGCACCAGCGCGGGCAGCGCCCGGGTCAGCGGCTGCAGCAGGGAGATGAACAGGGCGCCCGCGATCGCCCCCGAGACGGTGGCCACCCCGCCGATCAGGACCATCGCGATGAACTGCACGGACAGCAGCAGACTGAACGAGCCCGGCTCCACGTACCCGGAGAGGGTGAAGAGCAGCCCGCCCGCGCAGCCCGCGTAGAAGGACGAGACGCCGAACGCGAGCACCTTGTAGCGGGTGAGCGGCACCCCGATGACGGCGGCGGCGATGTCGCGGTCGCGGATGGCCGCGAACGCCCGGCCGACGCGGGAGCGGGCCAGGTTGCGCGCGGCGACCGCGAAGACCACGAGCAGGATCAGCATGAGCAGGTAGAGCTGCTGTTCGCGGGTGCCGAACGCGCCGTCCTGGTCGAGCCTGGCGCCGAAGAGGGCGGGGACGGCCGCCTCCCTGCCGACGCCGACGCCGCCGGTCAGCTCCTGCCACTCCTTGAAGATGTGCTCGCCGAGGAAAACCAGGCCGAGCGTGACGATGGCCAGGTAGAGCCCGCGCAGCCGGGTGGCGAGCGGCGCGACGAGCACGCCGGCCGCGGCGGCGACGAGCCCCGCCGCGGGCAGCCAGATCCAGATCTCGGTGATCCCGTACCCGATCGTGTCGCCGCCGGGCGGCCCGGACAGGGCGGCGGCCGTGTAGGCGCCGATGGCGACGAAGAAGGCGTGCCCGAGCGACACCTGCCCCGCGTACCCGGTGACGATGTTGAGCCCGATCGCCCCGATCGCGAGCACGTACGCGGCGGCGAGCACCTCCAGCGCCGAGTCGGCGAGCACCCCCGACAGCAGGAGCGCCAGCAGCACCAGCGCGCCCGCCGAGACCCGCTTGGCCCGGGTGTCGAGCAGCGCCATGTCCTGGGCGTAGGAGGTGTAGAGCAGCGGCCGCCCGCGCACCCGGCGGGACCGGCCGGTCGGTATGGCCGGGGCGGCCTGTGGGGCGCCCTCCCGCGTTCCCGTCATACCCGCTCGACCTCCCGGGTGCCGAACAGCCCGTACGGTTTGACCAGCAGGACGACGAGCATGACCACGTACGGGGAGACGATCGCGAAGTTCTGCCCCAGCCACGGCAGGTAAGCGCCCTGGTACGACTGGAACAACGACTCGACCACCCCGATCACCAGCCCGCCGACGACGGCCCCGCCGAGCGAGTCGAGACCGCCCACGATGATCGCGGGCAGCGCCTTGAGCGCGATGATCCAGGTCGTCTGCTCGATGCCCTGCCCGGTGCCGACGAACATGCCGGCGACGGCCGCGAGGAATCCGGCCAGCGCCCACGACACCGCGAACACCGCGCCGACGGAGACGCCCTGCGCCAGCGCGGTCTCCTGGTCGTAGGCGGCGGCCCGCATGGCCAGCCCGTACTTGCTGTAGCGGAAGAACGTGAACAGCAGCGCGACCAGCACGGCGGTGGCGGCCATCATGGCCAGCCAGCGCTGCTGCACCACGACCGGGCCGAGCGAGACCAGGTCGAACCCCCACGGGTCGCCCACCTGGCGCACGTCCCTGCCGATGAAGCCGTTGACCACCACCCGCACCACCACGTCGATGCCGAGCGTGATGATCGCCACCACGAACACCGGCCGGCCCACCATGGGCCGGATCGCCACCCGTTCGATGCCGAGCGCGACGGCGGCGATGAACAGCGCCGCCAGCAGCGCGCCCAGGTAGAAGCCGGTGACCGGGGCGAGGTAGCTGACCGCGACCGCGCCGGCCAGCATGAGCGCGGGCTGGGCGAAGCTGATCACCCGGGTGGCCTTGTAGATGATCACGAAGCCGAGGGCGAGCAGCGCGTACACCGAGCCGTTGCCCAGCCCTCTGATGATCGTCTCCAGCGTGCCCGTCACCGCGTGTACATCCCTTCGACCTGCTGCTCGAAGAGCTTGGCGATGGCGCTGCGCTTGACCTTCTGGGTGGCGGTCAGCTCGCCGTCCTCGTGGTCGAGCTCCTTGGGCAGGAACGCGAAGCGCTTGATCTGCTCGGCCCGCGCGAACCGGGCGTTGACCTCGTCGACGATGCCCTGCACCAGCACCCGCGTCTCGGGTTTCTCCGACAGGTCGCGGTAGGTGGTGTACGGGATGCGGCGGCGTCTGGCCCACTCCCCCACCGTGTCCAGCTCGATGCCGATGAGGGCGACGAGGTGGGGCCGCTGGTCGCCGATGACGACGGCTTCCTTGATGTACGGGGACGCCTTGAGCGCGTTCTCCAGCTCGCTGGGGGCGACGTTCTTGCCGCCGGCGGTGATGATGATGTCCTTCATCCGGTCGGTGATGCGCACGTGGGTGCCGTCCACCCATTCGCCGACGTCGCCGGTGTGCAGCCAGCCGTCCGGGTCGAGCACGTCGGCGGTGGCGCGCGGTTTGCCCCAGTAACCGGCGAACGTGCCCCGGTGCCTGGTCATGATCTCACCGGTGACCTCGTCGATCCTCAGCTCGACGCCGGGGTGCGGCTCGCCGACGGTGCCGAGCCGGACCCGGCCCGGCCGGTTGGCGGTGGCGATGGCGGTGTTCTCGCTCATCCCGTACACCTCGTGCATCGGGATGCCGATGCCCATGTAGAACTTGAGCACGTCCGGCGCGATCGGGGCGGCGCCGGAGGCGGCGTAGCGGACCCGGCGCATGCCGAGCCGCTCGCGCAGCGCCCGGTAGCAGAACACCCAGCCCGCCGCGTACAGCAGGCGGGTGACGGTCGTGTGCGTGCCGCCGGTGCGCACCAGCGTGTCGCCGATGCGGTCGGCGACCCGCAGCCAGAACCGGCCGGTGGCCTTCTTCAGCGGCGAGGCGGACTCCAGCCGGATGTCGACCTGGGCGAGCACCTTCTCCCAGATGCGCGGCACCCCGAACAGGATCGTCGGCTGCACCTCGCGCAGGTTGGCCTGGACGGTGTCGATGGACTCGGCGAAGTTCACCTGCACCCCGGCGGCGGCGTTGAACCAGACGGTGAAGGCCCGCTCGGCGACGTGGCACAGCGGAAGGTACGACAGCGTCAGGTCGCGCGTCGACGGCGGCGGGTCGGCGAAGCCGCCGCCCAGCGCGAGCGTCTCGATGCCGAACTCGATGTTGCCGACGGTCAGCATGACGCCCTTGGGCGGCCCGGTGGTGCCGGAGGTGTAGATGAGGGTGGCCACGTCGTCGGGCCGCGCGCCGGCCATCCGGTCGTCGAGCGCGCGGGGATGCGCCTCCCGGTGCCCGGCGCCGAGCGCGAGCAGCTCCTCCCACGGCATCAGGCGCGGGTCGGTGTAGCGGCCGCGGATGCCGCGCGGCTCGACGTAGACGACGTGCCGCAGCTCAGGACACTCGTCGATGACCGCCAGCGCCTTGTCGACCTGCTCCTGGTCCTCCGCGATGAGGATCTTCGCGCCGGAGTCGGCCAGCAGGTACGCGACCTCGGCGGGCGGGTTCGTCGGGTAGAGGCCGACGGTGACGCCGCGGGCCGCGACCGTGCCGATGTCGCCGTAGAGCCACTCGGGGCGGTTCTCGGCGTGGATGGCGACCCGGTCGCCGGGCTCGACGCCGAGCGCGAGCAGCGCGTGCCCGACCAGCTCCGCCCGGTCCCAGTAGGCGTGCCAGGTCACCTCCCGCCAGATGCCGAAGTCCTTGTGCCGCATGGCGACCGCGTCCGGGGTCTCGGCGGCCCGGTCGCGGACCCGGGTGACGAGGCTGGTGAGTGTGGCGGCGACGGGGGTGGCGGTCATGCGGTCCCTCCCAGATAGGCCTCGATGACCCGCGGGTCCTGCTGCACCTCGGCCGGGGTGCCGAGCGCGACCGGGCGGCCGAAGTCCAGCACCAGCACCCGGTCGGCCAGGTCCATCACCAGGCCCATGTCGTGGTCGACGAGCACAATCGGGATGCCGAGCTCGTCGCGGATGTCGAGGACGAACCTGGCCATGTCCTCGGTCTCCTCCAGGTTCATCCCGGCGACCGGCTCGTCGAGCAGCAGCAGCCTGGGCTCCATGGCCAGCGCCCGGCCCAGCTCGACGCGCTTCTGGACGCCGTAGGGCAGCAGCCGCACCGGGTGGCGGCGCCACGCCTCCAGCTCAAGGAAGTCGATGATGTCCTCGATCTGCGCGCGGGCGGCCAGCTCCGCGCGCCGGGCCCGGCCGAACCACCACAGCGCGGCCAGGGCGCCGTAGCGGAAGTGGTGGTGGCGGCCGAGCATGAGGTTGTCGAGCACGGTCAGGTTGTGGAACAGCTCGACGTTCTGGAAGGTCCTGGCCAGCCCCATGGCGGCGATCTCGTGCGGGCGGCGGGCCAGCAGGTCCTCGCCGAGGAAGCGGACCTGCCCCGACTGCGGCCGGTAGACGCCGGACAGCACGTTGAACACCGAGGTCTTGCCGGCGCCGTTGGGGCCGATGACCGCCAGCAGCTCGGCCGGGCCGACCTCGAAGGAGACGCCGTCGATGGCCTTGACCCCGGCGAAGCTCAGCCGCACGTCCGACACCTGCAGGATGCTCACGACAGCCACCGCTTCCTGCGCTTGTAGTGCTTGACCTCGCGGAAGGAGCGGACCGCGCCGAGGTAGAACTCCTTGATGTCCTCGTCGGCGAGCAGCTCGGCGGCGGGCTTGTCCATGACGATCTTGCCGGTTTCCATGACGTAGCCGTGGCTGGCGATGGACAGCGCCATGGTGGCGTTCTGCTCGACGAGCAGCACCGTGGTGCCCTGCCGGTTGATCTCCACCACGAGGTCGCGCACCTGGGCGACGAGCGACGGGGCCAGGCCCAGGCTGGGCTCGTCCAGCAGCAGGTAGCGCGGGCCCGCCATGAGGGCACGGCCGACGGCCAGCATCTGCTGCTCGCCGCCGGACAGGTAGCCGGCCACGCTCCTGCGCCGCTCACGCAGCACCGGGAACAGCCCGTACACCCGGTCCAGGTGGGACTCGGCGGCGGTGTGGCCGCCGACCTTGAGGTTCTCCTCCACGGTCAGCTCGGCCAGGATGCGCCGGCCCTCCATGACCTGGCTGATGCCGCGCCGCACGATCTGGGCGGGCCGCAGGTGGTGGATCGGCTCGCCCTCCAGGGTGACCGCGCCCTTGGTGACCTCGCCGTCGTGCACGTCGAGCAGCCCCGACAGGGCGCGCAGGAGCGTCGTCTTGCCCGCGCCGTTCGCGCCGAGGAGCGCCACGATCGAACCGGGGGGCACGGCCAGGCTCACGCCGCGCAGCACCAGCATCACGTCGTCGTAGACGACCTCGAGATTGCGGACTTCGAGCACCGCGGCTCCCGGGATTGTGGTCCAGATCACTCCCCGATGACCACAGAGTCCACGTTCACCCGACACGCAGCAAGAGGTGCGGCCGGAATTGCTGCCAACCTGTGTTTAGGATCGCGGACATGGCGACGTGCGAACATCTCACGCAAACGGAAGATCCCCAGGCCCGCACCCCCGAGGGGTGCGAGGAGTGCCTGGCCGACGGCGGCCGGTGGGTTCATCTGCGCCGCTGCCTCGGCTGCGGCCACATCGGCTGCTGCGACTCCTCGCCCGGCAAGCACGCCACCGCCCACTACCGGAGCACCGGGCATCCGGTGGTGCAGTCGTTCGAGCCGGGCGAGACCTGGCGGTGGTGCTACGCCGACAGCCAGATGGGTTGACTCACCACTCGCGGCGGTCGTGGCGCTCGTCGTACTCCTGGTCCGGGCGCAGCCGCTCACCGGTCGAGAACATCGGCTCGCCGAGGTAGGGGCGGGTGCGGTCGGGCTCCGGCTGGCCCATCGACAGCAGCGGGTCGACCGGGTTGGGCGCGCCGCCGTTGTAGCGCTCCTGCCCGTAGCCGGCGCCCTGCCCGTAACCGGGGTCGCGGCCGTACGAGGGATCCTGCCCGTAGCCGGGGTCGCGGCCGTAACCCGGGTCCTGCCCGTACGACGGCTCCTGGTGGTAGGCGGGCTCCTGGCCGCGGAACGGGTCCTGGCGGCGGCCCGCGCCCGGGATGCCGTGCATGGGCGTGCCCAGCCCGGCGCCGCCGCTCGCGCCTCCGGTGCTGCCGGCGCTCCCGATGTTTCCGGTGGCCGGGGCGGTGTGCGGCTGCTGCTGGTACTGGCCGCCGCTGTAGGAGTCGGCGCGCTGGTCGTAGGCGGGCTCGGCGGGGCGGGCCTGCGAGGGGAAGCCGAGCGGGTCGGTGTGCGGGGGCTGGCTGCCGGGCATCTGGTAGACCGGCACGGCCGGCTCGTCGGCGTACTGCGGGCCGCCGAACGGCTGCGCGTCCTGCTGGACGTACTGCGGGCCGGAGTAGGGATCGCGGTAGCCGCCGTCGGCGTACTGCGGGCCGGTGAACGGATCGCCCGCCTGGTCGGCGTACTGCGGGCCGGCGAAGGGCTGGGCCGTGCCGCGCGGCGGGGTGTTCTCGCCGTGCGAGGCGACCAGCTTGTCCTGATGGTTGGGGTTGCCCCGGGCGACGAGCACGTCGTTGGGGCCGAGCGGCGCGGGCGGCCGCTCCTCGTGGTGCGGCCGCTGGGCGGGCCGGTGGTAGGTGCCGGTGCCGGGGATGACCTCGGTGCCGGGATCGGCGGGCGCCGGGGCGGCCTCGTCGGGCTGCTCGCCGGTGGCCTCGGCGTAGCCGTCGTCGAGGGTGTCGAGCAGCCTGCCGACGTCGTCGAGCGGCATGCGGAAGCTCGCGGTGCACATCTCGCCGCGCCACAGGCTGAGCACGAGGGTGCCCTCGTGCCAGGTCACCCTGAGGCACCGCTCCTGACCTCGGGCATCGAAGAAGACTTCGCCGAACGACGGCAACGGGACAACTTCCGACATGGCAGACATACTGCTAGTACCAGCCTTTATCCGTCCACTCAACCCCGGAAAACCCTACTAAACCGGACTTCCCATCCCCACCCGGAACCCCATCGTTCCCTTGGTCCCCAGTTGGAGTTCCACCGCCAGTGTGCCACGGGACACGGCGGAGAGGTCCGCGAATGCCCGGATGCGCATGGCCGAACACCCGGCGTCCGGCACGGCGGGCCCCGGAATGCGGGTACCGTTGACTGCCGTGCCGGACTCCCATCTTCCGCCCGTCGACTCCCTGCTCAGCGTCGCTGTCCAAGCTCTCGGAGGGAGCGAGCGGCAGGGCCAGATCACGATGGTCAAGGCGGTGCAGCAAGCCATCGACGACGGCGACCACCTGGCCGTCCAGGCCGGCACCGGCACCGGCAAGTCGCTGGCCTACCTGGTGCCGTCGGTCCGCCACGCGATGGACACCGACAAGCCCGTGGTGATCTCCACCGCCACGATCGCGCTGCAGCGCCAGCTCGTCGACCGCGACCTGCCCCGGCTGGCCGAGGCGCTCGCCAAGGAGCTGCCGCACGAGCCGACGTTCGCCATACTCAAGGGCCGCCGCAACTACCTGTGCCGCTACAAGCTGACCGCCGCCTGGCCCGAGGACGACGAGCAGGACCAGCTGTTCGACGCCCTCGACGTGAGTGCCACCGGCCGGATGGTGCAGCGCATCCAGGAGTGGGCCGAGGAGACCGAGACCGGCGACCGCGACGAGCTGGTGCCCGGGGTCAGCGAGCAGGCCTGGCGGCAGTTCTCGGTCAGCGCCCAGGAGTGCCTGGGCGCCGGCCGGTGCCCCAGCGGCGCCGAGTGCTTCGCCGAGCTGGCCAGGGCCCGCGCGGGCGAGGTCGACGTGGTCGTCACCAACCACGCGCTGCTCGCCATCGACGCCATGGGCGAGCTCCCGGTGCTGCCCGAGCACGAGCTCGTCGTCGTCGACGAGGCCCACGAGCTGGTCGACCGGGTCACCTCGGTGGTCACCGGCGAGCTGTCGGAGACCTCCGTCGCGCTGGCGGTGCGCCGGGTCGGCAGGCTGATCGACCAGCCGATCGCCGACCAGCTGATGGAGGCGAGCGAGGACCTCAAGGCGCTGCTGTCCGCCGCCCCGCCCGGCCGGGTCGACGAGTTGCCCGAGGTGCTCGGGCTGACGCTCGCGCTGGTCCGCGACAGCGCCGCCCGCTGCCTGACCGCGCTCGGGCCGCGCGGCGCCGACAAGGACGACCCCGACAAGGCGGGCCAGCGCAAGGCCGCGTTCACCGCGCTCGACGAGGTGCACGACACGGCCGTGCGGATGCTGGAGGCCTACGGCCACGCCTCCGAAACCGACCGCGCCGAGGTGGTGTGGCTCGACGGCGCCACCGACCGCCGTCCGCCCGCGCTGCGCGTCGCCCCGCTCAACGTCGGCGGCATGCTCCGCGACAGGCTCTTCGGCGACCGCACCGTCGTGCTCACCTCCGCCACGCTGGCGCTCGGCGGCAGCTTCGACGGCATGGCCCGCCAGTGGGGGCTCGGCGACAAGGACTGGCAGGGCATCGACGTCGGCTCCCCGTTCGACCACCCCCGCGCCGGCATCCTGTACGTCGCCAAGCACCTGCCCCAGCCGGGCCGCGACGGCCTGCCCCAGGCCTACCTCGACGAGATCGCCGAGCTGATCGAGGCGGCGGGCGGGCGCACGCTCGGCCTGTTCTCCTCGATGCGCGCCGCCAAGGCCGCCACCGAGGCGCTGCGCGACCGCCTCGACGTGCCGCTGCTCTGCCAGGGCGACGACTCGACGATGCTGCTCGTCAAGCAGTTCGCCGAGGACGAGCCGACCTGCCTGTTCGGCACGCTGTCGCTGTGGCAGGGCGTCGACGTGCCGGGGCCGTCGCTGCGCCTGGTCATCATCGACCGGGTGCCGTTCCCCCGACCCGACGACCCGCTCACCTCGGCCCGCCAGCGGCACGTCGCGGCCAAGGGCGGCAACGGCTTCATGACGGTCGCGGCCACGCACGCGGCGCTGCTGCTCGCCCAGGGCACGGGGCGGCTGCTGCGCTCCCAGGACGACAAGGGGGTCATCGCGGTGCTCGACCCGAGGCTGGCCACGGCGCGCTACAGCGGCTTCCTGCTGGGCTCCCTCCCACCGTTCTGGCGCACCACCGACCCGGGTGTGCCGCGTGCCGCCCTGCGCCGCCTCTCGGGGGATTGAGTGTGATGGCGCTTCCGTGGTGGAGCTCGCAGAGAACCCAACTTCACAGGCCTACAACCTTTTCGGGAACCCCCTCGGGCCGGGCGCCGTGACGCGTGCCGGAGGCCCGCTGCGCTCGCCGTAGTTCCGGGCAACCCTGCTGGGGTTCCGGGGAGACGCGCGGGGTTCCCGCCGTCCTCAGGTGTGGGTGGGTGGGATCGTGAACCCGTAGCGTTCGCCGAGGGCGTGGACGTCCTGGAGATCCTTGGCCTGGGGCGGGTAGGCCGTCTTGAACCTGAACATGTGTTCAGCAGCGATGCACCGCACCTCCTGCCCGGCGATGACGCCCGTCCCCGTCAAGGAGTCCCTGGGATACGCGATCCCGTACGTGTGGGCGCCCTGGTCGTCGAACGCGAACACGTGGACGTCGACCGTGCCGCCGCTGCCGGCCACGACATAGTTCCAGTCGGTCGTGTCCTGCCGGGACAGCGGCCGATAGCCGAGCCGGGCCAGCACGTCGTCGAGACGCTCCGCGTGCTCCCGCCCGACGGCGAGGTCGAGGTCGGCGTGCTCACGAGTCTGCCTGCCGAGCAGCGCGTCGACACACCACCCCCCGTCGATCCAGACCGGGACGCCCTCGGCGGCGAGGCCGCCGTGGACCGCGAGAACTTCATCAGCGTTCAAGAGCCCTCCCGCACCCCGGAACTACGGCGAGCGCAGCGGGCCTCCGGCACGCATCACGGCGCCCAGCCCGAGGGGTTTCCCCAAAGGCTTTGAAGAACTTGACCTTAGAGGCTTTGAAGATGTTGACCTTAGCCCCTCGGAAGCCCTCCTCAATCCCAAAAGCCCGCGACCACCGACCTCCAGCCCGGGACGCCGGCAGGGACGCCGGCGCTGATCACATCGTCCAGTGGGTGAGTTCCGGGCGCTTGGGAGTGACCCCGTCGCCGGAGGAGACGCCTCGGAGGCGGCGGGAGACCCAGGGCACCAGGTACTCGCGCATCCACTGGGCGTCCTCGCGGCGCCGCGCCCGCGGGTCGACCGCGCGCTCCGGCCACACCTTGTGCCAGTCGTCGAACGGCACGCCGAGCACGTCGAGGACGCGCGCCGCCACCAGCCGGTGGCCGTCGGCGTTCATGTGGAGCCGGTCGTCGCTCCACGCCCGCCAGTCGCGCAGCCCCTGCATGGACCACTGGTCGACGAGACGGCACCCGTAGAGGTCGGCGATCGAGCGGATGTGCAGGTAGTAGACGGCGAACCGGCCGCGCAGGCGGCGCATCAGCGGCGTGTCGCGCGGGTCGACGCCGGTGAACAGCAGCACGTCGGCGCCGGTGGCGCGCAGGGCGCGGACGGCGCCGGAGAGCGTCTTGGCCATCACGTCCGGGTCGCTGCCGGGGCGCAGGAGGTCGTTGCCGCCGGCGCAGAGGCTGACCAGGTCGGGGGACATCTCGACCGCGAGCGGGACCTGGTCGGCGACGATCTGGTCGAGCAGCTTGCCGCGCACCGCCAGGTTGGCGTAGCGGAAGGACGGGTCGTCCAGGGCGAGCCGTTCGGCGACGCGATCGGCCCAGCCGCGGAAGTGGCCGTTGCTGCCGGGGTCGTTCAGGCCTTCGGTGAAGCTGTCACCGAGGGCGACGAAGGAGCCGTAGTGCCTCATGACCTGCTGTTCATCTCCGCGTTTTCTCGTACTGCGGCGTGGGCCCCACGACTGTAGTGGGCCGGCCGCGTCCGCGCCCGCCGCCATCCCGGCGGGCGTCTGTTTCATGACCTGGCGATGACTTCGTACGCCCTCTCCAGGAGCTCCTCGGGCGGGCCTTCCAGCCGGGCGGGGACGGCCAGCTCGTCGAGGACGACGAAGCGCTGTTTGGCCCCGCGGTTCTTCTTGTCCAGGCGCATGTGGTCGCGCAGCCGGGGCCAGGCGTCGGCGTGGTAGGTGGTCGGCAGGCCGACCGAGGTGAGGATGGCGCGGGTGCGTCGCACGAGGTCGGCGCGGCCGTCGAGCCGGGACAGCTCGGCCGCGTACATCATGCCGACGGCGACGGCCTCGCCGTGGCGCATCCGGTAGTGCTCGGCGCGCTCGATGGCGTGGGCGAGCGTGTGGCCGTAGTTGAGGATCTCACGCAGGCCGGACTCGCGCAGGTCGGCGCCGACGACGTCGGCCTTGACGCGGATCTTGCGCTCGATCAGCTCGCGGGTGTGCGGGCCGTCGGGGCGGGCGGCGGCGGCCGGGTCGGCCTCGATGAGGTCGAGGATGACGGGGTCGGCGATGAACCCGCCCTTGATGATCTCGGCGAGGCCGGCCACGTAGTCGGCGCGGGGCATGCCGTCGAGCACCGACAGCTCGCACAGCACCCCGGCCGGCGGGAGGAAGGTGCCGACGAGGTTCTTGCCCTCGGGCGTGTCGATGCCGTTCTTGCCGCCGACGGCGGCGTCGACCATGGCGAGCAGGGTCGTGGGCACGAGCACGACCTGGACGCCGCGCAGCCAGGTGGCGGCGGCGAACCCGGCGAGGTCGGTGGTGGCGCCGCCGCCGACGCCGACGACCGCGTCGGACCGGGTCATGCCGTGGCGGCCGAACGCCGACCAGAGCCCGGCGGCCACCTCGGCGGTCTTGCACGCCTCGCCGTCGGGGACGGGCAGCGCCACCACGTCGAGGCCGGCTCCGGACAGCGCGGCGGTGACGGGGCGGGCCAGCTCCGGCAGGCCCTCGGGGTGGATCACGGCGACGGTGGAGACGCCGGGCCGGAGCAGGCCGGGCAGCTCGCCGTGGACGCCGGTGCCGACGACGACCTCGTACGGGCTGTCGCCTCTCACGGTGATGCGTGTGGCGTCGCTCATCGGCCCAGCCCTTCCGCGATCTCGCCGGCGAGCTCGGCCGGGTCGCGCTTGTCGGTGGTCACGGTGAGCACCGCCAGCCGTTCGTAGATGGGGCGGCGCTCGTCCATGAGCTTCTTCAGCCGGCTGCGCGGGTTGAGCACGAGCAGCGGCCTGGCGGAGCCGAGGCCGACGCGCTGGACGGCGTCGGCGAGCCCGACCTCCAGGTAGACGACCGGCTGGCCGCCGAGCAGGGTCTGGGTCTCCTCGCGCAGCACGGCGCCGCCGCCGAGGGACAGCACGCCGTCGTGCTCGGCCAGGGCCCGGCGCACGGCCGCCAGCTCAAGCTCGCGGAAGCGCTCCTCGCCGTCCTCGATGAAGATGTCGCTGACGGGCTTGCCCGCGACGGCCTCCACGTCGGCGTCGGTGTCGCGGAAGGCGACACCGAGGCGCTCGGCGAGCAGGCGGCCGACGGTGGACTTGCCGGACCCGGGCGGGCCGATCAGCACGGCCTTGATCATTTGATCACCATGGATGAGAGGTAGCCGGACAGGTTGCGGGCGACTTCCTCGACGGAGTCGCCGCCGAACTTCTCCACCGCCGCGTCGGCCAGCACCAGCGCGACCATCGCCTCGGCGACGATGCCGGCGGCGGGCACGGCGCACACGTCGGAGCGCTCGTGGTGGGCCTTGGCCGCCTCGCCGGTCTTGACGTCGATGGTGGCCAGCGCCCTCGGGACGGTGGAGATGGGCTTCATGGCGGCGCTGACGCGCAGGATCTCGCCGTTGGTCATGCCGCCCTCGACGCCGCCGGCGCGGTTGGTGATGCGCCGCACGCCGTCGTCGGTGGTGTATTCGATCTCGTCGTGGGCCTCGGAGCCCGGCCTGCGGGCGGTCTCGAAGCCGTCGCCGACCGCCACGCCCTTGATCGCCTGGATGCCCATGAGGGCGGCGGCGAGGCGGGAGTCGAGGCGGCGGTCCCAGTGGGTGTAGCTGCCGAGACCGGGCGGCAGGTGGTAGGCGAGCACCTCGACGACGCCGCCGAGGGTGTCGCCGTCCTTGTGGGCGCGGTCGATGCGCTCGACGATGGCGGCGCTGCCGTCGGGGTCGGCGCAGCGGACCGGGTCGGCGTCGATGCGGGCCAGCTCGCCGGGGCCGGGGAGGGCGCGGCCGGGGCTCTCGACGCCGCCGATGGAGGTGACGTGGCTGAGGATGTCGACGCCGAGCGCCTGCTTGAGGAAGCGCCTGGCGACCTCGCCGAGCGCGACGCGGGCGGCGGTCTCGCGGGCGCTGGCCCGGTCGAGCACGGGGCGGGCGTCGTCGAAGCCGTACTTCTGCATGCCGGCCAGGTCGGCGTGGCCGGGGCGGGGCCGGGAGCGCGGGGCGTTGCGGGCCAGGCCCTCCAGCTCGGCCGGGTCGACCGGGTCGGCCGCCATGACCTTCTCCCACTTGGGCCACTCGGTGTTGCCGATGCGGATGGCGACCGGGCTGCCGATGGTGCGGCCGTGGCGGACGCCGCCGACGATCGTCACCTCGTCCTGCTCGAACTTCATCCGGGCGCCGCGGCCGTAGCCGAGACGGCGGCGGCGCAGGGCCTCGTCGATGGCGGCCGTGGTCACCTCGACGCCTGCGGGCAGGCCCTCCAGGATGGCGACGAGCTCAGGGCCGTGGGACTCTCCGGCGGTCAACCAACGCAACATGGGTCCAAGTCTTCCATGCGCGGCCGGGTGCGGAGTCCGCGCGTTCACCAGCCGAGACAGAGGGCGGCGAGCGCGCCGAGCAGCATGAAAGGGCCGAACGGGAACTCGGTGCGCCGGCCGGCCCGCCGGGTGGTCAGCAGCAGGACCGCGTAGAGCGCGCCGAGCAGCTGGCCGCCGACGGCGGCGACGACCCATGCCTGCCAGCTCACGGCGGCGCACGCCATGCCGATCAGCCCGGCCAGTTTGACGTCGCCGAGCCCGAGGTCGGCCGGTCTGATCAGCCAGAGCAGCCCGTAGCAGGCGGCGAGCGCGAGCCCGCCGAGCAGCGCCCTGGGCAGCTCGCCGGTGGGCAGCAGGGTGGCCGCGAGGATCGGGTACGAGGGCAGCGTGAGCACGTCGGGCAGCCGGGTGGTGCGCCGGTCGACGACGGCCAGTGCGGTCCCGGCGACCGCCGCGTAGGCGTAGGGCCAGCCGGCCCGCCACACCACGAGCGCCAGCACGACGGCGGTGATCACTTCGTGGCCGGGCGGCCAGGCGGGCACCGGCCGGGTGCGGGCCAACGCCCGCAGCGCCGCCCGGCCTTCGGCGCGCGGGTCGGCGGGGTCCGGCTCGAACGCGCCGGCGAGTGTCCGCACGTAGCACCCGGCCAGCAACCCCAGCAGCACGAGCGCCACCGGTGGGAGGACCTGCGCCGCCGGGTGTTGGAGCACGCGCCGCACTCTAGTGCGGGACGGCGGCGCCCGCCCGGGAATGCCCGGACCGGCGCCACGACGCCTCAGCCTGGCGGAACCGGGACACAGCCTCTAGCGCCCGCGGGAGAACCAGCCGCGCTTCTTGACCGGCTCGACCCGGGCCACGGTGAGGCCGTCGAAGGAGCCGGACTCGACCGCGGCCAGGGCCCGCAGCACCTCGCCCTCGATCACGAACGGGACCGGCCCGGCGACGTCGATCACCACCGCGGCGACGCCCTCGCCGGCCGCGGCCCGGCACACCTGGAGCAGGCCGGCCTGGATGGGCCGGGCGTCGGGCCGCCACAGCCGCAGCGGCTCGGTGCCGGTGAAGGCGGGCACGGCCTCGCGCCCGTCCTTGCCGACCAGCTTGGGGAGCGCCATCTCGCTCTCCTTCTCCTGCCGCACGCCGTGCGCCCCCATCTCGGAGGAGGTCAGCAGGGCGACGACCGGCACCAGCAGCCGGCTCCCGCCGAGCGCGGTGAGCACCCGCTCGGGCCCCGCCGTGCCGGCCTGGTAGGCGGCCAGCGCGGCGCCCACCTCGGACGACACGCCGCCGTCGTCGGCCGGGTCGAGCGGGTCGGGAATGGTCAGCATGCCCCCGACCTTATCCGGCGGCCTGCCCGCCCTGGTCCTCAGCGGTGCCGTGGCCGCGCTTGGCCCGCTGGATGAGCTCGTAGACGTGGGCGCGGAGCTCGGCGAAGCGGGGCGCGGAGCGGGTGGTGAGCTGGTCGCGCTCGCCGGGCAGGTCGATGACGACCTCTTCGAGGACCACGGTGGGCGAGCCGGACAGCACGATGACGCGCTGGCCGAGGTAGACCGACTCGTCGATGTCGTGCGTGACGAACAGCACGGTGACGCCGAAGCGCTGCCAGAGCGAGCGGACCAGGTCCTCCAGGTCGGCCCTGGTCTGCGCGTCGACGGCGGCGAACGGCTCGTCCATGAGCAGGATGTGCGGCTCGTAGGCGACGGCGCGGGCGATGGCCACCCGCTGCTGCATGCCTCCGGACAGCTGCCAGGGGTGGGCGTGGTGGACGTCGGCCAGGCCGACGGCCTCCAGCGCCTCGGTCACCAGCCGCCGCCGCTCGGCGCGGGCGACCTTCTTCTCCTTCAGCGGCAGCTCGACGTTCTGCCACACGGTCATCCAGGGGAACAGGCTGCGCCCGTACTCCTGGAAGACCACGGCCATGCCGGGCGGCGGGCCGGTGACGCGGCGGCCTTCCAGCACCACCTCGCCGGAGGTGGCGTCGAGCAGGCCGGCCACGCATTTGAGCAGCGTGGTCTTGCCGGCGCCCGAGGGGCCGACGATGCAGACGAGTTCGCCGGGCTCGACGGCGAAGGTCAGGTCGCGGACCGCCTCGACGGTGCGTCCCTTGGTCTCGTAGACCTTCCTGAGGTGGCGCACGTCCAGGAGGGCCGTGGTGTTCTCGGGGCGCGTCTCGGCGCCGGTGGGTGTCGTGGTCATGTCAGCCTTCTGATCGCTGCGCCGCGCGCAGACCTGTGTACCAGCTCAGTGCCCGGGACTCCACGGCCCGGAGGATCATGGAAAGGGCGATGCCGACGAGCCCGAGCACGATGATCCCGGTCCACATCTGCGGGATCGCGAAGCTGCGCTGGAACTGGATGATGGTGAAGCCGACGCCGTTGCTGGCGGCGAACATCTCGCTGATGACCATGAGGATGACGCCGATGGACAGCGCCTGCCGCGCCCCGGCGAAGATCTGCGGGCTCGCGCCGCGCAGCACCAGGTGGATCAGCCGCGAGCGGGAGCGCATCCGGTAGCAGCGGGCGGTGTCGCGCAGCACCTCGTCGACCGCGCGCACGCCTTCGACGGTGTTCAGCAGCACCGGCCAGACGCAGCCGGAGATGATGACCAGGACCTTCATCTCGTTGCCGATGCCGGCGAACTGCATGAGGATCGGCACCAGCACCGGCGGCGGGATCGCCCTGAAGAACTCCAGCGCCGGCTCGACGAGGGCGCGCACGGTCCGCGACGAGCCGATCGCCACGCCCAGGCTCACGCCGAGCGCCACCGCCGCCAGGTAGCCGGCGCCGAGCCGGGCCAGGCTGGGCAGCACGTCGGCGGTGAACCGGCCGGTGAACCAGGTCTCGCGGAACGTGCCCAGGATGTCGCTGAGCGGGGGCCAGAAGAAGTTGGTGCTGCCGGCCGTGGCCGTCCACCAGATCCCGATCAGGACCGCGGGCAGGGCCAGCAGCAGGAGGGCCTTGCGGCCCGCGCGCATCAGGGTCACGACGCCTCCGTCCGGATCGAGGGGTGCCAGCGCAGCGCCCGGCGCTCGCCGGCCCGGGCGACGAGGTTGACCACGACGCCGATCAGGCCGACCACGATGACCAGGGCGTACATGGCGGCGATGGCGTTGGAGGTCTGGGCCACCGCGATCTGCTTGCCCAGGCCCGGCGAGCCGATGATGAGCTCTCCGGTGATCTCCAGGATCAGCGCCACGGCCGCGCCGAGGCGCAGCCCGGTCATCACGTAGGGCAGGGCGGTCGGCCAGGTCACCGTGCGCACCTGGGTGAGGGCGCGGAAGCGGTAGGAGCGGGCGGTCTCGCGGGCGACCGGGTCGACGTCCCGCACCCCGTACAGGACCTGGATGAGCACCTGCCAGAAGCTCGCGTAGACCACCAGCAGGAGGGTGGACCGCATGTCGGTGCCGAACAGCAGCACGGCCAGCGGGATCAGCGCCACCGAAGGGATCGGCCGCAGGAACTCGATGGTGGAGCTGGTCGCCTCCCGCACCAGCGGCAGGCTGCCGATGACGATGCCCAGGACCACGCCGGCGACGACCGCGATGGACAGGCCGATGGCCCAGCCGCGCAGCGTCTCCAGCAGGGCCTGCCAGAACTCGGCGGTCGCGGCCTGCTCGGCCAGGGCGGTCATCATGGCGCTGAACGGCGGCAGGTAGCGTTCGTCCACCAGCCCGGCCCGCGGCACGGCCTCCGCCGCGGCGACGAGCCCGGCCAGCCCGATCAGGCCCAGCGCCCATGCGGGAAGCGGGCGGTGACGGCGCTCGCCCTGTCCCCGTTCCGGTGCGTCCGCCGTCACCGCCGCCGTCACGGCAGCAGCTCCTTGAGGTCGGGGGCGGCCTGCAGGAGACCGTCCTGGACCGCGAGGTCGGCGAGGGTCTGCAGGGAGGCGGTGTTGATCTCCGAGGGGAAGGTCGGCAGCGTGAGCTCGCCGGTCAGCGCCTGGTCGATCTTGGTGTACTTGAGCAGCACCTGGCGCACGGCGTCGGGGTTGTCGGTGGCGTACTTGAGCGACTTCTGCATGGCCGCGGTGAACTTCTTCACCACGTCCGGCTTGGCGTCGAGGGTCTGCTGCGAGGTGAAGTAGCCCGCGATGGTCAGCTCGGGGGCGGTGTCGACGTAGTTGGAGGCGACCAGCCGGTCGCCCTTCTTCAGCGCGGTCGCCAGGAACGGCTCGACGACCTGGACGGCGTCGACGTTGCCGTTGTCGAGGGCGGCGAGCATGTCCGGGAAGGCCAGCTCGACGAAGCTGACGTTCTTGGCGTCGCCGCCGGCGGCCCGGATGGAGGCGCGCACGGTGGTGTCGTTGATGTTGTTGAGCGTGTTGACCGCGACCTTCTTGCCGGCCAGGTCGGCGGCGGTCTTGACGGGGCTGTCCGCCTTGACGACGACGCCGCCGAAGTCCTCGCCCTTCTTGCCGGTCGAGCCGGCGCCGGGCGCCACGACCTTCAGCGGCAGGTTCTTGGAACGTGCCACCAGCAGAGACGTGAAGTTGCTGAAGCCGAAGTCCACCTGCCCGGCGACGACGGCGGGCACGATGGCGGCGCCGCCCTGGGCGGAGACGATCTCCAGCTTGAGGCCTTCCTCGGCGAAGAAGCCCTGCTGCTCGCCGAGGTAGACGGGCGCCACGTCGACGATCGGGATGACGCTGACCTTCACGGTGGTGGACGCCGCCGAGGACGGCGCGCCGGACGCTTCGGGGGCTCCGGCCGTCCCTCCGCCGCAGGCCGCGAGCATGAGTACGGAGGCGGCGATGAGGGCCGCGCGGATTTTGATCAAGGTTGTTTCTCCATGACGTCCGTCGGGGGGTGGAGGGTGACGTCAGCCTCGTATGTGCCGATGACGCTATAAATCATGTACGAGATTGTCAACGATTTTGTACTGCAAAAAGGACTCATCATGGTGACCCATTCGGGGCGCAGCGCGAAGCGGCCCGTGCGCGATCACCGCGCGCGGGCCGTGACGGATGAGTCAGGAACCGACCAGGGCGGAAGCACCCAGGTCGGGCGTCTGCGCGTGGGAGATCTGGGTGATCACGTCGCTCAGGTGCGCGCGCATCGCGGCCTCGGCCGCCACCGGGTCGCGGGCCACGATCGCGTCGACGATCCGCTCGTGCTGGCCGAGCGACACCTCCGAGCGGCCGGGCTGGAGCGCCAGCCGGAACTGGTGGCGCACCAGCTGGCCCTGGAGCCGCAGCAGGATGTCGCGGGCGGTGCGCTGACCGGCGATCTCCTGGACGAGCGCATGCAGCGAGGCGTTGAGGTTGGAGTAGGCGAGCGGGTCGTGCGCCGCCACCTTCTCCCGCATGGACCGCTTGATCTCCAGCAGCCGGTCCGCCTGCTCGGGGGTCACCCGCTCGGCGGCCTTGGCGGCCATCAGACCTTCGATCATCATCCGGACCTCGGTGATCTCGACCGCCTCCGCGGTGGTCACCGTGCGGACCCGGGCGCCCTTGTTGCGCTGGACCTCGACCAGCCCGTCGCTGGCCAGCTCGCGCAGCGCCTGGCGCACGGTCGAGCGGCTCGCTTCGTACAGTTCGCACAGCTCGGCCTCGATCAGCCGTTGTCCGGGAGCGAACTGACCGTCGAGCACCGAGCGGCGGATCCTGGCCGCGATCTCCTGCGGGTCCCCCGCGCCCATGCTTCTCCTCCCGGCTGGTCCGTACGGTGAGGCGAATGAATTGTGGACATTCTAGATGACGATCTCAGAGCACCGGGGTGCCGTGGGTGTGGAAGGACTCGATGGTCTTCAGGCCCCACGCCTGGCCCTTGGCGCGCTCGGCCTGGGTCCAGGTGATCAGCTTCCAGTCGGGGGCCAGGACGAGCCTCGCGCCCGCGTTGCACAGCTCGATGCGGTTGCCGCCGGGCTCCCAGACGTAGAGGAAGAACGTCTGCTGGATGGCGTGCTTGTGCGGGCCGGTCTCGATGTGGATGCCGGCCTCCAGGAAGACGTCGGCCGCCCGCAGGATGTCCTCCCGGGTGTCGGTGGCGAACGCCACGTGGTGCAGGCGGCCGCGCGCGCCCAGCCAGTCGGAGGTGAAGACGAGGTCGTAGGACTTGTTGCACACCGAGAACCACATGGCGGCCGGGGTGCCGTCGTCCAGCACGATCTGCTCGGTGGGCCGCGCCCCGAGCGTGCCGGTCATGAAGTCGCGGGCGGCGGGCACGTCGGAGGCGAGGTAGTTGACGTGGTCGAGGCGGCGCACGTTCGCGCCCCGGCCGGGAAAAGCGGAGGCCTGGTTCTTCAGGGACGGCCGGTCCTCCTCGCCCGCCTCGTACCACTCGGTCTCGTAGTAGAAGCCCATCTCGTGGCCGTCCGGGTCGGTGAACAGGTAGACGGGCCCGTGCCCGTACTCCGTCTTGCTCCACCCGGCGCCCAGCCCGGCGGCCTCGACGGCCTCGACCCGGCGCTGGAGCGCCTCGGGGCTCGCGGCGCGCAGGTAGGTGCGGCCGATGCCGGCCTGGTCGCGGCCGGTGATCTTCACCGTGTAGCTCTCGTAGTCGTCCCACGCGTGCACGTAGATGGAGTCGCCCTGCCGGTGCACCTCCTTCATCGCCATGAGGTCGACGAAGAAGTCCCGGGTCTCCTCGGGGACGGGGCTGAACAGCTCGACGGAACCGAGGTGGGCGATGTCGTGGAAACCTGCTGGGGGCATGGGGGTCCTCCTGGTCGGTGCGGGTGGGGGTGGGGTCAGGCCGGGCGCGGCCAGACCCGGCCGTCGAAGAGCTTGCGCGCGGTGCGTACGACGCCGGAGCGCCGGACGCGCCCGCCCGCCATCTCGACGGAGGTGTCGAAATAGCCGGTCGGGTGCTCGATGCGCAGCGTATCCCCAGTTGGGAGCGCTGCGGACGCCGCGGCGACCGAGCCGTCGATCAGCACGGCGGTGGCGACGGTGACCGCGCCGAGCACCCCGATCGAGGTGTGCACGCGGTGCGGGATGAACGTCCGGGTGGAGATGACGCCGCCCTCGCGTGGCGGGGCCACCAGGGTCATCTTGGGCACGGTGGTCTCCCGCATGTCGCCCATGCCCATGAGCTCGCCCGCGCGCAGGCGGATCTCCTCGACCTTGGCCTTCAGCCCGGCGTCGGCCTCCAGCTCGGCCGGGGACTCGTAGCCGGTGACCCCGAGCGAGGCGGCCTCTAAGATCACCACCGGCATGCCGTTGTCGACGCAGGTGACCTCGACACCGGCGATCTCGTCGCGGGCCGAGCCGGTGGGCAGCAGGCTGCCGCAGGTCGATCCCTCGGTGCCGGAGAAGTAGAGCGTCACCGGGGCCGCCGGGAACGGCACGCCGGAGATGACCGTGGCGCCGTCGTAGCGGACCCGGCCGCCGCGGGTGTCGACGACGGCCGTGGCGGCGCCGCCGCTGTTGAGCATGCGGACGCGCACCTCGGTGGTGTCGCCGCCCACCGCGCACAGCCCGCGCTCGATGGCGAACGGGGCCACGCCGGCCAGGATGTTGCCGCAGTTCTGCCGCGTCGTCACGAGCGCCTCGCCGACCTGGACCTGCAGGAACAGGTAGCCGACCGCGGCGTCCGGACCGTCCGGCGGGTGGATGACCGCGACCTTGCTCGTCAGGGGGTGGGCGCCGCCGACGCCGTCGATCTGCCGCGCGTCGGGCGAGCCCATCACCCGCAGCAGCAGGTCGTCGCGCTCGGCCGGGTCGGCGGGCAGGTCCTCGGCCAGGAAGTAGGCGCCTTTGGACGTGCCGCCGCGCATGAGCATGCAGCGGATGCCGTCTTCTTCGGGGGTCACGGCCGGGGCACCCCCCGGGCGGGGACCGACTTCAGCACCTCGGCGGTGGCGCGGGCCATGGCCCCGGACTCGCCGGCCGCGACGGCCATCTCGGCGGCGGCCTCCATCTCGGCCACGCGGCGGACGCTGTGCCGCTCGGTGCCGTCGAGGAGCCGGCGGAGCACGTCGCCGTCGAGCTCGGTCAGGGTCTCCACGAGGTGCTCGTGGCACCACGCGCCGAGGCCCTGCGCCTCGGCGACCCGCAGCGACTCGACCATCAGCGCGGTCAGGCCCTTGACGACGATGCTGCGCAGCAGCTTGCGCGCGGCGGCCTCGCCGACCTCGGCGCCGAGCGGGGTGATGTCCATGCCGGCCGCGGTCAGCAGGGCGGCGGCCGGCCCGGCGCCCGGCCCGGCGGCCAGGACCGGGGTCTTCTCCAGCAGCCGGAGCACCGGCGCCATCAGGACGCCTTCGGCGAAGGTCAGCCCGTGCGCCGCCGCCTGCGCCGCCAGCTCCCGCTTGAGCTCCGGGCTGCCGGTGGACAGGTCGAGGTAGATCGCGCCGTCGGCGGTGTGGCCGAGCGCGGACCGCAGCGCGCCGGGCGCGTCGGCCGCCGCCGTCAGCGCGATGACGACCTGGGCCCCGGCCACGGCCGCCGCGGCGCCGCCGGTGACGGTGAAATCGACCGGCCGGTCCTGCCACGCCGGGTCGAAGCCGGTCACCCGGGCGCGCGCGCTCAGGCCGGCCGCGAACGCGTAGCCCGCCTCCCCCAGCCCGAGCAGGGCGACGTGCGGCTTCACGCGCCGTCCTCCGGCAGTTCGTCGACGTAGCGGACGCCGAGCCGGTCCAGCAGGTCGCGCAGCCCGTACATGTCGACGCCGAGCACGCCGGACTCCAGCTTGGCCCGTTTGTCCGCCTCGCCGGCGACCCTGGCGCGCGAGGCGGCCAGCACGTCGGGGGCGGTGGCCCTGGGCACGCACATCACCCCGTCGTCGTCGGCGATGATCACGTCGCCGGCTCGGACGACCTGGCCGCCGCAGACGACCGGGACGTTGACCGAGCCGGGACTGGCCTTGACGGTGCCTTGCGCGGAGACGGCCCGCGCCCAGACGGGGAACCCCATCGCGCGCAAGGTGGCGATGTCGCGCACGCCGGCGTCGGTGACCAGCCCGGCGACGCCGCGGGCGCGCAGCGAGGTGGCGAGCAGGTCGCCGAACATGCCGTCGGTCGACGGGGACGTGGTGGTCACCACGAGGATGTCGCCCTCCTGGCACATCTCCACCGCGGCGTGGATCATGAGGTTGTCGCCCGGGTGACTCGACACCGTCACCGCGGAGCCGGCGATGGCGGCGCCGTCCTGCCGGGGGCGGATCGCCGGGTCCGCGAGCCCGATCCGGCCCGCGGCCTCGTGCGCGGTGGCGACCCCGGCCTCGCGCAGGCCCGCGACGACCTCGGGGGCGGCGCGCGTCACGTTGCGTACGACGTAGTGCCCTGCCATGCGGGTCCCCCTAGGCCAGCTCGGAGGTGACCTGCGGGTAGACCCGCTGGTAGGCCTCGGCGTAGGCGTCGACGGGCAGCCCCAGGTTCGGGCCGCTGTTGCGCTTGGCCTGGACCCCGCGCCGGCGTCCCAGGTCGGTGTAGTACTCCACCAGGTGGCCCTGGGCGCCGAGGATCCGCATCGCGGCCACCTTCCGCTCCCACACCGGCGTGATGTCCAGCAGCACGTCGGGGCGGAAGTCGCACACCTCCGGCTGGTGCGGCTCGAAGCAGAAGACCGGCGGTGCGCCGATCACCTCGCCGTCGCCCGGCACGCCGGGCGCCTGGGCGAGGATGCGCGCCTTGCGGGCGATCTCACCGGCGACCGGATGGTCGATGTTGTACGGGTCGCTCGGCGCGTGGGTCAGCACCACCGAGGGCTGCACGCTCCGGTAGAGGTCGACCAGCGACTGGATCAGCTCAGGCGTCTCGGTCAGCGGGTAGTCGCCCGCGTCGTAGAAGATCGCCTCGGCGCCCAGCACCGCGGCGGCCTTCTCGCCCTCCTCGCGCCGGACCGCCTTGACCTCCTCCAGGGTGTGGCCCTGCCGCCACAGCCTCGCGGACTCGCCGCGCTCGCCGAAACTGAGGCAGGCGATCACCGCCCGGTTGCCGGCCTGGGTGGCCAGCGCGACGGCGCCGGCGGCCCGCCACACGAAGTCGCCTGGGTGGGCGGTGATGACCAACAACGACCCTTGCATATGTCAAGTCTCCTCAATCAGCGACGATATTGTTGACAATATCGCCGCCGACCTCGGTGACACAAGGCTCAGGTCAGGTCGTCGAGGTTCTTGCCCGCCTCCTTCATCGCCTCCCGCATCGCCTGCCCGCCCTGGGTCCTGGGCTCCTTGCCCGGCTCCTCGACCGGCTCCGCGTCGTCCTCCGCCGCCTCCAGCAGCGGCTCGGTGTCGGTCTTCGGGGCGTTCTCGTCGGGTGTGCTCATGACGTGTCCTTCCTGGTGAGGGTCGTGCAGGGCGCCCTACCCCGCCAGGAACGGGGAAACCGGGGGCGTCAGCCGTCGACCGGCGGCAGCGCCTTCTCGGCCTGCTCCTCGCCGGCCCCGGTGGCGCTCAGCAGGTCGACGACGATGGACCGGAGCTGCGCCACGATCACCGCCGAGGAGAAGCCGACGCCGTCGTCCGGCCGCTGCCGGGTGGCCACCGCCAGCAGTGCCTGCCGGGCCAGGATGGGCTCGCGCCCCGCGCCCAGCTCCAGCTGGAGCAGCAGCGCCGCCTCCGACACCTCGCGCATCGACTCGGCCAGCGACGCCGGGGGCGGCTGCGGCTCGCCGAGCGCGGCGAGCGTGCGCCGGGCCAGCACCCGGACGTTCCTCAGCGCGTGGTCCACCGGTTCGGCCGCGACCTCGTACCGGGCCAGCATGGAGCGCCGGTGCCAGTGCATCGGCGAGATCATGATGATCTCCTTGCTGGTCTCCAGCGCCTGCTCGAACTCCTCCACCGCCGACTGGGTGCCGCGCGCCTCCTCCAGCGCCTCGGCGGCCAGGTCGGCGTCGCGTTTGTCGATCGCCTCGGCCGCCTGCTCCAGCGCGGTGGACAGCGCGTCGAGCACCCCGGAGGCGTGCTTGGCCGCGATGGTGAGCGGGCTGGCCGGCATCAGCGCGACCGCGGCCAGGCCCACCCCGCCGCCGACGAGCGCGTCCAGCATCCGGTCCAGGCCGCCCATGTCGTCGCCGGGCAGCACGGCCGCGACCAGCACGGCCGAGGAGGCGACCTGCGACACGAACACCGCCCCGCTGTCGAGCAGCACCGCGGTCACCATGGCCAGCATCACCACGAGCGTGATCTGCCAGGCGCCGGAGCCGATCCAGGCCACTAGGAGGTCGCCCAGGCCGACCCCGAGGCTGACGCCGATCACCAGCTCGGCCACCCGGCGCAATCGCTGGCCGAGCCCGATGCCGACGCTGATGAGGACCGCGATGGGCGCGAAGAACGGCCGCACGTGGCCGAGCAGCTGCGTGGCGATGAGCCACGCCAGGCCCGCTCCGGCGGCGCTCTGGGCGATGGAGGGAGCGAGCAGCCCGAACGTCCCCCACCGTTCCCGCATGTGATCGCCGAGCTTCGTTCCCACCGTTGTCATCGTCGCCGATCATAGTGACATTCCGGGCACACAGACCATAGCGGGCAATATCGACCGTGCGGCGCGCGGCTATTGTCAGAAGCGTGGAACCAAGGAGCCGGGAGGGCACCCGCCGGCGCATCCTCGACGCCGCCGTCGACCTGTTCGCCCGCCACGGCTACGACCAGGTCACCATGCGCATGCTCGCCGCCGAGGCACAGGCGAACGTGGCGCTGATCAACCGCTACTTCGGCTCCAAGCGGGAGCTGTTCGCCGAGGTCCTGGCCCAGCAGGGGCGCTTCCCCGGCGTGCTCGACGACGGCGGCGGCGACCTGGCCGCGCGGCTGGCCGAGTACGTCGCCGACCGGCTCGGCTCGGACGTCGCCAGCCCGGTGCTGGCGACCCTGACCCGCTCCGCCTCCAGCGCCGAGATCGGCGCCATCGCCGCCGACCGGATCCGCATCGCCATCCTGGAGCCGCTGACCGCCAGGCTGGACGGCGAGCAGGCGGAGCTGCGGGCCTCCATCGCCACCGCGCTCATCATGGGCATCGGGCAGTTCCGCCAGCTCATGGGCCCGGTCACGCCGGTGCGCCGCGCCGAGCTGGTGACCCGGCTGACCGCCGTCTTCCGCGCCTGCCTCGACTGACCCGGGTCAACCGTCGAGGAAGTCGTCGACCGCGCGCCGGAACGCCTCACGCTCGGTCGCGTGCACCAGATGACCGGCCTCGATCGTGACCAGGCGGGCGCCGGGGATGCGCGCGGCCAGCAGCTCGGCGCGGAACGGGCTGGCCTTCCCGCCCGAGACGACCAGCGTGGGCGCGGCGATCCGGTCGAGCCCGGCCAGCCAGGCCGGATCGGGGTCCAGGAACTGCCGCTCGGTGTCGTGCATCATCCGCCAGTCGAAGCCGGTGGAACCGTCCTCGACCAGCGCCGGACGGTCGCGCATCGGCTCGGGCGGCGGGGTGTCCTCCACCACCAGCCGGGTCACCCGCCCGGGGTGGCGCATGGCCAGGTGGTAGGCGACCATCCCGCCGAGCGAGTGGCCGATCACCACCGCGCTCGCGGCCCCGTGCAGGTCGAGCAGGGCGGCGACGTCCTCGGCCATCTCCGGGATGGGGTACGAGCCGGGGAAGTCGCTCGCGCCGTGGCCGCGCAGGTCGGGCACCAGGACGTGGTAGCGGGCGGCGAAGTGCTGGGTGAAGCCGTTCCAGTCGTGGTGATCGGCGGTCCGGCCGTGGAGCAGCACCAGCACCGGGGCCGCCGGGTCACCTTCCTCCCGGTAGGCCAGCCTGATCCCGTTGACGTCGGCTTCACGCATCACAGCAGGGACCCTACGGCACCGGGATCCGCTCCACGCGGATCGAGAAGACCTCCTCGCGCGGCACCACGACCTCGTAGGCGCCGTGGTCGACCATCCAGTAGCCCAGCGCCTCGGCCTTCATCCCGCTGTGGCCGGTGTAGGCGATGTGCAGGCCGTCGTCGTCCTCGTCCAGCACGATGCACGGCTCGCCGCCGAACGCGCCGACGGTGCGGATGAGCACCAGCCACTCCAGCTCGGCGCGGGCGATCGTGCGCCGCCAGTAGCCGGAGGCGGACTCGAACCCGTCGAGCTCCTCCTCGCTGAACAGCACGACCTGGTCGTCGGGGCCGAGCGCCGCGGGCAGGGTCAGCTCGCCGAACCGGGCGACGAAGCCGGAGGCGACCGGCGTGATCTCCTCGCTCATGCCGCGGGCCGCCACGTCAGCCCGTCGTACTCGGCGAACGGCCGCTCACCGGAGCCGGTGACGTGCACGATCCGCGCGCCCGCCGGGATCGGCATCGGGACGGTGTGGAACTGCGGCACCACGTGCTCGCGGGAGGTGGTGAACCCGTTGCCGGCGAACGGCGGCCCGTCGCTCCAGTCGCCGCCCATGTGCGGGCCGTACGGGACGGAGTAGGTGTCGATGTCGCGGGCGTGCCAGCGCAGCACGTACAGCTCGGGGACGTCGGAGGTCAGGTCAGAACCGTCGAACGACAGGTCTAACCCGTGGTAGTAGTCGCGCGGCGTGGTCAGCCTGGCACAGTCCTGCACCCGGTAGACGTAACCGGAGATGACCGTGCGTTGGCCCGACAGGTAGGGCACCAGCAGACGCGGGGGGACCACCTTCTGCATCTGCGTTCCGCTCACGATGACCACTTTACGATCGGTTGACCCCGAGAACCCGATGTTCGAGGCAGGGCAAGGTGGCCCTGGCCCGGGCGGTCGCCTCGGGATCCAGCTCGACCACCTGCACCCCGGCCGGGGTGCCGAGATCGGCCCGGACCACGCCCATCGGATCGACCAGCATGCTGCGCCCTACCCCATAACCGTCGGATGACTCGCCCGGGTTGGGCGCCTGGCCGACGGCGGCGGTCCACATGGTGTTCTCCAGGGCGCGGGCCCGCACCAGGGTCACCCAGTGATCCTCCTTCAGCGGCCCGGAGCCCCACGCCGCGATCACCGCGAACAGCTCGGCGCCCCGGTCGACCAGCGCCCTGGTCAGCTCGGGGAAGCGGACGTCGTAACAGGTGACCAGCCCCACCCGCAGGCCGGCCAGCTCCACCACGACCGGCTCGGCGCCCGGCGCGACCAGCTCCGACTCCTTGGCGCCGAAGGAGTCGAACAGGTGGATCTTGCGGTAGGCGGCCCGGATCTCGCCCGACGGGTCGATCGCCACGGCGGTGTTGTGGACCAGCCCCTGGCCGGGCTCGAAGACGCCCGCGATCACCGCCACGCCGTGCCGCCTGGCGGCCTCGGCCACCCCGGTGACGAACGGCCCGTCGAGCGGCTCGGCCAGCTCGGTGATGCGCTTGCCGTAACGGGTGAGCGTCGCCTCGGGGAAGATCGCGAGATCGGCGCCCTCGGCGCGGGCGAGCGCGTCGCGCACCCGTGACAGGTTGACCGACGGATCAGGTGACACCTGGATCTGGCAGAGGGCGATTCTCGTCACGGCCCGACTCTAGCCGGTTGGGCACGTATCGAAACCAGGTGGCCATCCGCCAGATCCATTCGAGCGGACCGTAACGGAACCGGCCCAGCCACCACCGGCTGAACAACGCCTGCACGACCAGCGTGCCGCCCGCGACGGCGAGCACCGACCAGCGGGTGGGGTCGGCGTCGACCAGCCCGCCGGTGAAGAAGATGACCACGGTGCCGGTGACGTAGTTGGTCAGCGCCATCTTGCCCAGCGGCTCCAGCACCGCCGATAGCCACGGCCGCAGCACCAGCAGCACGCCCGTCGAGTAGGCGGCCGCCCCGGCCAGCGCCCCCAGCGTGTAGAGCGTCCAGTCGCCGCTGCTCGCCGCCGCCGCCGTGAGCAGCACACCGGCCAGCGCGCTCACCCCGAACCCGGGCAGCAGCAGCTCACGCGACGGGCGCAGCTGCATCAGCGCCATGCCGACGACGAACATGCCGGGCACCAGCAGCACCCCGCCGCCCACCATCACCCCCCACACGGTCACGCCCAGCCCGAGCAGCAGCACCGGCACCCCGGGCGACAGGAACGACGCGGGCAGCAGCACGATCAGCCCGTAGAAGGCGTAGTCGGTGAGCACCTCGCCCTCGTACCAGGTGTGCTGGACCAGCCCGAACAGGAACAGCCAGCCCAGCCGCGACAGCAGCACCCACCGCCCGGCCCGCTCCAGGAACAGCACGAAACTGATGCCGAACAGCAGCGAGAAGATCGGGTAGAAGCGGCTCTGGAACGCGGCCTCGATCGTCGCGTCGATGGCCGTGTAGGGCTCGTGGGTGGCGTGCTGCCAGGTGTTGACCAGCATGATCCCGCCCACCGCGAACCCGCGGAGGGCGTCCAGCTCACGAATGCGCGCCACGGAACCCAGGTGAACCACCCTATCCACGCGGACCCCGATCACCGGCCCGCCGGGCGGTCCGGCCGACGTTTCCCGGGAGCGACGGCCTAATCTGAGCATGTGACGGAACCACTTGTCTCCCGGATGCGCTCCTTCGGCACCACGATTTTCGCCGAGATGAGCGCTCTTGCCGTACGGACCGGAGCGATCAACCTGGGCCAGGGCTTCCCTGACACCGACGGCCCGGCCGCCATGCTCGACCGCGCGGTGCTCGCCATCCGCTCCGGCGCCAACCAGTATCCTCCCGGCCCCGGCGTGATGGAGCTCAGGCAGGCGATCTCCGAGCACCGCGAGGAGCACTACGGCCTCTCCTACGACCCGGCCGGCGAGATCCTGGTGACGGTCGGCGCCACCGAGGCCATCGCGGCCTCCGTCCTGGCGCTGTGCGAGCCGGGCGACGAGGTGGTCGCCTTCGAGCCCTACTACGACTCCTACGCGGCCTCGATCGCGCTCGCCCAGGCGCGGCTGGTCGGCGTGACGCTCCGCCCCGACGGCGGACGGTTCGCCTTCGACCCCGCCGAGCTGCGCGCCGCGATCACCCCGCGCACCCGGGTCATCCTGGTCAACTCGCCGCACAACCCGACCGGCACCGTGTTCACCCGCGAGGAGCTGACGCTCATCGCGGAGCTCTGCCGCGAGCACGACCTGATCGCCGTCACCGACGAGGTGTACGAGCACCTGACCTTCGACGGCGTGGCCCACGTCCCGCTGGCCACCCTGCCGGGCATGCGCGAGCGCACGGTGATGATCTCCTCGGCCGGCAAGTCCTTCTCCGTCACCGGATGGAAGACCGGCTGGGTCTGCGCCCCGGCCCCGCTGGTGACGGCGGTGCAGACGGTCAAGCAGTTCCTCACCTTCACCGCGAGCGCGCCCTGGCAGAGCGCGGTCGCGTACGGGCTGCGCCACGAGCGCGAGTGGGTGGCGGCGCTGCGCGCCTCGCTGCAGGACAAGCGCGACCGGCTCATGGACGGGCTGGCGGCGGCCGGGTTCGAGGTGTTCCGCCCGGCCGGCACCTATTTCGTGCAGACCGACATCCGGCCGCTCGGCTTCGACGACGGGCTGGCGCTCACCCGCCGGCTGCCCGAGCTGGCCGGCGTCGTCGCCATCCCCACCCAGGTGTTCTACGAGCACGCCGAGCGGGGCCGCCACTTCGTCAGGTTCGCCTTCTGCAAGAAGGACGAGGTCATCGACGAGGCGGTGGCCCGGCTCAAGCGGCTGTCGGGCTAGCCCTCGTCGTCGCCCAGGTCGACGATGGCCGCGACCGGCCCGCCGCCCGACGGGCCCTGGTGCACCGCGGCCACCGACACGAACACCGCCGGGTCGCCGGTGACCGACGCGGCCACGCCGCCGACCGTCGCCTTGATCTGGCGGTGCCAGTGGACGTCTGAGTCGTCGAGCATGATGTTGCGCCGGCCGCGCACCCGGCCCGACGGGTCGGCCTCGCACTTCATGAACACGTTGACCAGCCGCTGCCCGAGATCGGAGTGGTGGGGGCGCTCGGGCAGCGGCAGGCCCGCGTCGCGGATCGCCGCCCAGATGCCGTCGGCGTCCAGCGCGTCGCGCATGACGTCGTGGCCGATCCGGAACCGGCCGCCGACGCCGCGCACGTTGCCCACCAGCACGATCTGCGCCCGGTCCAGCTCGACGCCGGACGAGCAGGACGCGACCGAGGAGTAGAGCGACAGGTCCTTGTGGATCTGGTCGGCGCCCGGCATGTCGATCTCGCCCAGCGCGACCGCGATGCCGAGCGCGGTCGTCGAGTTGGACAGGTCCATCGACGGGCCCGTCTCCTCGATCGCGGTGTCCTTGCCCCGGCTCTTGGCCTCGCTGATCGTGGCCAGCGTGAGCAGCGGCGTCTTGGTCTGCACGTAGTGGACGTCACGCGGGTCGTCGATGCCGGCGATCTTCATGGCCTCGCGCACCCCGGCCGCGACCTTCTCCACCATGGCCGGCCGGCCGATGTCCTCGGGCAGGATGACGTCGCTCATCGCCACGCCGACCGACAGGCGCGGCTCGTCCGACGGCTGCGCCCGCGCCGGGTCGATGCTCGCGAAGATCGTGGCGTGCGGGCTGAGCACCCCGTCGGTGCCGCCCGACCAGACCAGCGGCACGCTCTCCGGCGCCGGATGCCCGTGGGCGGCCAGCACGTCGCGGAAGGCCCGGTCGGCGAGGATGCGGGTGTAGTCGTTCACACCCCCGTTGCCCTCGGTCTTGCCGATCACCGCGAGCACCCGCCGCGCCTCGATCACCCCGTCGTCGATGAGCCGCTCCAGCCCCGAGGCGTCCGTGACGCTCTCGATCGGCACCTTGCGCACGTCAATCGGATCCGGCATCCCGCGCCCTTTCTCGCCATGTGCAGCCGCGTTCGATCGGCATACCCGGGGATCACACTAATGACGCAGGAAACGGTCCTTCACTGGCAATGTCTGCCAACTAGCCACCCAGGTTGCGGTAGCGGTCGAGCCGGGCCGCCTTGCGGTCGGCCGGGCTGTGCCGCAGCAGCATGGCGATCTCGTACTCCAGCGTGCTGCCCACCCGCTCGCAGAAACCCCGGTGCTCGTACGCGGCGTCCGGCCGTTCCAGGATCACCCGGTCCACGATGCCGTCGCGGCGCAGGTCGGTGGCGCGCACCCGCTGGGCCTGGGCGATCTCGGGGGCGAAGTCGACGCTGCGGTAGAGGATCGTCGAGGCGCCCTCGGGCGGCAGCGGCGACAGCCACGCGTGCTGGGCGCTCAGCACCCGGTCGGCCGGCAGCAGCGCCAGCGCCGCGCCGCCCGCGCCCTCGCCCAGCAGCAGGCAGACCGTCGGCGCGTCGAGCGTGACCAGCTCGGCCAGGCAGCGGGCGATCTCGCCCGACAGGCCGCCCTCCTCGGCCGCCTTCGACAGCGCGGCCCCGGCCGTGTCGATCACCGTCACCAGCGGCAGCCGCAGCTCCTCGGCCAGCCGCATGCCGCGCCTGGCCACCCGGAGCCCGCCGGGGCCCAGCGGCGAGCGGGACCGCTGGCCGCGCCGGTCCTGCCCCAGCACGACGGCGGGAGCGGCGCCGAACCGCGCCAGCGCCAGCACCAGCCCCGGCTCGTTCTCGCCCGCGCCGCTGCCGCTCAGCGGGGTCACCTCGGTCGCCGCCAGCTTGAGCAGCTCGCGCACGCCCGGCCGGTCGTCGCGGCGCGACCGGGTGATCGCCTCCCACGCCTCGACCGGCCGCAGGTCCTCCTCCGGCTCCTGCCCCACCGGGACGCGCTCGCCGCCGGCCGACAGCACGCCGAGCGCCCGGATCGCCACCTCGCGCACGTCCTCAGGCGGCACCACGGCGTCGATCAGCCCGTTCTCGTACAGGTTCTCCGCCACCTGCACCCCCGACGGGAACGAGTAGCCGTACAGCGACTCGAACACGCGCGGCCCGAGGAACCCGATGAGGGCGCCCGGCTCCGCCGCCGTGACGTGGCCCAGCGAACCCCACGAGGCGAACACCCCGCCGGTCGTCGGATGCCGCAGGTAGACCACGAACGGCAGGCCGGCGGCGCGGTGCGCCTGCACGGCCACGGTGATCTTGATCATCTGCACGAAGGCCAGCGCGCCCTCCTGCATCCTGGTGCCGCCCGAGGCCGGGGCGGCCAGCAGCGGAAGCCGCTCCCTGGTGGCCCGTTCGACCGCCGTGACCAGCCGCTCGGCCGCCGCCACCCCGATCGACCCGGCCATGAACGAGAACTCGCACGCCAGCACCGCCACCCGGCGGCCGCCCAGCAGCCCCTCCCCCGTCACCACCGCCTCGTCGTAGCCAGACTTGACCCGCGCCGCCGCCAGCTCCTCGGCGTACGACGAGCCCGGCTCGGCCGGCTCGGCGGGCGGCACGTCCCACGACCGCCACGATCCCTCGTCGAGGACCGTATCGATCAACGTGCGCGCGTCCGGACGGCTCACTATCACTCCCTCGTGTCGACCGGCAGGCGGATCCCGGTCCCGATCATCCCTCACGCTCTTCGAGCCAGCGCAGGACGGCCCCCTCGTCCTGCCCGAGCATCGGCGGGGCGGTGTGGCGCACGCCGTCCGTCCCGTCGAAGCGCAGCGGCGGGCCGGGCAGCGCGATCGTGCCCAGCACGGGGTGGTCCACCTCGACCAGCAGGCCCTGGGAACGGGTCTGGTCCCAGGCGTACACCTCGTCGAGCGTGCGGATCGCCCCGGCCGGCACGCCGGCCTCCGCCAGCTTGGCCAGCCAGTGTGCGCGGTCGTGGGCGCCCAGGGCCTTCTCCATGTCGGCGATCAGCTCATCCCGGTGCGCGAATCTGTCCCTATTGCTGGCATATTTCGCCATATCTGGATCAATGTCGAGTAGCGCGGCCACCTTTCTCCACTGGCCGTCGTTCGCCGCCGCGATCTGCAGCATGCCGTCGGCGCACCGGAAGGCGCCGTACGGGGCGATCGAGGCGTGGTGGTTGCCGTTCGCGCCCGGCACCTTGCCGCCCACCGTCCAGGCCGTGCCGTGGTAGGAGTGCACGCCGGTGACCGCCGCCAGCAGCGAGGTGCGCACCACCCGGCCCAGGCCCGTGCGCTCCCGCTCGTACAGCGCCGCGACCACCCCGTACGCGCCGTGGATGCCCGCCAGCAGGTCGGCGATCGAGGCGCCGACCCGGTAGGGCTCGTCGGGCGAGGGGCCGGTCAGCGACATCAGCCCCGCCTCCCCCTGGGCGATCTGGTCGTAGCCCGGCCGGCCGCCCTCCGGCCCGTCGTGGCCGAAGCCGGTGATCGACAGGATCACCAGGCGCGGGTTCAGCTCGTGCAGCCGGTCGACGGTGAAGCCCAGGCGGTCGAGGACGCCGGTGCGGAAGTTCTCCACCAGCACGTCGCTCTGCCGGACCAGGCGTTCGACGAGGGTCTTGCCCTCGGCGGTCTTCAGGTCGACGGTGATGGACTGCTTGTTGCGGTTCGCCGCCAGAAAGTAAGTGGATATGTCGTGATCCGGGCCGACGAACGGCGGGCCCCAGCCCCTCGACTCGTCCCCTCCGCCAGGATGCTCCACCTTGATCACCCGCGCCCCCAGATCCCCCAGCATCTGAGCCGCGTGCGGGCCGGCCAGCGCCCTCGACAGATCCAGCACCACGATGTCACCGAGGGGTCCTGACAACGTCAACCTCCTGCGTGCGGTCGGAGCGGGAGCACATTCTCTCAGCCCCGTCACCCCAGTCATCTACCCTGGGCCCGTGGATTCCCTGGCCCGCCGCATCCGGACACTCCCCCCGTCATGCGGCGCCGTACGACTCGTCGCCGTCGACGGCCCCGCCGGATCCGGCAAGACCACCTACGCCGACGCGCTCGCGGCCGCGCTCAGCTGCCAGACCGTGCACGCCGACGACTTCCCCGTACCCTGGGACGAAGGCCCCGCCACCTGGTTCGACGCACTCTTCGACCAGGTCCTGGAGCCCCTCCGGCAAGGGCGGCCCGGCGGCTTCCGCCGCTACGACTGGGTGCGCGGCGGATACGCCGAACCCGTGACCGTCCCCGTCGCCCCGGTGCTGATCATCGAAGGCGTCGGCACGGCCAGGAAGTCCGCCGCCCACCTCATCGCCTGCACCATCTGGCTGGAGGCCCCCGACGACGTCCGCCTCCAGCGGGTCCTGGACCGCGACGGTCCCGGGCTGGAAGAACGGTGGCGCGCCTGGTTCGCGGCCGAACGCGACTGGTTCACCGCCGACGCCACCCGCACCCGCGCCGACCTGATCATCTCCACCGCCCCCACGGAAGACCCACCACCCTGAACCACGGGGAAGCACGCGGTGAACCAGCACCGCGCCCACAGGGACCCCCTACAGGTGACCCACCGCGTTGAAGCCGAGCAGGCTCAGGCGGCCGTCGCGCGCACCCCACGTCGACACCGACGCGTTCAGCACCGGCGCGAACACCGCCAGACCGGCCAGCTCGCTGTCGGGCGTCTCGGCGATCACGTGGCGCAGCACCAGCACCACCGCGTCGTGCGCGACGATCAGCACTCGCCGCCCGTCCGCCCGCTCCCGCAGATCACCCCACACGCCGCGCAGCCGCACCGCCACGTCGCCGAACGACTCGCCGCCCGGCGGCCGGTAGAGATACTCCCCCTGCGCCCGCCACCGCGCCAGCTCCTCGGGGAACCGCTCCCCGATCGCGGCCTCGTTGTACGGGGCCAGCTCCCCCCACTCCCGGTCCCGCAGCCGCCCGTCCACGGTGAGCGGCGGCGCGACGCCCCACGCCTCCCGCGCCACGGCCCACGTGTCGAGCGCCCGCCGGTACGGCGAACACCACACCACCTCCGGCGCCTCATCAGGCGGCAACGCGGCCAGCATCACACCCAGCGCCCGGGCCTGCTCCCTGCCGAGGTCGCTCAGCGTCACCTCGTCGTCACCACGCTCGTACACCAGAGGACGGTCGCCCGCACGGCGGTAGGCGACGTTGGCCTCGCTCTCGCCGTGCCGCACCGCGATGACGCGTCGTGGGCCCATGGTCCCCATTTTGCCGGAGCGCCGCCGCCTTTACAAAGTAGATCACTGACGGTCGGTCTGGCAGGATGACGGGATGCCGGCCCTGCTACCGCCGACCGAGACGGTCCGCGACTCCTTCCTGGCAGCCGTACGGGAGTTCCACGCGCATCCCCAGCCGGTGCCGTGGTTCGTGGCGGACCTCGACCCCGATCGGCTCGCCATCCGGCACCGGCTCACGCCCCAGCTGGAGGATCTGGGCGGGCACATCGGCGGCCGCTATCTGGACCGACGCGGCCGCAAAGTCCGTTTCCTCATCCCCACGGCAGCACCCGGGCACGACCTGCTCCCCTGAGACGTCGAGGCTCTGCTCCCCCGCACACCACGCGCGGCCGCCGCACCGGCTCAGGTCAGCGGCATGGATCCGGGCGCACGATCGGGGCGAGCTGGCCGTTGATCGCGCCGCCCTTCTCCGACATCTGGAAGAAGCTGTCCAGCGAGGCGAGCGGTTCGTAGGTGTCCCAGGCGAAGTAGAGGTAGCCGGAGGCCCCCAGCCGACACATGTCCTTCTGCAGGTCTCGCATCCCGTACGCGGCCTTGGTGATGTTATGACCGAAGTGCGACTTCAGGGCGCCGAACTCGCCGACGATGTACGGGTCCTTACGGGCGCCCATCGCGTGCAGATCGAGCACGGCCGAGCCGTGATGTTCGTACATGTGCAGGTCGAGCAGGTCCACAGCCCCCCAGTGGGACAGGACGCCTGCCCGGACGGGGTACCAGTACCTGACGCTGCCGGAACAGTCGGTGGCACAGTGCACCGCGAAGCCGTCGGCCCCCTTCTTGCCGACGGCCTGATAGCTGAAGAATCCCATGGCCAGCAGGGCGTCCGGATCGACGCCGGTGAGCGCGCGTTTCACCCGCAGGCTGTATTCCACCACGCTCGCGTCCGCGGCCTGCTGGCGGTCGGCCCGTTCCTTCATGTGGTAGGTGACGCCATTGAGCGGGATGACCGAGCCGCTCATCTTGTGGAACGGCGCCTTGTCCGTCTCGAAGAAGACCTCGTTGTCACTTTGATAGGCCAGGATGGCCGTCCGGTGCTGCCGGCCGATCCGCTGCAGCAAGGCGGTGGCGAAGTTCTTGACGTAGTCGGCCTTGGCGGTCACCCGCCCGTGCTCCATGTAGGTGAGATTCTGGCCGGCCATGTTGACGGGGTCGCCCTCGCCTTCCTTGCCGACGATGCCCCAGTAGTAGGAGTTGGCCGGGAAATAGTCGAGCGAAGGAATCGTGTAGATACCGCGGGCCGCCGCGTCCATGACGAAGGAGGCCACGTTGTCCATGTACGGCCCGTACGCCTTGTCGTGGGTGCCCGTCCCGCGGCCGAGGCCGTGGTCACCGCTCGCGGTGCCGTGATCGATGAAGACCCGCACCGTGTTGTACCCGTCGTGCTTCATCTGCTCCAGAAAGGCGATGACCTTCGCGCGGTCGTAGGTCTTCGGTTCGAAGGTCGAGTGATACACCTGACCTCGTCCGTTCTTGGCCAGACGGGTGTAGTTGGCGCCCCGGGAGACGAAGCGCCTGCCGGTGACCGCGTTGTAGAGACCGTCGGCGCGTGAGAGCACCCGCGCCAGCGGCCTCACCGTGCTCCATGCGGGGGAAGGAGTCACGGGCGGCGTCCGGGTCGGTGCGGGGGTCGGGCTGGTGGCCGGCGCCTTCGACGACACGGCGTTCGCGGTCGTCCTCGACTCCGCCTGCTGGGCGGGTGCGGCGTGCGAAGCGGGCCCCGCTGCCATGACGAGCCCGGCGGCCAGTGTGCTGACGGAAGCGGCGAGTCCTCGTGAGCGGAGCATGTCAGTTGTCGGTCATCTTTCCTGAGGTCCATGAGAGGTAAGGGACCAGCCTGGCAGTGCTCAGTTGCAGGAAAGCTTCACGCCGGGGGTGCTGATATTCCGTGGTTTCAGGTGGTCTGTCGGTGATAGGAGCGAAGAATGAGATTTCCTTCCCCCTTGCAGCCCGGTGACCGGATCGGCGTCACCTCTCCCTCCAGCGGCGTGGACAAGACCCTGCAGGACCGGCTCCAGGTCGCGATCCGGACCGTCGAGGCGCGGGGCTATGAGGTGGTGACCGGGGCGTGCATGGACGGGAGCGGTCACGTCAGCGCCCCGGCAGCCGAGCGGGCGCGTGAGCTGATGGGCATGCTCACCGACCCGGCGATCAAGGCGGTGGTGCCGCCGTGGGGCGGGGAGACCGCGATCGACCTGCTGCCGCTGCTCGACTGGGAGGCGCTGCGGGCGGCGGAGCCGACCTGGGTGGTGGGGTACTCCGACATGTCGACGATCACCACCCCGCTGACGCTGCTGGCCGGGGTGGCGACGATCCATGGCAACAACCTGATGGACACCCCGTACCGGGTCCCGGACGGGCTGCTCGGCTGGCTCGACATCGTGGCGCTGCCGTCCGGCGCGACGTTCACCCAGACGCCGCCGGGGCGCTACCGGGCGCAGGGCTTCGACGAGTGGCAGACCTCCCCCGGGGCGGACGAGTTCACCCTCGACACGCCCGGCGGCTGGACCCGGCTGGACGGCGACGGTCCGGTGCGGGCCGAGGGCCGGTTGATCGGCGGCTGCGTCGAGACGCTGTGCAACATCACCGGGACGCGGTACGCCGACACCTCGTCGCTGGCCGGCGAGGGGCTGATCGCGTACGTCGAGGCGGACCAGCACGACGCCGGCACCATCTGCCGCAACCTGCACGGGATGCGCCTGGCGGGGTTCTTCGACGGCGCCACCGCGATCCTGGCCGGGCGCACCCGCGCGCCAGGCCTGCTCACGCTCACCCAGCACGAGGCGGTGCTCGACGCTCTCGGCGGGCTCGGGGTGCCGATCATCGCCGATGTGGAGTGCGGTCACGTCCCGCCGTACCTGCCGCTGGTCAACGGCGCTCGCGCGCGGGTCTCGTACGCGGACGGACGGGGCGAGATCACCCAGACGCTGGCGTGACGCGCTCGTACAGGGTGAGCAGGGCGTAGGCGGCGACCGACCCCGAGTCGCCCACCTCGCCTGCCCGGAGCATGTCCTCGAACGCGGCCCGGCTGACCCACCGCTGGCGCATGTCCTGCTCGGTGTGCTCCCGGCCGGCCGTCCCCGTCTCCAGGCCGGTGGCGAGGTAGACGTGCAGCCGCTGGGTGGCCAGGCCGTGGGCGTTGTCGAGCGCGCCGAGCCGGGTCCAGGCCCGCGCCCGCAGGCCGGTCTCCTCCGCCAGCTCCGTCTTGGCCATGTCTTCGGGGGTGGGCGCGACGGCGGTGCCCTGCGGGAAGCTCCAGGACCGGCGGCGCACCGGGTAGCGGTACTCCTCCACCAGGTGGAAACCGTCGCGCTCCATCGGGATGACGAGCGCGAAGTCGGGCTTGTCGACGTAGCCGAAAATGCCGCGCGACCCGTCGGGCCGCTCCACCTCGTCCTCCCTGACCGTCATCCAGGCGTTGGCGTAGACCACCTTCGTCGAGAGCTGTTTGATCGTTTCCCCCTCGCGCATGACCCCGATGCTAGACGTCGGCGGAGACAGGGACGGCGTTCTGCGCCAAGATGAGGCCACAGCGCCCCCGGCCATGGAAGGAAGCGTCGCGGAGCACCTCACCGGATGAGAGCGAGAGGGGGACGCGGGTGGCGATCGTCATCGGTGTCGTCGGCCCGCACGACCTGGTCGACCAGGTCGCGGCCACCTGCGAGGAGCAGCCGGGCACGAGCACCCTGCGGCTGGACTACGACCACGAGTCGCAGGCGCCCGCGATCGTGGAGGCGCACGCCCCGGCCGTCGAGGGCTGGCTGTTCACCGGGATCGTGCCGTACATGCTCTCCCGCGACGCCGGGGCGCTCACCCGCCCGGCCGCGTTCGTCGACTACACGGGCGCGACGCTGCTCAGCGCCCTGGTGCGGCTCCAGCACGAGGGCGCGGACGTGACCCGGCTGTCCATCGACACCCTGCCGGCCGCCGACGTCGCCGCCGCCTTCGCCGAGGCCGGGCTGCCCACCGACGAGCTGCGCACGCTCCCCTACCGGCCGGAGATGACGTCCAAGAAGGCCGTCGTCTTCCACCGGCGCGGCCCCGCGCACCCGGTGATCACCTGTCTGAGCACCGTCCACGAGGCGCTCCGCGGCGACATGCGGGCGCTGCGGCTGGCCCCGTCGCCGCACTCGGTGCGGGTGGCGCTGCGCCAGCTCCTGCTGGCCGCCGAGGGCCGGGCCCAGGAGGACGCGCAGATCGCGCTCGGCCTCGTCGAGGTGGCGAACGACGACGGCCTGCTGCGCGAGGCGGCCGCGCTGGGCGGCACCGTGGCCGCCTTCCGCGGCGGCACCCACCTGCTGGTCACCACGCGCGGGCCGCTGCACGACGCCACGGGCGGTTTCACCGGGCTGCCGCTGCTGGCCCGGCTGGCCGCGCGGAACGACGTCGTGCGGGCCGGGTTCGGCCTGGGCCGCAGCGCCGCCGAGGCGGAGAGCCTGGCCCGCCGGGCGCTGGCCCGCGCCCGCCGGATCGGCGACGTCGCGGCGGTGCTGTCGCTGCGCGCCGACACCGACATCGTGCTGGAGTCGGTCCCGTCCGGGCCGGCCGGCGCGCAGAACCTGTCGGTGATCGCCCGCCGCGTCGGCCTGTCGGTGCCGACGCTGGAGAAGCTCCTGGAGGCGCGCCGGGCGGCCGGCGACGAGCCGCTGACGACCCGGGAGATCGCCGACCGGCTCGCCGTCCAGCAGCGCACCGCCCGCCGCATGCTGCACCGCCTGGAGCTGGCCGGCCTCGCCGAACGCACCGGCAACCTGACCAGCGGATCCAGCGGGCGGCCGCTCACGTTGTACAGGCTCACCCTGTGACGGGCTACAGTTCGTCCACTTCCGCGAAGGAGCGTCCGCCCGACAGCTTCGGGTAGCCGGGGCCCCGGTCGAAGAAGCGGTCGGCCGGGGGCCTGAGGTTGGCGCGGAGCTCGGCCGTGCCCTGCTCGTCGATGCGGTCGCCGTCGAGGACGACCCCGTAGTCGCCGAGCGCGCCGGCGATCGAGACCTTGCCGTCCCTGACGTCGGCCGCCACCGCGCGGGGGTCGCGGTCGTACGGGGAGCCCCACCCGCCGCCGCCCGTGGTGCGGATGCGGATGACGTCGCCCGCCTGGACCGGGTGGTCGTCGACGAGGCCGTCCATCTCCTTGCCCGCGATCTCGACCCGGAAGGGCCGCCCGGCGAGGCCGCCGTTGACGCCCCAGCAGGACAGGATGGACCGGTCGGCGATGGACATGTACGAGGCGTCGCGCAGCATCCGGATGTGCTTGTCGTAGCCGAGGCCGCCGCGGAACATGCCGGGCCCGCCCGAGTCGCAGGCGAGGCCGAGGCGCTCGACCCGGAACGGCCAGCGGGCCTCGGCGAACTCCACCGGGATGTTGCGCGAGTCGGGCACGATGTGGATGGTGTCCTCGCCGTCGGCGTACCAGCGCCCGCCGGAGCCGCCGCCCAGCACCTCCCGCATCAGGTAGGGCTGACCGTCGGCGTCCGTGCCGTACACGCCCGTGTAGCGGATCGTCTCCTGGTCGGCCGGCATCCGCCCGCCGGTGGCCTTGGCCAGCACCCCGGCCAGCACGCCGAGCAGGCGCAGGATGACGAACGTGCGGGCGTTGGTGGGCGCGGGGAAGACCGGCGTGAGCAGGGTGCCCTTCTCCGGGAAGATCATTTTGATCAGCGGCACGACGCCCTCGTTGACGTCCAGCTCGGCCATCCGCTCCGGCGTGTCGGCGAGGTTGCGCAGGATGGGGGCCAGCCACTTCTTCAGGAACACGCCTTCGGCGTAGTCGCCCGCGTGGTTGATCGGCCCCTTGGCCTGCGGGGACGTGCCGGTGAAGTCGATGGTCAGCGGCGCCTCGGCGGCGTGGTCGACGGTGAGCGTGATCCGCTGGGCGTGCAGGCGGGGCTCGTCGACGCCGTCGTGCTCGGCGTAGTCCTCCCACACGTAGGAGCCCTCGGGGATCTTGGCCAGCAGCTCGCGCCGGAACGTCTCGGTGGTCTTGCCGATGATGGCGTCGAAGCACGCCTCGACCTCGTCGCGCCCGTACCGCTCGAACAGCTCGCCCAGCCGCCGCGCGCCCATGAGGCAGGCGGAGCACTCGGCGTCGAGGTCGCCGGCGAGCGAGTCGGGCATCCGGGAGTTGCGGGTCATGATGCGCAGCGCGGCCTGGTTGGGCACGCCCTGGTCCCACAGCTTGATCGGCGGGACCATGAGCCCTTCCTCGTACGCCGAGCGGGCGTGCGACGGCATCGAGCCGGGCACGGCCCCGCCGATGTCGTCGTGGTGCCCGAACGCCTGCACGAACGCCACCACCTCGTCCTGGTGGAAGACGGGGACGGTGACGCACAGGTCGGGCAGGTGGCCGATGCCGCCTTCCGACAGGTAGACGTCGTTGTGGAAGTAGACGTCGCCTGGCTTCATGGTGTCGATCGGGAAGTCGCGGACGATCGGCTGGACCAGCGCGCTGTAGGAGCGGCCGGTCAGCTTGCGCATCCTGCGGTCGTGGATGCCCGCGCGGAAGTCGTGCGCGTCGCGGATCATGGGCGACCTGGCGGTGCGCGCGATGGCGGTCTCGACCTCCTTCTCCACGGAGGCGAGAGTGCCCTCGACGATCTCGATCAGGATCGGGTCAGTCACGACGGATCTCCACGTTGCCGTACTCGTCCACCGTGGCGGTGAAACCGGGGTGCAGAGGGATGGTGGAGCCGTACTCCTCGATGACGGCCGGGCCGTGGATGACGGCGCCGGCCTCCAGCGCGGCGCGCTGGATGATCGGGGTGTCGTGCGGCTCCTCGAAGATCACGCGCCTGCTCGCCTCGACGGGCTCGGTCTTCGGGTACGGGTCGCGCCGGATCACCGGCCGGGTGATGGGCCCGATGCCGGAGACGCGCAGGTTGACCCATTCGACGGCGTGGCGGGGATCGTCGCGGTAGGCGTACCCGTACAGCTTCTCGTGCGCGTCGTGGAAGCGGCCGGTGACCTCCTGCCGCCACTCCTCGTCGAGCGGGCCGGCCGGGGCGGGCACCCGCACCTCGTACGCCTGCCCGTAGTAGCGCAGGTCGGCGCTGCGCGCGAAGACGGGCTCGTCGAAGCCCTCGCGTTCGAGCTCCTCGGCGGCCTGGCCCTCCAGCTCGCCGAAGATCTGCGCGGCCTTGCTGAGCGCGAGGTCGCGGGTGACGTACGTGCGCACGTAGTCGTTCTTGACGTCCACGGTGAGCAGGCCGAACGCGGAGACGTTGCCGGGCTCGGGCGGGACGATCACCGCGGGCAGGCCGAGGATGTCGATCAGCCGGCAGGCCAGCAGCGGCCCGGACCCGCCGAACGTCACCAGCGGGAAGTCGCGCACGTCCAGCCCGCGCTTGACGGTGAGCTGGCGGATCGCGTTGCTCTGGTTGAAGGCGCTGATCTCCAGGATGCCGGTGGCGGTGCGCTCGGGGGTGAGGTCGAGCTTGTCGGCCAGCGCCTCGATGCCCATCCGGGCGGCGTCGTAGTCGAGCGGGATCTCGCCGCCGAGCAGGTGGGGCGGGATCCGGCGGAGGTAGACGTGCGCGTCGGTGACGGTGACCTCGGTGCCGCCGCGCCGGTAGCAGAGCGGGCCGGGGTCGGCGCCGGCCGAGCGCGGGCCGACCTTGAGCGTGCCCTCGGGCGAGATCCAGGCGACCGAGCCGCCGCCCGCGCCGACGGTGACGATGTCGATCATCGGGATCTTGCACGGGAAGCGGCCGACGCTGCCCTCGGTGGTGACGGACGGGTCACCGTCGACCACCACGGTCACGTCGGTGGAGGTGCCGCCGCCGTCCAGGGTGATCACGCTCTGGTGCCCGGCGTTGGCGGCGATGAGGGCCGCGCCGAGCGCGCCCGCCGCCGGGCCGGACAGGACGGTGGAGATGGGCTGGTTGACCACCTCGCGGGCCGACAGCACGCCGCCGTTGGACTTCATCACCGAGAACGGGCGGCCGAGCCGGCTGGACAGGTTGGCGATGTAGGCCCGCATGGCGGGCTTGACCGCGGCGTCGACCAGCGTGGTGACGGCCCGTTCGTACTCGCGGTACTCGCGCAGCACGTCGCTGGAGAGCGAGACCACGGCCTCGGGGAACTCGCGGGCCAGCACCTCGCGCATCCGGCGCTCGTGGCCGGGGTTGGCGTAGGAGTGCAGGAAGCAGACGCCGAGCGCGGTGATGCCGCGCGAACGGTACCACCGGGCCACCTCGACGGCCTGGGCCTCGTCGAACGGGCGGACCTCCGCGCCGTGGTGGTCGAGCCGGCCGCCGACGGTCCGCACCAGGTGGACGGGCACGATGCGGGGCGGCTTGACCCAGAAGTAGGAGTTGCCGTAGCCGTCGGGCACGCTCTGCCGCCCGATCTCCAGGATGAACTCGAAGCCCTCGGTCGTGATCAGCCCGAGGTTGGCGATGCGGTCCTCGAGCAGCTGGTTGGTGGCCACGGTGGTGCCGTGCACGATGGCGGACACGTCGAGCTCGCCCAGCTTCTCGATGCCGGCGATGAACCCGTCGGCCGGGTTCGCGGGGGTCGACGGGGTCTTGGTGGTGACGATCTCACCGGTCTCCTCGTCCACCGCCACCACGTCGGTGAAGGTGCCGCCGGTGTCGACTCCGATTCGGACGCTACGCATGGCTCCTCAGCTTCGGCGCCGGCCGAGCACTTCGTCGACGACCCGGGGCGCGTTCTCGGTGCCGACGTAGGCGGCGAGCCGGACCACGAGCTCCTGGGCCTTGGCGAGCTCGGCCTCCACCCTGGCCCTACCCGACTGTCCAGCCTGCACGCCGAAGTACGCTCCGATGATGGTACCGACCACGCCGGCCACGCCGGCGAACAGGGCGGCGGACTCCCCGGTGGCGTACACGGCCGCGCCGAACGCGATCAGTGTCGCGACGATGCCCGTGAGCACCACGAAGAAGCCGTACCGCCACCGCGCCGCGTCGGCCTGGGCGGCGGTGACATCGTCCGGCGTCATCATGGCGTCGAGCGTTGGGGGTTTGTCGGTGACCACGTGTTCCTCCTGATATCCAGAGGAGAAATCTCCCATGAGGTCAGGGATCAAGCCAAGCGCTAAGGTGGCACCCCGTGACTGAAGTGTCCGCGCTCTCCCCTGTGCCCCGTGGGTCCCGTGACGCCCTGCTCAAGTTCTACTTCGGGCCGATGGACTGCGGGAAGTCGACCCTGGCCCTGCAGATGAACTACAACCACGGCCGCCAGGGCAGGCGCGGGCTGGTGCTGACCAAGCACGACCGGTCCGGCCAGCCGAGGGTCACCAGCAGGATCGGGCTCGGCCTGGAGGCCGTCGAGGTGGTCGACTCGATGGACCTGGTGGAGCTGGTGCGCGGGCACGACCGGATCGACTACCTGATCTGCGACGAGGCGTGCTTCTACACGGTGGAGCAGATCGAGCAGCTCGCCGACCTGGTGGACGAGCACGGCGTCGACGTGTACGCGTTCGGGCTGGCCTCCGACTTCCGCTCGGTGCTGTTCCCCGCCGCGCAGCGGTTGTTCGAGCTGGCCGACGAGGTGTGCCGGCTGCAGGTCGAGGTGCTGTGCTGGTGCGGGCGGCCGGGGCTGCTCAACGCGCGGGTGGTGGGCGGCGAGATGGCGCGCACGGGCGAGCAGGTGGTGATCGGTGACACCGACGCCTCACCGGTGCGCTATCAGGTGCTGTGCCGCCGCCATCACCGCTCGGGGCTGCTCGGCGAGGGCACCGGGTCCTGAACGAGCCGGTCGAGCGCGGCGCGCAGCAGCCGGGCGTCCTGCTCGGGCAGCCCGGCCAGGAAGGCGCGCTCGGCGGCGGCCGCGGCCTCCGTGGCCCCGCGCAGGGTCTCGCGCCCGCCGGGGGTCGGCTCGACGGCGTTCTTGCGGCGGTCGGCGGGGTGCGGGCGGCGTGACACCAGGCCCTTGCCCTCCAGGGAGTCGATGAGCGCGACCATGGTGGTGCGGTCGATGTCGAGCCGCTGAGCGGCCTGCTGCTGCGAGAGCGGCTCGGGCGCGTCGAGGACGCGCAGCACGGCCAGCTCGCGCCCGTCGATCCCGTACGGCTCCAGCGCGGGGCCGGTCAGCGCGGCCAGCCTGAGCTGGGCGTGCTTGAGGAGGTACGCAAGAGGTCTCGACACGGCTCGATTCTCGCACTACGTTAATCATCAGTCGTACTGACAATCAGTGGAGCTGATGTACATGCCGAGCTTCGGCATCAAGACCGTGCCCGTCGGCGTCTCGTACCGGGATCTGCTGCGGGTCTGGCAGGAGGCGGACGCCGAGCCCGCCATCGAGCACGCCTGGCTGTGGGATCACCTGCTGCCGCTGTTCGGGCCGGTGGACGCCGACATCCACGAGGGGTGGACCATGCTCGCGGCGCTCGCCGCGCGGACCGAGCGGATCGGGTTCGGGCTGATGGTGACGGGCAATCCGGTCCGGCCGCCGGCGGTGCTGGCGAAGATCGCCGCCACCGTGGACGCCATCGCGCCCGGACGGCTGGTGCTCGGGATCGGCGTGGGCGGCACGCACCAGCCGGGAGACACGTACGTGCCGCGCGAGTACGAGGCGTACGGCCTGCGGGTCGCCACCCCAGGCGAGGGCGTGGCGCGGCTCGCCGAGGCGCTGACGATCATCAAGCGGATGTGGCGCGAGGACGGGTTCGACGTCGACGGGGAGTATTACCGGCTGCGGAACGTCGTGTGCGCGCCGAAGCCGGCGCAGGCGCCGCCCATCATGATCGGCGGGTGGGGCGCCAGGACCCTGCGGGTGGTGGCCGAGCACGCCGACATCTGGAACGTTCCCGGACCGCCGCACAACTCGGTGGGGTATCTCGCCGAGCGAGCCGAGGTGCTCGACGGGCACTGCGCGGCCATCGGCAGGGACCCGGCGGAGATCCTCCGCTCCACGCAGGTCATAGCCGACCTGGACGACCCGGAGGGGACGCGGCGGACCGTGCGCGACCTGCTGGCCGTGGGGGTGACCCACATCGTGATCAACCTCAGGCCGCCGTTCTCCCCGGGGGCGGTGCGGTGGGTGGCCGACGAGATCGTGGCTCAGACCGCGCAGTAGCCGTCGTCGCAGCCGTCGCCCGGGGTGGCGAGCTGCTGGATCGGGGTCTCGCCGACGCGCTCGGCCACCTCGTCGATGGCCGCCGTGAGGGTCGCCAGCGGCTGCGCGCCGGACACCGCGAACTGCCCCTCGAACAGGAACAGCGGCACGCCCGTGATGCCCAGCCGCCGGGCGCGGTCGATCTGGTCGCGGACCTCGGCCGCGCCCTCCCCGGTGTCGCGCACGCCCACCTCGGCGGCGAGCTTGGCGAGCACCTCGGGGTCGCCGACGTTCAGCCCGTCGGTGAAGTGGGCGCGGAACAGCCGCTCGGCCATCTCCTCGCCCAGGCCCTGGCCGGTGGCGACCTCGACGAGGCGGTGCGCCTCCAGCGTGCTGGTGCTGATCGCCCGGTCGAAGCGGAGGTCGAGACCGTCGTCGGCGGCCAGATCGACCACCCGGGTGACCATCTGACTCGCGCCGGGGCCGAACTTGCGCTCCAGCGCCTCCAGCACCGGCTCGCCCTCGGCGGGCGCGTCCGGGGACAGCTGGAAGGGACGCATGACGACCTCGATGGACCCGCCCTTGTCGCGGAACTCCTGTGCGGCGCGGGCGAACCGGGCGTGCCCGACGTAACACCAAGGGCAGACCACGTCGGAAAAGATCTCGACCTTCATGACTGGTGCAACCGCCCGGCCCCGCGGTCCATTCCTGGTCAGCCGGCGGCCAGCTCCTCCAGCCGGTAGGGGAGGTAGGCCGAGTCGTCGACCAGCGCCGACGCGCCGCGCCACCAGCCGAACCACTCGCCGCTGCGCCACATCCAGTCGACCCGCTCGATCGCGGCCACGACGTCGCCGACGGTGTCCCACCGCTCGCCGAGCTGCGCGGCGGTGGCGCCGTGGCGCAGCGCCCACTCGCGCAGGATCCGGGCCGCGGCGGTGTCCACCCGGCGCGCGTACGGGTCGGGCTTCTCCCCCGGCAGCCGGTGCGGCCCCAGCCCCGCCGCCACGCCCCAGCTCCACTGCGCCTCGGCCGGGCGGGAGTAGCGCAGCGAGTGGAAGTCGAGGTTGGAGCCCAGATCGTCGTCCGCCCTGCGCGTCACCACCGCGTCCAGGCGGCCGCCGGCGTCGAAGTGGACCACCAGCCGCTGCCCCGGCCGGACCCCGGGCGGCAGGCCGAAGCGGTCCTCGGCCTGCCACGAGTTCAGGTCGACCGCGGCGACCGGCTTGCCCCACAGCTGGTCGGCGGCGTCGTCGGACACCCAGGCGGCGAGCATCTCCAGCGCCGTCAGATCCGTCCACGGCTCGATCGCCACCGCCGTGCGCAGCACCTCGTCGGGGGCGGGCAGTTTGTCTCCCCTGGGCCGGGTCCACCACTGCTCGCCCAGCTCGCGGGTGCCGACCAGGAGGGCGGCGAGCGCGGCCAGCTCGGCCGAGCGCCGCGTCAGGGACGCGCCCAGCGCCAGCCCGACGCAGCGGTCGCAACGCTCGTCCCCGACGACCGGCCGCGCGTCGGCGATGAGCACGTCGGCGGTCGGGTGGTCCTCGCCCAGCAGGTTGCGGACAACCCGCCGGGCCTCGGTACGCGCGTCTTCAGCGTGAGCCTGCCGCATACCGTCACGCTACGCCCGGAGATCCTTTTCCGCGAGAGTCTCTGACCTGGGTCCTCCCGGCGCACCCGGCGCCGGAGAACGCTCCCCCGGCGGCCGTTCCCTGCCGTGGCGCGTGGGGCGGCGTCAGCGGCGGGCGCGGCCCAGGAGCCAGCCGATGACGGCGCTGCCGAGCGCCACCCCGGCGCCCATGCCGAAGGCGGCCAGCGGCACCCACGGCGGTGTCTCCGTACGGCGCCTGCCGGGCGCCGGCGGGCGCTCGTGGACGACGGGCCTGTCCGGAAGTGCCTGGGGCACGGGAGAGGAGTCCGGGGCTGGCGCCGGGACCGGGGCGGCCGGGGTGTCCGGGGCGGCGGTGAGGTGGCGTTCCACGGCGGCGAAGAACTCACCCGCCGTCTTCCTGGCCACCGAGCCCAGCATCCGCTGCCCCACTCCCCCGATCATCCCGCCGATCACGGCGTCGGCGTCGTAGTCGACGCGGGTCCCGCCGTCGATCTCGCTCAGCCGTACCGAGACGGTGGCGTCCACCGTGCCGGGGGCGCCCTGGCCGCGCGCCCGCAGCACGAAGCGTTCGGGGGCCGAGGGCTCCGCGAGCGCCACCTCTCCCTGATAGACCCCTTTCAGCGAGGCCACCCCGGCGTTGACGGTCATCCGGTACGTGTCGGGCCCGCACTCCTCCAGGCGCTCGCACCCGGGAATGGTGCACACCAGGACGGACGGATCCTGCAAGGCCGCCCACACGCGGTTTCTCTCGACGCCGATCACGGCGCTGCCTGCGACTTTCACACCGTCACTCTAGAAAGCGACGGCCCGCCGCGATAACGGCAACACCTGCCCAACGTCCGCGCGCCCTGTGATCACCGTCCACCGCTGGGCGTACGCGGAAATCCGCCGGGCGGGTGACGCGGCGTGGCGGGGCTGGACGGCATCGTTGTAGGGGCCGAGGGGGGCCTGTGTGACGAAGGTCGCAGCACATTGCTCTACAGACTGTAGTACTACTTTAGGTAGATGTACTACGCGCCGTAGAGCTCGTCGACCCGATGAGGGGACATGGACGCACTTGATCTCGCACGGTGGCAGTTCGGGGTGACCACCGTGTACCACTTCCTTTTCGTGCCGCTGACGATCGGCCTGGGCATCTTCGTGGCCGGGCTGCAGACCGCGTGGCACCGTACCGGCAAGGACCACTACCTCCGGCTGACGAAGTTCTTCGGCAAGCTTTTCGTGATCAACTTTGCGATGGGCGTGGTCACGGGCATCGTGCAGGAGTTCCAGTTCGGTATGAACTGGTCTGAATACTCCACGTTCGTCGGTGACGTGTTTGGGGCGCCGCTGGCCATGGAGGCGTTGCTGGCGTTCTTCCTGGAGTCCACGTTCATCGGGCTGTGGATCTTCGGCTGGGACCGGCTGCCGAAGCGGCTGCACCTGGCCTGCATCTGGGCCGCGACGCTGGCCTCGAACCTGTCGGCGTACTTCATCCTGGCCGCCAACGCCTGGATGAAGCACCCGGTCGGCTACGAGGTCGTCGACGGCCGGGCCAGGATGACCGACCTGTGGGCGGTACTGACCAACTCGACCGCGATCGCGCAGGTCCCGCACGTGCTGGGGGCCGCGTTCGTGGTGGCCGGCGGGTTCGTGCTCGCGGTGTGCGGCTACTGGCTGCTGCGGACGCGCGCGGAGATGTGGCGCTCCGCCGCCAGGGGCGCGCTGGTGATGACGGCGATCGCGGGCGCGGTCGTCGCGGGCACCGGCGACATGTCCGCCAAGCTGATGTACGAGCAGCAGCCGATGAAGCTGGCCGCCGCCGAGGGCCTCGAACGCGACACCGCCGGAGCCCCGTTCTCGATCGCGCCCGGCATCGAGATCCCCAAAGTGCTGAGCTTCCTGTCCACCAACGACCCGGACGCCGTCATCCAGGGCACCGAGGACCTGCAGCGGCGCTTCGAGCAGGAGTTCGGCCCCGGCGACTACCGGCCGGACGGGCCGATCGTGTTCTGGTCGTTCCGGGTGATGCTGGTCTTCGGCATGGCGACCGTCGGGCTGTCGGTGCTCGGCCTGTGGCTGACCCGCCGCCGGCGGGCGCTGCCGGACTGGCTGTCGCGGCTGTTCCTGCTGGCGCTGCCGCTGCCGCTGCTCGCGGTGACGGCCGGCTGGCTGCTGAGCGAGATCGGCCGCCAGCCGTGGACGGTCGCGGGCGAGCTGCTCACGGCGGCCTCGGTCTCCCCCGGGGTGAGCCTGACCGAGGTGGCGATCTCCCTCACGGTCTTCACCCTCCTGTACGGCGCGCTCACCGTGGCCGAGGCCGTCCTGCTGGCCCGGCACGTACGCAAGGGCCCCGAGGAACTCGTGCGCGTCCCCGCGCCCGAGAAGCGCCAGCCGTCGCTCATGTATTGAGGTGCTGACAGTGATCGACCTGTGGTTCATCATCATCGCCTTCCTGTGGACGGGCTACTTCGTCCTGGAAGGGTTCGACTTCGGCGTGGGGCTGCTGGCGCCGTTCGTCAGCAGGAACGGCGACGAGCAGCGGCAGTGCCTGCAGACGATCGGCCCGGTGTGGGACGGCAACGAGGTGTGGCTGATCACCGCGGTCGGCGCCATGTTCGCCGCCTTCCCGGCCTGGTACGCGGGCATGTTCAGCGGCTTCTACCTGCCGGTCCTGCTGGTGCTGGTCGGCCTCATCGTGCGCGGCGTCGGCCTGGAGTGGCGCGGCAAGGTGGACAACCCCGTCTGGTGCGACCTGGGCATCGTGATCGGCAGCGCGCTGCCCGCCTTCGTGTGGGGCACGGTCTTCGCCGACCTGCTGTACGGGAGCGCGACGGCGGCCCTCCTGGGCGGCGCGTTCTCGCTGACGGTCTGCCTCCTGCACGGCGCGGTGTTCCTGGCCCTGAAGACCCACGGCGAGGTGCGCAAGCGGGCCAGGTCGGCGGCGGTCGGCCTGAGCGCGCTCACCCTGCCGATCGGCGTGGTGGCCCTGTCGGGCATGGGCACGATCCCGTCGCTCGCCGCGGTGGCCGCGCTGGCGGCCGCGCCCGCCCTGGTGTGGCGGCGCCGCGAGGGCTGGGCGTTCCTGGCCATGGCGAGCACGATCGTGCTGGTGTCGGTGGCGGTCTTCGCCGAGCTGCGTTCCGCCCCGCTGCCGGGGCTGACGCTGGCCGAGGCGGCGTCCGGCCCGTACACGCTGACGATGCTCAGCTGGATCGGCCTGATCGCGCTGCCGTTCGTCCTCGGGTACCAGGGCTGGACGTACTGGGTGTTCAGGAAGCGGGTCCGGGTGGCCGCCCCGGCGGTGGCCGGTCAGTAACCGGTCCCGGCGGCGTCCTTGCCGGGGGCCGGGGTCTCGCTGACGCGGTGGTCGGTCAGGTGCAGGTCGCCGTCGAGCGGCACCTGCAGCGCCTCCAGCACCTCCAGGTCGCCGAGCACGGTCCACTTGGGCCCGACGAGGTGCGGCTTGTACTCGGGGGCCTGGTCCATCCAGGCGTTCTTGCCGTCCTCCGTGGCGAAGGTGCTCACGAAGAACTCGCCGTCGTCCGTCTTGCAGTAGCCGGTGCGGATGTCGGAGGCGTCGACCTGGATGCGGGGGGCGCAGCCCACCTTGTCGGAGAGCTGCTCCACGGTGAGGGCCGGCGCCTGCTCCTGCTTCTGGCCCGCGGCGACGTAACTGCCGTCCCCTCCGCCGGGGGTGCATGCGACGAGGAGCCCGGCCAGCACCGTGAACGCGGCCAGACGTGGATAAGTCGTCATGTGCGGAGGTACGCAGCCTCAGCGGCCCCGGTTCACCGCAAAATGACGCATCCGCGCGCGGCCAGGTCGCGCAGGGCAGGCGGGTCGCCGTCGAGCTTGTTCCAGCGCAGGTCGAGCTTCTCCAGGGCGGGAGGCAGGGCGGGCAGCTCGCGCAGCCGGTTGTCGCGCAGGTCGAGATGGCCGAGGCGGGCGAGCCGCGACAGGTCGGGCAGCTCACGCAGGAGGTTGTCGCGCAGGTCGAGCACCCGCAGCTCGCCCAGGTCGGCGATGGACGGGGGCAGGGCGGTCAGCCGGTTGCCCTTCAGGTGCAGCTCGCGCAGGGCGCGCAGCCGGCCGAGGCTCTCCGGGAGCGACTCCAGCCGGTTGCCGTAGAGCCGGAGCTCGGTCAGGGCGGCCATCCGGCCGAGGCTCTCGGGCAGCGCGCGCAGCCGGTTGTCGGTGAGGCCGAGGTAGGCGAGCCGGTCCAGCCGGCCGAGCGCCGCGGGCACCTCGGTGAGCAGGTTGTCGCTCGCGTACAGATAGTCGGTGAGCGGCAGGTCGAACAGCTCCGCCGGCAGGGACGTGAGCCGGTTGTGGCCGACGTCGAGCATGCGCAGCGCGGTGAGGCCGCCGACGGCGGGCGGCAGCTCGGTGAGGGCGTTCTCGGCGACGTTGAGCGTCCGCAGCCCGGTGAGCTTCCACAGCGCCGCGGGCAGCTCGGTGAGCCGGTTGCGGCCGGCGGACAGGTGACGCAGCCGGTCGCCGAGGCGGCCGGGGAGCCGCTCGACGGCGTTGCCGTACAGGGAGAGGGTCTCCAGGCCCGGCGGCAGCGGCGGGACCTCGGTGAGGAGGTTGCCGTCGGCGTGCAGGGCGCGCAGTGCCTGCAGGCCGGACAGGTCGGGCAGCGCGCGCAGCCGGTTGCCGTCGAGGCGCAGCTCCTCCAGCGCGGCCAGCCCGCCGACCCACGCGGGCAGGCCGGCCAGCGCGTTCCAGGCCAGATCGACCAGCCGGACGCCGGCCAGCGCGGACGCGGTGCCGGGCAGCTCGGTCAGACCGGCCGCGGGAGCGCGCAGCTCGCCGGCGGCCGGCTCGGCGTGATCTTCTGATGTCATGGGGGCGAGCCTGCCACGGCGCCGGTCAGCCGCGCAGGTCGAACAACTCCGACGGGGAGATCGGCATGCGGTCGATCTCGATGCCCTCCGCGTCCTCGATCGCCGAGGCGATCACCGCCGACACCGGGATGACGCCCGCCTCCCCCGCGCCCTTGATGCCCAGCGGGTTGAGCGGCGACGGGGTCTCCAGGTGGCCGGTCTCGACGTGCGGGATCTCGGTCGCGTACGGCATCAGGAAGTCCATGAACGAGGCGTTTACGAGCTGCCCGTGCGGGTCGTAGACCATCCGCTCGTACAGGGCGCCGCCGATGCCCTGCGCCACCCCGCCGTGGATCTGCCCCTCGACGATCATCGGGTTGATCAGCTTGCCGCAGTCGTGCACGACCGCGTACCTGACCACCTTGATCTCGGCCGTGAGCGGGTCGGTCTCCACGACGGCCGCGTGCATGCCCGCGGCGAAGGTGGAGCGGATCGGCGAGTAGTAGTCGCGGCCCTCCAGGCCGGGCTCGTCTCCCTCGGCGACCGGCGGCTTGTCCGGGGAGGCGGTGCCGGAGAACTGGGTGGCCTTGACGGCCTCGTCGTCGAACGCGTACCGCAGCGGGTTGGCCAGCACCGCGACCGTGGACAGCGGGACGGCCGCCGTCGGGTCGCCGACCACGTGCACCACGCCGTCGGTGATCTCCAGGTCGGCCGGGTTGGCCTCCAGCGCGTCGGCGGCGATGCGCAGCGCCTTGTCGCGGACCTTGCGGCAGGCGAGCGCGATCGCGTTGCCGCTCATGACCGCGGCCCGGGAGGCGAACGTGCCGACCGCGTACCCGAACCTGCGGGTGTCGCCGGTGACCACCGACACCCGGTCGATCGGCACGCCCAGCTCGGTGGCGGCGATCTGGGCGAACGCGGTCTGGTGGCCCTGCCCCTGGGAGGTGAGCCCGGTGGAGACGTGCACCCGCCCGTCGGAGGTGATCTGCACGTGCCCGCCCTCGTACGGGCCGACGCCGGTGCCCTCGACGTAGCAGCCGATGCCGATGCCGCGGTTCGGGGCGGGCTCGAAGTCGTCCCAGCCGATCAGCTCCTTCACCAGGCGGAGCATCTCGGGGTAGTTCCCGCTGTCGTAGATGAGCGGCCGGCCGTCCTGGAAGGTCATGCGCTGGTCGTACGGGAACTCGTCCGGCTGGATGAAGTTGGCCGCGCGCACGTCGGTGCGGTCCTTGCCCAGATGGCGGGCGATCTTGTCCATCGTCCGCTCCATGCAGAACACGCCCTGCGGGCGGCCCGCGCCCCGGTAGGGGGTGACCTGCACGGTGTTGGTGTAGATGGAGGAGAACTCGACCCGGTACGCGCCCAGCTTGTACGGCCCGAGCAGCTGGGTGGAGGTGACGATCGGCACGATGATCCCGTACGGGGTGTAGGCGCCGTGGTCGTGCAGGATGCGCACGTCCATGCCGAGCACCCGGCCCTCGTCGTCGAACCCGACCCGCACGTGCTGCACCTGGCCGCGCTCGTGCGCGGAGGAGATGAAGTGCTCGCGCCGGTCCTCGGTCCACTTGATCTCACGGCCGAGCCGCATGGCTGCCCACGGCACCAGGATCTCCTCCGGCCACGGGTGCACGATCTTGACCCCGAAGCCGCCGCCCACGTCGGGCGCGATGACCTCGACGTTGGTCAGCGGCAGGCCCAGCGCCGCGGCGACGGCCATGCGGACGCTGGTGGAGGTCTGGGTGCTGGAGTAGACGCGCAGGTCGGCGCCGTCCCAGCGGGCGTACACGCCGCGGCCTTCGAGCGGGGTGCTGGCGCTGCGCTCGATGTCGAGCCGGAACGACAGGGTGTGCGGGGCGCCCTCGATGGCGTCCTCGGCGCTCAGCCCGGCCGCGGAACGCACCTCCTGCACCAGGTGGGCGCCGACGTTGCCGGGCACGTCCTCGTGCACGAGGTGGCCGCCCTGCACGGCGTCCTCGACGCCGACGACCGGCTTGAGCGGCTCGTAGTCGACCTCGATCAGCCCGCAGGCGTCCTCGGCGAGGTAGCGGTCGGTGGCCACGACCATGACGACCGGCTCGCCGACGTGCCGCACCACCTCCCTGGCGAGGGGGTAGGCGGTGCGGCCGTGGGTGAGCGCCGGGTGCGGGATGAGCAGCGGCAGCGGCCGGCCGACCCGCTCCGGCAGGTCCTCCCAGGTGTAGATGGCGATCAGGCCGTCGACGTCGAGCGCGGCGGTGACGTCGATGTCGCGGATGCGGGCGTGCGCGTGCGGGGAGCGCACGAACGCGGCGGCGAGCTCGCCGGAGCCCAGGTCGTCGAGGTAGCGGCCCTGCCCGGTGAGCAGCCGGGGGTCCTCGCGGCGCTGCACCGGCTCCCCGAACAACCTGGTGCTCATGACTCCTCCGCCCTCAGCTCGGCGGCGCGGTGCACGGCCTTGGCGATGTTCTGGTAGCCGGTGCACCGGCACAGGTTTCCGGAGATGCCCTCCAGCACCTCCTCGTCGGTGGGCGCCGGGTTGTCCTCCAGCAGCGCCGTGACCGTGCAGAGGAAGCCGGGCGTGCAGAACCCGCACTGCAGCGCGTGGCACTCGGCGAAGGCCCGCTGCACGGGGGACATCCCGTCGGGCCCGGCCAGCCCCTCCACGGTGGTGATCTCGTGGCCGTCGGCGGTGGCGGCCAGCATCAGGCAGGAACGCACCGGCCGGCCGTCGAGCAGGACCGTGCAGCAACCGCACACGCCGTGCTCGCAGCCGACGTGGGTGCCGGTCAGGCCGAGGTCGTGGCGCAGGCAGTCGGACAGCAGCCGCCTGCCCGGCACCCGCACGCGGTGCGCGGTGCCGTTCACGACGAGGGTGATCTCGTGACCGGTGGTCATGCCGCCGCCTCCCTGGCCGCGTCCTTGAGCGCCTGCTCGGTCAGCACCCCGACCAGGTGGAGCCGGTAGGCGGCCGAGGCGTGCACGTCGCCGTCCGGCTCGGCGCGGTCGCGCACGGCCCGCACGACCTCCGGCCAGGGAACGGTCGCGGCGGGCCGGCGGTCGCACGCCTCGGTCACGTCGACCACGATCGGCACCGGGCCGACGCCGACGCAGCCGACCCTGGCGGCGCTGATGTGCAGGTCCTCGTCCAGCGTCACCACCGCGCACACCCCGGCCAGCGCGTAGTCGCCGTGCCGCCTGGCCACCTCGCGGAACGCGGTGCCGGTGCGCGGCGGCAGCGCCGGGAAGAACGCCGAGACGGCCAGCTCGCCCGGCTCGGCCGCGGACTCCATCGGGCCGGTGAAGAACGCGCCCGCCGGCACGTCCCTGGTCGCCGCCCCGCCTTCCGCGCGGCGCGCGAGCCGTACGGACCCGTCGAGCACGGCGAGGACGGCGGGCAGCTCGGCGGCCGGGTCGGCGTGCACGAGACTGCCCACCACGGTGCCCCGGTTGCGGATCACCGGGTGCGCCACCAGCCGGAGCGCCTGGACCATGAGCGGGTGCGGGGCGGCCCGCTCCACCTCGGCGTGCCTGGCCAGCGCGCCGACCGTGACCCCGGCGGGCCCCGCGTCGATCGAGCTCAGCGGGTCGAGCCGGTTGATGTCGACGAGGTGGTCCGGCGCGGCGAGCCGCATGTTGAGCATCGGGATGAGGCTCTGCCCGCCGGCGAGCACCTTGCCGTGCGCCCCCGCCCCGGCCAGGATCTCCAGCGCCTCGCCGAGGTCGCGGGGGGCGTGGTACTCGAACGGCGGTGGCTTCACCCGGCCTCGATCCTGACGGGTTCGGGGGTCCGGCGGGCGATGACCCGCAGCAGGTGCCAGCCGCCCACCACCACGATGGTGCCGAGCGCGATGCCCTCAAGCCTGAAGTCGCTGCTGATCAATTGCTTCACCGGTCCGATGGCCAGGATGATGCCCGCCCCGATCGGGACCATGTTCACGGGATCGGCGAAATCCACCCTGTTCTCGATCCAGATCTTGGCGCCGAGCAGGCCGATCATCCCGTACAGGATGACCGTGATGCCGCCCAGCACGCCGGACGGCGTGGCCGAGACCAGGGCGCCGAACTTGGGCATCAGGCCGAACAGGATCGCGATGACGCCGGCGATGTAGTAGGCGGCGGTCGAGTAGACCTTGGTGGCGGCCATGACGCCGATGTTCTCGGCGTAGGTGGTGGTGGGCGAGCCGCCGACCGAGGTGGCGACCACGGTGGCGACGCCGTCGGCGGCGATCGCCCGGCCCATGTACGGGTCGAGGTCCGTCTTGGTCATCTCGCCGACGGCCTTGACGTGGCCGATGTTCTCCGCCACGAGGGCGATCACGGCGGGCAGGACCAGCAGTACGGCCGAGGTCTGGAAGCTGGGCCAGGTGACGGGCGGCAGGCCCCACCAGTCGGCCGCCGCCACCCCGGAGAAGTCGACCCGGAAGTGGGCGGCGACCTGCACGGCGCCGTCGTCGTAGGCGGGCACCATGCCGAAGACCCGGTCGGCGGCCCAGGAGAGCACGTAACCGGCGACGAGCCCGACGAGGACGGCGATGCGGCCGACGAAGCCCTTGAAGGCCACCACGACGACGAACGTGATCAGCATGGTGATCAGCGCCATCCACTGGTCCTGCGGCCAGTAGACGTCCGCGACCACGTACGCGAGCCCGAACCCGATGAGCATGACCACCGCGCCGGTGACCGGCGGCGGGAAGATCTTGTTGATGATCTGGACGCCGAGGAAGTGCACCGCGACGCCGATCAGCGCCAGCACGAACCCGGCCACCAGGATCGCGCCCACCACGATGCCGTCGGCCTCGGGCGTGTCGCCGCCGAACAGCGCCCGGATCGCCAGCACGCCGCCCACGAAGGAGGCGCTCGTGCCCAGGTAGCTGGGCACCTTCCCCTTGACGATCAGCAGGAACAGGATCGTCGCGACCCCGGACATCATGATCGCCATGTTCGGGCTGAGCCCCATCACCAGGGGGAAGACGAAGGTCGCGCCGAACATCGCCACGACGTGCTGGGCGCCGAACCCCACCATGCGGGGCCAGCTCAGCCGTTCGTCAGGCTTGACCACCTCACCTGGAGCCAGATGCTTGCCGTCGCCGTGCTTGGTCCACCCGAATGCCATGTGAACCCCTTTTCCACCGGGCCGCGTGCTTGCGGGCACATTAGGCCAGCATGGGTGCTGGTACACCGGCATGATCTGCCAAATCTCACCGGTTGACCAGTGTTCCCGTTGCGCACTTCCGGCGGCGGGCTCATGTGATCGTTCCAGTGGCCGCCCGCGCGGGCCCTCAGCGGACGTGGATGGTGTAGCCCTCGCCGGTGACGACCTGGCCGGAGCGGATCTTCGCCGTCTTGCGGAGCTCCACCTCGCCGTCCACCTCCACCATGCCTTCGGCGATCAGCATCTTGGCCATGCCGCCGGTCTCGGTGACCCCGCAGTACTTCAGCAGGTCGCAGAGCGGGATGTAGTCGGAGCGCAGTTCGAAGTCCAGGTCCACGTGTGACCACCCTAGTACCGGGGTCACGAGGGCCACCACGGGCTGCGGGCGCGCAGGGCGGCCTGGCTGCGGCTGACGAGGCCCGCGTACGACTTGCCCGGGTACCACGGCATCGCGGCGAGCCGGTCGAAGCCGGGGATCGTCTCCATGTGGCGGACCATGCGCTCGCGCGTGTCCTGGTCCGGGAGGGGGCCGCGCATGGCGGCCACGTTCTCGGCGAGGTGGTCCGGGTTCGAGGTGGCGGGGATGGCGCAGGTGACGTCCGGATGCGAGATCACCCACTTGAGGAAGAACTGCGACCAGGTCTCGATGCCCAGTCCGGCGGTGAAGCCCGGCAGCGGCCGGCCTTCGACGATCCGATGCAGGCGGGCCTTCTCCAGGGGCATGTTCACCAGCACCGCGGTGCCGCCGGCCCGGGCCGCGGGGAGCACCCGGCGCTCGGCGGCGCGGGTGTGGATCGAGTAGTGCACCTGGACGAAGTCGAGCTCGGCCCGGCTCACCCAGTCGGCCAGGACGTCGTAGTAGACGGGGTCGTGGTGCGTGACGCCGATGAGGCGGACGCGCTTCTCCTTCTTCCAGGCGTGCAGCAGCGGGACCACCACGTCCACGTTGGTGAGGCTGTGACACTGCATGAGGTCGATCGGCCGGTCCCTGGACAGCCGGCGCGCCGAGCGGCGCAGGCTTTCGGCCGCGTGGCTGTCGTCCCACAGGTGGTCGCCGGTCGACCAGACCTTGTTCGCCAGGAACATCCGGTCGTTGATCCGCAGTTCGGTGGCGAAGTCGCCGAGGTTGGTCTCCGATCGCCCGTACAGCGGCGAGACGTCGAACACCCGCCCGCCCGCGCGCCAGTGGCGCCGTGCCACCTCTCTGATCCTTTCGCGGCCCCGGTCGGAGAGCGTGTCGAAGGTCTGGAACGTGCCGAGCCCGATCGCGGGCAGCCGCTCGCCGGTGGCCGGGACGACGCGGGTGATCAGGTCGTCCGGCGCGGGCCGGGTGGCCGGGCCGTCCGCCGCCGCCTGGGCTCCCAGGGGGAGCGCGGCCGCGGCGGAGCCGAGCATGACCTGTCGCCGGGTGGGGGTCCACTCCTGCATGCTGTGCGTCCTTTCCTTGGATTCACCGCCAATCGTGACTTTTCAGGCGCTCGGAGATCCAAGTCCGGTTGGGTGGGGTGAGATACCTTGCAGGTATGCCGGTGGACCTGCGGCTCATGCGCTACGTGATCGCCATCGCCGAGGCCGGCGGGTTCGAGGCCGCCGCCGAGCGGCTCCATATGACCCAGCCGCCGCTCAGCCGCCAGATCCGCGACCTGGAGCGCGAGCTGGGCGTCCCCCTGTTCCACCGCCGCCCGACCCGGCTCACCGAGGCCGGGCAGGTGTTCGTCGAGTCGGCCCGCCAGGTGCTCGCCGACGCCGAGCACGCGGTCGAGCGGACACGCGAGGCCGCCGGCCTGTCCAGCGGCGTGGTCCGGGTCGGCTACACGGTGACGACGGCCTTCGACGAGATGCCGAAGCTGTTCGACGCCATGCGCTCCCGCCACCCCGGCATCCAGGTGGACGCCCGGGAGGCGTGGGACGCCGAGCTGACCGCCGCGGCCGAGGCCGGCGAGCTGGACGTGCTGCTCGGCAGGCATCTGCCGGTCCCGGCCGGGTTCGGCACGGCGGTCCTGCGTACCGAGGACTTCGTCGTGGTCGTCGGCGCCGGCCACCGGCTGGCGGCCCGCCGGTCGGTGAGCCTGCGCGACCTGCGCGGCGAGACGCTGCGGTTCTTCCCGCGCCGCTTCGCCCCGCACTACCACGACCGGGTGCTGGCCGCGCTGGCGAGCACCGGCGAGACCTTCGAAGTGTGGGAGAACCCGCTGCCGGGCCTGCGCAACCTCAATCTCCACCTGCGGCAGGACGGCTTCATGTTCCTGCCCGGGTCGATCGCCCGCCTGCTCCCCGCCGGCATCGCCTGCCTGGCCGTCGCCGACGAGCTGCCCCCGATCGAGCTGGCCGTCTCCTGGAACCGGCGCGGCACCCGGGCCGTGACCGCGCTCGTCCACGCGGCCCGCCGCCTGGCCGGCGAAGAGGGCTGGTCCCGGGGCGTCAGTGCTCCCGCGGCACCTTCACGGGCGCGCTGAACGGGAACACGAAGAGCGGGCCCGTGACGACCGCGTTCTCGCTGCCGGGGCCGAAGGGCAGGTCGGCGGTCTGACGGCAGGTGCCCCGGTCCACGATCTTGTAGACGGGGTCCTGCCCGCCCGGCCCGGCGTTGAAGTAGCCGGTGAGCGAGATGCGGTCGCGCACCCGGCCGCGCTCGTCGACGAAGAACCCGTGGATCGGCGCCGTGGCGGCGAACCCGTCGTCCGTCAGGACCTCCTGGACCAGGTCCGAGATCAGGAAGCGGAGCGTGCGGCCGTCGGCGTCGGTGACGGTGCCGTCGAGCGTGCCGAGGAACGGGGTGAAGATCCCGGGCGCGCCGGCGGCGAACCCCGGCGGGTAGGGCGGGGGCCGGGTGCCGAGGCGGGAGAGCCGCCAGGTGCGCTCGAAGGTGCCGGTCCTGATCGTGTAGGTGCCGTTGCGGCACTCGAAGGGCCGCAGCGTGAGCCCGGTCAGGTCGATCGTCTGCCGTTCGATCGGGTTGCCGGTGGCCGGATCGCCGAACCGTTCCTCGTCGATCCGCACGTCGAGGCCCCGCTTGGACAGGCGGAGCACGAAGCCGGGACCGACGGCCTTGACGTGGGACCGGTTCTCCTTGACCGTCAGCCCCGGCGCGCCCGGCGGCGCGGCCACGGCGGGCGGCGCGACGGCCGCCACGATCAGGGCGGCCAGCAGGGGGACGATGACGCGCAGGACTGGACGACCGGGACTCATGGGTCCTCCTCGCGGGCCGCGACGATCTCGTCATCGTACAGCGGCCCCTTCGGACGGTCGACGGGTCCGGTCAGATGCCGGTCAGATGCCGCGCATCCGCAGCACGTGCAGGGCCAGGGTGAGGTTGAGGCGCAGGTGCGGGTCGTCGGTGAAGTTGCCCAGCAGCCGTTCCAGCTTGCCGATCCGGTAGCGCAGGGTGTTGTAGTGGAAGTGCAGCCGCCGGGCGGTCTCGGCCACGTTGAGGTTGGTCTCCAGCAGGACCTGGAGGGTGCGGCGCAGGTCGGCGTTCTCGGCGTCGTCGTCGGAGGCCAGCGGGCCGAGCGTCTCACGGACGAACGCGTGCAGCTCGTCGGTGTCGTTGACCAGCGACAGCAGCCGGTAGACGCCGAGCTGGTCGAAGTGCGCCACCGCGCCGGGACCGTGCAGCTGGCGGCCCACCCGGGCGGCCTTCAGCGCCTGCGAGTACGCCTCGGGTAACGTCTCCGGGCCGCGGCTCGGCCGCGACGTGCCGGTGGAGAACGTGACGGGCGGGGTGTCGGCGAAGGCCGAGGCGGCGTCCTTGGCGATCCTGGAGCCGTCCACGGCGGCGTCCACCACCGCCACCACCTCGTGGGAGAACCCGGCCACGGCGCCGCGCGGGTCGTGCCGCCGCATCGCGGCGGTCCAGCACGTCACCAGCCGGTCCTGGGCGGTGCGCTCGTCGCCGTCGGGGTCGAGTTCGGCGACCAGCACGGTCACCGGCCGCTCCAGGTCCCAGCCGAACGCCCGCGCCCTGGCCACCACCCGCTCCGCGGAGCCGGCCCGGCCGGTGAGCACGTCGCGCAGGAAGTCGGCGCGATACTTGCTCTCGACCGCGTTGACCGCCTCCTGCCGCGTGACGGCGAGCGCGGCCACGGTGGCGGCCCGTTCCAGGATGCCGACGTCGCTGTCCTGGATGGTCCCCGACGGGCTGTAGGCGACGATGCGGCCGTGGTGGTGCCCGCCCGCGATCACCGGCACGGACACCGAGGTGCGCGGGCCGCCCGCCGCCGGGGCCGACACGCCGGCCGGCCCCTCGCGCAGGATGATCTCGCGCAGCGCCGGCTCGTGCGGCCCGGCCGCCGCCAGCACCCTGCCGCGCCCGTCGACGGCGGCCACCGACACGTCCAGCAGCGCCGCCACCTCCGTGGTGACCTCGTCCAGCCCGCCGCCGGCCAGCACGACCTGCACCAGCGCCCGGTGCGCCTCCTCGGCGCGGACGAGCACGGCCGCCTGCCGGTTGAGTATGTCGGTGAGCACCTGGTTGAGGATGTCGTCGAAGCCGACGTCGTTCGGCAGCAGGATGAGCGGGAAACCGAGCCGGTCCGCCTGCTCGACCATCTCCGGCGGCAGCTCGTCGACATACCGCCCGAGCTTGATGGCGAGCGCCGCCAGCCCGCGCTCGTCCAGGTCGGTCACCAGGCGGCCGAGCGACTGCGGCGTGTTGCGCAGCGGGTAGCCGGTGGTGAGCAGCAGCTCGTGCGGCTTCACCCAGGCCAGGATGTCGGGCACCTCCATGACGTTGAGGCGCTGCACGATACGGCCCAGACCGCTCTCCCCCGCGATCAGCCGGGCCTCCGCGAGAGTCGACACGCCCAGCAGCTCTCCGACGGACACGCCGTGGATGATCGTTCCGGTGCTGGCGAGACGAACCGGGGGCTCCATGTACAGATTGTGGCCCCACATACCGTCTGTCAGGAAGAGCCAGTCTTCACGCTGACTGTTGGCAAATTTCTCCGTACGGGGGGTTGCCGGGGGCGTTCTACGGTCAGATCCAAGGTCGGCAGGGAGGTCCGGTGACGGTCGGTACTCACGCGAGGCGAGTGCGTACGCACGTCACGGGCGCCGCGAGCGCCGCGGTGCGCCCGGTCCTGGAGGGCTCACGGCGGCCCGCCCGGGCGCTCGCCGTGTTCCCCGCGGGCCTCTACCTCGAAGTCAGGACCGACCTGGAACCGTCGGTGATCGCCGTGGTGACCGGCGCCGCCACCCGGCTGCCGAACGCGGTGCTGCTCGCCGGAGCCCTGCCCAGCGTGACCATGGGTGACGAGGCCTTCGTCGGCGACGGCACGGTCGACGTGGGCGGCCTGAGCCTGCGCGCCCGCCGCTGGTGGGACCCGTCGCCGCCGCTGGGCGAGGTCGACCCGGCGGCGCTGCCGCCCGCGTCGGCGCTGGCCGGGCACGGCACGCCGGGCCTGGCGGGCAACGACGCGATCGAGCTGCTGGCGGCCGGCTGCGCCTCCGGGCGGCTGCTCGGCGCGGTGACGGCCGCCGAGCGGCTGGTCGGCCTCGGCCCCGGGCTCACGCCGAGCGGGGACGACGTGCTGGCCGGGCTGCTGGTGACGCTGCGCCACCTGGGGACGGCCACCGGCGCCACGCGGGCGCTCGACCTGGCCGGATGGCTGGGGGCGACCGTCACGTTCGACGCGCGCACCCGTACCACGCCCATCTCCGCGACCCTGCTGCACTGCGCGGCGCGCGGCGAGGCCTGCCCCGAGGTGCTCGCGGTGCTGCGCGGGCTGGCCGGACGGCAGCCGCTGGAGCCGGCGCTGCGCCGGCTGTCCGGCCTCGGCCACACCTCGGGCGCCGACCTGGCGCAGGGCATCGCGATCGGGCTGGAGACGGTACGGGCGCTGAGCGGGCAGGCCGTGGCCGCCCGGAGAGGACGGGGATGAGCGACGCGGTCTTCCTTCGCAAGGGCGTCTACCACGACTCGGTGACGCTGATGCGGGTGAGCAGGGCGCTGTCGGAGCTGCCGGGCACGGAGGTGGCCGTCGTCGCCATGGCCACCGAGCTCAACCTGGAGCTCGCCCGCGACCTGGGATTCGAGCTGCCGGCGGCGGACCCGGGCGACCTGCTGGTCGCGCTGCGCGGGCCGGACACCGCGACGGCCGCGCACGAGCTGGACCGTCACCTGGCCGCCCTCACCTCGGCCGGCCCCGGCCGGGAGAGCGAGCAGCCGCCGCTGACCACCCGCTCGGCCGCCCGCGGCGGAGCGGACCTGGCGCTGGTGTCGGTGCCCGGCGAGCACGCCTTCGCCGAGGCGATGGACGCGATCGAGGCGGGGCTGTCCGTCATGGTCTTCAGCGACGGCGTGCCGGTCGAGCGCGAGCGGCTGCTGAAGGAGCGCGCGGACGAGCGCGGCGTGCTCGTCATGGGGCCCGACTGCGGCACGGCCGTGGTCGGCGGCGTCGGGCTGGGGTTCGCCAACGTGCTGCGCCCCGGGCCTGTCGGGCTGGTGGCCGCGTCCGGGACCGGCGCCCAGCAGGTGAGCTGCCTGCTGGACCTGGCCGGGGCGGGGGTCAGCCATGTGCTCGGCGTCGGCGGCAGGGACCTGTCGGCCGAGGTCGGCGGCCGCTCCGCCGTTCGGGCGCTGCGCATGCTGGACGAGGACCCGGCCACCGAGCTGATCGTGCTGATCTCCAAGCCGCCGGACCCGGCGGTGGCTGAGCGGGTGCGCGAGGTCGTGGAGTCGCTGCGCACCCCGGTGGTGGAGGCGCTGCTCGGCGTCGGCGCGGACCTCACGGCCGCCGCCGAGTCGGCGCTGCGCGCGCTGGGCCGCCCGGTGCCCTCCTGGCCCTGCTGGGACGGCTCGGGCGGCAGGACCCGGGCCTCCGCCGGCGGCCGGTCGCTGATCGGGATCTACTCCGGCGGGACCTTGTGCGCCGAGGCCGCGCTGATCGCCGGGACCGGCGCGTTCACCGACTACGGCGACGACGCCTACACCCGAGGCCGCGCCCACCCGATGATCGACCCGACGCTCCGCCTGGAGGCGCTGGGCAAGGTCCCGCCGGACAGCGTGGTGCTCATGGACGTGGTGCTCGGGCACGCCGCCGACCCCGACCCCGCCACCACGCTCGCCCCCGCGATAGCCGCGCTGCCCGCCGCCGTCGTGGTCGCGCTGATCGGCACCGAGGCCGACCCGCAGGACCTGCACGGCCAGGCCGCGGCCTTCCGCGACGCCGGCGCCGTCGTGTTCACCTCCAACGCGCAAGCCGCCCGCCACGCCAGGGACCTGCTATGACACTGCTCGACGGACCGCCCCGCGTCATCACGGCCGGCGCCGGCCTGCTCGCCGACGCGCTGCGCGAGCAGGCCGCCGACGTCACCGGCGTCGCCTGGCGCCCGCCCCTGGCGGGCACCGCGGACGCCCTGGCCAGGGTGCTCGCCGACCCGCGCAGTCAGGCGGCCAACGACCTCGCGGTGCGCCGCCTGACGTCAGCCAGGCCGCAGCTGACCGGGGTGCGGCGGGCGTCCGAGGTGCTGCGGCAGGGTGAGCGCGCGTTCCTGCACGCGGGCCCGCCGATCACCTGGGAACGGGCCTCGGGGCCGATGCGCGGCGCGCTCATCGGCGCGATGCTGTTCGAGGGGTACGCGCACGACGAGGACGAGGCCGTGGCCCGGCTCTCCGGGGGCGAGGTGCGGCTGGCGCCCTGCCATGGGCACGCGGCCGTCGGCCCGATGGCGGGCCTGGTCAGCCCGTCCATGTGGCTGTTCGAGGTGCGCGACACCGAGCACGGCGGCACCGCCTACTGCTCGCTCAACGAGGGCCTGGGCAAGGTGCTGCGGTACGGCGCGTACGGGCCCGAGGTGCTCGACCGGCTGCGCTGGATGGACACCGTGCTCGGGCCGGCGCTGTCGGCGGCGGTCGAGCTGACCGGGCCGATCGACCTGCGCTCGCTGATCGCCCAGGCGCTGCAGATGGGCGACGAGCTGCACAACCGCAACCGGGCGGCGACCTCGCTGCTGCTGCGCGAGCTGGCCCCGGCGATCACGGACGCGGCCCCAAGTCACGCCTCGGAGGTGCTGCGCTTCATCGCGGGCAACGACCACTTCTTCCTCAACGCGGGCATGGCGGCGGCCAAGGTGAGCACCGACGCGGCCCGGGACGTCCCCGGCTCGACCCTGGTCGTGGCCATGGCCAGGAACGGCACGGACTTCGGCGTGCAGGTGTCGGGGCTCGGCGGGCGGTGGTTCACCGGGCCGGCCGGGGTGCCCGACGGGCTGTATCTGGGCGCGTACGGGCCCGCCGACGCCAACCCGGACATCGGCGACTCGACCATCACCGAGACGTCGGGGCTGGGCGGGTTCGCCATGGCCGCGGCGCCGGCGATCGTCCGGTTCGTGGGCGGCGAGGTCGCGGACGCGGTGGCCGCCACCCGGTCGATGTACGAGATCACGCTGGCGGAGCATCCCGCCTACCAGATCCCGGGGCTCGGCTTCCGCGGCACGCCCACCGGGATCGACGTCACGCTCGTCGCCAGGACCGGCCTGCTGCCCGTGGTGAACACCGGGATCGCGGGCAAGGTCGCGGGGACCGGGCAGGTCGGCGCGGGGCTCGTCAGCCCTCCGGCGGAGGCGTTCACGGCGGCGCTGCGCGCGCTGGCGGACGCGGTCGTTGATCCTTTCGACATATAGCAAAACAGCACGTCAACCCCCAAAAAGTGCGACCACGGTTCCCTCACGGATTCACCTGCCTATATGGTGGCGAATCCCCTAATGTGAAACTACGGCGCGACTTTGTGTTACTTCTGAGGCTTGAGATGGGGGCGGGACATGGCAGCCGACCGCGTGCTCAGCGGCCCCGGCGCTGAGGGCGGCACTCCACAGAGCCAGGGCAAGCTCATCGGCCGGCGCTACCGGCTGATGTCGCCCGTCGGCCGGGGCGGCATGGGCGTGGTGTGGCACGCCCACGACGTCCTCCTGGACCGGGACGTGGCGGTCAAGGAGCTCATCCTCCCGTTCGGGCTGGACCACGCGGGCAAGCAGGCGGCGCACCGCAGGGTGCTGCGCGAGGCCAGGTCGGCCGCGCGGCTGCAGCACCCGGGCATCGTCACCGTGCACGACGTGGTGGAGGAGGACGGCCGTCCCTGGATCGTCATGGAGCTGGTCCGCGCCTGGTCGCTGGAGCAGGCCGTGCGGCAGAGCGGCCCGCTGCCGGTGATCCAGGCCGCGGAGATCGCCATCCGGGTGCTCGACGCGCTCCGGCACGCGCACGCCGCCGGCATCCTGCACCGCGACATCAAGCCGGGCAACGTGCTGCTCACCACCGACCGGGTCGTGCTGACCGACTTCGGCATCGCCGCCATCGAGGGCGACGTCACCATCACCCAGACCGGGCTGCTCATGGGCTCGCCCGCGTACATCCCGCCGGAGCGCCTGTCGGGCCAGCCGATCTCCGCGGCGGCCGACCTGTGGTCGTTCGGGGCGACGCTGTACTCGGCCGTCGAGGGGCGTCCCCCGTACGAGGGGCCGGACGCGGTGGCGGTGCTGGGCGCGGTGCTCACGCAGGAGCCGTCCAGGCCGCAGCGCGCGGGCGCGCTGATGCCGGTGATCGAGGGGCTGCTGCGCAAGAACCCGGCCGAGCGGCTCACCGCCGACCAGGTGGTCGACATGCTGGAGCGGGTGCTGCTGGCGCACGGCTCGGCCCGGCCGCGCAACCCCGAGGCGCCGGCGCCGCTGCCCACCATGGGCGACTCGACGCCGGCGGGGCTGCTGCCGCCGCTGGAGCCGCCGTCCGGGCCGCTGCCCTCGCGGATCGTGGAGACGCCCTCGGGTCCGGTACGCGTCCCGTACGACCCGGAGAGCCCTTCCGGCGGTTATCCCGCCCCGTACGACGCGGCCTCCAGCCCGTCCGGCAGCCACCGGACGGACCAGTTGCCGAGGCCGGACTTCGACGCGTTCTCCTCGGGCCCGCACTCACTGCCGGGGCTCGGCGGCGCGGCGTCGCCACGATCGCTGTCGGACCCGGCTCCCGGGGCGTACTCCTCGCCGGGCAGCGTCTCCGGCCCCTACCCGATGCCGGGGGCGCCGGGCAGCGTGTCCGGCCCGTACCCCGTGCCGGAGGCGCCGGGCGGCGCGTCCGGTCCGTACCCGATGCCGGAGCAGGGCCTGGGCGGGCCGTCGGGACCCTACGCGACGCCGGGCCGGGGCGCCCGCGCGGACGGCCCGTCGTTCCCCGGCCGGGACCGCCCGCTGGGCCCGGACGACTCCGACGACCGGACGGCGCCGCCGATCCTGCCGCTGACCAGCGACAGCCGCAGCGCGGGCGTCTCGTCACGGTGGCCGCTGGCCACCGACGACGACCTGCGTGACCAGTCGCACAAGCTGTCCAGGGACGTCAGCCGCAGCCGTCTGGCCCAGTTGCCGGGCAGCGGCCCGCACCGGCCCACCACCAGCAGGCGCAGGCCGGAGGAGACCGGCAACGCGTGGGTGCGCGACGGGCGGCCGACGCCGCTGCTGATCGTGGCCGCGGTGGCGGCCGTGGTCGCCGTCGTGGCCGCGCTGATGATCTTCGCGTCGGGCGGCCCGGAGGAGCCCGCGGCGACCCCGTTGTCGGTCACCAGCAGCGCCCCGAAGAAGGCCGATGCCTCCCCCGTGCCCGACGGGTACACCGAGGAGACCCCGCCGGGCTTCAGCGCGGGCGTGCCCGAGGGCTGGAAGGTGAGCACGTCGGACGGCCAGACCACGATCACCGGGCCGAAGGACTCGGGCATCGAGGTGGTCGTCGCCCAGGTGGCGCCCCGGAACGACGGCGGCCTGTCGGAGCTGACCCGCGAGGAGGCGGACGGCGGCCGGGACGGCTACATCCAGGTGCAGTTGCAGAACGTCGGCTACCGCGGCTGGAAGGCGACCGACTGGGAGTACACCTACGCCAGCTCGAACGAGGTGCCCAGGCACGCGCTCACCCGGTTCGTCACCGTCGACGACGAGACGGCGTTCAAGATCACCTTCGACATGCCGGAACTCGTCTGGGACGACCAGGCCGAGACCCGCAAGGTCTTCTTCGACACCTTCCGTCAGTCCAGCTGACTCGCGACGCACCTGGTGGAAGCCCCCTGCGGCGCAAGATCATGCTGTACGGTCTGGGCATGAGGATCGGGGCAATCTTCTTCTATCCCGTCAAGTCCACCGCCGGGCACGAGGTCGCCGAGGCGGAGGTGCAGCCCTGGGGGCTGGCCGGCGACCGGCGCTACGTCGTGGTGGACGAGCGTGGCGAGCCGCTCACCGCGCGCGAACATCCGATCCTGCTCGCCTGCGTGGCCCAGCTGGACGGGGCCACGATCAAGCTCACCGGGCCGCACGCCGACCCGCTGCGCGTCACCCCCACGACCCGGCGGTTCACGGCCCACTTCGGGAGCACTCCGGTGGAGGTCACCGACTGCGGTGACGAAGCCGCCGCGTGGATGACGGCGCTGACCGGCCGCCAGGCGCGGCTGGCCTGGCTGGACGACCCGACCCGCCGCCCGGTCGACCCCGCCTACGGACGGCCGGACGACCGGGTGAGCCTGGCCGACGCCTACCCGCTGCTGCTGACCTCGACGGCGTCGCTGGCCCGGCTCGACGACTGGATCGCCGAGACGGCCGCCGAGCGCGGCGAGGAGCTTCCCGGGCCGCTCGACATGCGCAGATTCAGGCCGAGCGTGGTGGTGGAGGACGCCGGCGAGCCGTTCGCCGAGGACGGCTGGCGGCGGCTGCGGATCGGCGAGGTGGAGTTCCGGGCGGTCAAGGGCTGTGACCGCTGCGTGCTGACGACCGTCGATCCGGACACGTACGTCAAGGGCAAGGAGCCGATCCGCACGCTGAGCCGCCATCGCAAGCGGGACGGCCTGGTGTGGTTCGGGGTCAACCTGATTCCCGACGGTACGGGCACCATCAAGCGAGGTGACCCCGTCACGATCCTGTAGTCCCGAAAGCGCCCTTTAAGGCGATCTTTGGGGATATGGGAGACTTCACGGGTGACGAGCACCCCCACGGCCTCCGGCGTCTCCTCCTCAGGACACCTCAAGGCGATCCAGCGCCGCACCCTGATGGTGCTCTCGGCCGCCCAGATCGTGGGCGGCGTCGGCGTCGCCGTCGGGCTGGCGCTCAGCTCCGTGGTCGTGGACCAGCTCTCCGGCTCCACGATGATCAGCGGCTTCGCCGGGACCGCCACCGTGCTGGGCGCGGCCCTGCTGGCGCTGCCGACGGCCAAGGCGTCCGGCCGCGGCGGCCGGCGGTCCGGCCTGGCGCTGGCCTACCTCGCGGCGCTGCTCGGCTGCGCCATCTCGGTCGCCGCGATCAGCATCGGCAACTGGCAGCTGCTGCTGGCCGGGCTGGTGCTGGTGGGCGGCGGCAGCGCGGGCAACCTCGCGGCCCGCTACTCGGCCACCGACCTGTCGCCGAAGAACCACGCCGCCCGGCACCTGTCGCTGGTGGTGTGGGCGGCCACGGTCGGCTCGGTGGCCGGGCCCAACCTGGCCGAACCCGCCGACCGGATCGGCATGGACGCCGGGCTGGTGGAGAAGGCCGGGCCGTTCGCGTTCGCCGCGCTGGCGTTCGCGCTGGCGCTGCTCATCGTCTTCGCCGGCCTGCGCCCCGACCCGCTCAAGCTGGCCAGGGAGCACGACGGCAGGAAGCCCACGACGGACGCGGGCAACCGGACGGTCCGCACCGCCTGGGAGATCCTGCGCACCACGCCGATGGCCCGCCAGGCCCTGGTGATGATCGCCGTCAGCCACACGGCGATGGTCTCGATCATGTCGATGACCCCGGTCAAGCTGCACCACGACGGCGCCGAGCTGGACGTGATCGGCATCGTGATCAGCCTGCACATCGCCGGCATGTACGTCATGTCGCCGGTGGTCGGCTGGCTGGCGGACAAGGTGGGCCGGGTGCCGGTGCTGCTGCTCGGCATGGGCCTGCTGCTGGCCTCCGCCGTGCTGGCGGGCACCTCGGGCCACCGGGTGTGGCAGGTGACCGTGGCGCTGTTCGTGCTCGGCCTCGGCTGGTCGTGCGGGCTGGTGGCCGGCTCCGCGCTGGTCAGCGAGTCGGTCGCGATCGAGGGCCGCCCGGCCGTGCAGGGCCTGTCGGACCTGCTCATGAACGTGTGCGGGGCCACCGGCACGGTCCTGGCCGGCGTGATCGTCGGCGGCCTGTCGTACGGGGTGCTGGGTCTCGGCGTGGGCGTGATGGTGGCGCTCGCCGCCGTGTGGCTGGCCTCGACGGCCCGCCAGTCGGGCGCCATCCGGCGTCCGCGCGACAGCTGAACGCCCGCAGCTCGGGCGCCATCCGGCGTCCGCGTAGCAGCTGACGGCCCGCAGGTCGGGCGCCGTCCGGCGTCCGCGCGACAGCTGACGGCCCGCAGGTCGGGCGCTATTTGGCGTCCGCGTAGCAGCTGACCGCCACCGCCTCCATCAGGAAGCGCACCGGCGTGGCCCCGAACAGCAGCCTGGTGGCCTCCGCCGCGGCGGCCCGCACCGCCGCGCCGACCTGCTCGGCCAGGTCGAGCGGGCAGTGCACGATGACCTCGTCGTGCTGGAAGAACACCAGCCTGGCCGGCTCCGGCAGCAGCCCGCGCAGGACCGCCATCAGCGACAGCGCCCACTCTGCTGCGGTGGCCTGGACCACGAAGTTGCGGGTGAACCGCCCCCGGTCGCGCGCCGCCCGCCCGCCCTCGGGGCCGGAGACGAGCTCACGCCACGACGCGGACGGGGGCGGGCTGGTGCGCCCGAGCCAGGACCGGACCAGCCGGCCCTCCTCCCCCGTCTTCGCGGCGTCCTCGACGAACTGGTAGGCCTTCGGGAAGCGCTGGCGCATGACGTGCAGCAGCCTGGCGGCGTCGCCGCTGGTGCCGCCGTACATCGCCGACAGCATGGCGATCTTGGCGTGGTCGCGCTGGCCGCCGAACGAGGTGGCCAGCGCCGAGTAGAGGTCGATCTCCCCCGCCGCCTCGGCCAGCCGGGCGTCGCCCGCCATCGCGGCCAGCACCCGCGGCTCCAGCTGGGCGGCGTCGGCGACGACGAGGGTCCACCCCTCGTCGGCCACCACCACCCGGCGCAGCACCTTGGGGATCTGCAGGGCGCCGCCGCCGCTGGTGGCCCAGCGGCCGGACACCACGCCGCCGACCACGTACTCAGGCCGGAACCGGCCGCCGCGCACCCACTGGTCGGCCCAGGTCCAGCCGTGGAAGCTGTGCAGCCGGGCCAGCTCCTTGTAGGCGAGCAGCGGCTCGACGGCCGGATGGCCGACGCGCTTGAGCTCCCACGACCGGGTCGACTTGATCTCCACCCCGGCGGTCTTGAACGCCTTGACGAGCTGCCGCACCGAGTCGGGGTTGACCGGATGGCCGAACGCCGCCGAGACCCGGTCGGCCAGCGCCTGCAGCTTGGCCGGGCGCATGCCGTGCACCGGCCGGGGCCCGAGCATCTCGGTGAGCAGGGCGTCGTGCACGTCGCGGCGCCAGGGCATGCCGTCGTGGGTCATCTCGGCGGCGATGAGCGCCCCCGCGGACTCGGCGGCGACCAGCAGCCGGAACCGGCCCGGGTCGGGCAGCGCCGCGATGCGGGCGAGCTGGTCGGCGAGCACCTCGGCCACCGCCTCGGCGGGCAGCGGCTCGGGCCCGAACAGCGTGCCGGGGTGGCCGGGCTGCTCGTCGGCCGGATCGTCGGGGACGGGCAGCCCGTGCAGCCTGGCGTGCGCGGCCCTGACCGAGCGCGGCTCGCCGTAGCGGCCCTCGTGGGCCAGGAGCAGCCCCTCGGTGAGGGCGAGATCGTGGCAGCGGCCGACGCGCACCCCCGCGGCGAGCAGCGGCGGGTAGGTCTCGCGGGTGTCGGCCCACGCCCACCGCGGCCGCCCCGCCTCCAGCTCGCGCACCGCCCCGGGCAGGTCGGCCGGCGCGGCGGCGCGGGACGACTCGCCCACGGGAAGGAGGCTCTGTCCGGCCAGCACCACGTACACGCCTCCAGACTGCCAGGCGCCTACGACAAAGAGATGTGGACCTCGTCCTCGATGGGGGGTTCGAGCTCCTGCCGCAGGCACCCGGTGGCGGCGTGGCAGCGGATGGTGAGCGTGTCAGGGGTGACCGACAGACGCAGGAACTGCTTGAAGAACGGCGGGGTGTCCCAGTCGGACAACTCCGACAGGAAGTGCTGGAAAACCCGGTCCACCGGCAGCCGGAACGGCCATGGCCAGGACCCGAGCAGCCGGGCCGCCCACCGCATCCGCCGGGTGATCGTCACGGCGCCGTCGGCCGGCCGCACCGGCGTGTTGCCGATCTGCTCGGCCATGATGCAGGCGGCCTCGTCGGGGGTGAGGCAGAGCCACTTCATCCGCAGCCGCTTGGCGTAGAGCTGGCTGTAGAACGACAGGGAGTCGCCGCGCAGCGGGTAGCAGCGGTAGTCGTCCTCGTGCACGCCGCCCACCTCGACGCGCCGGATCGTGTGGGTGGCGTGCATGAACGCGCCGCCGCCGCCGGACACGACGTACTGGATCACCCGGTCGCCCACCTGGACGGGGTAGCGCTGATAGTTGTGCACGTCGCCGCCGACGGCGGCCACGTAGCGGTGGCGGGGGTCGCGCACGATGTCGTCGATGGTGCCGCCGCCCTCCAGCGCGGACGGTTTGTAGGCGTTGCCGGTGTAGATCGGCTTGCCGGTGACCAGGAGCTTCGGCCGCGGGTCGAGCGACACGCGGCGCAGCCACGCGGTCTGACCGGCGTCGATGGTGCCCTTGATGCCGGTGTCGACGCCCACGACGAGCAGGCTCGGGGTGTCGATCACCCAGTACGGGCCGGGCTGCCCGGCCTGCTGGGCGGGGCGGCCGCGTAGTTTGCGCGCCTCGGCCAGGGCCGGCTCGTCGATCGTCTCCGGCTTGCGCCACAGCAGCCCGCGCAGCCCCCGGTCGGGCTTGGGCTTGAGGGAGGCGTCGCAGAAGACCCGCATGAACCCGCCGAGCCCGTCGTACCAGTCGTGGTTGCCGGGGACGGCGTAGATCGGCGCGTCGTAGTCCTGGTAGGGCCGGAAGAACTTGTCGCGGTAGTCGTTGCCGGACCCCGCCGGGTAGATGATGTCGCTCGCCAGGATGGCGAACGCGGTGCCCTCCCCCGCCTTCAGCATGCCCGGCACCACCGCGTACTGGGACGCGTCGCCCTCGCCGGTGTCGCCCACGAGCAGGAAGTCGAAACTTTCGCCCACCTCGGGCGTGATCCGGAAGTCGGGGTCGGCCCCGCGCGCGTGCAGGGCGGCCACCCACTGCTCGCGCACGTCGCCGGCCGGGTCGCCGAACAGGCCGGCGAGCACCTCGTTTCTCGATTTCCACAGTGTGACCGGGTTCAGCCAGGTGAAGCCCTGGCCGGCCGGCCGCAGCCGGTCGAACGTGCCGATCTCCTGGCAGGCCCATCCGGCGCCCTCCTCGGACACCCGCGACGAGGCCCGCTTCCCCCGTTCAGCCGCTAATTCCACCATGACTCCATCTTTGCCCGCGGGTCCCATCCCGCGCATCCGAACGGAGCGTGCTGTTGCCGACACAGCTCGTTCACGATGGTGTAGCCTCGACGCCCCAAGCAAGCGGTTGTCGTCGCCAAGGAGGGCTGCCATGGCCCGGAACGGTTCCGATGACGCGCTCAGGCGGAGCACCGCCCGGGTGGATGCCGTCGAGGGCCTGCTCGCGTACGCCGCCACGCGGAGTGCGCGGGCCGCGCTGCGGGAGGTGAGCCGGGCCGTGTCGATGAGCCGCGAGATCGTGGCGGAGCGTCCCGAGCACACCTCGCTGCTGGTGCGGGCCCTGATCGTGGAGGCCGGTCTGCATCTGAGACGCCGGCGCCCGGCCGACGCGCTGCCGGTGGCCGAGGAGTCGGTGGCGCTGGCCAGGCGGGAGGGCGGCGCCCCGCTGGCCCGCTCCCTGATCGCCCTGGCCGCCGCCTACGAGGCGCTGCAGCGCTACAGCGAGGCGGCCGAGGCGTCGGCCGAGGCCTCCAGGGTCATGGAGCACGACGAGCGCTGATCAGACGAGCGCTCCCGGGTTCAGCACACCGGCCGGGTCCACCCGGTCCTTGACCGCGCGCAGGATCGCCACGCCGAGCGGGCCGATCTCGGCGGCGTAGGCGTCGCGGTGGTCGCGGCCGACCCCGTGGTGGTGCGAGATCGTGCCGCCCGCCTCGACGATGGCCGTGTTGACCGCCTCCTTGGCCCGCTCCCACTGCGCCACCGGGTCGCCCTCCTGGGCGGTGACGACGGTGAAGTACAGCGACGCGCCGGTCTCGTACACATGGGAGACGTGGCACATGACCAGCGGTGAGCCGAGCGCGCCGAGCAGCGCCAGCCGGACCGCGTCGTACAGGCGCGGCAGGTTGGCCCAGAAGCCGGCCGTCTCCAGCGTCTCCACGGTGGCGCCGACGGCGAGCAGCGAGTCGCGCAGGTACGGCGCGGAGAAGCGGCCGTGCGCCCACGCACGTCCCGGCTCCTCGCCCAGCGGGACGCCGCCGTGCGCGGTCAGGACCGCGGCGGCGGCCTCGCGGCGGGCGGCGATGGACGCGCCCTCGTAGCCGGCGATCACCAGGCAGCCGGACTCGCCGGCGCCGATCCGGTCGGGGCGGGCCAGGCCGATCATGGTCTCGGTCTCGTCGGAGAGCCGCAGCACGGTGGGCAGCGGGCCGTCCTGGGCGAGCGCCCGCAGCGCGGCCGTGCCGGCGGCGAAGCCGGGGAAGCGCCAGCCCTCGTACGCCTTCTCGGCGGGGGCCCGGCGCACCCGCAGCCGCAGCGAGGTGATGACCCCGAAGGCGCCCTCGGAGCCGAGCACCAGCTGGCGCAGGTCGGGCCCGGCCGCCGACTTGGGCGCCCGGCCCAGGTCCAGGTCGCCTTCCGGAGTGGCGACGGTCAGCCCGGCGACCATGTCGTCGAACCGGCCGTAGCCGGCCGACGCCTGGCCGCTGGAGCGGGCCGCGGCGAAACCGCCGAGCGTGGCGTACTCGAAGGACTGCGGGAAGTGGCCCAGCGTGAGGCCGTGCGCGGCGAGCAGCCGTTCGGCCTCGGGGGCGGGCACGCCCGGCTCGAACACCGCGGTCATGGACTCGGTGTCGACCTCCACCAGCCGGTTCATCCGGCGCACATCGAGCGAGATCACCCCGGCGAAGCCGTCGCGGCCGGCGGTGAGCCCGCCGACGACCGAGGTGCCGCCGCCGAAGGGCACGACCGCGATCCGCTCGGCCGCGCACAGCCGCAGGACCTCCGCCACCTCGTCGTGGCCGCCGGGCAGCACGACGGCGTCGGGCGCGCCGTCGCCGTCGCCCGCGCGCATCCGCAGCAGGTCGGGCGTGGACTTGCCGCGGGCGTGCCGAACCCGCTCCTCGTGCGTGGTCAGCACGTGACCGTCGCCGACCAGGCCGGTCAGCGCCGCCAGCAGCCGGGGCGCGAGCGCGGCGGGCGGCACCCGTACGGACTCGAGCTCGGCGGCGGGCGTCGCCGGGGCGCGCACCCCGAGCAGGTCGTGCAGCAGCCGGCGGACCTGATCCGGCAGTTCGCGGGCCTTGGCCGGATCTCCCCAGCCGGACCAGAGCATCGGTTCCGAAGTCACCGTTACACTGTGACACATGACGGCTATACGTCACAATGACGGCGTGCTCGACGCGGCCCGCGACTGCGTGCTGGCCTACGGGGTGCGCCGCACCACGCTCACGGACGTGGCGCGGCGGGCCGGGGTGTCGCGGATGACGATCTACCGGCACTGGCCGGACATGCGGGCGCTGGTCGGCGACCTGATGACCCGGGAGTGGGTTGGCGTGATCAGCGGGCTCGACCTGGCCGATCCCGTGACCGCGGTCGTGGCCGGGGTGCGCGGGCTGCGCGAGCACCCGCTCTGGCGCAAGATCGTGGAGGCCGACCCCGAGCTGCTGATCCCCTACCTGCTCGACCGGCGGGGCGCCAGCCAGGAGGCGGTGCTCTCGGCGCTGGAGCCGGCGCTCGGCGACCCGCGCAGGGCCAGGGCGGTGCTCCTGGTCGCGCAGTCGTTCCTGCTGTCGGCGCCCACCATGCTGGACCCGGTCACCCTCGACGAGCTCGACGCCGAGCTCGCCACGCTGCTGAGGGCCTACCTCGGCGGGCACGAGGGCGGCGCGGGCCTCAGCGGGCACAAGGGCGGTGCGGGCCTCGGCGGGCACGAGGGCGGCGCGGGCCTCAGCGGGCACAAGGGCGGTGCGGGCCTCGGCGGGCACGAGGGCGGTGCGGGCCGATGAACAGCTCGCTGAACGCCGCGAGAAGGGCCCGTGAGCTGGCGCGCACCGCCGAGGAACCGGTGGACGTGCTGGTGGTCGGGCTGGGCGCGACCGGGGCCGGCGCGGCGCTGGACGCCGCCTCGCGGGGTCTGAGCGTGGCCGCGATCGACGCCCACGACCTCGCCTTCGGCACCTCCAGATGGAGCTCCAAGCTGATCCACGGCGGGCTGCGCTATCTGGCCAAGGGGCAGGTCGGCATCGCGTACGAGAGCGCGGTCGAGCGCGGCATCCTGCTCACGCGCACGGCTCCGCACCTGGTCCGGGCTCATCCGTACGTGCTGCCGCTGACGCCGGGGGTCACCGGGGCCCAGGCCGCGACGGTGATGGCCGGCTACGTGCTCGGCGACGGGCTGCGGCGCGCGGCGGGAACGCCGCGGCGGCTGCTGCCCGGCCCTTCGACGCTGACGGCGGCGCGGGCCCGCGAGGTGGCCCCGGCGCTGCGCGCGGCGGGGCTGCGCGGCGGCCTGCTGTCGTGGGACGGGCGGGTGCTGGACGACGCCCGGCTCGTGGTGGCGCTCGCCAGGACGGCGGCCGCGCACGGCGCCCGGGTCCTCACCCGCTGCCGCGCGCTGGAGCTGCGGGAGAGCGGCGCCCGGGTGCGTGACGAGCTGACCGGCGAGGAGTTCGAGATCCGGGCGCGGGCGGTGGTCAACGCGACCGGCGTGTGGGCCGGCGGGCTGGACCCCCAGGTGCGGCTGCGGCCTTCGCGCGGCACCCACCTGGTGCTCGCGCCGGGCGCGCTGCCGGGCCTGCGGGCGGGGCTGCACGTGCCGATCCCAGGCGAGAGCAACCGGTTCGCGCTCGTCCTGCCGCAGGCCGACGGGCGGGTGTACGTGGGCCTCACGGACGTGGCGGTGGACGGGCCGGTGCCCGACGTCCCTGAGGCGCCCGAGGAGGACGTCAGGACGCTCCTGGACGTGCTGAACGGGGTGCTGGAGATCGAGTTGCCGAGAGACGCCGTGGCGGGCGCGTACGCGGGCCTCAGGCCGCTGCTGGCGGGGGTGCACACCGATGGGCGGACCAGAGGGCGGACCGGCGGGCACGCTGACGGACACACGGGCGGGCGCGCTGACGGACACAGCGGCGGGCACGCCGGCGGGCACCCCGGTGGGCACACGGCCGATCTGTCGCGGCGGCACGCGGTGCTGTCGTCGGGCGGGATCGTCACGGTCGTGGGCGGCAAGCTGACCACCTACCGGCGGATGGCGCAGGACGCGGTGGACCGGGCCGTGGCGGTGCGCGGGCTGCGCGCCGGGCCGAGCCGGACGGCCGCCGTCCCGCTGGTGGGAGCGGGCAGGCCGGCCGCCGGGGTGCCGCGCAGGCTGGCCGAGCGCTACGGCGCCGAGGCGGCGGCGGTCCACCGGCTCGTGACGGCGCACCCCGAGCCGGTGGGTCTCGGCCTGACCCGGGGCGACCTCGTCTGGTCCGTGCGGCACGAGGGCGCGCTCGACGCGGCCGACCTGCTGGACCGGCGCACGCGGATCGGGCTGGTGGCCGCAGACCGCGATCGGGCGCTGGCGGTCGCCGAGGGTGTGTTCGGCTGAACCTCTCCCCTCCGTTAGGTTAGTCTTACCTAATTACTGGAAGGGGGACGGTGTGGCGAAGGGCTGCGAACATGCGAGGGGATGCCATACCGGCGGCATCCCCACTCTGGCGAGCGCCACGACGGGCGCGCGGCTCTGGCTCCTCATCGAGTACGCCGGCCCGTGGCCGTCCCATCTGGAAAGCTTCGAACTTCCTGAGAACATCGCCGAACTGGTGGCGCGGGCGCTCGCCCGCGACATCCGGCCGCAGCTCATCCGCCGTCCCGGACGCCGCACCCGGACGCGGGAGCAGGGCATCCGCGTGCTAGTCGGGTACGGGGTCGGAGACCGGCCATGGCTCGCCGGCGGCGTCGTCGCAGGTCCTGACGATCTTGACCTGGACGCGCTGGTGGCCGGAGTGGTCCCCGAGTCCTGCATACTTGAAGACGAGCCGGTATTTCTGGTGTGCACGCATGCCAAGCGCAACGCGTGCTGCGCCCGCATTGGATTGCCCCTCGCCCGAGCTCTGGCGGAAAAACTGCCAGAAAGGGTGTGGGAAACGTCACACGTTGGCGGCGATCGGTACGCTGCCAACCTCGTGTGCTTGCCACACGGAATTTTCTACGGCAGCATGTCTCAGGCTGCTGCGATCGCAGCGGCTAACGCGTACCGGTCGGGCGAGATCATTCTCGACCGTTTCCGGGGACGCGCGGGCATCCCTGAGCCATTGCAAGCCGTCGAGCACTTCGCCCGAGCCCATACGGGAGAGTGCTCTGTCGGCGCGGTGGCCGTGGAATCCTCCAAGTCGGACGGCGACGTCACCGAAGCCATCGTGCGCTGCGGCGGCGTCCGGCTCAAGGTTGTGGTCCGGCCCTCGGCGTGGCAAGCGCCGTGCGGCTCGGTTTGCGCCGACAAGGCCACCACCTACCGGCTGGTTTCGCTGGACAGGCTTACGCCTGTGCGGTACGCCACGCCTGCCTTCGCCTGACCAAGGGAACATCACGGTCCTGCATTGCGTTGGAACAGTGACGCCCAAAGCGTCCAATGCGGCTCAATTACCGAAATACCTCTCACGAAGGTGGTTTTCTCATGTCTCAGGTACGTCGGCAGCTCGCCCGCCCGCGCCCCAGCTGGGGTTGGCAGGATGATGCCGCGTGCCGGGGTGAGGACCTCGTGCTCTTCTTCGGCCCCGACGGGGAGCGGCAGCCCGAGCGTGACGTACGTGAGCGGAAGGCCAAGGCGATCTGCGCCGGGTGCCCCGTCCGCACGGAGTGCCTTGACTACGCCCTGTCCCGGCCCGAGAAGTACGGCACGTGGGGTGGCCTCAACGAGGACGAGCGCGCCTCCGAGCGTCGCCGTCGCATGCGCCGCGCCGCCAGCGCCGGCATCTCCGCCGCCTGACACACCCGGCAGCGTCTCGAACGATCGCGTGATCGCGCAGTTGTCCCGATGACCCGGGGCCCGGCACGTCGGGCCCCGGAGAACCCGGTCGGGACAACTGCCTGATCAGGCGCACCTCGCCCCGCGCACGAAAGAAGCCGCCGTCCGAACCGGACGGCGGCTTTCGCATGCCCGCCGAACGGCGGGCGATGGCGGTTGTCGCGTACCCGCCGAACAGCGGGCCTACGGGGGCTTTTCGGCAGCCCGCCGGACGGCGGGCGATGACAGCTTTCGCGCACCCGCCGGATGGCGGGACGGCGGGTTTCGGGTGCCCGCCGGGTGGCGGGCCTATGGCTGATCAGACCAGCAGGTCGTCGAACTCTCCGTCTTTGGCGCCCAGGACGAACGCGGTGATTTCGGCTCGTGTGTAGACGAGCGCGGGACCGTCCGGGAATCGGGAATTACGCATGGCCACCTCGCCGGTGGGCAGGGTCGCCACCTCGACGCAGTTGCCGTTGGGGTTGCTCCGCGCGCTCTTGCGCCAGTCGACGGGGAGACGACGGGCGGGCGTTCCGTTGCGGAACTCGTGCATGGGTGTTGCTCCTCGTCCCTTACGGATGCACGTGCATCCGCGCTTACGAGTCGAGAATAGAGGGACAGACCCAAGCGCATATACCGGATGGCCAAATTCCCGTATGTGATGGCTCACACGAGACTCTTACCTGTTCAGGAGCTTCTCCAGGAACCGCCGGGTTTCACGCGGTTGCTCCGCCTGGACGCTCAGCCGGTCCATCACCTTCATGTAGTGCTCGGAATCGCCCACCTTGTCCAGATAGAGCGCGCTGGTCAGCTGCTCCATGTAGACCACGTCGGGCAGCTCCGGCTCGGGGAAGCGCAGGATGCTGAACGGCCCGCCGGCCGCGGCGTGCCCGCCCCGGTCGAACGGCATCACCTGGAGCGTGACGTTGTTGTGCGCGGTGATCTCCAGCAGGTGCTCGATCTGCCCGCGCATCACCTCGGGCCCGCCCAGCACCCGGCGCACCGAGGCCTCGTCGATCACCGCCCAGAGCGTGATCGGGTTGTCGCCGGTGAGCCGCCGCTGCCGGGCCGTCCGCAGCTGGACCCGGCGCTCCATCTCGGCGGACGGGGCGCTCTCGTGGGCCAGCGCGATCACCGCCCTGGCGTAGTCAGGCGTCTGCAGCAGACCGGGCACGAACTGGTTCTCGTAGGTACGGATGATCGAGGCCGCGCCCTCCAGCCCGATGTAGACCTCGAACCAGCCCGGCAGCAGGTCGCTGTACTTGTGCCACCAGCCGGGCGCGTTGGCCTGCTTGGCCAGGGACAGCAGCGGCGCCCGGTCCTCCGGGTCGGTGACGCCGTAGAGGGTGAGCAGGTCGGCCACGTCGCGTTCCTTGAAGCTGACCTGGCCCAGCTCCAGCCTGCTGATCTTGGCGTGGGAGGCGCGGATGGAGTAGCCGGCGTCCTCGCGGGAGATGCCCTTCTCGGTACGGAGCCGGCGCAGCTGCGTGCCGAGCAGAATTCTCAGGACCGTCGGGCTGCCCGGCGAGTGTCTCAGGAGGTCGCTCCCCACCGGTTCGGCCCGTTCCACGCTCACCCTTGCTCCTTGATCAACTGCACGTGCATTTGCGATTTGCATCCGCAAATCACGGAAGAGTCTTGCATCACAGCCGTAGCGCCGTAAAGATGGTCTTGGACACCAGAACGCGCTTCGGGGGCCAGCATGACGACTTTCGACGCCGGACCGCAAACGACCAGCGGTCTCCGGCCACCAGGATGGCTTGCCGCCGTCCTGATCGAGGGTCGGCCCCTCGAACGCGATCATCGGTTCGGCTTCCACGAGCTCAGCACGTTCGAGCCGGGCTGTGTCTCGGTCGCCCGGCGGTTCGTGGACCAGACGCTCGGCTCGTGGGGGGCCGAGCGTGCCGTCTTCGACGCCCAGCTCATCGCCTCCGAACTGGTCACCAACGCCATGCGACACGGCGGCGGCGCCATCGACCTGCGGCTGCTGATGGACCGCACCGAGCTCGCCTGCGTTGTGAGCGATCACAGCCCGGCCGCGCCGATCACGGGCGAGGCCGACGTGTTCGCCGAGTACGGCCGCGGACTGCGCCTGGTCGGCGCCCTCTGCCGGGCCTGGGGCTGGCTCACGCCGGGCGGCGCGCGCAAACTCGTCTGGGCGGTACTGGCCGTCTAGCGGCCGTCTCCGCCCAGCGACCCCCGACCTCACACGGCTCCCGCCGTCACGCAGCCCCCGGCCGTCCAGCGGTGCCCGCCACCTAACCGTCCCGGCCGCGTCCAGCCGCCCGGCGTCCCCACCGTCACACGTTTCCCGCCGTCACACGGCCCCCGGCCGTCCAGCGGTGCCGGCCGTCTAGCCGGGCGCGGGGTTTCGGGCGAGGACGGCGAGGACGTCGGCGTCGGAGAGCTGGTCGAAGTGCTCGTACCACTGCCCGACCGCGCGGAAGTCGACCGGTGCGCAGAGCACCACCACCTCGTCCGCCTCGTCCCGCATGGCGTTGACCGTCTCCCGCGCGCCCACCGGCACCGCCAGCGTGACCCGCCCGGGCCCGGCCTCGGCCACCGCCCGCAGCGCGGCCCGCGCGGTCACCCCGGTGGCCAGGCCGTCGTCGGCCACCACCACCTCGCGCCCCGCCAGGTCCGGCAGCGGCCGGTCGCCCCGGTAGGCCGCGACCCGCCGGGCCAGTTCCCGCCGCTCGGCGGCCACCTCCTCGGCGAGTTCGTCCGGCGTCAGCCCCAGCCGGTGCAGCAGCGGCAGGTCGAACACCGGCTCGCCGCCCTCGGCGATCGCCCCCACGCCGAGTTCGGGCGACGGCGGGTAACCGATCTTGCGGGTGACGAGCACGTCCAGCACGCCGCCGATGCCGCGCACGATGGGCTCGGCCACCTCCACCCCGCCCCGCGGCAGCGCGAGCACCACCGCGTCGTGGATGCCCGTCAGCCGCTCGGCCAGGCGCATCCCCGCTTCCGCACGGTCGACGAACACGCACTCCATAGGACCCTCGTACCCGCTCTCCCGCACCCACAACAGGAGGGCCACGGCGCGGCGCGGGCGCGCCCCGGGAGAGCCGGGAGCGCCCGCGCCCGGCTCACGGCCGGTTGCGGCCCGAGCGGCGCATCTCCTTGTGGATGGACTTCCACCTGCTCTGCAGGTCCTTACGCAGCCTGGCGTCCGTCCTGGAGGCCATCCAGGCAGCCTCCCGCTGGAGCTTGCGCCAGCTCTCCAGCCGGCGCTCCGGCAGCTCCCCGTTCTCCAGCGCGGCCAAAACCGCGCACCCGGGCTCGGTCTGGTGGCCGCAGTCGTGGAAGCGGCACTCCGCCGCGAGCGCCTCGATGTCGGAGAAGACCAGGTCCACGCCCTCGTTCATGTCGTAGAGCCCGACCCGTCTGATCCCCGGCGTGTCGATGACCAGGCCGCCGCCGGGCAGCGGGATGAGCTCCCGGTGGACGGTGGTGTGCCGGCCGCGGCCGTCGGCGGCGCGCACCCGCTGGGTCTCCATCACCTCGCCGCCGGCGAGCGCGTTGACCAGCGTGGACTTGCCGGCGCCCGAAGGGCCGAGCACGACGGCGGTGCGGGAGCCGTCGAGGTAGTCGCGGACGAGTTCCACGCCCTCGCCGCGGATCGAGGAGACGGCGTGCACGTCGACGCCGGGCGCGGCCTGCCGCACGTCGTCGAGCAGGTCGCCCAGGCCGTGCCCGAACAGGTCGGACTTGGTGACCAGCACCACCGGCGTGCCGCCGGACTCCCAGGCCAGCGCCACCAGGCGCTCGATGCGGCCCAGGTCGGCCAAGTCGGTGGCGTGCATGGACGGTTCGGCGACGAACACGACGTCGACGTTGGCCGCGAGCACCTGGCCCTGGCCGTCGCCGGAGAGCCCGCCCCGGGAGTCGCGGCTGACGCCGCCCCGGACGAACGCGGTGCTCCTGGGCAGCACCTCGTCGAGTTCGTAGCGGCCCTCGGGCAGCGGCTTGAGCGCGGCCCAGTCGCCCACGCAGGGCAGCGCGACGGGATCGGCGGCGGACGCCCTGCGGACACGGGCGCCGAAGCGGACAGAATGCTGGCCGTCGGCGGCGATGACCTCGGCCGCCCCGCGGTCGACGCGGGAGACCCTGCCGGGCACGGTGCCGTCGGGCAGTTCGGCGGAGCGGGAATCGGTCCAGCCGAGCAGAGAAAGATCGAAAGACAACGGAAGACACCTTTGATGTCGAGAAGGAGACCGGGCGGTCAGGCGAGCACCCGGAGGGGGACTGCAGGCAGGCAGAACAGGACAACCCGCATGGTCCTCACCTCCTCGATCCGTTTCGCGGCGACTCTACGCAACCGGTACGGGAACGCGCAACGGCTTTTCGGCCACCCCCGGTTGAACCGTTGAGGTGGGCTCGCCCGTACCACCTGCCGACGGACTCGAGAAAGGGGAATGATGCGACTGAGCACGTATCCCCCACCCTCGGCCGAGGGAGCAGCCCCCATGGGCAAGCCGCGGTTACGGCACTTCTTGAGGCGCGTACGGCCTGACCCCGAGATGGTCGTGTCCGCCCTCTACCGGCAGTACCACCGGCCGTTGCTGGCCTTCGTCGTGCGCCTGACCGCGGGTGACCGGCAGTGGGCCGAGGACGTCGTACAAGAGACCATGATCCGCGCCTGGCGCAGTGCCGAACAGCTCGATCCGGAAGCGGCCTCGCTCATGCCCTGGCTGGCGACCGTCGCACGACGTATCGTGATCGATGACCGGCGGCGAAGGGACGCCCGCCCCCAGGAGCAGGGTGACGGCCCGCTGGAGCACATGCCCGTGCCGGATGAGATGGAGCAGCTGCTGCACCAGGTGGTCGTGTCCGAGGCGCTCAAGGCGTTGTCGCCCGCGCACCGGGAGATCCTCAACGAGACGATCCTGCGGGACCGTTCCGTGAACGAGGCCGCGCAGGCGCTCGGCATCCCCGTGGGCACCGTCAAGTCCCGGGTCTACTACGCGGTGCGCGCGCTGCGCGTGGCGCTGGAGGAGAGGGGGGTGACGGCGTGACCTCTCGAGTGGAACACACCGACGTGGGCGCCTACGCCCTGGGCCTGCTGGACGAGGACGACCGGCTGGCGTTCGAGACGCATCTCCTCGGCTGCCGTTCCTGCGCGGCGGAGCTCTCCGACCTGGCGGGCGTCGCCCAGGCGCTGCACGGGCTGGGGCCGGTGACCGACGACCCTCCTGAGGAGGAGCCGGCCGAGGTGATCGACCTGCTGCACCGTAAGCAGGCGGCCGACCGGCGCTCCCGGAGAGGGACGTTTCTGATCGGTCTCGCGGCCGGGATCGCCCTGGTGGCGGGCGGGCTGGTGCTCGGCGCCCAGATCGGCGCGCAGAACGCGCCGCCCGCCGCGCACACCCAGCTGGGTCCCGCGGAGCAGTTCTACGCCATGGGCACGCCCGTGCCGGGCACCGGCAGGGACGGCGTGACGGGCGGGCTGGTGCTGGAGTCCAAGGGCTGGGGCACCCACGCGGCGCTCAAGCTGTCGGGGGTGAAGGGCCCGCTGGAGTGCGAGCTCGTCGCCATCGGCAAGAACGGCGACCGGCGGGTCATGATGGGCTGGTCGGTGCCGCCCGACGGCTACGGCACCGAGGCCAACCCTCAGCCGCTCTACATGCACGGCGCGGCCGCGCTGCCGGCCGAGCAGATCGACCGGTTCGAAGTGATCACCGCGACCGGGCGCAGCCTGCTCACGGTCGATGTCTGACTTCGCGACGGCCGGCACCCTGTACGCCGCCTTCGACCGGCTCCGGGAAGAGGGCCTGATCGACGAGGACCGCGAGGAGATCGTCGGCGGCCGGGTGCGCCGCTCCTACCGGCTGACCGGCGACGGCACGGCGCGACTCGCGGCCGGGGCGGAGCGGACGCGCAGGCACGCCACCGCGGCCACCGCCCGCCTGCGGGCGCTCGGCTCGGGCACAACGGCCTGAACCCGCCGGACCCGCCTCCATCCGGCCGACGCGGTGGATCTGGTGCGGGGCGCGGCTGCGCGTCCACGCGCGCAGAGCCTTCGGCCCCGCCTCCACGATCGTTCCCCGGCGGGCCTTCCTGGTGTGGGGCCGCTCGCCGTCGTCGCACCGGCTGCCGGCAAGGCCGTCGTGCGCTGGGTGGACGTGACAGCCCTCCATGACGTCGTGTCCTGCCGGCGGCGGAGCGCCCCGAGACGCGTTTCCTGATTTTTGGCGGTACGGGAGATTTCTTCGGGATTCTTTGAACCCGTGGCGAACCGGGAGCCGTACTGCTTGCCAGAACAGGGACTCCTCCAAGGAAGTGACCGGCATGTCAGGGGACATGCCGGTCACCCCGAGCCCCTCACGGCGAAGATCCGCAAGGACGTTCGGGAGCCGTCCGAACGGATCGTCCGGCCGGCGGCGGCCCTCCCCACACCTCCGCCGCCCGGCCGTCGCCACCGGGGATGTCCGGCCCGCCCCGGCCGCGACAACGTCCCGCCGCACCCGGGAGCCCGTGCGGCGGGACGTCCCACCCCGCCTCAGTCCCACTCCGCCTCAGTCCCACTCCGCCGCATATGAAGCCGGTTCATGGTAGGCACTCCCGTTATGGAGTTCTTCTGTTATCACCGTGATCGTCCCGGTTCCGCGGCGCTGCGCGACGAGCTGATAGAAGCGCACTGGTCCTACATGGACGGGTACGAGGCGGAACTGATCGCCCGGGGCCCGACGCTGGACCCTTCCGGCGACGTGGCCACCGGCAGCGTGCACATCGTCGACCTGCCGGACCCGGCCGCCGCGCGGGCGTTCGCCTTCGACGAGCCCAACTACCAGGCCGGGGCGTACCGGGACGTGCTGCTGCGCCGGTGGCGCAACGTACTGGGGCGGACCATGTGGGAGTTCCCCGGCGGCCGGGAGGGCGGCGACAGGTATCTGGTGCTCGGTTTCGGCTCGGGTGAGGCCGCCGACCTCACGCCGCCGCCCGGCGACGACCTGATCGCCTACGGGCCGCTGCTGTCGGACGACGGCGCCGCCTGGCTGGGCACGGCCCTGCTGATCCGGGCCACGGACCCGGCCGAGGCCCGCGCCGCCCTGACGCCTGACCGGTACGCCGCCATCGAGGTGCACCCCTGGACCTTCGGCGGCCGCCGATGACCGCTCACCGGTGAGACGCCGCGCGGGGCAGCGCGACGAGGACGGGGTCCGATGAGAAGGGCCGTGCGGATGGGAACCCGCACGGCCCTGGGTGACGTCGCTCGTCCGGTGGTTACAGGCCCGGAGCGGGGAACTGGGCGGTGAGGTCGCTGACCTCGCGGTGCACCCGGGTGATGACGTCCTCGGCGTCGCCCTTGGCCAGGGCGGTGACGACCTCGTCCATCCAGGCCCCGATCTGCCGCATCTCCGCCTCCTTCATGCCGCGCGAGGTGACCGACGGGGTGCCGATGCGGATGCCCGACGGGTCGAACGGCTTGCGGGTGTCGAACGGCACCGCGTTGTAGTTGGTCTCCAGGCCCGCCCGGTCGAGTGCCTGGGCGGCGGGCTTGCCGCCGATGCCCTTGGGCGTGAGGTCGAGCAGGATCAGGTGGTTGTCGGTGCCGCCGGAGACGAGGTCGAAGCCGCGGGAGGCGAGCTCCTCGGCGAGCGCCTTGGCGTTGGCCACGACCTGGTGGGCGTAGGCCTTGAACGCGTCGGTGGCGGCCTCGTGCAGGGCGACGGCGATGGCGGCGGTGGTGTGGTTGTGCGGGCCGCCCTGCAGGCCGGGGAAGACGGCCTTGTTGAGCGCGGTGGCGTGCTCGTCGGACGTCGCCATGAGCATGGCGCCGCGCGGGCCGCGCAGCGTCTTGTGGGTGGTGGTGGAGATGACGTCGGCGTGGCCGACGGGCGACGGGTGGGCGCCGCCGGCGACCAGCCCGGCGATGTGGGCGATGTCGGCGGCCAGGACGGCGCCGACCTCGCGGGCGATGGCGGCGAAGCCCTCGAAGTCGATGGTGCGCGGGATGGCGGTGCCGCCGCAGAAGATCAGCTTGGGCCGGTGCTCCAGGGCCAGCTCGCGCACCTCGTCGAGGTCGACGCGGCCGGTGTCCTTGCGGACGCCGTAGCGGACCGGGTTGAACCACTTGCCGGTCGCGGAGACGGACCAGCCGTGCGTGAGGTGACCGCCGAACGGCAGGCCCATGCCCATCACGGTGTCGCCCGGCTGCAGGAACGCCATGTAGACGGCGAGGTTGGCGGGAGAGCCGGAGTAGGGCTGGACGTTGGCGTGGTTGACGCCGAACAGCGCCTTGGCCCGCTCGACGGCGAGGGTCTCGACCTGGTCGATGACCTGCTGGCCCTCGTAGTAGCGCTTGCCGACGTAGCCCTCGGAGTACTTGTTGGTGAGGACGGTGCCGGTGGCTTCGAGCACGGCCTTGGAGACGTAGTTCTCCGAGGCGATGAGCTTGACGGTGTCGGCCTGACGGCGCTCCTCCGCCTTGATCAGCTCGGCGATCTGCGGGTCGACGCTAGCGAGAGAACTCATGACTCTCCTGTCATCATTGACGTCCCTTGCGAAGACCCAGGCGCACGGCCTCCGCTCCTTCCCGCTCCCCGGTGGTCGTTCCCACCTGATGCGCCAGTCGCGACGCCATTGACGATACTGGATGCGGCGGGGCTCACTTCGCCGTGATCAGCACGTTCCTGACGACTCCGGGGTTGCGGAAGTCGACGTCGACCCTCGTGACGTCCTCCGGCACGCCGGAGAAGACGGCGAAGAAGCGCATCGACTCACCCGCCGCGATGGTGTCGCCCGATTCCCAGGACGTGCACGCACACCGGCCTTTCCGGGTCGTCGGCTGCCACCGCAGCGACTTGCCGCGGGCGATCAGTTCGACGGAGGAGGCGTTGGAGTCGCCCAGGTATCTCGTGGTGTGGAAGTGGTAGAGGGTGATGCGCTCACCGGCGGCGTCGTTGATGATCGTCCACTCGAGTTGGACGTCGGCGCCCTGGCGGCGGAGCGCGTCGATCCTGACGCGGGCGCGGGCCTTCTCGCTCCTGGTGTTGGTGTGCGTGAAGGAGATCTCCGCCGGAGAGGTGATCGTACGGGTCGTGACGGGCGGCGGGGGCGTGCGGAGCCGCGAGAAGGCCAGGACGCCCGCCAGCGTGACGGCGACGGCCAGGACGACGGCCGCCACCGGCGCGAGCAGGCGACGCCGCGGCCCGGCTCCCTGCGGCGGGGTCCAGGAGTCGCTCACCATCTGGCCGGCGGCGTCCACCGTGGCGCTCGGGCGGCCCATGAGGCGGTCGAGGAGTTCCTGGGCCGTCGGACGCCTGGCGGGATCCTTGTGCAGGGCCTGCTCCACCAGAGGGCGCAGCCGCTCGTCCAGGCCGTCGAGCGCGGGCACGTGGTGGACGACGCGGTAGAGCACCTCGGGCATCGCGCCGGTGCCGAACGGCGGGCGGCCGGTGCCCGCGCAGGCGATGACCCCTCCCCAGGCGAACACGTCGCTCGCGGGCGTGGTGGGCAGGCCGTTGGCCTGCTCGGGAGCCATGTACGCGGGCGTGCCGGAGACGGTGGCCGACTGGGTGGCGCCGGCGTCGGCGAGCCGGGCGATGCCGAAGTCGATGACGCGCGGCCCGACGGCGCTGAGCAGGATGTTGGACGGCTTGAGGTCCAGGTGCACGACGCCGGCCTGATGGATGGCGACCAGCGCGGTGGCCACGCCGACGGCCAGCGCCTCCAGATTGGCCCCGGTCATCGGGCCCCGGGCGTCGATGACGGACGACAGGTCCGGGCCGTCGACGTACTCGGTGACGAGGTAGGCCGTGTCGCCGTCGAAACCCGCGTCGAGCACGGGCGCGGTACAGAAGCGCGCGACCCGGCGGGCGGCCTCGGCCTCCCGGTCGAAGCGCCGCCGGAAGTCCTCCCGCGCGGCCAGCTCGGGATGCAGGACCTTGAGCGCGACGGTGGCGGAGCCGGCGTCGCGGGCGAGGTAGACGGTGCCCATGCCGCCCCGGCCGAGCGTACGGATGAGGGTGTACGGCCCGATGCGGCGGCTTCGGTGGGTCACATCGCCATTGTGGCGACAGGCCCTGAAACGTGGTTGCCGCTCGCTTGATCAGGCCGCGGTGATCGCGACGTTCTTGACGACGCCGAGCGGGCCCATGTCGATGTCGACGCGCTCCACGTCCTCCGGCACGTTCTCGTAGATGGCGAACAGCTGCACCCGCTGGCCCGAGGTGAACGGCGCGTACGGGATCTGGGTGCACCGGCAGGCGCCGTCGTCGCGGGCGGGGTAGATCGGGGCGCCGACGCCGGGCGGGACCAGGTTCACCCGGGAGACGGTGTTGTCGAGGGCGCCGCCGCCGAGCTCGCCGGCGAGCGGGGCGTTCTCCTCGCCGACGTTCTTGACGGTCCATTGCAGGCGTACGGTCCCGCCCTGCCGGACGAGGGCGTCGACGCGGATCTCCAGCTTGCTGTCGAGCGCCTCGACGGTCTGGACGGTCTCGGGGGTGCCGGGCTCACCCGCGCCCGGCCCCCAGGGGCGGACGACGGCCAGCGTGACGCCCACCCCGGCGACCGCCGCGAGCACGGCGGTCAGCACGGGCACCCACCAGCGCCGGCGCGGCCGGGGCGCGGTGGAGGCGGGCGCGTGCGGGAGGGCCCCCTGCCCCGGACCGCCCGCGGCGGCGTGGGGGGCCGGAGAGCCCACAGGAGTCTGGGACCCACCGGAGCCGGCAGGGGACGTGGGCACGCCCGCCGGACCCTGGGGCGGAGGGCCTGCGTGGGGCCGCGGGAGCGGGGTCCAGCGGTCGGTGACGACCTTGGTGGCCGTGTCGACGCGTACCTCGGCCCGGCCGAGCAGCCGGTCGAGGAGCTGCTGGGCGGTGGGCCGCCGGGCCGGGTCCTTGTCCAGGGCGCGCTCCACCAGCGGCCGGAGGCTCTCGTCCAGCCCGTCGAGCAGCGGCGCGTGGTTGACCACCCGATAGACCAGCTCCGCCACCCCGCCGCTGCCGAACGGCGGCCTGCCGGTGCCGGCGAACGTCATCAGCGACCCCCAGGCGAACACGTCGCCGGCGGGCGTGACCTGCTCGCCCTTGGCCTGCTCCGGGGACATGTAGGCCGGGGTGCCCATGCTGTGGGCGAGCGTGAGCGGGGCCTCGGGGCCGGCGAGCTGGGCGATGCCGAAGTCGATGACGCGCGGGCCGACGGGGCTGAGCAGCACGTTGGACGGTTTGAGGTCGCGGTGCACGACGCCGGCCTGGTGGATGGCGGCCAGCGCGGTGGCCACGCCGACGGCCAGCGCCTCCAGGTTGGAGCCGGTCAGCGGCCCCCGCTGCCGCACCACCTCGGCCAGGTCGGGCCCGTCGACGTACTCGGTGACGAGGTAGGCGGTGCCGCCGTCGAACCCGGCGTCGAGCACGGGCGCGGTGCAGAAGCGCGCCACCCGGCGGGCGGCCTCGGCCTCCTTGCCGAACCGGCGCCGGAACTCCTCGCGGGCGGCCAGCTCGGGCCGCATCGTCTTGACCGCGACGTGGCCGCCGGACGGGTCACGGGCCAGGTGGACGAACCCCATGCCGCCTTCGCCCAGTTTGCGGAGCAGGACGTACGGACCGACCTGTGCGGGTGGCGACTCCATCTGAGGGATTATCGCGGACGCGATCTCATTTCGCACGGCCGTCGCCGGGCCACAACCGGTCGACCTCGGCGTTGAGTATCGCCCCGATGAGCACGGCCAGGGCGGTGATGTAGAGCCAGAGCAGCAGGGCGATGGGGGCGGCGAGCGACCCGTACACGGACACGGGCGAGAACCAGGCGGCGAGCACGGCGCGCAGCACGGCGGCGCACACGATCCACAGGAACAGCGCCAGGATGGCCCCGGGCAGCTCGCGGAACCAGCGGGTGCGCACGGGGACGCTGACGTGGTAGAGCACGCTCAGGAAGAGCACCGACCCGACGATCACCACGGGCCAGTAGAGCAGGTCGATGGCGCCGCCGTAGTCGGCGGGCAGCGCCCCTTTGAGCAGGGTCGGGCCGATGACCAGGATGGGCATCACGACGATGCCGACGACCAGGCCGACCACGTACAGGCCGAAGGACATCAGCCGGGTGCGGATGATGCCGCGCTCCTCCCCCAGCCCGTAGGCGACGGAGATGAGGTCGACGTACACGTACAGCGCCCGGGACCCGGACCAGAGCGACAGCAGGAAGCCCAGCGAGATGATGGACACCTTGCTGGCGTCGTCCCTGAGCACGTCGGCGATCAGCGGGCGGACCACGGTGTCGATCGTGTCGGCGGTGAACAGCACGCCGGCCTGCTGGATGACCCACAGCTCGATGTCGCGCACGGCCTGCTTGCCGATCCAGCCGCCGAGCTTGGACAGCACGCCGATGAGGCCGAGCACGAACGGCGGCAGCGACAGCAGGGCGAAGAACGCGGCCTCGCCCGCCAGGCCGGTGACGCGGTAGGTGACCCCGGCGTTGGTGGCGGCGCGTACGGTGGCCCACGACCTCGTGTCGCGCACCCAGATGAGCCGGGCGCGGGTGACCGCGGAGCGTGACCTCTTCGGCTTCGACCCGCTACGCGCTTCCGTGGACGTCATTGGCACCCAACGCTCTGTCGCAGTGACTCTCCGGCACAGCTTACGTCCAGGTTGTCCTGCCCTACTCGTTCTCGACGATGCGTGCGCCCAACGGCAGCAGCGAGACCGGGATCATCTTGATGTTGGCGATGCCCAGCGGGATGCCGATGATCGAGACGAACAGCGGGATGGACGTGATCACGTGGCCGGCGGCCAGCCAGATGCCGGCCACGACGCACCAGATGATGTTGCCGACCGTCGAGAGGACGCCGGCCTCCGGATCGCGCACCACGGTCCGGCCGAACGGCCACAGGGCGTAGGCGGCGATGCGGAACGACGCGATGCCGAACGGGATCGTGATGATCAGGATGCAGCAGATGATCCCGGCGACGGCGTATCCGATGGCCAGCCAGAGCCCGGCGAAGACGAGCCAGACGACGTTCAGGATGGTGCGCATGACTCCAGCATGTCACCAGGAACCCCAGCGTGCGGCCTCAGGTCGCGCGAGGTCTCCCGCTGCCGGGCGGGCCCGCGTACGCCTGCGCGATCCGCATCCATGTGACGGCCGGCTCGCCGGTGATCTCCAGGGCGGTTTCGGCGGGGTGGGCACGCTGGGTGACGGCGAGGCAGAAGTCGAGCATCGGCCCGCGCACCACGCCCGCCGCGCCCTCGGGGCCCGCCGTCCACGGCTCGCCGCCGGGCGTCACCAGCTCCACCCGCACCGGCTCGGCGGGGACGGGCAGGCCCCGTACGGTGAAGGAGTAGGGCAGGGCCATGACCCCGATGCGGGCGACGTGGCGCAGCCGGTCGGTGGGCTCGCGGGTGCGGCCGAGCGCGTCGGCGACGTCCTGGCCGTGCGCCCACGTCTCCATCAGGCGGGCGGTGGTGAACGACGCCGCCGACATGTCGACCCCGTACCAGGGCAGGCGCTGTTTGGGCGGCAGCGGGGCGAGCGCGCCGATGAGCCGGGCCCGCGCGGCGCCGAACCAGGCGCGCAGCTCGCCGGCGGGCATCGCGCGCGACTGCCTGGCCAGGTCGTCGGGGGTGGTGGCGGGCTCGGCGCCGAGCATGGAGCCGAGCATGGCGCGGAAGGAGCCGGGGTCGGCGATCGCGGTGTGGGCGGCGTCGTCGAACCAGGCCAGATGGCTGACCTGGTCGCGGATCGCCCAGCCCGCGGCCGGCGTGGGCAGCTCCCAGTCGCCGGGGCCGAGCGGGTCGAGGAGGGCTTCGAGCGAGGCGGTCTCGGCGCGGAGGTCGTCGAGCAACTCGGCCATGAGGTCCACGGCCGTCAGCCTAGCCGAGAGCGATAATGCTGTCGTGATCTGCGACAGCTGCAAGGACAGGCGGCACGACGACTGCCGGGGCGGCTCGTGGTGCGACTGCCAGCATCAGCCCGCCGAGCAGGAGCGGGAGTCGGAGCCGGACCTCGGATGGCCCCGGCAGGGATGATGATCGAGTCCAGACTCTGGACCCGGTATTGGACATCTCGGACGGCCCGAGTATCTTCATAAGCATGCCAGCGGACCCCATGCTCGTAGGCCGACGCCACGTCGACCTTCTGCGTGTCCGCAGTGCCATCTGTTGCGACGCCCGGTAACCACTCGTCTCTCACCGCTGAGCGCGTCGCACTCCCTCTTCCCCTGCACTCGATGACGAGGCAGGAGGTCGCCCGTGCGCGCGCCCATGAACTCAAAGGACGCGCAATGAGCACCCCTGCCAGCCGGCACCACAAACGCCCGCGCGGCGAAGGTCAGTGGGCTCTCGGTTACCGGGAGCCGCTGAACAAGAACGAAGAGCTGAAGAAGAACGACGACGGGCTGAACGTCCGTCAGCGGATCATCGACATCTACTCCAAGCGGGGCTTCGACTCCATCGACCCTGCCGACCTGCGTGGCCGCATGCGCTGGTACGGGATCTACACCCAGCGCAAGCCCGGCATCGACGGCGGCAAGACCGCGATCCTGGAGCCCGAGGAGCTGGACGACCGCTACTTCATGATGCGCATCCGCATCGACGGCGGTCAGCTCGACCTGCGCCAGCTCCGGGTGATCGCCGACCTGTCCAACGAGTACGGGCGCGGCACCGCCGACGTGACCGACCGGCAGAACATCCAGCTCCACTGGATCGCGATCGAGTCGGTGCCCGACATCTGGGAGCGGCTGGAGGCCGTGGGCCTGTCGACCACGGAGGCGTGCGGCGACACCCCGCGCGCGATCCTGGGCTGCCCGCTGGCCGGGATCGACGAGGAGGAGGTGTTCGACGCCACCGAGGAGATCCGCGAGATCCACGAGCGCTACATCGGCGACCCCGCCTACTCCAACCTGCCGCGCAAGTTCAAGTCCGCGCTGAGCGGCTGCCCGGCCCACTGCACGGTGCACGAGATCAACGACGTGGCGTTCGTCGGCGTGGTCAACGAGCACGGCGAGAAGGGCTACGACCTGTGGGTCGGCGGCGGCCTGTCGACCAACCCGATGCTGGGCAAGCGCCTGGGCGTGTTCGTGGCGCCCGAGCGGGCGAGCGACGTGTTCGGCGGCGTCATCGGCATCTTCCGCGACTACGGCTACCGGCGGCTGCGGCACCGGGCCCGGCTGAAGTTCCTGATGAACGACTGGGGGCCGGAGAAGTTCCGCGAGGTGCTGGAGACCGAGTACCTCAAGGAGCCGCTGCCCGACGGGCCGGCGCCGGAGCAGCCGCGCGGCAACCGCCGCGACCACGTGGGCGTCTTCCGCCAGAAGGACGGCAACTTCTACGTCGGCTTCGCGCCCAGGGTCGGCCGGCTCAGCGGCGACCGGCTCCACCTCATCGCCGACATCGCCGAGCGTCACGGCTCCGGCCGGGTGCGCACCACGGTCGAGCAGAAGATGGTCATCCTCGACGTCGCCCCCGACCAGGTCGACTCGCTGGTGGCCGAGCTGGAGGCCAACGACCTGCGGGTCAACCCGTCCACGTTCCGCCGCCAGACGATGGCCTGCACCGGCATCGAGTTCTGCAAGCTGGCCATCGTCGACACGAAGAACACCGCCGACCACCTGATCGACGAGCTGGAGCGGCGCCTGCCGGAGTTCGCCGAGCCGCTCACCATCAACGTCAACGGCTGCCCCAACTCCTGCGCCCGCATCCAGACGGCCGACATCGGGCTCAAGGGCCAGCTCGTCCTGGACGAGAACGGCAAGCAGGTCGAGGGCTTCCAGATCCACCTCGGCGGCTCGCTGGGCGTCAACGCGGGCTTCGGCCGCAAGGTGCGCGGGCTCAAGACCACCGCGGCGGCGCTGCCCGACTACGTGGAGCGGGTGGTGCGCCACTACGACGACCAGAAGAAGGAAGGCGAGACCTTCGCCGACTGGGTGCAGCGCGCGGACGAGGCCGATCTCAAATGAGCGGCCGCGCGGTTCCGTTCCACTGCCCGTACTGCGGCGACGAGGACCTGGAGCCCTACCAGGACGACGGGGGCTGGTACTGCCGGTCCTGCGCTCGCGCCTTCAAGCTGAAGTTTCTCGGAATCGGGGTGAACATATGACGCTCGCCGACATCGAAGTCGACCTGCGGCAGCAGCGCGGCGCCCTGGACCTGCAGGACATCGTCGAGTCCGCTGCGCTGTTCCTGGAGGGGGCGCCCGCCCGCGAGATCGTCCGCTGGGCGGCGGCCACGTTCGGCGACCGGCTGTGCCTGACCTCCTCCATGAGCGACGCGCTGCTGATCGACCTGGTCAGCCGGGTGAAGCCGGGTGTGGACGTCTTGTTCGTCGACACCGGCTACCACTTCGCCGAGACGGTCGGCACCCGTGATGCCGTGCAGCAGGTCTATGACGTCAACGTGATCAACGTGCGGCCCTCGCGCACGGTCGAGGAGCAGGATCGCGACCTCGGCCCGCGCCTGTTCGGCCGCAATCCCGACCTGTGCTGCTTCCTGCGCAAGGTGGAGCCGCTCAACCGGGCGCTGGAGCCGTACCTCGCGTGGATCAGCGGCATCCGCCGCGACGAGTCCCCCTCGCGCACCGGCACCAAGGTCGTGGAGTGGGACGCCAAGCGGCAGATGGTGAAGATCAACCCGATCGCTTCCTGGACCCAGGAGGACGTCGACAACTACATCGCCGACAACGGGGTGCTGATCAACCCGTTGCACTACGACAACTACCCCTCGATCGGGTGCGCGCCGTGCACCCGGCAGGTCCTGGAGGGGGAAGATCCGCGCAGCGGCCGCTGGGCGGGGCTGGGGAAGGTCGAATGCGGCATTCACCTGTGACCCCCGGCAGGCCGGTTCCGTTGGCAGGCGGGGCCGGCCCGAGCGTCCCCATGGTGGCGGTGGCGCACGGCTCGCGAGATCCCCGTGCGGCCGCCACCGTGGAGGCGCTGCTCGACGAGGTACGGCGGCTGCGCCCCTGGCTTCCGGTGCGCACCGCCTACCTCGACCACGCCACCCCGTCGCTCGGGCAGGCGCTGCACGGCCTGGCCGAGGCGGTGGTGCTGCCGCTGCTGCTGACCGAGGCGTACCACAGCAGGGTCGACCTGCCGGGCGCGCTGCGGGAGGCGCGCGCCCGCGAGCCGCGGCTGCGCGTCCGCTACGGCACGACCCTGGGCCCGCACCCGCTGCTCACGGCGGCTCTGGAGCGCCGTCTGGAGGAGGCGGGCGTGCCGGTCGGCGACCCGGACACCGCGGTCGTGCTGGTGTCGGCGGGCTCCAGCGACGCGCGCGCCAACGAGGTGGTCGCCCGGCTGGCCCGTGCCTGGCGCCGGCCCGCGGCCGCGCCGTCCTTCCCCGCCCGGTCCTTCGCGGTGCGGTCCGTCGGGGCCCCGTCCCGGGGGCCCTGCCCGCGCGGCTGGTGGGCGGTCGAGCCCGCCTACGCCTCCGCGGCCTCGCCGACGCCGGCGCAGGCCGTCGCCCGGCTCAAGGAGGCGGGCGCGCCCCGGGTGGTGGTCGCCCCCTACCTGCTGGCGCCCGGCTACTTCGCCGACAAGGTCCGCCGCACCGCGCTGGAGGCGGGCGCGGACGTGGTGGCCGACGTGCTCGGGCCCGCGCCCGAGCTGGCGCGGGTGCTGCTGGAGCGCTACGAGGCGGCGCTGCGCGCCCCGGCGGACGACGTCAGGAGCGCCTGACCGTACGTGCCGGGGCGGGTGTCAGTGGCCCCGGTTGAGCGAACGGTCGTCGCCGTCGCCGTGGAGCTGCCGCCAGTGCTCGCGCCAGGCGGACCAGCCGCGCTTGATCGGCTTGGCCCGCGAGTCGCCGATCACCTTCACGTCGCCCATGACCGCGTACGCGTGGACCCGGACGACCGGCACGTTCATGCCGCGCGGCGCCTCCTGCACGTCGATCCGCTTGTCGCCCATGATGGCCATGCCGTCGAGGTCGACGTTCACCCCGTCGGGGACGATGATCTTGACGTCGCCCATCACGGACACGGCCAGGATCTCCACCATGTCGGTGCGGACCTCGGCCTCGCGCAGGTCGAGGACGACGTCGCCCATCACGGCCACCGCGCCCAGCTCCTGGTCGATGCGCCAGGTGCCGCGCCGTTTGGTGTCGCCCATGATGCCGACGAACCAGCGCCGTTTCCTGCCCTCGGGGCGCCGGGCGGGCGGCGCGACGGCCGAGGTGGCGGGCAGGTCCTGGGTGAGCAGGGCGAGCTGGGCGTGCGTGGTGGCGGTGTAGGCGGCCTCGGTGCGGTCGGTGAGTTCGGCCAGCGTGAGCCTGCCTTCGACGGAGGCCTCGCGAAGCAGCTCGACCACGGCCTCGCGCTCGGCGTCGGAGGCGCGTACCTCCCCGGGGTCAGTCATACTCGCAACATATCGCGTTTTGTCGGTGTCGCGATCCTCCCCCGGGAGGAAATCGGGTGAACCGCTATCGACACGCACCGCGTACCAGAAGGTGACACGGACCCCGGCATGGTCCCGGGGCGCGGCCGGGCCAGGCTAGGGTCCGTTGTCATGCATGAGGAACAGCTCTACCGGGCCGCGCTGGACGGCGACGAGAAGACCGTGAGCGAGCTGCTCGCCGACGGAGCCGATCCCGAACGCCCGTACGAGGGCGAGGAGGGCGGGCTGCCGCTCTGCGCCGCGGCCGCCCGCGACCAGGTGGCGGTGGCCGGGATGCTGCTGTCCGCCGGGGCCGGCGTGGACACCCGTGAGAGCGGCGGCTGGACCGCGCTGATGTGGGCCGCCACCAACGGCGCCACCGGGACGGCGCGCGTGCTGATCGCGGCGGGCGCCGACGTCGACGCCGCCAACGAGACGGGCGACACGCCGCTGACGCTCGCCGCCAGGCGCGGCGCGCTCGGCGTGGTGCGCGACCTGCTCGACGGCGGCGCGGACCCGGCCAAGTTCGACGAGGACGGCGACACGCCGCTCGACATCGCCGCCGACTGGGTGGGCGTCCATCTGGAGGGCGCGCTGCTCGACCAGGTCGAGCAGGAGGGCTGGACGTACGCGGTGCACCGCCAGTGGGCAGGTGACGGCACCGAGCTGGTCACGGTCACCGCCACCTCGCCCGACGGGTCGCAGACCGAGCAGGTGCAGGCGCAGCGCGGCCACGCCGCCGTCGCGACGCTGCTGGAGGCGGCGGCCGGCGAGTGGGCGCCGGTCGAGCGGCTGGTGGCCCGTGCGCTGGCGCACCGCGACCTGGACGAGGACGCGGAGACCTGGTGGGCGGCGGCCGACGCGCTGGCGGCGCGCGGCGACGAGGACACCTACCGGGCCATGACGCGGCTGTGCGCGAGCGAGGACGCCAGGGAGCGCGAGTTCGGCGTGGACGCGATCGCCCAGTTCGGCGCCGACGGCGACCGCAAGCCCTACCTGGAGCGGACGCTCCCCCTCCTGCAACGGATGACGATCACCGAGTCCAGCCCGCAGGTGCTGCGGTCGGTGCTGGCCGCGCTCGGCCACCAGGGCGACCCGCGGGCGCTGCCCCAGGTGCTCGAGCTCATCGGCCGGCCGGGGCACCGGCGCACGATGACCGACGCCATCGCGCTGGCCGACGTGCTGCCGCCGGACCACGCCGAGGGGCTCGCGCTGCTCATCGACATGACCGCCGACGACGACGGCGAGGTGCGCGACTGGGCCACGGCGGGCCTGGCGGGGCTGGACGCCGACACGCCCGGGATCCGGGAGGCGCTGGCGGCCCGGCTGGACGACGACGTGCTGCGCGCGGTCGCCGAGGCGGCCCGCGGCCTGGCCAGGCGCGGCGACCCGAGGGCCGCGCACGGCGTCGAGCGGGTCCTGCACGAGTCCGACGACCCTGAGCTGCACGAGCTGGTCGGCGAGACCCAGGCGGCCTGAGCGCGCGCCCGGCGCCCGGACTCGGTCAGGGGCCCGAGAGCGCCGGGGCCGTGCGCAGGACGTCGCGGGCCAGGCCCGCGTCGCCGTCGATCCGCGCCGGGAAGCAGTCGGGGTCGCCCCGGCCGCCCAGCAGGAAGCAGAACTCGACCACGCCGGCCGTGATCCGCGCGTCCGGCGCGCCGGACGGCGCGGGGTCCTCGACGCCGAGCGCCACGTGCCACTCGCCGCCGCCCGCCCCGGTGAGCGTCACCAGCACGCTGCGCCCTGACCCGTCCAGCCCGGACAGCAGCATCGTCCACGGCAGCAGCCGGGCGCACAGGTCGGCCGTCGGGTGGATGTGCTCGGGCACGGGCTCCGGCAGCCGGACGCCGGCCACCCGGGCCGCGTCGTCGGTGTGGACCCAGGTTTCCAGCGTCCTGCCGAGCAGGTGGTCCCGGACAGGGGCCGACAGGCCGTCGAGCGAGGCGGTGCTGCCGGGCGGCACCGTGGCCAGGTGGCGGCAGAGGGCGTCGGCCTGGGCCCGCCAGTCGCGGCGGGTCTGCTCGGGGCTGCGGGCCCGCTCGTAGGCCTGCACGTCGGCGGTGCGGCCGAGCGAGTCGGCGGCGGCGATCTCCGGCCCCAGCACGGGCGCGCCGACCCCCGCCGCGAGCAGGCCGTCCTTGGCGGCCAGATGGGCGACGAGCTCCTGCAGCGTCCAGCCCTCGACGATGACCCGGGACCAGTCGTCGTCGACGGCGGACGCCAGCAGAGCGTCCATGGCGGCGACCCGGCCCGCGTACGGCTGGGCCCACGGCGCGGTGGGAGCCGCCGGCCGGCGCCGCGCCCTGGCCCCGGCCAGCAGTTGCGGCCGCAGCGAGCTCTTCGGCTCCGCCGGGTCTTCGAGCAGCGCGTCCAGATACAGACGCTCGAGCGGCTCCATCACACCTCTTCCTCCGCCAGCGCCTCCGCCAGGCGTTTCAGCGCCAGCCGGATGCGCGATTTGGCCGTGCCCTCGGGCACGCCCAGTTCCTCCCCCACTTGCCGGTAGGTCCTGCCCCCGAAGTAGGCCAGCTCGACCGCCTCGCGTAACGCGTCCGGCAGCGCCGTGACGGCCTGCCGGACCCGGTCGGCCTCGTCGCCGGCGATCACCGAGTCCTCCAGTTTCTCGGGCTCCCGCTCGAACAGCCGGGGACCGATCACGGACACGCGCCTGCGCTCCTCCGCGCGCACGTGGTCGACGGCGCGGCGGTGCGCGATCGTGGCGAGCCACGCGCGCAGCGTGCCGCGTTCCGGGTCGTACGCCAGCGGACGCTCCCAGAAGATCAGGAAGACCTCCTGGGTGATGTCCTCGGCGATCACCCGGTCCCTCGTCACGCGCAGGGACAGGCCGAAGATCAGCGAGGCGAGCCGATCGTAGATCTCTCCGAGTGCGGCCTCGTCGCCGCCGACCACCCGCTGGTGCAGCAGGCGGTCGTCGTACGGTGCCTCCACTGGCACCACACTCCCGTGATCCGGACTAGGCGGCGGGTGCGCCGCGACCCAGCATGTCATTATTCGCCCGGAAACGGCAGACGGATGTCCGGCCACAGTGACTTTCCCGCCCCGCGATAGGGTCGGAGGGTCTACTGATCGACAGAGGGAGCAATTCGCATGGCCACGACTCGCACCGCCACGACGCAGTGGAAGGGCGCGCTGCTCGACGGTTCCGGCACCGTTTCGCTCGACACCTCCGGCGTCGGCACCTTCGAGGTCTCCTGGCCCTCGCGCGCGGAGGCCGCCAACGGCAAGACCTCCCCCGAGGAGCTCATCGCCGCGGCCCACTCCTCCTGCTTCTCCATGGCGCTCTCGCACGGCCTGGCCGGCGCCGGCACCCCGCCGGAGTCCGTTCAGACCAGCGCCGACGTCACCTTCCAGCCGGGCGAGGGCATCACCGGCATCGTGCTCACGGTCAAGGCCCACGTGCCCGGCATCACCGCCGAGCAGTTCCAGCAGGCGGCCGAGACCGCCAAGGCCAACTGCCCCGTCAGCAAGGCGCTGACCGGCACCACGATCACGCTGAATGCCGAACTGCTCTAGCAAGAGCGCTATCGCGTGCGACAATTAGGTCACATGCGCGACGTCTGGCCGGGCGAACCCTATCCACTCGGCGCTACCTGGGATGGCGTGGGCACCGGTTTCGCGGTGTTCTCCGAGGTGGCCGAGCGTGTTGAGCTGTGCCTTTTCCACGACGACGGCTCCGAGGAGCGCGTCGAACTGCCCGAGGTGGATGGGTTCGTCTGGCATGGTTACCTGCCCGGCGTGATGCCCGGCCAGCGCTACGGCTACCGCGTCCACGGTCCCTACGACCCGGCGCACGGCCACCGGTGCAACCCCGCCAAGCTGCTGCTCGACCCGTACGCCAAGGCGGTCGACGGCGAGCTGCGGTGGAACGAGGCGGTCTTCTCCTACCACTTCACGGACCCGGCGAAGGTCAACCCGCTCGACAGCGCTCCCTTCATGCCGAAGAACGTCGTGATCAACCCGTTCTTCGAGTGGGGCAACGACCGTGCGCCGCGCATCCCGTACCACCAGACCGTGATCTACGAGACGCACGTGCGCGGGCTCACCATGCGCCACCCGGACGTGCCGGAGGGTCTGCGCGGCACGTACGCAGGGGTGGGGCATCCGGCGATCGTCGACCATCTGCTGTCGCTGGGGGTGACGGCGGTCGAGCTGATGCCGGTCCACCACTTCATGCCCGAGCACTTCCTGGTGGCCCGCGGGCTGACCAACTACTGGGGCTACAACACCATGGCCTATCTCGCACCGTACGGCGGCTACTCCAGCGCCGGCACGCGCGGCGAGCAGGTGCAGGAGTTCAAGGCCATGGTGCGGGCGCTGCACGAGGCGGGCATCGAGGTGATCCTCGACGTGGTCTACAACCACACCGCCGAAGGCGACCACATGGGGCCGACGCTCGGGTTCCGCGGGATCGACAACGCCGCCTACTACCGGCTGCACGACGGCGACCGGCGCTACTACCTGGACTACACCGGCTGCGGCAACTCGCTGAACGTGCGCTCGCCGCACGCCCTGCAGCTGATTATGGACTCGCTGCGCTACTGGGTGCTGGAGATGCACGTCGACGGGTTCCGGTTCGACCTGGCGTCGGCGCTGGCCCGTGAGCTGCACGACGTCGACCGGCTGAGCGCGTTCTTCGACCTGATCCAGCAGGATCCGGTGATCTCGCAGGTCAAGCTGATCGCCGAGCCGTGGGACGTGGGGCCGGGCGGCTACCAGGTGGGCAACTTCCCGCCGCTCTGGACGGAGTGGAACGGCAAGTACCGCGACACCGTGCGCGACTTCTGGCGGGGCACCCACTCGGCGCTGCCGGAGTTCGCCTCCCGGCTGACGGGCTCGGCCGACCTGTACGAGACGTCGGGGCGGCGTCCGGTGGCCTCGATCAACTTCGTGACGTGTCACGACGGGTTCACGCTCACCGACCTGGTCTCCTACGACCGCAAGCACAACGAGGACAACGGCGAGGGCAACCGCGACGGCACCGACGACAACCGGTCGTGGAACTGCGGGGCCGAGGGGCCGGTCGAGGACCCGGCGATCGTGCGGCTGCGCCACCGGCAGCGGCGCAACTTCCTGGCCACGCTGTTCCTGTCGCAGGGCGTGCCGATGCTGTCCCACGGTGACGAGCTCGGCCGCACCCAGCGGGGCAACAACAACGCCTACTGCCAGGACAACGAGCTGGCCTGGGTCGACTGGTCCGGGCTGCGCACCGAAGCGCCGCTGCTGGAGTACGTGCGCAACCTGGCCAAGCTGCGCAGGGAGCATCCGGTGTTCCAGCGGCGGCGGTTCTTCCACGGCCGTCACCCCGACAACGGCGAGCGCGACCTGGTGTGGCTGACGCCCGGCGGCAAGGAGATGACGGCGTCCGACTGGCACGTCGGGTACGCCAAGTCGCTGATGGTCTACCTGAACGGCGACGCGATCACCGAGCCGGGGCCGCGCGGCGAGCAGATCGTGGACGACTCGTTCCTGCTGCTGATCAACGCCCATCACGAAGACATGGCGTTCACGCTGCCGGGCGAGGCGTTCGGCGCCGACTGGCTGCCGGAGCTCGACACCGCCGACGAGAGCAGCGAGGGGCTGTTCGGCGACGAGCGCTGGCGGGCGGGCGACGTGGTGGCGGTGACGTCGCGGTCGATGCAGGTGCTGCGCAGGCCGCGCGGCTGAGTTGTCGGGGGCGTGTGCCAAGGTGGAGAAGTGCGCCGCATCCATCCTGACCTCGACGACGATCCCGACCTCGTACGCGCCTACGCCTACCCCGAGGGCCGGCCCTGGCTGCGTCTCAACATGGTGGCCAGCGCCGACGGCGCGGCCTGGGACCAGGGGCTGTCCGGAGGGCTGTCGGGCAAGGCCGACAAGCGGGTGTTCGGGGTGCTGCGCGGGCTGGCCGACGTGGTCCTGGCGGGCGCCGCGACCGTCCGGGCCGAGGGGTACGGCCCGGTCAAGCCCCGCGAGTCCTGGCGCGTGCTGCGGGCCGGGCGGCCGGCGGCGGCGCCGCTCGCGATCGTCAGCCGCGGCCTCGACCTCGACTTCGACGCGCCGCTGTTCCGCGAGGCGGTGAGCCCGACGCTGGTGATCACCTGTGAGAGCGCGCCGGGGAGCCGGCGCGAGGCGGCGGCCGCGGCCGGTGAGGTGATCGTGGCCGGTGACGAGGAGGTCGACCCGCGCCGGGCGGTGGCCGCCCTGCACGCCCGGGGGCTGACGCGGGTGCTGTGCGAGGGCGGGCCGCGGCTCAACGCCCAGCTCGCGGCCGCCGGGCTGGTCGATGAGCTGTGCCTGTCGGTGAGCCCGCTGCTGCTGGGCGGCGGCGCGGCGCGGATCCTCGACGGCGCGCCGTCGCGTTCGCGGCTGGAGCTCAGGCAGGTGCTGGAGGAGGAGGGCGTCCTGTTCTGCCGTTACACGAGGGAGATGCGACCATGACCGAGCCGACGCCCACGCCGGAGCCCGCGCCTACGCCGGAGCCCGCACCCGCACCCGCACCCGCACCCGCGCCCAAGGCGGGGAGGAAGGCCAAGGAGCCGGAGCCGATCCCCGATCTCGACCTGCCGGTCAAGCCGCCGGTCGGGCCGATGCTGGCCAAGCCCGTCAAGGCGATGCCCAAGCAGGACGGCACCCTGTTCTACGAGCCGAAGTGGGACGGGTTCCGGTGCATCGTGTTCCGGGACCGCGACGAGGTCTACCTCGGCAGTCGCAACGAGCGGCCGTTCACCCGCTATTTCCCTGAGCTGGTCGAGGCCGTCAAGGCGGAGCTGCCCGAGCGGTGCGTGGTCGACGGCGAGATCGTGCTGCCGCGCGGCTCCGAGCTCGACTTCGAGGCGTTGCAGCAGCGCATCCACCCCGCGGCCTCCCGGGTCAAGCTGCTGGCGGAGCAGACGCCGGCCTCGTTCATCGCCTTCGACCTGCTGGCCGTGGGCGACGAGGCGCTGATGGAGGCGCCGTTCGCCGAGCGGCGGGCCCGGCTCGAGGAGCTGTTCCCGGAGAAGGGCCGGTCGGTGCGGCTCACCCCGGTGACCAAGAACGACGAGCAGGCCGGCGAGTGGTTCGAGATGTTCGAGGGGGCCGGGCTCGACGGCATCATCGTCAAGCCGGGCGACCAGCCCTACATCCCCGACAAGCGGGTCATGTTCAAGGTGAAGCACGAGCGCACGGCCGACGTGGTGATCGCCGGCTACCGCGAGCACAAGACCGGGCCGATCGTGGGCTCCATCCTGCTCGGCCTCTACGGCGACGACGGCAGGCTGCACCACGTCGGCGTGACGGCCTCGTTCCCGATGGAGCGCCGGGCCGAGCTGGTCGAGGAGCTCAAGCCGTACGTCGCCGAGCTGAGCGAGCACCCCTGGGGCCACTGGGCCCAGCAGGCGCAGGCCAACCTCGGCCAGCCGGCCGCCACGCCCGCCACCGGCGGCCAGCGGGTGCCGGGGGCGATCTCGCGCTGGAACGCCAAGAAGGACCTGTCCTTCATCCCGCTCCGGCCGGAGCTGGTGATCGAGGTGGCCTACGACCAGATGGAGGGCGACCGGTTCCGGCACACCGCCCAGTGGCGGCGCCGGCGGCCCGACCGCACTCCCGAGTCGTGCACGTACGAGCAGCTCGAACGGCCGGTTTCCTACAATCTTGATGACATTCTTGCTCGCTGAGCCGAGCTGTCGTTTATATATGGCTGTATGGGCACCAGTGAAGAGCTGCGCGCGGCCATGTCCGTCAGCCGCGACCTCGGCCCCGACTACGACGACGCCGTCGCCGCGTCGTTCCTCGACAAGATCGGGCAGGAGGTCGACCGGCGGGTGGACGAGCGTCTCCAGGCCGCGCCCGCCGCCCGGCGGCGCGGCCCGACTGACGGCCAGCGGCTCGCGCTGGCCATCGTCTCCCTGTCGCTCGGCACCGGTGCCACGATCGCGCTCACGGTGCTCGGCACGACCAACCCGGGGATCCTGGTCATCTGGCTGGCCATCGTCGCGGTCAACTTCTTCTTCAACCGCTCCTGACCGGCTCCGCCTTCGGGCGGGCCGTCGTGACCTCCTTCCGCGCGGGTGGGCCACCGTCACCCAGGCTCACCCCGTGCCCCTCCCCACCCAGGGGGAACGCCGGGGGCTCCTGTGGGGCAGATGGGTGGTCGTGATCCCAGTCTGGGGCGGGATGCTCGGGCTTTCTCGCTCCGCCGTTCGGTGTCCCGAGGAGCGTCTCCGTCGGCTACGTGAGCCAGATGAGGCCGGCGAAGCGGCCGGGGTCCGCGCGGCGGTGGGAGTAGAGCTCGCCGGACTCGATGGTGCAGCGGGAGTCGTGCCGGACCTCGGGCACGCCCGCCGCGCGGAGCTGGGCCTCGATGCCGGCGCGCAGGTCGAGCGCGGGGGTGCCCCAGGAGGTGGTGGAGCGGGCCGGCGGCACCTTGGCCGCCACCTGGTCACGCAGCTCGGCCGGCACCTCGTAGCAGCGCCCGCACGCCCCCGGCCCGACGAACGCGGCCATGCGCCCCGGGTCGGCGCCCTTGGCTGCCATGGCCTCGACCAGCACGGTGGCGATGCCCGCTTCCGTACCGGGACGTCCGGAATGCGCCGCGCCGACCATGCGCGCCACCGGGTCGGCCACCAGCACCGCCGGGCAGTCGGCGCCCAGGGAGGCCAGCGCCAGCCGCGGCTCCGTGGTGAACACCGCGTCGACCGGCGGCGCGTCGTCGCCGAACGGCTCGCTCACGTACGCGACCTCGGCGCCGTGGACCTGCCGCATGAACACGATCGCCCGCACGCCCAGCTCGGCCGCGACGCCCGCCCGGTTGGCCCGCACGGCGGCGGGGTCGTCGCCGGTCAGACCGCCGAGGTTGCGCGTCCCGTACGGCGGGGCGCTGACGCCGCCATGGCGGTCGGTGACGGCGACGTGCACTCCGGGGGCCAGCTCCATGTCCCCGATCTTATGACCGCCCCGGCCGGTGGGCGGCGGCGTCACGGTGAAAGGGAGCGATGATCGACAAAGGGCCGATAGATTTCCCCCCATGAGCGAGGAGATCAACGAGGCGGCGGCCCGGTCGCGGGCGTCGGTGCTGCGCAGCCGGGCCGAGTCGTACATCGCGCTGGGGCGGCACGACGCGGCGATCGCGGACCTGACCGAGTCGATCGCGCTCGTCCCGGACAACGCGCGCTCCTGGCGGCTGCGCGGTGAGAGCCACCGGCTGATCGAGCGGTACGAGGCCGCGATCTCCGACTTCGACGAGGCGCTGCGGATGGAGCCCGACAGCGCGTACGCGCTCGGCTCGCGGGGGCAGGCGTACGCCGCGCTGGGCCGGTACGACGAGGCCATGGCCGACTTCGAGCACGCGCTGACCCTGTCGCCGGAGTCTCTGTGGATCCTGGAGGCCAGGGCGGACGCGCTCGCCGACCTGGACCGGCTGGACGAGGCGCTGGCCGAGCATGCCAAGATCATCGACCTGGACGGCAGCCTGGCGCACTCCTGGCTCGCCCGGGGTGACCTCTACCAGCGAATGGGCCTCTACACGGAGGCCATCGCCGACTACACCGGCGCACTGGAGATCGACCCCGACCACGTGCGCGCCCTGAGCAGGCGTGGGGAGGCGCTGCGCATGATCGACCGGTACGAGGACGCGCTGTCGGACCTCAACCGGGCCATCGAGCTGGCTCCCGACCACGACCGCGCGCTCGGCAGCCGCGGCGCGGTGCTGAGCGAGCTGGGCGACAACGAGGCGGCGCTCAGGGACCTCGACCGGGCGATCGAGCTGGACGCCGAGTACGTGTGGGCCTACCGCGTACGCGGCGAGATCTTCCAGGAGGAGGACCGCCACGAGGAGGCGATCGCCGACTTCACCCACGCCCTGAGCCTGGAGTTCGGCGACTGAACCGACCGGCTTTGGAGCGTCTCGGCTTCGGAGCGCCTGGCTGACGGGACCGGCTTCGGAGCGCCTGGCTATCGGGACCGGCTTCGGGGGCCCCGGGTGATGGGGCCCCCGAAGCCGGTCACAGGGCCAGTAGCGCTCCGGAACGCAGGCGGTCGCCTGACAGCGGTCTCATCGCGATGCGGAGCAGCACGAGCGCGTTGTCGTCGCCCGCGATGCGGTTCGCGCTGAGCCCGCCGCACGACTGGCAGCTGTGAATGATCAGCCACTCGCCGTCGTTCCGTGCCGTGACGCTGAGCGGCGTCATGCGGCCGCGGCAGGCGGCCCGCCGGTCACCGGGCACGCGGTGGTCGACGTGCCGGCTGGTCAGGCAGTTCGGGCAGTGGTTGCGGTGCGCGGTGCCCGGCGCGGTGACAGGCACGTCGAGCCGGCAACCGACACACCGGAAGGCGTCGCCGGGCTCGCCGTGCCTGACGTCCTTGCGGCGCTGCGGTCTGCCTCCGGCCGGTTTCCTGCGTGGCATGGTCTCCGCTCCCCTCACAGGTCGCCGAACGTTTCCAGCGGAAACGGCGGCTGGGCGAGCGGGCGGACGGCCATGCGCATGAGGATGAGCTGGTTGTCGTCGCCGCTGATCGGGTTCGACGTCAGCTCTCCGCAACGCGTGCAGCGGTGGATGATCATCCAGTCGCCGCCGCGCAGCACCGCGATGGAGATCGGGGCCATGCGCGAGCCGCATTCGGACGGTCCGCCCTCGGCACGGTCGAACACGTGCAGCGAGTGCAGGCAGCTCGGGCAGTGGTTACGGCGGCCGCCTCCGGGGGCGGTTCCGGTCACGGTCAGCCCGCAGCGTACGCAGGTGAACGTATCGGTCAGGATCTGACGGGTCTTGTGGGTGGACACCCTGGGGTACTCCTTGCCGGACATGCTGGAAAAGGGCAGCAAGGAAGCGCCGTGCGGGCCTCGCGACGGTCAGAGGTGATGAGTCACGTACGGGTCCGGACGATGACAGGCGTCACGTTCGCGTCCGGGTGACGGTACGACGAGGCGCGCGTGGCGCGGCCGCGGGCATAGACCCCTACTTTCAGGGCGTGACCGCCCGAGTGACTCGTACATGGACATCGGGAGCGTAACCAGCCTCTGTACGGGGTCGCCACCGAATATTTCGGCCCGGCGGCGGGCTGCCGGGGTCTGTCGCGAGACCGAATAATGTTCTAGGTTCTGTGCATGGGTATCGGGCTGACCGCTGAACACCGGGCGCTCGCCGAGTCCGTGCGCGGGCTGGCGGAACGGGGGGCGGGTCATGACGCGCTCGCCGGGCAAGGAGTCCTCGGCCTGCACCTGCCGGAGGAACGTGGCGGGCAGGGGTTCGGGCTGCTGGAGCTGTGCGTGGCGTTGGAGGCGCTCGGCGAGCGCCGGGTGCGCGGCCCGTACCTGCCGACGGTGCTCGCCGCCGCGGCGGCGGCCCGCTCCCCCGCCGGGAAGGACCTGATCGGCGCCCTCGCCGACGGCTCCCGCACCGCCGCCGTCGTCCTGCCTGGCATGAGGCACGAAGGGGTGGTGGCCGGTGCGGGCAGGCCTGGGGAGGACGCCGGGACGGCGGCCGGTGCGGACAGGTCCGGGGAAGACGCGGGGACGGCGGTCGGTGCGGCCCGTCCGGGGAAGGCCACCCCGTCCGGGGCAGGCGGGGCCTTCAGGGCAGATGGACCCTCCGGGACAGACGGACCCTCCGAGGCAGGCGGACCCTTCAGGGCAGATGGACCCTCCGGGGTAGGCGGGCCCTCCGGAACAGGCGGACCCTCGGCGGAAGGCGGGGCGTCGGCGGAACGCGGGTCGTCGTGGGGAGGCGGGCCGGCCGGGGTGGGCCTGATGGCGCTCGGGGCGGCGGGGGCGGACCTGTTCCTGGTGCCCGTCGGTGCCGACGGCTGGGCGCTGCTCGATCGCGCGGACGTCGTGGCCGAGGCCGTCAGCGGCGTCGACCTGGACCGTGAGCTGTGCACCGTGACCGTCGTGACCGTGCCGGGGGAACGCGTGCTCGGCGCGGTGCCGGTGCGGGAGCTGGCCGCGGTGCTGCTCGGCGCCGACGCCTGCGGGGTCGCCGCCTGGGCGGTGGACACGGCCACGGAGTACGCCAAGACACGGGAGCAGTTCGGGCGGCCCATCGGCCAGTTCCAGGGCGTCAAGCACCGCCTGGCCGCCGCGCTGGTCGTCCTGGAACAGGCCCGCGCCGCCATATGGGATGCCGCCCGAGCCCTGGACGACCCGGATGCTCCCGAAGAGCACGGAACCTCCGGAGAGCACGAGACCGCCGGACGCCACGGGACCACCGCAGCTGACGGGACCGCTGGAGAGCACGGAATCCCTGGAGGGGTGACAAGGCTGGCGGCGCGGGTGCGGCTGGCTGTGGGGGTGGCCGGGGTGCTGGGGGCGGAGGCCGGGGTGCGGTGCGCCGCCGACGCCATCCAGGTGCTCGGCGGCATCGGATACACCTTCGAGCACGACGCCCACCGCTACTACCGGCGGGCGTTGTCCGACCGGATGCTGGCCGGGGACGCCGGCGAGTGGGCCGATGAGGTCGCCGGGCTGGCTCTCGGCGGGGTGCGCCGGCCGATGGAGCCCGACCTGCCCGAAGAGGCCGCCCCGATCAGGGACGCGGTCCGGGCGCACGCCGCCTCCCTCCGTGCCGCCGACCCGGCCGAACGCCGCCGCCGGTTCGCCGCGGAAGGGTGGATCATGCCCTACCTGCCCGAGCCGTGGGGCCGCGCCGCGTCACCGCTCGAACAGGTGATCATCCACGAGGAGTTCCGCGGCCTGAAACGGCCGAACCTGGGCATCGGGGCGTGGGCCGTGCCGTCGATCGTCCGCCATGGGACCCGCGACCAGCAGGAACGCTTCCTGCCCCGGACGTTCTCCGGCGAGATCGTGTGGTGCCAGCTGTTCTCCGAGCCCGGCGCCGGCTCGGACCTGGCCGGCCTGTCGACCAAGGCCACCCGGGTGGAGGGCGGCTGGACGCTGACCGGGCAGAAGATCTGGACGTCCCTGGCCCAGTACGCCCACTGGGGCATCTGCCTGGCCAGGACCTCCCCGGACAAGCCCAAGCACGAAGGCATCACGTACTTCCTCGTGGACATGGCCGCGCCCGGCGTCACCGTGAGGCCGCTCAAGGAGATCAACGGCGACGAGCTGTTCAACGAGGTCTTCCTCGATGACGTGTTCGTGCCGGACGAGCAGGTCGTCGGCGAGGTGGACGGCGGGTGGCGGGTGGCCCGCGACACCCTCGCGCACGAACGGGTCGCGCTCGGCGACTCGTGGGGGCCGGGGTCGCAGCACACCGACATGGCCGTGTTCGCCGCCCGGCTGCCGCTACGGGAGTCCCAGCGCGAGCAGGCGGGGCGGCTCTGGGCGGAAGGCCAGGCCATCTCGGCGCTCGGCCTGCGCGTGACCCTCGCCCAACTCGCCGACACCGGCACCCGAACCGGCGGAGAGACCTCGTCCGGTGACCGGGCGCGCGCCACGGCGTCCAGCGTCCGCAAGCTGCTCGGCATGCGGCACTCGCAGGCGGTGTCCGAGTTCTGCTGGGGCCTGGCACCCGCCGACCCCTACTGGAGCCGCATGATCCTCACCACCCGCGCCTTCACCATCGGCGGCGGCACCACCGAAGTCCAGCTCAACATCATCGCCGAACGCGCCCTAGGACTCCCCCGCGACCCCTGACCAGCACATCGGGATCACGCCGGGGTAGGGCATGGCAGAGCGGCAGCGCGAGGGCATAGGGGCAGCGTGCGCACATCGGCCTGAGTACATCGGCGCAGAAGCGCTGCCCTGCTAGGGCGGTGTATGCGGCGGTTGTCCGTGTTCAGCCCAGCAATGCCACACGTCTAAGCAAGGCGAGGCGCGTGGCAAGGCAAGGCGTGGCGAGGACGCCCGAAACGCGAGAGATCTAGGCGCGGACACCCCGTAAGGCCAGAGCGGGTGGTTTAGTCGTCGCGGGCCTTGCTGGGCTGGACGCGTTTGGGCTCGCCTGGCATTTTCGGGTAGTTGGGTGGGTAGGGCATGTCGCCGCGTTCGTCCTTGTCGTACCAGTCCAGGAGGGCCTCGATCGAGTACGCGTGGTCGTCGATGGCGGCGTGGACGTCGCCCAGGTCGGCGAAGCGGGCGGGGACCGTGCGGATGTCGAAGTCGCGCGGGTCGGCGTCTTCGAGCTCGTCCCAGGTGAGTGGGGTGGAGACGGGCGCGTGCGGGCGGGCCCGGACCGAGTAGGCGCTGACGACGGTGCGGTCGCGGGCGTTCTGGTTGAAGTCGATGAAGACCCGGTCGCCGCGCTCCTCCTTCCACCAGGCGGTGGTGACCAGCGCGGGGTCGCGCTCCTCGACCGCCCTGGCCAGCGCGATGCCGGCGTGGCGCACCTGCACGAAGTCCCAGCGCGGCTCGATCCGCACCGCGATGTGGACGCCGCGGTTGCCCGAGGTCTTGACGAACCCGGTGATGCCCAGCTCCGCCAGCACGTCTCTGGCCAGGAACGCGGCCTTGCGCACCGCGTCGAAGCCGACGCCCGGCTGCGGGTCGAGGTCGACGCGCAGCTCGTCGGGATGCTCCACGTCGGCGGCGCGGACCTGCCAGGGGTGGAAGTCGATGGTGCCCAGGTTGGCGCAGTAGGCGATGGCGGCGACCTCGGTGACCCGCAGCGAGTCGGCGGTGCGGCCGCTGGGGAAGGTGACGGTCACGGTCTCCAGCCAGTCGGGGCGCTTGGCGGGCATCCGCTTCTGGTAGATGGCCTCGCTCTGCACGCCGTCGGGGTGGCGCTTGAGGTTGGTGGGCCGGTCCTTGAGCGCCCGGAGCGCGCCCTCGCCCACGCTGATGTAGTACTCGACCAGCTCGCGCTTCGTCGCGCCGATCTCCGGAAAGTAGATCTTGCCGGGATTCGTCACCTTGACGGTGCGCTCTCCCACCTCGAGCTCGATGTACGGCGATGCCATGGATCCGAACCTACCCCGCGCCTCCGACAAACCACCGCCGCCAGGCGGAAGGGGGCCCGTTCCGGAGCCGCACCGGTGGCGGGACCGGGAGCTCGACGGAACGGGCCCGTCGGCGAGACCACTCGCGCCGCCGTTCCGGGCGCTGGCGCGCCACCCGGCCGGCACAGGCGATCGCCGGCGGCGCCAGCACGGGCGTGGGCTGTGCCGCTCTGGCGATCCGGCGAGTGATCTCGCCCCTTGGCAGGAGGCGATGACACCCCCTTGCTGACAAAGACGCGAATTCGCCCCAGAAAGGATGCTTCCCCCAATGGAGATCTCTTTTTGCCGCATCTCGTACTCTGAACGTATGGACAAGGTGGTCAAGAGTGAGGCCGAGTGGCGCGTTCAGCTCTCTCCGGAGGAGTTCCACGTGCTGCGTGAGGCGGGCACGGAGCGCCCGTTCACCGGCGAGTACGTCGACACCAAGACAGAGGGCGTCTACGCCTGCCGGGCGTGCGGAGCCGAGTTGTTCAGGTCCGACACCAAGTTCGAGTCCCATTGCGGCTGGCCCAGCTTCTTCCAGCCGTCCGACTCCGACGCCGTGAGGCTGATCGAGGACCGCAGCCACGGCATGGTCCGCACCGAGGTGCGGTGCACGCGCTGCGACTCCCACCTGGGGCACGTCTTCCACGGCGAGGGTTACCCGACGCCGACCGACGACCGCTTCTGCATCAACTCGATCTCGCTGAGGCTCGAACCCGTCGAGTGACAATCTGTTGACAGCACGTATCGGACGGGGGTCGCGGGTAGAACGACCCGTGTGCCGGATCCATTTTCGTCACCGCTGGGTGACGATCGAGACGATCGGCCGCGTCATCACACAGCGGTGCGAGACGTGCTCGAAGACCCGGGTACGGGTGCGGTGAGCTGAGGGCGTCCCTGAGAGGACGCGCAGGTCCGGGGGGGGTTTCCGGGCAATGGTGGTGCCGGTTTCTCCACGAGCCGGGCGGGGAGGGGGTGCGTCACCCGGCAGGTCAGGGCGGGCACGCGGCTAAACAGCGGTCCCGGTGGTTCCGGCGGTCCCGGTGGTCCCGGCGGTTCCGGGGGTTCCGGGGGTTCCGGGGGTTCCGGGGGTTCCGGCGGTTCCGGCGGTTCCGGCGGTTCCGGGGGTTCCGGCGGTTCCGGGGGTTCCGGGGGTTCCCGTGGCGAAGAAGTCCACGATCAGGGAGTTGACCTCGTCCGGCTGCTCCATGTAGCCGTAGTGCCCGCATTTGGCGACCTGTGCGTACCTCGCCCCCGGGATGGCGGTGGCGACCTCCTGTCCGAGATGCGGCGGCGTGATGAGGTCGTCCTCGAAGCCCACGACCAGGCAGCGGCCGCGGATGGCGCGGTAGTCGGCCAGCCGGCTCTCCATGATCTCCAGTTTGTGCTGGGCGCGCATCACCGCCTTGGCCGTCGGGAAGAGCTCGAAGAGGTCCAGCCAGTGCCGGGCCCGGCCCTCGTCGTTGAGCGTGTGCGGCGACAGGCTGAGCACGGCGCGCAGCGCGGCGCCGTAGGCGACGGGCAGGTCGACCGGGCCGAAGTTCAGCTCGGCCTCGGCCGCGGCGAGCCTGGCGCGGAAGTGGTCGGGCCGCCCGCGGGTGGCCATCAGCACGGCCTGCTCGACGAGTTCCGGCCGTTTCAGCAGCAGCTCCTGCACGATGTGCGCGCCCATCGACACGCCGACGAGGCGGCAGCGCCCGCCGCACAGGGTCTCGGCGAGCCCGGCGAGGTCGCCCACCAGGTCGTCGATCTCGGGCGTCCCGGAGTCCGGCGACAGCCCGCGGTTGTCGAAGGTGATGACGCGGTAGCCGGCGGCCACCAGCGCGGGCGTCTGGTGCAGGTGCCAGACGTGCCCGGGGCTGCCGGTGCCCATCACCATGATCACCGGGTCACCGGTGCCCTGGTCGGTGTAGGTCAGGGTGGTCCCGTTCACTCTCGCCACGGCCATGCCGCTCTCCGTTCCGTTCCGTTCCGGGTGCTCGTTCGAGGGCCGCCCGCAGCAGTGGAGGCGCCATCAGGGAGGTGGCCACCGCGATCAGGACGACGATCGAGTACGCGGCGGGTGTCAGGATGCCCAGCCGGAGCCCGACGGTGGCGACGACGATCTCGATGAGGCCACGTGAGTTGAGCCCCGCGCCGATGGCGAAGGACTCCCAGCGGGGTATTCCGCTGATGCGGGCGCCGAGGTAGCCGCCGGCCAGCTTGCCCGCCACCGCCAGCGCCAGCAGCCCCGCCGCGGTCAGGGCGACCACCGGGTCGGCCAGGGCCGCGAGATCCAGGTGCAGCCCGGCGAAGGCCAGGAAGACGGGGGCGAGGACGGCGACGACGGCGGTGCGCAGGCCGGTCAGGTGCCGCGCGCCCGCGCCCTTGGCAGCCCCGGCGACCAGCCCGGCGACGAAGGCGCCGACCACCGGCTCCAGCCCGGCGAGGTGCGCGGCGAGCGCGCCGGTGAGGATCACGACGGCGGCGGTGGTCATGGCGGGCGCCTGGTCGGCCTCGCTCAGCACGCGCCGGGCCAGCGGCCGCAGCGCCAGGGCCGCCAGGGCCATGACCGCCAGCCACAGCACCGGCAGGCCGACCGTTCCCGGCCAGCCGCCCCGGGTGGCCATGGCGCCGACGACCGCGAGCAGGATCCAGGCCACGGCGTCCTGGACGGCGCCGGAGGCCAGGGTGATCTGGCCGACGCGGTGGCCGAGCAGGTTCAGGTCGCCGAGCGTACGGGAGATGACCGGGATGGCGGTCACGGACAGGGCCACGCCGAGATAGGCGGCGAAGGTGGCCCGGTCGGCGGCCGGCCCCAGCAGGACCGCCGGCGCCGCGAAACCCGCCGCCGCGCCCAGCGCCAGCGGCAGGAGCAGCGCGCAGGCGCTGACCCTGGCCAGGGTGCCCGCCTGCGCGCGCAGCCTGCCCAGGTCGAGTTCGGCGGCGGTGAGCCCGACGAGCAGCAGGAGCCCGAGCTGGGCGACGGCGTCGATGAGCGCCCCGGAGCCGGGCCGGGGCAGCCACTGGGCCCAGTCCGGCGCCAGGTGGCCCAGCACCGACGGCCCGAGCAGGACGCCCGCCGCCAGCTCCCCCACGATCGCCGGCTGGCCGAACCGGGAGGCCAGCCGGCCCAGCAGCACGGCCGAGGCCAGGATCACGACGAGCTGCAGGAGGAACAGCGGGACCCCGGTGAGCATGGCCCCAGCGTAGGAAGGCGCTCGGCGGCTTCCGCCTGGCCAGCGGGCGAATGGCGATTTCTCGCCACAACGGCGGCGGACGCTTCTCCGGTCCCGATAGCCGCCCTACGGTCCGAAACAGCGAGATCCCCTCAGGAGAAGCGAAGGATCCCCGCAGTGAATGCCCGAATTGTGCAGGAACTGAACCAGCACGTACGCCACGCCGGATTGTCCGGCGAGGTGGCGGCCGCCCGGCGCGAGTTCGCCGAACGCGGATTCGCGAAGGTGTCGTTCCTGGCACCCGCGAGTGTCAAGCAGGCCGTGGCCGACGACGTACTCTCCCTCATCGAGGAATCCGGGGTCCGGCGCGACCTCAGGTTCAAGGAAACCGGTGGCACGCCCCGCCGGATGAGCAACGTGACGCGATCGGAGATCGCCGCGCGCAGCGCCCTCATCCCGGCCGTGTACGAGTCGGAGCCCCTGCTCGGACTGCTCGCCGAGATCGTTGACGAGCCCGTACTGGCCTGTCCGTACGAGCCCGAGCAGTACGTGATCACCCGCCTGGAGCAGAGCGGCGACACCCACGGCTGGCACTGGGACGACTACAGCTTCGCCCTGGTGTGGCTGGTGCAGTGCCCGCCGCCGGAGCACGGCGGGTTCGTCCAGTGCGTGGCCGGCACCACCTGGGACAAGAGCGATCCCGCCATCCACCGGGCGCTGCTCGACAACCCCATCTGGTCGTTCGAGGTGGGCGCGGGCGACCTCTACGTGATGCGCACCAACACCACGTTGCACCGCGTCTACCCGATCACCTCGGGCGTGCGGACGATCATCAACATGGGGTACGCGTCCAAGCCCGACCTGGAGACGGTGACGTCCCACGAGACCATGGACGCGCTGTGGGCCGAGCAGGCGTGAGCAGGATGCCGACCGAAACGGAGAACCCGATGCACACGGCTTTTACCCGCGGCCCCGTCGCCGACCTCTTCTCGTCGTATCTCGTGGCGGTCTCGCTGTCGGCCGCTGACGAGCTGGGCATCCTCGACGCGCTCAGGCAGCAGGACAGCTACTCGATCGAGACGGCGGGCGCTGACGGGCTCGACCCGCGGCTGGTGCGCCAGTTGCTGGTGACGCTCTCCTGGGCGGAGATCGTCGAGGTCGCCGACGACAAGGCGATCACCGGGCCGCGCTTCGAGGACGCGTACCGTGCGCGCGGCTACTTCTACTGGATGGTCCGCGGCTGCGGCGAGCTGTTCTCGGTCCTGCCCGGGGTGACCAGGACCGAGGACCGCACCGGCGACTTCTACACCAGGGACATGCGGGCGGTGGCGGTCGGCTCCAAGCTGATCGGCGAGACCGAGGTCGAGCCGCACTTCGTCGAGCTGCTCGGCGAGCTGGACTACTCGGTCATCGCCGATCTCGGCTGCGGCTCCGGCCAGCGGCTGATCGACGCGGTCTCGCGGCGGCCCGGGGTGCGCGGGGTGGGCGTCGACATCGCGCCCTCGGCGGTGGACCTGGCCGTGAGCTCGGTGGAGCGGGCCGGTCTCGCCGGCCGCGTCGGCGTCGTCACCGGTGACGTGCGGGACCTGGAGCCGCTGCCCGAGTTCGCCGACGTGGACCTCATCACCTGTGTCTTCCTCGGCCACGACTTCTGGCCCAAGCCCTCCTGCGTGGCGGGCCTGCGCAAGCTCCGCACCGCCTTCCCGAACGCGCGCCGGCTGCTGCTGTGCGACGTGGTCCGCAGCGAGGAGCCGCCGGGGCCGGACACGACGATCTTCACGCTGGGCTTCGAGCTCGTCCACGCCGCGATGGGGGTCTACCTCCCCACCCGCGCGGAGTGGCATGAGGCGTTCCGCGAGTCCGGCTGGGTGCTGAACGGCGAGCGGGACTTCGCCGCCCCGCCGCGCGGCATCCTGTTCGATCTGAGCCCGGAGAGCTGACATGAGCAACCCCTTCGACGACGAGAACGGTTCCTTCCTGGTCCTGGTGAACGCCGAGGAGCAGCACTCGCTGTGGCCGTCGTCCTTCCCCGTGCCCAGCGGCTGGCGCGTCGCCTCCGGCCCGGCCTCCCGCGCCGAGAGCCTGGAGTACGTCGAGAGCAACTGGAGCGACATCCGGCCCGCCAGTGTGAGGAGCACGCCGGCATGAGCGCCGACATGATCGAGTACGTCCTCGACGGCAAGGAGGTGGACGCGATCAGGGCCGTCGGCGAGCGGGTCAGGGCACTCGGCGAGGATCCCGCCGACCCCGGCTTCTTCGACCGGTGCTGGCACATCCGCGAGGAGCTGCCCGTCGGGCTGCGCCGCTTCCTGGAGGACTTCCGCCGTACGGAGCCGGCCGCGATCTGCCTGGTGCACGGCTTCCCGGTCGACGACGACGCCGTGGGGCCCACGCCGGGCCACTGGTCGGTGCCCTGCCAGTCGGCCGCCGCGGGCGACGCGGAGGTCTGTCTCGCCCTGTGCGGGATGGTGCTGGGCGAGCCGTTCGCCTGGTCCACGCTGCAGGGCGGGCGGATGATCCAGAACATCGTGCCGATCCGCGGCGACGAGATGCAGCAGAGCGGTCACGGTAGCGAGTCGACGCTGGAGTTCCACACCGAGGACGGCTTCCATCCGCTGCGCTGCGACTATCTCCTGTTGTTCGGCCTGCGCAACCACGAGGGCGTGCCCACGGTGGTGGCCTCGGTGCGCGACCTGGAGCTGTCGGAGGAGCAGACCCGGTTGCTGTCGCGCCCGCGCTTCCACATCGTCCCCGACGACGAGCACCTGCGGCAGCTGGAGGCGAGCCAGCCCGGCCATCCGGCGCTGGCCCTGATGCGCGAGATGCGCGACAGGCCCGAGGCCGTCCCCGTGCTCGTCGGCGAGTCCGGCACCCCCTACCTGCGGCTCGACCGCCCGTTCATGACCTGCGCGGACGGCGACCCGGAGGCCGAGGACGCGCTCGACGCGCTGGTGGCGGGGCTGGAGGCCGAGCAGCGGGACGTGGTGGTCGGTCCGGGCACGCTGCTGATCGTCGACAACTACCTGGCCGTCCACGGGCGCAGGCCGTTCCACCCCCGCTACGACGGCACGGACCGCTGGCTGAAGAAGCTGACGGTCAGCAGGAACCTGCGCAGGTCCATCGGCAACCGGGCGACCACCAGCCCTCGGGTGATCTTCTAAGGGGTGTCGCCATGCGTACTGTGATCATCTCCGGCGCGTCCAGCGGGATCGGGTTCGCCGCCGCCGAGCGGTTCGCGCGCTCCGGCGACGCCGTCGTCAACCTCGACGTGCAGCCGCCGATCGCGGTGCCGAGCCCGGGGGTCTCCTGGGTCGAGGCTGATGTGACCGACTGGCCGTCGATCGAGGCGGCCGTGGCGGCGGTCTGGACGGAGCACGGCCGGCTGGACGTGGTGATCGCCAACGCGGGCATCAGTGTCAGGCACGGGGTGCTCAACCTGGACGAGGCCACCGCCCGCCGCGTCGTGGACGTCAACCTGCTGGGCGTGCTGGGCCTGTGGCGGTGCGCCGCCGGTTACATGACGAGGCAGGGGCGCGGCGTGCTGCTGGCGACCGCGTCGGTCAACGCCTCGCGGGCGTATCCGTACTATGCCGACTACAACGCCACCAAGGCGGGCATTCTCGCCCTGTGCCGCACCTTCGCGCTGGAGCTCAGCCCGAACATCAGGGTGGCGTGCGTCAGCCCGGGGGCGGTGCTGACCCCCATGCAGGAGGCCGAGTACACCCCGGAGATGCTGGACGAGGTCAACCGCTCCATCCCGCTCGGCCGGCACGCCGAGCCGGCGGAGATCGGCGCGGCCTTCCACTATCTGGCCTCCCCGGCCGCCGCGTTCCTGACCGGGCAGGAGCTGGTCGTGGACGGCGGCGAGATCGCCGGCGCGACCACGTCCGCCTTCGGCACCGGCGGCACCACGGACGCGCCGGGCCCTTCGGCGTGGCCGCTCTCCTCGACCTCGCGGGCCGGCGACGCTACGTTCTAAGCCCGCGTGACAGACATCGCTTTCTTCGAGAAAGGATTTCCATGAAGCGCCGTATCGCTCTCGTCACCACCGCGGCCGCGTTCTTCGCCGCCCTGCTCGCCGTGCCCGCCGCCGCCGAGCCGGACGTCGACCCGTTCAGGAACTTCCACTGGACCGGCGAGCGCGACATCCAGAAGCGCCCGTGGATCGGCGACCACGCGTTCCCCACGTTCCCCTGACGCTCAGCGCCCTTCGTCCTCCGCGAGCAGGGCCGCCGCGCGAGCCCACAGCTCGTGGGCGCCCTGGTCGTTGTGGAGCATGGCCTCCGTCGCCGCCAGCGCCTCCAGCGCCCGCGCGTGCCAGATCCTGGCGCCCAGTTCCTCGAAGACCTTGGAGGCGAGGGTCAGGTTGTTCCGGGACGAGGTCGCGTTCCCGGTCTCGAAGTGGAGGTTGCCGAGCGCGAGCGAGGTGACGCCGACCACGAACTGCTCGCCGACCCGCTGGGCGATCTGCCGCGAGGTGAGCAGCGCTCTTTCCGCGCCTTCCGTACGGCCCTGCTGCGCGTAGGTCTCGCCCAGCACCCGCAGCACGTAGGACTCGCCCACCACGTCCCGCAGCTCGCGGACCGTCTCCAGGGCCTTCTCCAATGTCTGGCGTGCGGCGTCGACGCGCTGGGTGCGCAGCAGCACCTCGCCGAACCGGTACAGCGCCTGGGCCAGGCCCCGCTGGTAGCCGATCTCCTCGAAGGCGCTCACCGCGGCCCTGAGCAGCGGCTCGGCCTCGCCGTACGCGCCCTTCTCCAGGAGCACCTGCGCGGTGCTGGCCGTGACGTGCGCCCCGGCGGCGTGGTCGCCGAGCGCGCGCAGCGTCTCCCCCGCCTGCTCGTAGCGCGCGAGGGCCAGGTCGAACCGGCCGGCGATGCGGTCGAGCAGGGCGAGGTTGCGCAGCGCCAGGGCGCGGCCGTGCTCCTCCCCCTGCTGCTCGAACATGCGCACCGCCTCCCGCAGGAGGTTGTCGGCCTCGTCGTAGCGCTGGCGGAACAGTTCGAGGCTGCCCAGGCCGTAGATCATGGCGGCCTCGCCGCGGACGTCGCCGTCGCGGCGGGCGGCGGCGAGCGCGAGCTCGTGCGTCGAGCGCCAGTCGTCGTAGTAGCTGCGCAGCTCGAAGAACGTCGCCGAGGTCATCGTCAGGTCCCAGCAGAGCGCGCTGAAGCCGAGCGCGGCGGCCTGGCCGATCTCCGCCAGCAGGTGCGGGCGCTCGGCCTCGAACCATTCGATCGGGTCGGGCATCATCCGGTCGATCATGGCGAACGGCAGCCTGCGGCGCTCGGCGGGGCCGTGCAGGACGGCGTAGTCGCCGCCGAGCAGGCGGGCGTGGGCCGCCTCCACCAGCGCCAGCCAGCAGCCGAGTGCCCGGCGCAGCGCGGCGTTGCGCTCCTGCTCGCTCTCCTCGATCAGGGCCCGCTCGCGCGCGTACAGGCGGAGCAGGTCGTGGAAGCGGTAGCGGGCCTGGCCGCCGGGCCAGGGCTGGGCGAGCTCCAGCAGTTGCGCGTCGACGAGCTGCTCGATCAGGTCCTGGGCCCGCTCCGGGTCCACCTCCAGCAGGGCGGCGCCCAGCCACGGGCCGAACTCGGTCACGTCCAGCAGCGCCAGCCGCCTGAACATGATGGCCGCCTGCGCCGACAGGTCGCGGTAGCTGAGGATGAACTTGGTGCGCAGGTCCACCTCGCCCTGGCTGAGCTCGTCGAGCCTGCGGCTCTCGTCGGTGAGCCTGGCGACGAGGTCGGCGCTGGTCCACGACGGCCGCACGGCCAGCCGGGCGGCCGCCACGCGCAGCGCGAGCACGAGCCCGCCGCACAGCTCGCTGAGCTGTCTGGCCCCCTCCGGGTCTGCGTGCACCCGCTGCTCGCCCGCGATGCACGCGAGCACGTCCACGCCCTGGTCGGGGGGCAGCACGTCCAGCCGGAGCGGGGTCGCGCCCTCCAGCGTGATGAGCCCGGAGAGCTGGTCGCGGCTGGTCACGATGACGGCGCAGCCGGGCGCGCCGGGCAGCAGGGGCCGGACCTGGCTGGAGTCGCGCGCGTTGTCGAGCACGAGCAGCAGCCGGCGCCCGGCCAGGACGGTGCGGAACAGGGCGGCCCGCTCCTCCAGCGTGGTCGGGGGGTGCTGGCGGGTGACGTTCAGCGCGCGCAGGAGGGTGTCGAGCACGTCGAAGGGCGAACTCGGCGGGCCCGTCTCCGAGTAGCCGTTGAGGTCGACGAAGAGCTGGCCGTCGGGGAAGCGCGCGGCGACGCGGTGCGACCAGTGCACGGCCAGGCCGCTCTTGCCGACCCCGCCCATCCCGGTGATGACGGCGATGAACGGCTGCCCCGCCTGGCACTTGCGGTCGAGCAGCGTGTCGAGCCGCTCGATCTCGGCGTCGCGGGCGACGAAGCCGTTGACGTCGGGCGGCAGCTGGGCGGGCACCGCCGGCGCGGCCTCCGGCGCGGCGTGCTCCATGACGAACCGGCCCTGCCGCTGGCCGGTCTCCCCGCGCAGGATCGCCTCGTGCAGGTCGGCCAGCTCCGAGCCGGGTTCGAGCCCGAGGCGCTCGATGCTGAGCCGGTAACCCTCCTGGTAGGTGGCCAGCGCCTCGGCGCGGCGACCGGCCCGGCTCTGGGCCAGCATGAGCAGGCCGCGCAGGCGCTCGCGCAGCGGGTACTCGGCGACCAGCCCGACGAGTTCGCCCAGGATCTGCAGGTCGTGCGACAGTTCCAGCTCGACCTCGAAGAACTCCTCCAGGATGGCCAGGCGCCACTCGCCGAGCCGCTCGGACTCCGCGCGCACCAGCTCGCCCTCGACCCCGGTCAGCGGGTCGCCGCGCCACAGGGACAGCGCCTCGGAGAGCTGTTCCGAGGCCTTCTCCAGGTCACCCGCCGTGCGCGCGGTGCGCGCCTGGCGCAGCGCCTCCTCGACCTCCTTGACGTCGAACCTGTCGTCGTCGCCGAGCCGCAGCAGGTAGCCGGAGGAGGCGGTGACGATGGGGTCGTGCGCCACTCCCGCGGCGACGAACTCCCGGCGCAGTCCCGACACGCAGATGGCGACCTGGTTACGGGCGGTGGCGGGCGGGTGCTGGCCCCAGATCGCGGCGCTGAGCCTGTCGGTCGAGACGACCCGGCCCACGTTCAGCAGCAGGGTCGCGAGCATGATGCGCCGACGCGGCCCGCCCAGCGGGATGTGCAGGTTTTCCGTGCTCACCGTCAGGGGACCGAGGACGCGAAACTCCATGCACACACCCACTGGTTCGTCTCAGCCAGGCCAAGGCGGTCCCGCCGACTCCATACGGGAGATCGTAGATTATCTTCGCATGGGCGATATAACAAGAAATGACAAAAAATGTCCACTTCTACTGTGATGACACTTCAGTCAGGGCGGGTGATAACCCACCGAAATCGCATGCACATACCTCCCATCTAGCGTTCGGAGTAGTGATACTTCGACTGGCAACCGGGTTGGTATCGATGTCTCCCAACAGCAGCAGAACCGTCCCCTTCAGACCCGCCGACCACCCAGCGACGCAGCTCGGACTCCCCCTCCTGGAGCTGGAACTCGCCGAGCAGACCCACGCCGAGTTGCTCGTGCTGTCCGCCGAGCCCGAGCGCATGCACCCCGCACTCCCCCGCCTGTTCGCCCGGCTCGCCCGGCGCCGGGTCGCCGTCCGCATCCTGCACGGACCCGGCCAGCCCGGCCGTACGTCCCCTCTCGCGCCGGCCTGGCAGGCGGGCGCGACCGCCCGCGCCGTGACCGGCCTGCCCTATCAGGTGCTCGTACGGGACCGCGTGGTCGCCTACGTCGCGCACCCCGGCCCGGCCCACATCGGGCGGCTGGAGCGCATCCCCCATCCGGTGGTCGCGGCCTCCGTGGCGGGCGTCTTCGACACCATCTGCCAGATCCTCGACGAGCGGCGCAGCGGCGCGTTCGGCGACGAGGGGCAGGACGAGGTGCTGCGCGCCCTCGACGACGGGCTCACCGACGACCGCGCCGCCGCGCGGCTGCACCTCAGCAAGCGCACCTTCGCCAGGCGGGTGGCGGGAGTGATGGAACGCCTCAACGCCACCAGCCGCTTCCAGGCGGGGGCGGAGGCCGTCAGGCGCGGCTGGATCTGACCCAGCGCGCCAGCGGGACCAGCGTCTCCTCGTCGCTGAGCGCCCCGTGCTCGTAGGAGAGGCCGGGATCGGGGAGCGGGAAGCGCGGTGACGTGGCGATCGCCACCACCGCGCCGAGCCGCTCCCGCACCGGACCGGCGACCTCCATCAGGCCCAGCTCGCCGAGCGCGGCCGCCGGCAGCACCCTGGCATGGCCGTCCAGGGCCTCGGCGAGGCGTTCGGCCACCTCGCGCTCCTTGCCCGGGCGCGGGTAGAGCCAGCGCACCCGGCCGGCCCCGCCGCCGGGGAGTTCGCACAGCCGGGGCGTGTCCACGTCCGCCCAGCGTCCCGCCAGGCCGGGGTCGGAGTCGACCGGGACCAGGCCGTGGTCGGCGTGCGCGAGCACGTGCCACCCTCGCGCGGCCCAGGCCGTAGCGTGCCGCTCCAGCGCGGCCAGCGCGTCCACGGCCCGCTCGTCGTAGCCGTGCCGGTGCAGGTGGTCGTCGAGGTTGACGTACACCCACAGGAGCAGGGGCCGGGTCCGCCGCACGGCGATCGCCGCCTCGACGTCCGCCGCCACCCCCGCGACCAGGCCGTGCGGGTCGCGGGTCAGGGGCTCCCGAGCCGGACGGCGCGCCGCGCCCCTGGTGAGCGCGTCCACCCAGGGACCGGACAGCAGGTCGAGCTCGCGGCCCAGCACCACCGGATCGGCGCCCTCCGCCCGCTCGAAGACCGTGGGCAGCCGCGGGACCGGTTCGCGCGGCGCCGGCTCCCCCGCCAGGACGTCCCCGGTGATCACGTTGACGAGCGGCCCGCCGGACCGCTCGCGATAGGCCGCGCCGACCACCAGATGCTCGCTCACCTGGGCGCCGGTGACCGAGGTCAGCCACGCGCTGGCCGAGGTGGTGGGAAAGGTGGAGGCGAGGCGGGTGAGCTCGGCCGACCGCCAGACCCGCCGGGCGACCCGCCACGACAGTCCGTCCACGGCCAGCACGAGCACGCCGCGACCGCCCCGGCCCAGTTCGGAGAGAACCAGGCCGGGGACGGCGCACAGGTCGAGCCCGGGGCGATCGAGCGTCCCGGCCTCAGTCATGTCAGTAGTTCGGCACGCAGTCGGTGCAGGTCGTGCGGAACTTCACGATCTGAACTTCCTGCCGCGTGGCGAGCATTTTCTCGACGAATTCCGGAGTCGTCATGATGGGGGTTCTTACCGTGGTCTGGACGTTTTCCTGCAGCACAAGTGCCTCCTTGCCGGGCATGGGCATTTCAGCCCATTTTCTGTGATTTAAAGATAAAAATTGTGATCACTTCGGTCAATCAACGCGCGTCAACGTGGCATCAACCCGCCACCCTGGTCTCACCAGCACGGACGCCGCGACCACGGCGAAAATGACCGCCGCCGCCGCATAGATCACCCGGAAGTCGAGGAAGCCCACCACGAGCGCCCCGATCCCCATCGACAGCACGAACGGCACGTCGATGATCGCGTCCATTGCGGTAAGCGCGCGGCCCTGCATACCGCTCTCGGTACGGCGCTGCACGAGCGTCGTCGTGGCGACCATGAAAATCGGGATGGAAAGGCCCACCAGAACGGCGCCGGCGCACATCGTCACCTCCGTGGCCGGAAGCATCAGTGACAGGCCCGCCGTGCTCAGGGCGAAGCCGACGGCCGCCGCGCGACGCTCGCCGTACCGCTTGATGAGCAGGGCGACGACGAAGCCGCCCGCGACGGAGCCCGCGCCCTGGAAGGAGGCGAGGACCCCCACGAACGCGGCCGGCCGGCCGAGCCCCTGCTCCACGGCGGCGAACATGGCCGGATTGACCAGCCCCGCCGCGCCCAGCGCAGCGGCGACCGCGAGCACCCCGCCGCGCAGCTCCCGCTCGCCCAGGAGGTGCCGCACCCCCGCCAGCAGATCGGCGCGGAACCGGCCCGGCTCCCGCTGCTCCGGCCTGGCGAGGTCGGGCGCCCGCCGCAGCATGAGCAGCACCAGCACCGACAGCAGGAACGTCCCGGTGTCCAGGAGTGCGACCGCCGACAGCCCCAGGGCCGCGTAGAGTCCCGCGCCGATCAGCGGGCCGAGCACCCGCAGCCCCTGGCCGAGCGAGCTGAGCAGCCCGTTCGCGTCGCCGAGCAGCCGCTCGGGGACCATGGAGTGGATCAGGCCGCCCCTGGCCGCGTTGAAGACGTGGTTGGCGAAGCCGTAACCGAGCGTGACCACGAACACGATCCACAGGTCGCCCGGATGCCGTACCAGCAGCAGGCAGAGCACCAGCGCCCCGGCCAGCAGGTCGTTGACGATCAGGACCTTCCGCCGCGGGAACCGGTCGACGAGCAGCCCGGTCAGCGGCGCGAAGAACGACGGCACCGACAGCAGGATGAACACGACGCCGGCCATCGTGTCCGAGCCGGTCAGCTCCTTGACGTAGATGCCCAGCACCACCAGGAGCGCCCGGTCCCCGATCATGTTGACCGTCTGGCCGAAGAACAGCAGCAGGAACTGGCGGTCGCGCAGCAACTCGCGCATCAGCCCTCCTTCGCCCAGCCGGCCTCGACGAGCACGGCCAGGAAATCGTGAGCGAACTCTTCCGGCACCGGCAGCTCGGCCGCGCACCGCGCGTACTCGGCGACCGCCGTCCGGTCCCTGCCTCCGTCGACGCCGTGGGCGAGGGCCAGCATGAGGGCGTAGGAGCGGGCGCGGTCCCGCGCCGCCTGCTCCTCCAGCCACGCGCGCCCGGCGGGTCCCGCCGCCTCGGCCAGCCCTCGCAGGTTGAAGGGCCCTTCCCAGGTACGGCTGAGCGCCGCTCCGGCAGGCGGCGGGGCCGTCTCGCCGGGCCGTGTCAGGGTGGCCACGTGGTCCGCGAGGCCGGTCAGCCAGGCGCGGGATCCGCCGTGCTCCCCCGGGCCGTGGAGCGCCGCGAGCCCGTCCAGGGCGCCCAGCGCGACGGCCGTGCGGTGGCGCAGCAGGGCCCGCGGCCGCTGCCGGCAGCCGAGCAGCCGCTCCGCGCCCCAGCCCACCGCGACGCTCTCCAGTTCGGCGCGCTCGCCCGCGAGCCCGGCCAGCACCGCCGCGACCGCTCCGGCGACCGTGGCGGTGCGGCGCAGCTCCGCCGGGTCGAGCTTGTCGAGCGTGTCGGCGGCGCTGTGGTGGTACCGGTCGGGCCAGTGCCCGAGCGACACCGCCGGGCAGCCGATGGAGGCGTCCACGAGCAGGCTGTGGTCGGAGGCGCCGACGAACGGCGTGGCGCGCCAGGCCCAGGTGTCGCAGGCCACCGCGCCCGAGTAGGAGCGCGCGGCCTGCGGCAGCGCCGCCACGACGTGCTCGGTGAGCGCGTTGACGAAGCCGGGCAGGTGGTCGGGGCTGCGTTCGACGATGAGCGGCCCGCCGCACCGGCGCTGGTCCTGCCCCGCCATGTCCACGTTGACGGCGGCCACCGGCGGGCGGCCCGCGACGTCGTGCAGGTAGGCGGCCATCCCGGTGAACTCGGGCCCCCAGACGAACCGGACGCCGCGCCGCCCCCGCCGCCCCCGCCGCCCCGCGAGCGCCCGGGCCACGCCGAGCAGCGCGGCGGCTCCCGAGGCGTTGTCGTTGACGCTGGGGCGCGAGTGGCACAGATGCGCCGAGAGCAGCACCTCCTCCGGCCCGGTCCCGGGCAGCAGCCCGGTGACGACGGGCATGGCCGCCCTCCGGTGCGTCTCGACCTCGACCCGGACCCGGCCGCGGCGCAGCAGCTCGGCCGCCTGCGCGGGGGTGACGCTGAAGGCGGCCAGGCGGCTCCCGGCGGGCAGCTCGACCCGGCCGGGGCCGGGGAGGCGGTCGGTGACCAGGCCGAACGCGCCGGCGTCCGCGGCCCGAGCGATCGCGACGGGCACCGGCGTGCCGGGATCGTCGTGCACGGCCAGCGCGCCTTCGCCCGCGTCCGCCAGAGGGACCACGGGGACGGTGACACCGCCGGGCGGGGTGGCCGCCGAGCCCGCCGCCAGCGTGAACGGCTGCTCGGGGTAGCGCACCACGTCGTCGATCGCGGCCCGCACCGGGGTCCAGGAGAGCGGGGCGCGGAAGCTCCACCAGCGCCGGGCGCCGTCGGCGGGGAACTCCAGGATCCGCACGTCGCTCAGCCCCGCCGACTCCGCCCTGGCGGCGACGTACCCGGCGGCCGCGCGGATCCCGTCGGACGCCTGATACCGGTCGAACGCGGCCAGCTCGGCGACGTCCTCGACCGCCCGCCGCACGTCGAGACGGCCGTACACGTCCTGTACGGCGTCGCCGACGGTTCTCATGCCGCGACCCGGCGGAGCGCGGCGCGGCGGGTGGCCGAGAGCGGCACGCTGACCCGGGTCAGGCCGGGCAGCCGCCGCCCGGCCAGCCACGGCGGCAGCTCGTCCTCCGTCACCACCCACGGCAGCGCGGGATGCCCCGGTTCCACCCGGCAGCCGAGCCCGCGCAGCGCCGCCACCAGCTCCGGCTTGGCCGCCGCGACGGCCTCCCGCAGCGGGGCCAGCACGTCGCCCTGGTCGAGCAGCCGCAGCGCCACCTCCAGCGACAGCGCCGACATCCCCAGGGGCGGCACCGCCTGGCGGACCGCTTCCGCCACGTCAGGGGAGCACACCGCGAAGCCCGCCCGCAGCCCGCCGCAGCAGTAGCCCTTGGACAGGCTGCGCAGCACGACGAGGCCGGGCGTCCGGACGGTCAGCGGGACCGCGCTGGCCTCCGGGCCCAGATAGTTCGCGCAGGCCTCGTCCACGACGAGCGTCCCGCCCGCCGCGGCGGCGGCCGCGGCCAGCTCCGCCACCTGGTCCAGCGGCAGCACGTCGCCGCGCACGCCGGGCCGTTCGAGCAGGACGGTCGTCGGCCGCTCGGCCGTCACGTCCTGGCCGGGCGTGTACACGCGCAGCTCCGCGCCGCGCCGCGCGGCCCAGGCCGGCAGGTCGGGGTGGGCGTGCGCGGTGTGCAGCAGCCTGCCGGGCCCGGCCAGCGCGTGGAGCAGCCCGGTCGTGCCCGCCCCCGTCACCACCTGGCCGGGGTCGAGCGGCACGCCGAAGTGGCGGGCGAGCACCGGGGCGGCCTTCGCCGCGCCGTACGGGTCGTCCAGGGAGTAGGCGCGGGCGGGCTCCCGGGGATCGCCGACCGCGGCCCAGGCCCGGTCGATCGCGTCCCGTACGAGATCGATCTCGTCGGGCGCCCAGCGCAGGTCCACCTCGGCGCCCCGGCCCCGGTGCCCGAGCACGGCGAGGCGGGGGCGCGGCGCCGCGACGGCGAGAAGCTGGACGTAGCGGGTCTGCGGCAGGACGGGGGCCCCGGCGGTGAAGCCGGCGTCGGCCCGGACCAGCTCGAAGCCCGCCGCCCGCACCAGCGCCGCGACCTCGCTCGGCAGGTAGAGCCGGACGTCGTCGCGGAGCACGGCGACCCGGCCGTCGGCGTGCGCCACGCGCAGCTCGCCGCGGCTGCGGCCGGCCAGCGGGTCGTAGGAGCGCAGGAAGTCGAAGGTGTCGCCGGCCGCCTCGAACCGGTCGCGGGCCCGGTACCCGCTGAGGATGGCCGCGACGTTCGAGTGGTCGAGGACCAGCAGCCCGCCCGGCACCAGGCGCTCGCGCACCCGCCGCAGCAGGGCGAGCTGCTCGTCGTCCCGTCCCCAGCCGAAGGCCTGCACGCAGACGGCCGCGTCCGCCTCCGGCAGCTCGACCCGTTCCAGCAGGTCGCCCTCGATCAGGCCGAGGCGCACGCCTTCCCGGTCCGCCGCCGACCTGGCCTGGTCCAGCGCCCACCCGCAGACGTCGACCCCGGTGACCCGGTAGCCGTGCCTGGCCAGTTCGACGGCGTGCCTGCCGGTGCCGCAGCCGAGGTCGAGCACCCGCCTGCCGGGCGCGTGCTCGCCCAGCACCCGCAGCAGGTAGCGGGTCTCCGCGGCGGTGCGCTCGGGGGTGTACTCGTGCCGCGCGAAGCTCCAGTAGTCGGCGGTGAAGTACTCGGTGTACCAACCGGTCACGTGAACTCCTGGCGCGCGAAGAAGTCGCACACGTCGCAGATGTCGACGGGGTTGCGCACCCCCTCCTGCGCCACGTAGACGCCCTCACAGACCCGGCACTTCTCCTCGACCAGCGGGAACATGTAGCGCTGCATGGTGGCGAACGACTCGAACAGGTAGTAGTCGATGCCCGGCCACAGCCCGTACAGGTGGTCGGCCATGGCGTAGGCCATCGAGCGCTCCTGCGGGCCGGTGGTGAAGCGGCCCGGGGTGCCCTGGCGGTTCAGCTCGGGGGCCACCAGCTCCAGGTAGATCGTCAGCTCCTTCTTCGGGATGCGGTAGAGCGGGAAGACGTAGCGCATCCCGCCGATCTGCCTGACCGGGATGCCGCCCATCCGGAAGCCGCTGGTGATCCACGTGACCATGCTGGCCACCAGGTCGTCGGCGTTGAACCCGAACGCGACCGTGCCGGCGCCGATCCGCTGGGCGTGGTCCTCCAGCATGCGCCGCAGCACCTGGTGGCCCACGACCATGTTGAGGTGGCTCCGGTCGCCGCCGACGACCTCGTTCATCGCCTCGACGAAGGGGCGGCGGAGCTTGAAGACCCGCTCGATGTCGGAGGCGTCGACGATGGCCTGGTCGATGCCGAGCCCTTCGGCCGACGCGCGGGCGGCGGCGAAGGTGGCGGGCTCCTCCCAGTCGGGCAGCCCGGTGATCGTCACCGAGGTCATCGTGAAGGCGGGCAGCCGGTGCCGGGTGCGCTCCAGCAGCTTCAGGAACGCGACGCTGTCGCGGCCGCCCGACAGGCCGATGACCACGTTGTCGTCGGCCTGGAGCACGCCGTGGCTGAGCACGCCCTGGACGAAGGTCTCCTCGACGTAGCGGACGAAGCTCTCCTCGTCGAACTGCTCGACCCGCCGTTCCAGGCGGCCCATCGTGTCGAACAGGATGGACTTGGTGTAGATCGGGTCGGGCGTGCCGTACACCGTGGTCGCGGGGCGACGGGTGACGTCGAGGTCGTAGTGGCGCACCTGACGCAGTTCGATGACGTCGTGCTCGCCGACGATCGTCGTCTCCTCGGGGACGATCTTGCCGTTGCGGGTGGTGATGACCGCGTTGACGGGGATGCCGTGGGCGGTCAGAACCTCGGTGAGCGGCCGGCCGGCGGCGGCCTCCAGCGTTTCTGAACCGCCCACCTTGTTATGGAAGACGACTTGGGCCACGGCTTTCTCCTCGCTATTTCCTGTGCTTAATATCGTTCCTACCGCCGGCGAAAGGACGACATGAGCGACAGCCTGGAAATTGGCATCTTCACGTCAATCGACGACCTTGACGGTGCGGAATGGGATGCGATTGTCTCGTCCTGCGGGGCGCCGGTTTTCTATCGCCATCGATATTTACGGGCCTATGCCCGTTCGCCGTTGACCGCGGTGAAGTCGTTCCGCTATGCGGTGGTGCGCGAGCACGGCCGCCCGGTGGCGGTGCTTCCCCTCGCGCTGATGGACGGGCTGGACCCGCTCGGCCAGCTGGGCGCCCGCTATCCGGTGACCGGATCGGAGCGGGGGCTGCTCAGCCACGTCTGGCACTGCTACGACGCCTGGCTGCCCGGCGCGGCGCGGCTGGCCCCGGTGGCCGGCGCGATGCGCGCGCTGGCCCTGGAGCTGGAGGCCGACTGGTACGGCTTCGTCAACGTGGCGCACGACTCGCCGCTCCGCGCCGGTCTGGTCGAGCTGGGGTTCCCTGCCGAGCACATCGAGGACCGTTTCCGGCTCGACCTGCGCGGGCTGCCGCACCCCTTCGCGCGCGCCACCCGGAAGGCGCGGGCCAACCTGCGCCGGGGCCGGCGCAGAGCGGCGGAGTGCGGCGTGCGGCAGTGGGCCGGGCCGCCGGGCGAGGCGGACCTCCTGGAGATCGGGCGGCTGTGCGCCAGGACCGCGGCCAGGCACGGCAGCGGCGGCTTCTACCCGCCCGACCTGTTCGCCGGCTTCGTCACCGGGCTGGGCGACCTGGCGCTCGCCATCGAGATCCGCCAGGAGGAGCGGCTCGTCGCCGCCGGGATCGTGCTGCGCGACGGCCGCCGCTTCCACGCCTGGGCGTGCGGGGTGGACTACGACGTGGCGGGCGGGTTCAGCCCCTACGCGCTGCTGCACGCCGCGACCGCCGAGCAGGCCGTGCGCGAGGGCTGCGAGGTCCTGGAGGGCGGGCGGGGCAACGCGGGGTTCAAGCTCAGGCACGGGCTGAGCCGTGTGGCACTCGACGCGTGCCTGGCACGGGTCTGATGCGGGTGACCGCCGGGCTGCTCCCGGCCGAGGGACCGCTGTTCAGCACCGGCCGGTGGCTGGCCGCGATGAGCGGGCGGGTGCCCGGCTCGCCGTACACCTTCGAGCTGGGCGGCGCGATCCTGCACGGCACCGTCGTGGCGCGGCCGCACCCGGGCGAGGTGTTCGACCTCGGGCACCTGCTGACGGCCGACACCCCGCAGCTGCCGCTGAGCGAGGCCACCAGGGCGGCGCGGGCCGGGCGGGAGTCGTGGCCGGAGTGCACGCCGCACCTGGTGGTCATGCTGCCCGGCTACGAGTGCCACGCGCTCGGCCCGGCCGGGGACGACGCGGCGGCGGTGGAGCTCCTGGTGTCCGGGATCGTCGCCTGGGCGCGGGAGCGGGGGCTGCGGGCGGTGGCGTTCCTGTACACGCGTGGTCAGGCGCTGGAGCGGGCGCTCGGCGGGCTGGGCTTCACCGGGATGCCGATGTCGTACTCGTGCGAGCTCACGCCGGGCACGCCGGTGCCCGCGCGGCGGGCGAAGGAGGCGCGGCGGGAGGTCCGGCGGCTGGCGGATGCGGGGGTACGGCTCCGTACGCGCGAGATCTCGCGGCCGGCGCCGGGGATGGCCGAGCTGAAGTGCGGACATTCCCGCAAGTACGGCGGCAGCCCCGACCCGGCGGCCGTCTCCCGCCGCCTGGAGGCGCTGTGCTCGGGCGGCGCGCTGCTGTTCGGCGCCGAACTCGGCGAGCGGCTGCTGGGGTACGGGCTCTTCGTCCCGCACGGGGACACCTGGTACTGCGTGAGCACGGCCATGGCCTACGGCGTCGCCGAGGCGCGGCACACCTACTTCGCGACCCTGTTCTACGAGCCGGCCCGGCACGCCGCAGAGGCGGGCGCCGGCCGCCTGCACTACGGGCACGGCTCCTGGCGGGCCAAGCTGTCGCGCGGCTGCCGGGCCGTGGAGCTGCCGATCTGGGTGCTGGCGCTGGACCCGGAGCTCAAGCCGCTGATCGAGTGGAGCGCCGCGACGACCACGCTGGCCCCGTGACCCGCCGGGGGTCACTCCCAGCGGCGCAGCGGCGGGAACAGCATCGACGTCTGCAGCACGGCGTGCTCCCAGGGATCCATCGACACCCCGTGGACCGCCAGCCGGGCCGCCGCCCGGCGCAGGTCGAGCCGCTCGCCTCCGGGCAGGAAGTCGCAGGCCAGGAACTCGGCCAGCGGATGGCCGGCGGGGAGCAGGGCGGCGAGCTCGGCGCCCGCGCCGTCCTGGGCCGCCGCGGCCAGCTCGGGGGCCGGCTTGCGCGCCTCGTCGCCGAGCTCGTGCCAGAGCGCGGCCACGACCCGCGAGCGCAGCCCGGCGCGCACGTCGTCGAACTCCCGGCTCTCGCGCGGGATCCCGGACTCCAGGAGCGCCACCAGGTCGCGGAGCGGCCGCTGGTCGCCGTGGAGCGCGGTGCCGTAGCCGTCGCCCATGAAGATCCCGGCCTCGTGCCGGGAGTCCTCCGGGCTGTCGGAGCTGTGCACCAGGTCGAGCAGCACGTTGACGCCGCGCAGGTCGCGCCTGATCGTGCCGGGCGCGGCCGCCGCCGGGTCGCTGGCGCCCTTCAGCGCACGCAGCCGCCGGTGCGACCCCGGCTCGGACGACCTGTCCTCTACCAGCAGGGCGAGGCTCGGCCCGAGATCGAACACCACATCGACCTGCCGGTAGAAGTAGGCCTTCCAGACGGAAGTGATCTTGGTCTCCTGGAAGGCGTCCTGTCCGGGCGGCCGGTGCCACAGCACCGCGTAGCGGGCCGGCTCGAACCCGTGACTCTCCAGCCGTTCCAGGACGGGAGTGACGAGATGCCGCATCAACGCGTCGGGCGGAAACAGGAACAGGACGGTCCTGTCCCACACGATCTCGGCCATCCGTCACTCCCTTGGTTTCTCAGCCCTTACGGGATTTCTTGACGCGGGGGCGTCTGAGCACGAAGTAGATATTCCGATCCACGGGCTCGTCTCACTTTCTCCGGAGCTTGGGACGACGGACGACGAAATGGTGCCGGTCCATGTTTTCCTGCCTCACTTCTTGGTCAGCTTGGGGCGGAGACTGACTCGTCGTTTCCGGTCCATTTCTCTCCTTTCCGCACGGCGATTTCTGGGCCCCATGGTCGCCGTTTTCCGCGGCGTTCCAGCGGGCCGCCGCGTTTGTTGGCAGCAAGACGCCATCACGCGCCGCCCGCGGTCGCCACGGCGAGCGGGCCCGGGATCTCCGCCAGGTCGGGCCCGCGCACCGCCTCGATCGCCGCCAGCTCGCCGGCGAGGGTCCAGTGGGGCGTGCCCGCCACCAGGGCGTGCTTGCCGTACAGCAGGACCTCCTCCAGCGACTGCTCCGCCTCCAGCCGCAGCAGCCCGGCCGCGCGCCGGGCGGCCCGCGTCACCTCCGCCTCCGTCCAGCGCGGCTCGGCCAGCAGGTCCGTCGCGCGGGCCACGACCTCGCCGACGTGCTCGGGCGCGGTGGCGAGGAAGACCCGCCAGGCTCCCGCGTCGCGGTAGGGGGCCATCACCGGCCACAGCTCGTAGCAGAGCCCCCGCCGGTTGCGCAGCTCCTCGGTGAGCAGCGCCGAGCTGGCCCCGGCCAGCAGCTCCATCAGCACGGGCCAGCGGTGGCGCGGCGGATCCCGGTACGCGGCCGCCGGGCCGCCCAGAACCACCCCTGCCGTGTCGGCGTTCAGCCGCAGCGCGTCGCGCCCGCCGCCCCAGGCGGGCGGCTCGCCGGGATCGGTGTCCTGCCACGGCGGCAGCGCGGCCAGCGGCCCCTTGTCCAGGACGCGCAGCAGGTCGTCGGGGTCGGCGCCGCCGCACACCACCACTCCGGCCGAGCCGAGGAAGCGCCGGTGGTGGTCGCGCAGCGCGTCCAGCTCCAGCCGGTCGACCTCCTCGATCGTCCCGCCGACCGGCCTGCCCAGCGGATGGCCCGGATAGGCCAGCCCGAAGAAGACGTCATGGACCACGTCCAGGGGGTCCGCCGCGGCCAGCCGCAGCTCTTCCTGGACGACCGTGCGCTCGGCCTCCAGCACCCCGGCGCTCAGCACGGGCTCGGCCAGGGCACGGGCCAGGACGTCCAGCGCCGTGGCCGCCTCCTGGCTGGGCACCCGCGCGTACAGGACCAGATGCTCACGGCTGGTGATCGCGTTCGCCTCGCCGCCGAGATCCTCCAGCAGGTCGACCACCCGCTCCCCGCCGGCCGACGTGGTCTGCATCAGGATGTGCTCCAGCAGGTGGGTGCCGCCCTCGGTGCCGGGCCGCTCGTGCCGGGAACCGGCGCGCAGCCACACGCTGACCGTGGTCACCGCGGCGCCGGGCCGGTGCGCCAGCCAGGCGGGCGCCGCGCCGCGCTCGGCGACGTGGACCGGGCGGCTCACAGCGCGCCCACCGGCTCTGCCCCGGCCAGCAGGTCCTCGTCCACCTCGGTCCCGTGGACCAGGATGAACCGTCCCACCGGCGTGTGCGCCCACATCGCGCCGCCGTACTCGCGCAGCGTCAGCGCGTCCGTGCGCTCGCCGCCCTCGACCGGCAGCGCGAACAGGACGAGCCCCGCCTCCAGCGCGGCCCGCGGGCTCAGCCGGTCCAGGATCGCCGCTCCCGGCCTGCGCAGCTGCAGCGTCGTGGCCGCCAGGCGGAGCGGCCGGCGCAGCCCTCTCAGCACCCTGGCCCGCCGCCGCGACCGGCTCCGCCGGACCTGCGCCCGGCGCTCGCCCGGCAGGTCCGGCACCGCGAACGGGCTCTGCCGCAGCAGCCGCGCCAGCTCGGCGTACTCGGGCCAGAGCTCCCACGCGCCGACCGCCGGCGCGCACCGCGCGAGCGTGGCCTCGTCCGCCCCGCCGAGCAGCAGCGCCGCGTCGATCAGATCCCTGACCCGGTACGGCTGCTCGAACCGCTCGTACAGCAGCGCCAGGAGGTTCTTGACCACGGGGTCCGCCGGCGCGTGCGCGCGGTGCGGCGCGACGATCCCGTCGCCGATGTAGGCGAGCGTGCTCAGCTCGATCCCGTACGGCAGAGCGTACGGATCATCCGGCAGGCGTCGCAGGCTGACGACCACCTGGGGCGCGCCGCCGAGCCTGACGAACGAGGCGGTGTGCATCGACCAGCCCTCGGCGAGCAGCCACCCGGTCAGCTCCCACAGCCGGTCGCGGTCGGGGACCCACAGGTCGAGGTCGTTCATGTACCGGACCAGGCCGCCCGGATAGCGGTCGGCGAACTCCAGCCCCTTGAGCGAGACCGGCCGGTCGGGCAGGCGCTCCCACTGGTCGCGGTAGAAGGCCATCCGGCCGCGCTGCTGCTCCAGCTCGTGCGCCAGGGTGGGGCTGAGCGGCCGTCCCTCGCGCTCCCAGGCGCTCAGCAGCGTCGCCACCAGGGAGGGCTGCGTCCGCCTGGCGACGTAGAGCACCTCTCCGGGCGTCTCCATCTCCTCGCCGGTGATCAGCTCAAGGGTCGCGACCAGCTCATCCGCGCCGACCTCGGGCCCGGTCATGCCGGCCTGCGCAGGCACCACACGGCCGTCGACGACCCGGGTTCGAGCGGCTCCCCGGTGAACCCGGCGTGCGCGCTCTCCACCTCCCAGCCCGTTTCCCCGGCCCACCGCCCGATCTCGGCCATGGTGAGGAAGCACATCCGGATCGGCGGGAAATAGCGCCGGTCCACCACCCGGCGCTCGTCGAGCGTTTCGAGCAGCCCCACCATCTCGACCTCCAGCCCCTGCTTGTCCAGCATGCGGGTGACCTCCCACACGGCCCGCTCCTCGTCCCAGACCCGCAGCCTGGGCACGCCGTCCCTGGCCTTCTGCCGCTCGGGGCGCGGCTGGACGACCTCGAAGGCGAGCCGCCCGCCCGGCAGCGCGTTGCGGAACGCGCAGGCCAGGGCGTCGCGGACGGCTTCGCGCCGCAGATGGTTGAAGGTGTTCTGGCCGCAGTACTGCAGCGCCGCCGGCTCGGGCAGCTCGCAGTCCGCCAGGTCGGCCCGGATCAGCCGGACGCCGTCGCCGAGCCGCTCGCGGGCCGCGCGCAGCATCGCCGCCGAGACGTCCACCCCGATCAGGGGTTTGAGCTCGGCGGCCAGCCGGCCCACGCCGATCCCGAGATCGGCGACGGGCCCGTCCGCCGTGTCGGTCAGCCGCCGGTAGTAGGCGATCTCCCTCGGGTCGGCGCCGCCCATCGCGGCCCAGGTGAGGTAGAGCTCCGCCCAGTGATCGAAGTCGTGCATCACGCTCTCCGGTGTCGGGACCCCGATCACATCACCGGACCCGCCGGCCCGGCCGGTGCGGCCGCGTGACTGGCACGAAGATGCCGTCTAGGTGATGGTCAGCTCGAGCGGGCGGCGGCGGGAGCTGACCAGCGAGCGGCGCGGCCGGGGCATCGGGTCGGTCCCGGTCTCGGCCAGCACCAGGCTCATCGCCCGCTCCCCCTCGGTGAAGATCAGGCCACGCTCGCGCAGCTCGCCGAGGTGCCCGGCCTGGTCGGGGGTGAGGCGGTCCAGGCGGGTGGGGCGTTCGAGGACGAGCAGCGTGCGCGCCACCGCCTCGTCCAGCTCGTACCGGGCCATCGTCCCGGACCGCGAGTCGCGGACGGTCCACGACCCGTCCTGCTCCTCCAGCCGCAGGACGGGCGGGTCGCCGTCCTCCCAGCCCCGCGACCAGCCGGCCACGGCCGCGGTGAGCGGCCTGATCCACCTGGCCACCCCGATCATGTACGGCGCGACGGCCCGGTCGTTGAAGTAGTAGGCCAGCCGGCTCAGCGACTCCTCGGGGAAGGGGTAGGTGAGCCGGTAGTGGTCCACCGGGCGCAGGTCGAGCCCGAACGACTCGGCCTCGTTGAAGTACGGGCTGTACCGGTCGAACCGGACCGGGAAGACGCCTTCCGGCGGCGGCAGGTGGGCCAGCGACGGCAGGTCGTCGACGTACTTGGCGAAGGTCGACTCCGGCTCGCCGGGGAAGCCGATGAGCAGGTTCCACGCCGGGGCGATGCCGTACCGCACGCAGTTCTTCAGCAGCTGGAGGTTCTGGAACGCCGAGGAGCCCTTCTTCATCAGTTTCAGCGTGCCGGTCGACAGCGCCTCGATGCCGGGCTGGATCCGGTCCACGCCGGCTCTGGCCATCTCGCTCATGTCCTGCTGGTCGAGGCCGACCTTGACCTCGTAGAAGATGGACGCGCCGGGTGGCGGCTGCAGCTTGGGCAGCACGTCGGTGAGATACTCCAGCGGCATGATGTTGTCCGTGCAGGAGTAGACGGTGCACCAGGGCGCGTAGGCGAAGAGCCGCTCGAACTGCGCCACGGCCCGGTCCGGCGCCATCGCGCGGTAGGCCATCCCCTGCCCGTTGAGCCCGCAGAACGTGCAGTGCGAGCGCTCGCCCCACCAGCAGCCGCGTGAGGTCTCGAAGAACAGGATCGGCTCGGCCTTGTCCTCGACGGCGTCGTTCGTCTCGTCGAAGGACGAGGCGAACGAGGCGTAGTCGGGCTCCAGGCAGTCGTCGATGTCGGTGTCGGCGCCGATCGCCCGCCGGTAGCGCTCCTCGTGGCAGTTGCGCCGCGACACGACGCCGAGGATGCGGTGCGGGGTCTCCTCGTCGCCGTCGATCACCGCGCGCAGGAAGCGGGGGAAGCTCCGCAGGGCCGGGCCTGAGAAGACGTAGTCGAGCTGGGTGGCGTGCTTTACGAGCGCGGCGCCCATCGGCGCCTCGCAGTTGGCGCCGCCCATGACCGTGACGGCGCCGGGCGAACGCTCCTTGACCACGGCCGCCATGGCCAGGCTGGGCACCGTCTGCATGAACATCGAGCTGAACCCGACCACGTCCGCCTCGGCCAGCCGGTACTTGTCCGCCAGGTGGGCGCAGAACTCGCCCAGGCGCTCCCGGTGCCGCATCAGCCGGGCGCGCAGCGCCGCGTGCCCGGGGCCGGCGAAGTAGCGGCCGAAGTACTCCTCGCTGTTGTCGGGCGCGTCAGGGAAGGCGACCTGGCGGAAGAGCCAGTCGCCGATGCCGGCGACGTGGTGCTCCATGCCCTCGGCGACGGCGTCGTACAGCTCGGTGCCGAAGAAGCGCACCACGTCGTGGTTGAGGTAGCAGACCCGTACGTCCGCCTCGTCGCCGAAGTCCCGCCGGATCAGGGACGAGAGCTGGCTCAGCGCGAACGACGGCCGTCTGCGGTCGGCGAACGGCATGTTGACCAGGGCGATGTCAAGCACCAAGGGTCCTTTCCGCGTCCCGGTGCCACGTGGCGTAGTCCCGGAAGCCGTACATGAGCGGGGATTCGGGGTCGCTGGCGATGTCGACCACGCGGCCGAGCACGAGCGCGTGGTCGCCGACGGTCAAGACCTGGTCCACCGCGCATTCCGCCCAGCCGTGCAGGTCCGACTCCAGCCGGGGCAGCCGCAGCCGTCCGGCGGGAGCCCACTGGACGGCGGAGAACCGGTCCGCGGTCAGCGAGGAGAACAGTTCGGCGGCCGCCCGGGACCTGGCGGGCAGCAGGTTGACGCCGAACCCGCCGGCGTCGACGGTGGCCGCCAGGGTGCGGCTGTGCACGTTCATGCTGACCAGCAGCGTCGGCGGGGTGAGCGTGACGCTGATCAGCGAGGAGCAGGTGAGCCCGCAGGGTTCGCCGTCCGGGCTCATCGCCGTCACCACCGCCACGCCCGTCGGGTAGGCGCTCATGAACGCGCGGCAGGCCTCGGCGAGCGGGGTCAACGCAAGCTCGTGAGGTACTCGTGGGCGGCGGGCAGCGCCGCCACCATCCGCTGGGCGCCGGCGGCCAGACCGGCGAACTCCGCCCTGGCCGCCGCCGGGTCGAGGTGGGCGAGCGCGGGACGCGGTTCGGGCCGGGAGTGGCCCAGCCCGAGCAGCATCGTGATCCACGAGTAGAGCTCGAACCCGTGGTAGTACGGGTAGACCATGCTCTCGTCCGGCAGCCGGCCGGCCACGGCGGGGAGGAACTCGGCCAGCCACTCCGGGATCGGGCGGACCTTCGCCTCCTTCCAGTACGGCGTGTCGGCGCGGGCGGCGGCGCGGTAGTGCAGCACGAGGAACTCCCGCACGCCGTCGATCACCCTGGCCACCTTGTCGTTGTAGCCGTCGATCAGGCGCGGCTCCCACCGCTCGTCGGGGAAGTGCTTGACCAGCTGCTCGATGGCGTGCTGGATGAAGAAGATGCCGGTGGACTCCAGCGGTTCGACGAACCCGCTCGACAGGCCGACCGCGACGCAGTTGGCGACCCAGGAACGCTCGTTGCGGCCGATCCGCATCCGGATGTGGTTGGCCTCCAGGTCGTCGCGGCCGGGGGCGGCGAAGGCGCGCAGCGTGCGCTCGGCCTCCTCCGGCGAGCAGTACTCGTCGGAGTAGACGTAGCCGGTGCCGTCGCGGCCGTAGAGCGGGATGGTCCAGATCCAGCCCGCGTCCATGGCCGTCGCCGTGGTGTAGGGGTTGATCAGCTCCTGCTCCTCGCGGGGCACCCGGAGCGCGACGGCGCGGTTGTTGGGCAGCACGTCGGTGAAGGAGCGGAAATGCTCGCCGAGCGTCTGGTTGATCAGCAGGCCGCGGAAGCCGGTGCAGTCGACGAAGAGCTGGCCGGTCACGTCGCCGTGCTCCTTGGTGGAGACGTGGCTGATCCAGCCCCGCTCGTCCTGGCCGACCGCGGTGACGTCGTCGCGCACGTGGCGCACGCCGAGCCGCACGCCGATGCCGGTGAGGTAGCCGGCGAGCTGGGCGGCGTCGAAGTGGTAGGCGTAGGGGAACTGGGCGCGCTGCTCGTCCAGGGTGGAGCGGCCCAGCGAGTCGTCCAGCCCGGAGGCGAAGAGGCTGCCGTCGAGGAGTCTCGGCGAGCGCCTGGCCTCGCACAGCCACGGGGTGACGTAGCAGTGCCGGTCGAACGGCTCGGCCGCGTCGTTCAGCTGCAGGTGCCAGTCGGCGAGGGTGAACCCCTGGCTCACGCGCAGCCGCTCGAACGGGTGGTAGAAGTGGGTGCCGTCGCCGCGCCAGTTCTGGAAGCGGATGGCCAGCTTGTAGGAGGCGGCGCAGTGCGGCATCCACTCGCGCTCGTCGAGGCCGAGATAGTCGAAGAAGTGGCGCACGGTGCTGAAGGTCGCCTCGCCCACGCCGATGGTGGGGATGCGGGGTGATTCGACCAGGGTGACGTCGACCCGGTCGCCGAAGGCCGTCTTGAGGTAGGTGGCGGTCATCCAGCCCGCTGTGCCGCCGCCCACGATCACCACTTTGTCGATCATCAGTGCTGTCCTCTCAAGCTGCGCGGCCGCATGTCGGTCCAGATGGCCGAGATGTGCTCCAGACACTCCTCGCGGGTGCCGCGGACCCCTTCGTCGGTCCAACCGGCGGGGTTGTCGCGGCCCTCGGGCCAGACGGAGTACTGCTCCTCGTGGTTGACGACGACTTTGAACATCGCTTCATGCCTCCCGGAAGTGTCCGGCCACGATCGGCCCGATCAGGGCCATCGCCTCGGCCCTGGCCATGGCGTCGTGGTCGCAGTCGATCTCGTGGACGGTCAGCCGTCCGGTGATGTGCGGCGCCCAGATCCCGGCCGCCGACAGCTCCGCCGGCCAGGTCCGCTTGGCGACGAACAGCAGAGCGTCGCCGTCGTGGCGGCCGGGCCGGTGGGCGTCGAGCAGCTTGGAGTTGCGCAGCACGGTTTCCGTCATCGACGCGACGAGCTCCTCGTCGAGGTCGGCCGCGTAGCCGACGGAGTCCATGAGCAGGGCGCGGGCCTCGGCGGCGTCCTCGATCCCCGGCCGCTCCGCGCCGGAGAAGGCGGGATAGCTGTCGAGCTGGGCCAGCAGCCCGACCTGGCCCGGCAGCCGCTCGGCCATGGCGTGCGCCACCAGGCCGCCGAACGACCAGCCGAGCAGGTGGTAGGGGCCTTCCGGCCGCACCCGGCGGATGACCTCCAGGTAGCGTTCGGCCATCTCGCTCACCGAGCCCGGCTGGTCGGGCCCGGTGGCCTGCAGGCCGTAAACCGGCCGGTCCGGTTCGAGGTGCGGCAGCAGGCTGCTGTAGCACCAGCTCACGCCGCCGACCGGGTGCACGCAGAACAGCGGCGGCAGGGTGCCCGACGGCCGCAGCGGCAGCAGCACGTCGAACGGGTCGTCGCCGGCGCCGTCGCCGGACAGGCGCTCGGTCAGCTCGGCCACCGTGGGCGCGGCGAACAGGTCGCGGATGCTCAGCGCGGCGCCGAGCGTCGCCCGCACCCTGCTGATCAGCCGGGCGGCCAGGATGGAGTGGCCGCCGGCGGCGAAGAAGTTGTCGTCGACGCCGAGTTCCGGCCGCTCCAGGACCTCGGTGAACAACCCGAGCAGGGTGTGCTCGCGCGGCGTGCGCGGCGGCCGGTGCCCGGCGCGCGGCGGCTCCGGCAGCGCCCGGCGGTCGAGCTTGCCGTTGGCGTTGAGCGGCAGCTCGGGCAGCGGCAGGTAGGCGGCGGGCAGCATGTGGGTCGGCAGGTGGGCCAGGGCGTGGCTGTGCAGCCGGGCCGGGTCGACGTTCTCGGGGGTCACGTAGGCGACGAGCTGGTCGTCGCGGACGATGACCGCCGCCTGGGCGACGCCGGGCGCCTGGCCGAGCGTGGTCTCGATCTCGGCCGGTTCGATGCGGTGGCCGCGCAGCTTGACCTGGTTGTCGGCCCGGCCGGCGAACTCCAGCGCGCCGTCGGCCCGCCGCCGGGCCAGGTCGCCCGTACGGTACCAGCGCCGCCCGCCGGGGGCGGCCACGAAGCGCTGCGCGGTCAGGCCCGGCCGGCCGAGGTAGCCGCGGCCGACGCCGGGACCGCCGATGTACAGCTCGCCGCGCACGCCGGGCGGCACCGGCAGCAGGTTGTCGTCGAGCAGCAGCACCTCGGTGTTGGCCATCGGGTGCCCGATCAGCGGGACGTCGCCGTCGCGCACCCGGTACCCGGTGCTGTCGTTGGTGCACTCGGTCTGGCCGTAGTAGTTGTAGCTGTCGGTGACGGGCGCCTCCCGCATCGCCCGCCACAGCCCCGCCGAGACCGCCTCGCCGCCGACCATCAGCGCCTTCGGGTGGTGCCTGCCCGGCGCGAACAGCCCGGCCGCGACGAGTTGCTCCATGAAGACCGGGGTGAGGTCGACGAAGCCGATGCCGTGCCGGTCGATGTAGTCGACCAGGTCCTCGGGCGTCCGGCGGGTGACGTCGTCGATGACGTGCAGTTCGTGGCCGTCCATCAACCACAGCATCGAGTCCCACGAGGTGTCGAAGGTCAGCGGCACCACGAAGCCGACGCGTAGCCGCTCGCCGCGGGCCGCGGTGAACAGCCCGTGCCGGTGCGCGCCGAGCAGGTGCGCCAGGCCGCCGTGCTCCAGCACCACGCCCTTGGGCCGCCCGGTGGACCCGGAGGTGTAGATGACGTAGGCGGCGTGCCCGGGAAGCGGCGGGGTGCCCGGGTCGTGCGCGGGGCCGTCGGGCACGTCCTCCAGCAGCACGGTCCGCTCGTACGGCACCGCGCTGTCCCGGGTGGCCAGCACCAGCAGCGGGCGTGCGTCGTCCAGGGTGTAGGCGATGCGCTCCGCCGGGTGCTCCAGGTCCAGCGGCAGGTAGGCGGCGCCCGACTTCAGCACGCCCAGCACCGCCGCGATCATCTCGGCGCCCCGGGGCAGGGCGAGCGCGATCAGCCGCTCCGGTCCCGCGCCGCGGGCCCGCAGGTGGTGGGCGATGGCGTTGGCCCGGCGGTTGAGCCCGGCGAAGGTCCACCGCTGATCGCCCGCCACGACGGCGACGGCGTCCGGGGTCGCGGCGGCCTGCCGCTCGAAGGAGGCCGGCACGGTCAGCTCCGGCGGCTCGATCCTGGGGCCGCGCGAGCGGGCGAACTCCCGCTCCAGTTCGTCGAAGGTGAGCACCGGCAGCGCCCCGATGCGGGTGGCCGGCTCCTCGACGGCGGCCTCCAGCAGCCGCAGCAGGCGCTCGGCCAGGGACTCGGCGGTCGAGCGGTCGAACAGGTCGACGGCGTACTCCAGGTAGGCGTCCATGCCCTCGGGGCGGCCGCACTCGTCGTACCGCTCGATGACGTCGAGGGTGAGGTCGTAGTCGGCGGTGCCGTGCCGTACCGGCTCGTGGGCCGTCCGCACGCCGGGGAAGGACAGGTCGGCGGCGGTGTTGTTCTGGAAGACCAGCAGCACCTGGAAGAGCGGGAAGCGGGCGAGCGTCCTGGTCGGGTTGACCGCCTCGACGACCCGCTCGAACGGGGTCTCCTGGTGTTCGTAGGCGGCCAGGTTGGCGTGCCGCACCCGGGCGAGCAGCTCGTCGAAGCCCGGGTCGCCCGAGGTGTCGGTGCGCAGCACCAGCGTGTTGATGAAGCAGCCGACCAGGTCGTCGAGGCTCTCGTCCGTACGGCCGGCCACCGCGGTGCCGATCGGGATGTCGCCCCCCGCGCCGAGCCGGGTGAGCAGCGCCGCGAGCGCCGCCTGCGTGACCATGAAGAGGCTGACGCCGTTCTCGCGCGCCACCTCGGCCATCCGCGCGTGCACCTCGGCGGGGACGGTGAAGGGCACGGTGTCGCCGCGGTAGCTGGCGATCGCCGGCCGCGGCCGGTCGGTGGGCAGCTCCAGCTGGTCGGGCAGGCCGTCGAGGGTGGTGCGCCAGAAGTCCAGGTGGTCGTCGCCGGGGTCCTGCCAGAGCGCGAAGTCGGCGTAGCGCACCGGCAGCGGACGCCAGCCCGGCTCCCGGTTCTCCAGCCTGGCGCGGTAGGCCTCGGCCAGGTCGCGCGCGAGCGGCGCCATCGACCAGCCGTCGCAGGCGATGTGGTGCACCACCAGGAGCAGCACGTACTCGTCCGCCGCGAGCTGGAAGAGCCGGGCGCGCAGCGGCGTCTCGCGCGTCAGGTCGAAGCCCTCGGATGCGACGGCGGTCAGCAGGCCGGGCAGGTCGGCCTCGGCGACCGGCTCGGGGGCGAGTCCGATGACGGCGGGGGCGAGGATCCGCTGGTACGGGCCGCCCGCGTCCTCGGGGAAGACGGTGCGCAGCGGCTCGTGCCTGGCCACCACGTCGGTGAGCGCGGCGGCCAGCGCGGCGGTGACCAGCGGCCCGCGCAGCCGCAGGCAGGTGAGCGTGTTCTGGGCGTGGTCGCCGGCGTCCTCCAGCCGGTTGAGGAACCACAGGCGGCGCTGGGTGAAGGACAGCGGCAGCCGGTCCGGCCTGGCCATCGGGCGCAGCGCGGGCCTGGCGTCCTCGCGCAGCACCTCCGCCAGCCCCGCCACGGTCGGGTGGTCGAACAGGTCGCGGATGGTCAGCGTGGCGCTCAGCGCTCCCCGGATCCGGCTGATCAGCCGGGTGGCCAGGATGGAGTGGCCGCCGTTGGCGAAGAAGTCGTCGTCGATGCCCAGGTGGGTGGCGTTGAGCGTGTCGTTGAACAGCCGCAGCAGCGTCTCCTCACGCGGCGTGCGCGGCGGCCGGTGCCGGGTGGCCGGAGGTTCGGGCAGGGCCGCCTTGTCGAGCTTGCCGTTCGGGGTGAGCGGCAGCGCGTCCAGCGGCAGGATCGCGGCGGGCAGCAGGTGGGTGGGCAGCTCGGTGCGGGCGTGCGCCAGCACCGCCGCCGGGTTGGCGCGGGCGGGCACGACGTAGGCGATGAGCTGGTCGCCGCGGAGGATCACCGCCGCCGCGGTGACGCCGGGCGCCCGGCCCAGCGCGTGCTCGATCTCGGCCGGCTCGATGCGGTGGCCGCGCAGCTTGATCTGGTCGTCGGCGCGGCCGAGGAACTCCAGCGCGCCGCCGGGCAGCCGCCTGGCCAGGTCGCCGGTCCGGTAGAGGCGGGCGCCGTCGTGCCAGGCGACGAAGCGCGCCGCGGTCAGCCCCGGCCTGCCGAGGTAGCCGCGGCCGACGCCGGGGCCGCCGACGTACAGCTCGCCTCGGCTGCCGGGCGGCACCGGCTGGAGGTGGGCGTCCAGCAGGTGGACCTGGATGCCGGTGAGCGGGTGGCCGATGAGCATGGTGCCCGGCTCGCAGCGCCAGGCGGTCGCGTCGACGGTCACCTCGGTGGGACCGTACGCGTTGATCATCGTGCGGCCGGCGGACCACCACTCCATCAGGCCGGCCGGGCAGCCCTCGCCGCCGACGACGAGCATGCGCAGGTCGGGGAACGGCTCGCGGGGCACGGTGGCGAGGATCGCGGGCGGCATGTGGGCCAGGCTGATCCGCTGGTCCCGCAGGAAGGCGCCGAGCTCCTCGCCGGTGTGGGTGGCCGGGGCGACCACCAGGCAGCCGCCGCGCGTGAACGCCGTCGCCAGCTCGGAGACCATCACGTCGAACCCGGGAGAGACGAGCTGCAGCACCCGGTGCGCGGGCCCGCCCGCGGCGTCCAGCCGCTCGCCCAGGTTGGCCGTCAGGTTGGCCAGGCCGCGGTGCTCCAGCACGACGCCCTTGGGGGCGCCGGTGGAACCCGAGGTGTAGACGACGTAGGCGGCCGACCCGGGCTCCGGCCGCACGCCCGGGTCGTGGTCGGGCCCGCCGTCCAGGTCCTCCATCAGCAGCCTGCGCTCGTACGGCACGTCCGCCGCGCGGGAGGTGAGCAGCAGCAGGGGGCGGGCGTCGCGGAGCGTCGAGGCGATCCGCTCGGCGGGGTGACCGACGTCGAGCGGCAGGTAGGCGGCGCCCGCCTTGAGCACGCCCAGGATGGCGGCGATCAGCCCGGCCGAGCGCGGCAGGGCGAGCGCGACCACGCTCTCCGGTCCCGCGCCCGCCGCGATCAGGTGGTGGGCGATCCGGTTGGCCTCGCGGTCGAGCTCGGCGTAGGTCCACGTGGCCGCTCCGGCGGCCAGCGCCGGGGCGTCCGGCGTGCGCGCGACGTGGCTCGCGAAGACGTGCGGCAGCAGGTCCGGCTGCCCGTCGCGGGCGGGGCCCGCCGTCCAGCCGGTCTCCTCGGCGCTCAGCAGCGGCAGCCGCGAGACCGGCCCGGCCGGGTCGGCGACGGCCGCGCCGAGCAGCCGGGTCAGCCGGGCCGCGATCGCCTCGGCCGTCGGCCGGTCGAACTGCTCCAGCGCGTGGTGCAGCGCGCCGTACAGCCGGCCGCCGGTCTCGTGCACGGCGAAGGTCAGGTCGAACTGGGCGGTGGGCACCTGGGTGTCGAGCCGCTCCACGTCCAGGCCGGGCAGCGCCCAGACGTCGCGGCGCTCCTCCTTGGAGTAGGTGACCAGCACGTCGAACAGCGGGTTGCGGCCGGGCACGCGCGCCGGGTTGAGCCGCTCGACGATGCGCTCGAACGGCGTGTCCTGGTGGGCGAACGCCTCCAGCACGGTCTGCCTGGTGCGCCGCAGCAGCCCGGCGAAGTCCGGGTCGCCGGTGAGGTCGCCGCGCAGCACGAGGGTGTTGACGAAGAAGCCGATCAGCGGCTCGGTGGCGGGGTGGTCCCGGCCGGTGGCCGGGGTGCCCACGGCGACGTCGGACCGGCCGGTCAGCCGTGCCAGCAGCGCGTGCACGGCCGCGAGCAGCACCATGTAGACGGTGACGCCGTGCTCACGGGCCAGCCGGTGCATGCCGTCGGCGGGCAGGTCGAGCGGGACGTGGCCGCCGCGCCCGGCGAGCGCGGGCGAGCGGGGCCGGTCGGCGGGCAGGTCGAGCGGTTCCAGACCGGCCAGCCGGTCCGTCCAGTGCTCCAGGCTCGCCGGCTCGGCCGCGGACCGCTGGTGGACCGCGTGGTCGGCGTACTGGACGTCCAGCGGCGGCAACTCGTGACCTTGGTAGAGGGCGGCCAGCTCGTCCCAGAGGACGGGCAGCGACCAGCCGTCGCAGGCGATGTGGTGGAAGACCAGCAGCAGCACGTGCGCGCCGTCCGGCTCGCGATGCAGCCTGGCCCGCAGCACGGGGCCGCGCTCCAGGTCGAAGGGCCGGTCCAGGACGTCGTCGGGCCCGTCGTCCAGGTCGACCGGGGCGGGCGGGTCGATGACCTGGCGGGGCCGGCCGTCGACCTCGACGTAGCGGGTACGGAGGATCTCGTGCCTGGCGACGACGCCGCTGAGCGCGCGGGCGAGGGCGGCGCGGTCCAGCGGGCCGCGCAGCCGCACCGACACCGGCATGTTGTAGGCGGTGCTGCCGGGCGCGAGCTTCCACAGGAACCAGAGCCGTTCCTGGGCGAACGACAGCGGCAGCGCGCTCCCGCGCGGCGCGGGCTCGATCGGAACGGCCTCCGGGCGGGCGGCGGCCACCCGGGCCGCCACCCGGGCCGCCATGGCCGCCACCGTCGGCGCCTCGAAGACGGCGGTGACCGGGAGGTCGGCGCCGAGCTCCTGCCGCAGCGCGAACCGGAGCCGGGTGGCGAGCATGGAGTGGCCGCCGAGGTCGAAGAAGTCGTCGTGCGCGCCGACCTCGTCGTCGAGGTCGAGCAGCCGCCGCCAGATCGCGGCCACGGCCAGCTCCAGCTCGGTGCGCGGGGCCTCGTACGCGGCCCGGCCGCCCCGCGTCCCCGCGCCCGGGTCGGGCAGCCGTGAGCGGTCGACCTTGCCGCTCAGCGTGCGTGGCAGCGCGTCCACCACGACCACGGCCGACAACCACATCGGCCGCGGCAGCCGCTCGTTGCAGAAGTCGCGCAACGCCGCGGCGTCCACGCCGTGACCGGCCACGGCGTAGCCGACGAGGCGGTGGTCACGCCCGTCAGGCCAGGCCAGCACGTGGCAGTCGGTCACCGCCGGATGCCCGCGCAGGACGGCGCGCACCTCGCCGGGCTCCACCCGGTGGCCGCGGATCTTCACCTGGTCGTCGTCGCGGCCGAGGAACTCGATGGCGCCGTCGGGCAGCCGGCGTCCCCTGTCCCCCGTCCGGTAGAGGCGGGCGCCGGGCGTCACGGCGAACGGGTCGGGCACGAAGCTCCCGGCCGTCGCGGCGGGCTGGTTCGCGTAGCCGCGCGCGACGCCGAGACCGCCGACGTACAGCTCGCCGACGACGCCGATCGGCACCTGGCGGCCGTGCTCGTCGAGCACGTGGACGGCGGTGTTGGCGGTGGCGGAGCCGACGGGCACGATGCCGGAGACGGTGCGGGCGCCCCGGCGGGCCTCGTGGATCGTGCTGTCGATGGTGGTCTCGGTGGCGCCCCACGCGTTCAGCACCCGCACCCGAGGCCCGAACGTGGCCATGAGGGCGTCGCACTCGGCCACCGGCAGCGCGTCGCCGCCGGAGATCAGCAGCCGCAGCTCGGGCAGGTCCAGCCCGGTGGCCGCCGCGTGATCCGCCAGGCCGTGCAGGACGGCGGGGATGCTGTCGAACGCCTCGATCCTTTCGGCGGCCAGCGCGTCGGCCAGCGCGGCCGGGTCGAGCGCCAGGGCGCGCGGCGCGATCACCAGACTGCCCCCGAAGCCCAGGCTCCTGACCACGTCGCCGAGGAAGACGTCGAAGGACGGGCTGGCGACCGTCAGCCAGCGGCGGACCGGGATCTTGCGGGCGGCCCAGTCGGCCCGGAGGTTGGCCAGGCCCCGCCTGGTGACCATGACGCCCTTGGGCGTGCCGGTCGAGCCGGAGGTGTGGATGACGTAGGCCAGGGCGTCCGGGGACACCCGCCGCTCGGGCCGGTGCGCCGGCCGCCCGGCCGCCTCGGCGACGCCGGCCACCCGCCACGGCCCGGCGGGGACGGCCGCGCCGAAGCCGGGATCGGTCAGCACGAGCGCGGGCGCGACCCCGGCGAACATGGCGGCCAGCCGGTCCGCGGGCTGGTCGGGGTCCACGGGGAAGAAGGCGGCGCCCGCCTTCAGCGCGGCCAGCGGGGCGATCACCGCGTCGGGACCGCGGCCCACGCAGACCGCCACCACGTCGTCGGGCCCGGCGCCGGCCTCGGCGATCAGGTGGGCGAGCCGGTTGGCCCGCCGGTCCACCTCGGCGTACGTCAGCCGCTCCGCGTCGCACACCAGCGCCAGGTCGCCGGGCGCGGCGTCGGCGCGCGCCTCGACGTACCCCTCCAGCCCGGTCCTCGGGTCGAAGGCGAGCCGGGTGGAGTTCCATCGGGCCAGCTGACGCCGTTCGGCCTCGGTGATCAGCTCGTACGCGGAAACGGGCCGGTCGGGGTCGGCCGCGGCCTGCCGCAGCAGCTCGACCAGCTGGCCGGCCAGGCGCTCGACGGTGGCCGGGTCGAACAGCTCCGCGTCGTACTCCAGCGTGCCCGCGAAGGAGTCGTCCAGGCTGAAGGTCAGGTCGAACAGGGCGCCGCCGCCGTCGCACGGGTACGGCTCGCCCAGCACGGGCCGCGCGCCCGCCGCGTCGCTGCCGCCGGTGACCATGACGTCGAACAACGGGTTGCGCCCGGCCTCGCGCACCGGGTTGAGCCGCTCGACCACGCGCTCGAACGGGATGTGCTGGTGGGCGAAGGCGTCCAGGACGCTCTGCTTCGTCCTGGCCAGCAGTTCGCGGAAGGTGGGGTCGCCGGCCGTGCCGGTCCTGACGACCAGGGTGTTGACGAAGAAGCCGATCAGCGGCGCGACGTCCGGCCGGTCGCGGCCCGCCGTCGGGGTGCCCACGGCGATGTCGTGCCGGCCGGTCACCCGCGACAGCAGGGCCTGCACGCCGGCGAGCAGCACCATGAACGGGGTCGCGCCGTTCCGTCTGGCCAGCTCGCGCAGCCTCGCGACGCTGTCGCCGGGCACCCGGACCGGCACCAGCAGCCCCCGGTGGGCGGGTTCCCGCGGGCGCGGCCGGTCCAGCGGCAGGGCCAGTTCCTCCAGCCCGGCCAGTTGCCCGCACCAGTGGTCCAGCCCGTCGCCGTCGGCCTCGGCCCGCTGGCGGTGGGCGTGGTCGGCGTACTGGATGTCGAGCGCGGGCAGGTCCTGGCCGCGGTGGAGCGCGTCCAGCTCCCGCCACAGGATGGGCAGCGACCAGCCGTCGGCGGCGATGTGGTGGAGCACCAGGAGCAGCACGTGGTCGTCCGGCGCGAGCCTGAACAGCGTGGCGCGCAGCACCGGGCCGCGTTCCAGGTCGAACGGGGCCGCGCACTCCTGGTCGACCAGGGCGCGCAGCTCGTGCTCCGGCACCGGGACGACCGGCAGCGCGGCCGGGGCGGCGGCGTCGACGACCTGGGCGGGCACGCCGCCCTCCGCGACGTACCGGGTGCGCAGGATCTCGTGCCTGGCCACCACCCCGTCGAGCGCCCGGCCCAGCGCCTCGGCGTCGAGCGGGCCGCGCAGCCGGACCGCGGCCGGGGCGTTGTAGGCGGAGCTGTCCGGCGCCGTCGACCACAGGAACCAGAGCCGTTCCTGCGCGAAGGAGAGGGGCTGCGGCTCGCCGGTGCGCGGCGTCCGCGGCCGCCGCTCGCCCGCCAGCCGCTCCAGCAGGAGCTTGCGCCGCTCCGGCGGCAGTTGCGCGATCCGCGCGGCGAAGGTCTCCGACATGCGTGCGTGTCCTCTCATGACTCGGACGGCAGGAGCCGCGCGAGCTCGTCGTCCGGCAGGGCGAGGACGAGCCGGTCGAGCTCCGCGGCGAGCCGTCGGGCCAGCGCGGAGATGCGGGGTTCGGCCAGGATCTGCTTGATGCCGAGGTCCACGCCGAACGCGGTGCGGATGCGGAAGGCGATCTGGACGGCGTCGAGCGAGTTGCCGCCGAGTTCGAAGAAGTCGTCCTCCACGCCGGGCCGCTCGACCTCCAGCACCTCGCGCCAGATGTCGGCGATCGCCTCCTCGACGGGGTCGCGCGGGGCCACGTACCGGCCGCGGGTGGCGGGCCGGCCGGCGTCGGGCACCGGGAGGGCGGCTCGGTCGATCTTGCCGTTGGGGTTCAGCGGGAGCCGGTCCATGATCATGACGGTGCCGGGGACCATGTGCTCCGGCAGCCGATCGGCGAGGTGGCCGAGCAGTTCCTCGGCGCTGACGGCCGCCCCAGGCTGCACGTAGGCGAGGAGCTTGCCCTCGGGCGCGGTCACCACGCACGTGGCCACCGCCGGGTGCGCGGCCAGGGCCGCCTCCACCTCGCCCAGCTCCACCCGGAAGCCTCTGACCTTGACCTGGTGGTCGCGGCGGCCGAGGAACTCCAGCGTGCCGTCGGGCCGCCAGCAGGCCAGGTCGCCGGTGCGGTAGAGCCGGGCGCCCGGCGTGCCGGAGAACGGGTCGGCGACGAAGCGCTCGGCGGTCAGGCCGGGCCGCCGCCAGTAGCCGACGGCCACGCCGGGGCCGCCCAGCCACAGCTCGCCCGGCACGCCGACGGGGGCCGGGGAGAGGGTAGAGCTCACCACCCACGCCTGGGTGTTGGCGATCGGCGGGCCGATCTGACCGTTGGTGGCCGGGATGTCCGCCAGCGGCCGGCAGGTGGAGATGCTGGTCACCTCGGTCGGGCCGTAGATGTTGTGCAGCCCGGGGTGACCGGTCCGGCGCACGCTGGCCAGGTTGACGCGTTCGCCGCCGATGTAGACCTGGCCGACGGTGGAGAACACCCCGGGGTCGGCGCCGACCGCCGAGTTGAACAGCGCGGTCACCAGGGCGAGCGTGGTGACGCCTTCGGCCCTGACCAGCTCGGCCAGGCGGGACGGCGACAGCACGGTCTCGTTGGGGACGATCACCAGGCGGCCGCCGTTCAGCAGCGCTCCCCACAGCTCGAACAGCAGCGGGTCGAAGGAGGCGTTCGACAGCTGGGCCACCACGCTGTCGGGGCCGAGCCGCACGTAGTCGGTGCCGCACACCAGCCGCACGATGCCGCGGTGCGCCACCGCGACGCCCTTGGGCCGGCCGGTGGAGCCGGAGGTGTAGACGACGGTCGCCACCCGGTCGCCGCCGCCGTGGCCCGCCGCGTCCACCGGGCCGGCCGGTCCGGCGATCTCCTCCAGGGGCATGCCCTGTCCTGCGGCGAGCGGCAGTCCGGCCAGCAGGTGGCGGTGCCCGAGCACCACGCCCGCGTCCGTGTCGGCCAGCATGAACGACAGCCGCTCCGCCGGGTACGACGGGTCGAGCGGGACGTACGACCCGCCGGCCCGCAGGATGCCGACGATGGCCGCGACCAGGTCGGCGGAGCGTTCGGCGCAGAGCCCGACCAGGTCGCCAGGCCGCACCCCCGCCGCGCGCAGCCGGTGGGCGACCGCGCCCGCGCGCTCCCACAGGTCCGCGTAGCTCAGCCGGGTGCCGCCGTCCACCACGGCCACGCTGTCCGGCCGCGCCCGCACGTGCTCCGCCACCAGCTCGTCCAGCGACCGCTCCAGCGGCGCCGGGCGCAGCGTGGCGTTCCAGCCTTCGATCTGCGCCCGCTCGGCCGGGGCGGCCAGCGGCGCGGCGGCGACCGGGGCCCGCGGGTCGGCGACGACCTGGTGCAGGGCGGTCAGGTAGTAGTCGCGGACGCGGCGGATCTGCTCGGGCGCGAACTCGCCGGAGTGGAAGTCGAGCCCCATCAGCAGCCCTGCGCCCGAGCGCGGGTTGCGCAGGAAGCCGCAGACGAACGGGTAGTTGGTCGGCTCGACCCGCACCGTGGTGAAGGCGTCCAGCTTGGGGTCGACGAAGGAGAGCTCCCCGGTGTCGAGCACGTTCTTGAGCACGTGGAAGTGGTTGTAGACGAAGTGCGTCTCGTACAGCGGGCCGCCGCCCGCGAGCTGCTGGATCTGCGACATGGGGAAGCGGCGGTGCGGCAGCAGGGCGTTCTCCTCCTCGAAGACGGCCCTGATGAGGTCGGCCCAGGTGCCGCCGACCCGCGCCCTGATCGGCAGCGAGTTGAGGAACAGGCCGCGCGACTCGGTGCCGTCCGCCTCCTCCAGCCGCCCGTTGAACGCCATGCCGGTGACGACGTCCTCGGTCCCGGCCAGGTAGGCGAGCACGCGCAGGTGCACGGCCAGCAGCACGCTCTTCAGCGGCACCCCGAGCTGCTCGGCGGTCCGCTCCAGCCCCTGGCACAGCCCGGCCGGGATCTTGGTCTCGCGCCAGGCGTAGAACTCGCTGCTGCCCTCGGGAAGGGTCCAGTCCTCCACCGCGTACGCCGGGTCCGTCTCCTCGGCGGGGCAGTCGGCGGGCCAGCGGGGCAGTTCAAGCCGCTCCAGGCCGGCCAGCCGCTCGCGCCACCAGGCCCGCTCGTCGCCCGACTCCACCGCCTGGCGTTCGGCCTCGACGAAGTCACGGTAGGTGGAGGCCGGAGGCGGCCCGGCCGCGGCGGCCGGGTCCTTCAGCAGCGCGAGATACCGCTCCAGGATCTCCGCGATGGTGGAGTGCAGGCTCCAGCCGTCGAGGATGGCGTGGTGCTCGACCAGCGTCCACTGGAAGGTGTCGTCGCCGCGCCGGTGCACGAAGAAGCGCCACAGCGGCGGCCTGGCCAGGTCGAAGGGGCGCTCGCGTTCCCGGTCGACCAGCTCGCCGATGACCCGCCCCTGCTCCTCGGCGCTCAGCCCGCGCAGGTCCGCCACCTCGATCGGCAGCTCGGCGGCGCGGTGGACGAGCTGCAGCATGTCGCTGTAGCCGCTGAGGTGGAAGGAGGTGCGCAGGATGTCGTGGCGCGCCACCACCTGCGCGGTCGCCTCGCGGAACGCGCGCTCGTCCCACGGCGCCCGCAGGTGGAAGCTGTCGACGTTCTGGTAGAGCATGCGGTCGTCGGACTCCATGTGGAAGACCATCCCGACCTGCAACGCCGCCATCGGGTACGCGTCGGCCACGTCCTCGGGCAGCCTGGCCCGGTCCTCCTCCGACACCAGCGCGTACCGCTCCCGCGCCCGCTCCACCGGCGCGGCGGGCGTGATGTCGGTGGCCAGTTGCGCCACGGTCGGCAGCTGGAAGAGCCGCTGCAGCTCGAAGTCGAGGCCGCGCTCGCGGGCCAGCGCCAGCACCTGGACGCTGCGGATGGAGTCGCCGCCCAGGTGGAAGAAGTTGTCCGTGACGCCCACCCGGTCCAGTTCGAGCACCTCCGCCCAGACGCCGGCCAGCACCCGCTCGGTCTCGGTGCGCGGCGCGACGTAGGCCCTGCCCAGCGCGGGCCGCTCCTCGGCGGGGTCGGGCAGCGCGGCCCGGTCGATCTTGCCGTTGCGGCTCTGCGGCAGCTCGTCGAGGATGACCACGACCGAGGGGATGAGATGCGCGGGCAGCCGGGGCTCCAGGAACTCGTGCACGTCCTCGACGCTCAGCTCGCCGCGCGACTCGACGTAGGCGACCAGGCGCCGCTCCGGCGAGCCGTACGCGACCACGACGCACCGGCTCACCCGGGGGTGCTCGCAGACGGCGGCCTCGACCTCGCCCGGCTCGATGCGGAAGCCGCGGATCTTGAGCTGGTGGTCGGCGCGGCCGTGGAACTCCAGGGTGCCGTCGGGCCGCCAGCTCGCCAGGTCGCCGCTGCGGTACATGCGCGCCCCCGGCCGGCCCGAGAACGGGTCGGGCAGGAAGCGTTCGGCGGTCAGGCCGGGCCGCTTCCAGTAACCCCGGGCCACGCCGTCGCCGCTGACGTGGATCTCCCCGATCACCCCGGCCGCGACCGGCTGCCCGTCGCGGTCCAGGACGTGGATGCCCAGGTCGGCCAGGGGCACGCCGATCGGGCTGGTCCGCGACGCCAACAGGTTCCCGGTGAGCGGGGCGTAGGTGCTGTGCACGGTGGTCTCGGTGATGCCGTACATGTTGACCAGCCGCGGCGCGTCCTCGGGATGCCGCTGCCACCAGCGGCGCACCGAGTCCCGGTCGAGCGCGTCACCCGCGAAGACGACCAGCCGCAGCGCCAGCTCGGCGGCCCGGCGCTCGTCCACGCCGACGAACTGGCGGAAGACGGCCGGGGTGGCGTTCAGCACGGTCACCCGCTCGCGGGCCACGAGGTCGTAGTAGGCCTCGGGCTCGCGGCTCTCCCAGTGGCTGACCACGACCAGCCGGCCGCCGGTGCCCAGGCAGTTCCACACCTCCCAGACGGAGACGTCGAAGGAGCTGGAGTGCAGGAGGGTCCAGACGTCCGCGGGGCCGAAGCCGTAGTCGGACTGGGTGCCCGCCAGCAGCCGGACCACGTTGTGGTGGGTGACCATGACGGCCTTGGGCGCGCCGGTGGAGCCGGAGGTGTAGATCAGGTACGCGAGATCGTCCGGGCCGGGTCCGGCGACGGGGTGGCGCGCCTCGGCGGCCGGGGTCTCGGCGGCCGTCGCGTCGGCCAGGACCGTGCGGTAGTCCCCGTCCGGCAGGTCGACGCCGCGCTGCGTGACCACGATCCCCAGCTCTGCGTCGGCCAGCATGAACGCCAGCCGCGCCGCCGGGTAGGCGGGGTCGAGCGGCACGTAGGCCGCGCCGGTGCGCAGGATGGCGAGCATCCCGACGACGAGCTCCGCGCTGCGCCGGCAGGCCAGGCCGACCAGGTCGCCCGGCCCGGAGCCCAGCCGCGCGGCCAGGGCGCCCGACCGCTCCCACAGCTCGGCGTAGGTGAGCCAGAGCGGCCCGTCGGTGACGGCGACGGCGTCCGGCCGCGCCTTGACCTGCTCGGCGACCAGGCCGGGCAGGGTGGCGCCGGGTTCGATCCGGCGGGCCGGGCCGGACCAGCGCCCGATGAGCCGCCGCTCGGCATCCGGCAGCGCGCTGATCCGCGAGACGGGCAGGTGCGGCGCGGCCAGCAGCCCGGCGAGCGCGGTCTGCCACTGCTCGGCCAGCCGCCGCGCGGTCCCGGCGTCGAACAGCGCGGTCGCGTACTCCAGCTCGACGCGCAGCTCGCCGTCGCAGTCGATCACGGTGACGGTGAGGTCGAACTTGGCGGTGCCGGTGTCGGCGGGCAGCTGCGTCGCCTCGGCCGCGCCCAGCCGCCAGCGGGCGCGCTCCTGCCGGTGCAGGCCGAACTGCACCTGGACCAGCGGCGGGTATGACAGCTCGCGCTCCGGCTGCAGCACGTCGACCAGCGCCGCGAACGGCACCTGCTGGTGCGCCTGCGACTGCGCCGACGACTCGCGCACCCGCTCCAGCAGTTCGGCGAAGGTGGGGTCGCCGCTCAGGTCGGCCCGGATGACGAGGGTGTTGACGAAGAAGCCGACGAGGTCCTCCAGCTCGGGGGCCGGCCTCCCGGCCACCGGCGTGCCGATCACCAGGTCGGTGCGGCCGCTCCAGCGGCCGAGCACCAGCGCGAAGGCCGAGAAGAGCACCTCGAACACGGTCGCGCCGGTGGCCCTGGCCAGCTCGCGGACCCGCTCGGGTGCGGGCAGCCGGAAGTGCTCGGTGGCGCCGTCGTACTCCTGGAGCGGCGGGCGGCGGCGGTCGGTGGGCAGTTCGAGCAGCGGCGGGAGGCCCTCCAGGTGCTCGCGCCACCAGGCCAGGCCCTCCTCCAGCGGCCTGGCGCGCTCCCACGCCGCGTAGTCGGCGTACCCGACGGGCGACGGGGCGGGCTCGCCGCCCGCCAGCTCCTTGAGCAGCAGGTCGAGCGACCAGCCGTCGACGGCGATGTGGTGGAAGGAGAGCCAGAGCAGGTGGTGCTCCGCGGTGCGGCTGATCAGTCCGGCCCGCAGCAGCGGCGCCGCCGCCAGGTCGAAGGGCTTCCTGACCCGCTCCCCGGCGAGGCTCGTGGCGGTCTGCCAGTCGGGGGCGCGTTCGTGGCTCCACGGCACGTCGGCCCGCTCGTGCACCCGCGTGCGCGGCCGGCCGCCGGCGTCGGCGACGAAGGCGGTGCGCAGCACGGCGTGCCGGTCGGCCAGCCCCTGCACGGCCTGGCGCAGTTCTTCCGCGTCGGCGGGACCGCGCAGCTCCAGCAGCACGGGCACGTTGTAGAGGGGGGTGCCGGGCCGCCACTGGTCGAGGAACCACAGCCGCTCCTGGCCCGATGACAGCGGATCGTCGCCCGGCCGCCTGGGCGGCACTGTGGGCGCGGCGGCGGCCGGACCGGCGAGGCCGGCCTCGGCGAGCAGCTTGTCGATCAGCAGTTCTCGTGCGCGGTCAGTGTGCATCTGCGATCTCTTCCTCCGCGCCCACACGGGCGTGCCGTACCTGCAGGACGATGGCGGCTATCCGGTCCAGCCGGTCGGGGTCCGGCTCGCGCAACGCGGCGGCCAGCCCCCGGACCGTCTTGTGCCGGAACAGGTCGCGGACCGACATCGAGGTGCGCAGCGCGCGCTCGGCCCGGGTGGTGACCTTGACGGCGTGCAGCGAGTGACCCCCGAGCTCGAAGAAGTCGTCGGTGACGCCCAGCCGGTCCAGGCCGAGCACCTCGGCCCAGATCTCGGCGAGCAGCTCCTCCACCGGACCCGCGGGCGCGACCGTCGCCGCCGCCGAACGCCGCTCCTCCGGCGCGGGCAGCGCGGACGTCTCGACCTTGCCGTTGGGGTCGAGCGGCATCCGGTCCACCAGGACCACGTGCGCGGGCACCAGATGGCCGGGCAGCTCGCGGGCCAGGTCCTCGCGCACCGCCCCGGCCGTCAGCCCGACGTCGCCGCCGGGCTGGACGTAGGCGATCAGCTCCACCGGGCCGTCCTGCGGGCCGCGCGCGACGACGACGCAGGCCCGCACCCCGGGCAGCGCCGACAGGGCCAGCTCGACCTCGCCGGGCTCGACGCGGAAGCCGCGGATCTTCAGCTGCCGGTCGATGCGGCCGAGGAACTCCAGGGTCCCGGCGGGCGTCCAGCGCACCAGGTCGCCGGTGCGGTAGAGCCGTCCCGGCCCGCCGGAGAAGGGATCGGGGACGAAGGCGCGGGCGGTCGCGCCCGGCCGCCGCCAGTAGCCCCAGGCCACGCCGGGACCGCCGAGCCACAGCTCGCCCGGCACGCCCACCGGGGCGAGGTCGCCGGTTTCCAGGTCGACCACCCGGGCGGTGGTGCCGGAGATCGGCCGGCCGATGGGCCCCCGGGTGGTGGGCGGCTCGGTGAGCGGCTGGCAGGTGGAGAAGGTGGTGACCTCGGTCGGGCCGTAGACGTTGTGCAGGGCGCGCGGGCCGCGCCCGCCGCGCAGCACCTCACCCACCCGGGCCACGTCGAGCGCCTCGCCGCCGAAGCAGAGGTGGTCGACGGTGGCGAAGGCGTCCGGCTCCTCGCCGGTGACGGCGTTGAACAGGGCGGTGGTGAGGAAGAGCGTGGTGACGCGCTCGGCCCTGATCAGCTCGGCCAGCGCCGGCGGCGACAAGGCCGTCGCGGGCGGCACGACGACCACCCTGCCGCCGTTGGCCAGCGCTCCCCAGACCTCGAAGGTGATGGCGTCGAAGGAGGCGTTGGACAACTGGGCGAGCACGGTCGTGGTGTCGAGCGGGACGTAGTCGGCGCCGCGCACCAGCCGGACGATGCCGCGGTGCGGGACCACGACGCCCTTGGGGCGGCCGGTGGAACCGGAGGTGTAGATGACGTAGGCGGCGTCCTCGGGCCGGATCGGCACCTCGGGTCCGGCCGCCGGGCTCAGGTCGTCGACGGGGATGGTCTCGATCCCGGTACGAGGGAGCGCGTCCAGCAGGTCGCGGTGGCCGACGACGGTGCCGACGCCGGTGTCCTCCACCATGAAGGCCAGCCGGGCGGCCGGGTAGGAGGGGTCGAGCGGCACGTAGGCCGCGCCGGTCCGCAGGATCGCGAGCATGGCGACGATCAGGTCGGCGCCGCGGTGGCAGGCCAGACCGATCAGCCGGCCGCGGCCGGGGCCGAGCCGCGCGGCCAGCGCGCCGGACCTCGACCAGAGCTCGGCGTAGGTGAGCTTGACGCCGCCCGCCGAGACGGCCACCGCGTCGCCCCGGTCGGCCACCTGCCGCGCGACCAGCTCGGGGACCGTACGACCGGCGTCCGTGTCCGCTGTCTCCTCGGCGCGTGACCAGCCGGTCAGCCGGCGTCGCTGGTCGGCGGGCAGCGACCGGACTCGCGACACCGGCTCACCGGGGGCCGCCAGCAGCCCGCGTACCAGCTCCAGCCACTGCGTCACCAGGCGGTCGGCCGTCGCCGCGTCCCACAGGTCGGCGGCGTACTCCACCTCCAGCAGCATCTCCCCCGGCGCCTCGTGCAGGGTGAACGTGAGGTCGAACTTGGCGGTGCCGGTATCGGTGTGCCGCAGCCGGGCCGCCAGCCCGTCGGCCAGCTCCCACTGGTGGTGCGAGGGCCGGTAGTGCGCGAAGGCCACCTGCACCACCGGCGCGTGGCTCAGCGCCCGTTCCGGCTGCAGCGCGTCCACCAGCAGGGCGAACGGCAGGTCCTGGTGGCCGAGCGCGGCCGTCGCGCTGTGCCGTACCCGCTCGACGAGCTGCGCGAAGCTCGGATCGCCGGCCACGTCCGCGCGGACCACCAGGGTGTTGACGAAGAAGCCGACGAGCGGCTCCAGCTCGGGCAGCGGCCTGGCCGCCACCGGCGTGGCGACGGGCAGGTCGGTCCGGCCCGTCCAGCGGCGCAGCAGCAGCGCGAACGCCGACAGCGCCACGTCGAACACGGTCGCCGACCGCGACCGCGCGAAGTCCGCCAGAGCCTCGGCCAGGTCCGGCGGCAGCACCCGCCGCCGGGTGCCGCCCCGGAAGCTCTGCACCGCCGGGCGCGGCCGGTCGCCCGGGAGTTCCAGCACCGGCGGCAGCCCCGCCAGGTAGGAGCGCCACCACCGCAGGTGGTCGGCGACGGGACGGCCGCGCTGCCAGGCCGCGTAGTCGGCGTAGCCGTACCCGTCGAGCGGCGGCAGCGGCAGCCCGCGGTAGGCCGCGCCCAGGTCGTCGAGCAGGCGGCCCAGCGACCAGCCGTCGACGGCCAGATGGTGGATGCACATGTGCAGCAGGTGCCGGTCCGCCGCGACGCTGACCAGTCCGCCCCTGATCAGCGGCGGCACGGCGAGGTCGAACGGCTCGGCGACGTGCTCGCGCACCAGCCGCCAGGCGTGCGCCCAGTCGCCGGCCTCCTCCCGCCGCCACGGCACCCGGGCGTCGCGGGTCAGCGGCCTCGGCTGCCCGTCCACGCTCTCGAACGCGGTACGCAACGCCGGATGGCGGTCGGCCACCCGTTGCAGCGCCTCGCCCAGCCGGTCGGGGTCGGCCGGGCCGGTCAGCTCCAGCACCAGCGGCACGTTGTGGAGCGCGGTGCCGGGGCGCCACTGCTCCAGGAACCACAGGCGCTCCTGCTCCGGCGACACCACCGCGGGCCCGGCGGCGCCGGTCAGCGGGCGGTCCGGGCCGGCCGCCGCGCGTTCGACGACCTTGGCGCACCTGGCCAGCGTCGGGGCGCTGAACAGCTCGTCGAAGTGCACCTCGACGCCGAAGGCGGCCCGGATCCTGCTCAGGGCCATCGCGGCCAGGATGGAGTGGCCGCCGATGGCGAAGAAGTCGTCGTCCACGCCGACCCTGGGCACTTCCAGCACCTCGGCCCAGATGTCCGCGAGCCTCCGCTCGGTGGGCGTGCGCGGGGCGACGTAGGCGATCTCGTCCCAGTCCTGGAGGGCCGTCACCGGCTCGGCGGCGAGCACCACGTCCGCCAGCGGCGTGTCCGGCTCCTCGGCCAGCAGCCGCAGGAGCGTCTCCAGGCGGTCCAGGTGCCAGCGCATCGCCGGCTCGGTGTAGCGGTCGGTGTCGTAGTCGCACTCCAGCAGCCAGCCGTCGGCGGCGGCGCGCAGCAGGAACACGCAGTCGCAGTCGCGGAGCTCCAGCGACGCCCGCGCGGCCTCGGCCCGCTCGATCCCGGCCGCCACCAGGATCCGGGGCTCGCCGTCCCGGTCCGGCAGGTCGCCCAGCCGGGCGCCGCCGGCCGGGAACAGGTCGCCCAGGCGGGTGCCGTCGTGCACGGCGGCGCGGAGGACCTCCAGTCCGGCGCCCGATGCGCCCACCGTGACCTCGTCCGAGTCCGGTGTGGCGATCAGCGCCAGGGCCGCCGCCGCCAGCCAGGCCAGTGGCGTCCCCGGCGGGGCCGGGGCGGTGAACCCGGCCGACAGGTGACCGCGGACGTAGCCGGGCCGTGCGGTGGGCGCGACGTCGGGCGGGAGCGTGGTCGCGCGGTTCACGACGCGCTCCCCGGCAGCACCACGTGATCGCCGATGATCAGCCGGTCCAGGCCCGCGCGCAGGAAGGTGTCGACCGCCTCGCGCGGCGTGCGCACGATCGGCTGGCCGCGCATGTTGAACGAGGTGTTCAGCAGCATGGGCATCCCGGTACGGGCGCCGAAGGCCTCCAGGAGCCCGTGCAGGAGGGGGTTGGCGTCGGCCCCGAGCGCCTGGACCCGGGCGGTGCCGTCGACGTGGGTGACGGCGGCCAGCCGGTCGCGGTGCTCGGCACGGGTGCGGGTGGTGAACAGCATGTGCGCGTACTGCCGTTCGCGCCCGCGCCTGATCTCGAAGAACTCCGACGCCGCCGCCTCCGTCACCACCGGGGCGAAGGGCCGGAAGTCCTCCCGTTTCTTGATCAGGTTGTTGATGTGGTCGCGCATCCGCGCCTCGCGCGGGTCCGCCAGGATGCTGCGGCAGCCCAGCGCGCGCGGCCCGAACTCCATGCCGCCCTGGAACCAGGCCACGACCTCGCCCCGCTCCAGCGCCTCGGCGGTCTCCGCGAGCAGCTCCGCCTCGTCCGTCACCCGCCGGGCGCGGACGTCCCGCCTGGTCGCCAGGTGCCCGGCGATCTCGTCGGGCTCGTACGCGCTGCCCCAGTACGGCATCCGCATCGGGCGGATAGGCGTCTCCGGCTTGCGCGTCGCGTGCAGGTACAGCGCCGACCCCACCGCCGTGCCGTCGTCGCCCGCGCCCGGCGGCACGAAGACCCGGTCGAACAGGCGGCTGCGCAGGATGAGCCCGTTGGCCGTGCAGTTGAGCGCGACGCCGCCCGCGTAGCAGAGGTCCCGCAGCCCGGTCTGGCGGCGGAAGTGCCGCAGCACGTGCAGCAGGCAGCGCTCCAGCGCCGCCTGCGCCGCCGCCGCGAGGTCCATGTGCCGCTGCTCGATCGGCCCGCCCGGCTCCCTGGCCGGGCCGAACGTCTCCTCCAGCACGGCCAGCACGCCGCGGTGGGTCTCACGCTGCAGCAGGTCGCCGTCGCGGGCCAGCACCGGGAGCGCGAACTCGGGGCCCAGCCGCAGGTGGACCATCCGCCGCAGGTCGCGCTCGTAACGGGTGCGGTCGCCGTACGAGGCCAGGCCCATCATCTTGTACTCGTCGAGGGCCATCTCGAAGCCGAGATACAGGGTGAACACGCCGTAGAGGGTGCCGAGCGAGTGCATGGCCGGGACCGTGTGCAGCGTCTCCAGCTTGCCGCCGGTCCCGGAGAGCACGGTCAGGCTCTCGGTCTCGCCTCGGCCGTCGGCCACGAGCACCAGGCAGTCGTCGAACCCGCTGGCGTAGTACGCGCTGGCCGCGTGGGCGAGATGATGCGGTACGGGCGCGAAACGGGGGCGCACCGCCGCGTCCGGGAAGTGCTCGGCGAACCAGTCCACCTGGCGTTCCGGGTCGTACACCTCCGCGTACCGCCTGGCCAGATAGCCGTCGCCGGTTTCCAGCTCGGAACGCTCGTGGGCGAAGCCGTGGCCGATCAGGTCCAGGTCGTCCAGGCCGAGCCCGCCCCGCTCCAGGCAGAACCTGATGGCGTTGACCGGGAAGCTGCCGGTGGTCTTGTCGCCGGTGAACCGCTCCTCGGCCGCGGCGGCCACGATCTCGCCGTCCACGACCAGGGCCGCCGCCGAGTCGCGGCCCTGGCTGATGCGGTACTCCCGCTCGGAGAGGCCGGGCAGTTCCCGGCGCTTGAACTCCTCGGAGCCGTGCAGGCCGCTGATACCGAGGATTCTCATCGCGCCTCCATGAGGGTTCCCGCGTGCACCTGGAGCGCGGTCCGGTCGATCTTCTGGCTGCCGGTCAGGGGGAGGGCGGGCAGGATGACGACGTGCTGGGGCATCAGCGCGCGCGGGAGCCACTGCTCCAGGTGCTCGCGCAGCTCGGCCCCGCGGGTGCTGTCCGCCTGCGCGTACAGGACGAGCCGCTTGTCGTTGGCGCCGTGCTCCACCACCACGGCCGCCGCCCTGACGACCTGGGGGTGCCGTTCGGCGACGGCCTCGATCTCCTCCAGCTCGATGCGCTGGCCGCGCAGCTTCACCTGGTGGTCGACGCGGCCGTGGTAGGCGAGCGTGCCGTCCGGGCGCCACGCGCACAGGTCGCCGGTCCGGTACACCCGGCCCAGCTCGGGATGCTCCTGGAAGACGGCCGCCGTCCGCGCGGCGTCGCCGATGTAGCCGAGCGCGAGCTGCGGGCCGCTCAGCACCAGCTCGCCGATCTGCCCGACGGGGGCCGCGCGGTCCCACCGGTCGAGTACGGCCGCGCGGATGCCGGGCAGCGGCCTGCCGATCGGCACCGGGTCCGCCGGCGGGTCGGGCACCCGGTGGAGGACCGTGTAGATGGTGGTCTCGGTCGGCCCGTAGCCGTTCCACACCCGGGCCCCGGTGCGCTGGAGCGCGGCGACCAGGGTGGCGCCGAGCGCCTCGCCGCCCGCGATGACGTCCGCGCCGGCCAGGCTGCCCGGCTCCAGGTACGGCACGGTCATCCGCCAGGTCGTGGGCGTGGCCTGGACCAGGTCCAGGCGTCTGCCGGACAGCCGGGCCGCCAGCCGTTCCGGGTCCCGCTGCAGGTCCTCGTCGACCAGCAGGAGGCGGCCGCCGGTCGCCAGCGGCAGGAAGATCTCCATGGTGGACATGTCGAAGGTCAGCGTGGCCATGCAGGTGACGTGCGGGCGGTCCGCGCCGATCAGGTGGGCGATGGCGCCCACGCAGTGCCGCAGCGCTGCGTGCGGGATGGCGACCGCCTTCGGCGTGCCGGTCGAGCCCGACGTGGACAGCGCGTACGCGACCCCGCCGAGCTCCACCGGGAAGCCGGGCGGAGCACCCGCGGCGCCGGAGGCGGGCACGTCGGCGCCGAGAGGCCCGCCCGCGCCGGACGCGTCGGTGCCGGGCGGTGTGCCCGGGGTCGCCGGGACGGTGTCCAGGGTGAGCATGGCGCATCCGGGCACGTCGGCGCCGGGGGGCAGCACCGCGTGGGCCGCGCCCGCCGTCTCCAGCTGGCGGCTCAGCCGCAGCGGCGGGTGCGTCGGGTCGAGCGGCAGGAATCCGGCCCCCAGCGACCACGTGGCCAGCAGCGCCGCGATGGTCTCGATCCGGCGCGGCAGGCCGATGCCGACCAGGTCGCCCCGCCCCACCCCGGCCCGCGCGAAGCCCGCGGCGATGGCCGAGGTGAGCTCGCCGAGCTGCCGGTACGTGACGGTCCTGTCCTCGTGCTCGATCGCCACCGCGTCGGGCCGGGAGACCATGTGCTCCCGGATCATCGAGGCCACCGTGCGGTCGGTGTCCCAGGACCGTCCGGCGTGGGCGCCCGCGACGACGCGCTCGTCCTCGTCGCTCCACAACCACGCCCGCCCCGCCGGTTGCTCCGGGTCCGCGGCGAGCGCCGCGGCCAGGTGCCCGCGCAGCAGGGGCTCCGCCTCGACGGAGCCCGCGCCGAGATCGGCCACGAGCGTCCGCCCGCCCGCCGTCACCGCCACCACCGGGCCGGCCGCCCCGGGCACGGTCGCGACCTGCCCGGCGATCGCGCTCAGCGGCGCCCGCCACGGCAGCCGGACTTCCCGCCCGCAGATCTCGCCGCTCAGCTCATCCGCGCCGTCCTGGCGGGCGAGAACCACCAGCCCGGCCGCCGCGATAACCGCACCGGAAGGGACGTCGAGTTTATCCGCAAGCCGTTCCGCGGCCTCGAATATCTGATTTTCCATGTGGACTACGCCAATTCAGAGAGAGGGAATTCCACGAAACTCCGCGTGCCGAGCAGAAAGCTATAGGCCGGCGAGCCCGGCCACGAGCAGGCAGGCAGCAAGGTGGCAAGTTCGCGCCAGGTTCGGCCAGGCGGCCCTCGGCCGGTGTTACAGTGACGCCCGATAAGCAGCCGCGATGGGAAGAGAGCCGGAAATGGCGCAACTACTCAAGCGTCCGCAGATGCGCTACTACATTCTCGGTGACGTGCTTTCCAACCTCGGCGACTATGCGCTTTTCCTGGCCATGGCCATCTGGGTGAAAACACTCACGGGAAGCACGCCGGCCGCCGGGCTGGTGATGTTCGCGTTCGCCGGCGGCAGCCTGGTGCTGCCCCTGTCAGGTCTCCTGGTGGACCGCTTCCGCCGCCGCCCGCTGCTGGCCGCCTCGTACCTGTCGTCGGCGGCCGTCGTGCTGTTGCTCCTGCTGGTCGAGGACCGGGACGACGTCTGGCTCGTCTACGTGATCATGTTCCTGTACGGCGCGCTGGGCAGCGTCACCGGACCGGCGCAGAATGCCTTCCTGCCCACCGTCGTCCCGGAGGACCAGCTCGGCGACGCCAACGGCGCGGTGCAGTCGATGCGCGGTCTCCTCAGGGTGTTCGCCCCGATCATCGGCGCGGGGGTGTTCGCCTGGCAGGGCGCCCAGGTGGTCGTGGTGATCGACGCGGTGGTCTTCGTCGTCGCGGCCGGGGCCGTGCTCCTCATCCGGGTCTCGGAGCCGCGCCCCACCAGGACCGGTCAGCCGCTGATCGCCGAGACCACGGGCGGCCTGCGCTTCTTGCGCGACGCCGCCGTCCTGCGCAGGCTCGTCATCGCCTGCGCGCTCACGATGCTCGTCATCGGCTTCTTCGAGTCCATCGCCATCGCCGTGGTCACCGACGGCCTGGCGCTGCAGGCCACGTTCCTCGCGGTGCTCGCCGGGGCGCAGGCGGTCGGCACCATCGCCGGCGGCGCGGTCGCGGGCGGGGTGATCCGCCGCGCCGGCGAGCGCGGGCTGGTGGTCATCGCGCTCGTCATGGTCGGGGCGAGCAGCCTGCTGCTGACCGTGCCGATCGTCCCGGTCGTCATCGCGGGCATGCTGGTGCTGGGCGTGGCGGCGCCGTGGATCGTCATCGGCGCCACCACCTCGCTCCAGCGGCGCACCCCGGAGGACCTGCGCGGACGCGTCTTCGCCGCGTTCGAGTTCGGTGTGACGGTGCCGCAGGTCGCCTCCATCGCCGTGGGCGCCAGCTTGATCGCGGCCCTCGACTATCGGGTGATGCTGGGCGTCGTCTGCGCGGTGGTGCTGCTGGCGGCGGTCGTCCTCGGCACCGGCCGCCCGGACGAGCCACCGCCCGCGGAATCACCCGACGCCGAGCCCGGCCCCGAGCAGGACGCCGAGCCGACCGCCGTATCGAACGCCGAACCGACCGCCGAACCGGCCACCGGATCGACCGCCGGATCGACCGCCGGGCAGGACGCCCCCACCCGCTGAGGCGTCCGGCTCAGGGCAGGTCCGCCACCAGCTCGCGGGCCGGCTTGCGGACGCCGGTGTAGAAGGGGATCTCCAGCCGGGTGTGCCGGCGGGCCTGGGCGCCGCGCAGGGTGCGCATCAGGTCGACGATGCGGTGCAGTTCGTCGGCCTCGAAGGCCAGCATCCACTCGTAGTCGTTGAGCGCGAAGGACGAGACGGTGTTGGCCCGCACGTCGGGGTAGTCGCGCGCCATCCGGCCGTGCTCGGCGAGCATCGCCCGCCGCTCGGAGTCCTCCAGGAGGTACCACTCCAGGGAGCGGACGAACGGGTAGACGCACACGTACGCGCGCGGCTCCTCCTCGGCCAGGAAGGCCGGGATGTGTGACTTGTTGAACTCGGCGGGCCGGTGCAGCGCCATCGCCGACCAGACCGGGCGGCTGTGCCGGCCGAGGGCGGTGCGGCGGAAGCGGGAGTAGACGTCCTGCAGGGCCTCGGGCGTCGGCGCGTGCCACCAGAACATGTAGTCGGCGTCGGCGCGCAGGCCGGCCACGTCGTAGAGGCCGCGGGTGACCACGTCCTTGCCCGCGGCCTGCTCCAGGAGCTCCTCGACCTCGGCGCCGACCTCGTCGCGGGCGCCGGTGAGCGGCTCGCTCGCCTGGAACACCGACCACATGGTGTAGCGGATCACCTGGTTGAGATCGCGGGCCTTGGGCCGCGCTGCGTCCTGCGTCATGACTCTGATTCTCCTCGCTGGGACAGGTGGTCCAGGATCCGGGAGGCGGCCGTGCGAGCGGTCGCGATGCAGGCGGGGATGCCCAGCCCGTCGTAGGCCGCCCCGCAGACCGCCAGCGCCGGCTGCCCGGAGACGGCGGCGTGCACGCGCGCCACCCGGTCGATGTGGCCCACGTTGTACTGCGGCAGGGCTCCGCCCCACCGGGTGACGCGGGTGTCGAGCGGGAGCCCGCGCGCTCCCATGACCTCGCTCATCTCGGCCATGGCCAGCGAGACCAGCTCCGCGTCGTCGCGCTGCAACAGGTGCTCCTCGCCGATCCGGCCGATGGAACAGCGCAGCAGCACCAGGTCGCGTGACAGGTGAGGCCACTTGACCGAGCTGAACGTGACCGCCTTGACGACCCGGCCTTCGACCGGGGGCACCAGGTAGCCGCTGCGCGCGGGCCGCTCGGGGAAGGCCGCGGCGGGGTAGGCGAGGGTGACGACGGCCATGCTGGCGTACTGGATGCGCGCCAGCTCGGTCGCGGCGCCCGGCACCTCGTCCTTCAGCAGGCGGGCGGCGGCGGGCGCGGGCACCGCGATGATCACCGCGTCGGCCTCGACGGTCTCCGGCCTGGGCACCGGCCCGGTGACGAGCCGCCAGCCGTGCTCGGTGCGGTGCAGCTCGCGTACGGTGACGCCGGTCCTGACGTCGGCCCCGGACGCCTTGGCGACGGCCTCCGGGAGGCTGCCCATGCCGGCGCGGAGCGTGGTGAAGACGGGGCCGGCGTCCTTGGGCGCCTCCTGCGCGATGTGCCGGGCGGCGGCGAGCAGGGAGCGCTCGGAGCGGGCCGCGGCGGCGACCCGCGGCATCGTCGCCTCCAGCGACAGCATTTCGGAGCGTCCCGCGTACACGCCGCCGAGGAGCGGCTCGACCAGCCGGTCGAGCACCTCGCCGCCCACCCTGGCGCGGATGTAGGCGGCGACGGACACGTCGGTGCGGACCAGGGTGGCAGGGAAGATCTGGTCGAGCGGCACCCGCAGCAGGCCGCCCGGCGACAGGATGCCCGACTTGGCCAGCTCGGCCAGGTCGGACGGCACGCCCATGATCTGGCCCTTGGGCAGCGACCTCAGCACGCCTCTGCTGTAGATGGCCGACGAGGCGGTGCCCGGGTGCACCAGGTCGTCGCCCATGCCCACCGCCCTGGCCAGCTCCTTGCCCTCGGGCCGTCTGGCCAGCATGGCCTCCGCGCCGACGTCGAGGCTGACCCCGGCCACCTCCGTCGCGTACAGCTTGCCGCCGACGCGAGAGGCGCCGTCGAGCACCGTCACCTTGATCTGCTCGCCCGCGCCCTGCTTGAGGTGCCACGCGGCGGCCAGGCCGGAGATGCCACCGCCGATGACGGCGACGTGTGCGCGATTCCCTTCCACGCTTCCTGACGCTACCGCCTCCCGGTCCCGGTCAGGAGATCGGGGGACACGCGGATCAGGGCCCGGCGAACAAGGCCCGCACGGCGGCCGTGCGCTCGTCGTCCCACGTGACGCCGGGGTCGGGTTCGAGGAAGGTGACGCCGATGCCGGCCGCCGCCAGGCCGATGAGCGACCAGTCGGCGGGCGCGGAGGCGCCGGCCGGGTTGGCGGGCACCCGGCGGGTGAGCAGCTCCGGGTCCGGCAGGGCCATCAGGACCAGCCCGCGCATGCTCGCGCAGGCCAGGGTCGCGATGAGCGGGAAGCCGCCGCCGGCCTCCGGGCGCGGCCGGTAGCCCAGGGCGGTCGCGACGAGCTCCCAGCCGCGCGCGACCCGGTCGACGAACCGCGACTCGGACCGCCGCAGCGCCTCCCCCACGTCGGCGCGCAGCTCGCCGTCGGGCAGGCTGAGGAACGTGGCCTGAAGTGCCAGGTAGGTGCGCCACCCGGCGGAGCGGTGGATGGCCTCGAAGTCGCCCGCGGCGCTCACCCGCAGCAACTCGGTGATCAGGTCGTGCCTGCCCCGCGGGGTGGCCAGCTCGGCGGCGCGCCCGTCGAGCACCGAGCCGAGCAGCCGCCGGGTGGCCTCCTCGTCGACCGCGGCGGCGGGCGCGGCGCCGCGCGCCAGCTCGCGCAGCAGGTCGGCGTGGAAGAGGTCCTTGTACGGCCAGCGCCGGTAGACCGCGGTGCGTGACACCCCGGCCCGTTGGATGACGTCCTCGACGCTGATGTGGTCGAGACCGACGGTCAGCCCGTCCTGCTCGACCAGGGCGAGCGCGGCGTCGAGCATCCGCCGCCGCGTCTCCTGGTCGCTCAGGCGCGGCCTGCGGCGGGGGGCGGGCTCCGGCATGGACGCTCCCTGGGCGGCTTGGTACGTTGCTTCGATGAGACATGGTATCCCAAGTTTCTTCGTCTTAATGCTGGTGCTCACCGTGCCCTTCCTCGCCGTGGACGCGGTGAGCGGAGCGCGGATCCTGCCCGGGCTCCCCCTGGCCGCGCTGGCGTTCGTCTGCCCGGCGGTCGCCGCGCTCTGGCTGGAGTACCGGCGGTCCGGGCCGTCGGGCGCGCGGGCGCTGCTCGCCCGGGCGTTCGACGGTCGGCGGGTCAAGGCCACGATCTGGTACGTCCCCGTCCTGCTGCTGTATCCGGCCGTCGTGACGGCGTCGTACGTGGTGCTGCGGCTGACGGGGGCAGGCGTGCCCGACCCCGACTTCTCGCTGACGCTGACGGTGCTGCTCGCGCTCGGGTTCTTCGCCGGGGCCGTGTGCGAGGAACTCGGCTGGTCCGGGTACGCCACCGCGCCCCTGCGGGAACGGTGGGGCCCGCTGGGGGCCGCGCTCGTCCTGGGAGCGTTCTGGGCGGTGTGGCACTGGCCGGCGCTGCTGCTGGTGCAGCGCCCGGTGTCCTGGATCGCCTGGTGGTCGCTCGGCACCGTCGCCATCCGGGTGATCATGGTGTGGTTGTACGGCCGGACAGGGGACAGCGTCTTCGCCATGGCGCTCTTCCACATGACGGTCAATCTCGGCTGGCAGCTGTTCCCCGTGAACGGGTCCCACTTCGACGTGCGGCTCGTCTCGACGATCACCGCCGCGGTCGCCGTGGCCGTCGTCGCCGCCGGAGGCCTGCGGTCGCGACACCGAGACGTGATCGTACCGTGATGGTCCCGATCAAACCCCGGCCCCGGCCGGAGCCGTCTACCGGTCATGAGGACAAAGCAGACGATCGCCGCGCTGGTGGCCGGGTGCGCGGCCCTGCTGATAGCCGGATGCGGTGGCGGCGGCGGGTCGGCCGATTCGGCCGGGTCCGCGGAAGCACCCGCCGCCGCCCCGGTCCAGGAGTCGCAGGCCCTGAACGCCGACGACGGCGAGGCCAAGGACGCGGCGGAGCGTAACCCCGCCTCCGGGGTGGAGGTCACCCGTCAGGAGCGTCAGGTCATCTACACCGGCCGGATGACGGTCCGGGTGAAGGACGTCGCCGCGGCCGCCCAGCAGGCCAAGGACGTCGTCACCGAAGCCGGCGGCCATCTGGCCAAGGAGGAGAGCCGCTCGTCCGAGCACTCCAACGCGTCGGCCGAGATGGAGTTCAAGATCCCGCCCGCGAAGTACCCCGAGGTGCTCACCCGGCTCGGCCGGGACCTCGGCGAGCGGCTGTCGCTGAACCAGCAGACGGAGGACGTCACCCTCAAGGTGGCCGACGTGGAAAGCCGGGTGAAGTCGGCCGAGCGGTCACTGGAGTCGCTGCGCACACTGCTGACCAAGGCGAACACGATCGGCCAGGTGCTGGACGTGGAGCGCGAGATCGCCACGCGTGAGGCGGACCTGGAGTCGCTGCAGGCCCAGCGGAAGACCCTCGCCGAGCAGACCGCCATGGCCACGCTCACGCTGCGCCTGGTGGGCCCGGCCGCGGCGGTGACGACGCCGTCGGACGAGCCTCCCGGGTTCCTCGGCGGCCTGCAGGCGGGCTGGGAGTCGCTGGTGGACTTCCTGCTGGTGCTGGTGACGGTCCTCGGCGCCCTGCTGCCGTGGCTCGTGGTGATCACCCCGCTGGTGCTCCTGGCCATCGTGGCCCTCCGGCGCCGCCGCCGCAGAACCCCCCGCCCCCCGACCCCGGACCCCGACCCCTCCACCGCCTGAGCCACCCACCTACGCCCCGGCACCAGCCCCCACCCTCCTGTCGAAGTAGCCAAAGGGGGTGGGGCGGTCAGCGCCCGACCCGGTAGGGCTGGAACGGTCGGCGCCCGGACGACCGGAGCCTGGGCAGTCAGGGACCGTGGCGGGCAACACCCTGGCGCGCAGCGCTCCCGGCATGCAACACCCCGGCCGCCGGCGCCCGGGTGGCGCGGCCTGGGCAGTCAGCGTCAGGAGGTGTGGATCAGGTCGGTCAGGCGCTTGAGTTGGTCGGGGTCGGTGGAGGGGAGGACGCCGTGGCCGAGGTTGAAGACGTGGCCCTCGGCCGCCGCGCCGCGGCGCAGCACCTCGCGGGCCTTGCGCTCGACGACCTCCCACGGGGCCAGCAGGATGGCCGGGTCGAGGTTGCCCTGCAGGGCCTTGCCGGGCCCGACGCGGCGGGCGGCCTCGTCGAGCGGCACCCGCCAGTCGACGCCGACGACGTCCGCCCCCGACTCGCCGAGCAGGCCGAGCAACTCGCCCGTACCGACGCCGAAGTGGATGCGCGGCACGCCCAGCTCTTCCAGGCCCGCGAAGATGCGGCGGGTGTGCGGCAGGACGAACTCGCGGTAGTCCTCCGCCGCCACCGCGCCCACCCACGAGTCGAACAGCTGGACGGCGGAGGCGCCGGCCGCGATCTGGAGGCGCAGGTGTTCGAGGACGATGCCGGCCAGCCGGTCCATGAGGGCGTGCCACAGCTCGGGCTCGCCGTACATCATGGCCTTGGTGCGGTCGTGGTTCTTGGACGGCCCGCCCTCGATCAGGTAGGAGCCGAGCGTGAACGGGGCGCCGGCGAAGCCGATCAGCGGGGTGTCGCCCAGCTCGCCGACCAGCGCCTCGATCGCCTCGGTCACGTACGGGACGTCGCCGGGCTCCAGCGGGCGCAGCGCGTCGAGCCCGGCGCGGTCGCGGATCGGGTCGGCGACGACGGGGCCGACGCCGGGCTTGATGTCGAGGTCGACGCCGATGGCCTTGAGCGGCACCACGATGTCGCTGAAGAAGATGGCCGCGTCGACGCCGTAGCGGCGGACCGGCTGCATGGTGATCTCGACGATCAGGTCGGGCGTGGCGCACGCGGTGAGCATGGGCACGCCCTCGCGCACCTTGAGGTATTCGGGCAGCGAGCGCCCGGCCTGGCGCATGTACCAGACAGGGGTGTGCGGAACCTCCTGGCGGCGGCAGGCGCGCAGGAAGGCGGAGTCGGCGAGAGTCACCCCTCAAGGGTGCCATGGCGGGCTCGCGGTCCTGCCATCGGCGCGTTGTCGGGAAAATCCCGTCGGCCACCCCCCGATCCATGATCAGATGTGGGGGTGGACGTTTCATCGCCGGCCCTCGGAGTCGAGGCCATCCCAAGGGACGGCTGGTTGCCGGTCCCAAGGGGGCCAATTGTCGGCAAAGGCACCGCGCGGCATCGATTCGGCATCCACTTTCGGGACACGCCGAGCGCGTTGCGCGGAAATGTCAGTCGCTCGTGCCAACGTCGGAGCCACGACCCGAAGAAAGGCCCCGGTTCGATGACTGGTGCGATGACAGCGTTGTGGAGTTCCGCGGAGTGCCGCAGCGGGCACTGCGCGTCCTGCGCCGGAGAGCGGCTGTTCGAGCAGCCCGGCTGCGCCGACGGGCACGAGCCCGGCGAGTGCCCGGAGTGGGCCTGCGTCTCGTGCGGCCACGCCGTCATCCTCGGTTCTGCCCAGACCACTCGCCCGGTCCGCCAGCTGGCGACGGTGTGACCGCGCACGATGAGCACCCCCGTGGTCCCCTTCCGCCCCGCTTCGACCTACTCTTCGACTATGACCCTCGGTGACCGGCCGCCGGCCCCCGCGGCGTTCCGTCGCGCGGCCGAGAGCCTGCGGCTGGCCGAGGTCAGGCCGGAGATCGAGCTCGAGGAGCTGCCCGCCCCCCAGCGCCTGGCCCCCCACTCGGCGGCCATCGGCGCCTCGGTCTACCGCGACGACGACGAGCTCGCGGTCGGCCGCCTGATCCTGCTCTACGATCCAGACGGCCAGCGCGGCTGGGACGGCCCGTTCCGGCTCGTGGCCTACGTACGGGCCGACATGGAGCCGGAGATCACCTCCGACCCGCTGCTCGGTCCGGTGGCGTGGAGCTGGCTGACCGAAGCGCTCGACGCCCATCACGCCGACTACTCCGCCGCCGGCGGTACCGTGACAAGAGCGGTGTCCGAGGGCTTCGGCAACAAGGCCGACGACCCGGTCACCACCGAGCTCGAGTTGCGGGCGTCCTGGTCCCCCGCGCAGGAGGACCTGTCCGGGCATGTCGCCGCCTGGTGCGACCTCATGTGCGTGGCGGCCGGGATCCCGCCGCTCCCCCCTGACGTGGCCGCCATGCCTCGCAGACGCGAAGATCCGGAGAGTGACCGAACGACGTGAGGGCACCAGACAACACAGCAGCGGTGTCATGAGGGTGGTGACCTCGTGACCGAAGAGCGAACCGTCGTCCCGCTCCTTGAGCCGCGCGACGGCATCCCGCCGATCGTCGCCGACCCTGACGCCTACGCGCGCACCGTCGAGGCGTTCGCCTCCGGCGCGGGGCCGGTGGCGGTCGACGCCGAGCGCGCCTCGGGCTACCGCTACGGCAACCGCGCCTACCTCGTGCAGTTGCGCCGCGACGGCGCCGGCACGGCGCTGATCGACCCCGTCGCCTGCCCCGACCTGTCGGCGCTCGACACGGCCGTCGCCGAGGCGGAGATCGTGCTGCACGCCGCGTCCCAAGATCTGCCGTGCCTGCTGGAGCTGGGGTTCCGGCCGCGCTACATCTTCGACACCGAGCTGGCCGGCCGGCTGCTCGGCTACGAGCGGGTGGGGCTCGGCACGATGGTGGAGACCGTGCTGGGGCTGCGGCTGGAGAAGGGCCACTCGGCCGCCGACTGGTCGACCAGGCCGCTGCCCGAGGCGTGGCTGCGCTACGCCGCGCTCGACGTGGAGGTCCTGGTGGAGCTCCGCGACGCGCTCCACCGGGAGCTGACAGAGTCCGGCAAGCTGGAGTGGGCGCGCGAGGAGTTCGAGGCGGTGCTCAACACGCCGCCGCCGGTGCCGCGCGCCGACCCGTGGCGGCGCACCTCCGGCATCCACAAGGTGCGCAACGTGCGCGCGCTGGCCATCGTGCGCGAGCTGTGGACGATGCGCGACCGGATCGCCCGCGAGAACGACCTGGCTCCGGGCCGGGTGCTGCCCGACGCGGCGATCGTGACGGCCGCGCTGGAGGGCCCGCGCACCAAGAAGGCGCTCACCGAGATCTCCGCCTTCACCGGGCGCAGCGCCCGCCGCCACATGAACGACTGGCTGGCGGCCGTGGCCAGGGCCCGCGCCCTGCCCGACAGCCAGCTCCCGCAGCCGAGCACGGCCGGTGACGGGCCGCCGCCGGCCAACCGGTGGCCCGACCGCGACCCCGCGGCGGCCAAGCGGCTCGCGGCGGCGCGCGCCGTGGTCGCCGCACTGGCCGACGAGCACCACATGCCCATGGAGAACCTGTTGCAGCCCGACGCGGTGCGCAGGCTCACCTGGGAGCCGCCCGAGCTGATCACCGACGAGAGCGTCGGCGCCCGGCTGCGCAAGCTGGGCGCCCGCGAGTGGCAGCTCGCCCTCACCGCCCGCCCCCTCGCCACGGCACTGGCCAGGCTGGAGCCCCTGAGCGAGCCCTGACAACCCCTCCAGGCCGGGGCCCCTGAGCGAGCCCTGACAACCCCTCCAGGCCGGGGCTCGTGAGCGAGCCCTGACAACCCCTCCAGGCCGGAGTCCGTGAGCGAGCCCTGGCGGCCTCTACCAGGCTCTATCGAGCTGGAGTTCCGTGGAGCGGCTCTTGACGCCTCAGGCAGCTCCGCCGTACGGTTCGGGAAAGCGCTTTCCGTGAAAGGATCCCCATGAGCGTGCGCACCATCGGCGTCGTGATGAACGGCGTCACCGGACGGATGGGCTACCGCCAGCACCTGGTCCGCTCCGTCCTGGCGATCAACGAGCAGGGCGGCGTGACGCTCTCCGACGGCAGCCGGGTGACCCTGCGGCCGGTGCTGGTCGGCAGGAACGCCGACAAGGTCGCCCGGATCGCGGCCGCCCACGGCATCCCCGACCACACGACCGACCTCGACGCCGCGCTGGCCGACGACGACAACCTCGTCTACTTCGACGCCCAGGTCACCTCGGCCCGGGTCAAGGCCGTGCTGAAGGCCATCGACGCGGGCAAGCACGTCTACGCCGAGAAGCCCACCGCCGAGTCGGTGCAGGAGGCGGTCGCGCTGGCCGAGGCCGCCACGGCCAAGGGCGTCAAGAACGGCGTGGTGCAGGACAAGCTGTTCCTGCCGGGCCTGCTGAAGCTCAAGCGGCTGGTGGACGGCGGCTTCTTCGGCCGGATCCTGTCGGTGCGCGGCGAGTTCGGCTACTGGGTGTTCGAGGGCGACTGGCAGGAGGCGCAGCGCCCGTCGTGGAACTACCGGGCCGAGGACGGCGGCGGCATCGTGCTCGACATGTTCCCGCACTGGCACTACGTGATGGAGAACCTGTTCGGCCGGATCACGTCGGTGTACGCGCACGCCACCACGCACATCCCGGAGCGGGTGGACGAGCGGGGCCGGCGCTACGCGGCCACGGCCGACGACGCCGCCTACGGGATCTTCGAGCTGGAGGGCGGCGCCGTCGCGCAGATCAACTCCTCCTGGACGGTCCGGGTCAACCGGGACGAGCTGGTGGAGTTCCAGGTGGACGGCACGCACGGCAGCGCCGTCGCCGGCCTGCGCAACTGCCGGGCGCAGCACCGCGCCGCCACCCCCAAGCCGGTGTGGAACCCCGACCTGCCGGTGACCGCCCGCTTCCGTGACGACTGGCAGGAGGTCCCGGACAACGCCGAGTTCGACAACGGCTTCAAGATCCAGTGGGAGCTGTTCGTCCGTCACGTGCTGGAGGACGGGCCGTTCCCGTACGATTTCGCCTCGGGCGCGCGCGGCGTGCAGCTGGCCGAGCTGGGCCTGCGCTCGTCGGCCGAGGGGCGCAGGATCGAGGTGCCGGCACTGTGAGGATCGACCTGCCCGGCGGCCCGTACACGCTGCGCGAGCCGGTGACGTGGCCGTCCGGCGGCGGCCCGGCGACCAGCCGCGTGGTGTACGCGGCCGCGCACGTGGTGGCCGACCCGCTGGGTGACAACACCCCGGGCGCGCCGGCCGCCGTCGACTGGGACGCCACCTTGCGCTTCCGCCGCCATCTGTGGTCGTACGGGCTGCGGGTCGCGGACGCGATGGACACCGCGCAGCGCAACATGGGCCTGGACTGGACCGCCACCCGCGAGCTGATCAGGCGCAGCGCCGCCGAGGCGGGCACGCTGGGCGACCCGGCGGAGCTGGTCGCGTGCGGCGCCGGCACCGACCACGCGCCGGACGCGGCCGACCTGGACACGATCACCGCCGCGTACGCCGAGCAGCTGGAGACGGTCCAGGAGACCGGCGCCGGAGTGATCATCATGGCGTCCCGTCAGCTCGCCGCGGTCGCCACAGGGCCGCAGGACTACCACCGGGTGTACGGGAAGCTCTTCGGGCTGGCCGACCGGCCGGTGATCCTGCACTGGCTGGGCGAGATGTTCGACCCGCGGCTGGCGGGCTACTGGGGGTCGCGCGACGTCGCGGCGGCCACGGAGTCGTTCCTGGAGCTGGTGCACGCGCACGCCCCGATGGTGGACGGGGTGAAGGTCTCGCTGCTGGACGAGGCGCACGAGGTGCGGCTGCGCGCCGCGCTGCCCGCGGGCGTCAGGCTCTACACGGGCGACGACTTCAACTATCCGTCGCTGATCAGAACGGGTTCGCACGCGCTGCTGGGCATCTTCGACGCGATCGCGCCGGCCGCCGCCGCGGCGCTGCGGGCGCTGGACGCCGCCGAGTCCGCCGCCGACGAGCGGGACAGGGACCGGCTGCTGGCCTCGTACGAGGAGATCCTGGCGCCGACGGTGCCGCTGTCGCGCAAGATCTTCGAGACGCCCACGTTCCACTACAAGACCGGGATCGTGTTCCTGGCCTGGCTGAACGGTCACCAGGACGCGTTCGCGATGGTGAACGGCGCGCAGTCGGCCCGGTCGCTGACCCATTTGACGGAGGTGTTCCGGCTGGCCGACCGGGCGGGGCTGCTGGCCGACCAGGAGCTCGCGGTGCGCCGGATGCGGGCGCTGCTGGAGGTGAACGGGCTGTGAGCCTGTCGCTGAACCAGTGGACGACGCGGCGGTGGTCGCTGCCCGAGGCGGTGGACGGCTGTGCCAGGCACGGTCTGGAGGCCGTCGGCCTGTGGCGGGAGAAGGTGGCCGAGACGGGCCTGGCGCGCAGCGCCAAGCTGGTGCGCGAGGCGGGGCTGCGGGTCTCGTCGCTGTGCCGGGGCGGTTTCCTGACGGCGGGCGGGCTGCCCGGCGAGGAAGGCCGGCGGGCGTTCGCCGAGGCGCTGGAGGACAACCGGCGAGCCGTGGACGAGGCCGCCGAGCTCGGCGCGGCCTGCCTGGTGATGGTGGTGGGCGGGCTGCCCGGGGTGCGCCCTGGCGAGCCGCTGCCGGCCGGGTTCTCCCGTGACGTGGCCGGGGCGCGCGAGCGGGTGGCCGAGGCGCTCGCCTCGCTGGCGCCGTACGCGGGAGAGCGCGGGGTGAAGCTGGCCCTGGAGCCGCTGCACCCGGTCTACTGTCCGGACCGGGCCGTGCTGTCCACGCTCGGGCAGGCGCTCGACCTGGCGCTGGCGTACCCGGAGGAGCAGGTCGGGGTCGTGGTCGACACCTTCCACGTGTGGTGGGACCCGGCGCTGTACGAGCAGATCGGCAGGGCGGGCCGGCGGATCGCGTCCTACCAGGTGTGCGACTACCTGCACCCGCTGCCCGCCGACGTGCTGCTGGGCCGGGGCATGATGGGCGACGGGGTGATCGACTTCCCGCCGATCAGCCGGGCGGTGGCCGCCGCCGGATACGCCGGTGACGTCGAGGTGGAGATCTTCAACGCCGACGTCTGGGCGGCGGATCCGGACGAGGTGGTGGCCACGATGAAGGAGCGCTACGCGAGCGTGGTGACGGGGTGACGCTCACTCGTCGACGGTGACGGTGCCGGCGGCGCCGTTCATCGTCACCGTGTCGCCGGAGTGGATGCGGTGGGTGGCGTCGGGGACGCCGACCACGGCGGGGATGCCGTACTCCCGCGCCACCACCGCGCCGTGCGACATGGCGCCGCCCATCTCCATGACCAGGCCGCCCGCGGTGAGGAACAGCGGGGTCCAGCCGGGGTCGGTGGACGGGCAGACGAGGATCTCGCCTGGCTCCAGGCGGGCGCCGACCGGGTCGAGCACGACCCGGGCCGTCCCGGTGACGGTGCCGGACGACGCGGGCGTGCCGATGATCGCGCCTTCGGGCACCCCGATCCTGGCCACGGCCTCGGGTTCGGTGCCGTCCGACAGCATGATCCGCGGCACGTGCCTGCGCCGCCGCTCCCGCTCGCGGACCTCCCGGCGGGCGGCGACGGTCTCCCGGAGCCCCTCGCCCGTGCCGGCCACGGCGGCGTCCAGCTCCGCGTAGTCCAGGAAGAACACGTCGTCAGGCGCGTCCAGCACGCCCTCGCCGGTCAGGTGGCGGCCCACCTCCAGCATGCTCGCGCGTACCCCTGCCAGGACCTTGACCAGGTAGAACTTGGGCAGCTCGCGCAGCCCCACGAGCCGGCGGGCCCGGCCCAGGGCGAACCGGACGACAGCGGCCCGGATCCGGCCCCGGCGGCGGGCGGCGGCCACGGCGTCCTCCACGGCCTGCCGGGCGGCCGTCTCGCCCTTGGCGAACAGCGCGTCGGGGGCGAGTCCGGCGCCGGTGTCCATGCGCAGGTAGTTGGAGAGCGCGCCGAGGATGTGGCCGGGCTCGTCCGACCAGCGCGGCACGCCGAGGTCGATCTCGGCGACGCCGCGGTGCCCGTACACGTCGAGGAAGGCCGCGATCTCGCGCTGGGCCGTGGGAGGCAGCGTGCCTGCGCGGTAGCGGCGGACCAGTTCGTCCACCGGCTCGCTGAGGAACGGCTCCGGCTCGATGCGGGTGGCGAGCAGCCACAGCTCCAGGTCCATCTCGGTGGTCGGGTTGTTCGGGACGCTGCGGAGCACCTCCTGCAGCTCGCCCAGCGGGGTCCCGGACAGCTTCGCCGCCAGCCCGTACAGGCCGTAGCCGGTGAGCGCCATCGGCATGATCGACACGATGGCGGGGAAGGCGGTGGAGAGCAGCCGCTCGGCGTGCCGCAGCCGCTCCCCGGGGGTGGCCGTCGCGGGCGGCGCGAGGTGCGCGTCGAGGTCCTGGCCGAGCTTGCGGGTGTACGCGAGCGCCCGCTCCGGGCGGGTGAGCGCCTGGAACACCTTGGCGGGCACCCGCCGCCGGCGGGCGAACCCGGCCACGGCGCGCAGGAACGGGCGGCGCGAGGTGTGCACCATCGACAGCCGCGGGTCCTCGATCAGGTCGCGCACCAGCGCCTCCGCGCGGGCCTCGCCCACCCGCAGGATCCGGGGCGCGATCACCCGGCCGACCCGGCTGCGCAGCGGCGCCGTCATGTCGATCCAGAGCCGCTCCCCCGCCGCGTGCAGCACCGGCGGCCCCTCGCGCGGGTCGGCGGGCGGCCGCCCGAACGCGGTCGCCGCCCCCGCGCCCAGCAGCTTGATCGACGCCACGCCCAGCGGCGTGATCGGCCCCATGACGCCCTGCGCCACGTTGACCGAGATGTACACCCGCAGGCCGTCGCCCCGGGGCTCGGGCAGCGGGTGCAGGGTGGTGATCGGCCTGGACTGGGTGAGCCAGAGCTCGCCGTCCGCGTCGATCGCCCACTCGGTGTCCTGCGGCGCGCCGTAGTGCTCCTCGACCCGCGCGCCGAGCGCGGCCAGCGCCCGCACCTGGTCGTCGGTCAGGCACAGCCCGCCGGGCTCGGGCGTGTCGACCCGCTCGGTGCCGCCTCCCGGCAGCGCCCGGATGAGCAGCCGCTGGTCGCCCGCGCGGCGCTCACGGATCTCTCCGGTGCGGGCGTCGGCGACGAACCGGTCGGGGTTGACCGCGCCCGACACGACGGCCTCGCCGAGACCGCGGGCGGCGTCGATGACCGCCTCCCGCCGCCTGCCGGTCACCGGGTTCGCGGTGAACATCACGCCGGCCACCCGGGCGTCCACCATCGCCTGCACCACGACGGCCAGGCTGACGGCGGCGTGGTCCACGTCGTTGGCCTCGCGGTAGGCGACGGCCCGGTCGGTCCAGAGCGAGGCCCAGCAGCGGCGCACCCCGTCGAGCACCTGCTGCGGGCCGGTCACGTTGAGGTAGGTGTCCTGCTGGCCCGCGAAGCTGGCGAACGGCAGGTCCTCGGCCGTCGCCGACGACCGCACCGCCACCGGAGCCCAGCCGCCCTCCACCGCCGCGCCCGCCGTCTTCGAGAGCTTCTCGTACGCGTCCGTGACGGCCTGGGCGATGTCCGGCGGGACGGGGGCGGCGAGCAGCCGCTCGCGGACCTTCGCCGCGAGCCCGTCGCCGCCCGCGGCGATCAGCCCGTCCAGCCCCGCCTCGTCGGCGACCCGCCGGTAGGCGTCGGTGGTCGCCACCAGGCCCGGCGGGACGGGCAGGCCCGCGCCGATCAGCTCGCCGAGATTGGCGGCCTTGCCTCCCGTCTCCGCGAGCATGCCGCCGTGCACCTGGGAAAGGTCAAGCACCATCGGTCCTCCCGCCCCTCGTCCGGTTGATTCGAGTCTTCACCTTCGGGGCGGGAAATTCAACAATTGATGAACATTCAGATGACCAGAGGAACTCCGTCCAGGTCCCAATCGAGATCCACCGGGATGCCCAGCTCGGCGAGCGCCGTCGGGCCCACGTCCACCAGCCGGGGCCGCACCAGCGACAGCCCGCCCAGGTCCGAGCCCAGCCGGGCGGCGATCACGAACACCCGGCGCTCCTCGTCCGAGGCGCCGCCGTGGCCGCCCTGGTCGACGTGGCCGTGGTCGGTGGTCACCAGCACCGTCCAGCGCTCCTCCCCGTACGAGGGACGGGCGCGGACCGCGTCGACGAAGCGGCCCAGGGCGGCGTCCTGGGCCATCAGCGCGGCGGTGTACTCGGGGCAGAGCGGCCCGAGTTCGTGCGCCACCTCGTCGGTGTCGCCCAGGTAGACGAACGACAGGTCGGGCCCGGCCTCCGCCAGGTGGCGCTCGGCCTCGGCGGCGACCCGCTTGTCGGCGCCGGCGAAGGTGAGCGCGTATCCGTCGAGCACGAGGCGGTGGCCGATCTCGCGGCCGAAGGCGCCGTGCTCGTCGAGCGCGGCCCAGGAGAAGAACGCCGCGGTCGACAGGCCGGGCCGCGCCTCCTGTGCCCGCGTCAAGAAGTCCGGATATTTCGTGAACTGGGCTCCTGCGAACCCGTTGTCCACCACGCCGTGCTTGTCCGGCCACACCCCGCTGGCGATCGACGACCATCCCGGGCCGGAGTCGGTCCTGGCCCTGATCACCCGCTCGCCGGGCGGCGCCGGCTCCGCCGGTGGCTCCGGGACGACCTCGCCGGGGGACTCGGTGCGCGGGGCCGCTTCTTCCCCGTACGGCAGCAGGCTCGTGCCGTACGCGCCCGCGGACATCAGCGACGTCAGGACCGGCGGGCGCAGCGCGCGCAGCCGGTCGAAGCGCAGGCCGTCCATTCCGACGACGAGCACCTTCTTGTGAACCTGGGACATTCCACTATCTAAGCGCCAAATCGCCGAACCCACACGGCGGCCCCCGGCAAGATCTCCTCCACCGGCGCGACCTGCGGATACCAGGTGCGCTCCCACTCCAGCGACACCCAGCCCCGGTAACCCGCCGCGCGCAGCAGCTCGCCCGCCTCGTCCAGCGGCACCGAACCGGACCACATCGGCACCGGGGTCGTGTCGGTGGCCGAGACCGCGTCCTTGATCTGCACGTAGGCCAGGTAGGGGCCGAGCGCGGCGAGCGTGGCGGCCGGCGGCTCGCCGTTGCGCCACGGGTGGAGCACGTCCCACAGCGCGCCGGTCGTCGCGGGCGTGCCGGCCTCGGCCAGCAGGGCGGCCACCGCGGCCCCGGTCGCCATCTGGTCGTGGGTCTCCACCAGCACCCGCACGCCCAGCTCCGCCGCCGTACCGGAGACCGCCTCGATCCGGCGCGCGCCCACGGCGGGGTCGTCGCCGCGCGGGAACACCCGCACCCCCGGCGCGCCCAGGTCGGCGGCGAGCTCCAGGTCGGCGCGGAGCGCCCCGGCCACCGCGTCGTCGTCCCCCGGCGCGCAGACGCCGACGTATCCGGCGAGCGCCGCGATCTCCAGCCCCGCGTCCTCGACCCGGCGCCGCACCGACGCGCGCTCCCCGCGGCCGAGCCCGGCGTGCACCCCGGTGTCGGGGTGCAGCCGCAGCTCCAGCCCCGCGCATCCGGCCCGGCGGCCGAGCTCGATCGCCTCGTCGAGGCCGGCCCCGGGCATGCCCAGGGTGCTGAAGGCCAGTCGCATCACGCACGCTCCCCCGTCATCGCAGGTCTCTCACGCTCTCGCGGAGCACGACCTCGCCGGCCACCTGCTCCACCACCACGCCCTCGTCCGTGGTCAGCGCCAGCTCCAGGGCCCGTGCGCCCATGTCCTTCAGCGGCAGCCGGACCGTCGTCAGCGCGGGCACCTGATCACGCAGCGTGGCGATGTCGTCGAACCCGGCCACCGACACGTCCTGCGGCACCCGGACGCCGCGCTCCCGGTAGGCCGCGAGCGCCCCGACGGCCATCACGTCGTTCACCGCGAACACGCAGGTGGCGTCGCCGGTGCGCTGGGCCGCCGCGTAGCCGCCGTCGCGGTCGAACGGCCCGTGCACGACGAGCGGCTCCGGCAGCCCGAGCTCCCGCAGGGCCGAGGCGAACCCGGCGCACCGGTCGGCTGCCGTCATCAGGTGGGGCGGCCCGGCGAGCACGGCGAAGCGGGTGTGGCCGAGCCCGGCCAGCGCGCGGGCCAGGGCGGCGGCGCCCTCCCGGTTGGCGGGCGCGACGGTGTTCGCGCCCAGCATGTCCTGGCCGACGCAGGCCACCCGCCCGCCACCCGCGCGGTACGAGTCCAGCTCGGCGATCAGGCGGCCGGTGACCTCGGGGTCGGCCACCCGCGACCCGGCGAGCAGGACGGCGCGGACCCGCTGCGCGTGCAGCGCGGACACGTACGCGATCTCCTGCTCGGGGTCGCGGTGGGTGGTGCCGACCATCACCAGCAGCCGCTCGCCCGCGGCGGCCCGCATGGCGCCGTCGGCCAGCGCCGCGAAGTAGGGATCGGTCAGGTCGTGGACCACGATGCCGATCACGTTGCTCGCCCCCCGGGCGAGCGTCTGGGCCGCGGTGTTGGCGCGGTAGCCCAGTTCGTCGGCGGCGCGCTCGACGCGCACCCGCAGCGCCGCGCCCACCTGGCGGGTGCTCCCGTTGAGCACCCGCGAGGCGGTCGCGAGTGAGACGCCCGCCTGCTTGGCGACGTCTTCCAGCGTGACCACGAGACCCCCCAGGAAAGCGGATTCCAGGATGCCCGACGAGCACCCGGAACCGCATCCTTACATGTCTCAGGCCCAGGGGAACAGGATGTCGAACAGGCCCCGCCTGGTCTCCTCCGGCTCCGGCGCCTCGGTCGGGGTTTCGCCGACCGGGTCGCCCGCGGTGTCCTCCTCCGTCTGCCGCGGTTCGGGCCGGGCGCTGGTCTCGGCCTCCTTGATCTCGTCGACCGGCGACCGGGTCTCCCGGCTCGTCGGCTCGGACTGCGGCTCGGCGGTCCGGGTGCGCGTCCGGGTGGGCCGCGGCTCGGGGTCGGTCTCCTCGGCGGCCGTGCGGGTCGGGCGCACCCGGGTCGTCGGCGGGGTGGTGGCCGGGGTCTCGGACCTGGTGGCCGACGGCTCGGGGGTGGCCGTGTCGATCGCCTCGTCGATGGGGGCGTCCGCCTCGGGCTCCTCGTCGGCCGAGGGGGTGCTCAGGTCGCCGACGCCGGCGCACCGCCCGCCCGCGCACGGGTCGTCGGCGGTGGCGCCGGTGAACATCCAGCCCGCGCCCACGCCCAGCACCACCACGGCCGCGGCGGCCGCGAGCAGCAGCCTGGTGCGGCGGCGCACCTCGCCCTCGCGGTGGTCGTCCTCGGTGGCGCCGGTCCAGCCGGAGCCCAGGAAACCGGCCCTGGGCTGCTCCTCCGGCTCCTCGTAGGCCCGGTCCAGCGGCAGGTAGCCGTCCACGTCCTCGCCTCGGCGGGGATCGCTCGGCTCGTCACCGGTGTACGCCGGAGCCTGGGAGTCGTCGTACGAACCGGTCAGTCCCTCCTCGTACACGCCTTCCGCGTACGCGGGCTCGGCCTGCGGCTGGGAGGGGGCGGCGTTGTCCGGAGGCAGGATGTACGTGTCGTTGCCCGCGACCTGGACGGCGGGCTGCTCGTCGGTGTCGTCCGTGCTCCAGCGCGGGGACAGGACATCGCCGGTCAGATCCGGGTTCCCCGGCCGCCCCTGCCCGTCGTCGAAAGACCTGTCGTTCTCATCGCGCGCCACGCTGAAACCTCTCACAAGTACGAATACGGAGTGCAACCTTTCCTAACAGATTTAACCAACATCTGTCCGGAAATTTCACATGTTTCCCGAAGACTACGTAGCGTCACATACGCCCCTGTAGTGCTCTTGTGTCCCTTGTGACGCGGAGGCCCGCCGGTCAGCGGACGGCGGCGAGAAGGGCGTCGAGCGCGGCCTTGACGCGCTCGGGCGTCACGTCCTCGCGCAGCCGGTGCGCCAGCAGCGGCGCGGCGAAGGGGGCGAGCAGCGCGTCGGCCAGCGGGGCGGCGTCGGCCCCCGGCGCGGCCTGGGCGACCAGCATCGCCAGGTGGGCGTGGTGGGCCCGGTAGGCGCCGCCGAACCGGGCCATCGGCGCGGCGGTCTCGGCCATCAGCAGCAGGTCGAGCTGGTCGACCGTACGTTCCAGCAGGGCGTGCAGGAAGGCGCGGATGCGCTCGCGTGGCTCGGCCCCCGGCCCGAGCGGCGGCGGCCCGGCGATGAAGGCTTCCTGGAACTCCCGCTCCCGCGCGTCGATGAGCGCGTACGCGAGCCCGGAGCGGTCGCCGAAGCGGCGGTAGAGCGTGCCGACGCCGACCCCGGCGGCGGCCGCGACCTCGGCCATCGACAGGCCGCCCACCCCCCGCTCGGCGACGATGCCGGCCGCGGCGGCGAGGATCTTCGCCCGGTTGCGGGCGGCGTCGCTGCGCTCGCGTCTCACGGCGTCCATCCTCCCACCCGAGACAAACGGAATGCGTTCCGGCTACTATCTCAAGCGGAACTGATTCCGCTTTATTGGAGGATTCATGGGGCACAAGGTCGCTCTGATCACCGGAGGCAGCCGGGGGATCGGCGCCGCCATCGCTCGCCGGCTCGCCGCCGACGGGTTCGACGTGGCGATCACGTACGCCACCGCGGCGGACCGGGCGGCGGCCGTGACCGCCTCCGCCGAGGCCCTGGGCCGCCGCGCGCTGGCGGTCAGGGCGAGGGCCGAGCACGCGGGCGAGGTGGTGGCGGCCGTCGAGCACACCGTGGCCACCCTCGGCAGGCTCGACGTCGTGGTCGGCAACGCGGGCATCGCCCCGTTCGGGCCGCTGGCGGACGTCACCCTGGAGGAGGTGGACCACGCGCTGGCCGTGCACGCCCGCGCGTCCTTCGTGCTGGCCCAGGCCGCGGCGCGGCACCTGCCGGAGGGCGGGCGCGTCATCACCATCGGCAGCAGCCTGGCCGAGCGTGTCCCGTACCCGGGCTGGACCCTGTACGCGATGACCAAGTCCGCGCTCATCGGCCTCACCAAGGGCCTGGCCCGCGACCTCGGCCCCCGGGGCATCACCGCCAACCTCGTCCATCCCGGCTCCACCGACACCGAGATGAACCCCGCCGACGGCCCGGACGCCGACGGGGAGCGCGCGTACACCGCGCTGGGCCGCTACTGCTCCCCGGAGGACATCGCCGCGACCGTCGCCCACCTCGCCGGCGAGGGCGGCCGCAACATCACCGGCGCGGCCATCCCCGTGGACGCCGGCGTCACCAGCTGACACGCCGGTGTCAGAAGCCGACCGACCTGCCGGGGCTCCAACTCGCTGAAACCGGGACGTCACGGACCGTCGTCCCGCATCATGACGTCCATGCTGCCGACCGAGACCGCGCCCCTCCCGGGCGCTCCCCCGGGCGCGAAGGCCGTGGCCGCGCTGCGGAGGCGGGCGCGGGCCGCGCGGCGCCGCGCCGGTGCCGCCATGACCGTCGCGCTCCTGATCACGCCCGCCGCGCAGTTGCTCGCCGAACGGGCGACCGGCGCGTGGGTCACCCCGTCGGCCGTGCTCGCGCTGGCGTCGTTCACCGGCGCGACGGCCGCGATGGCGGTCACGCAGGCGCTCTGGGGCTCGCGGGCGCGCGCCGCGCGACGCCGGGAGCGCGAGCTGTACGCGACGCCGCCGCCCGCGCCGCTGCGGCCGGCGATCCGGCTGGGGATGGCGTCCGCGTGGGCGGTGGTGCTGCTGCTCGGCGGTACGGTGCCATCCCTGTTCGGCGAGTCCGGTGTCGCCGCCGGGCTGGAGAGCGCGATGACGGCGCTCGGCTGGGCCGCGGCGGGCGCCGGGATGTGCTTCGCCGCCTGGTGGGCCGGGGAGGTGGCGGTGACGGCGGCGCGCGCCGTCCGCCTCGGGACGGCGCCCGGCGACCCCTGGGACCCCGACCGGTCGCCCGGCGGCGGCCGGCACGCGACGCCGAGCGGCCGGACGTGGCGCGCGGCCCTGCGGAGAACGGGGGTCGTGGTGGCCGTGGGCGGGGTGCTGGGGACCCGGGGCCGTGTGTGGGAGCTGGGCCCGGTGGCGATCTGCGCGCTCGTCGCCGTGGGCCTCGCGTGCGCAGTAGTTACTGACGAGTAGCATAGGGGCGGAAGCTGTCCAGCAACGAGGAGCTGATCCGTGCCTTCCTCTCGTGACGTCGTGTTCGTCGACGGCGTGCGCACGCCTTTCGGCAGGTCGGGGCCGAAGGGGCTGTACGCGGAGACCCGCGCAGACGACCTGGTCGTGCGCGTCATCCGCGAGCTCATGCGGCGTAACCCCGGCCTGCCGCCCGAGCGGGTGGACGAGGTCGCCATCGCCGCGACCACCCAGATCGGCGACCAGGGCCTGACCATCGGCCGCTCGGCCGCGGTGCTGGCCGGGCTGCCGAAGACGGTGCCCGGTTACGCCATCGACCGGATGTGCGCGGGCGCCATGACCGCGGTGACCACGGTCGCCGGCGGCATCGCCTTCGGCGCCTACGACGTGGCCATCGCGGGCGGCGTCGAGCACATGGGCCGCCACCCGATGGGCGAGGGCGTGGACCCGAACCCGCGGTTCCTGTCGGAGAAGCTGGTGGACCCGAGCGCCCTGGTCATGGGCATGACGGCGGAGAACCTGCACGACCGCTACCCCAGGATCACCAAGGAGCGCGCCGACGCGTACGCGGCGCTGTCCCAGGAGAAGGTCGCGAAGGCGTACGCGGACGGCAAGATCCAGCCCGACCTGGTGCCGACGGCCGTGCGCACGGCGGAGAAGGGCTGGGGCCTGGCCACCCAGGACGAGGCGCCGCGGCCGGGCACCACGGTGGAGGCGCTGGCCGCGCTGAAGACGCCGTTCCGGCCGCACGGCCACGTGACGGCCGGCAATTCCTCCGGCATCAACGACGGCGCGACCGGCTGTGTCGTGGCCGCCGCCGAGGTCGCCGGGGAGCTCGGCCTGACGCCGAAGATGCGGCTCGTCTCGTACGCGTTCGCGGGCGTGGACCCGGAGGTCATGGGCGTCGGCCCGATCCCGTCCACGGAGCGCGCGCTCCGCCTGGCGAATCTCGAAATGTCGGATATTGGGCTGATCGAGGTCAACGAGGCGTTCGCCGTCCAGGTCCTCGCCTTCCTGGAGCACTTCGGCCTCGCCGACGACGACCCCCGGGTCAACCCGTACGGCGGCGCGATCGCGTTCGGCCACCCGCTGGCCTCCTCGGGCGTGCGGCTGATGACGCAGCTCGCCCGCCAGTTCGGCGAGCGTCCCGACGTGCGCTACGGCATCACCACCATGTGCGTCGGCATGGGCATGGGCGGCACCGTGATCTGGGAGAACCTGGCATGACCGACGTTGACACCTGGCGCAGGCTGCTGACCGAGCGCTCCACGGACGAGGTCGTCACCAAGGCCCTGGTCCGCGACGTGGAGCTGCCGGGCGGCGCGGGCACGATGGCGCTGATCACGCTCGACAACGGCTTCGACCACACCAAGCCCAACACGTTCGGCCCGCACGGACTGCTCGCGCTCAACGGGGCGCTGTCGGAGATCTCCGCGCGTACGGACCTGGCGGCGGTGGGCGTCACCGGCAAGCCCTTCATCTTCGGCGTCGGCGCCGACCTGAAGGGCGCGGCGACGCTGACCACCCGCGAGGAGGCGCTGGCGATCGGCGCCCTGGGCCACTACGTCTTCCGCCGGCTGGGCGAGCTGGACGTCCCGTCGTTCGCGTTCGTCAACGGCGCGGCCATGGGCGGCGGCCTGGAGGTGGCGCTGCACTGCACTTACCGCACCATCTCCTCGGGCGTGCCCGCGGTGGCGCTGCCTGAGTGCTCGCTCGGCCTGGTGCCGGGCTGGGGCGGCACGCAGCTCCTCCCCCGCCTGATCGGCCCGGCGAACGCGATCAAGCTGATCGTGGACAACCCGCTGGCGCAGAACCGCATGACCCGGGGCCGCGAGGCGTTCGAACTGGGCCTCGCCGACGCGCTGTTCGAGCCCGCCGACTTCCTGGAGGAGTCGCTGCGCTGGGCCGCCCGGGTGCTCACCGGCGAGGTGACGGTCGAACGCGCCGACCACACCGCCACCGACTGGGACAAGCCGATCGGCGACGCCCGCTTCCTGGTCGACATGAAGCTGCACGGCGCCGCCCCCGCGCCCTACCGGGCGCTCGACCTGATCGCGCTGGCCCGTACCGCCTCCCGTGACGAGGGCTTCGCGGCCGAGGACGAGGCGCTCGCCGACCTGCTGCTCGGCGACGAGCTGCGGGCCGGCCTGTACTCCTTCGACCTGGTGCAGCGGCGGGCCAAGCGCCCCGCGGGCGCGCCCGACCCGTCCCTGGCGCGCAAGGTGACCAAGGTCGGCGTGGTCGGCGCCGGCCTGATGGCCTCGCAGATGGCGCTGCTGTTCGCCCGCCGCCTGGAGGTCCCGGTCGTGCTGACCGACCTCGACCAGGGCAGGCTCGGCAAGGGCGTGGGGTACGTGCACGCCGAGGTCGACAAGCTCCTGGGCAAGGGTCGCGTCTCGCCCGACCAGGCCAACCGGCTCAAGGCGCTGGTGACCGGCTCGCTCACCAAGGACGCCTTCGCCGACGCCGACTTCGTGATCGAGGCGGTGTTCGAGGAGCTCGCGGTCAAGAAGAAGGTCTTCGCCGAGGTGGAGGCCGTGGTGCGGCCCGACTGCGTGCTGGCCACCAACACCTCCTCGCTCAGCGTCACCGAGATGGGCGCGGAGCTGGCCCACCCGGAGCGGCTGGTCGGCTTCCACTTCTTCAACCCGGTCGCGGTCATGCCGCTGCTGGAGATCGTCCGGGGCGGCGCGACCGACGACCCGGCGCTGGCCACCGCGTTCGCCGTCGGCAAGGCGCTGAAGAAGTCGTCGGTGCTGGTCAAGGACGCTCCCGCGTTCGTGGTCAACCGGCTGCTCACCCGGTTCATGGGCGAGGTCATCGGCGCCGTGGACGAGGGCACCCCGCTGGAGACGGCCGAGCACGCGCTGGACGGGCTCGGGCTGCCGATGACGCCGTTCGCGCTGCTGCAGCTCGTCGGACCGGCGGTGGGCATGCACGTGGCCGAGACCCTGCACGAGGCGTTCCCGGACCGGTTCCGCGTCTCGGCGAAGCTGGCCGCGCTGGTCGCCTCCGGCAAGCCGGGCGTCTACCGGCCGGACTTCTCGCTGGACGAGGAGGCGGTGGCGCTCTTCGCGGGCGGCGACACCCCGTCCACCGCCGATCAGGTACGCGACCGCGTGCTGAAGGCGCTGGCCGAGGAGATCCGGATCATGCTGGACGAGGGCGTGGTGGCCGCGCCGCAGGACATCGACCTGTGCATGATCCTCGGCGCCGGCTGGCCGTTCCATCTGGGCGGGATCACCCCGTACCTGGACCGCGCCGGTTACTCGGCGTCACGCTTCCTGCCGCCCGGGGTCGCGTCGCTCCCGGCTTGACCTGCCCTTGGGGAGGTCCGCCCGGCGGGCCTCCCCTGCCCTCATCACTCTCCGTCGTAGCCTCGGATGCCGTGCCACGAAGGGAGAAGATCATGATGAAGGCGGTGGGCGCGCTCGTGCTGAGCGGAGCCCTGCTGGCGGTCCCGGCCCCGGCCATCGCGGAGAGCGCGCCTGGAGCGGTCCTGCGGGTCCTGGTCGCGGTCAAGGACGGCGCCACGCGTGAGGCCCGGCTCACCTGCAACCCGGCCGGAGGCGACCACCGGTCCCCGCGCAAGGCCTGCGCGCTGCTGCGGCGCGTCGGCGGCGAGCCCGCCCGGCTGGACGTCCACGCCGACGCCGCCTGCACGCGCGAGTACCGGCCCGCGGCCGTGGTGGTCACCGGCCGCTGGCGCGGCCGGCCGGTCTCGTTCGGCCGGATGTACTCCAACATGTGCCTGCTGAAGGCGGCCGGCGGAGCGGTCTTCTCGCCCTGAGCGAACCGGGCGGCCCGGGGGCGGCTCCGGCCGCCCCTCAGGACGGCTGCCGGGGCGGAGCCCCCGCCTCGCGGGCCATCCTGCTGTGGCGGTAGCCGTAGGTGAAGTAGAGCACCGCGCCGACCACCATCCAGACGAGGAACCGCAGCCAGGTCTCGACCGGCAGGTTGAGCATCAGGTAGAGACAGGCGAGCACCGACAGGATCGGCAGCACCGGCACCAGCGGCGCCCGGAAGGCCCGGTGCAGGTCGGGCCGGGTACGCCGGAGGATGATCACACCGGCGGACACCACGACGAACGCGAAGAGCGTGCCGATGTTGACCAGCTCGGCCAGCGCGCTCAACGAGATGAACCCGGCCAGCGCGGCGGCCACCACGCCCACGATCAGGGTGAGCAGCGCGGGCGTGCCGGTCCGCGGGTGGACCTTGGCCAGCGGGCGCGGCAGCAGCCCGTCGCGGCACATCGCGAACAGCACCCGGGTCTGCCCCAGCATCAGGATCATCACCACGGTGGTCAGACCGGCGATCGCGCCGATGCTGATGAGCGCCGCCGCCCAGTTCTGGCCCACGGCGGTGAACGCGTCGGCCAGCGGGGCCTCGGAGCTCAGCTCGCTGTAGCGCTGCATGCCCACCACGACCAGCGAGACCGCCACGTACAGAACCGTGCAGATGGCCAGCGAGCCGAGGATGCCGCGCGGCAGCGCGCGCTGCGGTTCGATGGTCTCCTCGGCGGCGGTGGCCACGATGTCGAAGCCGATGAAGGCGAAGAACACGATGGCCGCCGCCGAGAACACGCCCATGACGCCGAACGCCACCGGCGTGATGCCGAACAGCACCTGGATGAGCGGGGCCTGCACGCCCTCCACGGTCGCGGTCGACTCCGGCGCCGGGATGAACGGCGAGTAGTTGGCCAGGTTGATGAAGAACAGCCCGGCCACGATCACCAGCAGCACGACCGAGATCTTGATGATCACGATGATCAGGTTGACGCGGGACGACAGCTTGATGCCGGCGATCAGGATCGCGGTGAGGATCAGCACGATCACGACCGCGGGGATGTCGACCACGGCGTCCTCGCCCGCGATCGACGCGGGCAGGTCGACGCCGATCGAGCGGAGCAGCGCGCTGAAGTATCCCGACCAGCCGACGGCGACCACGGCGGCGGCCAGCGCCAGCTCCAGCAGCAGGTCCCAGCCGATGATCCAGGCGGGGAACTCGCCCAGCGTGGCGAAGGAGAAGGTGTAGGCCGACCCCGCCACCGGGATCGTGGAGGCGAACTCGGCGTAGCACAGCGCCGCCAGCGCGCACACGACGCCGGCCACCACGAACGAGACCGCCACCGCCGGCCCGGCCATCTCCTTGGCGACCTCGCCCGTCAGCACGAAGATGCCGGTGCCGATGATGACCCCGATGCCGAAGACCGTCAGGTCGACGGCGGTGAGGCGCTTGCGGAGCTGGTGCTCGGGCGCCTCGGTGTCGCGGATCGACTGCTCGACACTCTTGGTGCGAAAGATGTCCACGGTCGGCGATCCTTCCCGGGCCCGGGGCGCTCATGCGCGGAGCGGGATCCGCCAGGGGAATCCGCTCGTCAGCCGTACTCGACGGGTCTTTCCCCCGTATCGCCGACGTAACCCGGGAAGGCCGCGCACCCCTACGAGGGGCTGACGACCGGGGAGCTCCGCCTGGCCACGGCCTCGGTGATCTGGCGGGCGAGGTCCTGGCCGGTGAGCCCGACGCGGCCGAGGATGGCGGCCCGCTTGGCGTGGTCGAGGAAGCGCTGCGGGATGCCGAAGTTACGCACCGGGACGTCCACGTCGGCGTCGCGCAGCAGGCGGGAGACCGCGTCGCCGACGCCGCCGACCCGGCCGTTGTCCTCCACGACGGCGACGAGCCTGCGCCCGGTCGCCGCGCCGATCAGAGCCTCGTCGAGCGGCTTGACCCAGCGCGGGTCGACCACCGTGGCGGTGATGCCCTGCGCGTCGAGCAGGGTGGCGGCCTCGAGGCAGGCGTGCGCCATCGGGCCCACGCCGACCAGCAGCACGTCGGGGTCGTCGGCGCCGGACTCGCGCAGGACGTCCATGGCGCCGAGCTTGCGCACGGGCTCGACGGTCTCGGCGACCGGGCCCTTGGGGAAGCGCAGCACGGTCGGCCCGTCGGTGACGGCCACGGACTCGCGCAGCAGCTCGGTGAGCCGCTCGCCGTCGCGCGGGACGGCGATGCGCAGGCCGGGCACGACCTGGAGGATGGACAGGTCCCACATGCCGTTGTGGCTGGCGCCGTCGTCGCCGGTCACGCCGGCCCGGTCGAGCGCCACGGTGACGGGCAGCCGGTGCAGGGCCACGTCCATGAGCAGCTGGTCGAAGGCGCGGTTGAGGAAGGTGGCGTAGACGGCCACGACCGGGTGGAGGCCGCCCATGGCCAGGCCGGCGGCGCTGGTCAGGGCGTGCTGCTCGGCGATGCCGACGTCGTAGGTGCGGTCGGGGAAGGCGTCGGCGAAGCGCGCCAGCCCGGTCGGGTGGAGCATCGCGGCGGTGATGGCGACGACGTCGTCGCGCTCCTTGCCGAGCCGGACCAGCTCGTCGCTGAACACGTCGGTCCAGATGCGGCCCTTGGGCTTCTCGGCGCCGGTCGCGCGGTCGAAGGCGCCCGGGGAGTGGAACTGGTCCTCGTCGTGGTTCTCGGCGGGGCTGTAGCCGCGGCCCTTCTGGGTGAGCGCGTGCACGATGACCGGGCCGCGGAAGCCGCGCGCCTTGCGCAGCGCCGCCTCCATGGCCTGCTCGTCGTGGCCGTCGATGGGGCCGACGTACTTCAGGCCGAGGTCCTCGAACATCACCTGCGGGGCGATGACGTCCTTGACGCCCTTCTTGAGACCGTGGAGCGCGTCGTAGAGCACGGGAACGTTCCCCAGCTTGTCCTTGACGAACTCCAGCATGTCCTCGTAGCGGCGGTCGACCCGCAGCGACGACAGGTGGGAGGCGAGGCCGCCGATGGTCGGCGAGTAGGAGCGGCCGTTGTCGTTGACCACGATGACGACCGGCAGGTCCTTGACGGCGGCGATGTTGTTGAGGGCCTCCCAGGCCATGCCGCCGGTGAGCGCGCCGTCGCCGATCACCGCGACGGCGGTGCGGTCGCGCTCGCCGCGCAGCTTGAACGCCTTGGCCAGGCCGTCGGCGTAGGACAGGGCGGTGGAGGCGTGGGAGTTCTCCACGAAGTCGTGCTCGGACTCGGCCTGGCTGGGGTAGCCGGACAGGCCGCCCTCCTGCTTGAGCGCCTCGAAGCCGGCCGCCCGGCCGGTGAGCAGCTTGTGCACGTACGCCTGGTGGCCGGTGTCCCAGATGATCGGGTCGCGGGGGGAGTCGAAGACGCGGTGGACGGCGATGGTGAGCTCCACCACACCGAGGTTGGGGCCGAGGTGGCCGCCGAAGCGCGCGCAGGAGTCGACGAGCAGGTCGCGGATCTCACCCGCGAGCCGCGGCAACTCTCCGGCGGCGAGCCGTTTGACGTCGTGCGGTCCTCTGATCGAGCCCAGCAACCCGCTCACGGATCGGACCCCCCTCTGCTCTTGTTCGCCGACGGGTCGAGTCTAGTTCGCGGATGCCGCACCAGACCCATCGACTCAAATCCACACACATTTGTCAGCTCTTGACCTAGTCTTTGGCACATTATGAACACTCTCCCCATGAAGAAACTGGCGTCCCTCACCGCAGCCGGCGTGGTCATCGCGCTGGCCGGCACGGGGACGGCGGTGGCCCAGACGCACGGCGTCCAGGCCGGACAGCAGGTCAAGCAGCAGGTCTCCACCCAGCGGCTCGCCACGCAGCTGGTCTCCACTCAGCAGGCCAACCCGCGGGGCAAGACCGCGGCCACGCGCAACCCGCTCTACCGGTCGGGCCGGCTCACCGGCACGAACTGTTCCCCGGGCGGGATCCAGCGCGGCAGCACCGCCGCGTACAAGCGCTTCCTCCAGCGGATGACGAACTGCCTCAACCGGGCGTGGGGCAACCAGTTCCGCAAGGCCAAGCTGAGCTTCAGCAAGCCGCGCCTGCGGATCGTCACCCGCAAGGTCAACACCGCCTGCGGGCGCTGGGTGTCGGGTGCGGCGGGCGTGTACTGCAGCACCAACCGCACCATGTACATGCTGATCACCAAGCGTGAGCTGCGCGACCCGTACCCGGCGGGCATCGCCAGGCTGATGGCCCACGAGTACGGTCACCACGTCCAGACGGTCTCCGGCATCGGCAGCTACTACTACCCGGCCAGGGCCCGCGCCGGCCGCTCGGCGGGGCTGCTCCTGTCGCGCCGCCTGGAGCTGCAGGCCGAGTGCTTCTCCGCGGTGTTCATGCGGACGATCAGCAACTCGCTGCCGGTGACCCAGCAGGACTGGGACCACATCGTGAGCTGGTTCCGCGAGAACGGCCACAAGGGCTGGGCGCAGAACGACCACGGCAAGGGCCGCAGCCAGGCGTTCTGGATGGAGCGGGGCTTCAACTCCGCCCAGCCGGGCTCCTGCAACACCTGGTCCGTGTCGTCCAGGTACGTCGCCTGACGCACTGACGCGCGGCCGCGCCTCACCGGCGCGGCCGCCCCTGGCCCAGGGCAGGACGAAAGCCGAGATTACGCAAACAAATCACCATGAATTGGTCTAGGATCCGCGATCGTGCGTATTCCCCTTGTCGCAGTGGCTGCTTGCATGATCGCGGGTCTGGGCCTGACAGGTACGGCCGCGGCCGCCACCACGACCCCCGGCACGGCCACCGGCACCGCCGCGACCGCGTCGCTGCCGGCCGTGCTCACCAAGAACAGGATCTACCGGTCGGGCACCGCGGGCCCCCTCTCCTGCCCGGCCCCCGAGATCCGGCCCGGCAGCGCCGCCTCGATCAAGCGGTTCCAGCAGGCGCTGGCCCGGTGCGCCAACCGCTTCTGGGCCACCCGCTTCAAGGCCGCGGGTCTGCGCTACAGCCCGCCCAAGCTGCAGATCACCACGGGAAGCCGCTCGGTCTGCGGGACGATCACCGCCAACGGGGCGCAGTACTGCCCGCAGCAGCGCACGGTCGCGATCCGGATCATGAAGCGTGACCTGCGCGACCAGATCATGATGAACCTCGCCCACTCCGTCGCGCACGAGTGGGGCCACCACGTCCAGGAACTCACCGGCATCCTCGACGCCCAGAACACGCTCTACTGGCGCTCCGGCAAGACCCAGCGCGCGGCGCTCAGCCGCCGGCTGGAGATGCAGGCCGAGTGCTTCGCCGGTGTCTTCTACCGTTCCACCCTCGACTCGCTCAGCTCGGAGATCACCTGGGTCCAGTGGATCGACGGGGTGAAGCAGAGCCGCGAGAGCAAGGTCCACGGCAAGCCGCGCAACCTCGCCTACTGGCAGGACCGCGGCTACGACGCCGCCTCGGCACGCGCCTGCAACACCTGGACCGCGCCGAACGCCCGCGTCTCCTAGCTGCCGGCCCTGGCCAGCACCTCCAGCGGGTCCGCGAGCACGTGGGCGAAGGCCAGCTCGGCCGCGCCCACCAGCGTCGCGTCGTCGGCCAGCGCCGAGGTGCGCAACCGCAGCCGCTCGCGCTGCGGCGCCATCGCGTGCAGGGTGAGCTGGCTGCGCACCCGCGCCGCCGAGCCGAGATAGATCTCCCTGAGCATGCCGCCGAAGATGAGCATCTCGGGGTTGAAGATGTTGATCAGGTTGGCGACGCCCAGGCCGAGCCAGTCGCCGACCCGCTTGAGCGCCTCCTGGGCCACGATGTCGCCCCGGTCGGCGGCGTCGACCACGGCGCGCACCGCCTCCCGGCCGTGCTTGCCGCTCTGCGCGTCGCCGTTCTGCGCCTCGCCGTTCTGGCCGGCCTGCGTCCTTCCGGCCGCCTCCAGCAGCGCCCGCTCCCCCACCTCGGCCTCCAGACAGCCGTGGGAGCCGCAGCCGCAGGCCCGGCCGCCGGGGTTGACGACCATGTGGCCGACCTCGCCGCCGTAGCCGTCGTGGCCGCCCAGCAGGTGGCCGCCGGCGATGATGCCGCCGCCGATGCCGACGTCGCCGTGCAGGTAGATGAGGTCCTTGACGGACACGCCCACGCCCCGGCTGTGCTCGGCGAGCGCGCCCAGGTTGGCGTCGTTGCCGACGCTCACCGGCAGACCGAGGCCGAGCCTGCGGCCCAGCTCCTCGCCGAACGGCACCTCCCGCTCGGGCGTCATCAGGTTGGGGCCGAAGGTGATGACGCCGTCGCCCTTGCGCACCCCGCCGGACACCGCCGCGGCGGCGCCCACGCACACGGTGTCGGGCCTGGTCTTGCGGCGCATCTGCCGGGCGAACCCGGCCAGCACCCCCACCAGTTCCCCGAGCTCGAACGGGCCGCGCGCGCGTGGCAGCTCCCGCCGGTCGAGGATCACCCCGCCCAGCCCGACCCGGGCCGCCGCCAGCCGGTCGGGCCCCACGTCGAACGCGAACACGTACACCCGCGACGACTCGGGCCGCACCACCAGGGAGGGCCGCCCGGCGCGCCCCGTCTCGCGGGGCAGCTCCTCGCGCACCAGCCCGGCGGCCGTCAGGTCGGAGGTGAGCGCCATGATGGTGCTGCGGTTGAGCCCCATCCGGGAGGTCAGCTCGGCACGCGAGATCGGCCCGCCCAGATGGACGTGACGCAGCAGTGCGCCGAGGTTGTGACGCCTGATGTCCTCCTGGGACGGGCCGGCTCGCATCGTCTGTGGTTCCTTCAACGGGTGAAAGTCGCTGATCACCTTAGACCAGCGGCGGAGGCCCGTTTACGCGCGATGGCGTCCACGCCCGCGGCGAGGAGCAGCACGGATCCGGTCACCAGATACTTCACGCTCGCGCCGTACCCCATGAGGCCCATGCCGTTCTCGATCACCGCGACCACGGCGCCGCCCAGGATGGCGTCCAGCACCCGCCCCTTGCCGCCGAACAGGCTGGTGCCGCCGATGACGGCCGCGCCCACCGCGTAGAGCAGCACCGAGCTGCCGCCGGTGTTCGGGTCGACGGAGCTGGCCCTGGAGGCGGCGATGATGCCGCCGATCGCGGCCATGGAGGAGCAGATGACGAACGCGCTGACCTTGATCCGGTCGACCGGGATGCCGGCCCGGCGGGCCGCCTCGGCGTTCCCGCCGACCGCGTAGATGTGCCGGCCGAACGCGGTACGTTGCAGCACGAACGTCCAGAGCACCAGCAGCGCCAGGATCACCGGCACCACGATCGGCACCCCGGTCAGCGAGGTGAGCAGCGGGTTGCGGCTGCGCTCCAGGTTGAGCACCCACACCGCGAGCCCGCCGATGACCACCAGCGCGCCCACCCGGGCGGCGATCAGCGACATCGGGTCGGCGATCAGGCCGCGCGCGGCGCGCCTCCTGGAGCGGAAGAGCTGGATGCCCGCGTAGATCGCCACGCAGAAGGCGAAGAGCGCCCAGCCGAGCCACGGCGGCAGGTTCCTGGTGGCGATCGCGACGATCACGTCGTCCCTGATCGAGATGTTCGTGCCCTCGTCCACCAGCAGCAGCACCACGCCCTGGAAGGCGAGGAAGGCGGCCAGCGTCACCACGAACGACGGGATCCCCACTTTGGCCACCAGCCCGCCGAGCGAGGTGCCGATGACCACGCCGGTGAGGATGGCGGCCAGCACGCAGACGTACCACGGCAGGCCCATGTTGGTGAGCGTCACCGCGAGCACCGCGGCGCAGACGCCGCTGGCGAAGCCCGCCGAGAGGTCGATCTCGCCGATGAGGAGCACGAACACCAGGCCCATCGCGATCACCGTGATGGCGGCGCCCTGGGTGAACAGGTTGGCGAAGTTGATCGCGGTGAGGAAGGCCGGCCGGGCGATGGCGAACACCGTGCAGAGCACGATCAGGCCGAGCACCGCGGGCAGCGCGCCCATGTCGCCGCCGCGCACCCGTTCGGCGTAGGCCCGGGCGCTGTGCCCGATCGACGGCGACTTCGCCGCGGTGGCGATGACGTCTCCGGGGAGTTCCTTGACCTTGTTCATTGCTTGATCCCCAGGTCTCCGCTGCGGCCGGATGTGATCAGTTCGACGACCTGCGCGTGCGTCACGTCGGCGGTGCGGACCTGGGCGGCCATCCTGCCGAGGTAGAGGGCAGCGATCCTGTCGGACACCGCGAACACGTCGTTCATGTTGTGCGAGATGAGCACGACGGCCAGGCCCTTGTCGGCCAGCCTGCGCACCAGTTCGAGCACCTGGGCGGTCTGGGCGACGCCCAGCGCGGCCGTGGGCTCGTCGAGGATGACGACCTTGCTGTTCCACAGCACGGCCTTGGCGATGGCGACGGTCTGGCGCTGGCCTCCGGACAGGCTGGAGACCTGCTGCCTGATCGACTTGACGGTGCGGACCGACAGGCCGGTCAGCGTCTCCTGGGCCAGTTCCTCCATCGCGGCCTCGTCCAGCATGATGCCGCGGCGGCGTTCGCGCCCCAGGAACATGTTCTGGACGATGTCGAGGTTGTCGCAGAGCGCCAGGTCCTGATAGACGATCTCGATGCCCAGCGTGGCGGCGTCGCGCGGGCCGTGCACGTGCGCCGGCTTGCCGTCGAACAGCAGCTCGCCCGCGTCGATCGGGTAGATGCCGCCGATGCACTTGACCAGCGTCGACTTGCCGGCGCCGTTGTCGCCGACCAGCGCGGTCACCTCGCCGGCGTGGGCCGAGAAGGCCACGTCGTGCAGGACTTGTACGGGGCCGAAGCTCTTGTCGATCCCGCGTACTTCGAGCAGGGGGGTCATGGGGCTCCCTCACGAGGGGCACGGCTCGCGCCCCGGGGCGCGAGCCGTGTCCTGTGCCGGTTCTACTGGATTCCCGCCTCGGTGCACTTCTCGGCGAACTCGCCGGTGCACAGCTCTTCCTTGGTGACGTAGCCGTCCGCCACGACGTCCTTGACGTTGTCGGCGTAGATGGCCTGCGGGTCCAGCAGCTCCGCGGGGACGTCCTGGCCCGTCTCGGGGTCCTTGACGCTGCCGCTGGCCGCCGGCTTCTCGCCCTTGGCCAGCGCGACCGCGAGCTTGGCGGCCGCGTCGGCCTCCTTCTTGACGGCCTTGTAGACGGTCATGCACTGGTCGCCCGCGAGGATGTTCTGCAGGCCCTGCACGGTGGCGTCCTGGCCGGTGACCGGGACCTTGCCGTTGAGCTTGTTCTTCTTCAGCACGGTGATGGCCGCGTTGCCGAGGCCGTCGTTCGCGGAGAGCACGCCGGCGATCTTCGGCTCGCTGGTGAGCATCTGCTCGAAGAGCGTGCCGGCCTGGGTGTTGTCCCAGTCGGGCACCGACTGCTCGGGGCCCTTGACGTACTCGCCCGCGTCGAACTTCGGCTTGAGCACGCCGTCGTAGCCCTGCTTGAACAGCGTCGCGTTGTTGTCGGTCGGCGAGCCGTTCAGGTAGGCCACGATGGGCTTCTCCGCGCCCTGGTCGGTCAGGCACTTGACCAGGCCTTCGCCCTGGAGCTGGCCGACCTTCTCGTTGTCGAAGCTGACGTAGTAGGCGGCGTTGCCGCCCAGCGTCAGCCGGTCGTAGTCGATGGTGGCCACGCCCTGCGACCTGGCCTTGTCGATGACGGTCTTGCCGGTGCCGCTGTCGAGGTTGACGATCATCAGGACGGTGGCGCCGTTGGTGATCATCTGGTCGGCGATGGTCTGGAACGCGGTCTTGTCGTTCTGCGCGTTCTGGATGTCGTACTCGACACCCGCGGCTTCGAAGGCCTCTTGCAGATACTTGCGGTCCGCCGTCTCCCAGCGGGCCGACGACTTGCTGTCGGGCAGGATGACGCCGATCTTGCCGGCCGCCTGCTGGGAGGCGGTGGCCTGTGCCGTGGAGGTCGAGGAAGTCTGACCGCTTTCGCCCCCGCAGGCGGTAAGACCGAGAGCAAGCGCGGCCGCCGTGGCGGTCAGGCTGAGGATCCCCTTGCGCATGGTGCAGGGTCCTTTCTTCCGGAGGGGCCCGGATGAATGTTGTTTGCGGCAACGTATTCCGGTACAGCCTGCTTTGGAAGACCTCTCGGAGGGGTAGTTTGTTGTTTCCGGTAACAATCCAGAAACGCCACGGACGCCGAATCGACACCTGCTCGCGACTGTGGGAGCGCCGGCGATGGTCGGCCCCACGTGTCCGCCAGGGAAGGGACGACGTGGCCGGGCGAGAGTGAGAAAGGAAAACGTACGTTCCTGTTCGCTCGCCCATCCCGGCGACGCGTCCGAGTCATTACGCTGGCAAGACGGCGACCGACGATGATGCAGGCGGGTTCCGCCTGGGGCGCGGGCCCGGTCACTGCTCTTCTTCGGGAAAGGAATCACGGTCACGGCGGCGGGGGCGACGGCGGCGCGCCTCATCGACGGCCATGGTCAGCGCGATCACGGCGGCGGACAACTCCGCCAGACGGGTGAGGAGATCGATGACACTCATGCGGCGATCGTGCGACTCCACACCAGCGCTGTTCGGCGGTTCCTTCTCGGCGTCGCGGATGATCCGCAGCTCAGCGAGGTGCTGCCGGGCACAGGAAAGTGTCCGGACCGGACCCGGCCGGACACCCCCGGGCGGCATACGGTGACCGGCCGGCCGGATGACCCTCGCAGTCGGTTCTCCGCACGGTTCCACGAGGCGCTCGGACTCTGTGGCCGGACCGGTTCCGAGATCGCCCAGCGGACCTCCGACATCCTCGCGCAACGGGCGAGCCTCGCCGGAGGCGGTGCCTCCGCACGCACGACGGCCGGAAGGAGGCGGGTCGACCGGAAACGGATCAGCGACTGGTCCAACGGGCGGGACCTGCCAGGTGATCAGGAAACCCTGGAGGCCGTGGTCAAGGCATTGCTCGAAGCCATGCGAAGGCAGCAGACCCAGGGCAGGATCGACCCCGCCGCGCTCACTCCCGGCCTGCTGGAGGAACAGGCATGGATGACATGGTGGCGCGCGGCCCGCGGCGCCCCCAAGCCGGAGCTGTGGCTGACGGATTATCTTCAGGCCGTACGCGAGGCCGCGGAGTCCCATCCCTACCCCGGACTGCTGCCCCACGCCACCCTGCCGTCACTGTCGCAGGTGTATGTCCGGCAGCGAAGCCGGCCGCGGCCGGCCCCCGACCACGCCGGCGTCGGCACCCCGGCCGACACGGGGATCGGCACCGAGACCTCGCGTGCGGAGAGCGCGTCCGACGACGTTCCAGCAGAGGCTCGGCCGGCGGCCGAGGCGATCCTGTCGGCCGATCATGATGTGCTGCTGCTGGGCGGTCCCGGCGCGGGCAAGTCCAGCCTGTTACGCCACGCCCTGATCACTCTGGCCACGGGTGGGCCGGCCACCGGTGTCGAGGAGATCCCGGTCTACGTGCCCGCCTCTTACCTGACCACAAGGGGATCGTCGTTCGCCGAACAGTTGGCCGCCGCGGCTCGCGATGATCTGTCGGGGCGGCGGGTGCCGCCCTTCTCGGCTGAGGTCTTCGACCGGCCGCCCCGCCCCGCGGCACGCTGGCTGGTCCTGGTCGACGGCCTCGACGAGATCACCGACGTACGGCAGCGGGTCCAGCTGAGCCGGCAGCTCCGCGAGAACCGGAGGGGTCCTCATCGGTTCGTCCTGACCAGCCGCCCGCTCCCCGACCGCGAACTGGAGATCCTGGAACAGCACCCGCACCTGCGCACGTACGAACTGCTGCCGTTCGACTCCCAGCAGTTGCGGGATTTCGCCGACAGCTGGATGCGCACCGCCCGGCTTCCGGATCCGCAGGCGAGTGTGCGAGCCTTTCTGGCTCAGGTGGACGCGCCACCGCTGGCCGAGCTGGCCCGCACTCCGTTGCTGGCCACCATCTTGTGCCAGCTCCACGCCGCGCGACCGGACCGAGCCCTGCCCCGGGACCGCTACAGCATCTACGAGAGCTTCCTCGGCTTGCTGCGGCGACGACTGCATGATCCGGAGATTCCCGGTCTGCCTGACGCGATCCTCGCCGCCCTGGCCGACGCCGCCACTGGACAACACCGGGCGAGCGGCGGCAACGCACCGCCTGACCTGCTGACCGCCGTGATGGACGCCACCGACGACCTGTGCCCGTCTCATCTGCGGATGCTGCCGCGCGATTGGGCAGCCCGCCGTGAGGACCTGCTGCGGCGCACCGGTCTGGTCACCGTCCGCGACGGCGGTTACGCCTTCATCCACGAGACGATCGGCGAATACCTGACGGCCAGGCACGTGGCCGTCGACGCCCGGCTCAGCAGGCAAGCCTTCAACGCGTTGTTCGGCCGGCGCGGCACCGTGACCCCGAAGGCGCTGTCCTCCTATCACCTTTTTCTCATCGCTGCCTGGTGCGGCAATCCGCCACCGCCAGGCCGGCCTCCCCTGCTGACGGCTACTTTGAACCGCTTGGCCGCCGGCCGTGACGGTATCTGGTGCGTCGCTCAGCTCGCCGCTGACCAAGTGGCGCTTGAGCCACACGTCGTCGAGTCGGCCACCGGCGCTCTGAAGGCGCTGGCCGCTGACTCCGCGCTGGACGGCAATGACCGTGTGAAGGCGGCTCGGGCGCTGGCGGCGATGGGTGACGCGCGGACCGCCGAGACATGGGCCGCGTTGGCCGCTGACGCAGCATTGGACCGGTTGTACCGCGGCTGGGTGACGAAGGCCTTGGCCGAGGGAGACGTTCCCCAGGGCCGTGAACTGCTCGCCGAGCTGGCCACGAACCCCACCGCGGACGACATCTGCCGCGTCGACGCGGTCGAGGCGCTGGAGAAGGCGAGTGATCCACGGGCCGCCCCGCTATGGAGCAGGCTGGCCGCCGACCCCACTGTGAAGGGCTTTCACCACTTCAGAGCGGCAGCGAGAGTGGCGAGAGCGGGTGATCCACAGGCTGCGGCGTTGTGGGTCAGGCTGGCCACCGACCCCGCCCTGGACGACGACGCCCGCGTCGCGGCGGCTTCGGTCTTGTCCCAAGCGGGCGATCCGCGGGGCCGTGACCTGCTCGCCACGCTGGCGACCGATCCCGCCTTGGAGGGGATGTACCGCGGCCACGCGGTGCGGCAATTGGAGGAGGCAGGAGATCCGCAGGCCGCCACGCTATGGCGCAAGCTGGCCACCGACCCCACCCTGGACGACTATCACCGCGTCAAAGCAGCAGAGGCTCTGGCCGAGATGGACGATCCGCGGATCATCGAGCTCTGGGCCGGGCTGGCCGGCGATTCCACTCTGGACGGCAGTTACCGCGTCGCGGCGGCACGGGAGTTGGATCAAAGAGGCGACCCCCGAGGTCGTGACCTGCTCGCCGCGTTCGCCGGCGACTCCACCTTGGGCGGCCTCGCCCGTGTGGATGCGGCGTATGCCCTGGTCAAAGTGGATGATCCGCAGGGTCGTGACCTGCTCGCCACGCTGGCGGCCGATCCCGCCCTGGATGGCTTCTGCCGCATCTGCGCGCGGTTGCTGGCCAAGGAGGGCGAGACGCGGGCCGTCGAGTTGTGGGCCACGCTGGCCTTTGCCGTCGCCGAACCCGTCCTGGACGACTTCAGCCGCCGGGAAGTCGCCGAGGCGCGGGCAGAGCTGAGCCGGCCGCAGATCGTCGGCCTGTGGGTCGCGCTGGCCACCGACCCCGCTCTGAGCGGCCCTGATCGCGCCTGGGCCGTGCACCTGCTGGGCCAGGCCCATCGGTGGAGCCGGTGGCGCAGCCGCATCACCGCCTGGATCGTCAGATGCACCGGCCGGCTGTGCGCGGTGACTCTGCGGGATTCGCCAAAGCCCTGATCAGCGGGACCGGGCCCGCGGGCGCCTCCGGAGGCGATCAGGAGTCCTGCCAGTACCCCACGAGACCCGCGTACGCCGGTGAGGCGGTGAGCAGGTCCCGGTGGGTGCCGACCTGGGCGCGGGTCCCGTCCAGCATCAGGATCCGCCGGGCGCGGCAGGCCGAGCTGATGCGGTGCGCGATGACGACGAGGGTGCGCCCGGAGGCGGCCAGGGCCTCCTCCGCCCTGGCCTCCGCGGCGGGATCGAGGTGGCAGGTCGCCTCGTCGAGCACGAGCACGGTCGCCGCCGAGAGCTGGACCCGGCAGAGCGCGATCAGCTGGCGTTCGCCCGCGGACAGGGCGGGCCCGCCGACGCCAAGGGCGGCGTCGTACCCGCCGAGCCGCTCCACCAGCGGGCGCATGCCGAGCGCGGACACGGCCCGGTCCAGGTCGGCCTGCTCCGCCTCGGGCCGCAGGTAGACGAGGTTGTCCCGGAGGGTGCCGGTGAACACGTATGCCTCCTGCGGGATCAGCGCCATCGAGCGGCGCAGGTGGGCCTCGTTGATCTCGGCGAGGTCGACGCCGCCGAGCCGCACGGTGCCGTGCCGCGGGCGGGCCAGCCCGGTGAGGAGGGCGGCGAGCGTGGACTTGCCGATCCCGCTGGCTCCCACGATCGCCAGATGGTCCCCCGCCGGCACGGTCAGCGTCAGGTCGTCGATCACCGGCTCGGCCTTGGGCCCGTAGGCGAAGGTCAGCCCGGTCACCCGCAGGTCCCCGGCGTCCGGCCGGGCGTGCCCGCGCCGGGCCGGCGGGGCGGGGAGCGGGCTCGTCTCCGCGATCCTGTGGAGCAGCACGCCCAGCTGCCTGGCCCAGGTGGCCACGGTGCCGGTCAGCGACCGCAGCGCCGGGTCCAGGCTGCCGACCAGGTAGGTGGCCGCGCCGACCAGTTCGCCCGAGGTCAACCGGCCGGAGGCGAGCAGCCACGGGGCCAGCAGCAGGATCAGGATCACCGGTACGGTGCCGCCCACCGCCATGATCACCCCGCGGACCGACGAGGTCCGCGCCATCGCGAGACCGGCCCGCGCCTCCGCCGTGACCGCCCGTTCCACCGTGTCGCGCGCGACCGGCTCGGCGCCGCACGCCACCACGTCGCGCAACCCCTCGAAGACGCCGGTGGCCTCCCGCGCCAGCGTCTCCCCGGCGAGGATCAGCTCGCGCTGCCGTACGGCCAGCACCCTGGTCAGCCAGGCGAACAGCCCGAGGCTCAGCGCCACCAGCGGCAGGGTGATCGCCGCGACGACCGGCGCGAGCGCGACCAGCCCGGCCAGGGCGGCGACCAGCGACGCGACGGTCGGCCGGAGGGTCCGCAGCAGGGCGGCGACCAGGTTGCGCACCGTCTCGGTCTGCACGCCGAGCCGGGCCACCACCGAGCCGTCGCCGGTCCGGTCCTCCTGTACGGCTCGGTGCAGGGCTGCGGTGACCACCCTCCTGACCAGTGCGTCGCGGACCGGCTCGACGATGTCGGCCAGCCACGGGAAGGTGTTGCGGGTGGCCAGCGCCTGCACCGCCATGGCCAGCCCGAGCAGCCCCAGCCAGCCGAGACCGGTCAGCGGTCGCCCGGCCAGGAACCCCTGGTCCAGGGCCTCTGCCACGGCGATGCCCGACAGCAGGACGGGCAGGGATTCCACCACCGACCATCCCGCCAGGAAGGTCAGCGCCCTGCGCCGCCTGGCCAGTTCCCCGGTCAGCAGCCGCCAGCCGTCCCGGCTCACCGTACGCCCCCTCACGCCGACTCCCCCACAGCCGCACCGGACACCGGCCCGGACGCTGTGCCGAGCGCCGCGCCGGACGCCGCGCCGGACGCCGCGCCGGACACAAGGCCGGACGCGGGGACGGGCGCGGGGACGGGCGCGGGGACGGAGGCGGAGGCGGGCGCGGGGGCGGGCGCCGGGCTGGACATCGGGCCGGGTTCCGCGCCGGGCGCCGGGTCCGGTGGTGCGCCGAAGAGGGCTCGGTAGGCCGGGTCCTGCCAGAGGAGGTGGTGGCGGCCGGTGGACCGGACCCGTCCGTTCTCCAGCCAGACGACCAGGTCGGCGCGCGCGGCGGTGGTGACGCGGTGGGCGACGACGATCGTGGTCCGGCCGGCCAGCAGGCGGGTCAGCGTCGCGGTCACCTCGGCCTCGGTCGCGGTGTCGAGGCTGGAGGTGGCGTCGTCGAGGATCAGCACGCGACGCGCGCGGACCACGGCGCGGGCCAGGCCGAGCCGCTGCCACTCCCCGCCGGACAGCGGCGCCAGCTTCGGCGGGGTGTCGTAGGCGGCGGGCAGCCGTCTGATGAAGCCGTCCGCCGACACCGACCGGGCGGCGCGCGTCACCTGGTCACGGGAGACGTCCGGGGACCCGTACGCGATCAGGTCGTGGATGGTCTCCCCCAGCGGGGCCGGCCGCTCGAACGCGTAGGCCACCGCGCGGCGCACCTCGTCGGGGCGGAGGCCGGCGACGGCGGCGCCGTCCAGCAGGACCTCGCCGCCGTCGGGGGCGAGCAGTCCGCCGGCCAGCGCGGCGAAGGTGGACTTGCCGGCTCCCGACCGGCCGACGACGGCGACGACGAGCCCGGCCGGGAGGTCCACGTCGAGTTCGTCCAGGACGAGGTCGTCGCCGTCCCGGACGGTGACCGAGCGGAACGTGATCGCCCCGTCCCCGCCGGGGAGCGGCAGGCTGCCGCCCGGACCGTCCGGCAGGGCGAGCACCTCCTCCAGCCGGGCCGCTCCGGCGCGGATGTGGGCCAGGCCCATCAGCGTGTCCACCACGCCCAGCAGGCCGAGCGCGAGGGAGACGTACCCGGCGACCGCGATCCAGGACCCGGCGGTGATCCGCCCGTCGGCCACGCCGATCCCGGCGACGGCGAGCACCGCGATCTGGGTGAGCGGGGTCAGCAGCCCCGCCTTCCACACGGTGCGGCGCTGGGCCTCCCAGGTCGCCCGGCCGGTCGCGGCCAGTTCGGGCAACGGGGTGAGGACCCGTTCGACCTCGCGTTCGCACGTGCCGCCTGCGGCGATGGTGCGCGCCCCGGCCATCGTCTCCAGCAGGCGCGCCGAGAGCGTGCCCTGGATCTCCTGGTAGCGCCGCGTCAGGCCCGTGGTCTCGGCGATGAACCGCCGGACGAGCACCGCCGCCACCGGCACGCACACCACGAAGGCGGCCGCCAGCCGCCAGTCGATCACCGCGAGCGCCACCAGGCCGCCGACGGACAGCGTCACCGCGCCCGCCACCGACACCACGATCGACACCAGGCCGGAGGTCTCTCCCGCGCCGCTCACCAGCCGGTTGCTCAGGTCTCCGGCGGCGAACCGCCGCTGTCCCGCGATCCCGGCCGCCAGCACCCGCCGGAGCAGCCCTCGCCGGAGCGACGCCTCGACGGCGATGCCGCCCGCCGCGCCCGCCCACACCTCCAGCGCCCCCGCGAGCAGTCCCGCCCCGAGAAGGATCCCCAGCCAGGCCAGTGCCGGACCGGGCGCGCCGCTCAGAGCCCCGTCGAGGGCCAGGGCCAGCGCGGCGGGCACCGCCAGCGTCACCGCGATCCCCACCGCGGCCGCCGACACCGACGCGACCGTCCACCACGGGGCCCGGCGGACCGAATAGAGCAGCACGCGCGCCGGCGTGCCCACCTCACGCGCTGTCAGAGGGGCCACTTCCCACCTCCGCGCCGAGGTACGCCGGGCGCCGGTCGATCCTGGCCCGCACGGCGTCGGAGCCGAAGCGGTAGTCGATCCGCCGGGCGGCCTCCGCCCACTCGCGCATGGTGAACGCCGTGGACAGCGCCTCCACCACGAACGGATCGCTCCATCGGGCCGTGGCCCGCTGCCAGAGCACCTCCGGCGACTCGGTCAGGATGTTGCCCACGGTGCCCTCGTAGATGGGCATCGCCCGTACCTCCCCGTCGGGCTCGATCTGCAGCGCGTCGAAGACGGCGCCGCGCGCGACGAGCACGGGGTGCATCTGCAGGATGCGGTTGTCGGTGGCCGTGACCGTGACGGACCCCGGCGCCAGCTCACGCAGCCGGGACGCGAAGCCGGGGTTGTCGAGGAGGCCGGTCTGCTCCTCGGTGAGCAGTTCGTGCTCGTCGAACCCGCGCCGGTTGGCCAGGCCGCCGGGCACGGCCGCGCCGAAGGCGACGAACCCCAGCTCGGGGAAGCGCGGCGCGACGACCTGGCAGAGCTCGTCCATCTCGGCGAAGTTGCTCTGCAGCAGCACGCAGTCGATCCCGAACGTCAGCGGCTCCCTCCCCTGAGCCCTGCGTTCGGCGGCGACGTCGTCCAGCAGGCGCAGGGCCCGCATCGCGTGCGCGAAGGATCCGTTCCTGCCGCGGATCCGGTCGTGGGTGGCCGGTGTCGCCCCGTCCACGCTCACCGCCACCCGGTCGCAGACCTCGGCCAGGCTCCGTGCCAGGTCCTCGGTCATCAGCCAGCCGCTGGTGTAGAGGGCGACGCTGAGCCCGCCTTCCACCATCCGGGCGATGACCGCGGTGAGGTCCTTGATCAGCAGGGGTTCGCCGCCGGCGATGGCGACGCCCCGCGGGCGCATGGCCACGATGGCGTCGGCGACCCGCAGCATGTCCGCGTGGCTCAACCGCCTGGAGGGCCTTCTGCCGGATTCCGAATAACAATGCAGGCAGCGCAGCGGGCAGGCATAGGTGATGTCCCAGATGACTTCGTCCGGCCTGTTTCGAGCGTTCATTTCTCCTGCCTTCTCCGGTGCGGGGTGACCTTTTCGAGGCCACCCCGCGCCGTTCCTCACTACAGCGGATCGGTATATCCGCACGTACGCCATTCACCGCAGGTGCGCCCGTAACAAGTCACCTGACACGGCCAGAGTCCTCTGGTCTCGTCGGGGAGCAGGTCGAGCGCGCTGATGTCGACGGCCATCGCCATCACCTCCTTCCGGCGTCGTGGCGTCGATGCGTCAGTCGGCGCACGAGCACTGGCATGAGACGAACTCACATGTCAGCCCGCGGCAGGTCTCCCAGCACGGCCAGAGTCCCTTGGCCTCGGCCGGCAGCAGGTCGAGCGCGTTGACGTCGACGGTCATGTCCTTCACCTCCTCGGTGCGTCCGCCCGGAGTTCTCCCGGCGTGTCACTTCCGCTCGGTGTCCTTGCACGTGGTGATGCACGAGACGTTGCAGGTGATCCCGCCGCACGGCCAGAGTCCCTTGGCCTCGGCCGGCAGCAGGTCCAGCGCGGTGATGTCGATCGACATGTGTGTCACCTCCTTCCGGGTGGAACGGGCCGGGTTCAGCCGCTCGTCTCTTTGCAGGAATTGCCGCACGACGGAAGGCAGGAGAACGTACAGGTCACCAGCCAGCCGCACGAGTCGTGGCACGGGAAAAGCCCTTCGGTCTCGGCCGGGAGCAGATCCAGCGCGCTGATGTCGACAGCCATCTTCTTCACCTCCTCTCGGTCCGGTCCGGAATTACCGGGGGGATTTCGGTCCGTCGGCGAGCAGGAATCGCAGAAAGGACTCCATCGCCTGGCCGGACAGCAGGTCGTGGCCGCCGGTCGGATATTCGGAATAGACGAAGTCGCGGCCTTCCCGGCGCCCGGCGGAAAGCAGGCGGGCGCGTAGTTCGCGCGACTGGCCGACCGGGATCACCTCGTCGTCGCGGGCGTGCACGATCAGCAGCCGGGCGGTGATCCGGTCGCAGAGCCGGGCCACGTCCCTGGGGCCGAGCCGGTCGTCGATGACGACGCGGCCGCCGAGCCGGTCCAGCAACGCCCGGACGCCGGGGGCGCCTTCCTCGTACAGGCGGGGCCCGGACAGGAACGGCGAGACGGCGACGCAGTGCGACCACAGGTGCGGGTCGGCGCAGGCGGCCAGGAGCGCCAGGTACGCGCCGTAGCTGGTGCCGTGCACCATGAGCGCCAGGCCCGGCCGGGCCAGCTGCCGCGCGAGCTCCCGGACGTCGGCCAGGTCGGGCCCGCCCCAGGCGCCGGTCAGCGCCCGCTGGTGCGCCGCGCCGTACCCGGTGCTGCCTCGGTAGTTGGGCGCGACGACGGCGATCCCGGCGCCGGCCATGGCCTGCATGAACGGGTCGAAGCCCAGCTGGGTGGCGGCCTCGGGGCCGCCGTGCAGGGAGATCAGCAGGCGGCGGGCGCGGCGCGGATCGCCGTAGACCACGGCCTCGATCGGCCCGTCCGGCCCGGCGAAGCTCTCGGCGCGGGCGTCGGCCCAGGCGTGGTCGTCGTCGGCGGGGGTCGTCTCCCACCGCCCGGTCGCGGGGTCGACGGTGGCGATGCCGCCGGGCCGGCTGGGCGAGGAGAACGGGAAGCGCAGCCCCCGGGCGCCCCAGGCGCAGGCGTGGCCGATGACGCCCGGCGGGATGGGGATCTCGCGGATCCGTTCCCGCCGGGGCGTGTAGACCATGAGCCGCGACCGGGCGCCGTGGTTCACCCGGAGCGCGACGTCCTCGCCGGTGGGGTCGGCGGCCATCGGGGCGACGCTGCCGTCGATCTCGTCCAGCACGCCGGGGAACCGCGGCTGTCCGGCTTCGGCGTGGCCGAGGCGTAACCGCTGCCCCGCGGTCCCGGCCAGGATCAGCCGGCCCGTTCCCGGGGCGCTGAGCAGCAGGTGCTGCCCCGGCGCGGTGCCCGGCAGGGGCGTCACCGCGCCGGTGCGCGGGTCCAGCGCGATCGGCCTGACCATGCCGTCCAGCCGCTGGTTGAACCCGAGCCCGCCGCCGGCCAGCGGGTGGCCCCCGGTCAGCAGGCCCGGCAGCTCCGCCGTCCGCTCCGGCGCCGACCCGTCGCCGGGGATGCGCCAGATGGCCGACCGCTCGTCGGCGGTGCCGACCGCCAGGGCCAGGGCCCGGCTGTCAGGCGAGGCGATCAGGCGTACCGAGGGGCAGTCGATCGTGAGCAGGGTCCGTTCCGCGAGGCCGTCCGCGGCCGGCTCGGCCAGCACCAGCCGGTTGTGTCCCGCTCCCGGCCGGGTGAACAGGATCCGGCCGTCGGTCAGGGTGAGCAGCTGGGTCCAGATCGAGCGGCCGCCGTCCAGGGTCGCGCGGCGCGGCGCCGGTCCGGTGAACGACCATCGTTCGACGCGCAGCGGGCCGTCGTCCTGACGGGCCAGGCACGCGGCGTGGCGGCCGTCGGCGGCGAACGAGAAGCTGATCCGGGTCAGGATGGCTCCCGGCATGGTGTCACACCGTCCCGGGGCTCGCGTGCCGCGACTCGTCGCGGCGGGAGTGCAGGAGCTCGTCGAGCATCCACCAGCGGGGGCCGCCGTGGCGCAGCCTGAGGAGGAAGGCCACGGCCCCGCCGAGTCCGGTGTTGTAGCCGGCGTGCACCTCGACGCCGGACTCGTCGGGCAGCACCATGAGCCCGTCGCGCAGGGTGTTGCGCGCGTACATGGCGGTGGCCAGGTCGGCGGCCCAGCCGCGGAACCGCTGCTCACCGGTGAAGTCCGCGAGGTCCAGCAGGAAGTCGGCGTCTCCCGGCAGCCCGTGGCAGGCGCTGATGCCCGAGTACCACCGGCTTTCGCGGACCGCCGTGCCCGCCGCCTCCGCCAGGTCCCGGTACCGCTGCCGCCCGGTCGACGCCCAGAGGCGGATCAGGAAGGTGCCGACCCCGGAGGAGCCGCTGCACCAGTGGCGCGTCCGGTCGTCGGCGAGGTCCGCCTGCTCGCCGCTGGGCCACCAGGCGGCGTCGCCCTCGACGACGGCGACCTTCTCCAGCGTGTCCGCCGCGCGGTGGGCGGCCTCCAGGTAGTCGGCGCGGCCGGTGGCCAGCCAGGCGTACAGCATGAAGGTGCCCGCCCCCGCCACCCCGTGCGCGAACCCGTAGTGGACCAGCCCGGCCAGCACCGTGTCGAAGGTCGCCGGGATCGGCCAGACCAGCGCGCCGTCCCCCCGTTCGCGCGCCGAGTGCAGCACGCTGTCGGCCGCCAGCACGAACCGGTCCATCAGCTCGGGGTCGGCGGTCGAGCGCCACAGGTGCATCTGCAGCATGCCGGCGCCGGTGGCGCCGTGGCAGATGTCGTGGTTGGGCCACTCCACGGGCACCTTCTTGGCCAGCTCGACCGCCTGCGCGGCCAGTTCGTCGTCGCCCAGCAGCCGCGCCGCGTCGTACAGCGCCCAGGCCGTTCCCGAACGGCCGAAGTACAGGCCCGGCAGCAGGCGCGGGATGGTGAACAGGCGGGGCCGGATCCAGCGGGCCACGTCCGCGACCCCGGCGAGCAGCTCCGCGTGGCCGAGTACCTGGGCGCCGCGGGTGAGCACGCTCAGGACGCCGCCGGCTCCGTGCTGCACGTTGAGCGGGTCGGTCGTGCCGCCGAACTCGCCCGCCGTCCACAGCCGCGGGCCCGCCGGGTTCATGGTGCGCAGGATGTGGGTCAGCCCGTCCTCGATCAGCCGGTCGGTGCGCGCGGTCGACAGGCCGCCGTCGGGCGCGGGGCCGGGCGTCTCACCGCCGCCGGCCAGGAACTCCCGGGCGCGGCTCAGCGTCCACCGCTGGTCCGGGTCGTCCACCGTGAGGCCGAGCACGAGCGGGGCCAGGCGGCGCAGCGCGGGCATGTCCGCGCCGAGGAGCTCGACGAACTCCGCCATCCGCTCCTGGCCCGGCCGGGCGGTGGGCTCGTCGGCGGGCAGCAGCGGATCCACCGCGCTGGCCAGGAAGGCGATGACGGCCCCCAGCGCGTACAGGTCCGCGCGCTGCGTGGGCACGGAACCCGACCTGGGGACCGCGATCTGCTCCGGCGCGCCGTAGCCGGGGGTGTAGGCCCTGCGCACGCGGGTGCCCGCCGGGACGACGAACTCCAGGTCGATCAGGCGGATCCGGCCCTGCGGCGTGACCATCACGTTGTTGGGTGTGAAGTCGCGTAACACCTGGCCCTGTCCGTGGACCGCGGCCATGGTCTCCACGAGCTGCCCGGCCTTGTCCAGCACCTCGTCCTCCGGCAGCCCGCGGCCCTGGCGCCCGGCGGCGCGTTCGGTGGCCCAGGCGCGCAGCGTGGTGCCCGGGATCCGTTCCTGGACCAGGAACAGGTTGTCCTGCTGGGACACGAGCGCCACCTTGCGCGGCGTGAACCCGAGCGGAGCGAGCAGGTCGAGCATGTCCGCCTCGTGGCGCAGCCTGTCGCGGGCGTCCTTCCCGTCCAGCAGGCCCATCACCTGCGGCCGGGCCTGCTTGAGTATGACCTCGTCGTCCGTCTGCCGGTCGACGCCGCGGTAGACGCCGCCGCGGTAGGACTGGCGTACGGCCTCGCGCACCACGAACCGGTCCCCGATGAGCACGCTCTGCGGGGCGGCAGGCGACGCGGCGGGCTCCGGCTCGGGCAGCGGCGACGCGGCCCACGGCGGCGGGCTGAACCACGCCAGCCGCTCGTCCTTGCGCCGCTCCCCGTCCGGGCCCACCACGACCGACTCGAAGCTGCCGTCGTTGGTGAACACCGGCTCGGCCCCGAAGACCCCGTAGCGATAGTGCACGAGGCTGCCGGGGCGCAGCCGCCGGTCCGAGAGGATCACCGGCCCCGGGAGTCCGTCGGTCACCCGGTCCAGCTCGGCGGCGAGCCGGCGGAACTGCTCGTCGTCGGACGGATAGGCGGTGATGAACTTCCCTCCGCTGCCACGGTCGCAGTTGACCGAAAGCAACGCGTCGAGCTGGTCCAGCCCCTTGGCGAACTTGAACGAGCAGCCTTCCCGGACGAGCACCTCGGCGGCCCGGGCCAGCACCACCGGCGCCGACAGCAGCGTCGCCGAGACGTGCAGCTTCCAGCCCTGGCTGACGCGCCGGTGCCGGGGCGGCGTCAGCAGGCACCAGAAATCACCCGGTTCGACCTGCCACGCGCCGCTCTCCTCCCGTGCCAGCACGGCCCTGGCGATGTCGAGCAGCAGGCGTGAGTCGTCCACTTCGCGCATCAGGTTCTCCCCCATCGAGATGACGTACGGCACATCCTCACGACCGCCGTCGACATCCCGTCGACATCTCGTCGACACCCGTCGACATCGGGGGCGGGGGTGCTAAGGCGCCCGGCCGAGGCAGGCCGCGATCCTGACGCGCAGCGGGTCCGTGTCCGGCAGCCTGAGCTCGTCGGCGATGGCCAGGGCGCGGGTCCAGGCGTCGCGGGCGGCGGCGGGCTCGCCGGCGGCGGCGTGCGTGTCGCCGAGGTAGCCCAGCCCGATGGCCGTGCTCCGGCGGTCGCCCGTCCGCCGGAACAGGTCGAGGGCCCGCCGATAGCAGCCGATGGCCTTCCCGTGGTCGCCGAGCAGGTGGTGGATGTAGCCGACGCTGTCCCAGTTGTGGGCCTGGCTGTTGACGTCGCCGATCTCGATGGAGAGGTTGAGCGCCTTCCGGCAGTTCCGGAGGGCTTCGGTGTGGTCGCCGAGGTGGGCGTGGAACCAGCCGATGCAGCCCAGGGCGGCGGACTGCCCGCCCCGGTCGCCGACGGCCATGTAGTGCTTGAGACTGTCGTACGCGTGCGCGAGCGCCTCCTGATGGCGGTGCTGAACCCCCAGCACCCGGGAGAAGGCCTGATGGGTGCGGGCCTGTCCGACATGGCTGCCGAGCCGTTCGAAGATCTCCAGGGCGCGTTCGAAGTGGCCGATGGCCGTGTCCTGGTCGAGCGCGGCGTACGCGAACCCGAGGCCGAGTCGGGCGCCGGCCTGCCCGGCCTGGTCGCCGTGGCGTCGGGCCGCGTCCAGCGCGATGGTCTGCACCGCGGCCAGCGACGGCCAGTGTCCCTGCCGGTCGAGGAACGTGGCCAGCGTCGAGGCGAGCTGCCAGGTGTACGGGTCGAAGTCCTCGGGGGTGCTCTCGACGAGGGCGACGAGCACCGGGTGCTCGGCGGCGAACCAGGCCAGCGCCTTGCCGCTGTCACCCGGCAGCGCCAGGGCGGTGCCGGGGGCGGCGGGGCCGGGGTCTATCAGGCTCCGCTTGCAGGTGATGAGGGTGCTGGCCTGGTCGGCGGTGTGCAGGTAGTGGTCGAGCATGCGCCGCGTCGCCGCGCGCCGGGCGTCCTCGCCCTCCTCGGCGGCGGCCAGTTCCGCCGCGTAGGCGCGGAGCAGGTCGTGCAGGGCGTAGCGGCCCGCGGCGACCTCGTTGACCAGGTGCACCCGGACCAGTTCGGCCAGCAGGGTTCGGGCGCGCGCCGGGGGCACGCCCGCCAGGCTGGCCGCCGCGTGCAGGGAGACGTCGCGCTCGGGGTGCAGGCCCAGGAGCCTGAAGAGCCGGGCGGCGGCGTCGCCGAGCGCGTTGCGTGAGCTGGCGAAGACGGCCCGGATCTCGGTGACCGCGTCGCCGCCGTTCAGGGTGTCCAGACGGCCGTCGATCTCCTCCAGCTCCCGGGCGAGCGCGGTGAGCGGCAGGTGGGGTTCGGCGATGGCGCGGGCGGCCATGATGGCCAGCGCCAGCGGCAGCCCGGCGCAGTGTTCGACGATCGACGCCACGGCTACGGGCTCGGCGGCGACCCGGTGGGCGCCGAGCCGGCCGGTCAGGAGGCTCTCGGCCTGGGAGGCGGTGAGCAGGTCGGCGATGAGGAGGTGGGCGCCCTCCACCGCGGCCAGGCTGGCGAGCCGGTTGCGGCTGGTGACCAGCGCCATGCATCCGGGCGCGGCCGGCAGGAGCGGGCGGACCTGCTCGGCGTCGCGGGCGTTGTCCAGCACCACCAGCATCCGGCGGTCCTTCAGCAGGCTGCGGTACAGCCCTGTCTGCGCCTCCAGGCTCGGCGGGACGCCGCCCGCGGGCACGCCGAGGGCGTCCAGGAACCCGCGGACGGCCTGCGCCGGGCTGACCGCGGCTCCGGCCGGGTCGAAGCCGCGGAGGTTCACGTACAGCTGCCCGTCGGGGAAGCGCTCCGCGACGCGGTGCGCCCAGTGCACGGCGAGGGTCGTCTTGCCCACGCCCGCGGTGCCGGACACCGCGCAGACCACGGCGCCCGCCGGGTTCGCGCCGGCCAGGACGGTGTCGAGGGCGGCGAGCTCCCGCTCCCGGTCGGTGAAGCCGGCCACGTCCGGCGGCAGCTGGGCCGGTCGCGGGACCCCGGCGGGCGGCGCGGCGGCCCGGACGCCGAGCAGGTCGGGGTCGTGCGCCAGCACCCGGCGGTGGAGCGCGGCCAGCGCCGGTGACGGCTCCATCCCCGACTGCTCGACGAGGGCGGCGCGGGCCCGGACGAACGTCTCCAGCGCCTCGGTGTGGCGGCTCGCCCGGCACAGCGCGATCATCAGCTGCCCCCAGAGCCGCTCGTGCCCGGGGTTGCGTTCGGTCAGCGTGAGCAGTTCCCCGACCAGCGCCTCGCCCTCGCCGATCGCGAGTTGCGCGTCGACGCGGTCCTCGACGGCCCGCAGCCGCAACTGGTCCAGGCGGGTCGCCTCCGGGCGGAGCATGGGGACGGCCGCGAACTCGCCGTAGGCGTCCCCGCGCCACAGCTCCAGGGCGGCGGACAGGCAGGTGAGCGCGCTGGAGGGCCGTTCGGCCACCAGGGCGCGGCCTTCGGCCGTCAGCCGCTCGAACCTGGCCGCGTCCAGCGCGCCGGCCGCCAGGCGCAGGGCGTAGCCGGCCGGATGCGTCGCGATCATGCGACCGTCGTCCCGTCCTCCGCCGGCGGGCGACAGCAGCCTGCGCATCCGCGACACGTACGTCCGCACCGTCCGGTGGGCGTCCTGCGGCGCGTCCAGCCCCCACAGGCCGTCCGCCAGCGCCCGCACCGTCACCACCCGGCCGGCGTTGGCCGCGAGCAGGGCGAAGAGCAGCCGCAGCCGCTGACCGCCCAGATCCAGTGGCCTGCCGGCGACCCGTACGTCCAGCGGTCCCAGGACCCGGACCTCCACCCCGTCGACACCGTGACGCGTCGTCTCGTCTTCCAGCACGTCTACCCCCGCGGAGTCCGATGTGCGAAATACCCCCATCCCATAGGGTTCGTCCGGGGAACTCCTGATACCAATGGATCCGTACGAACCGCGGCAGGTTTGCGGGAAGGCCGTGGGGCATGCGCCCGGTATGTCAACCATCGCGTCTGAACTGCTCATCGAACGCCTGGCCGACTGGGGCGTGGACACGGTCTACGGGATGCCCGGCGACGGCATCAACGGCATCATGGAAGGGCTGCGGCGGCACGCGGACAAGGTCCGGTTCGTGCTCGTCCAGCACGAGGAGGCGGCGGCGTTCATGGCCGTCGCGCACGCCAAGGCCACCGGCCGGATCGGCGTCTGCCTGGCCACCAGCGGCCCCGGCGGCATCCACCTGCTCAACGGCCTGTACGACGCCAAGCTGGACCACCAGCCGGTCCTGGCGATCACCGGCATGCAGGAGAGCAGCGTGCTCGGCACCGGCTACCAGCAGGAGGTCCACCTGGACCAGGTGTTCGCCGACGTCGCCGAGTACAACCTGGTCGTCGGCAACCCGGCCCAGCTGCCCGGCGTCGTGGACATCGCGATCAGGACGGCCTACGCCCGGCGCGGGGTCGCGCACCTGAGCCTGCCGAACGACGTGCAGATCGCCGAGGCGGGCGCCGACCCCTACCCGCAGGTCGCCCCGGCGCGCCCGCCCGCCACCGCCGCCGTCTACCTCCGCCCGCCCGCCGTGCCGCCCGCCGAGGACCTGCGGGCCGCCGCCGACGTGCTCAACCGGAGCGAGCGGCCGGCGATCCTGGCCGGGGCCGGGGCGCTGCACGCCCGCGCCGAGGTGCTGGCGGTGGCCGAGGCGCTGGGCGCGCCGGTGATCAAGACGCTGCCCGGCAAGGCCGTCATCCCCGACGACTCGCCGTACGCGGTGGGCGGGATCGGCCTGCTCGGCACCCGCCCCGGCGAGGAGCTGATCGAGGACTGCGACACGCTGTTCATGATCGGCACCAACTTCCCCTACACCAGGCACCTGCCCGAACCGGGCCGGGCGCGGGTGGTCCAGCTGGAGGCGGACCCGGCCAGGGCCGGAGTCCGGATGCCCACCGAGGTGCCGCTGATCGGCGACGCCAAGGAGGGGCTGCGCGCCCTGCTGCCGCTCCTCGGCCGCACCGGTGACCGCGCCCACCTGACGGGCTACACCGAGCGGATGAACGCCTGGCGCGCCGACATGGCGGCGCTGGAGTCGCCGCGACGCCACCCCATCGCGCCGCAGTACCTGATCGGCTGCCTCGACCGGGCCGCGACCGACGACGCCATCCTCACCTGCGACTCCGGCACCATCGCGACGTGGGCCGCCCGGCACTGGACGATCCGCGGCGAGCGCGGCTTCTACCTGTCGGGCAACCTGGCCTCGATGGCGCCGGGTCTGCCGTACGCGATCGCGATGCAGCACGCCTTCCCCGGCCGTCAGGTGATCGCGTACGTCGGCGACGGCGGGTTCGCGATGCTGATGGCCGAGTTCATGACGGCGGTCCGGCACGGCCTGCCGGTCAAGGTGGTGATCAACAACAACAACTCGCTCGGCCAGATCCTCTGGGAGCAGATGGTGCTCGGCTATCCGGAGCACGGCGTCCGCTACGCCGAGCCGGTCGCCGACTTCTCCGCCTGGGCGCGTTCGTGCGGCGGCCACGGCCGGAAGGTCACCGAGGCGGGCGAGCTGGACGAGGCCGTCCGGCAGGCGCTCGCGCACGACGGCCCCGCCCTGGTGGACGTGGACGTGGACCCCGACGAGCCGCCGATGCCGGGCAAGGTCTCCTATGAGCAGGCCAAGAACTTCGCCCAGGCGTTCCTGCGCGGCCAGCCGCGCCGGGCGTCGATCGCCAGCACCCTGTTCAAGGACAAGATCTCCCAGTTGCGGTCCGGCTGAGCCCCGGTCAGCCGGACGACGACAGGTCGATCAGGGTCAGGCCGGTCTCGGGGTCGTGGCGCTTGCGCAGCCAGGCCGGCGACTCCTGCATGACGACCTCCAGCGTGGGCCACACGCGCGCCTCCAGCAGGTGGCCGCCCCTGGTGGTGCCGTCCCGCAGGCCGACGACCACGTGCGCGTGGACCTGCGGGCGCCCGTCGGCGACCGCGATGTCGCCGGTCAGGCTCAGCACCTCGACCTGCTCATCGACCGGGATGCGCAGGTAGTCGCCGTGCCCGGGGTCGAAGTAGCCGAGCGTGGCCTCGCGGAAGGCGCCGATCGCGGTGAACGCCGCCGCTCCCACCTCGTGCTCCTCGGCCCAGCGCCGCAACTCGGTCATGGGCTCGTCGCCCTTGTCCATGACGATCGCGTGCGCGGTCATGCCGTCGGACCTGTTGAGAACGCGTGAATTCATGCGGGCCCGTCTGCCCGTGCCCGGCCCGGCTACTCCTGTCATATCGATCCCGATATCGACGTACGAGGGATATCGCTATTGGACACCGCGCGGAATCCTCTGCTTTGCTCGTCGGCATGCCGCAGCACACGAGGAAGTTCCGCACGACGCTCACGATCTCCTTGCTGACGATGTCCGCGCTGGTCGCGGGAGGCGCCGCGAACCCGGCGAGCGCGGCGACCGGCCGCGAGGACGGCGTCCGCGCCGAGCTGCGCCGGCTTGAGGCCTCCTACCAGGGCCGCATCGGCGCCTTCGCCATCGACACGGGCACCGGCAGGACCTTCGGCCACCGGGCCGGGGAGCGGTTCCCCGGCAACTCCACCTTCAAGGCCATCCTGTGCGGCGCGATCCTCGACAAGGCGCGCACCGAGGACCCGAGCCTGATGAAGCGCGTCCTGCGCTGGACGAAGAAGGACGTCGTCGCCCACTCCCCCGTCTCCGGCCTGCCGCGCAACGTCAGGAACGGGATGACCCCGGCGCGGCTCTGCCACGCCGCCATCACGCAGAGCGACAACACGGCCGCCAACGTGCTGCTCAAGCAGATCGGCGGACCGGCGGGGATGACCCGCTACTACCGTTCGCTCGGCGACCGGACCGGCCGGCTGGACCGCTGGGAGACCGAGCTGAACGACTGGAAGCCGGGCGAGAAGCGCGACACGATCACGCCCCGGCACATGGCGGGCAACCTCAGGAAGCTCACCGTGGGGGACGCCCTGGTGGCGGCCGACCGCGAGCGGCTGACCGGCTGGCTGCGGGCCACCGAGACCGGGAAGGCGCGCATCCGCGCCGGGCTGCCCCGGGGCTGGACGGCGGGCGACAAGACGGGCACGGGCGGCGTGTACGGGACGGCCTCCGACATCGCGATCGCCTGGCCGCCCTCGGGCGCCCCGGTGATCCTCGCCGTGTACGTGCGGCGCCCGGCCGCCGACGCCGCGGTGGACGAGGCCGTCATCGCCAAGACAGCGGCTCTCCTCGTACGCGGCCTCGGCAAGGCGTCCTGAGCCGCGGGACTGTCACGTGCTCGCCAGGCTCTGCGCGATCAGGACGACGGCCGACAGCGCCGCCACGCCGAGGACGGCGACGCGGACCTTGCCGCCGTCGAGATAGCGGCGCAGCGGCCCGGAGACGAGGAAGCCGGCGACCATCGGCAGCACCAGGATCGCCCCCGTGCCCAGCGCGCGGGCCGGCAGGTGGTCGACCAGGGCCAGGATGCCCAGCGACTGGGCGGCGCTCAGGCAGAAGAACATGGCCAGCGTCGCCCGGATCTGCGGCCCCTTGGCCGTCTGGTAGACGAGGGCGATGGGCGGCCCGCCGATGCCGGTGGCGGTGCCCGTGATGCCGGAGACGAACCCCGCCGAGGTGATCGTGTACCCGTTGCGCGGCAGGCTCACCGCCCGCGCCGTGAGAACCACCGCGGCGAGCACCATGGCGCCCACGAAGACGCCGAGGTAGTTGATGGAGATGTAGACCACGATGGCGCCGCCGATGACGCTGCCCGGCAACCTCCCGAGGACCGCGAACCCCAGCCCCCGCCAGTCGACCCGCCGCCACTCCGCCGCCAGCGTGAACAGCGGCAACGTGAAGTTCACCACCTGGATCGCGCCCGGCATCAGCGAAGGCTCCAGCAGCGTCAGCACGGGGGCCGCCACCAGGCCCAGGCCGAAGCCCACGCTGCCCTGGACCACCGCCCCCACGAAGACCGCCAGCCCGCCCACCGTCAGCACCACCGTCAGATGATCCATAGGGCTACACCCCACCACATGCACTCTCGGTTGCCACATCCGGGCACGAGAGTGACGAAGCCCACCACCAGCCATCACAGCGGGGCGAATCACCCGCCTTCGCGGAGGGCGACGGTCTTCAGCAGGTCCTCGGTGTACGCGGCCAGCCGGTCGGCGTCGTCCGGATCCAGCGTACGGAGCGTCAGCGGGACGGGCTTGCCCCGGTCGACGGCGGTCAGCGGGGCCGGCGGCGGGGCGTCGATCCACGACACCACCGGGCGCACGGCCTCGGCCACCGGCCGCGCGAAGAGCCGGCCGAGCGCCTTGAGCGCGACGCGGACCAGCGGGTTCTCGTGCCCGTCGGCCCCGCTGCGGGTGAAGCCCGGGTGATAGAGCACGTACCTCGCCCGGCTCCCGGCGTGCCGGGCGAACGCCACACCGAGCAGGTCGTTGGCCCGTCCGGCCTGGAGCTGGGCGCGCACCTGGCCGTAGCCGCGGGTGAGCTGCGGATCGTCCCACAGGATCCGGCCCGCGGTGGTGCCGACGCCCGCCACGTTCACCACGACCGGCTCCGGCGCGGCGTCGAGCAGCGGCAGCAGGCCGTGGCTCAGCAGGTGGCGGCTCAGGTAGTACAGGGCGAAGGTGGACTCCAGGCCCTCGGCGGTCTCCACGCGGCGCGGGTTCACCCGGTTGGCGAACAGCAGCAGCGCGTCCACCGGCTCGGACCGCCCGGCCAGTTCCGCGATCACCCCGCGCACCTCGGCGATCGACGACAGGTCGGCCCGCAGGAACCGCAGGCGATCGGCGCCCGCCCCGTCCAGCAGCGCGCGGCCCTTGGCGGCGCTGCTGCCGATCACGGTGACCCGGTCGCCCATGGCCAGCCGGGCCAGCGCGGTCGCGCGGCCCATCCCGTCCGTGCCGCCGCTGATGATCACATTCTTCGGCATTCCGCGTCTCCCCCGTAAGGTCAGGTCATGGCCCGCCCATCCTGGGCGGAACCGGAGAGAGGGCGAAAGAAGGCAGTTTCATGTCCGATACGCACACCGGTGTTCCCTCCGTGCTCGCGTACGAGCTGCCGCGCCCCGTGCCGGCCGACGAACTGGCCGCCTGCCCGGCCGGTGACGTGTTCCGGCGCGTCGGCGACAAGTGGAGCGTGCTCCTGGTCGTCCTGCTCGGCGCGCGGCCGCACCGGTACAACGAGCTGCACCGCGCCGTCGAGGGCATCAGCCAGCGCATGCTCACCCGTACGCTGCGCGGCCTGGAGGGCGACGGGCTGGTCCGCCGTGAGGTGCTGCCGACGGTGCCGCCGAGCGTCGAGTACAGCCTGACCCCGCTCGGCCGGTCGCTGCTGGTCCCCCTCTCGGCGCTGGCCGACTGGGCGGTACGGCACGAGGGCGACATCAGGCGGGCCAGGAGCGCTTCCACCGGGCGATGACCCCCACGCCGTGATCCTCTAGGCTGCCTGATCGTGCGTGTCCGATCTTTGTTCCTGGGGCTGTGCCTGGCCGTCGTGCCCGCCTTCCCCGCGCAGGCGGCCCCGTACGCTGATCCGTTCGCCGGGAGCGGGAGGCTGGGGAGGGCGGCGTGCCCGGAGCCGGCGATCACGTACGGCGGGATCCCGCGGACGCGGGAGTACCTCGACGCTGTCGTGAAATGTCTGGACAAGGCGTGGAAGGGGCGCTTCGCCGCCGACCGGAAGCCCTTCCGCCGGCCCGCCGTCCGCTTCTACGACGAGCCCGAACGGCGCGTGTGCGGCGTGCCCTGGCCCGAGAGCGCCGCCGCCTTCTACTGCACCAACCGCCGCGTCCTGGTGTTCCCGCTCTCCGGCGAGTGGATCGAGAACCGCACGGACCTCTACCCGCTCAAGGTCGCCGCCCACGAGTACGGCCACCACCTGCAGTCGCTGACCGGCGTCAGACGGCACTACGAGGCCCGGGTCAAGGCGAGCCCGAGCCGTCAGGCCGAGCTGGGCCGCCGCTACGAGCTGCAGGCCGACTGCCTGTCGGGGGTGTTCCTGGGCGCGGTGTGGCGGTCGCTGGACCGTACCGCTGACGACTGGGCGGCGCTGCTCGACGCCACCCGGGCCAGCGGCGACGACGAGCACCGGCGCAGCCACGGCAAGGGCGCCACCCGGGTCAGGTGGCTCAAGCGCGGCTATCACGCCGTCTCCCCCGCCGCCTGCGACACCTGGTCGGCCTCGCGCGCGGCGGTGTCCTGAGAGGGCGTCGCGGTCGGCTGGCCGCGCGCCGGAACGGAAGGAGCCGCCCGGCGATGGGTGGTCGCCGGGCGGCTCCTCGGGGCACGGGTGATCCCCCGATGGCGGGCGTGACAGGATCGCGCCCTGGCCCGCGCCCCCGGCCGGCTGGTGGCCGGGCGGAGGCGCGGAAGGCTTACTTGGCCAGCAGGTTGCGCAGCACGTACTGCATGATGCCGCCGTGCCGGTAGTAGTCGGCCTCGCCGGGCGTGTCGATGCGCACGACCGCGTCGAACTCGACGTCACCGGCCTTGACGTGGACGGTGGCCGGGATGGAGCCCTCGTTGAGCACCTCGACGCCGGTGATCTCGAAGGTCTCCTCGCCGGTCAGCCGGAGCGAGTCGGCCGTCCGGCCCTCCGGGAACTGCAGCGGCAGCACGCCCATGCCGATCAGGTTGGAGCGGTGGATGCGCTCGTAGGACTCGGCGATGACGGCGCGGACGCCCAGCAGCGCGGTGCCCTTGGCGGCCCAGTCGCGCGAGGATCCGGAGCCGTACTCCTTGCCCGCCAGCACGACCAGGGGCGTGCCCTGGGCGGCGTAGTTGACGGAGGCGTCGTAGATGAACGACACCGGCCCGTCGGGCTGGGTGAAGTCGCGGGTGTAGCCGCCCTCGGTGCCGGGCGCGATCTGGTTGCGCAGCCGGATGTTGGCGAACGTGCCGCGGATCATCACCTCGTGGTTGCCGCGCCGCGACCCGTACGAGTTGAAGTCCCTGACCTTGACGCCGTGCGCGCGCAGGTATTCGGCGGCCGGGGTGCCCACCTTGATGGAGCCGGCCGGGGAGATGTGGTCGGTGGTGACCGAGTCGCCGACCTTGACCAGCACGCGGGCGCCGGAGATGTCGGTGACGGGCTCCGGGTCGCGCGGCATGCCGTCGAAGTAGGGGGGCTTGCGGACGTAGGTGGACTCGGGGTCCCACTCGAAGGTGTCGCCGGTCGGGACCGACAGCGACTTCCAGTGGTCGTCGCCCTCGAACACGTCGGCGTAGTCGCGCTCGAACAGCTCACGGCCGATCGAGGAGTTGACCACGTCGGCGATCTCGTCGGGCGCCGGCCAGATGTCGCGCAGGTAGACGGGCTGCCCGTCGGAGCCGGTGCCGAGCGGCTCGTTGTCGAGGTCGATGTCCATGGTGCCGGCCAGCGCGTAGGCGACCACGAGCGGCGGCGACGCCAGGTAGTTCATCTTGACGTCGGGGTTGATGCGGCCCTCGAAGTTGCGGTTGCCGGACAGCACGGCGGTGACCGCGAGGTCGTTGTCCTGCACCGCCTGGGAGATCTCCTCCGGCAGCGGGCCGGAGTTGCCGATGCAGGTGGTGCAGCCGTAGCCGACCAGGTTGAAGCCGATCTTGTCGAGGTACGGCTGGAGGCCGGAGCGCTCGAAGTAGCCGGTGACGACCTGGGAGCCGGGCGCGAGCGAGGTCTTGACCCACGGCTTGCGGGTCAAACCCTTCTCGACCGCGTTGCGGGCCAGCAGGGCCGCGCCGAGCATCACGTACGGGTTGGAGGTGTTGGTGCAGGAGGTGATGGCGGCGATCGCCACGATGCCGTGGTCGATCTCGAACGAGGTGCCGTCGGCGAGCGTGACGGGCACCTTGTGGTAGGGCCGGTCGCGGTCGAGGTGGACGGAGTGCGGCTTGTCGCCGTTGCCGTCGCGGCTGACCGCCGGGGAGTCGGAGGCCGGGAACGACTCGGCGGACGCCTCGTCGGCCGGGCCGAGGATGGTGGCGGCGTAGTCCTTGACCGCGGAGCGCCAGGCCCGCTTGGCGTCGGAGAGCGCGATGCGGTCCTGCGGGCGCTTCGGGCCGGCGATGGACGGCACGACGGTGGCGAGGTCGAGCTCCAGGTATTCGGAGAACTCCGGCTCGCCCGCCGCCGGGTCGAGCCAGAGGCCCTGGGCCTTGGCGTAGGCCTCGACGAGCGCGATCTGCTCCTCGGAGCGGCCGGTGAGGCGGAGGTACTCGACGGTCTGGCCGTCGATCGGGAAGATCGCGCAGGTGGAGCCGAACTCGGGACTCATGTTGCCGATCGTGGCCCGGTCGGCGACCGGCACGGTCGACACGCCCTCGCCGTAGAACTCCACGAACTTGCCCACCACGCCGTGCTTGCGCAGCATCTCGGTGATGGTGAGCACCAGGTCGGTGGCGGTCGCGCCGGCGGGCAGCTTGCCGCTCAGCTTGAAGCCGACCACGCGCGGGATGAGCATGGAGATCGGCTGGCCGAGCATGGCGGCCTCGGCCTCGATGCCGCCGACGCCCCAGCCGAGCACGCCGATGCCGTTCTCCATCGTGGTGTGGGAGTCGGTGCCGACGCAGGTGTCGGGGTAGGCCTTGCCGTCGCGGGTCATCACCACGCGGGCGAGGTGCTCGATGTTGACCTGGTGGACGATGCCGGTGCCGGGCGGGACGACCTTGAACTCGTCGAAGGCCGACTGGCCCCAGCGCAGGAACTGGTAGCGCTCGCCGTTGCGTTCATACTCGCGCTGGACGTTGCGCTGGAAGGCGTCGGGGTGGCCGAAGTAGTCGACGATGACCGAGTGGTCGATGACCATCTCGGCCGGGGCCAGCGGGTTGATGCGGGCGGCGTCGCCGCCGAGGTCGCGGACCGCCTCGCGCATGGTGGCGAGGTCGACCACGCAGGGCACGCCGGTGAAGTCCTGCATGATGACGCGGCCGGGGGTGAACTGGATCTCCACGCTCGGCTTGGCGTTCGGGTCCCAGCCGCCGAGTGCCCGGATGTGGTCGGCGGTGATGTTGGCGCCGTCCTCGGTGCGGAGGAGGTTCTCCAGGAGGATCTTCAGGCTGTACGGGAGGCGTGCTGCGCCTTCGACGGCGTCCACCCGGAAAATCTCATAAGACGCGTCGCCGACGCGCAGCGTGTCACGGCTGCCGAAGCTGTTCGCGGACACGGTGATTCGCCTCCTCCATTGACGGTTGCTCACTAAGAATCCTGCCGCACCACGGAAGCGTTCTTCACGTTAGGTGAGCCTAAGTCATGCCGACGGCCGGATGTCTCGATATCAAGATATCTCCAAAAGTATCTCGACATCAAGTTAAAGCGGCGCGAGCCGCCAGAACAGCAGGCCGACGATGGCGACCGAGAGCACCGGGGCCAGGATCTTCTGCTCGAACTTCTTGCCGGTCTTGATGCCGATCTTCCACGGCAGCACGAACTTGGCCGACAGCGGCCAGAGCACCGGACAACCCCGCTCGGTCATGCAGTCGCCCACCACGTGCACCAGGGAACCGATGCCCACGACCAGGCCCAGCCACGCGTATCCGACGTCCATCGAGAGGAAGACGGCGTAGAGCCCGGCCGTCATGCCGATGTTGACCATGGCGGAGGCGAGCTTCTTGCCCGGGATGCCGATGCCGATCGCGCGCAGGGACAGCCCGATCAGCAGCACGACCATGATGTCGCGGCCGATCGGATAGGTCGTGGCCAGCCAGTGGGCGCCGAACCCGGCGGCGACCGCGAAGGCCAGCGAGTGGGTGGCCCCCCGGTGACCGCCGCTCAGCCACGACACGGCCTTGCTCAGCATCCAGGTGACGGGGCCGAACGTCTGGGCGATGGTGGCGCTCGGGTGGTCGAGGTCGGGCAGCATGGCGGCGCCCGCGCAGATGATCGCGCCGGCGATCAGCTCGGCGGGACTCAGCGCGGTGGCCATGATGCCGGTCTCGATGAACCGGGACGACTCGTTCAGCAGCGGCAGCGCGGCCAGTGGCGGCGCGAGGCCCAGCCAGGCGATGGCCCCGGTCAGCGCGTGCGTGTGCCCCATCATGATCGGGATGCTAGCGCCCCGCGCCCGTGGCCGCCCCGACCGCCCCGGTCAGGTGTCCGTGACCCTTAGAACGTTCCGGAAATGCAGACGAGGCCGCTTCCAGCGGCGACAGCACCCCCCAGCCCTGCCGACGCGGAACGACCTCGTCTGATGGGTTCAACGACAGGTGCCCGGATCCTGTTCCCGCTCTTCCGAGACTTTTTGGTGATCTGGGTCACGTGCGCGGATTTCTTGTCAACGACATAGTGTCGATATATCTTTGAAGCATCGAAGAACAATCGAGAGGAGTACGACATGACATCCGCATACGCCATGGGTGGCCCGTGGCCCGACGCGCGCGAGCTGAAGAAGGCCCTGCGCGAGACCGTGAAGGCCGTGAGCGAGGCGTTCGAGCAGGAGCAGCCGCACCGCCACCACCATCACGAACACCGGCACCGCGGGCGCAGAGGGCCCGGACCGTTCCCGTTCGACCTGGGGCGCGGCCCGTGGGGTCCGGGCGGCCCGTTCGGCGGCCACCGCGGCTGGGGCGGCAGGAGCCGCAAGGCCAAGCGCGGTGACGTGCGCGCCGCGATCCTCGCGCTGCTGTCCGAGGAGCCGAGGAACGGCTACCAGATCATCCAGGAGATCGCCGAGCGCAGCGAGGGCGGCTGGAAGCCCAGCCCGGGCGCCGTCTACCCGGCGTTGCAGCAGCTCACCGACGAGGGGCTGATCATCGCGGAGGAGAACGAGGGCCGCAAGACCTTCCGCCTCACCGACGAGGGCCGCGCCTACATCGAGGCGCACGCCGACGAGGTGCGCGCCCCGTGGGACGAGATGCGCCCCGACATCGACGACAACACGGCCGATCTGTGGGACACCGCGCGCCAGTCCGCGTTCGCGATGATGCAGATTCTCCAGTCCGGGAGTGACGCACAGATCCGGGAAGCGCGTAAGACTCTGGTTGAGACCCGGCGCAAGCTCTACCAGATCCTGGCCGACGGCGACCCGGACGAGGAGTAAGAGATGACCCGGCCCGGCGAGAACGAGGCATCCGTGATGGACCGTGACGACCTCCGCATCGGCGATGCCGAGCGTGAGCAGACCATGGCCGCGCTGCGTGAGCACTTCGCGCAGGGCCGGCTCACCCACGAGGAACTCGACGAGCGCCTCGACCAGGCGCTGACCGCGCGCACCGCCCGTGATCTCGCCCGGATCACGAGCGACCTGCCCGGCCACGGGCCCGCCCGGTCGGAGACCTCCCCCGGATATCCCTCAGCGCCTCTGATTCCCCCGATGCCTCCGATGCCCCCGATGGCCCCGCCCTTCCCCGGCCACGACCTGGGCTCGTGGCAGGAGGCGATGCGGGCGCACCGCAAGCAGATGCGGGCCTACCACCACCAGATGCGCGACGCCCGCCACCAGGCGAAGGCCCACCGGCACGGGCCGCACCGCCGCCACGGCCACCGGGGGCCGGGGCCGATCGTGCCGATCCTGTTCGTGTTCCTCATGGTGGGGCTGTTCGCGGGCGGCTTCGGCGTGCTGAAGTTCGTCTTCGTCCTGGTGATCGCCGGGGTGATCTTCAAGATCGCCGCCGACCGCGTCAACCGCCGGCGCTGACGGCCGCTCCCTGCGCTCCCGGGGCCCTCCCCAGGGCCCCGGTTCCAGGGGCCGCTAGCCCATCTCCTCCAGCCTCCGGCCCTTCGTCTCCTTGATCCACTTGGTGACGAAGAGGAACGACAGGACGGCGAACGCCGCGTAGATGGCGTACGTGAGCGACAGGTTCCACTCCGACATCGCCGGGAACGTGACGGTGATGACCCAGTTGGCGAGCCACTGGGCGGCGGCCGCCACGCCCAGCGCGGCGGCGCGGATGCGGTTGGGGAACATCTCACCCAGCAGCACCCAGACCACCACACCCCACGACAGGGCGAAGAACAGCACGAACAGGTTCGCCGCGATCAGCGCGATCGTGCCCTGCGGGTTGGGCAGCGCCATCGTGCCCTCGATCGGCCGGGCGAAGCTGAACGCCCAGGCGGCCGTGCCGAGGGAGACGGCCATGCCGGCCGAGCCCAGGAGCAGCAGCGGCTTGCGGCCGATCCGGTCGACCAGGGCGATGGCGATGAACGTGCCGACGATGTTGATGATCGAGCTGGAGAAGCTGATCAGCAGCGAGTCCGCCTGGTCGATGCCCACCGACTGCCACAGCACCGACGAGTAGTAGAAGATCACGTTGATGCCGACGAACTGCTGGAACACCGAGAGGATGATGCCGATCCAGACGATCGGCAGCAGCCCCAGCGCCCCGCCGCGCAGGTCCTTGACCGTCGGCCGGTGCTCGGTCCGCAGCACGTGCTTGATCTCCTGTACGCGCGCGTCCAGGTCGTCGTTGTCCCCCTCGACCTCGGCCAGCACCTCCTTGGCGCGCTCCGGCTGCCCCGCCATGACCAGGTAGCGCGGCGACTCGGGGATGACGGAAGCGAGCCACAGGTAGGCCAGCGCGGGCACGACACAGGCGCCGAGCATCCACTGCCACGCCTGCAGCCCCCACAGCTCGTTGTTCACGTCGCCGCCCGCGATCCGCGCGAACACGTAGTTGACCAGCTGCGACGTGGCGATGCCGAGCACGATGGCGAGCTGCTGGAACGATCCCAGCCGGCCGCGGTAGGCGGCCGGGGCCACCTCGGCGATGTAGGCCGGGCCCAGCACCGAGGCCATCCCGATCGCGACCCCCGCCAGGGCGCGCCACATCGTCAGGTCCCAGACGGCGAACGGCAGCATCTGGCCGATGGAGCTCACGGCGAAGATGATCGCCGCGATCTGCATCGTCCTGGTGCGTCCCCACCGGTCGGCGAACCCGCCGCCGAACCAGGCGCCGACCACCGACCCGAGCAGCGCGACGGCGACCACGAAGCCGATCTCGACGCTGCCCACCTGGAAGTGGTTCTGGATGCCCACGACGGCGCCGTTGATGACGGAGCTGTCGTAGCCGAACAGGAAACCACCGACGGCCGCCGACGCGGCGATGAAGACGACGCGCCCGAGTTTCTGCTGGCCGGTGTGCTGGCGTACCATGCGAGCCCTCCCCTGGACGAGGAGGCAACTACCCGCGAACGCCTCTTCTAGCGTCTTGATTACGCTTTCTTCGGCAAACCCGATCTATCCGCCGAGAAAGCGCCAGGCCGGGATCACAGCCTCGGGATCACAGCCTCGGGATCACAGCCTCGGGATCACAGCCTCGGGATCACAGCCTCGGGTCCACGGGCTCCGACTCCAGGGCGAGGACGGCGAACACCGGCTCGTGCACCCGCCAGCCCGGCTCGCCGTCGGCCAGCCGCGCCAGCGCCTCCAGGCCGAGCGCGTGCTCGCGCAGCGCGAGCGAGCGCTTCTTGCCGAGGAAGCGCCTGCGCAGCACGTCCAGCGACTCGGTGTAGTCGGGGCCGTAGATGATCCGGAGATACTCCCTGCCCCTGACCTTGACGCCCGGCTGCACCCGCCCCGCCACGTGCGCGGCCGGCTTGACCACCATGCCCTCGCCCCCGGCCGCGGTCAGCGACTCCCACCAGTCCACGGCCTCGGCCCTGGACTGGGCCGAACCGAGCGTGACGAACACATGCCGGGTCTGGGCGATGATCGGGGCCGTGAGCGTGGCCAGCGTCTCCAGGTGCCAGGCGTGCGGCTCCAGCGCCGTGGCGCGTCCCTGGCACGCCAGGATCTGGAAGGGCGCGACCCGTACCCCCTCCAGGCCGTCGACCGGCCAGCAGTAGCGCGCGTACGCGTCGCGGAACAGCGCGGCGTTGCCCGCGCGGCGGCGGGTGCGGTCGAGCAGCCCGGCCACGTCCAGCCCGCGCCCGGCCGCCGCCTCCAGCGCGGCGACCGCGTCGGGCAGCGCGGCGCGGGCGGCGGCGCCGACCGAGGCGTACTGGCTCCTGATCAGGTCGCCGGCCTTGGCGGACCAGGGCAGCAGCTCGCAGTCGAGCGCCACCCAGTCGGAGCCGAGCGCGTCCCACAGCGGCTCGCAGGCCGCGCGCAGCCGGTCGACCAGCGGCGCGGTGTCGGCGAAGAACGGCCGGCCGGTGCGGGTGTAGACGGCGCCGGCGCTGCCGTCGGTGACGCCGAACCGCTCGGCGGCCACCTCGGGCGTCCTGGCGAGCACGGCCACGGCACGCGAGCCCATGTGCTTCTCCTCGCACACCACCTGCTCCACCCCGGCCGCGGCGAACTCCTCGAACGCCTCGTGCGGGTGCTCCAGGTAGCCGTCGAGCCTCGATGTCTCGGGCGGCGCCATGGTCGGCGGCAGGTAGACCAGCCAGCGCGGGTCCACCGAGAACCGGCTCATCACCTCCAGCGCCGCGGCGGCGTTCTCCTCGCGCACCTTGATCCGGCCGCCGAACCTGGTCTCGACGTGGCGGGTGCCGCGCACGTCGTCGATGGCGAGCAGCTCCGGGTCGCGGGTGGGGGCGGGGGCGGTGAGCGGCTTGACCGGCTCGTACCAGACCTGCTGGGCGGGGACCTGGACCAGCTCGCGCTCCGGGTAGCGCAGCGCGGTCAGCGAGCCGCCGAAGACGCAGCCGGTGTCGAGGCAGATCGTGTTGTTGACCCACTCGGGCCGCACGGTCGGGGTGTGGCCGTAGACGACCATGGCGGTGCCGCGGTATTCCTGCGCCCACGGGTAGCGGACCGGCAGGCCGTACTCGTCGGTCTCGCCGGTGGTGTCGCCGTACAGCGCGAAGGCCCGCACCCGGCCGGAGGCGCGGCCGTGGTAGGACTCCTTGAGCCCGGCGTGCGCCACCACCAGCCGCCCGCCGTCGAGCACGTAGTGGCTGATCAGCCCGTCCATGAAGGCCCGTGCCCGCTCGGTGAACTCCGGCGGCTGCGCGGCGAGCTGGTCGAGCGACTCGCGCAGGCCGTGCGCGACCGTGACCTTGCGGCCGGCCAGCGCGCGCACCAGCTTGGCCTCGTGGTTGCCCGCGACGCAGATCGCGGTGCCGGCCTCGACCATGTCCATGACCAGGCGGAGCACGCCCGGCGTGTCGGGCCCGCGGTCCACCAGGTCGCCGACGAAGACGGCGGTGCGGCCCTCGGGATGCGTCGTGCCCTGCCAGCCGAGCTTCTCCAGCAGCGCCTCCAGCTCGGCCCGGCAGCCGTGCACGTCGCCGATGACGTCGAACGGGCCGGTCAGCTCGCGCTTGTCCGTCCACGCCTTCTCGTGGCCGACCTCGGCGGCCTCGATCTGCTCGACGCCGCGCAGCACGTGCACCTTCCTGAAGCCGTCGCGGGAGATCTTGCCCAGCGAGCGGCGCAGCTCCTTGCGCTGGCGGATGACGACCCGCGCGCCGAAGTCGCGGTCGGGCCTGGCGGCGTTGCGCTCGACCGCCACCTCCTCAGGCACGTCCAGCACGATCGCGTCGCACAGCACGTCGTGCTTCCTGGCCAGGTCGATGAGGCTCCTGCGGGCGGCGTACTGCACGTTGGTCGCGTCCACGACGGTGAGCAGGCCGCGCGCCAGGCGCACGCCGACGATGTGGTGCAGCAGGTCGAAGGCGGCCGGGGTGGCGCCCTGGTCGTTCTCGTCGTCGGAGACCAGCCCGCGGCAGAAGTCGGACGAGATGACCTGCGTCGGCTTGAAGTGGCGGGCGGCGAAGGTCGACTTGCCGCTTCCGGAGACGCCGACGAGCACCACCAGGGACAGCTCAGGAACGCTGATCACGGGTGAACACTCCCATCTGGGTGGGCGGGCCGAGCTCCGGGTCCTCCTCGCCGACCGGCCGCAGCTCGACGCGGTAGCCGTGCCGCCCGGCCACGCCGTCGGCCCAGGCGGCGAACTCGGCGCGGGTCCACTCGAAGCGGTGGTCGGGGTGGCGCAGGCCGGTGAGGAAGGCGTAGCGCGGGTTGTACTCGACGTTCGGAGTGGTGACGACGACGTGGCCGGGCTTGGCGTGGCCGAACACGACCTGTTCGAGCGCGGCCAGGCGGGGCGGGTCGACGTGCTCGATCACCTCCATCAGCACGGCGGCGTCGTAGCCGGCCAGGCGCCTGTCGGTGTACGTGAGCGCGCCCTGGAAGAGCGTGAGCCTGGCGCGCTTGGCGTCGGGCATGCGCTCCAGCTTGAGCTTGCGCGCGGCGATGGTGAGCGCCATCGCCGAGACGTCCATGCCCGCCACCCGGGCGAAGCGCGGCCTGGACAGCAGCGCGCCGACCAGCTCGCCCTGGCCGCAGCCGAGATCGATGACGCTGGTCGCGCCGAGCTCCTCCAGGGTCTCCAGCACGGCGGCCCGGCGCTGCAGGTTGAGCGACACCCGCTTCTCCGGCCGGGCCCCGGTCTCACCCTCGTCGCCGGCGGTGGTGCCGGTGGCGGTCTCGGGGGTCGCGCCCTGGGCCTCGGCCTCGGCGGCGGCCGCCTCGTCGGCCGCCGTCTCCCCCGCCCCCGCCTCCTCCGCGAGCGCGGGCTCCAGCCGCTCCTCGGGCTCGTCGCCCAGCTCGGCCAGCCGGGCCAGCGCGGTGCGCGCCAGGGCCCAGCGCCGCCCCAGGTAGCGGCGGGTGATGAAGGTCCGCTCCGGGTGCCCGTACAGCCAGCCTTCCCCGGCGCGGATCAGCTTGTCGACCTCGTCGGGCGCGACCCAGTAGTGCTTGCCGTCGTCGAGCACCGGCAGCAGCACGTACAGGTGGTTGAGCGCGTCGGCCAGCCGGACCGTGCCGGACAGCTCCAGCCGCACGTACCGCGAGTCGCCCCACTCGGGGAAGCCCTCGTCGAGCGGCACCGGCAGGGCGCTCACCTGCCAGCCGAGCGGCGCGAAGAGCCGCTCGGCCAGCTCGGGGGCGCCCCTGCAGGGCAGCGCGGGCAGCCGGATCTCCAGCGGCAGCGGCGACGCCGCCAGCTCGGGCCTGGCCGTGCAGCGCCCGGCCCGCGCGGTGCGGAACACGTCACCCAGCGCCACCGCCAGCAGCGACGACGCGGCGTACGGCCGGTCGTTGACGTACTGGCCCAGGCTGAAGTCCGGCGTGGCCTTGCCGCGCGACCTGGTCAGCGTGACCGAGTCGACGTCGAGCAGCAGCGCCGCCGTGCACCGCTCCTCCCCCGCCTCCGGATAGAACACGATCGCCTCACCGAACGACTGGCCGAACCGCTGCACCCGCTCGGGATGCTTGTGCAGCAGGAAGCCCAGATCGGTGGCGGGACGGGCCGTGGTGGAGATCGTCAGGAGCACGGGGACAAGTGTGCCCCAGCCCGGCGAAACGCCGCCATCGACTTTACCGCCGCACAACGTCACACGTGGGGCAGCACCTCGGCGGCGATGAGCTCCAGGTGGTCCAGGTCGGTCAGGTCGAGGACCTGCAGGTAGATCCGCTCCGCGCCGAGCGAGCCGAACGCGCTGATCTTCTCCAGCACCTCGGCCGGCGTCCCGGTCAGCCCCTCTTCCCGCAGCCGGTCCAGCGGCGTGCCGATGGCGGCGGCCCGGCGCTCCAGCTCGGCCTGGTCGCGGCCCACGCAGACGACCTGCGCCGCCGACATGAGGATGTCCCTGCCGGTCTCCTCGGCCGCCCTGCGGACCCGGTCGAAGGCCGTGCCGGTCTCCTCCACGGTGTGGAAGGGCACGTTGTACTCGTCGGCGAAGGCGGCGGCCAGGCGCGGCGTGCGCTTGGCGCCGAACCCGCCGATGATGATCGGCGGGCAGGGCCGCTGCGCCGGCTTGGGCAGCGCGGGCGAGTCGACGAGCCGGTAGTAGGCGCCGTCGTAGGAGTACGCCTTCTCCGCCGTCCACAAGCCCTTGATGATCTCCAACTGCTCCTCGAACCGGCCGAACCGCTCGGCCGTGGGCGGGAAGGGGATGCCGTACGCGGCGTGCTCGCCGTCGTACCAGCCGGTGCCGAGGCCGAGCTCGACCCGGCCGCCGCTCATCTGGTCGACCTGGGCCACGCTGATCGCCAGCGGCCCGGGCAGCCGGAACGTGGTCGGCGTCACCAGCGTGCCCAGCCTGATCGAGGAGGTCTCGCGGGCCAGCCCCGCCAGCGTGATCCAGGCGTCGGTGGAGCCGGGGCCCTGGTCGCCGTCCCCGATGCGCTGGTAGTGGTCGGAACGGAAGAAGGCGTCGAAGCCGAGCCTCTCGGCTGTCTTGGCCACGGTGAGCAACTCGTCGTAGGTGGCACCCTGCTGGGGCTCGGTGAAAATCCGCAACTTCATGTCGCCCATTATCGATCCAAAGCGGACGTCATCCGGAGATTGACCGCGCGCCACCCCGAACGCTTGCTAACGTCCACACTCGACCGCGTTCCGTAGCTACACGATCACAGGGAGTGGCTCATGTCGGCTTCACGGCGCAGACGACCCACCGGTACGCTCCCGCGCCCGCTCGCCTTCCTGGCCGCGGCCGTCCTGGCGGGGGCCACCGGGACGGCGATCTCCCTGCTTCCCGCCCAGGCCGTGCTCCACCAGGCGGCGCCCGTGCCCCCGCCCAGCCGGGCCGCCACCCCGTCGCCGTCCTCCTCCCCGCCCTCGTCGCCCGCCCCGGCCGGGCCGTCCGGGTTCGTCACGTTCGTCGACACCGCCGCCGACCCCGGTTTCGACCTGCCCGCCGACGCGCGCCGCACGGGTGTGCGCTGGTACGCGCTCGGCCATCTGCGGGCCGCGCCCGACGGCTGCGCGCAGCGGTGGGCGGGACGGCTCGCGTTCGGCCACGACCCGGTGGCCAACCGGATCGGCCGGCTGCGGGCCCTGGGCGGCGACGCCGGGCTGGTCTTCGGCGGTCCGGCGGGCGAGGCCGCCGCCACCTGCGTCCAGCAGGGCGCGCTGACCGCCGCGTACCGCCGGGCCGTCGGCGCCTTCGGCGCCCGCTACGTCGACTTCGAGCTGCCCGTGCCCGGAGACCGGGCGACGGTGCTGCGACGGGCCCGCGCGATCAGGGCCCTGCAGCGGGAGCGGCCGCTGCGGGCCGGTTTCACGCTGCCGCTGCGGGCCGACGGACTGGCCGGGCGTGACGCCGAGATGCTGCGGCTGACCCGGGAGGCGGGCGCCGACGTGGCCACCGTGAACGTGCTGGCGGAGATCGACTCGCCGGGCGCCCCGGAGGACCGCCTGCGACGGCTCGCGGTCGCCCTGCGGGCCGCCCGCGTCCAGGTCGCGCGCGCGTACGGGCTGGCGAGCCCGGACGAGGCGTGGCCGCGGCTCGCGGTGACGTGCGTGCTGACCGGGCCGGCCGGCCTGAGCGTGACGGAGGCCCGCAAGCTGGCCGGGTTCGCCGCCCGCCACCGGCTGGCGTGGTTGTCGCTGAGGGGGGCCGCGCCCGATCCGGAGGTGGCCCGGATTCTGCGAGGCTGACCACTCCAGCCGCTCCGGGCGACTTATAGGCTTTTGCCTGGAAAGCGGCCGAAGAGCGGTTAGGGAGTCAGGGTGGCCACCAGGCCGGACACGGCGAAGAAGATCCTCCTTTACTGGATGGACGGCATGGTCCTCCTGATAGGGGCCGTGCTCGCTCTCCGGATCGTCGTCACCGTCCAGGAAGGCGTGCTCGGCTGGCCCACCGCGGCCGCGTCCACCGTGTGCCTGGTGGTGATCCTCCTCACCTTCTCCCTCATCATGCGGAGCGCCTTCGACGACCGGCCGCGGCCCACGAGGAAGCTGCTCGTGTCCGGGGCGGCGGTGGCGGTCCTCCTGCTGCTGCCGAAGCCGCCCGGCGACGCCTTCCTGACCTCGGGGGTGGTGTACTTCTGGGTCAGCGTCGTCGTGCTCTACCTGCCGCTCTGGGTGACCGTCGTGGTGGGGATGACGCTGGTCACGGTCACCACGTTGCTGAACGTCGCGGCCGGTGTCCCGTGGCAGGTCGCCCTGTTCGCCCAGTTCGTCAGCATGGTGACGTTGCCGCTGGCGATGTGGTTGTGGCGCTGGCTGTGGTGGACGATCAGGGACGCGCACGACAGCCAGGAGGCCAAGGCCAGGCTCGCCGTCGCCGAGGAGCGGCTGCGCTTCGCCCGCGACCTCCATGATCTGCTCGGCCACAGCCTGTCGGTCATCACGCTGAAGAGCGAGCTGGCCGCCAAGCTCGCCGCCAAGGACGCCGGCAAGGCCGAGGCGGAGATGGCCGACGTGCGACGGCTGGCCGGAGAGTCGCTGATGGAGGTCCAGCTCGCCGTGGACGGCTACCGGTCGCTGGATCTGGACGAGGAACTGGCCAGGGCCCGCACCGCGCTGGAGGCCGCGGGCACCCGCTGCGTCGTGCACACGGCCGCGGACGAGCTGACGCCGGCCGCCCGCGCGCTGCTCGCCTGGGTGGTGCGCGAGGGCGCGACGAACGTGCTCAAGCACAGCTCCGCCTCCCGCTGCTCGATCACCTTCGCCGACGGCGAGCTGGAGATGTGCAACGACGGCGCGCCGGGCCCGGCCGGCGGCGAGGCCGATCACGGGGCGACCGACACGGTCGGGAGCGGGCTGCGCGGCCTGGCCGAGCGGATGACCGCGGCGGGCGGCACCCTGTCCGCCGGGCCGGCCCGCGACGGGGAGTTCGTGCTGCGGGCGCGGGTGCCCGCATGAGGCGCGCGACCCGGCTGGACAAGGTCCGGTGGCTCGTCGTCTACTCGACCGACATCGTCTTCCTGCTCGGTCTGTCCGGGCTGCTCATGATGTACGCGGCGTGGCAGGGCGGCATGCCGGGCCCCTTGGCCGCCGGCGGCGCCGTGCTCGCCGTCCTGCTCGTGGCGATCGGGATGCGGGTGTTCCGGCTGGCGGTCAGAGGGGCGCCCCGGCCGACCGCGCTGCTGGTCGTCGCCGGGGTGGCGGGGCTGCTGCTGACCCCGTTCGTCGCCATCATGACGATCCCGATCTGGCCGGCCACGATGACGCCGTGGGTGCGCAGGCGCACCGTCCTCCTGATCGCGGCCGTCTCGCTCGTCCTGCCGAACGTCCTGCTCGCGGTGAACGGCCAGTTCGAGCCGCTGGTGCTGGTCACGCAGGTGTTCTTCACCGCCCTCATGGTCGCCGGGGTCCCGGTGAACCTGTGGCTGTGGCGCATCACCAAGGAGGCGCACGAGGGCCAGGAGGCCAGGGCCATGCTGGCCGTGTCGGAGGAGCGGCTGCGCTTCGCCCGCGACCTCAACGACCTGCTCGGCCAGAGCCTCACCGGCATCGCGGCCAGGACCGCCGAGGCGGAGGGCCTGCTCCGCGCCGACCCGGAAGCGGCCGGGCGGGAGATGTTCGAGGTACGCGACCTCGCCCGGCGGTCGCTGCGCGAGGTGCGCGCCACCGTGCAGACCTACCGGGCGCTCGACATCGACGAGGTGCTGGCCAGCGTCCGCGCCGTCCTGGAGGCCGCCGGCGTGCGCTGCGCCGTGGAGTGCGACGCCGGCGCGCTGCCGCCCGAGACCCGCACCCTGCTGGCCACCGTGGTCCGCGAGGGCGCGACGAACGTGCTCAAGCACAGCAAGGCCGAGCACTGCACGATCACCATCAAGGAGGGGATCCTGGAGATGACCAACGACGGCGTCATCGGCCCGGTGGGCGAGCACGCGCCGAACGGACTCGGCGGGCTGGGCCAGCGCGTCCGCGGCGCCGGCGGCACGCTGACGGCCGGGCCCACGTCGGGCGGGGACTACGTGCTGAAGATGGTGGTGCCGGCATGACCACGCGGGTGCTGCTGGCCGACGACGAGCACCTCATCCGGGGCGCGCTCGCCGCGCTGCTCGACCTGGAGGCCGGCATCGAGGTCGTGGCCCAGGTGGGCAGGGGCGACGAGGTGGTGGCCGCGGTCGCCGAGCACCGGCCGGACGTGGCCGTGCTGGACATCGAGATGCCCGGGATGGACGGATTGAGCGCGGCCGAGCAGATCAGCTCCCAGTGCAAGATCGTGATCCTGACGAGCCTGGGCCGGCCCGGATACCTGCGCAGGGCCATGGCCGCCGGGGTGAGCGGGTTCCTGGGCAAGGACGCCTCCGCCGAGGAGCTGGCCATGGCGATCCGCAAGGTGCAGTCGGGCGGGCGCTATCTCGACGCCGAACTGGCCGCCGCCGCGATGGCCGCGGGCGACAGCCCGCTGACCGACCGGGAGCGCGACGCGCTGCGGCTGGCCGGCGACGGGTACACGATCGCGCGGATCGCGGGCGAGCTCCACCTGACGGAGGGCACGGTGCGCAACTACCTGTCGAGCGCGATGACCAAGCTGAACGCCCAGAACCGTCTGGAGGCCATCAGGACGGCCCAGCGCATGGGCTGGCTCTAGGACCGCACGCGTACCGGTTGACGTCGAGCACGCCGGAGTAGTACAAAACCACATGGTTATGAAACTCCAAGGTTATGGATGAGCGTGCTCGACGACACCTTCGCCGCCCTCGCGGACCCGACGCGGCGGGCGATCCTCGCCCGGCTCAGGTCCGGCGAGGCCACCGTGACAGAACTCGCCCGCCCCTTCGCCATGAGCCAGCCGGCCATCTCCAAGCACCTCAAGGTGCTCGAACGCGCCGGCCTCATCACCCGGGGCAAGGACGCCCAACGACGCCCCTGCCGGCTCCAGGCGGAGCCGCTCAAGGCCGCCACCGACTGGCTGGAGGGCTACAGCCGGTTCTGGGAGGACCGCTACCGGCAGCTCGACGACCTCCTGGACGAACTCAAGGACGAAAGGGGCGACGATGGGTGAGATCGCCGGCCGCTACCGGCGGCGCGCGGACGCCTTCGACCGCAAGGTCGCGGCCGTCCGCCCTGGCCAGTGGGACGACCCGTCCCCGTGCGAGCAGTGGACCGCCCGTGACGTGGTGCGGCACATCATCGACATGCACGGCGTGGTCCTGCGCCCGCTCGACCGCGCGCTGAGCGCCGCGCCGTCCGTGGACGAGGACCCGCTCGCCGCGTTCCGGGCCGCGCGGGCCGACGTCGAGGCGATCCTGGACGACCCCTCGCTGGCGGGCCTCACGTGTGAGACGCCCACCGGCCCGATGACGATCGAGGAGCACATCGACCAGGTCCCGAGCGCCGACCTCCCGCTGCACGGATGGGATCTCGCCCGGGCCACCGGCCAGGACGACACCATGGACCCCGACGACGTGGCCTACCACTGGGCGGCCATCACCGCGCTGCCGGCCGGCCTGCTGGAGAAGTACCGCACGCCCGGCGCGTTCGGTCCCGGCGTGGAGGTGTTCGGCCCGGAGGTGCGGGTCGAGGACGACGCCTCGCCGCAGGACCGGCTGCTCGGCCTCATCGGCCGCGATCCGCGGTGGTCAGCGTGACGGCCGGGGTCACCGTCCTGACGCCGTCCGACAGGACCGTGGTCATGGTGCGGGTCTTCGGCGCACCCCGCCGGCTCGTCTTCGACGCCTGGACCAAGCCCTCGCTGCTGGTCAGGTGGTACGGAGCGGACGGCTGGAATCTGGTCGTGGCCGAGGTCGACCTCCGGGTCGGCGGCGCGTGGCGCTTCGTCTGGGACGGCCCGGACGGCGCCTCGATGGCCTCCGGCGGGGTCTACCGGGAGATCGCCCCGCCCGCCCGCCTCGCGTACACGGAGTCCTTCGACGACCACTGGTATCCGGGCGAGTCGCTGGTCGGCCACGACCTCGCCGAACAGGACGGCAGGACGACGCTGACCACCACCATGGTGTTCGACTCGCGGGCCACCCGCGACCTCGTCGTCGCCTCCCCCATGGCCCGCGGCGTGGCCGAGGGCTTCGACCGGCTGGACGCGGTGCTGTCGGCCGCCGGGGAGGCCCCGTCCTAGGGGGCTCTGACCAGGAAGGCGACGCACTCGACGTGGTGGGTCATCGGGAAGGCGTCGAAGGCGCGCAGGTCGGCCAGCGGGTAGCCGTGCCCGGCCAGCCAGCCGAGGTCGCGGGCCAGCGTGGCGGGGTCGCAGGACACGTACACGATGCGTGACGGCTCCAGGCCTGCGATGCGGGCGACCACCTCGCGGCCGAGGCCCGCCCGGGGCGGGTCGACGACGACCAGGTCGGCGCGCTCGATCGCGTAACGGTCGAGCGCGTCCTCCACCCGGCCCCGCTCCACCCGCGCCTGGGGCAGGTCGCGGAGGTTGGCGCGGGCGTCGCGCACGGCGGTGGCGTCGGACTCCAGGCCGAACACGGCGCCGTCGGGACCGACCGCCTCGGCCAGCCCGGCGGCGAACAGCCCGGCGCCGCAGTAGAGGTCGAGCGCCCACTCCCCCGGCTCGGGGGCGGCGTAGGCGAGCACGGCGTCGAGCAGGGTCTCGGCGGCGCCCGGGTGGACCTGCCAGAAGCCGCTGCCCGCGACCCGGAACTCACGCCCGCCGGCCCGTTCGTGCAGCACCCCGGAGCCGCGCCGCGCGGCGGTGCGGCCCTTGCCCTCGTCGAGCAGGATCGCGGCGGGCGCGTCGAGGTCGGGCACCACGGCGGGACGGCGGGGCCGCGGGGTGACGACGACGGCCCGCTCGCCGCCGGACGAGGCGATCACCTCGACCGCGCGGGCGCCCGGCCAGTCGTGCGTCTCCGCGCCGACGGCCTCGACCTCGGGGTGGGCGATCAGGCAGGCGTCGATCGGCTGGACCTCGTGGGAGCGGTGCCGGCGCAGGCCGAGCCGGCCGTCGGGGCGGGCGGCGAACTGCACGCGGGTGCGCCAGCCGAGCCCGTCCTTCGCGCCGGGCACCTCCTCGACGACGACCTCGCGGTCGATGCCGGCGAGGCGGCGCAGCTGCTCGGCGACCACGTCGGCCTTCAGCCGGCGCTGCGCCTCCAGGGTGGCGTGCTGCCAGTCGCAGCCGCCGCACAGGCCGGGGCCGGCGTACGGGCAGGGCGGCACGACCCGGTCGGGCGAGGCCTCGATGATCCGCACGGCGTCGGCCCGCAGGAAGCGGCTCGTCTCCTCGGTGACCTCGGCGACCACGCGCTCTCCCGGCAGCGCGTGGCGGACGAAGACCACCCGGCCCTCGTGGCGCGCCACACACCAGCCGCCGTGCGCGACCGGCCCCACCGTCAGCTCGAATGATGCCTGTTCCACATCCGACACCCTATGCCCGCCAGGATCCCGCCCGGCCCGGTCGACTACCGTTGGTGATCGTGACGGGGTCGCGGCGGGTGGTGCGGCGGCGGCTCGGCTTCGCCGGGACGCTGCTGGCCACCCTGTTCTTCTGCGCCTCGATGACGCCCTCGCTGCTCCCGCGCGCATGGGAGTACCAGGGGGTGATGGGGGCCGTCACGGCGATCATCGGGTACGGGACCGGCGCGTCGGCCGGGGCCGTGTGCCGCGCGGTGATCCCCTACCGGCCGCCGGCGCGATGGGTGCGGTGGGCCTGGCAGATCATGCTGGGGGTGTGCGCCGCGCTGACGGTGGCGGCGCTGTCCTACAGCTACGGCTGGCAGCGCGACCTGCGGGCGCTCATGGGCATGGACACCGAGATCACCTGGTATCCCGCGGTCATCCTGGCGGTGGCGGCCGTGCTGTTCTGCGTGTTCCTGGTGCTGGCCCGGCTGGTCCGGCTGGGCGGCCGCAGGCTGATCGACTGGCTCGACCGCTATGTCCCGAACCTCGTGGGGCACGCGGTCGGCGGGCTGGCCGTGGCCCTCCTGGTCGTCGTGTTCTTCAACGACGTGCTGCTGTCGGGGTTCGTCGCGGCGATGAACAACGTCTCGTCGGTGGCCAACGAGACCACGCCGCCGGGCGTGCGACGGCCGGCCGAGGCGGCGCTGTCGGGGTCGCCGGCGTCGCTGGTGGAGTGGGACCGGCTGGGCCGGGAGGGTCAGGTGTTCACCGGCGACGCGCTGAGCCGGCGGGCCCTGGAGACGTTCTCCGGCAGGCCGGCCGAGCAGCCGATCCGGGTGTACGTCGGCCTTGAGGCGGCGCCGACCCCGGCGGCGCGGGCCGAGCTGGCGGTGCGCGAACTGGAGCGCACCGGGGCGTTCCAGCGCCCGGTGCTGGCCGTGCTGGGCACCACCGGCACGGGCTGGGTCGACCCGGGCATCTGCGAGGCGCTGGAGTACATGTACAACGGCGACACCGCCCTGGTCGCCGTGCAGTACTCGTACCTGCCGAGCTGGGTGTCGTTCCTGGTCGACCAGGAACGGGCGGCGGTGGCGGGCCGCGCGCTGTTCGAGGCGGTCCGGGCGCGCTGGGAGCGGCTGCCCGCCGACGCCCGGCCGCTGCTCCTGGTGGGCGGGGAGAGCCTCGGCTCGTACGCGATGGAGAACGCGTTCGACGGCGTGGACGACCTGGTGGCCCGGACCGACGGCGCGCTGTTCGTCGGTTCCCCTTACGCCAACGCCATCTGGTATGACGTCACCAGCCGGCGCGACCCGGGCAGCCCGGTGTGGCGGCCGGTCTACGAGTCGGGCAAGGTCGTGCGGTTCGCGCAGCGGCCGGCCGACCTGGCGGGCGAACCGCGCCCGCAGGTGGTCTACCTGCAGAACTCCTCCGACCCGGTGGTGTGGTGGACACCCCGGCTGATCTTCGAGCGGCCCACCTGGCTGGAGGAGCCGCGCGCGCCGGGGATCAACCGGCAGATGAACTGGTTCCCGCTGGTGACGTTCTGGCAGGTGCTGGGCGACATGACGGCCGGGCTGGGAGTGCCGGCCGGCCACGGCCACCGCTACGGCGCGCTCATCGTGGACGGGTGGGCGGCCGTCGCCGCGCCGCCCGGCTGGACCGCCGAGGACTCGGCCCGGCTGCGCGTCCGCATCAGCGGCGGGTGACGTCCTTGTCGGCGGACGTGCGCTGCAGCGGGCGGCGCACCCCGCCCGGGGCGAGCGGCTCGGGCCGGCCGGACAACCGGGCCGACGAGTGGAGCTGCCACGGCACGCTGGTCACCATGACGCCCGGCTTGAACAGCAGCCGCGCCTTCAGCCGGAACGCGCTCTGGTTGTGCAGCAGGTGCTCCCACCAGTGGCCGACCACGTACTCGGGGATGAAGACGGTCACCACGTCGCGCGGTGAGCGGCGGCGTACGGACTTGACGTAGTCGAGGATCGGCTGGGTGATCTCGCGGTAGGGCGAGTCGAGCATCTTCAGCGGCACCTGGATGCCGAGGCGCTCCCACTCCTCCTGCAGGCGGCGCGCGTCCGCGCCCTCGACCCCGACCGTGATCGCCTCCAGGGTGGAGGGGCGGGTGGCACGGGCGTACGCGAGCGCCCGCATGGTCGGTTTGTGCAGCTTGGACACCAGCACGATCGCGTGGTTGCGGGCGGGCAGCGTGGACATGTCGATGTCCTCGGTGAGCTCCAGCTCGGCCGCGATGTTGTCGTAGTGGCGGCGGATGCCCTTCATCATGAGGAACAGCAGCGGCATCGCGATGCACACGATCCACGCGCCCACCGCGAACTTGGTGACCAGCACGACCACCAGCACCAGCCCGGTCATGACCGCCCCGACGAAGTTGATCATCCGGGAGCGGTGCATCTGGTGGCGGGCCTTGAGGTCGTCCTCGGTGCGCAGCCGGCGCGTCCAGTGGATGACCATGCCGGTCTGGCTGAGCGTGAAGGACACGAAGACGCCGACGATGTAGAGGTTGAGCAGCCGGCTCACGTCGGCCTGGAACCCCCACAGCAGCAGGCACGCCATCAGGGCCAGCATGATGATGCCGTTGGAGAAGGCCAGCCGGTCGCCGCGGGTGTGGAGCTGGCGGGGCAGGAACCGGTCCTGGGCCAGGATCGACCCGAGCACCGGGAAGCCGTTGAACGCGGTGTTGGCGGCCAGGAACAGCACCAGCGCGGTCAGGCCGGAGATCACGTAGAACGGCGCGGAGCCGCCGCCGAAGACCGCGTCGGCCACCTGCGAGATGATCGGCTGCTGGTGGTAGCCCGCGCCGACGGGGGTGCCGTCGGGCCGCAGCAGGTCGGTGCCGGCGACCGACGGCTCGGCCACCTTGACGCCCGAGGCCAGGCCGAGCGCGATGATGCCGCCGAACATGGCCACCGCGATCAGGCCCATCATGAGCAGCGTCTTGGCGGCGTTGCGGCTCTTGGGCTTGCGGAAGGCCGGCACGCCGTTGCTGATGGCCTCGACACCGGTGAGCGCCGCGCAGCCGGTGGAGAACGCGCGCAGGATCAGGAACGCGGTGGCGAAGGCGGTCAGGTCGCTCTGCTCGGCCACGATGCCGAAGTCGGCGGTGGGGGCGCGCAGCTCGATGCCGAGGAAGACCAGTTCGTACGAGCCGATCGCGACCATGCCGAGCACCGTGATCACGAACGCGTACACCGGCACCGCGAACGCCAGCCCCGACTCGCGCAGCCCGCGCAGGTTGACCAGCGTGAGCGTGATCACGATGGCGATCGCCACGGCCGGCTTGTGCTGGGCGACGAACGGGATCGTGGCGCCCACGTAGTCGACGCCGTTGGCCACCGACACCGCGACCGTGAGCACGTAGTCGACCATGAGCGCGCTGGCCACGGTGAGACCGGCGTTCTGCCCCAGGTTGGTGGAGGCCACCTCGTAGTCGCCGCCGCCGCTGGGGTAGGCGTGCACGTTCTGCCGGTACGAGGCCACCACCGTGATCATGACGACGATGACGGCGATGGCGATCCACGGGCTGTAGGAGTAGAAGGCGACGCCCGCGAGGGAGAGGATGACGAGGATCTCCTGGGGCGCGTACGCCACGGAGGAGAGCGCGTCGCTGGCGAAGACCGGAAGCGCGAGGCGCTTGGGCAGAAGCTGCTCGTGGAGCTGGCCGCTGCGCAGCGCCCGCCCCACGAGCAGTCGTTTGACGAGATCCGATGCTTTCGCCACGTTACGGAATGCTAGCTGTCCGCCTGACGCTGCTCGACGGCGCGCTCCCCGCGCCCGCCATACTGGTGTCGAGCGACCAGCGGACCGCGGAGTGCGGGGGAGTATGCATATTGTGATCATGGGGTGTGGCCGGGTCGGTTCGACCCTCGCCCACATCCTCGAGGACAACGGCCATTCGATCGCGATCATCGATCGTGATCCCCAGGCGTTCCGCCGCCTGCGCGCCGGCTTCCGCGGCCGCCGGGTGACCGGGGTCGGGTTCGACCGCGACGTGCTCACCGAGGCCGGCATCGAGTCCGCCGCCGCCTACGTGGCCGTCTCCAGCGGCGACAACTCCAACATCATCTCCGCCCGGGTGGCCCGCGAGACGTTCGGCGTCGACAACGTGGTCGCCCGCATCTACGACCCCCGGCGGGCCGAGGTCTACCAGCGGCTCGGCATCCCGACCGTGGCGACCGTGCGGTGGACCGCCGACCAGATCCTGCGCCGCATCCTGCCGGAGGGCGCCGAGCCGCTCTGGCGCGACCCGACCGGCACGGTCGTGCTGGCCGAGGTGACCGTCAACCCGTCCTGGATCGGCACCCGCGTGGTCGACCTGGAGGATCAGGTGCGGGCCAGGGCGGCGTTCATCAACCGGATGGGCGAGGCCGTGGTGATCACGCGCACCACCGTCGTGCAGGAGGGCGATGTGCTGCACGTGATCGCCGCCGAGCGCGACATGGACCGGATCAACAAGGTGCTGGCCGTGGCGCCGGAGGAGGACGAAGACTGATGCGGGTCGCCATCGCCGGAGCGGGCGCCGTCGGCCGCTCCATCGCCGCGGAGCTCCTGGAGAACGGCCACCAGGTGTTGCTCATCGACAACAACCCGAAGGCCATCAAGATCGACAGTGTGCCGCGGGCGGAGTGGCTGCTGGCCGACGCGTGCGAGATCGCCTCGCTCGACGAGGCGGGGCTCAACAACTGCCACGTGGTCGTCGCCTCCTCCGGCGACGACAAGGTCAACCTGGTCGTGTCGCTGCTGGCCAAGACCGAGTACGGGGTGCCGCGGGTGGTGGCCAGGATCAACCACCCCAACAACGAGTGGCTGTTCAACGAGTCGTGGGGGGTCGACGTGGCCGTCTCGACGCCACGCCTGCTGAGCGCGCTGGTCGAGGAGGCGGTGAGCGTCGGCGACCTGGTGCGGCTGATGACGTTCCGTCAGGGCCAGGCCAACCTGGTCGAGCTCACGCTGGCCGAGGACGCGCCGGTGGTGGGCCAGCGGGCGGGCTCGGTGCCGTGGCCGACCGACGCGGCGCTGGTGGCGATCCTGCGCGAGGGCCGGGTGCTGGTGCCCACCGCCGACGACCCCCTGGAGGCGGGCGACGAGCTGCTCTTCGTGGCCAACCAGGAGGTGGAGCAGGAGCTCGCCCACCTGCTCTCCCAGCACTGACCGTACGGGCGCGGCCCGTGCGGACCCGGGGCCGGGGCGGCGGGTCAGGCCGGGGCCGGGGGTTTGATCGGGGTGCGGCCGCGGCCGAGCACCCAGACCATCGCCATCAGGGCGGCCACCTGGAGCGGCCAGCCCATGACGATCTTGGCGAAGCCGAGCGCGGCCACCGCCTGGTCGCCGCCGCCGAACAGGTAGACCGGCAGCTGCACCGCCACCCGCACCACACACGGGATCATGAGCAGCCAGGTGAGCCTGGTGCAGAGCCTGACGATGCCCGGATCCTTGTGCCACCCCACCGGGTCGCTGGTGACCGAGCCGATGAGGAAGCCGACGACCGGCCACCGGGTGACGATCGAGACCAGCATCCCGATCGCGTAGGCGCCGTTCCACAGGATGCCGGGCAGGAAGTAGTCCTTGGCGTCACCCGTACGGCTGGCGAAGAACGCGCCGATGGCGATGCCGATGAGGCTGTTGATGACGAACTGCGGCGTGGACCGCTGCACCAGCCTGACGATCAGGAGCAGCACCGCGAGCGCGATGCTGACGATCAGCGACGTGCGCAGCTCTTCGGTGGTGATCCAGGTCAGGGTGAAGGCGATCGTCGGCACGGCCGCCTCGATGATGCCCCGGGCGCCGCCGAACGCCTTGGCGAGCTGGGCGCGCACCGCCGCCTCGACCGTCTCGTGGGCGACCTCTTCAGCCTCGGCACTCACCTGATCAACTCCCTGGTCGCAGCTCGTATCGCGGGTTGAACATCACCTTGCGTCCATCTTGGACGCTGACCAGGCCTTCGGCCTTGACCGGGCGGCCCGGCTCGATGCCGGCGATCTTGCGCCGGCCGAGCCAGACCAGGTCGATCACGTCGGAGCCGTCGTAGAGCTCGGCCTCGAGCGCGGGCGCCCCGCCTCGCGGACGGAGGGTGACAGTGCGTAGCGTACCGGCGACGCAGAAGCGACGGCGGCCGCCACACGCGGCGATGGGGGTGGCGCCGACCTCGTCGGCGTCCTCGCGCAGCTCCTGAGCCTCGATCTCGGACTGACTGGTGGTCAGCCTGCTGAGGAGACCGCGCAATCCCCCGCGTTTGGGAGGCTCTGCCGTACTCATGATGAATCAGCCTATGTGATGGAAGGTCCTCAGCGAATCTCGCTGATTTCCGGCCCTCGCTTGAACGGGTTGAGACTCTGCGGCTCGCCCTGTTCGGTGGGCTGATCGCTGGGGCGGCGCAGCGGGATCGACTCCTCGCGGGCCATCGGCTCGTCGCCGCGCACCACCACGATGTCCTTGATGAAGTCGGTGAACGCGGCGGCCAGCTCCTCGTCGATCGCGGCCCGGCCGTTGACCACGCCGAGCAGGAACCAGCGGGGCCCGTCGACGCCCAGGTAGCGGGCGGGACGGTCGGCTCCCTCGACGGTCACCTTGCCCGCCAGCTCGACGCCGAACGGCCCCTCGCGCTCCTCCAGCGTCTTGGCGGCGCCGCGGATCTTGGCCCTGATCTCCTCCCACAGCCCTGACGACTTGGGCGCGGCCAGCGCCTGGAGCTGCAGCGAGCTCTCCTCCCAGAGCACCACCACGCCGACGTGCTTGTCGCCGACCGAGGCCAGCCGCACGTCGAAGGCCGGATTGTGGGGCAGGCGCAGCCCGCCCAGGTCGATCCGGTCGGTGTCGGGGTGGGGCTCGTCGGCGTCCCACGGGCCGGACTCGCGCGTGGGCGCCGCGGGGGTCACCTCGGCGACCTGCTCCGCCTGCTCACCACGTCGACGACGTCGGAACACTATGTCTCACTCTCCCTGTATCAACGTCCTGTGGAACCGTGACCGCCCGTGCCCCGCACGGACTCCGGCAGCTCCGCGGCCTCGCGGAAAACCGCCCGCTCCACCCGCTGGATGACGAGCTGGGCCATCCGGTCGCCGCGCCGCAGCCGGAAGGGCTCCTTGGCGTCGGTGTTGATCAACGTCACCTTGATCTCGCCGCGGTAGCCCGCGTCGACCGTGCCGGGGGCGTTCACCAGCGTGACGCCGTGGCGCGCGGCCAGCCCGGACCGGGGATGCACGAAGGCGGCGTAGCCGTCGGGCAGCGCGATCGCCACGCCCGTCCTGATGACGGCCCGCTCCCCCGGCAGCAGCTCGGCGTCCTCGGCGGCGCAGAGATCGGCGCCGGCGTCGCCCGGGTGGGCGTAGGCGGGCAGGGGCAGCCCGGGGTCGAGCCGCTGGATCAGCACCTCCGGCTCGCTCACGGGTTCACCTCGAAGTCCTGGTGTTCGGCTTGCAGCGCGGGGAAGTCGCCGTGCTCGGCGAAGTGCGCCATGTCCACCTCGATGAACAGCGCCGCCGCCCGGACGGCGACCGGGCCGTCGGGGGCGCCCATCCGCCCCTCAGCCTCAAGGTACGCCTTCCTCCCCCGGATCCCGGTACACCAGGCGCGCAGGTGGAGTGTCGTGCCCACGGGAACGGGGAGAACATAGTCGGTCTCCAGCCGTGCCGTGACATAGGGCTTACGGAGCAGCCAGATGGACATTCCGATGACCTCGTCCATGGCGGCGCCGAGCACCCCGCCGTGCGCCAGCCCCGGGGCGCCCTGGTGAGACCCGCCCACGGTGAAGGTGGCCTCGACGGTGGTGCCGTCAGGGGTGACGGCGTCGATGTGCAGGCCGGTGGGGTGGTCGGCGCCGCAGCCGAAGCAGCGGCTGAAGTGGGAGCCGAGCGCCTCGCCTGGCGGCGGCCCTTCAGGATGCGCGTCCGGCACCTCGGCGCCGGGCGGCGGGGTGGTCAGGGTGGAGCGGGTCACGGGTGATGAGATTACTCGCTGTCAGCACCGGCCCGTCCCGCACCACCGGATTTCCCGGCGTCCGGCGCGTCCCCCGGATCGGGCGCGGCTGAGGGCAGCTCTCCACCCACGTCCGGCGCGGCGGCGACGGCCACCGTGGACGGTGGTGGCAACGCGGGCTGGTCGGTCATCAGCTCGGGCAGCGCCCGGTAGATGACCGCGGCCACCGGCACCGCCACGACGGCCCCCGCGATGCCCGCCAGGATGCCGCCCACCGACAGCGCCAGGATGATCGCCAGCGGGTGGAACTTCAGCGCCCGCCCCACGATGAGGGGCTGCAGGACGTGGTTCTCCAGCTGTTGCTCGACGACCAGGATGCCGACGAACACCAGCGCGTAGACGATGCCCTTGGCGCCGAGCGTGACCAGGGTCGCGACGGTGCCGGCGAAGAAGATGCCGACGATCGGGATGAAGCTGGCCAGGAAGATCAGCACGGCCAGCGGCGCCCAGAGCGGCACCCCCATGCCGGCCAGCACGATGCCCATGACCACGCCGTGCACCGCGGCGACGAGCACGCTGCCCTGCACGTAGTGGGAGAGCGTGGCCCACGCGGCGCGGCCCGCCCGGTCGACCCGCGGCGACATCCGCCCGAAGCCCTTGAGGAACCAGGCCCAGATGCGCTCCCCGTCCTTGAGCAGGAAGAACGTGACGAACAGCAGCAGCACGATCGAGGCGAGCACCTCGACGGCCACCGCCCCGGCGCTGAGCACCGTGCCGGTGATGGCCGTGCGCTGGGCCTGGATGTAGTTGGTGACTTCCGTGAAGTACTGGGTGATCTGCGTCTGCTGCAGGTGGAGCGGGCCCGTGACGAGCCACTCCTGCACGTCCGAGATCGTCGCCTCGACCTGCTTGACGAGGTTGGGGAACTCCTCGGTCGCGCGGGCCCCGACGAGCCAGCCGGTGCCCGCCAGCACCGCCAGGGCGGCGAGCATGGTCAGCCAGGTGGCGTAGATGGGCCGCATGCCGGCCTGGCGCAGGCTCCGGGTCATCGGGAAGAGCAGCGCGGTCAGCAGCAGGGCGATCGCCACGGGCAGCACCACGAAGCTGAGCCGGGCGATGACCTGCACGAAGTAGAAGACGACCACGCCGGTGAGGATCAGGCACAGGCTCCACGCGGCCATCTTGGCCAGCACAGGCGGCACGAGTTTGGTGGGGCGGTCGTTCAACACACTCCAAGACTGGCACGTCCGCGGGCGGGGCGCGTAGGGATATCGATCCCGGCGTCCTTCGACGGCGGGCGCCGTGTTTTCCCGCCGGGGCACGGCCCCGTACGGAGTATCCACAGCGCCGTGGCCGAAACCCGCGACCACGACCGATCACGGAGCGTGACCACGCGAGGGAGGTGGGCCGGACGCCCCGCAGAGCGGGCGCCCGGCCCGCCGGTCAGCTCAGCCGCACCTCGATCGAGGTCTCCTCGCCGTGCTCCAGCACGAACTCCTCGACGTGGCCGGCCCCGCACAGGTCGTCCTGGGCCAGCCTGATCAGGCCGGCCCGCGGCGAGGTCACGGTCAGCAGGGACACCTCGGCCCGCATCGACTGCTTGGCCTCGGACTTGGCCTTGCGCACCTGGCGGAGCACCTCGGACGCGGCCTCGAGCACCGCCGGGTCGCCCGCGCCGGGGACGGGCTCCGGCCAGGCGGCCCGGTGCACCGACCCCTCGCGCCACCAGGACCACACCTCTTCGGTGACGAACGGCAGGAACGGCGCGAACAGCCGCAGCAGCACGTCGAGCGCCCGGCGCAGGGCCTCGTGCGCCGACGCCGCGGCCGGGCCGCTCTCGTAGGCCCTGGCCTTGACCAGCTCCAGATAGTCGTCGCAGAACGTCCAGAAGAACCGCTCGGCGGCCTCCAGCGCCCGCGTGTGGTCGTAGCCCTCGAACGCCTCGGTCGCCTCGCGCACCGCCGCCGACAGCCCGGCGAGCATCGACAGGTCGACCGGTTCGGTGACCTCGCCGCCGCCCTCGCCGAGCCCGAGCACGAACTTGGACGCGTTGAGGACCTTGATGGCCAGCCGCCGCCCGACCTTGAGCTGGCCCGCGTCGAAGGCGGTGTCGACACCGTAGCGCCCGTTGGCCGCCCAGTAGCGGACCGCGTCGGAGCCGTGCTGCTCCAGCAGGTCCATCGGGGTGACCACGTTGCCCTTGGACTTGGACATCTTCTTGCGGTCGGGGTCGAGGATCCACCCGGAGATGGCCACGTCGCTCCACGGCAGGCCGCCGAACTCCAGGTGGGACCTGACCACGGTGGCGAACAGCCAGGTGCGGATGATCTCGTGGGACTGCGGGCGCAGGTCGGCCGGGTAGACCCGGCGGAACAGGTCGTCGTCGGTCTCCCAGCGCCCGGCGATCTGCGGCGTCAGCGACGAGGTGGCCCAGGTGTCCATGACGTCCGGGTCGGCCATGAACCCGCCGGGCACGCCCCGCTGGTCCTCGGTGCAGCCGGGCGGGGTGTCGGACGACGGGTCGACCGGCAGCGCCTCCTCCGGCGGGAGGATCGGCTCGTCGTAGACGGGCTGCCCGTCCTGGCCCAGGGGATACCACACCGGGAACGGCACGCCGAAGAACCGCTGGCGGGAGATCAGCCAGTCGCCGGCCAGGCCGCCCACCCAGTTGTCGTAGCGGGCCCGCATGTGCGGCGGGTGCCAGGACAGCTCGCGCCCGCGCGCCAGCAGCCGCTCGCGCAGCTCCTCGTCGCGGCCGCCGTTACGGATGTACCACTGGCGGGTGGTGACGATCTCGAGCGGCTTGTCGCCCCGCTCGTAGAACTTCACCGGCCGCCGCACCGGCCGCGGGTCGCCCTCCAGGTCTCCGGACTCGCGCAGCAGCTCCACGATGCGCTCGCGGGCGCTGTGGACGGTCTTGCCGGCGATCTCCTTGTACGGGTCGGTCTCGACGCCTTCCGGCGGGTCGGGGAGCATCCGGCCGTCCCAGCCGATGACCGGCCTGGTCGGCAGGTTGAGCTCGCGCCACCAGGTCACGTCGGTGACGTCGCCGAAGGTGCAGATCATCGCGATGCCGGTGCCCTTGTCGGGCTCGGCCAGGCGGTGGGCCAGCACCGGCACCTCGGCGCCGAACAGCGGGGTGAGCACGGACGTGCCGAACAGCGGCCGGTAGCGCTCGTCGTCGGGGTGGGCGACCAGCGCCACGCAGGCCGGGATCAGCTCCGGCCGGGTGGTCTCGATCCAGACCGGCCCGCGCTCGCCGTAGAACGAGATCTTGTGGAAGGCGCCGGGCCACTCCCGGTCTTCCAGCTCGGCCTGGGCGACGGCGGTGCGGTAGGTGACGTCCCACAGCGTCGGCGCCTCGGCGAGGTAGGCCTCGCCCCGGCGCAGGTTGCGCAGGAACGCCCGCTGCGAGACCCGGCGCGACTCGTCGCTGATCGTGGTGTAGAGCAGCGACCAGTCGACCGACAGGCCGACCCGCCGCCACACCTCCTCGAACGCCTGCTCGTCGATCTCCGTCAGCTTGTGGCACAGCTCCACGAAGTTGCGCCGCGAGATAGAGATCTCACGTTTGCCGGGCTTGTCCGGTGGCACGAAGTCGGGGTCGTACGGCAACGACGGGTCGCAGCGCACGCCGTAGACGTTCTGCACGCGGCGCTCGGTGGGCAGGCCGTTGTCGTCCCAGCCGATCGGGTAGAACACCGACTTGCCGATCATGCGCTGATAACGCGCCATGATGTCGGTGTGCGTGAAGGAGAAGACATGACCCACGTGCAGGGAGCCCGAGACGGTCGGCGGCGGCGTGTCGATCGAGTAGACCTGCTCACGCGGCGCGGACCGGTCGAACCGGTAGGTGCCCTGCTCGTCCCAGCGGGCTACCCATACCTGCTCCAAGCCGTCGAGAGTCGGTTTCTCGGGCATGGACGGATGGCGTAGTCGCTGTTGAGTCATGCCTCCAAATGGTACGGCTTGCCGAGGCCGCGCCGCGGTACAGACTAGGGTTCGTTACAAAGGGGAAGGAGAAGATCGCATGGCGGATGACAAGCCCGACGTCGCCTGGCGAGTCGTCGGGGGGCTGGTGGGTCTGGCGACAGCCTGGGCCGCCAGAAAGCTGCTCGGGTTCGTCTGGGTGAAGGCGACCGGCAAGGAGCCGCCCGTCGACCCGGACTCCCCCGAGGTCAGCATGGGTGAGGCGATCGGTTACGCCGTCGTGATGGGCGTCGGCATGTCCGTCGCGCAGATCGTCGTCAACCGGACCGCCAAGAAGCGCTATGACTCATGGCGGGCTCTGAAGCAGCAGGTGACTCCAAAGAGCTGAGGAACTCGCTGGCCCAGCGGTCCACGTCGTAGGTGGCGACCCGGCGGCGCATCGTACGCATCCGCCGGGCCAGCTCGTGCGGCGTGGCCCGCATGGCGGCCAGCATCTGGCGCTTGACGTCCTCCACGTCGTACGGGTTGACCAGGAACGCCTGGCGCAGCTCGTCGGCCGCCCCGGCGAACTCACTGAGCACCAGCGCCCCGTGCAGATCGTGGTGGCAGGAGACGTACTCCTTGGCGACCAGGTTCATCCCGTCGCGCAGCGGCGTGACCACCATGACGTCGGCGGCCAGATAGAGCGCGGCCAGCTCGTCCTTCGGATACGACTGGTGGAAGTACTGGATGGGCTGGGTGCCGAAGTCCGAGGTCTCGCCGTTGATCCGGCCCACCTGCAGCTCGATGTCGTCGCGCAGCCTGCGGTACTCCTCCACCCGCTCCCGGCTGGGCGTGGCGATCTGCACGAACACCGCCTCGCCCGGCGTGATCAGCCCGTCCTTGAGCAGCTCGCCGAACGCCTCCAGCCGCTGCCCGATGCCCTTGGTGTAGTCGAGCCGGTCCACGCCGAGCAGCACGTGCTCGGGGTCGCCCAGCTCCATCCTGATTTCCTTGGCCCGGGAGACCACCTCCGGCCTGCGTACCATCTCGTCCAGCTCGCCGAAGTCCACGCTGATCGGGAACGCCTGCGTGCGGACGACCCGGTCCTCCAGGAAGATCTCGCTGCCCTTGTACGGGACGCCGAGCAGCCTGCGGCACAGCCGGCGGAAGTTCGCCGCGCCGCCGGGCAGCTGGAAGCCGACCAGGTCGGCGCCGAGCAGGCCCTGGACCAGCTCGCGCCGCCACGGCAGCTGCCAGAACAGCTCGACGGGCGGGAAGGGGATGTGCAGGAAGAAACCGATGCGCAGGTCGGGCCGGAGCTCGCGCAGCATGGCGGGCACCAGCTGCAGCTGATAGTCCTGCACCCAGACGACCGCGCCCTGCTCGGCGTGCTCCGCCGCCGCGCGGGCGAAGCGCTCGTTGACCGCCCGGTACGCCTCCCACATCGACCGCTCGAACACCGGCGGCGCCACCACGTCGTGGTAGAGCGGCCAGAGCGTCGCGTTGGAGAATCCCTCGTAGTAGAGCTCGATCTCCTCCGTCGACAGCGGAATGGAGATCAGGTTCATCCCGTCCTGCTCGAACGGTTCGAGCTCCTCGTCCGGTGCTCCCGGCCAGCCCAGCCAGGCGCCATGACGGCGCTGCATGACCGGCGCGATGGCGGTGACGAGCCCACCGGGGCTCCTGCGCCACGAGGCCGTTCCGTCTTGCTCGACGACCCGGTCGACCGGCAACCGGTTCGCGACGATCAGAAACGAACTACGGCCAACCACCCAAATCCTCCTAGGGCTCACTGTCACGAAAGGCGCGACGCGCGCCTCACAGCGACCGCCACCGATTCCGGCCCCGCTTGGGGGATGGTCGCGGCGATATGAGCGTCGGGCCTGATGACCCAGGCCTCATCGGGTCCGACGCCGAGCGTGTGAGCGAGCCTGCCGGACCCATCTATCTCCGCGAGCTCGCGGACGGCGAGCGGTGCCGTACAGACCTTGCCCAAGACCTGCGCAAACAAACCCGAATCGCACATTCCGCCCAGGAGTATCAGGAAACCTTCACGGCAGAATTCGCGCAGCCGTCCCCCCGGCACCGGCACGTCCGGAAGGATCACCCCGGGCGCGGGATCGCACAGGGCGCCCTTGGCCGGCCTGCCGCCGAACGGCCGCCGGGGGTCAGGGGTGGTCAGCGGCGAGTCCACGTACCAGAAAGGCTCGGCGAACCGCCCCGAGTCGACCCCGGCCGCCTGCCCGGTGGCCAGCGCGCCCTCCAGCGCGGCCCGCCTGCGCGCCCGCTCCTCGTCCGTACGGGGCGCGAGGAAGCGCATGGTCGCCGCGGTGATCTCCAGGTTCTCGCGGGCGGCGGCGTGCCGCTCGTCGTGGTACGTCTCCAGCAGGTCCTCCGGCGCCCACCCGTGCAGCACGAACGCCAGCTTCCAGGCGGCGTTCTCGGCGTCGGGCACCCCGGAGTTCAGGCCCCGGGCCCCGAACGGCGCGACCAGATGGGCGCAGTCGCCGGCGAGCAGCACCCGGCCGACCCGCATCCGCGAGGCGAGGCGCGCGTGGAAGCGGTACGTCGTCCGCCAGATCAGCTCGTGGTCCCGGTCCCCGATGATCATCCGGATCTTCTCCGCCACCTCCTCGTCGGTGGGCTCCGCGTGCGGCGGGATCTGCCAGTCGATGCGGTAGGTCGAGCCGGGACACGGATGGATCAGCACCTGACGGCCCGGGTTCCACACCGGGTCGAAGTGGAAGTGCCGCTCCAGCTCCCAGCCGGGCAGATCGGCGCGGATGTCGCAGATGAGGAACCGGTCGTCGAACGACTCACCGTCGAACGACACCCCGAGCGCCCGCCGCAGCCCCTCGGCGTGCGCCCCCGCGCAGACCACCGCGTACGCGGCGCGCAGCACCCGGTCGCCGCAGCGCACGGTGACGCCCGCGTCGTCCTGCTCCAGGCCGGTGACCTCGTGATCCCAGCGCACCTCGGCCGACGGCCGCGCGGCCAGGGCCTCGTCGAGGATCTGCTCCGTCCTGGTCTGGGAGATGTTCACGCACGCCGGCAGCGCCCGATCGCCCGGCAGGCCGCCGAACGACCACGAGAACAGCTCCTCACCCCGGTAGTAGGTGCGGGCCGTGGTCCAGGCCAGCCCCTCCTCCGCGATCCGGCCCGCGCCGCAGGCGGACCAGACGTCGAGCACGTCCCGCTGCTGGCAGATCGACCGCGACCCCGCCGACTCGCGGCCCCGCCGCCGGTCCAGCACCAGCACCCGCACCCCCCAGCGGGCCAGCAGCAACGCCGCCGTCTGCCCGACCGGCCCGGCGCCGACCACGATGACCTGCGCGTCCATGCGTCTGCTTTCACCTTCCGGATGCGCCGCTCCCCGCTCAGCCCTGGAGCTGCTCCCACACCTCGCGGTCGCGCTCCGCCGTCCACACGCGCGGCCGTTCCACCCCGTCCAGCTCCTCCCACAGCCGCGAGACGTTGAACGGCAGGCAGTGCTCGAAGATCGGCCAGGCGCCGTAGCGCGGAGCCAGCGCCCGGTGCGTGCGCTCGAACGCCTCCTTGAGCGTGCCGCCGCGCTCGCGCACCCCGCCCGTCTCACGCAGCATGACCCGCAGGAAGTCACGCGTCTGGGCGACGGCCGCGTCCACCTCCGCCCGGCCGCGCGCCACCGCCCCCCTGCCGCCCACCAGCGTCTCCGCGCCGAACGAGGCCACCCGGTCGAGCGTCGCCCCCGCCCAGTCACGGTGGAAGGCGTCGCCGGTGTAAAGGGCGGCCTGCGACTCCACCAGGTCGCCCGCGAACATCACCCGCCGCTCCGGCAGCCACGCCACCAGATCGCCCTCCGTGTGACCGCGCCCGCAATGGTGCAGTTCGAGAGTCCCCCGGTCGCCCCCGAGGTCGATGGCCACCCGGTCACCGAACGTGAGCGTCGGCCAGGTCAGCCCGGGAATCGACGCGGGCTCCTTGAACAGCCGCGGCATGCGCGCGTACTCGCTCGCCCAGTCCTCCACCCCGCGCTCGGCGATCAGCTCGCGGGTCTTCTCGTGCGCCACGACCACGTCCGCGCCGAACGCCGACGCGCCCAGCACCCGCACCGCGTGATAGTGCGACAGGACGAGATAGCGGACCGGCTTGCCGGTGCGCTCACGCAGCAGCGCCAGCCACTCGCGAGCGGCCACCGGGGTGGCCATGGCCTCGAAACAGACCAGGAAATCCTCCCCCTCGACGGCGCCGACATTGGGGTCACCCTCGGCGGTCAGCGCGTAGACACCCGGGGCGAGTTCCTCGAACGATCGTGCCTTGTCGGCGAGATCCGCCGACGAGGCGAACGGCTTGCCCATGCCGCCAGGGTACCCGGGGAGCGATAGATCCAAGATCAAAGTCAAGAGCATAAGGTCAAAGGCTTTTGGGAACCCCCTCGGGCTGAGCGCCGTTACGCGTGCCCCTGGCCCGCTCACCCCAAGGTCAAAGGCTTCTTCCGGGAACCCCCTCGGGCTGAGCGCCGTTACGCGTGCCCCTGGCCCGCTCGCCCCGCCGTAGCCCAGATCAGACCCTCTTCCACCACCCCTCGCACGCGGAGTCAACCCCGTACTGTCTTCGCCACGTCCCTGGGGGCGGAACCGTGCTCTGGCTTGAGGCCGGGACCGTTCTTGACTTGGGGGTGGGTGGGGGGTGGAGTGAGGGGCGGGAGGGTTCGGTGGAGAGTGCGCGGCGGATGATGGAGGCCGATGCCGCTTCGGCCGCGCTCGGGATCGAGTTGGTCGAGTTGCGGCAGGGCGGGGCCGTGTGCCGGATGACGGTGACCGACCGGATGATCAACGGGCATGCGCTGTGTCACGGCGGCTACGTGTTCCTGCTGGCCGACACCGCGTTCGCGTGCGCGTGCAACACTCACGGGCCCGTCACGGTGGCGGCCGGTGCGGACATCGTCTTCGTGGCCCCGGCCCATGAGGGCGACGTGCTGGTGGCCGAGGCGGTGGAGCGCGCGGTGCACGGGCGCAGCGGCGTCTACGACATCACCGTCAAGCGGTCCGACGGTCAGGTGATCGCGGAGTTCAGGGGGCGTAGCAGGCAGCTCGGATGAGGGAGGGGGTCACGGGGTGAGCGGGCGCTGTTGCCCGTCGGGCGGAAGGGGAGTCTTGACGCGCAGGTCGTTGCGGATGGCGGCGCCGAGCTTCTTGGTGGCCATCCGGTTGAGGGTGCCGCCGGCCACCGCTCCGGTGAGGAACGGGCCCAGCGTGGTGAGGTGACGGCCGAGGACCCGCAGCAGGCGGTTGCGCAGCGCCGTCTTGGTCGCGGCGCCGAGCGCCAGCGTCACCGAGCTGGGCGCGAGCGGGTCGATGCCGCGCTGCTTGGCCCACGCCGCCGTGAACGCGACCGCGCGCTGGGTGCCCGTGCCTTCGACGTGCACCCCGTACACCTCATGAAGCTCCGCGAGGAGCTTGACCTCGATGGCGGCCACCACGATGGTCTCGGCGACGAGCTGGGCGGGGGCGGAGAGAAGGAGGGGAGGAGCGGCGAACTCCGCCGCCGCGAGCGCTCCGCCGATGGCCCCGACCGTCATCGTGGCCTTCATGGCGGTGCGCACCAGGTCGTCGGCGAGCTCCTCGCCGGTCAGGCCCTGGTGGTGCTGGGAGAGCGTGTGCAGGTCCCTGATCGGGATGCGGGGCGCGATGTTGAGGAAGACGTCGGCGAGCCAGCGGCCACGGCCGACACCGGACTTCTTCGCCTTCGCCGCGCCCGCGGTGAGCGCACGTGTGAGTCGGCCGAGCAGCCTGCGCCGCTCGGCCGGCTCAAGCTCACCGGGCTCGGTGAGCCTGCCTACGAGTTCGCCGACCTCCTGACCGGGGTCGGCGGCCTCGTCTTCTGAATGTCGATCAGGTGAAGCCACGCGTATGCCTCCTCGAATCAGGCGGCGCACTCCCGGCAGATCTGCTGACCGTTCTTCTCCGAGGCCAGCTGGCTGCGGTGATGCACCAGGAAGCAGCGCGCGCAGGTGAACTCGTCAGCCTGGCGCGGGATCACGCGCAGGCTGAGCTCTTCGTTCGACAGATCCGCACCGGGCAGCTCGAGCGACTCGGCCAGATCGGTCTCGTCGATGTCGATGCTGCCAGACGACTTGTCGGTGCGCCGCGCCTGCAGCTCCTGCAGACTGTCTTCGCCGAGGTCGTCGTCGGTCTTACGCGGGCTGTCGTAGTCGGTAGCCATCGTGCTTACTCCATCCCCCTCATCAATATGTCGTCGCGCTCGTCGCGCGTCTTTCAACGTCCGGGAAGCTCATCTTGTGCCCGTTCCGCCGGGGAGATTTCCTCTCGGTACCCCGAGGAAACAGGCGACGAACCTCCCAACACGTCAGGGCCTGCTGCCGACGGCAGTGGTTAGCCAAATATGGCGAAACCCACAGCCTTGGCGCCATGCACCACCGTGTTCGACGGCACATCCAACCACATGTGCGACGCGAACGAGACGCCCACCGTGGGGCAACACGCCGATCAACGCCGCGGCAGCCTGATGGTCACCACAAGTCCGCCACCCTCCCGCGGCACCGCGTTGACGTTGCCGCCGTGAGCCTGCACCACAGCACGGACGATGGACAGCCCCAGACCCGCTCCCTTGGCCGAGTCCACCCGGTCGGCGTTGAGCCTCCTGAACGGTTCGAACAGGCTGTTCACCTCGTACGCGGGGACATGCTGCCCCGTGTTGGCCACCTGAACAACCAAGGCCCCGTCTACCATTCCCGTACGAATCCAGACTTTTCCGTTTTCTGGAAGGTTGTACTTGACGGCGTTCTCCAGAAGGTTGCTGATCGACCGTTCCAGGAGCACCGGATCACCGATGGTAGGCGCGCTTACCAGTTCGGTGGTGAGCGTCACTCCATGTTCATCGGCGAACGGCGTCACCTGGTCGACCGCCGTCTGCGCGACCTCCTTGACGTCCACCGGCTTGCGCACCGCGAGCTCGCGCTCGCTCCTGGCGAGCAGCAGCAGGCCCTCGATGAGCTTCTCGTTGCGCGCGTTGACCTCCAGGAGCGTACGCCCGAGCGCCTTGAGGTCGCCTGACGCCTCCGGATCGGACAGCGCGATCTCCAGCACGGTCCGGTTGATGGTCAGCGGCGTGCGCAGCTCGTGGGAGGCGTTGGCGACGAACCTGCGCTGGGTGTCGAAGGCGACGTTGAGCCGGGCGAGCATGTCGTCGAAGGTGTCGGCCAGCTCCTTCAGCTCGTCGTCCGGCCCCTCCAGGCCGATGCGCTGGTGGGCCAGCGTGCTCTCGGAGAGCTTGCGCGCGGTGGAGGTCATCTGGGTGACCGGCCGCAGCGCCCGGTCGGCCACGAAGTAGCCGAGCATGAGGGCCAGGATGCCGATGCCCAGCATCGCCAGCACCGACTGCCTGACCAGGGTGTCGAGCACCTCGTTGATCTGGTGCACCTGCAGCAGCTTGACCTGCTGCTCCAGGTCGGCGGCGAGCTCCGGGGAGATGTAGCCGGGCACCTGCAGCCGGTACTCGAAGCCGGTGTAGAGAGTGGACCGGACGATGAAGTACATCACCACCAGCAGCATCGCGCCCGCGGCGAAGAACATCGCGCCGTAGGTGAGCGTGAGCCGCCAGCGGATGCTGACCTTCCCTGTCAGCCCCTTGATGCCGGCCCCCGGCCCGCGCGCCGAGGAAACGTACTCGGGCGGCGGCGGGCCGTCCCAGACGGGCGGCCCGCTCGGCGGCGGCGGGCTTGCCCCCGGGCCTCCCCCCGGGACCCCCGCCGGCTTCCCCGCGGGGCCGCCGCGCGCGCCCTTCCCGGCGGCCCGCGCCGCCCTCTCCGAGTGCGGGCTGATCATCGGGTGCGTCGGCACCGACTCCCGATCCGGCTCCCGATCCGGACGTTCCGTCACAACTTGTACCCCACGCCGGGCACGGTCTCGATCACCTGCGGCTCGCCCAGCTTCTTCCGCAGCGTCATCATGGTCACCCGCACCACGTTGGTGAACGGGTCGATGTTCTCGTCCCAGGCCTTGTCGAGCAGGTCTTCCTGGCTGACCACCGCGCCCTCGGCGCGCATCAGCTCCTCCAGGACGGCGAATTCCTTCTTGGTCAGCACGACCTCACGGCCGTCGCGTTCGACGAGCCGCTTGCCCGGGTCGAGCCGGATGCCCGCGCGCTCCAGGACGGGCGGCAGAGCGGGCGCCGACCTGCGCCCGAGCGCCCGCACCCGGGCCACCAGCTCGACGAAGACGAACGGCTTGGCGAGATAGTCGTCGGCGCCCAGGCCGAGGCCCTCCACCTTGTCGTCCACGTCGCCCGAGGCGGTCAGCATCAGGATGCGCGAGGAGCTGCGCTGCTCCACCAGCCGCCGGCAGACCTCGTCGCCGTGCACCACCGGCAAGTCACGGTCCAGCACGATCACGTCGTAATCGATGTAGGAGGTGCGCTCCAGCGCCCCGCCGCCGTCGTAGGCGACGTCCACGGCCATGGCCTCGCGCCGCAGCCCCGTCGCGATCGCGTCGGCGAGCACCTTCTCATCCTCGACCACCAGTACGCGCACGCCGCCACACCTTCCTCCGCTTGTGATGACTCATTGTGCCCCCCACTTCGATAAGCGCACGGTAAGCCATGTCCAGCGCCAGGTGACGCAGACCACAGGCAAATCCATGTTTCGGACGACGAAGGGTCTGGGTATGCCTGCTGAACACCCATGCGCCCGTGTCCCTCTGGGCTTGGCGCGGGCGGGTGGGCCTCCGCGCCCGCAAGGGCCGTACCCCTGAGAGAGTAGGTGAGATGGGCGAGTTCACGACCACGATCGAAAGCCGCCTCGACCAGGCTTACAAGGGTCTCCGGGAAGCCAGGAGCTCCGGTGACGAGTACCTCGCCGACACCCTCACCGCCGAGATCGAGGACCTGCGCCGCCTGGCCGACGATCACGGCATACCGCTGCCCCGATGACGTGGCCGCACTGACGCTGTAACGCTGACGCTGTAACCCGACGGCCGGTGCCCGCGAGGGCCCCGGCCGTCGGCGTGTCCGGCGGGAAGTGACCGCCGCAAGTGCGGGTCGGACGTCAGGAGTCGCGGGCCGGGCCGAGCGACGCGAGCAGGTCGTGCATGTCCTCGAACAGTCCCGGCGCCGCGCAGAGCGTCAGCTCGCTGTCGTGCGGCCTGCCGTCCAGACCCCCGATCACGGCCCCGGCCTCGACGGCGACCAGGCCGCCCGCCGCGTAGTCCCAGTAGTTGACGCCCCGCTCGTAGTAGGCGTCGACCCGGCCGCAGGCCACCGAGCACAGGTCGACGGCGCACGACCCGCCGCGCCTGATGTCGCGCACCCGCGGCAGCACCCCGGTCAGCACCTCGGCCTGCGCGGCCCGCCGCGCCGCGTCGTAGCCGAACCCGGTGGCGACCAGCGCCTGCCCGAGCGGCACCGCCGGGTTGCAGCGCAGCCGCTCGCCGCCGAGCCAGGCCCCCTCCCCCGCCGCGGCGGTGAACACCTCACCGCGCGACGGCACGTTCACCACACCCGCCACGACGCGCCCGCGCACCTCCACCGCGATGGAGACCGCCCAGTCGGCCAGCCCGTACAGGAAGTTGACCGTGCCGTCGATCGGGTCGACGACCCAGCGCACGTCGGTCTCGCCGGGCCGGTCGCCCTCCTCCTCGCCGAGGATCCGGTCGCCGGACCTGACGGCCAGGATGCGCTCCCGGATGAGCTGCTCGGAGGCCCGGTCCAGGACGGTGACCACGTCGGTGGGGCTGGACTTGGTCTGGATGTCGGCGGCCCCGGTGGACATGGCGGGCCGCTTGGCCAGCAGCATGTCGCCGGCCTCCCGGGCGATGTCCTCGGCGAGCCGCAGGAATCCGCCGGCCGTCATGGCATCGGGCATCAGGCCACCGACTCCGGGCGTTTCCACTCCTCGCCGAGCACGTGGTGGCCGAGGAAGGCCAGGACTGTCTCGTACCAGGCGACGACGTTGCCGGGCTTGAGAATCCAGTGGTTCTCGTCGGGGAAGTACAGGAACTTCGACTCCACGCCGGTGCGCTGCAGGTCCCACCAGAGCCGCAGTCCCTCGCCGATCGGCACCCGGTAGTCCTTGTCGCCGTGGATGACGAGCATCGGGGTGGTGATCTTGTCCAGCGCGAGGTGCGGGGAGAGCAGGCCGTAGCGCTCGGAGCCGGGCGGGCCGAACTCGCGCTGCCAGAACATGGCCCCGTCGGTGGTGCCGGCGAACTGGTCGAGGTGCCACAGCGAGGCGTGGGTGACGACGGCGCGGTAGCGGTCGGTGTGGCCGGCGACCCAGTTGGCCATGTAGCCGCCGAACGAGCCGCCCATCGCGGCCGTGCGGGTGGCGTCGAGGTCGTCCCTGGCCAGCGCGGCGTCCACGATCACTTCCAGGTCGGCCATGGTGCGCGGACCCCAGTCGCCCCAGCCGCGGTCGATCATTCCCTGACCGTAACCGGTGGACAGGGCCGGGTCCGGCATCAACACGGCGTAGCCGTGGGCGGCCATGATCCACGACTGCCAGCGCCACTGCCAGTCGTTCCAGGAGGCGACCGGGCCGCCGTGGATCCACAGCAGCAGCGGCGCCGGGTCGGCGGCGGAGGCGCCTTCGGGCAGCACGAGCCAGCCGCGGACGGTGACGCCGTCGTCGGCGGTGGCGGTGACCTCGGTGAGCGTGCCGGGGGCCTCGGGGCGCGGCGCGGGCGAGGGCAGGTCCGTGACGTCGCCGGTGACGTCGATCCTGGCCGGGCCGGGAGCCAGCGCGACCCCGCTGCGCAGCGCGTACAGCGAGCCGCCGTCGGCGGTGGCGTTGAGCGAGAGGTAGGAGGCGTCGTCCTCGGTGAGCCTGACGGCCTCCCCGCCCGCCAGCGGGACGCGGAAGATCGGCCGGCGGCCCTGGTGGTCGGCGGCCATGTACACGGCGGAGGAGTCGGGCGCCCACTCGACGTCGGCGGGGAACAGGTCCGGCGCGTAGGCCCGCGCGTCGCCGGTGGCCAGGTCGCCGATCCACAGCTCCATCCGGATCGGCAGGTCGGGGCGGGCGAGCCGCTCGCGGAGGCAGGCGATCCTGGTGCCGTCCGGCGAGACCGCGAGCGGGCCGCAGAAGTCGTGGCCCTCGTCGCTGAAGAGCGTGCGCCGGACCCCCGACTCCACGTCGATCGCGACCAGTTCCACGCGGCGCTCCCCGCGGGGCTGCGGGGGCCGCCAGGTGGTGATCACCGTGCGGCCGTCGGGGGTGAGGGTGAAGTCGGCTTCGCGCAGCGCCTCGCCCGGGTCGGGGGTGAGGTCCCGGACGTCTTCCAGGCCGTCGGGCCCGAGCCGGCCGGCGAACAGGCGGGTGCGGCCGGGGCCGAGGTCGTGGTCCCAGTAGCGGACCGGGTAGCTCTCGTGCAGGATCGCGCTGATCCCGGCGTCCTTGCGGGCCCGGCGCCGCTCGGCCTCGTCGGCCTCCTCGCCGTCGAGCACGTCCGAGGCGAACACGACCGTGCCGCCCGCGGTCCGGAAGGCGCCGATGCCGCCGGGGCGGTCGGCGATCCGGCGGGCCTCGCCGCCGCTCGCGGGCAGCAGCCAGAGCGCGGCCGCCTCCTCGTCGCCGTCCTTGGTGGTGGGGTCGGGGCGGGCGCTGGTGAACAGCAGGTCGCCGGAGGCGGTGAAGTCGGCCGCGGTCTCGCCCTTGGCCGACCGGGTCAGGCGGTAGGGCTCGCCGCCCAGGGGGGTCGCCCACAGCGCGGTGCCGTACGACTTGCCGTCCGGGTTGAGCGCCTGCACCACGGAGACGAGCCGGGAGCCGTCGGGGGAGAGCTTCAGCGAGATGACTCGTGGGATGGCCACATAGTCGCGGATGTCGTCAAAGGGGCTCACTTATCCGAACTTACCTCTTGGCGGGACCACGGGCACGCCGCCATAGGCTGGTTCACGTGGCAGATTATGACGCGTTGCTGGTGCTGTCGTTCGGCGGTCCGGAGGGTCCCGACGACGTGATGCCCTTCCTGGAGAACGTGGTGCGCGGCCGGGGCGTCCCGCGCGAGCGGCTGCTGGAGGTCGCCGAGCACTATCAGAGCTTCGGCGGCGTCAGCCCGATCAACGGGCAGAACCGCGCGCTGGTCGAGGCGCTGCGGCAGGTGGCGGGCGTGCCGGTCTACTGGGGCAACCGCAACTGGCGGCCGTTCGGCGAGGACACCGTGCGCGAGATGGCCGCCGACGGGGTGCGCAAGGCCGCGGTCTTCGCCACCTCCGCCTACGCGGGCTACTCCAGCTGCCGCCAGTACTACGAGGACATCGCCAGGATCTCCTTCGACGGCGGCCCCGAGCTGGTCAAGCTGCGCCACTACGGCGACCATCCCGGGTTCGTGGCGGCCATGGCCGACCACACCCGGCAGGCCCTGGAGCGGATCGGCGACCGGGCCGGCCGCGACGACGTCCGGCTGGTGTTCACCGCCCACAGCATCCCCGTCTCGATGGCCGAGACCGCCGGGCCGTCGGGCGGCCTGTACGAGGCGCAGCTGCGCCGCACGGCCGAGCTGGTCAACGAGGCGCTGGGCCGCACCCTGCCGTGGGACCTGGTGTGGCAGTCGCGCAGCGGCCCGCCGCAGGTGCCGTGGCTGGAGCCGGACGTCTGCGACCACCTGCGCGAGCTCGACGCCAAGGCCGTGGTGCTGGTGCCGATCGGGTTCGTCTCCGACCACATGGAGGTCGTCTACGACCTCGACACCGAGGCCAGGCAGGTGGCCGGGGAGCGCGGGCTGCCGATGGAGCGGGCGGCCACGGCCGGCACCCACCCGGCGTTCGTGCGGATGGTGCGCGAGCTGATGGACGAGCCCGAGCCGACGCCCTGCCCGCTCACCTGCTGCCCGGCGCCGAAGCGCCGTCCGGCCCCGGCGTCCGCTCAGGCGTAGGAGCGGGCGTAGGCGTCGGCGATGCCGAGCACCTTGTTCACGTAGTCCCACGAGTGGTTGTAGTGCCAGACGGCCTTGCGCAGCTTCTCGCCGCCCTGGCCGGCGCCGGTGGCGCACAGGTACGCGGCGGCTCCCGGCACGGCGTCGTACGGGCTCCAGATGTCCTTCTTGCCGTCGCCGTCACCGTCGACGCCGTAGGCCTTCCAGGTGGCGGGCATGAACTGCATCGGCCCGAGCGCGCCCGCGCTCGACGGGCCGTTGTTGCGGCCGTGGCCGCTCTCCACCTGGCCGATGGCCGCCAGCACGGTCCACGACAGGCCGGGGCAGCGGGTGGCCGCCTGCTTGTAGAGCTCCAGATAGCTGCCGGGCCTGCCGGTGGTGACGGTGGCCTGCTTGGGCCGCTTCCGCTCGCGCCGGTCGGCGTCGAGCATGACGATCTGGGCGCCCGAGCCGAGCGTCTTGCGCACGCCAGCCTCGCTGATCTTGCCTTCCTTGCCGTGCAGCAGCACCGCGACGCCGCGGGCCAGCCCGAGTGTGCGGCCCAGCTCAGCGCCGACGAGCGCGTCGACCCCGGTCAGGCCGAGCGGCGCGGAGGCGGCCAGCCGCAGCCGGGGTCCGCCGTCCACCTGGTAGTAGGCGCCGAGCGTGAGCCCGTACTTGCGCACGGCCGCCGCGTCGGCCACGAACTCGCCCCTGGCCAGCGCGCTCCACACGCCGGGGTGGCCGGCGACGGCCTGGGGTGTCCAGGAGCGGAAGTCGGTCTGGTCGACCGCGAGCAGGTTGAGCCCCGTACCGGCGACCTTGACCGAACCGGCGTCGACCACGATGGCCTTCTGCACGTGCTTGAGCGCCGACAGCGCGAAGCGGGTCTGCTTCGACACCTCGGCGGGCGCGATGGCGAGCACGCGCGGCGGGGTGGGCGTGACGCCCGCGCCGCCCTCGCCGAACTCCCGCACGGGGGCGGCCGTCGGGGGCGCGGTGGGGACGAGCCGGTCGAGCCCGGTGGTCTGGCGCTCGGTCCGACGTTCTATCTTTTCCTGGGGGGCCGCTCCGGTGAACGGGTCTTCACCCAGCATCAGCACCACACCGCCGGCCGCGATCGTCACCGCGAGCACCGTGGCGACCATGAGCAACACGGCGCGCAGTGAGGGAAGACCGGACACGCGGGACACGTTAACCCACTCGCCGAGAAATCTGTTGCCATCCGGACAGACGATGCGAGAAGTTGTGCCAGCACACGTAAGGAGAGAATGACATGGTCGGGCCTTACCGGGGGTTGTTCAACGGGCCCGGCGTCAAGGGATTCGTGCTGGCCGGGTTCTTCGGCCGGATGCCGATGTCCATGCTCGGCATCGGCATCGTGCTGCTGGTCCAGGGGCTCACCGGATCGTTCGCGCTGGCCGGCGCGGTGTCCGGGGTCTGCAGCGTCGCCTTCGCCGTCGCCGCCCCGCTGTCCGGGCGGCTCACGGACCGGTTCGGCCAGGGCCGGGTCATCGTGCCGTTCGCCGTGATCAACGCGATCGCGCTGGTCGCGCTCATGGCCAGCGCCGGGCTGCGGCTGCCCGAATGGACCCTGTACGCCACCGCGCTGCTGGTCGGCGCCACCTCGCTGTCGCTGGGGTCGATGGTCCGGGCGCGCTGGTCCCACCTGCACGGCGGGTCGGCCAAGCTGCACACCGCGTTCGCCTTCGAGTCCGTCGCCGACGAGGTGATCTTCGTCACCGGTCCGGCGCTGGTGACCGTGCTGGCCACGGCCGTGAACCTGTACGCCGGGCTGACCGTGGCGCTGGTGGCCATGTTCGCCGGGTCGATCGCGCTGGCCCTGCAGCGGCGCACCCAGCCGCCGGTGCAGCCCGTCCGCGCGGCGGGCGGCACCCCGATCCTCATCCCCGGCATCGCCCTGCTGTCGTGCGTCTACCTGAGCCTCGGCGCGGTCTTCGGCTCGGTCGACCTGATCACGGTGGCCTTCGCCGACGCGCACGGGGTCAAGGGCGCCTCCGGGTTCCTGCTGGCCGCGTTCGCGGGCGGGTCGATGGTCTCGGGGCTCTGGTTCGGGTCGCGGCACTGGCGGATCTCGCTGCGCGGCCGGTTCGTCCGGGCGCTCGGCGTGTTCGGGGTGGGGCTGCTGCCGATCATGTTCGTCGGGGACGTGCGGGTCATGGCGATCGCGCTCTTCGTGGCCGGGCTGGCCATCTCGCCGACGCTCATCACCGGCTTCTCGCTGACCGAGCGGCTGGTGCCGCCGTCGCTGCTCACCGAGGGCATGGCGTGGATCTCGACCTCGATCGGGTTCGGCGTGGCGATCGGCGCGTGGGCGGGCGGGCGGCTCACCGAACTGGTCGGCGCGTCCAACGCGTACGGGTTCTCGCTGGCGTGCGCGTTGCTCGCGGTCGTGGTGGGCGTGGGAGGTTCGGGTTTGCTGAGACTTCCCGAAGCGCCTTCACCGGCGGAGAGCTGATCCGATACCGTCGGGACATCCCTCGCATCACCCTTCACATTGGAAACATCAGTTATGTCCCGACATTTGACTTCACTTCTGGCCATCGCGGCAGTTGCGGTGATGGCGGCTCCCGCCCCCGCGGTCGCCGCGCCCAAGACGAAGGAGGTCGACTGCACGCAGGTGAAGTGCGTCGCGCTGACCTTCGACGACGGACCGGGCAAGTACGCGGGCAAACTGCTGGACACCTTGAAGAAGTACGACGCCAAGGCCACGTTCTTCCTTGAGGGCCAGTACGTGAAGAGCCGCCCCGCCTACGTCAAGCGGATGGTGAAGGAGGGGCACGCGATCGGCAACCACAGCTACTCGCACCCCGACTTCACCAAGTCGACCGAGGCCACGATCCGCAACGAGATCAAGAAGACCAACGACGCGATCAAGAAGGCGGCCGGGGTCGAGCCCAAGCTGCTGCGTCCTCCGTACGGACTCTCGGACCTGCAGGTGCAGGACATCGCGGTCGAGTTCGACATGCCGATCATCCTGTGGACCGGCGGGTCGCGCGACTGGGAGTCGAAGGACGAAGAGAAGATCAAGAAGCAGACCCTGGCGGTCGCCAAGAGCAACAGCATCGTCCTCATGCACGACTGGGTGAAGCAGACGGTCGACGCGATGCCGTCGATCATCAAGACGCTCCAGCGCAACGGCTACCATCTGGTGACGGTCGACGAGATCATCAAGAGCGAGAACCTCAAGGCCGGTGACGTGTTCCCGCTACCTGAGGGCTGGGAACAGTGAGTATCGTTCACGTTTGACGGAACGACGCTCTAGCCAGGGAGAACACTCCTCATGGCGTTCACCAACTGGGCAGGCAACCAGACCTGCTCCCCCGCCGAGGTGCGCACCCCGGCCTCGGCCGACGACGTGGCGCGCGCCGTCCGGGACGCTGCGGCGGGCGGGCGGCGGCTGCGCATGGCCGGAACGGGCCACTCCTTCACCGGGGTGGCCCTCACCGACGGCATGCTGCTGCGCCCGGACAAGCTCACCGGGGTCCGCTCGTGGGCCGGCGACCAGGTCACGGTGCTCGCCGGCACCCCGCTCAAGACGCTCAACGCGCTGCTCGGCGAGCGCGGCCTGGCCCTGGCCAACATGGGCGACATCACCGAGCAGACGATCTCCGGCGCCATCCAGACGGGCACCCACGGCACCGGCAGGGACAGCGGCGGCCTGGCCGACCAGGTGACCGGGCTGGAGCTGGTGCTGGCCGACGGCTCGCTGGTCACCGCCTCGCCGGGCGAGGACCTGTTCGACGCCGCCCGGGTCGGGCTGGGCGCGCTCGGCGTGGTGACGGCGGTGACGTTCCGGGTGGAGCCGGCGTTCCTGCTGCACAACCGGCGCAGGCGGATGCCGCTCAGCCGCATACTCGACTCGCTCGACGACCTCACCGGCCAGAACGAGCACCTGGACTTCTTCTGGCTGCCGCACACCGACGCGTGCCTGGTCAAGACCAACAACCGGCATCCGGGGCCGCCCGCCCCGCAGGGCGCCTTCCGGCACTGGCTGGACGCGGTGTTCCTGGAGAACACCGTGTTCGGCGCCGCGTGCGCGGCCGGGGCGCGCTTCCCTGACCTGATCCCCCGGATCAACGCCGTCAGCGCCGCCGCCCTGGGTGACTCCGAGTCCGTCGACACCTCGTACAAGATCTTCACCGCGCGACGGGACGTGCGCTTCCTGGAGACGGAGTACGCGATCCCGCGCGAGAAGCTCGGGCAGGCGCTGCGTGAGACGCGTGACCTGGTCGAGCGGATGGACTGGAAGATCACCTTCCCGGTCGAGGTGCGGGTGACGCCGCCGAGCGACGCCTGGCTGTCGACCGCGTACGGCAGACCGACCGCGTACGTGGCCTGCCACGTCTACCGTCAGACCCCGAACCCGGCGTACTTCGAGGGCGTCGAGGAGATCATGACCAGGCTGGGCGGCCGGCCTCACTGGGGCAAGCTGCACACCAGGGACGCCGCGTACCTTTCGGGCGTCTACCCGCGATTCGCCGACTTCGTGGCCCTGCGCGACCGCCTCGACCCGGACCGCCTCTTCGGCAACGCCTACCTGGAACAGGTGCTGGGTTCCTAACGCCAGGTAAAGAACCGTCGTGCGAATGGGCGGCTGCGCGTGTCCGGCCGTCCGCGCGGCCGGTTCAGGGGGCAACCTCGTCGCTCGTGCCCCGACGTTCCGGCCTGCCCTCCGTGTACGCAGCCGCGGCCCCAATCATCCCCGCGGCCATCGCCGTCATCGCCGTCATCGCCTCGCCGCCCAGTCCTGCCGTCCGTCCCGGCTCCCGGGTCACGGATCGCGAACCGATTCGCCAGAATCCAACGAGGACGTCTAACCTCCTCCTGCGCGACGGCGGGCTCTGAAAGGATGGAATCCTCAAATGTGACGGGCGTCACAACGCCCCGGGGCTATCCCAGCAAGGCGATGTTCGGACATGCCGGGTACGGTGCTGGCAGGCAACCGGCACACGCGAGAGACTCAAGGGTCCGGGGGAAGAATGGCGACGCTGACGAAGGGACTCGCATGCAGGAGCTCCGACTCGTCGCGGTGAGTGAGGACGGCACCTATCTCGTGCTGGCTACTGCCGGGCGGGGCACGCGCTTCACTCTTCCTGTGGACGACCGGCTCCGTGCTGCCGTCCGTGGCAACTTCTCCCGTCTCGGCCAGTACGAGATCGAAGTGGAGAGTCCGTTGCGCCCCAAGGAGATCCAGGCCCGCATCCGAGCCGGGGAGACCGCGGAAGAGATCGCCGCCACGGCCGGCATCCCGGTCGAGCGCGTCCGCTGGTTCGAAGGGCCGGTGCTCCAGGAGCGTGAGTACGTCGCCCAGCAGGCGCAGCGCGTCACCGTCCGCATGCCCGGCGAGTCCGCGACCGGTCCGACCCTGGGCGAGCTGGTCGCCGAGCGCCTCACCAGGCGCGGCGTGCCCACCGACGAGATCGACTGGGACTCCGCCAAGCGCGACGACGGCCTGTGGCGGGTCAAGCTCGGCTACGTGTGGAACGGTCACACGCGCCACGCCGAATGGCTCTTCGACCCCCGCCGCCGCCACGTGACCCCGCACGACGACGAGGCCCACCGCCTGTCGTCGGCCGACTTCGACCCGGATCCCGTGGTGGAGGACACCACGGTCACCCCGTTCACGCCCCGCGTGGCCAAGCTGCAGCCGGTGCCGCCGCTGGCGTCCGACCCGCTGCCGTTCCCGTCCGTCATCAGGCAGGAACCCGAGCCCGAGGAGCCGGCGGTCGGCTACGGCCCGCCGGCCCGCGAGCTGCCCGTCGACCTGCCGCCGACGGCCTTCGACCCCGCTCCGGCGCCGCCCGCCCGCGACGACAACCGCCGCGGGCCTTCCCCCTGGCTCCCGGACCTCGGCCCGACCCGCCCGCAGCCTTTCTACGCGCCGGCGGACGACCGCGACCGCCCGCCCGCCCCGCAGCCTGACCACGGACGCCCCGGCCCGGACCCCGACCGGACCGTCGCCTCTCGACCCGCCCAGGCCCCTGACCGGCCCGTCGCCCCTCGACCCGGCCCGGACCCTGACCGCAGCGTCGCTCCCCGGCCTGCCCAGGACCCCGACCGGACCGTCGCCCCCCGGCCTGAGCCGGCCCGTCCTGCCGCGTCCTCGGGTGACCGGCTCGCCTGGCAGGCGCGCGTCGACACCGCTCCGGCGACCGCGTCGCAGCGGGAGAACATCGCGCCGCCGCCCGTGGCGTCCACGGCGCCATCGGCTGCGGAGGCGGTGACGCGGCCGTCCACTGTCGAGGCGCCCACCCCTGCCCCGACCGGTCCGCCTGCCGGCGAGGCGTCCGCCCCGGTGCGGGAGCCCGTCCGTCAGCCCGAGCAGCCTGCCCCGCCCACCACCACCGAGGACGTGCAGGCCCCGACGGCCGAGGCGACCGCCGTAGAGCCCGTGGAAACGGTCCAGCCCCAGGCGGCACCGCCCACGCAGACACCGGCGCCTGCCGAGCAGACGACGGCACCGGCTCAGCAGACGACAGCACCGGCTGAGCAGGCGACGACACCGGTTGAGCAGCCCGAGGCCCCGCCCGTGCAGTCCACGGCGCCCACGCCTCAGCCTGCGGAGACCGCCGCCGAAGCCTCAGCCCCCACCGCTGCCGTGGAGGGCGTCACCACCGAACCCGTCCACACCGAGCCGGTCACCGACCGAGCCACGCAGGACGAGGAAACCGCCGCCGAGGACAGCGTCACCGCCGAGCCCGTCGCCGCGGACGGCGGGACCGCCGCGAGCGAGAGGACTGCCGAGCCCGTCGCCGCGGACCGTGCCACGCCCGCAGACGGCGTCACCACCGAGCCCGCTGCCACGACCGGCGAGTCCACCGCCGACAGCCCGACCACCACGACCGGCGAGGCCACCGCTGACACGACCGGCGAGGCCACCGCTGACAGCGTGACCGCCGAAGTGGGCGAGTCCTCGGTCGACGCCGCCGCCGAGTCCTCGGTCGAGGCTCCGGCGGCCGCCGTCAGCGCGCCGGAGCCCGCGAAGGCCGACGCGCCGGCCCAGGACCAGGCCGACGACACTTCGGCCGAGGAGTCGACGAGTCCGGCGCCTGCCGCCGAGGCCGCGAGTCCCCCGGTGCCCGAAGCTCCCGCCGCCGCGCGCAAGGAGAACGAGGCCTCACCCGTACAGGAGACGGCCCAAGCGCCCGAGAAGAAGGCAGCCGGGCCGGAACCGTCCGGGGGCGGGCCCAAGCCTCAGCCCAAGCCCGGCAAGGCGGTGCCCGCGGCTCGGACGAGCAAGGACGACCAGGCCAGGCAGGACTCTCCGGCCAAGGAGGAGCCTCCCGCGCCGACGCCCGCGCCCAAGCCCGCCCCGGCCCGGCAGTCGCGCAAGGGTTCACGTGGCCGCCGCGCCTCCGTCCCGACCTGGGACGAGATCATGTTCGGCGCCCGCCGCCAGGACTGACCCCACGATTCCGGACGAGCGCTTCCCGCCAGACCTGACGAGAGACCGTGTCAGCTCTGGAACGGGGAGCGCTCATCCGCATCCACCGCTGCGCCCTGTACCGGGCGATGATCCGCCTCAACCGTCCCGCACCCGCCGGCGGGTGACAGCTGATGATGTGGGGTGACGTCGGCCGCGGGCATCTGAAGTCGAAGCCGCGCTGAATTCAAGAGCCCGGTCCTGTGAAAGCCGGAGCCGGAGCCGGGCCGAGCCCGCCGGGCCTGGGGTCAGGCAGGTGGAGTGTGCTGATCCGGCGGGGTCTGGAGGCCGGGTGGCTGCGGATCGGAGGAGGTACGCCGCTCCGGCGCGGCGCCCTGGTCCGGCGCGGCGCCCTGGTCCGGCGCGGCGCCCTCGTCCGACGAGGTGTCCTGGACCGACGAGGTGTCCTGGACCGACGCGGCACCCTGGACCGGCCGAGTATGCGGGCCCTGCCGAGTGTGCGGGCCCGGCGGAAGGTGCGGGCCCGGCGGAGTGTGCAAGACCGGTGGAGTTCCCTCCGGCGGCACCCGCTGACCCGACTCGGAGGCTTGCCCCGGCAGGGTCTGCGAGGTGGGGCCGGGGCTGAGGAAGGGGGCCAGCCATTCGGGGGTGACTTCGGCGGGGAAGTCTCTGGCCTGGGCTTCGGAGACGTCGATGGCCGAGTAGCCACCCTTCCCGGCGCCGGATCCCACCGTCAGGGTGAGAACGCCCGCCCGGCGCTGGAACCAGGTCTGGCGGAGGTGCCAGCCCACCACGGCGCGCCGTTCGACCACCGCCATCGACCGCCTGAGCGAACCCGAGCGGACCGCCACCCGCTCGCCGTCGTAGCCGTGGCCGAGGGAGCGGTAGCGGTCGAGCCCGAGGGGGACGCCGAGGGCGGCCAGGACGAGGGCGGCCACGAGCAGCACCCACCACACGGACAGCTCGGTCAGCACGAGCAGCAGCCCGGACAGCGCGGCCAGGATCAGCCACGGGGCGACGGCCCTGAACAGGCGGCGGTTGCGGGCGATCGGCGGGTGGGGGCGCAGGTCGGCCCGGTAGGGCCCGATGGCCTCGCCGGTGACCGCCGTGGCGTCGGCGCGCGGGACCACGGGCAGGAGCTGCCCGCGGGTCTCGGAGTCGCCCAGACCGGTGACGATGGCCCAGGCCCGGACGACGCCGGCCCAGCGTTCGGCGAGGCCGTCGACGATCTCGTAGCCGCGCACCCGGCTGGACTCCAGCGACACGCTGCGCCGGTTGATCAGCCCGCGCTCGGCCACGAGGTAGCCGTCGCGCCGCTTGAGCCGGAAGTCCCAGTTGAAGACCGCGTACATGACACCGCCCGCGATCGGCATCGCCGCCACCAGCAGGAGCACGGTGGCCACCAGCAGCGACGGGCGCTCCCACAGCCACTCCCCGACGTTCCAGGCGGCCTCCCTGCCGAAGCCGAGTTCGTCGCCCCACTGGAAGGCCAGGCCGACGACGCCGCCGGCGAGCGCGAACGGGGTCAGGAGGTACGCGCCGGAAAGCGGCCCGTACAGCAGCCATGTGCGCGGGACGGCGAAGATGACCCGCTCGGACGGTCCCGCGACGGCGGGGCCCTCCTCGGCGGGGCGGGCGTCGGGGGCGGTGCGGGACCGGCGCAGCAGGAGGGGTTTGAGCCGGTCGGCCTCCTGGACGGTGACGCCGTCGAGGGTGGCCTCGCCGTCGCCGCCGCTCGCGCCCGTGTCGATCTTCAGGACGGCCAGGCCGAGGAGGCGGTGCATGGGCGGGGTGGAGACGTCGACGCCGCGTACCCGTTCCAGCGGGATGGTGCGGATCGAGCGGCTGATGAGCGAGCGCTTGATCTCCACCCGGTCGCCGGTGACGTGGTACGTGAAGGTGGCCCAGCGGATGAGGGCGAACACCACGGTCCCGACCAGGCCGATCGCCGCCCACAGGTAGGACCTGGTGGAGAAGCCGCCCACCACGAGCACGCCGATCAGCGGCACCAGCAGCGAGGGCAGCATCCGTACGGGGTCGATGAGCAGCACTTTGGGGCTCAGCCGCAGCGGCACCGAGAAGGGCCCTGGCGGGCGCTGCTCCACCCCGGCGGGCGGGAGGGGCGGGTGGTCGGCGGGTTCGGTCATGTCGCGTCGTCCCTGAGCTGCTCGGCCCGGCGTGCCAGCGCCTCCGCCAGCTCCGCCGCCACGCGGAGGTCCAGGCCCTTGATCGTCGAGGATCCGGCGTGGGAGGCGGTGCGGATCTCCAGCGTCGCCAGCCCGAGCAGCCGTTCCATCCACCCCTGCCCCTTGTCGACGGTCTGGATGCGGCTGACGGGCACGAACACCCATTCCCTGGTCAGGAAGCCCTGGCGGGCGTAGACGACGTCGCCGGACAACTCCCACCGGTGCACCGCGTACCGCACGAACGGCTCCGCCACCAGGAACGGCGTGGTCAGGGCCGCCACCGTGACCGGCAGCAGCCACGGCCGGGCGGCGAACCAGTCGGGCACCCACCACCACCCGCTGCCCCCGACCCAGGCGGCGACCAGCACCGACCCGCCCACCAGCAGCACGAACCCGAACAGCGCCTCCAGCAACCAGAGCCCGCGGGCTCGGGACGAGACGCGGTTGGCGGGGTCACGCAAAGGACCTGATGACGTCACAAGGCCAGCTTATGGGGCGCGGCATATCGCCGATCTGTCAGCGGTGTCCGGCTCCACGCCCGGAGGTTGTCGGTGGGGTCGGGCAGAGTGGTTCCATGACAGGGAATCCCTATGCGATAGAAGCCGAAGGCTTGGTCAAACGCTATGGCGAGACCAGGGCGCTCGACGGCGTCGACCTGGCCGTGCCGCCCGGCCGGCTGCTCGGTGTGCTCGGCCCCAACGGAGCCGGCAAGACCACCGCCGTGCGTGTCCTGGCGACGCTGCTCGCTCCCGACGCGGGCCGGGCGTCGGTGCTCGGGTACGACGTGACGAGCCAGGCCCACCAGGTGCGCTCGCTGATCGGGCTGACGGGTCAGTACGCGGCGGTCGACGAGATGCTGACCGGGGTCGAGAACCTGGTGATGATCGGCCGGCTGCTGGGCCTGTCCAGGGGTGAGGCGCGGAGCCGGGCGGCGGCCCTGCTGGAGCGGTTCGACCTGGCCGAGGCCGGGGGCCGGGCGGCGAAGACGTACTCCGGAGGCATGCGCAGGCGGCTCGACCTGGCGGCGAGCCTGGTGGGCAGTCCGCAGGTGCTGTTCCTGGACGAGCCGACGACGGGTCTCGACCCGCGCAGCCGTACCGAGTTGTGGGAGGTCGTGCGGGGGTTGATGGCCGACGGCGTGACCGTGCTGCTGACCACGCAATACCTGGAGGAGGCCGATCAGCTCGCCGACGACATCGTGGTGTTCGACCACGGCAAGGTGATCGCCTCGGGCACGTCCGACGAGCTGAAGGCCACGACCGGCGCCCAGGTGCTGGAGGTGCGACCGGCCGCCGACCACCAGGTGCCGCTGGTGTCGGCGGTGGTCGAGGAGATCGTGGGCGCGGCTCCTGAGGTGTCGGGAGGGCGGCTGACGGCGTCCGTGCGCGACCCCGCCGTGGTGCCCGCGATCGTGCGCCGCCTCGACGACCTGGGGATCGTCGCCTCGGAGCTGACGCTGCGCAAGTCCAGCCTCGACGAGGTGTTCCTGGCGTTGACCGGGCACCGCGCCGAGGAGCCGGCCGCCGACGGCGAGGAGGTCTACGCGTGACCACGATGACGTTGCCGGCCCCGCCCAAGCGGGTGAGCGCCGGGGCCACGGTGAGCCAGACGCTGACGCTGGCCTGGCGGAGCCTGGTGCAGATCAAGCACAACCCGTGGGAGCTGCTCGACCTGAGCATCCAGCCGATCATGTTCCTGCTGCTGTTCACCTACGTGTTCGGCGGCGCGATCTCCGGCTCGACGGGCGACTACCTGCAGTTCGCGCTGCCCGGCCTGCTGGTGCAGAACGCCCTGTTCTACACCCTGTCCACGGCCATCGGTCTCAACACCGACATCACCAAGGGCGTCTTCGACCGGCTCCGCAGCCTGCCGATCGCGCGGTCCGCGCCGCTGGCGGGCCGCATCATCGCCGACACGTTCAAGCAGGTGTGGGCGTTCGCGCTGCTCGTCGGGTTCGGCATGGTGCTGGGGTTCCGGGTGACGACCGGGGTGGCCGGGCTGCTGGGGGCGCTGGCGCTGCTCGTGGTGGTGGCGCTGGCCATGGCGTGGATGTCGGTGCTGATCGGGCTGACGGCGTCCAACCCGGAGAAGGTGCAGATGTTCTCCTTCTCGGTGATGATGCCGCTGACCTTCACCAGCAGCGCGCTGGTCAACCCTGACACGTTCCCCGGCTGGCTGGCGGCGTGGGCCCAGGTCAACCCGGTGACGCATCTGTCCGACGCGATCCGCGGCCTGCTGATCGGCGGCGAGGTGGCCCAGCCCGCGCTGATCTCGCTGCTGTGGGCGGCGGGGTTCATGGTGGTGTTCGCGCCGCTGGCGATCCGGGTCTTCCGGCGCCACGGGTGAATGATCTCATTCAGCTCGTACGGGTCCTGCCCCGCCGTCGCGTTCGAGGTGGCGGGGCTGCTTCCGCTTCCCGGGCGTTGCTGCGGCGTCGTCGGTGACCCGTACGTGACCAAGACTCACGTCCTGTGCCCGTGACGATCTCCGCGCCGCGACCGTCTGGAGGTTCGGTGGCGGCTGGGGAGTCGGGGCGGCGTGCGTGCGGTCCCGTGTAGGCGCAGGTAGCGAGTGCGGCAACGTAAGTGAGGGCGAGTCCGGGTCGGGAGCGCGGCAGAGGAAGTGAGGACGCCCAGGAGTGCCCGGTCGGCCGTCGGCCGGGGAGGCGGAGAGTGCAGCCGGCCCCACAGAGGCGCAGGTCGGGAGCAAGGTAGAGGAAGTGAGGGCGGGTCCGATCGGCCGTCGGGCAGGGGGCGGCCATGGATGCGGAAAGCGTGTTCAGACGGTCCGGGCGCCGTCAGGCGGGAGTGCGGCCGCGGGAGGCGGAGGGTGCGTCAGGCCGGTCCGGTCGATGGCGCCGCACGTGTCGATGGCGCGGCGAGTAACGCGGAGGGGCGTGGCCGCGTCGTCCGGTGGGGTGGGTGAGGGCGAGCTGGCGTGCCGGGTTTTTTCCGGGCGCGCGCCGGGGGTGGTGACACGGGCGACCGGAGTGCGTCGCCCGCCCCCGGCGGCGCCCGGTCGTCCCAAATACCGGCGGGCGGGCGGTCCTGCGGCACTGCCGGGCCGGGATGGAGAAGCGGCAGGCCGGGGAGGGTGCGGAGACGCCGGACGGTGATCTCGGGAAGGTCCCCGTCTCGCCACGGGGCCGACGGCCCGGGGAGGACGAAAGCCACGCCCCCGGCCGCCTTCTCGCGGTCCGAAGCTCCGATTGGGGTGGATTTCCCGGGCTTTACCATCGACCGACCCTCGCGAAACGGTCGGCGCATGCCCGAGACGCGCGTAGCATCGTGCGGCATGGGGCTGTGTAACAGGACAAGGCGCGTGCGACGTGCCGCCGTCATTGGGACGGCGGTGGCGTCGGCGCTCGCCGTGTCCGGATGCGGCACCATCATCGGCACGTCCGAGGCGCAGGAGATCGCCCGGATCAACGTCTCCAGCCCCGATCTGCGCGAGGGCAGGCCGCTGCCGCGGCAGTTCTCGTGTCAGGGGGCCCAGGGCAGTCCGCCGCTGCGCTGGTCGAGCCGGCCTCTGGACGAGGCCGCGACCGTGGCGATCGTCGTCGACTCCAACTCCGCCGAGTCGTCCGGTGTCTACTGGGTGCTTTACAACATCCCGGCCACCACGACGGAGCTCGGTCCCAACGCCGCCGAGAGCCCGCCCGAGGGGTCCGGTCAGGCCACGGTGACCAGCGGCAAGGCGGGCTACGAACCTCCTTGCGTGTCCAAGGGCACCTACCGCTTCAGCGTCTACACGCTGAAGGGGAAGGTCGAGGTTCAGGAGGGCGCCTCCCTCTCCGAGGTCCTGAGAAGGATCGCGGACCTGACCATCGCCCGCGGACGGCTCACGGCGGTGAACATCGAGTGAGCCGGATGACACGGAGCGTAGTTCTGGTTACCAATTCTTCACTTAGGGTGTGACAACGCTCGTCGTGGTCCGACAGAATCAGATCCAATTGTTAGGTGCTGGTGATCAAAGGGGGCAGGTCGCGTCGATGGCCGCGCGATCTCACCGGTGCCGAAGGCAGGCCATGGCTTTGAGGGTGGTGCAATGACTGCGGTCGTGGTGAGCTTGGTCGCTGTTGTGCTCCTCGTGCTTGTCGTCGTGGCACTGGGCATGCGTTCGATGAACCGCCGGGAGAGCTCTCTTCCTCCGGAACGGCTGAAGGAGATGGCCGAGAAGGAGGAGCGGACGAAGACCCGCTCGACGGACGAGTTCGCCAACCATGAGCCCAAGATGACCAAGTTCAGCCCTGACTTCAGCCCCATCGACGAGCCGAAGCCCAAACCGGTCCGCACCGGTCAGCGTGGCAAGCGGGGGGTCGACGAGTGGGGCAACCCGCGTTCCGACGAGGACGACGAAGAGTTCTGGGCCAACATCCGCAGCGACGCCGAGGAGGGCGGTTTCGGCGCGGGCGGCACGGTCGCGGCGCGCAAGGCCGCGTCCCGGCCCGCCGAGCGTGAGCCCGCCGCCGCGGATCGCGCCTCCGACACCACCCGCCCCGCCCAGCGGCCCGCTCCGCGACGCCCCAGGCCCGCTCCGGTCGTCGACCCCAACGCGGCCACCGTGCAGGCCCCGCTGCCCCAGCGGCCGGCGAAGGCGCCGAGCCCGGCCGCCGCCTCCAGCAGCCTGGCCGACCTGGTGGAGCCGGTGCAGCCCCGCCCGGCCCCTTCGGCCTCCGATCTCGCCGACCAGCGCACGGTCACGTTCGCGGCGCCCACGTCCGACGTGATGAGCATCCTCGGCGCGGGCGCCCAGCCGGTGCCGTCGCCGCGCCCCGACGCGCTGCGCGCCACCGGCCCCATGCCCGCCCAGAACGGCTCCCAGCAGCCCGTCGGCGGCTCCCGTACGGCCAGCGGCTCCTTCGCCGCGGTCGACCCCGCCTCCAGCGGCTCCTTCCCCGCCGTGCCGCCCGCGCCGATCAACGGCGCGCCGACGAGCGACCCGTTCCCCGCCTACAACGGCGGCTCCGCCACCGGCGGCCAGGGCGGTTCCTGGCCGGCCCAGCCTGCCGCGACCGCGTCGGGCGGCTGGCCCGCCGCCTCGCCCGACATCCTCGACGACCCGGCGCCCGGCGGCCCGAGCGGCTCCTGGCCGGCCTTCCAGGAGCAGCAGCAGCCGTATCGCTCCTCCTACGAGGTCCGCGCCGGCTGGGCCGTGGCCGACGACTCCGACCCGCTGACCGGGCCCTCCCCCGCGAGCGCCCCGGCGGCGTCCGCCAGGCCCGCCCCGGTGTACGACGACGTGCTGTCGGCGCCGACGCCCATGCCGTCCACGCCGATGGCCGCGCCGACGCCGCAGTCGATCGCGTACGAGACCGGCGACTTCACCAGCCCGGCCGCCTCCCAGCCGGCCTGGCCGGCCCCTCCGGCGAACGCCGGTTACGGCGTCGACCCGTACGACGCGACCGACGGCCGCAACGGTCACCGGCGCACCACGCCCGAGCAGGAGTTCCCCGACTACTACCGCTGACCCGGCGGCGGGGCGCGGGCAGGAATCCGTAAAACCCCACGCGGGCGCCTCAGGACGGGGCGGGTCCCGCTAGGGTTTTGCGCATGTCCCGCATCACGAAGAGTCATGTGCTGAGCACGCTCCGTCATGACCTGCCCGCCTCGATCGTGGTCTTCCTCGTCGCGGTCCCCTTGTCGCTGGGCGTCGCGATGGCCTCCGGAGCCCCGCTCGCGTCGGGGCTGATCGCCGCCGTGGTGGGCGGGGTGGTCGGGGGCGCGCTGGGCGGCTCGGCCGTCCAGGTGAGCGGGCCCGCGGCCGGCCTGTCGCTGGTGGTGGCCGACCTGGTGCAGACCTACGGCTGGCGGGCCACCTGCATGATCACCCTGCTGGCGGGGGCGGTGCAGCTCGTGCTGGGGGTGTTCAGGGCGGCCCGGGCGGCGCTGGCGGTCTCCCCCGCGGTCGTGCACGGCATGCTGGCCGGGGTGGGCGTGGTGATCGCGCTGTCGCAGCTGCACGTGGTGCTCGGCGGCAGCCCGCAGCGGTCGGCGCTGGCCAACCTGGTCGAGCTGCCCGGCCAGCTCGCCGAGCTGCACGGGCACAAGATCGCGGTGGGCCTGCTGACGATCGCGGTGCTCGCGGTCTGGGTGCGGCTGCCCAAGCAGGTCAGGGCGGTGCCGGCGCCGCTGGCCGCGCTGCTGGCCGCCGCGGTCACCGCGTGGGCGTTCGGCTGGGACGTCACCCGCATCGACCTGTCCGGCGCGTTCACCGAGTGGACGTTCCCGGTGCTGCCGCAGGGTGACGGGCATCTGATCGTGGCGTCGGTGCTGCTGGTGGCGCTGCTGGCCGGGGTGGAGTCGCTGCTGTGCTCGGTGGCGGTCGACAGCATGCACACCGGGCCGCGCGCCGACCTGGACCAGGAGCTGACCGGGCAGGGCGTGGCCAACATGGTGTCCGGGGCACTGGGCGGCCTGCCGCTGGCGGGCGTGATCGTGCGGAGCACCACCAACGCGCGGGCGGGCGCCAGGAGCCGCGCCTCGACAGTGATGCACGGGGTGTGGGTGCTGGTGTTCGCGGTCGGGTTCGGGTGGTCGATCCAGCTGATCCCGGTGGAGGCGCTGGCGGCGCTGCTGGTGTTCATCGGCGTGCAGATGGTCAACCTGGGCCATGTGCGCAAGGTCCACGGGCACGGCGAGGTGCCGGTCTACATCGTGACGATGGCGGCGGTGATCCTGCTCGGGCTGGCCGAGGGGGTGCTGTTCGGGCTGGCGCTGGCGGCGCTGATGGCGTTGCGCAGGCTGACGTGGGTGACGGTGCGGACGCGGCGGCAGCCCGACGGCCGCTACCACGCGACGATCTCCGGCTCGCTCACGTTCCTCGGCGTGCCGAGGCTGACCCACGAGCTGCGCGCCATCCCCACCGGGGTGGCGGTGGACCTGGACCTGAACATCGACTTCATGGACAACGCCGCCTTCGAGGCGATCCACGCCTGGCGGCTGGACCACGAGCGGCTCGGCGGCACGGTCGACATCGACGAGCTGCACGACGAGTGGTACGCGATGGCGGCCAGCGGGGTGCGCATGTATCCGGCCAAGACGCCGTCGCACGGGCCCGACCGGTCGTGGCTGCCGTGGGCGCACCGCCGTCCCCGCACCGCGCGGCGGCTGATGCCGCACGGCACCACCGCCCCCGACGACTGCCTGCTGACCGAGGGCGCGCGGGAGTTCCACCGGCGTACGGCGCCGCTGGTGCGGCCGATCTTCACCGAGCTGGCGCGCAAGCAGCAGCCCACGCATCTGTTCATCACGTGCGCGGACTCGAGGATCGTGCCCAGTCTGATCACCGCCAGCGGTCCCGGCGACCTGTTCACCGTGCGCAACATCGGCAACCTGGTGCCGCGCCGCGGGTCCGAGCCGCACGACGACTCGATGGGGGCCGCGATCGAGTACGCGACGCAGGTGCTGGGCGTGCACACGATCACGGTGTGCGGTCACTCGGGCTGCGGGGCGATGGCCGGCCTGCTGAGCGGCGGGGTGATGGCGGGCAGCCTGCCGGCGATGCGGCGCTGGCTGCGGCACGGCAACCACAGCCTGGCCAGGTTCATCGACACGGCGGGCGACCGGATCGGCGACGACGCGCTCGACCTGCTCTGCCAGGTGAACGTGCAGCAGCAGCTGGAGAACCTGCGCACCTACCGGCGGGTCGACGAGCAGGTCCGCGAGGGCCGGCTGAAGCTGGTGGGGCTGTATTTCGACATCGGCGCGGCCCGGGTCCACATGCTGCCTCCGGTGCCGTCCCAGCTCTCCGTGAAGGCGTGAGCCGTTCTGCGTAATCCTCCACAGACCGCGCGGTCAGTGGAGGGTTAACGTACGTATCCGCGAGGTGGCGCTTCGCGGGAAGGTCCTGACTCCCAGGGGCCGGAAGGGCGGAGACGCCCGCTGTCGAGCCGTGTCCCCTGACGAGGGCCACCGACGGCGGCGAGATCGCGGGGACCGTCGTCTCCGCCCTTCACCGATCCGTTCAGGCGTTCACCCGGGCGGTCGCCGGCGCCGCGTAGTACGCCGCCCACGCCTCGTCCCCCATGCGCAGGATCTTGAGCCCGGTCCAGCCGAGCCCGACGACGGCCATGACCCACAGGATCGCGGTGATCGGCCCGTACGGGAACGGGAGGGTCAGCAGGCATCCCGCGGCCACCAGGGCGGGCACCCACCAGCTGACGAACCCGGCCCGCCACACCGCCACGACGAGCAGGGGCAGGCCGAGGATCGCGAAGAACATCCACGGCATCTGGAAGCCCCAGATGACGCCGGGCAGGCCGAGCATCTCCTCCGTGATGCGCTGCGCCTCCTCGGGCGCGTACCGCTGACCCAGCCACCACTCGATGGGGTCGCCCATGAGCAGGGCCGAGGCGGAGATGTAGCCGACGACGGTGACGGCCCCGGCGATGTGGCCGAACACGGTCGCCCTGTGCCGGGTCAGGTGGACCAGTCCGAGGGCCGCCAGCGCCATGAAGATCCAGCTCCAGTGGTAGAGGACCGACTGGAGCTGAGCGAGCACCGGGTTGTCCCCGAAGCTGACGGCCTCGCGTTCGTCGCCCCAGGTGCCCGGGTCGATGAAGACGGCGATGGCCTGGAGGAGCGGGGCGACGATGAGCAGCAGGCCGGCTGCTGTCCGGCGGAAGGTCACTGGATCGGTGAGCATGCCGTAAAGCTAGGATCGAGCCTCGCTCGTCAGCGTCCCTCCGTGGGCTGACCTCCGGTCGCCCGCGCGGGTGACAACTCAGGGGACAACTCAGGGGACGGCTCAGGTCTCGGCCGGTTGCCGGTCGCCGGGTTCGGCCACGTCGGCGCGGCGGCGTACGAGATAGCCGAAGGCGAGCGTGGTGCCGAACATCAGCACCCCGTAGACGGCGGGCGGCACCGCCATGGTCGAGTTGTTCAGCAGCGAGGGGCTCAGCGCGATGGTGATCGCGAGGGTGCTGTTGTGGATGCCGATCTCCATGCCGGAGGCGATGGCCTGCCGCCGTTCCACCTTGAACAGCCGGGGCAGCCAGTAGCCCACGGTCAGGCTGATCACGCTGAACAGCAGCGCCACCAGGCCCACGGCGGCGATGTAGCCGCCCAGCCGCTCCCGCTCCTGGACGATCGCCCCGATGATGACCGCGGCCAGCACCAGCGCCGACAGGATCCTGACCGGCTTGTCCATCCGGTCGGCGAACCGCACGCTGAGCCGCCGTACCAGCATGCCGATCGCGACCGGAACCAGGACGATGGCGAAGACCTGCACCACCTTGTCGGCCTGCAGGCCGATGTCCTGCCCGTCGCCCATGAAGTGGTTGAGCGACAGGTTGACCACCACGGGCAGGGTGAAGGCGGCCAGCACCGAGTTGACGGCCGTGAGGGTGATGTTCAGCGCGACGTCGCCGCCGAACAGGTGGCTGTAGAGGTTGGCGGTCGTCCCGCCGGGCGAGGCGGCGAGCAGCATCATGCCGACGGCCAGCAGCGGATCCAGCCCGAACAGCACGACCAGCCCGAAGCAGGCGGCCGGGAGCACGAGCACCTGGGCGACCAGGGCCACGAGGACGGCTTTCGGGCGGGTCGCCACCCGGGCGAAGTCGCCGAGGGTGAGGGACAGGCCCAGCCCGAACATGATCAGTGCGAGGGCGGCGGGGAGCATGACTGTGGTGAGGACGGACTGCTGCATGGGGGGACCACCGTTCCGCTGGCTGAGCGACCGCTGCCCCTGTCTAACAGCCCCCGTCGTGCAGGATCAATACGCCGGATCCATTCGTGACCTTCCCTCCGGGCCCGCCTCCTCGACGAGCACCGTCAGGCCGTCGAGCAGGGTGCGCAGGCCCAGCTCGAACAGCCGGTCGAGGTCGAGGTCGTAGCCGTCGCGCCCCAGCACCTCCATGAGCCGCGAGAAGGCCGGGTAGGCGCCGCCGGCGGCGATCGAGCCGAGGGCCGGCGCCTGGCGCTCCATCCACTCCTCCTCCGACATGCCGGTGGCGGCCTCGGCCAGGACCTCGCGTTCGAGGTGCACGGCCAGGCCCTGGACGTGGCTGTAGATCACCACCTGGAGGTCCATCCGCGTCGTCTCGTCCAGGCCGAGGCTCTCCAGGGCGGCGAGCAACTGCTCGCCGTAGGCGAGCAGGTTGGTCAGGGGCAGCGGTCTGAAGAGCGAGTTGAACTGGGCGAGCCAGGGGTGGCGGCGGTGCACCGCCCACAGCGCGCGGGCCGCGTGCTCGATGCGGGCCCGCCAGCCGGATCGCGGGTCTTCGGGACGCCCCAGCCCGCCGAAGGCGGTGTCGGCCATGTGGAAGATCAGCTCGTCCTTGCCGGGGACGTAGCGATAGATGGTCATGGTCGCCACGCCGAGCCGCGCGGCGACGCCGCGCATGGACAGCGCGTCCAGCCCCTCGCTGTCGGCCAGCTCGATCGCGGCGCGGACGACCCGTTCCCTGGTCAGCTCGCCGTCGGGCCGGTCCGTCGGTCGCGGGCCTGGCCGCGGGGGCCTGTCGCGGGCCGCGGGCTCGCTGGGGGCGACGATCGTGCCGGAGCGGGGCTTGGCCCGCACGAGGCCCTCGTCGCGCAGGTGGGTGAGCACCTTGGTGGCGGTGGCGAGCGCCACGCCCCACTCGCGGGCGATCTGCCGGGTGGAGGGCACCCGGTCACCCGGCCTGAGCCGGCCGTCGGCGATGCGGCGGCGGATCTCCGCGGCGATGCGCAGATAGGGCGGTTCGGCGGCGTCACTCACGACCTGCACCTTCTTCCATCTGTACTAGCACAGAAGGTAGCACAGCCCGTTCTGTACTAGCACATCATCGCAGCTCAGACAGTTGTCACAGCTGTACGTACAATGTACATTCAGATCCATCAGAATCTCGACAAACCCTCAGGAGCGAACGTGACCACCGTCCTCATCTCCGGCTCCGGCGTCGCCGGTCCCGCGCTCGCCTACTGGCTGCGCCACCACGGCATCCGCGCCACCGTCGTCGAGCGGGCGCCCGCCCTGCGCCCCGGCGGCCAGGCCGTCGACGTCCGCGGCGTGGCGCTGGACGTGGTGGACCGGATGGGCCTGCTCGCCCCGCTGCGCGAAGTACGCACCCAGATGCGCGGCATGGTCATGCTGGACGGCGACGGCAATGAGATCATGCGGTCCACCGAGCACGCCATCAGCAGCGGCCGCCTCGACAGCGACGACGTCGAGGTGCTGCGCGAGGACCTGACCGGCCTGCTGTACGACCGGACCAAGGAGGACGTCGAATACCTCTTCGACGACTCGATCACCGCGCTGGAGCAGGACGAGGACGGCGTGCGCGTGACCTTCGGCAGGAGCGCGCCGCGGACCTTCGACCTGGTCGTCGGCGCCGACGGCCTGCACTCCACGGTGCGGCGGCTGGCCTTCGGCCCGGAGGAGCGGTTCGTCCACCACCTCGGCACCTACCTGTCCATCTTCACCGCCGAGAACTTCCTCGCCCTGGACAACTGGCAGGTCTGGATCCGCGAAGGCCAGGCCGGCGGCGGCATCTATCCCGTACGCGACAACACCGAACTACGGGTCAACCTCGGCTTCGAATCCGGCCCGCTCCCCTACGACCACCGCGACCTCGACGCCCAGCGCCGCCTCGTCGCCGAACGGTGCGGCGGGCTGCGCTGGGAGGTGCCCAAGCTGCTCGAGGCGATGACGACGGCGCCGGACTTCTACTTCGACGCCATGGCCCAGGTGCGGATGGACACCTGGTCGCACGGCCGCGTGACGCTCCTCGGCGACGCGGGCTACTGCGCCTCGCCGCTCTCCGGCCAGGGCACCAGCCTGGCCCTCGTCGGCGCGTACGTGCTCGCCGCCGAACTGGCCGCCGCCCCCGACCACACGACGGCGCTCTCCCGGTACGAGGAGCGCATGCGCCCCTTCGCCACCCTCAACCAGGCCCTGGCGACCGAGAACCCCGGCGGCCCCGCCGCGGAGGAGTCCATCGACCGCGCCAAGAACGCCATCACCCTGTAGCCGGCCAAGGAGGGAGCCCAGGCGGACTCCATCACCCTGTAGCCGCCCGGGGAGGGAGCCCGGGCGGGAAGGAGAGCCAGGACGGGGACATGCTGCGCCTACGCCCGCTCCTCGTGACTCGCCTCGCGAACGCGTTCGGCGGCCTGGCCCTGGCGTACATCCCCTTCGCGGTCCTGCTCTACCTGCTCGAACCCGACGACTCCACCACACTGGCCGTGGCCGTCCCGTTCGCGCTCGCGGGACCGGTGCTCGCGGTGCGCGGCTACCGGCTCGGGTGGTGCACACGATCACCGTACGCGGACACTTCGCAGTCGCATCATCCCGATCGCGGACGTGCTCGACTATCCGACCACTGGATCCTGTACACCCGGTGGCGCGACCAGCAGGGCCGGCGGCGGAAGACCCCCGTGATGGCGTTCACCTCACCGCTGCTCTCACCGGTCGCCTCCTTCGTCACCGAACATTCCGACCGGTCTGTCAAGGAACTCCGCCGCTGAGTCAGCCGCCACCAGGCGCTGCGCCGCTGCGCCGACCCGGTTCCGGGATTGGGGCTTTGCTGAGGCGACCGTGGAAGGCCGGGTCCGATGAGCGGTCTCGCCCTGGTCCGGCGCATCACCACGGGGTCTGAATGATCTGAACCGCATTGGACCCCTCCCGCCCACGACGGCCATCTTGCATATTTGCGGCGGAGTGAGAACATATGACGTGTGGATAAAAACCCCTTCCACACGCGGAGATCGGCTTGGATTTATTCGGGAATCGCGGCAGCCGCAAGCGGGGCACTGCTCCTCATGACGCTCTTCTTCCTGGACGAGGGACGAGAGAAGGCCAATCAGTGGGCCGGAATCTTCGCTTTCTACCTGGCTTTCGTCGTCGCCTTGTCGCCTGTGCTCGTGCGATTGCGGAAGCAAGCTTCACCACTGAGCCAAGGCAGGCCTAACCGCTCAGGTAATCATGCTTCTGGACTGGCCGCCGAAGAACGGGACATTCTAACGGATGCTGTGGCGCGGGAGCTGAGACGAGAGGAGAAGCAGCGTGGTCTGCTTGACCCGAGGCTGCCCCTCTTGTGGACTGTGATGGGGCCACCGCTGAGCGATCATTGGCGTGTCATAAGACATGATGGCGACGATCAGCCTTTAGTGCTGGAAGGAGACTCCAACGATCTTCTTGTATTACTGAGGGATCTGATTCCGAGCCATCGCCTGGCTGTTCTCGGAGAGCCTGGGGCAGGCAAGACATCCCTTCTTATCAAATTGACTCTAGCCGCTCTGGCCGATCGTGAACTCGATGCAGAAGCAGCAGCCTCTTCGTCTCCATTTCCGGATAGGCGAGTACCAGTGTTATGCCGCTTATCCACTTGGGATCCGTTCACTCAATCAGTGACGCAATGGTTGTCGGACTGCATCCGCCGGGATTACGGTGTGGCACTGAAACCTTCACCGGAAGATGTTTTTCCGATCATGGACGGCCTGGATGAGATGCCTGAGGAGTCTCGCGTAGTTGCCGTGAAGGCCATCAATGTAACCTTTGGAGACGCACCCTTGGTGCTCACCTGTCGCACAAAAGAATATCGCGATACTATTGCGCGACAGAATGCCGACGTCATAACAGGGGCTGTCGTCATATCTCTGAACCCATTGAGCAGTGAGACCATATGCGGCTATCTGACAGACGCGACCAAGCCTTCTCGCGTGAACCAATGGGCGAAAGTGTTCAGCCGCATCAAGCGGTATCCCCGCGGACGCTTGGCCACATCTTTGTCGACGCCGCTGGCACTGAACCTGGCACGAGCTACCTACGCGGAAGGAGGGAGGGACCCAAGCATACTCCTGACATTCCGCAGCAAGAGCGACCTGGAGATGCATCTACTCGATCAACTTCTGCTTTCCTGTTATCCCGACCCACCCGTTCTGGAAGGCAATCCCAAGCACTATCGTCACACAGACGCCCGTCGATGGCTTGCCTTCATCGCCCGGTCAAGCCTTCGACGGAAAACGCACGACATCGCGTGGTGGGAGCTGTGGATAGTTGTTCCACGCCCAATTCGCGGCTTGACCACAGCACTCCTCTTCGGACTCGCCGCCGGCATACTCGGTCTTATGATGGCCTTACCGTCACAAGAACTATGGATCCTTTTCTCGCTGGGAGCATCTGGAGGGATGATCTCAGGGCTGAAGGATCAGCCGGCAAGGCCGAGCGCCGCCCCAGCCCGCAACGCACTTTCCTTCGGCAGTCCCGCCGAAGGAATCGGCCGCCGCATCATCTCGAGCGTGCGTCGAGAACTCGGTCGCCGGTTCATACCGGTGTTCGCCGGGACTTTCACACTGAGCGGCCTTACCTCAATAATTTTCATCAGCCTAGAGGATCCCGTCAGTGACATGATTTATGCTGCTCTAGCGGCGGCAATCCTGGGCTTGGGCTTGGGAGTGTCCATATGGTTCCCCTTGAGCATATTTCTTGGCGTGCTTCTCGCACTGTTCGGCAAGCCTCGGAACACGTATGTCCACTACGTCATAGATCCCGTCTCGCTTTACCGGAAGGAACGTAGAACTATACTGTCCGCTGGCGCGGCGTTTATGATTGTTTCGTCTCTGACATGGGTGCTTGCAGGGCTCACGCTCACACAAACGCTTTTCTTGGCTATTGTTCCGACAATCCTATTACTATACACTAGTGCACTAGGCGAGCATCTTATGGCGCGACTTTTATTGGTTCTCGCAGGTAAGCTGCCGCTCAGCCTGATGGAATTTCTCGAAGACGCCAACAGACGTGGGGTGCTGCGACAGGTGGGTGGGGTCTATCAGTTTCGCCACGCATTAGTCAGAGACAGGCTCGCACGGCGAGACGAGTCGGGAACGTCACGGGAAGCTTCTCATTCGGCATAGTGGCCTTCTTCGATGGACCGGCGCCGCCCCCGGCAGCGGCGCTCGACCCGCTGGGCGTGGATGAGCGGGTCGAGGCGGATCAGGGTGTAGAGGGACGAGTCGGCCTGTAGGCCGGGTTCTGGTCGCAGGGTTCCGCTGACCTGGTGTTGATTGTCGATCTGGACTCTGAGCTGCGGAAGTATGTTTCAGTAGTTGCCAGTAGCTTCCGGCACTTGTTGGGCTGTGGCGGAACAGAGACGGAACAAGATCCTCTGCTGATGAGGGCCGACTAGCGTTGCGGCTTGCTGCCCGCAAAGCCTTAGCGATTGCTTGCTAAATGTTTTACGGTTCAAGCTCTGCGATTTAGTGCATAGACCTGGTCTGCGAGCGTTGCGCAATTATAAAAGAACTTTGCGGCAGCCTCCCAGGCAAATTCCTCCGGCATTCCCCAATCGTCTTCTATGAAAGTAATCAAAGATGTCCAGCGTTCTTCGGCTTGCTCTGCGCTTACCAGAGCTTCAATCAGCTCTGGTTCGTAGCCAAATTCAATCACCCTGGGCGTCAATACGTCTCGTAGATGCTGAATATGAGGTTGCATTCTGTCATGGAGTTGCCGAGACGATTCTTCGTTTAGCCATTGCTTGTGGAGCATATCCTGAGTTTGGCGATCATAAACATAGTAGATCGTTTTGCCACCCTCTCCAGGTGCTGATCTATAAGAGCGGTATGTATTTTGTGGAATACTAGACATCACGGGATCGCTTGCATTCTCCTTCTCCACTACAATAATCTGATTCTTGCCGCGAGCTTGCCCCAACTCTTGCGTATGAGTTGCTACGTAATCAGCATATTCTCTAATCTCTTCGGCAATGGACACAGCTACACTTTCTGCGTTATTCAGATCGGAGGAGATTGGTGAATGATCTAAGATGTAGAACATTTCAGCTAGGCGGAATTCGATCGCTCTCAACGTGTATCGCTTAACGCGATCCCATTTACGACGGGACTCGATTTCAATCAGTTTATCTACCAATGCAAAGCCAACAATTATGCTAGTGAATATACCGGCTCCTTCCGCAAGAAGATTACTGGAGAACTCTGACCCATATGCCACATAGCCGGTTACAGCAAATCCCGCCGCAACCGTAGCAAGCGAGATATAGACCTTGACCTTCCACGACATTCGCGCAAGATGGAGTTTGACATCATTCAACCTTGGCCTTGCCGAAGATCTTGTCTTACTAAGCACAAGAGTGAGGCGACGAGAGGTGTCGGCATAGATTTGCAGTAATGCGTTTCTAATCTCGCTTACGGAGTACACAAATTGCTTGCGTATGTTTTTTGGCAAGAAAGGCTCCACTGCTTAGTGGGGGGAGTTTTAGACAGGAGCAAGTCTCTAGGACATGTAAGTCTACAAGCACATCGAGATCTTGCGAATACACAGACCTCCTGCCCCATCCCGTGTGCCGTCGACCCACCGCGGAGCGGCAGCGGGCCGGCGACGGAGGTGCAAGCCCGGCTTGACGTGTCCCTGCACCTGGGCACCTTCCGCGGTCATGCGACGCCAACGGTCACGGCCGGGCTTGCGGCGGAGGAGGCGGTCTGCTGGGCTTGCCTGGGTCGATGGCAGACGGGATGGACTTCCACCCCAGCCGCCCCACCACCGACACGGGCGTGCCACGCCATCCCGGAGCCGGAGCGCCCCCGCCGGAGGCAAGTAGTACGGCCAGCACCGTGACTACCTCCGCCTGCGCTGACCAGTTCGGCCCCGTGAGCAGAACCGTGCGCCCCCAAAGCGGCCCTGTCCTCGTCCGCGCCAGCCGACCGGCGTTCTGCGGGTCGGGCATGGAGCCCCAGTGGAGTGCCCGGCCCGCGTCGCGTCGGCGGCGCGTGCGGCCCGGTCAGGGCCGCTTTAAGTTTGTAGAGAAAGTTCTCACAGAGCCACGCACGGTCAGAAATCTGTTCGAAGGTGGACGAGCGCTGTCCGCTCCTCAGGTCGCCCCTCTTGGACGGCGGAAAAGCGTGGCGAGACTTGAGGTAACGCGAGAGACTCTGTGTATGGCCAAGTTGACTATGACCGCACGGCGATGGGACGAACTTACGGCACTCTTGCAGGATGAGCAGCGGCTCCAGGCTGAGCATCCGAAAGTGGCCGACTATCTGAACATGGCGGCAAGGCTATCGGGAACCGGCGATGTACAGGTTGATGCTGACTTCGACCTTCGACTTGTGCATTACATGACTGGTGGACACGACGTTAGCTCTAATCCCTATTGGGACATCGTTGAGTCGTTCGTGTCCGAGCATGATGGTCGGCGTGTAGTCAATGGTGGCCGATCGGAAGGGAGTGCTCGGCTTGCTTATGCGCGCATGGTCTTGCAGGAGGCTTATGCGTATGCCATACCTTCCCCGGCAACTATTGAATGGATGTTCACTGTGTGCGCCGGTCTTCCGATCGTAGAGTTGGGAGCAGGCCGAGGGTATTGGGCGGCACAGCTTTCTCATGCAGGTTTGGCCGTGGAGGCATACGATCTCGAACCGCCGGACAGGAGCAAGAACGTATCATTCCCGAAGATGGGCGGGCAGACGACTGCGTGGCATAACGTCGATGATTTGGATGCTTACACAGTTCGTTCCCGAACAGCGGATTACGTGTTGTTCCTCTGCTGGCCGCCCGGCTGGGGAGACAACATGTCATCCGACGCGCTCACGTCTTTTCAGCAAGCAGGAGGCGAACGGATCATCTATATCGGGGAGCCCAAGGGTGGGAAGACCGGTAATGATGCATTCTTTGATGCGCTGTCAGCGCACTGGAAGTTGGACTCCTCGGACGCGCAATTCGTGTCGTGGTGGACAGAAGCGGATGTAGCACAGAGCTGGGTTCGTAGCTGAGGAGGCAGCAGAAAGGGGGTGCCAAGCGAGGCGGCACCCCCCTTTTTTTTAGTGCTCTACTTGAGGGCCATACGGAACACGAACGCGTCGTAGCGATTGCGCGGATACGACACGCTAGAGATCATAATGGTTCGATCATCAGCGGAGAGGAACCGCTGATGGACGGTTTTGACGAGATCGCCGGGCGGCGTTTGAAGCCATGCCGCGTGTGCCGACGATGGAAGCTGGTCGGACAGGGTCTCTTCTAGGTAGACAGCCGTAGATATATCGGAGATGTCCACTGGATGATACGTGTCCGAGATTGAGATAGGTCGTCCGTCTTCGTTGGCCTGGGTGATGACGTGGGTGAGAGGTGTGCCCTCGGCTAGACCGAACGCCTCGGCGAGTTCTCTGGTGGCGACGATCTGCTTGATGTCACGTTCCACTTGAATGTCCTGTACGGACTCGTTCTGGAAGGAGCGCTCGGCTGATTCCATCTGGCGCTCAGGAGAGACGCGAACGAGGTTGATGCGATCGGCGACGAAGACGCCTCGGCGCCGCACCGCTCGCACAAGCCCTTGGCTCTGGAGCAGTTCGAGAGCCTTGCGAACCACGATGTCCGATACGCCGTTCTGCTGGGCGATCTCGGAGTAGCTCGGTAGCTGCACGCCGGGAGGTAGCTCTCCTGCTCGAATACGTCGAGCGTACTCGCCTGCGATGCGGACGTAGGCCGGTTCTGACATTGATGATCCACCCCTTGGGACTGCTGCTCGTCGGCGGTGTCGCCGACGTATACGCATCATCGTATACCTAGATTGCTTGTGCGTATACGAAGTTACGTATACGCTGTCTCCGTAGGGAGCTCGCACCACAGGGGTGCGGCCCTCGATTCGGAGGTGAGCTTGTGAAGCTCCTCATCGACGTCACCGGCAAGTCGTTCATGGTGACGAAGGAAGCGGTCGAGAAGGCCGACCAGAACGGGCGTCAGAAGTCCGAGCGGGAGACCGGCCGACCGATGTGGGTCACGCAGGTCATGGCGCTGGACGAGACGGGCGGCGAGATGATCAACGTCACCACGGCCGGTGAAAGGCCCACGGTGAGCGTTGGTTCCCAGGTCGCCCTGTTCAAGCTGGAGGCACTGCCTTGGGCGACCAACGGTCGCAACGGCGTCGCCTTCCGCGCGGCTGACATCAAGCCCACTGGTGCTCCGGTCAGCAAGTAGATCACGTCCCTGACCTTCGCCGCGAAGCGAAGTAGCCGAGGACAACAAGCAACGAAGTCACAACAGTCATCACCTGGAGCGTCGCTACCACCGCTCCAAATGATGTCCCGAAGCTGCGGGACCAGTGCTCACACCATTCAGCCTGGTCCCGCAACGGGACCGGCAGTCAACATCCGTTCAGATCGGAGACTGCAATGAACACCAACACCAACATCAACACGACTGCACGTTACATGTACATCATGACCGTGGCCGAAGGCTTCAACGGCCGCGCGGCCACCATCACCGGTTCCGTCGATGTGGCATCCGGAGCCAGCCGCCTGTCAATCTGCACAGAAATCATCGAAGTATTCAAACACCGGCACGGTTTCGAGAGCCTCATCGTTCTGTTCTTCAACATCGAACCCGACGTCCTGTAGACGTCAGCAGCTCTCACAGTTCTATTTCCCTCGCACATACAAGCGGGACCGTATCGGCTACCACGCGTCACGGTCCCGCTCTCAACCCCCCGCCCTCGCCAGGAGGAGGAGAGTCATGTCCAAGCGTACCTTCGGCACGCATCATCACAACAGAGGCGGCCACGGCCGTCGCGGTAGCTCTGTCACCGTCATTCAGACCAACGTCCACTACAGCTACCTGCGCACCGCGAAGATCACCTTCTATGTGGTCTTGGCGGTCGTCGGCATTTTCGCCGCCGTCATCTCCACCTACTACCTGCCCCCGCTCGCCGCCGTCCCGATCGGACTCGCAGCTGGGACCCTCATCGGCGGCCTGGCTGCCGCGTTCATCACCGTATGGCCCGTGCTGCGGGCGATCTGGTGGTGGCTGCCAGAAATCATCCTCGTCTCGCTGCTGATCGGCGGCTGGGCCTATCTGCAAGAGCACACCAACCCGCTCATCACCGGCGCCGCCTACGCCAGCGTCATCGCCAGCTGCGGCCTCGTACCCGCCTGCCGCCGGTACACCATTGCCCTGGTGTGGTGCCTCATCGTCCGGCACCGGCTGCGCGCCTGCTTCGCCACGTTCCTGCCCACCGACCGGCACGGCCACCTGCCGTTCATCGGCCTGGCCAAGCCCATCCCGGTCGGCGAACGCGTCTGGGTCTGGCTCCGTCCCGGCCTCTCGCTCGATCAGATCGAATCCCAGCTCGGCCGCATCGCCGTCGCCTGCTGGGCCGCCTCGGTCACCGTGACCAAGGCCCGTACCTCCAACGCCGCCGCCATCTACCTGGACATCAAACGTCGCGATGTCCTCGGCGGCCTGGTCGGCTCTCCCCTCACCGAGGAACTGCCGGCCGACGTCCCGGCCATCACACGGCCGGTCGCCCCCGTTCCGGCTCAGCTCGATCTGGCTGACGTGCCGGACACCGACGACACCGCTCCCAGCGAGCGTCCGGCTCGTAAGAACGGCCGATCCCCGGCCGCCACCGGCGCTGCCGCCAAGACGGCTCCGGAAGATCCCGACCTCGACTGGATCTGATGTGTCGTTCGCTACCGGGAGCCCTTCGTCTCGCGCCTCCCGGTAGCGCCTCTCATTCGCCTGACCTGTATGAGGTGACGCTGCCATGCACGCGGCTCTTTCCGAACTCCAGGCCACGATCCCGGTAGCGCCGTCGATGTCCATGTTCGACCCGGTGTTCATCGGGATCGACGAATTCGGCAATCCGGTCTACCTCGACCTGGTCTATCACAACCTGCTGGACGCCGGAGAACCCGGCGGAGGCAAGTCCGTACTGATCCAAAATCTCGTCGGGCACGCCTTCCTGTGCCACGACTTCACCCCCGTTCTGCTCGACCCCAAATGGGTGGAGCTGGGGATGTGGATGGAAGCCGCCGAAGCAACCGGCGGCGTCTTCGTCGGCCCCGACATCGACAAGGGCCTACGCGTCCTGCGCCGCCTGCAAAAGGTGATGGACCGCCGCTACGCCTGGCTGGTCGCGCACGGCCGCCGCAAGTTCCTGCCCAGCGACGCCATCAAAGTCATCGGCGTCTTCATCGACGAACTCGCCTACTACACCGCCACCACCGGCACCCCCGAGCAGCAAAAAGAGTTCATCGCTCTCGTCCGCGACCTGGTCGCACGAGGCCGCGCCTGCGCCATACCGGTCATCGCCGCCACCCAACGCCCGAGCGTGGACATCATCCCCACCTCGCTGCGCGACCTGTTCGGCTACCGGGCGGCCTTCCGCTGCACCACCCCGAACAGCTCCGACATCATCCTCGGGCACGGCTGGGCCTCGGCCGGATTCAACGCCCAAGCCATCAGCCCGCAATCGCCCGGCGTCTTCTACCTGATCGCCGAAGGCGGCATCCCGCACCTGGTCAAAGCCGCCTACCTCACCGACGAGCAAATCCACCAGCTCGTCGACTACGTCACCTGGACCCGCCGCAACGGCGACCAGGCCCCCGTACCTCTCGCCGCATGAACGGAGACACCGTCATGTCCCACCCCCACGACACGGCCATGGCCGCCAGTGAGGTGCCCTGGCCCGACCAGCCATCGCACAACCCGGAGATCCTCGCCCTGTGCTGCCCTGCCTGCGGCAACAACGAACTCGTCGAGACCTCCTTCACCACCGACCAGGGCCGCGAACCCGCCCTGCAATGCGATCACTGCGGGGAGGTGTGCCCCGATGCCTCCTGAGGTCACCCCCGGTATCGCGTGGCTGGAAAGTCAGCTGATCATCCAGCACAACCGCTGGTACGACACCCTCAGCCGCCCCTGCACTTGGGCGCTGCCCATGTTCTGGCTCAAGAACGACATCGACAACGGCGAGGAATTGACCGCGATGACGGTTCCGGCCTCCGCCTACGACGACCCCCACTGGAGGCCGCTGTGATCTATAAGGCTTACCACCCTGACGGCAGTCCCGACTTGCGTAACTGGATCGCCCAGTGCGACAGCCAGTGCCGTAACGCCGTCGCCCTGCTGGAAGCGACATCGGCTGGCTGGTTCGTCGGCCACCGCGAGAACGGGCGCGTCTACTGCCCGGCCTGCGTCGAGGTCCTCGCCATGGGCCTCATCTCCTGGGCGCTGGCCTGCCCCATCTGCCAGTCCCCGTGGCTCATCTTCGGCACCGACAGCAACGGAACTGTCGAATTCGTCGTGTGTGACGGAGAGTGCCGCTCCACCTACCTGACCGCTGACGGCTGGCACTGCACCTGCTGCGGCGACTCCATCACCCTGCCTGACGGCACCGATTGAACACGCGCGAGGGCCGGACCTCTCGGCAAAGATCTCCGGCCCCCGCCTCTCGAAATCCCACTCCACGCGATCAAGCAAAGGAGCAGAACCGCCATGCACTCTATCCCCGCTCCGGCTGCCCGCATACCGCAGCTCGAACGGCTCAATGCCACGCCCGGCACCCGGGTCCTGTTCTACGACCCCACCGCCAGCCAGCACCGGCTGCCCACCTACCCGTGGAAGTGGGCACCCAAGAACCTCAAGACCCGGCGTCAACTCGCCGCCCTCGGCCTGCGGCCCGGCGGACAGACCCCTGTCGCCCAGATCCTGTGGCGTAACGGCGGCCGCGTTGCCTACCTCTACGACATCACCCGCGCACTGCCCAAGCGCACACCCACCCGCAAGCAGCTCGCCGCGCTCGACAAGGCCCAGCGCGTGCGCCGCATGAAGCGGAGCAGCTCATGAGCCGCCCCGTCGAAACCCCCGACTACGCCGCGTTCGTCAAGCGGATCATCCGCGCCTACAGCAAGCGCATCGCCGAAGGCGACATCGAAGCCCTCGCCGACCTCGCCGGAGTCGTCGCCGAACTCGACCACGCCATCGCCCAGGCCGTCACGCAACTGCGCGCCACCTACGGCTACTCCTGGGCCGACATCGCCCGCCCTCTCGGCATCACCCGCCAAGCAGCCCAGCAGCGCTGGGGCGGTGAACAACGATGACCGGCCCCCGTATCCCCCGGCTCGACTACGTCACCCAGACCAAGGGCGTCTACCTGGAGTTCTACGACCCCGACGGCACCCGTCACGGCGGCTTGCCCACCTACCCCTACCGCTGGGCTCCGCCCGGCCTGCTCACCGTGCGGCAACTACGCGCCAAGCACCTGCGCCCCGGCGGCCAGGACATCGCCGCACAGATCATCTGGCGTCGCGGTCGACGTGTCGCCTACCTCTACCGCGAGGACCTCGCCAAGCCCAAGCGCACCGCCACTCCGGCGCAGCTCGCTGCCATCGACAAGGCGCTTCGTGCCCGGCGGATTTGCTCCACCTGCTGCACCGAGAAGCCGTACTACATCGCCCGCTCCCTGGGCGAATGCAACGACTGCCACGACAAGTGGAGGTTCACATGCGGCTGAACCCTGATCACGTCTCCCGTAGCGAACGCGTCGAATCCGGCGTCCAGCTCGTCATCCTGCTCCTGGTCGGCCTCATGGCCGGAGCAGCCTCCTTCACCCACGTCCACGACTGGACCATGGCCAACAGCCCCGAAGGAACCGGCGCATGGTTCGGCTGGGCCAACGCCGTCATCTCCGAACTCACCCCCACCGCCTCTGGCCTGGAAGTCCGGCGACGCAAGCGCCACGGCCAATCCATCACCTACCCGATGATCGTCCTCATCGCCTCCGCCGGTCTGTCCATCGCGGCCCAGATCGCCGTCGCCAAACCCCATCCGACCGGCTGGCTGATCGCCGCCATCCCCGCCCTGGCCTTCCTGGCACTGACCAAGCTGGTGCTTTCCCGCACTCCCACCACGCAACCGGTGGCACTCGACACGGTCACTGCGCCGGAACCCACCCCTGAACCCACACCTCAACCTGCGGACACGTCCTTCGGCCACGAGCGCCAGGACCACGCGCACACCGACCGCACCCTCCAGGAGCGGACCCCGGCCCTGCCGGTCTTGTCCCTGTCCACCCCCGCCCTGGAAGGACAGCCCTGACCCATGACTCTCCAGCTCGACATCGCTTCGGCGCTGGCTCTCACCCCCGGGACCACTTCTCCGGCCCCGGGCGTGGGGGCGAACACCGAAACCCTCACCTCCGCCCCATTCGCGCACGAACTACGCCAGCACGTCCGCACCGCCCTGGAACGCGCCGCACGTCCCGACTACCCCGCCTGGCTCGGCCACATCGAGTCAGCCGCGGCTTGCACCCAGCCCATCCGGCTGCACGGCAACCTGGCCACCATCGACACCCGCACCGGTGAGATCCTCACCGTCCGGCACACCTCCACCCTGCCGGACGGCGTCATCTACAAAGCCTGCGGCAACCGCCGCCACACCGTCTGCCCCGCCTGCGCCACCACCTACCAGCACGACGCCTACCACCTCGTCCGCGCCGGACTCGTCGGCGGCAAGACCATCCCCGGCACCGTCCGCACTCACCTGGCCGTGTTCGCCACCCTCACCGCCCCCTCTTTCGGCCCCGTCCACACCCGCGACGTGCGCCGCTGCGCCTGCCGTGACAAAACCCGCTGCACCTGCCGCCCCGCCCCCTGCCACGCCCGCCGCGACGCACCCACCTGCCCGCACGGACGACCACTGGCCTGCTGGCAACGCCACGCTGTCGGCGACGAGCAGCTCGGCCGGCCGCTGTGCACCGACTGCTACGACCACGCCCACCACGTCGTGTGGAACCACCACGCCGGAGAACTCTGGCGCCGCACCAAGCAGCACGCCGAACGGCACCTCAACCAGCTCGCCCGGCAACGCGGCCTGCCACGAGTCCGGCTCTCCCATGGCAAAGCCGCTGAATACCAAGCGCGTGGAGCCGTCCACTTCCACATTCTGTTGCGCCTGGACGGCGTTGACCCCGGCCAGCCCGAGGTCATCATCCCGCCTCCGGATGGCATCACCGTCGACGACATCACCGCCGCCGTCACCCTGGCCGCCGCCACCATCGCCTACACCACCCCCGCCCATCCTGAGATGCCCGGCGGCTGGCCCATCGCCTGGGGCGGCCAGCATGAGATCCGGCCCATCACCCTGTCGGCCTCCGGTGACGCTCTCGATGACCAAGCCGTCGCCGCCTACCTGGCCAAGTACTCCACCAAGGGCACCGAGGCCACCGGCCATACCTCCCGGCGGCTGACCGCCGACACCATCGACCTGTACGCCAACCCCACCGGCACCCACCCCGAACGCCTCATCGCCGCCGCCTGGAACCTCGGCCACACCCCAGAATGGAGAGGACTACGCAGGTGGGCGCACATGCTCGGCTTCGGCGGGCACTTCCTCACCAAGGCCCGCCGTTACTCGGTAACTTTCGGCTCCATCCGCGAACAACGAGCCGCCTACAGACGCGCACACGCCCTCAATCGAGGCCAGCCAGGGACAGAGGGACACTCCGAAATAGCGCGGTTCCAGCGTCAAGCCGTCCTTGACACCGAAACCGAGGAAACCACCCTCGTCGTTGGATTCCTCACCTACGCAGGCACCGGCTGGCACAGCACCGGTGACCAACTCCTCGCCAACACGGCAGCGGCCCAAGCCCGTGAACGCACCCGAGCAGGACGCGAAGAACTCGCCCATCACCAGGCATGCAGTTCGTCCACACCGCTCGCCGCCTGAACCAACCTCAGACCGCGAACGGAGCATCACGATGAACCCCGCTACCCAGCGAACCTGGAGCACCGAAGACGTCTCGACCTTCCTCGGCGTGCCCGTTGCCACCTTGTACCAGTGGCGACACCGAGGGATCGGCCCGAAAGCGGCCCGGGTCGGTCGTCACCTCCGCTATCTGGAGGAGGACGTGCTCGACTGGTTCCGCCAGCAGCGAGATGCGGCCTAATGGCTCGCGTCCGTGACCTCTGGTTTCGGACTGTCCCGGGATCGGATGGTCAAAAGCACCGACAGAAGACGAAGCGGCATCCCGACAATGGCGGCAGCAAAAAGGCCAAGCGCTGGCTCGCTATCTGGATCGGGCTCGACGGCAAGGAAGAGACGAAAGCCTTCACGACCAAAGTCCAGGCGATGAACCACGGTACGGCCAAGGAGGCTGACCGGCTCCGTGGCGTCTATGTCGACGAACGCCGGGGCAGGCTCCTGTTTCGTGAGTACGCCCAAGACAGGTGGCTGCCATCACAGGTGCACTTGAGGACCAATAGCCTCGACACCTACACCGTCCATCTGAACGCGCACCTGATCCCAGCCTTGGGCGAAAGGCGGATCGGCAGCCTCACCAGGGCGGACATGAAAGCCGTCGTCGCGCGGTTGAACAAGACCTTGGCCCCGACGACGGTGCACACCGTGTTCGCGGTCCTGCGTCTCATCATGCAAGCCGCCGCCGACGACGGCGACATCCCCAGCAACCCGTGCTCGCGCGTTCCGCTTCCGCGCATCACGGCTCGCGTAGTCGAGCCCTTGCCGGTAGAGGCTGTTCTGGCTCTCGCCAACGCCATGACTCCCCGCTACCAGCTGGCCGTGTGGCTCGGCTTCGGGCTCGGGCTTCGACTGGGTGAGGCCCTCGGACTGACAGTCTCGAAAGTCGAACCGGGAGCCAAGCGCGTCTTCGTTCACCGTCAAGCGCAGAACGGTGAATTGGTCGAGCTCAAAACCAGGGCGTCGCGTCGCACGCTGCCCGTCGATGACCTCGTCCTCGCTCAGATCGCAGAGCATCAAACGCGCTATCCCGCTGGCCCGGGGGGTGTGCTGATCACCAACAGGTGTCGTCGTATCGCTCAGCGAAAGTCGTTCAACGAATGCTGGCGTGAGGCCGTGGCAAAGGCCGGTCTTCCCAAGGGCACCCGGTTTCACGATCTGAGGCACTTCTACGCCTCCGGACTGATCAAGGCGAACCTCAACCCGAAGGTGATCCAGACCCGTTTAGGTCACGCCACCATCGCCGAGACGATGGACACCTACGGTCACCTCTTCCCGGATCAAGACGATCTCGGGCGTGGGGCCATTGACGCGCTCCTGCTGCCGAGTCTCCCGGAACAGGGACGGAACAGGCAATCTTGAGCACTGCTCCGCCCCTGGTCACGGGGACGAAGAGGGACGAGTCGGCCTGTAGGCCGGGTTTTGTCCTTCGCCGGGGCGAAGGGGCGACCATCCATCTAGGGCCGTCGTTGCCGGCGGCCTCGAGCGGTCTACCCGTGCGCCTCGGGCGGGCAGCCCTCGGGCGGCGCACGCGGGACGGTCCCTGGGGAGCGTCCCTTCTTGACCTTGCTCCGGGTGGGGTTTACCGAGCCGCCCACGTCACCGTGGGCGCTGGTGGTCTCTTACACCACCCTTTCACCCTTACCTTCCGGGTCTGGAAGGCGGTTTGCTTTCTGTGGCACTTTCCCGCGGGTCACCCCGGGTCGGCGTTACCGACCACCCTGCCCTGTGGAGCCCGGACCTTCCTCGGCGAGCTTCGTGAAGAGGCTCGACGCGGTCGCCCGGCCGACTCGTCCGGTGTCGAGGTTAGCGCATGCAAGCGGCCCGCAACCAAATGACAAGATCCGGGCGATGGGATGGCGAGGTGTCATCGCCTGAGGGGGGCGGTGGCGCCAGGAGTCGTGCCGGGTGTTCTGGCGGCGCCCGGCACGACCGGCTCCTGAACGAGTGCCTGTCCGTACGGGGGCCGGGTGGTCAGCGGAGGTGGGAGGTGTCGTTGAAGGACTTCACCACCGGGTTGCCGTCGGCGTAGTGCTCGACGAGTGACACGCAGGCCAGGTCCAGGTGCATCCGGTAGAGGGCCGTCGGCGGGGCGTCCAGGGCCAGGCGCAGCAGCGTCTTGATCGGCGTGACGTGGGAGACCACCAGGACGGTGCGGCCCTCGTACCTGTCGAGGAGGCGGCGCTGGGCGCGGGCGACGCGGTCGGCGACGGCGGTGAAGCTCTCGCCTCCGGGTGGGGGGACGTCGGGGTCGGCGAGCCAGGCGGCCAGTTCGGCGGGCCAGCGGCGCTGGATCTCGGTGAAGGTGTGGCCTTCCCAGGTGCCGAAGTCGGTCTCTCTGAGGTCTTCGTCCGTCTCCACGTCGAGGCCGGCGCGCTGGGCGACCGTTTCGGCCGTCTGGCGGGCGCGGGTGAGCGGGGAGGTGACGACGGCGTCGAGTTTGTACGGGTCGCGCGAGAGCCGGGCGGCGGCCGCGGCGGCCTGGGCGAGGCCGTTGGGGGTGAGCTCGGGGTCGCCGAGGCCGGAGAAGCGGCGTTCGACGGAGAGCGGGGTCTCGCCGTGGCGCAGCAGGATCAGCGAGGTGGCGACCCGGGTGGGCGGGGCCCAGCCGGTGCCCTTCGTGGTGCGCTGCTGGGCGGTGGCGACCGAGGCGGTGGGGGCCGACAGTTCGGCGATGTCGCCCGGGTCGAGGAGGTCGGTCTGTCGCACGAGGCGGGCGCCCCCCGGGGGTTCCACCTGAGCGGCGCCAGAAACAGAGCCGTCCGAACCTGAGCCGCCCGAACCCGGCCCGCCCGAACCCGTGCCGCCCGCCTTCCAGGTGAGGCCCTGGGCGGCGGCGTCCATGGCCTCGTTGGCCAGGCGGTCGGCGTGTTCGTTGCGGGCGCGCGGGATCCACGTCCACTCCGTCACCCGCAGCCGCCTGGCCAGTTTGCCGGCCTCCAGGGCGAGCGGGCGCAGGCCCTCGTGCTTGATCTTCCACCGTCCGGCCATCTGCTCGACGACCAGCTTGGAGTCCATCCGCACGGCCACCTGCGCGCCCTCGCCGGCCACGTCGAGCACGGCGCGCAGGCCGGCGATCAGGCCGCGGTATTCGGCGACGTTGTTGGTGGCGACGCCGATGGCCTCGGCGGCCTCGGCGAGGACCTGGCCGTCGGCGGCGTCGCGGACCACGGCGCCGTAGCCGGCGGGGCCGGGGTTGCCGCGGGAGCCGCCGTCGGCTTCGACGATGTAGGTGGTCACAGGCCCGACGCCGGGGTGCGGACGAGGATGCGGCGGCACTCCTCGCAGCGCAGCACCTCGTCGGGCGCCGCGGCCTTGATCTGGTTCATCTCGGCGATGGACAGCGCCACCTTGCAGCCCTGGCAGCGGCCGGCCTGCAGCATGGCGGCCCCGACCCCGTACTGGTCGCGCAGTTTCTCGTACAGCTTGAGCAGGTCGGCGGGGATCTCGCCGGCGACGGCGGCGCGGCGGGAGCGGACCTCGGCGGTCTCCTTGTCGAGGTCGGCGAGGAGGGTGTCGCGGCGGGACTCGGCCTCGGACAGCGTGGTCCTGACCTCGTCGCGCCGGGTGAGCAGATCGGTGACGCGGGCGTCGGCGGCCTCGCGGCGCTCCATGATCTCCAGCACCACCTCTTCGAGGTCGCCCTGTCGCTTGTGGAGCGAGGCGATCTCGGACTGGAGGCCGGCCAGGTCGCGCGCGGAGGACACGGCGCCGGAGTCGAGGCGCTTCTGGTCGCGCTCGATGCGGGTGCGGACGGTGTCGACGTCGGCCTCGGCCTTGGACTGATCGCGGGCCAGGTCACCGGCCTCGGTCTCGGCCTCGATCACCTCGGTGGCGAGCTTGGCGTAGCGTTTGGACTGCTCGTCGATCTCCGCCAGCTCGGGCAGGGTGCGGCGGCGGTGGGCCAGCCTGTCGAGCGCGGAGTCGAGCTCGGCGAGGTCGAGGAGCCTCTTCTGGACCTCGGGGGCTGCTTTCATGATCAATATCCTCTTGTCCAAGCATCGGTGACCGTGGCGGAGACACGCGTCTCAACGTTAACGCCCTTGGCGGTCAGGATGGACGCGGCGCTGTCGAGCCAGGGCCACTCGGTGGCCCAGTGGGCGGCGTCGATCAGCGCGGGCCCGCCCGCCTCCATGAACTCGCTGGCCGGGTGGTGGCGCAGGTCAGCGGTGAGGAACACGTCGACCCCGGCGGCGCGCGCGGTGGCCAGGAGCGAGTCGCCGGCCCCGCCGCTGACCGCGACCCGCGTGACGCGGCGGGACGGCTCGCCGGCGACGCGGATGCCCCAGGAGGTAGCGGGCAGCCCGGCTGCGGCCTGGGCGGCGAACTCGCCGAGCGTGGTCTCCTGCGGCAGGTCGCCGATGCGGCCCAGGCCGCGCCACGGGTCGTCGGGGAACGGCTGCAGCGGCACCAGGTCGCCGGTCAGCCCGACGGCGCGGGCCAGGGCGTCGGACACGCCGGGGTTGGCCACGTCGGCGTTGGTGTGGGCGGTGAACAGGGCGATGTCGTTCTTGATGAGCCGGTGGACGAGCCGGCCCTTGGGGGTGGTGGCGGCGACGGTGGTGGTGCCGCGCAGGTAGAGAGGGTGGTGGGTGACGATCAGGTCGGCGCCCCACGCCACGGCCTCGTCGGCGACGGCGGCGACCGGGTCGACCGCGAACAGCACCTTCTCCACCGGCTGGGCGGGGTCTCCGCAGACCAGGCCCACCGCGTCCCAGGACTCGGCCCGGGCGGGCGGGTAGGCCGCCTCCAGCACGTCGATCACGTCAATCAGGGTCCATGCAGCCACCAGGGAAGACTATCGGCCGGCGGGCCCCGTCCCGGGAATCCCGGCCGGGCGAGATGAGGGGGTGGGCACCGAACATGGTTCGAAGTAGTGTAAGTGGATCCTGACTCGGGCGGAGGGCGGCATGACACCTAGGGTCGCGATCATCGGCGCGGGGTTCGGCGGGTTGTGCATGGCGATCCGGCTGGAGAAGGCTGGGATCCGCTCATACACGATCTTCGAGAAGGCCGGCTCGGTGGGTGGCACGTGGCGGGACAACACCTATCCCGGCGCGGGATGCGACATCCCCTCGCACCTGTATTCGTACTCGTTCGAGAAGTACGCGAGCTGGACCCGGAGATATCCCGACCAGCGGGAGATCTTAGGTTACTTAGAGCACTGCGCCGACAAGTACGACATCACGTCGAAGATCCGGTTCAACACCGAGGTCACCGACGCCACCTTCGACGGCTCGCGCTGGCAGCTCACCGCGGCGGGCGGCACCGAGTCCTTCGACGTCCTGGTCATGGCGGTCGGCCAGCTCAACCGCCCCCGCCTGCCCGACATCCCCGGCATGGACGACTTCGCCGGCACGTCCTTCCACTCCTCCCGCTGGGACCACTCCCACGACCTGACCGGCCGCAGGGTCGCGGTGATCGGCAGCGGCTCGTCCGCGGCCCAGCTCATCCCGCCCGTCGCGAAGCAGGCGGAGCGCCTGGAGGTGTTCCAGCGCACCCCGAACTGGGTGATCCCGAAGCCCGACGCCACCTTCGGCCTGCCGGTCAGGCTGGCGTTCCGGTTCGTGCCCGGGCTGCAGCGCGCCTACCGCGAGTACATCTACCGGTACGCCGAGGCCACGCTCTACCCGGCGCTGGCCCGCGGCTGGAGCGAGGGCCTGCTGCGCAGGCGGGCCCTGACCCACCTCCGTGACCAGGTGAAGGACCGGGAACTGCGGGCCAAGCTCACCCCCGACTACCCGCCCGGCTGCAAACGCGTGATCATCGACAGCCGCTTCTACCCGGCGCTGACCGAGCCCAACGTGGACGTGGTGACCGACAAGATCGTGCGCATCACGGAGAAGGGCGTGCAGACGACCGAGACGGTGCACGAGGTCGACACGATCGTGTACGCGACCGGCTTCAGGAGCACCGAGTTCCTCGCGCCGATGCGGGTGACGGGCCGCGACGGCGCGGACCTGGCCGAGCGCTGGACCGGCGGCGCGGAGGCGTATCTCGGCATCGCGGCGCCCGGCTTCCCGAACATGTTCCTGCTGTACGGTCCCAACACCAACCTGGGGCACAACTCGATCGTCTTCATGATCGAGTGCCAGGTGGACCACATCATGAACTGCCTGCCCCACCTGTCGGGCGGCCGGCGGCTGGAGGTGCGGCCGGAGGTCATGGACGTGTGGCGGCGGCGGCTGGACGAGTCGCTGTCGCGCATGGTGTGGGGCGACGGCTGCCGGAGCTGGTACAAGACCGCCGACGGCCGGGTCACCAACAACTGGCCGGGCACCACGATGCTCTACCGCAGGCTGACGTCGATGCCGCCGCGCGCCGCGTACCGGGAGGTGTGAATGGGGCGATAAGTTCCGGTTCATGACGTCCTCCCTGCATCGGCGCACCGTCGTCGCCGACACCCACAACGATCTGCTCATGGCGGTCGCGGCCCGGCCGCCGGAGCGCTGGGCCGCGTTCTTCCGTGAGCGGTGGCTGCCCCAGCTCGACGCGGGCGGGGTGCGGCTCCAGGTGCTGCCGGTCTTCATCGACGACCCGTTCCGCCCCGAGGGCGCGCTGCGGCAGACGCTGCGGATGATCGAGTGCGCGCACGTGATCGCCGAGGGGAACGCCGACCGGGTGCGGCTCTGCACGGACGCGGCGGGCATCGACGCGGCGCTGGACGACGGGCTGATCGCGCTGGTGCTGGCCATGGAGAGCATGCCGGGGCTGGACGCGAGCGTCGAGCTGATCCCCACCGTGCACCGGCTGGGCGTGCGGATCGCCTCGATCGCCCACTGGGGACGCACGCCGCTGGCCGACGGCAGCGGCGAGGACGCCACCGGCAGCGGGCTGACCTCGCACGGCGTGGCCGCGCTGCGCGAGATGGAGCGGCTCGGCATGATCTTCGACATCTCCCACCTGGGCGCGTCGGGGGTGGCGCACGTGCTGGAGCTGGCCACCCAGCCGGTCATGGCGACCCACTCCTCGGCGCGGGCGCTGCTCGACCACCACCGCAACCTGACCGACGAGCAGCTGCGCGCGGTGGCAGCCACCGGCGGCGTGGTCTGCGTGAACTTCTTCGCCGGGTTCCTCACCGAGAACCCGGCCGAGGTGACGCTGGATCACCTGCTGGACCACATCGAGCACATCGTGTCCGTGGCCGGGATCGACCACGTGGGCCTGGGGCCCGACTTCATCCGCGAGGTGCTGGCCGACGTGACGCCGCCGTGCGAGGAGACGATCCACGGCTTCGACCCGGGGGCGGCGATCCCCGGGCTGGAGGGCCCCGCCGGGCTGCCCATGGTCACCGAGGGCCTGCTCGGCCGCGGCCTGCCGGAGAAGGACGTGGCGAAGATCGTCGGCGCGAACGTGCACCGCTTCCTGACCGGCCGGCTCGGATGAGGTCCTGAGCGGGTAGGTCTCCGCCGGTGGAGATACGTGAGCTGCGCCTGCTGGAGGAGTTCCAGGAGGCGTACCGGCTCTTCGACGACATCTGGCGGCCGGATCCGCGCAACGCGCCCGTCCCGGTGGAGCTGATGATCGCCTTCGCGCACGCCGGCGGCTACGTCGCGGGCGCCTACGAGGGCGGCCGGCTGGTGGGCGCGTCCGTCGGGTTCCTGGCGGCGGACCGGACGCTGCACTCGCACGTGACCGGCGCGCTGCCGGGGCACGGCGCCGGGTCGGCGCTCAAGCTGCACCAGCGGGAGTGGTGCCTGCGGCGCGGGCTGGAGCGGATCACCTGGACGTTCGATCCGCTGGTCCGCAGGAACGCCCGGTTCAACCTGGTCAAGCTGGGCGCCAGGCCGGAGGAGTACCTGGAGCGGTTCTACGGCGTGATGGCCGACGAGATCAACGAGAACGACGAGTCCGACCGGCTGCTGGCCGTCTGGCGGCTGGACCGGCCGGCCGGAGAGGCGGCGCGGGTCACGTACCCGAGCGTGCTCGCCGACGTGGGCGGCCGGCCGGTGGTCAAGACTGCCGGGGAACGGGCGGTGCTGGTGGCGACGCCGGCCGACATCGAGACGATGCGGCGGCTCGACCCCGGCGCGGCGCGGGAGTGGCGGCTGGCGACGCGCGAGACGCTGGGCGGGCTGATGGCCGCGGGCGCTCGGGTAACCGGTTTCACCTCTCACGGTGAATATGTCGTGGAGCGGGACTAACGGGGTATCTGCACTCCTGTTACGGATACCTGTCATAAGGAGATCCGCATGACGGAGTTCACCCCCACCGTCCCCTCCCGCGTCCTGCCGCCCGTCACCGTCCGGGACCTGCCGCCACCGCCCCGCTCGGCCTGGTCCATCATCGGCCCCGGCCTGGTGGGCGCCGGGGTGGGGCTCGCCTCGGGCGAGTTCATCCTCTGGCCCTACATCGCCTCCCAGGTCGGCCTGATCTTCATCTGGGGCGCGCTGATCGGCATCATCACGCAATGGTTCATCAACATGGAGATCGAGCGCTACACGCTGGCCACCGGCGAGACCGCGCTCACCGGGTTCAGCCGCCTGTGGCGGCACTGGGGCCTGGTCTTCGTGCTCATGACGCTCTGCTCGAACCTGTGGCCCGGCTGGGTCACCACGTCGGCGACCATGGTCACGTACCTGACCGGCACCGGTGAGGGCAGCGTCCGCTGGATCGCCATCGGGATGCTCGTGGTCATCGCGCTCGGGCTCACGCTCGCGCCGGTGATCTACACGGCGCTGGAGCGGGTGATCTTCGTCAAGATCGCCCTGGTGCTCACGCTGATCGTGGTGGCGATCCTGTTCGCGATCAACGCCGACGCCTGGACGGGGCTGGCGCGCGGGCTGACGGTCGAGGCGCGCTTCCCCGTACCGCCGCTGGAGTTCGCGCTGCTCATGGGCGCCATCGCGTACGCGGGCGCGGGCGGCGGGCAGAACCTGTGCCAGAGCAACTGGATCCGCGACAAGGGCCTCGGGATGGGCCTGTACGTGCCGCGCCTGGTGAGCCCGGTGACCGGGCACGAGGAGGCGGCGCCGTCCACCGGGTTCCAGTTCGCGCCCACCAAGGAGAACCTCGCCCGCTGGCGGCAGTGGTGGCGGGTGGCCAACATCGAGCAGGCGTCCACGTTCGCGCTGGTGTCGTTCGTGACGATCGCGCTGATGTCGATGCTGGCGTACTCGACCGTGTTCGGCCGGCCGGGGCTGGAGAACAGCATCGACTTCCTCGGCGTCGAGGGGCAGGTGCTGCAGCAGGTGGTCGGGCCGTGGTTCGGCATCCTGTTCTGGGTGATCGGCGCGCTGGCGCTGTTCGCCTCGGCGATGGGGATCGTGGACTACACCTCGCGGCTGGTCGCCGACACGATCAAGACCGTGTACCTCCGCGACAGGGGCGTCACGGAGAACCGCGTCTACTTCGTCGTGGTGTGGGCGATGGCGCTGGTCGGCATTCTGATCCTGCTGCTGGGCTTCGACCAGCCGCTGGTGCTGCTGGTGCTGTCGGCGAGCTTCGCCGCGGTGATGATGTTCGTCTACTCGATCCTGCTCATCTGGCTCAACCGCAAGGCGCTGCCGGCGCAGATCAGGATCCGCTCGTACCGGCTGGGGGCGATGGTCTGGTCGATCGCGTTCTTCGGGTCGCTGACCGTGCTCACGGTGATCCAGCAGGCGCAGCGGCTCTTCGGCGGCTGAGGCGCATCGAGGAAGCGCGCTTTCCGCGATAGGGGGCAGACTGGCAGGCATGCTGGAGACCTCGGCCCGCCTGCTCAAGCTGCTCTCGCTGCTCCAGGCGCACAGGGAGTGGTCCGGCCCCGAGCTGTCGCAACGGCTCGGGGTCACCACCCGGACCATCCGCAACGACGTCGAGCGGCTGCGCACCCTCGGCTACCCGGTGCACGCCACGCCGGGGGTGGCCGGCGGCTACCGGCTGGGCGCGGGGGCGGCGCTGCCGCCGCTGCTGCTGGACGACGAGGAGGCGGTGGCCGTCGCGGTCGGGCTCGGCCGGGCCGCCGGGGGCGGCGTGCGGGGCATCGAGGAGTCGTCGGTGCGCGCGCTGGCCAAGCTGGAGCAGGTGCTGCCGTCCCGGCTGCGGCACCGGGTCGGCGTGCTGAACGCCTACACGGTGCAGATCCCCGGCAAGGCCCCGTCGGTGCCGCCCGAGCTGCTCACCACGATCGCCAACACCGCCCGCGACCGCGAGCGGCTGCGCTTCGACTACACCGGGCACGACGGGTCCGCGACCGTCCGCGACGTGGAGCCGTACCGGCTGGTGCACCGGCGCGGCCGCTGGTACCTGGTGGGCTACGACGTGGACCGGAAGGACTGGCGGATCTTCCGGGTGGACCGCCTCGCCCCGCGCGTGCCGACCGGCCCCCGGTTCACGCCGCGCGAGCTGCCCGCGGACGGGGACGTGGCCGCGTACGTGGAGCGCGGGGTGAACACGGCCATGTGGCGGTACCGCGGCACGGTGCTGCTGCACGCCCCGGCCGAGCGGGTGCGCGCGCTGGGGCTCGGGGCCGAGCTGGAGATCGAGCCGGTCGGGCCGGACACCTGCCTGCTCAAGCTGGGCGCAGACGACCTCAACGGCATGGCGTCCTGGATCGGCTTCCTGGACGTGGACTTCGAGGTGCTCGACCCGCCCGAGCTGGCCGGGGCGGTGCTCCGGCTGTCGGAGCGCTACCGGCGGGCGGTCAGCGACCGGTAAGCGCCCGGTCAGCGCCGCCCGGCAGCCTCGGGGCATGAACATCACGCAGGTCGCGGGAGGCAGGGACGACTTCCCGATCGTCCGTCACATGACCGTACGGGGCGGCCAGGTCGAGATCGGCCGGCGGCTCACCGAGGAGGCGCTGCGGCTCGGCTGGCGGCCGCAGCCGTCGGACCCCACCGTGAACCGGGCCAGGCGGACCTGGTTCGAGCGGCACTGGCCGCAGCACCACGCCCGGCTGGACGGCGCGGCCCAGGCGCTCGGCCTGGACCCGGACCAGGACGAGCTGGCCCTCGACGGGCTCGGGTACGTGCCGACCGGCTCCGGCTGCTCCGCCCTGTGGGTGCCGCCGTCCGCGTCGGCGGACGGGCACGGCAGGATCGGCCGCAACTACGACTTCTTCATCTCGACCACCAGTGAGGTCATGGGCGGCGCTCCTTCGCCGGGCGAGCTGCCGATGGCGTCGCGCCCGTACGTGATCACCACGGTCCCCGACGACGGCCCGGCCTCCACCGTGATCACCATGTCCACCCTGGACGGCTGCATGGACGGGATCAACGAGGCCGGACTGTCGGTGACGCTGCTCATCGCCGACTTCGAGCAGGCGGCCCCGCCGGAGAACGTCTCTCCCCAGGTGGGGCTGAACACCGTGCAGCTGTCCCGGTTCCTGGTCGACACCTGCGAGAACGTGGCCCAGGCCAAGCAGGCGCTGCTGGGCGCCAAGCAGTACGACCACGGCCTGCCGCTGCACTACCTGGTCGCCGACGCGCACGGCGAGGCGTTCGTGTGGGAGCGCGGCAGGAACGGCGCCGAGCACATCGTGGAGTTCGGCGACGCGCCGCTGTGCGTCACCAACCACCCGCTGCACCGCCACCCGGACCCGATGGCGCTGCCCGCCGACACCGAGTCCACGCTCGGCACGTACGGGCGGCTGCGCACGCTGTACGAGCGCAGCAAGGGCGTCACATTGTCGGGCCGCGACCTGCGCGACAGCCTGGAGGCGGTGCGGCAGCCCGAGTCCGGGCCGTTCCGCACGCTGTGGAGCACGGTGCTCGACACCGCCGAGCGGACCCTTTCGACCTCCTTCTACCTGGGGGACGGCCGCTACACCGAGGAGCTGGTGTTCAGCTCGCGTCGAGATACTCCTGCCTGACCTTGGACCGCGACAGCTTGCCCGTCGGGGTGCGGGGCAGCCGCTCGCGGTACTCGATCACCTTGGGGTGCTTGAACTTGGCGATGCGCGGGGCGCAGTGGGCCAGCAGATCCTCGGTCAGCTCGGGCCCCGGCGTGACGCCCTCGGACGGTTCGACGAGGGCGACCACGTTGTGGCCCCACTCCTCGTCGGGCACCCCGATCACCGCCACGTCGGCGACCGACGGGTGCTCCAGCAGCGCGGCCTCGATCTCGGCGGGGTAGATGTTGACCCCGCCGGAGATGATCAGGTCGGTGCGCCGGTCGCACAGGAACAGGAAGCCGTCCTCGTCCAGATAGCCGATGTCGCCCGGGGCGTACCACTCGCCGCGCATGCTGGCCGCGGTCTTGGCCGGGTCCTTGCGGTACTCGAACTTGCCGAGGCTGGACTTGACGTAGATCAGGCCGGGCTCGCCCGGGGGCAGCTCGGCCCCGCTCTCGTCGAAGATCTTGGCCTCGAAGGTGGGCGCGGGCTTGCCGACGGTGCCGGGCCTGGCCAGCCAGTCATGCGGCTTGACGGAGAAGGCGATGGTGGACTCGGTCGAGCCGTAGTACTCGTAGAGCACCGGCCCCCACCAGTCCATGATCCCCTGTTTGACGGCGACCGGGCAGGCAGCGGCGGTGTGGATGACCTGCTGGAGGCTGGAGACGTCGTAGCGCCGCCTGACCTCCTCCGGCAGCTGCAGCATCCGGTGGAACATGGTCGGCACCATCATCGCGTTCGTCACCCGGTAGCGCTCGACCAGCTCCAGCACGGCCTCCGGCTCGAACCGCGGCGCGATCACCACGGTGTGCCCGAAGTGCAGCGCGAACTGGGTGTGCGCGCACGGCGAGGAGTGGTACATCGGCGAGGTCACCAGGTGGACGCCGTCGCCCGGCTTCAGGTCGACGACCTCGCCCAGGAACCAGGTGTAGAGCGGCACGATGTTCTCCGGCGCGGCGCCGGGCAGCGACCGCTGCACCCCCTTGGGACGGCCGGTGGTGCCGGAGGTGTACCACATGACCGCGCCCGAGGTGCGGTCGCCGGGCGCGGTGGCGGGCTGCCCCTCCGCCAGGCCCGCGGTGCCGACCTCGCCGCCGGGCACCGCGTACTCGGGGCTGGTGACCACGAGCTTGGCCTCGGAGTCCTTGATGATGTAGTCGATCTCGGGCCCGGCGAGGTGCCAGTTGATCGGCACGTAGTACAGGCCGATCTGACCGGTGGCCATGAGCATGATCACCTGGTCGAGCCCGTTGGTCAGCACGCCGGCCACCACGTCCCCGTCGCCGAGCCCACGCCCGCGCAGCCCGTGGGAGACCTGGTTGACCCGCGTGAGCAGCTCGCCGTACGAGGTGCGCGAGCCGTCGGTGTCGATGACGGCGACCCGGTCGGGGTCGGCCTGGGCGATGGCGTAGAAGCCTGGCGACTGGCTGATGTCCATCACAGCTCCAGCAGGTCGGCGAGCCTTGCACGGTGGATGCGGGGCGGGCCGAGCAGGACCTCGTCGGTCTTGGCCCGTTTGAAGTAGAGGTGGGCGTCGTGCTCCCAGGTATAGCCGATGCCGCCGTGCAGCAACAGGTGGTCGCGGGCCACCTCGAAGCAGGCCCGGCCCACGTACGCCTGGGCCAGCGCGGCGGCGCCGGGCAGCTCGTCCTGCGCCTCGTCGGCGGCCCAGGCGGCGTAGCGGACGATCGACTCGGCCTGCTCCAGCTTGCAGTGCATGTCGGCCAGCTTGTGCTTGACGCCCTGGTACGAGCCGATGAACCGGCCGAAGGCCACCCGGATCTTGGCGTAGGCGACGATGGCGTCGAGCGCGGCCCGCATCACGCCGAGCTGCTCGGCGGCGAGCGCGACCGCCAGCCGGTCGGCGACGCCTTGGCCGGCGTCGCCGAGCGCCCGGCCCGGCGCGCTCTCCAGCTCGATCCGGGCCTGGCCGCGGGTGATGTCGAGCGTGTCCAGCGGAGTCCTGGTGACGCCCGTGCCGGCGAGGTCGACGGCGTGCAGCGCGGAGCCCGCGGTCACCAGCAGCACGTCCGCCTCCATGCCGGACAGCACCTGGGGCAGCGTGCCGGTGACGCGGCCGTCGCCGTCGACCGTGAGGCCGTCCTCGGGGGCGGTGGCCAGGGTGGCGGCGACGCGGCCTTCGGCGACGGCGGACAGCAGCTCCTTGTCGGGCGTCCGGGTCAGCGCGATCGTGGCGAAGACGGTGGCCAGGAAGGGGCCGGGGAGCAGGACGGCCCCGGTCTCCTCCAGCGCGACGGCCAGCTCGGCGTAGCCCGCGCCCGATCCGCCGTACTCCTCGGGGACGATCAGCCCGGACAGGCCGAGTTCGCCGTTGAGCCGCGCGTACACCTCGGGGTCGTGGCCCTGGCGGGCCTTGGCCACCGGCGAGGCGGCCGCGAGGAAGTCGCGGACGGCGGCGCGCAGCTCGCGCTGCTCCTGGCTGGGTACGAGTTTCACGCCTGCGTCCCCACCTTCAGGTCCTTGAACGGCACGGTCTTGTCCACCCGGGGCTCCGGCGGCAGGTTGAGCACCCGGTCGCCGACGATGTTGCGCATGATCTCGTTGGTGCCGCCGCCCAGCGCCATCCCCGGCGCGGTGGCGAGCAGGGTGCCCAGCGGGTGGCCGTCGACGACCGACTCGGGGCCGGCCAGCCGGGTGGCCAGGTCCGACTGGAACAGGGTCAGCTCGGCCAGCAGCAGCTTGGCGGCGCTGCCGCGGGCGCCGGGGAACAGGCCCGCCTCGGTCTCCTGGGCCAGCCGCCGGTTGAACAGGGCCAGCGCGCGCGAGCGGATGTGCAGCTCGACCAGCTCGTCGCGGACCAGCGGGTCGCTCGTGTCGAGCGTGCGGCGCAGCGCCTCCAGCGAGGCGGGGTTGTCCGCCTGGCCGCCCATGCCGACCCCCGCGGAGATCGACAGCCGCTCGTGCAGCAGCGTCGTGACGGCCACGCTCCAGCCGTCGTCCACGTCGCCGACCCGGTGCTCGTCGGGGATGTGCACGTCGTCGAAGAAGATCTCGTTGAAGTTGGACCGGCCGCTCATGTCCTTCAGCGGCCTGACGGTGACGCCGGGGTGGTGCATGTCCACCACGAACATGGTCATGCCCTTGTGCTTGGGCACGTCCACGTTCGTCCGGGCCAGGAGCAGGCCCCAGTCGGCGTACTGGGCGATCGAGGTCCACACCTTCTGGCCGTTGACGATCCAGTCGTCGCCGTCGCGTTCGGCCTTGGTCTGCAGGCTGGCCACGTCGCTGCCGGCGCCGGGCTCGGAGAAGAGCTGGCACCAGACCTCCTCGCCGCGCAGCAGCGGCCGGACGAACCGCTCGCGCTGGGCGTCGGAGCCGCGGTCCACCAGCGTCGGGCCGGTCATGCCCAGGCCGATGGAGAACACGTAGGTGGGCAGCGTGTAGTCGCGGGCCGCGGCGGCGAACGCGCGCTCCTCCTCCTGGCTCAGCCCTTGGCCGCCCCATCGCGCCGGCCAGGTGATGCCGGAGTATCCGGCGTCGTAGAGCCGGGCCATGAAGTCCTTCGCCTGGGCGATCGGATCACCATCCGCGCGCCGGTCCGCCGGGACGTTGCGTGCCAGCCATTCCTCGGCGGCGCGCTGGTAGTCCGCAAGGTTCACATCGACTCCCTCGCATCAGTGCCCACTTACTCTAACCACGCGCCAGCGGGCCGTACAGAGCAATGATCTGGTGGAGATTCGCCCGGATGTGTCGTCGAATCTCCACCAAATGGAAATGACGTAACTCTAAGTGATGACCTGACTACGGGGGGAGAAGGGTGATCACCCGGTTCGTGCGGTCCATGCGGGGGCGGCTCACGCTGATCGCCACCGCGGCCATGGCCGTGCTCTGCATCGCGGTCGCCGGCTACCTGATGTACGCCCTCTACCTGAGCGCCGTCTCCAACCAGACCGACTGGATGGCGATCAGGGGCATGCGGGTCATCCGGGTGGCCCAGGACGACGCGCTGCCCCCGGTTCTCCCCTCCGACCACCGGCTCGACATCCAGGTGATCGACCACAGCGGCAAGGTGGTCTCCGCCACGTCGGACATCGCCGGAGCCCCGAGGTTCAGCACGCTGCTGCCGCCCGAGAACTCCGTCACCGCCTCCGAGGAACGATGCGACCTGCCGCCGTACCCCGGGCAGTGCCGCCGGGTCGTCGTCTTCCGCTTCTTCCACCGGCTCTCGGAGGACGACTGGCTGGTGTACCTGACCGAACGGGCCATCCCCTGGTACGTCAGCCCGCAGGCGCCGCTCAACCTGGCCGCGCTCGCCCTCGCGCCGGTGCTGCTGACCGCGTACGGCACGTGGCGGGTGGTGACCAAGTCCCTGCAGCCGGTGGACCGCATCCGCGCCCGGCTGGCCGACATCACCGCCACCGACCTCGGCCTGCGGGTGCCGGTGCCGGACCACGACGACGAGATCCGCGCGCTGGCCATCACCGCGAACCAGACGCTGGACCGGCTGGAGGCGGCGGCCGACCGGCAGCGCAGGTTCGCCTCCGACGCCTCCCACGACCTGCGCAGCCCGATCACCGCGATGCGCACCCGGGTGGAGGAGGCGCTGCTCCACCCCGAGGAGACCGACTGGGCGGAGACCGGCAGCTCCCTGCTCAGCAGTCTGGACCGGCTGCACGCCATCGTCGCCGACCTGCTCACGCTGACCAAGCTGGACGCAGGCGCGCCGGGCGAGCGGGAGCCGCTGGACCTGGGCGAGGTCACCGCGGCGGAGGCGACGGCGCACCGGGCCAAACAGGTGGTCACCACCCTGCAGCCGGGGGTGATGGTGACGGGCGACCGGATGCGGCTGGGCCGCCTGATCACGAACCTGCTGGACAACGCCGAGCGGCACGCCGAATCCACGATCATCGTCACCGTGCGGCGGAACACCTGCGCCACGCTGGAGGTGCTCGACGACGGCGCGGGCATCGACCCGGAACAGCGCGAGGTCGTCTTCGAGCGGTTCACCCGGCTCGACGCCGCCCGCAACCGCGACGCCGGGGGCACCGGGCTGGGACTGCCCATCGCCCGCGAGATCGCCCACGCCCACGGCGGTACGCTCACCATCGAAGATTCCGACCGCGGTGCCCGCTTTGTCCTCCGATTGCCCTTGCGTAGTGATTAAAGTTACGGCTCGTGACTCCAGGTTTTGGCCGGTTACGGCGTGAGGATTTGTTGAAGGCGTCCTGCGAGGTGATCGCCGCGCAGGGCTTCGGGCACACCAGGACCATCGACATCGCCCGGGCCGCGGGCGTCAGCCAGGCGCTGCTCTTCTACCACTTCGAGACCAAGGACCGGCTGTTCGCCGAGGCGTTCGCGTACGCCGCCCGGCGCCACATGGACTCGCTCGCCGCCGTCGAGCGCTCCCCCAAGCCGCCGCTCGACCGGCTGCGCGCGCTGCTCAAGCTCTCCTCCCCCACCGCCTCGCCGGAAGGGTGGCGGCTGTGGATCGACGCCTGGGCGGAGTCGATGCGCAACAAGGACCTGCAGCGCACCTCGCGGCGGCTGGACGTGCAGAGCCGCCAGGTGATGCAGGGCATCATCGAGGCCGGGGTCGCCACCGGCGACTTCACCTGCCCCGACCCGGAGGCCTCCACCTGGCGGATCTTCGCGCTCGGCGACGGCCTGGCGATCCAGATGAACGTGCACGGCCGGGTGCTGCCCAGGCGCCGCGTCACCGAGCTCGTCAAGACCGCCGCCGCCAGGGAGCTGGGCCTGTCGGCCGACGACCTCTGACGGCTCCCGTCGTACCCGGCGGTCTCAGAGTTCTCTCAGGTCGGGAAAGTAGGCTTCCGGCATGAAACGTACGGCCGCGCTCGTCGCGGTGCTCGCTCTGCTCGGGGTGACGGCGTGGCTGGTGTGGCCGTCCGACCCCGAGATCCGCGGACAGGCCCTGTTCGTCCACGTGATGGACGGGCCGTCCGACGACCAGCGGGTCGACCTCGATGTGACGTACTTCCCGCCGCCCGGCGGCGGGAAGGCCCCCGCCGTGCTGCTCGGGCACGGCTTCGGCGGCAGCAAGCGGAGCGTCCGCGCGGAGGCGCAGTACCTCGCCGGGCAGGGCTACGCGGTGCTCACCTGGTCGGCGCGCGGCTTCGGCGGCTCCTCAGGCCAGATCGCGCTCAACTCCCCCGACTACGAGGTCAAGGACGTCAAGCAGCTCATCGACTGGCTGGCCGGGCGTCCCGAGGTGCTGCTCGACGCGGCGGGCGACCCGCGCGTGGGCATCGCCGGCGCGTCCTACGGCGGCGCGATCGCGCTGCTCGCCGCCGCCCACGACCCCAGGGTCGACGCGATCGTCCCCCAGATCACCTGGTCCGACCTGGCCGACGCGCTCTTCCCGGACGCCGCCGGGAACGGGCCGGCCAACGGCGTGTTCAAGCGCATGTGGGCCGGCATCTTCTTCGGCCAGGGCGGCGCGGTCCAGGCCGGCGGGGCCGCCCAGGGCCTGGAGGCGCTCAGCCGCCAGCCGCAGCCGATGACCGCCGAGCAGGCGCGCTGCGGCCGGTTCCTGCCCGCGATCTGCGAGATCTACCAGGAGGTCGCCGAGACCGGCAAGGCCACCCCGGAGGCCGTCGAGCTGCTCAAGGCCTCCAGCCCGGTGCACGTGGCGAACCGCATCAAGGCCCCGACCCTGCTCATCCAGGGCCAGCGCGACTCGCTGTTCCCGCTCGGCCACGCCGACCAGAACGCCAAGGCCATCGCCGCCGCCGGCACCCCCGTCGCCATGGCCTGGTACGACGGCGGCCACGACGGCGGCAACGGCGAGGCCGACTGGGTGCGCGAGCAGACGCTGGCCTGGTTCGGCCGCCACCTGAAGGGCGACGGCACCGCCGCGGTGAGCGCCTTCACCATCACCCGCGACGGCGGCCGCGACCCCGGCACCCGCCAGCGCATCCGTCTCCACCCCGAGGCCGACGCCTACCCCGGGCTCGGCGGCACCGACGTCACCGAGGTCACGCTCAGCGGGCCCGAGCAGCACGTCGCCAACCCGCCCGGCGGCTCCCCCGCGGCCATCTCGACCGTGCCCGGGGTGAGCGGCCTGCTGGGCGGCGGGCAGGGCGCCACCGCCGGGGTGTCGATCGACATGCCCGGCCAGAGCGCCGCCTTCGAGTCGGCCCCGCTGACCGCGCCGCTCCAGCTCACCGGCAGCTCCTCGGTCAAGGTCAGGGTCTACGGCAGCGGCGAGGTGACGCTGTTCGCCAAGCTCTTCGACGTGCCGGACGCGCTCCAGCCGCCGGCGCTGCCCGCCGGGCTGGTCGCCCCCTTCCGGGTGACGATCCCCGAGGGCGCCGGCAGCGCCGAGGCCACCGTCACCCTGCCCGCCGTCGACCACCGCTTCGACACCGGGCACCGGCTGCGGCTGGTGGTGTCCACCACCGACATGGCCTACGCCACCCCGGCCAAGGCCGCCGGCTACCGGATCGGGCTGGCCTCGCCCGCCCTGTCGGTGCCGACCGTGGCCTCCCTGGCCGCCCCGCCGTCCGGGATCGCCTGGTGGGTGTGGGCGATGCCGCTGGCCGCCGTCGTCGTCGCCGGGGTGCTGCTCGCCACCGGCCGCACCGGCCGCACCGGCCGCCGCGCCGCCGGGCCGCCCGCACTGGAGAGCGTCCCGGACGCCCCGCCGCTGGAGATCAGCGGGCTCACGAAGGCGTACCGCAACGGCGAACTCGCGGTCAACGGCCTGTCGTTCCGCGTCGAGCAGGGCCAGGTGCTGGGCCTGCTCGGACCCAACGGCGCCGGCAAGACCACCACGATGCGCATGATGATGGGCCTCATCCGCCCCGACGGCGGCGAGGTCCGCCTCTTCGGCGAGCCCGTCACCCCGGGCGCGCCGGTGCTGTCGCGGCTCGGCTCGTTCGTCGAGGGCCCCGGCTTCCTGCCCCACCTGTCCGGGCGCGACAACCTGGAGCTCTACTGGGCCGCCACCGGCCGCCCGGCCGCCGACGCCCGCTTCGACGAGGCGCTGGAGATCGCCGGGCTGGGCAAGGCGCTGGAGCGGGCGGTGCGCACCTACTCGCAGGGCATGCGGCAACGGCTCGCCATCGCCCAGGCCATGCTGGGCCTGCCCGACCTGCTCGTCCTCGACGAGCCGACCAACGGCCTCGACCCGCCCCAGATCAGGGAGATGCGCGAGGTGCTCAAGCGCTACGCGCGCGACGGCCGCACGGTGATCGTCTCCAGCCACCTGCTGGCCGAGGTGGAGCAGACCTGCACCCACGTGGTGGTGATGCACCGCGGCGAGCTCGTCACCACCGGACCGGTGTCGGTGCTGCTCAGCACGGCCGCCGCCGGGACCGGCAACGGCCACGGCCCGCGCCTGGAAGACGTGTTCCTCGACCTGATCGGAGACAAGGCATGACGGCCGCCCCCGGCTACGCGCCGCGCCGTACGCTGCCGTTGCGGGTCGAGATCGTCCGGCAGTTCAAGCGGCGGCGCACGCTCGTCATGTTCGGGCTGCTGCTGGCGCTGCCGTGGATCCTGGTCATCGCGTTCCAGTTCGGGCCGCAGGGCCCGGACAACGGCCAGGGGCTGCGGATGTCCGACCTGGCGACCGAGAGCGGGCTCAACTTCGCCGCCTTCGCGCTGTCGGTGTCGGCCAGCTTCCTGCTGGTGGTGGCCGTCGCACTGTTCTGCGGCGACACGGTGGCCAGCGAGGCGAGCTGGTCCTCGCTGCGCTACCTGCTCGCCGCACCGGTGCCGCGCGACCGGCTGCTGCGGCAGAAGCTGATCGTGGCGCTCGGCTACTCGGCCGCCGCGGTGATCTGCCTGCCGCTGATGGCCCTGCTCGCGGGCACCGTCGCCTTCGGCTGGGACGACATCCAGGTGCCCGGCACCGGCGAGACCATCCCGGCGCTGGACGTGCTGCCCCGCTTCGGCATCGTGATCGGGTACGCGCTGGTCAGCCAGCTCGTCGTGGCGGCGCTGGCGTTTCTGATCTCCACCGTCACCGACTCGCCGCTCGGCGCGGTGGGCGGCGCGGTGGGGCTGTGGATCGTCTGCACCATCCTGCAGGCCGTGGAGGCCCTGGGGGCGCTGCGCGAGTTCCTCCCGACGTTCTGGAACAACGCCTGGATCGACGCCCTGGCCCCCGAGCTCGACTGGAGCGGCATGGCCAAGGGGGCCTCGGTCTCGATCACGTACGCGGCGATCCTGATCGCGGTCGCCTTCCGCCGCTTCCGCCGGAAGGACGTCGTCAGCTGAGCTGAGTAGGGTCGCCTCCATGCGGTTCAGGGTGCTCGGGCCGTTGGAGGCTCGCCCGTCTTCGCCACCTCCGGGGAGCTCCGGGACTATCCCCAGTGAGGGGGCCGGTTCTCCAGGTAGAAAGCGTCGGGGTCGGGCTCGCGCCAGTCGCCCCAGCCGTGGTCGGTGTCGTCGGAGGTCTGCTCCGGGAGAAATTCCTGCACGGCATTCATGCTACCCAGTGCTACAAATCCGATCCCGCGCCTTCGGCGACTTCACGGGCATGCGGAGGGTGCGGCGGTACGATGCGGAGGCAGGTTGTCGCCTATCCCCCCGTGAGGCTGATGATGGCCACCCCGACAGGATGGCGGCGAGATGGCAATCTGCCGGCGGAGCTGACGAGCTTCGTGGGGCGGACCCGCCTTCTCGCCAACCTCAAGCGGCACCTCGGTGAGTCGCGCCTGGTCACCGTCACGGGCATCGGCGGGGTCGGCAAGTCGCGCACCGTGCTCCGGCTGGCCCACCAGGTCCGGGCGCTCTATCCCGACGGCGTGTGGTTCGCCGACCTGGCCCGGCTGCAGGACGCGGGCATGGTCCGGCACACGATCGCCTCCGCGCTCGGCATCGCCGACCAGTCCTCGCGGGCCGAGTCCGAGACGCTGTCGGAGTGGGTCGGCGACCGCGACATGCTGCTCATCATCGACACCTGCGAGCATCTGGTGCAGGGCTGCGCCGAGCTGGTGCACGAGCTGCTGGAGGCGGCGCCCAACCTGAAGGTGCTGGCCACCAGCCGCCAGTCGCTCCACCTGCCCTACGAGCAGGTGGTGCCGGTGCCGCCGCTGCAGGTGCCCGAGGACGACCCGATGGAGAACCTGTTCACCAACGAGTCGGTGCAGCTCTTCGCGGCCCGGGCGGTGGCGGTGGAGCCCGAGTTCGTGCTCGACGAGGACAACATCAACGCGGTGGCCGAGCTGTGCCGCCGGCTCGACGGCATCCCGCTGGCGATCGAGCTGGCCGCGGTGCGGCTGCGGGCGCTGTCGGTGGAGCAGATCCTGGGCCTGCTGGCCGACCGGTTCAGCCTGCTGGCCGGGGCCAGCCGCACGGCCCTGCCCCGCCACCAGACGCTGCGGGCCGCCATCGGGTGGAGCCACGAGCTGTGCGAGCCGGCCGAGCGGCTGCTGTGGGCGCGGCTGTCGGTGTTCGCGGGCGACTTCGAGCTCGACGCGGCCCGTTACGTGTGCGCCGACGACCGGCTGCCGTCGGAGGACATCACCGATCTGGTGACCGGGCTGGTGGAGAAGTCGATCCTGCTCATCCAGAGCAACCACGCGGGCGTCCGCTACAAGCTGATCGACACGCTGGCGGAGTACGGCGAGGAGTGGCTGGAGAAGCTCGGCCAGGCCCAGGTCATGCGCCACAAGCATCTGCAGTACTACCTGGCCCTGGCCGCGCGGAGTGAGGACGCGTGGTCCGGGCCGCGCCAGATCTACTGGTTCATCCGGATGCGCCAGGAGCACGACAACGTACGGCTCGCGCTGGAGCACGCGCTGCGCACGCAGGGCGAGACGCTCATGGCGCTGACGCTGCTGTCGTCGCTCTGGTTCATGTGGGTGTGCTGCGGTTTCGTCCGCGAGGGCCGGCTCTATCTGGAGCGGGCGCTGGAGGCCAACCCGGGCGTGAGCAAGGAGCGCTGCAAGGCGCTGTGGGTGCTGTCCTACGTACGCAGCGCGCAGGGCGACAGCGTGGGCGCGCTGAACGCGGCCGAGTTGTGCAGCACCGAGGCGGTCCGGGTGGGCGACTCGCGCGCGGTGATCCTGGCCTCCAAGATGCAGGGCACGGCCGCGCTGCTCCAGGGCGACCTGCAGAAGGCCAGCGCCCTGCTGGGCGTGGCGATCGAGTTCAACACCGACAACAAGGAGCTCAACCCGGGCCTGCTGCCCGCGATCGTCGAGCTGTCGCTGGTGCTGTCGGCGCAGGGTGAGGCCTACGAGGCCGAGTCGCTGCTGCAGGACTGCCTCCAGGTGTGCCGCGAGCGCGGCGAGTTGTGGGTCGGCTCGTACGCGCAGTGGGCGATGTCGCTGACCAAGCTGGCCACCGGCCGGCCCGACGAGGCGCTGCACAGCGCCCGCGAGGGGCTGCGGGTCAAGCGCCACTTCCACGACACGCTCGGCACGTTGCTGTCGCTGGAGACCACGGCGCGGATCTTCGTCGCGCGCGGCCAGGAGCGGATGGCCGCGTTGCTGCTCGGCGCGCTGCAGCAGAACTGGAAGACGGCCGGGCTGCCCATGCTGGGCGCCCCGTTCCTCACCGGTGACCACGACCAGTGCGTCAAGGAGTGCCAGAAGTCGCTGGGCGAGAAGGCCTACTGGGCGGCGTTCGAGGAGGGCGGCCGGCTGGACCTCGACGAGGCGTCCGCGCTCGCGCTCGGCGATCTGGACGCCCCCGAGGACTCCTCTGTCTGAGACGTTCTGCGGCGCGCCGTGCCCGGGACCCGGCACGGCGCGTGGGACCGGGGTCAGACGGCCTGCGGCCAGCGGGTCCCGGTCGGCCAGGCGTGCACGTACCGCGCGCTGCCCAGCGAGAACTCGATGTGGCCGCGTACCCAGTGTTCGAGGCCGCGTACGTACTTGCGGACGGGGAGCGACGCCCAGGTGTCGAGGCGGGCGCGCCGCTCGACGAAGGCGGCGATGGCGTCGTTGTGCATCCGGGAGACCTCGTGCAGCGCCTCCTGGAGGGTCAGCGCCCGATGCGTGGCCAGCACGGTGACCAGGTTGTGCCGGGCCTTGTCGTTGCCGCGTTCCTTGGCGTACGAGAGCAGGTCGTTGTCCCAGCCGATGAGGTCGCAGGCCAGGTCCGACAGGGTGCGCACGTCGGGGTGGTGCCATTCCTCGGCTTCGAGGCGATAGCCGCCGCCCACGTCGATGAGCGCGAAGCAGGTGAACGTGGCGCCGGTGATGCGCCGCATGAGGACGTAGTCCTCGGGGACGGGGATGAGGTCGACCTCGCGGTTGGCCGCCTCCCAGATCTGGGCGAACAGGTATTCCTTCACCGTGGTCCGCCATCGGTCGACCTGGGCGGGGCTGCCCGGTTCCGCGATGCGGTCGAGGAGTTCGCGCAGGGTGACGCCGAACGGGTCGCGCGGGTCGGGTTCCCTGCGCCTGTCGAGGACTTCCAGCAGGGGCGGCAGGGCTCGGGCCAGTGCGGAGGCCCGGTGTCCCATCAACTCCCCTTCACAGAACGCGTCGTCGAAGGCGAACAGCCAGTTGTACCAGTCGTTGATCAGCCTGAGACTCTCGCGGGACACGGTCGGGTTCGTCCGTGCGGCGAGCATGCCGATCTTTGAGCGCCGGAAGTGCTCGATCGTGTCGGCTCCGGCGAGCATGGTGGAGGCGGCCAGCCACGTGTGGCTCTCGGCGTCGACCTCGGCCGCGTGCTCGTTGATCTCGTTGGGGAAGGGGCACGGGAGCGGAGGGATGCGGAGTGGTCGCCTACCAAAGGAATGCGCAGAAGTAGCCACTCACCCAGCATGACTAGACAGTGTCCGAAAGGCCACACTCGGCTACTTTCATGCAAATGCTTGAAATTTCATACTATGACTATTTCGCCCCGAACGTTGAAGAAACTGATCGATCGCGAATATCCACGGTCCCGCGACCACGGACGACGGCCCAGGCGCGAGGCCGGACGGCGTCCTGACCACGGCGGACGCCTCCCCCGGACGCGGCGCCGACCGGCGCGATCGGCCCTCCGGACGCCCCCTGTCGGCATGACCGTGTACCCGGAGTGACCGTGACGAGCCACGAAAATCAGCAAAGTGTCACCTTGGCCGCCGCCGCGACCGGCCGGGACACCCGCCTCCGGCCAGGTCGGGCGGGTCCAGGGGCCTCCGGGGCCCGGTCATCGACCCTCTTGTGCCTCGATAGGGTGCCCTGCACGGAATCGTTCCGGCTCACCGTGGGTTCTGGATGTGAGTACCTAGGGAAAGGCTGTCCAACGTGTTCGACCCGACGGATCTTTACAGGCTCGCCGAGGATCTGCCCGAGCTGACCGATCCGGTGTTGCTGTATCACTTCGACGGTTTCGTCGACGCCGGGGCGGCCGGGCGGCTCGCCCTGCGTCACGTGCTGGACGAACTGGAGCACCGGGTCGTCGCCACGTTCGACGTGGACCGGCTGCTCGACTACCGGTCCCGGCGGCCGGTGATGGTGTTCGACACCGACCGGTGGGTGGAGGTCGAGACCCCGGAGCTGGTGGTCCACAGCGTCAAGGACGCGACGGGCACCCCCTTCCTGCTGATGACCGGCCCCGAGCCGGACCGCGCTTGGGAGCTGTTCATCCAGGCCGTCGGCACGCTCGCCGACCGGTTCGGGGTGAGCAGGCTGGTGACCGCGCACGGCATCCCGATGGCGGTGCCGCACACCCGCCCGCTGGGCGTCACCATGCACGCCAGCCGGCCCGAGCTGATGAACGCCCAGGCGAGCACGTTCGGCAGGGTGCAGGTGCCGGGCAGCGTGGCCGCCCTGATGGAGTTCCGGCTGGGGGCGCGGGGGCGCGACGCGATCGGCTTCGCCGTGCACGTGCCCCACTACCTGTCGCAGGCCGAGTACCCGACGGCCGCGGTCACCGTGCTGGAGGCGGTCACCAGGAACACCGGGCTGGTGTTCCCGCTCGACAGCCTGCGCGAGGCCGCGCAGCGCACCACCGTGGAGATCGAGGAGCAGATCAACTCCTCGGCTGAGCTGTCCAGCGCGATCAGCGGGCTGGAGCAGCAGTACGACGCGTTCGCGGGCGGCGCCGAGCGGGAGAACCTCATCGCCGAGTCCACCCCGATGCCGACCGGCGACGAGCTGGCGGCGCAGTTCGAGCGGTTCCTGGCGGAGCGCGACGACGAGTGATCAGCTGGGTAACCTGGGACGATGGATGAGATCCGGGTCGGGCTGATCGGTTACGGCACGGCGGGGGCGGTCTTCCACGCGCCGCTGATCGAGGCCACGCCGGGGCTGCGGCTGGCGGCGGTGGTGACGCGCGACCCCGGCAGGCAGACCCAGGTGTCCACCCGCTACGGCGCCACGCCCGTCCCCGACGCCGCCGCGCTGTGGGAGTTGTGCGACCTGGTCGTGGTGGCCTCACCCAACCGGACGCACGCGAGCCTGGCGGCCGAGGCCCTGGAGCGGGGCCGGGCCGTGGTGGTCGACAAGCCGTTCGCCCGGACGGCCGAGGAGGCGCGCGCCGTCACCCGGCTGGCCCGCGAGCGCGGCCTGATGCTCACCGTCTTCCAGAACCGGCGCTGGGACGGCGACTTCCGCACCGTGCGGGCGCTGGTCGAGCGCGACGCGCTGGGCGAGGTGCGCCGGCTGGAGTCGCGCTTCGAGCGCTGGCGGCCGGCGCCCAAGGGCGGCTGGCGTGAGACCGGCGGCCCCGGCGACGCCGCTGGTCTCCTCTACGACCTGGGCAGCCACCTCGTCGACCAGGCGCTCCAGCTGCTCGGTCCGGTCACGCACGTCTACTGCGAGAGCGACGTGCGGCGCGCGGGGGTGGCGGCCGACGACGACACGTTCCTCGCGCTGACGCACGCGGGCGGGGCCCGGTCGCACCTGTGGGTCAGCGCGGTGACCCCGAGCCTCGGGCCGCGTTTCCGCGTGCTCGGTTCGACGGCCGCGTATCTCAAGTACGGGCTGGACGTGCAGGAGGAGCGGCTGCGCGCCGGACTCTCGCCCGCCGCGGCGGGGTTCGGCGACGAGGACGAGGACCGGTGGGGGACGCTCGGGGCCGGCGACGACCTGCGGGCCGTGCCGACCGAGGCGGGCGCGTACCTCGACTTCTACCGCGGCGTGGAGTCGGCGCTGCGCGCCGGCGGGCCGCCTCCCGTGACGCCCGAGAGCGCCGTGGCGGCGCTGGAGGTGATCGAGGCGGCCCGGCGGTCGGCGGACGAGCGTCGGGTGGTCGCGGTCGGCTAGTCGCGCAGCCGGGCGCGCAGCGCCTTGCTGTCGTCGTCGGTCCAGCCGTTCCTGGCCAGCCAGCCGAGCGGGCCGTCGAAGCGCTCGTCGAGCACGCCGAGAAACTGCTCGAGGTAACGGGGGCGGGGCATGTGGTCGTCGGCCGGACGCGAGTCGAGGTCGTCGCGGTAGGTGGAGCTGGCCCGCAGGCGGCGCAGGATGAGCTCCAGCCGTTCGCCGGTGGCGGCGTAGTCGGCCACGATGGCCTCGCGGGTCGCCCCGGCCACCTCCAGCGCGAGCGCGCACAGCACGCCGGTGCGGTCCTTGCCCGCGGCGCAGTGGACGACCGCCGCACCCTCGTCGCGCGCCATCGTGCGCAGCGCCCGCACCACCGCGTCGGGCCGGTCGCGCAGGTAGCCGTAGTAGAAGCCGGTGACGCGCAGCTCGGCGTCTGTCTGGCGCTCGTGCCAGGGCAGCACGCGGTCGCCCTCGATGGTGTCGGCCTCGACGTCGGTGCGCCGCCCGCCCTCGGGGAAGAGCGTCAGGTGGTGGTGGGTCACCTCGGGCACGGTGGCCAGCGGCCCCGGGCCTTCGAGCGTCACCTCGGCGGTCGAGCGCAGGTCGACCACATGCCGCAGCTTGAGGTCCCGGACCAGCCGGGTGATGTCGCCCGGGGTCAGACCCTGCAGGTTGTCGGACCGCAGGATCCGGCCGTATCGCGTGACGTCGCCGTCACGCGTCGGAATCCCGCCCAGGTCACGGACGTTGACGGCGCCTTCGAGATCGATCCATCTGCTCATCAGGTTCACCCCGTCGACCCTATATGTCCGGCAAAGATGAGCGGATTCGCGGTTCATAACGCAGCATGAACGTATGGATCCGCGCGCTCTGCCCCCTCGGCTGGTGATCGATCCATCGCTGCCCCCGGACATCTCGGCCGAGCTCCGGTCGAACCTGCACGTGCTCCGGCTGGCCAGGTCCGGGTGGCGGATGGAAAGCTCCCGCAACTTCACCTGGTTGTTCGTCGTCCCCGGCCTTCTGTTGTTGCTGTGGATGCTGACGGGCACCGGGCTGGCCGTCACGGCCGCCGTCGGCGTCGCCGCCTTCGGCCTGATCCGCTGGCTGTCCGTCGGCGCGTACAACAGAGACACCCGGCGCAAGCTCCGGCTGGCGTACGAGTACGCCAACTACTACATCCTCCCGGAGGATCTCGACTATCCCTGCCAGGTGCTGCTGCGCCGCGCCCAGCGGGCGGCCGAGGCGATCCTCGGCTCACGGGTGCACCGGGCCGGCCTGATCGACACCATCGACAACCGGGTGACGCTGCCCGAGGAGGTCTGGCAGATCGCGCAGCGGCTGCGCAAGCTGTCGGCCATGCACGCCGAGCACGGCAAGATCGTCCCCCGTGATCTGCCCACCGGGCTGCAGGACGCGTTCAAGCCGTACAGCACGGCGCTGGACGCGGCCTGGACGTCGCTGTCGAAGCGGGTGCGCAACCTGGAGCAGTACGCCAAGCAGGTGCTGAAGGCCGACAAGGTGTTCCACGCGCACCAGCGGCTGGAGGCGCTGGCCGCGCGCGCCCCCGACTACCAGGAGCTGATCGCCGACACGGTGCGCGACGACATGGCGCGGGCGCATCTGAAGGAGCTGACCGACCAGGCCAAGCAGGCGCGCAAGCTGTTCGAGGAGAGCATCCTGGAGGCCAGGCAGGCGGCGGGCGAGCTGCTCAGGCCTCCACACGCTTGAGCAGCTCCAGCGTGCGGCGCATGCCGGCCTCGTTGCCCAGGCTGCGGTAGATCCCCCTGGCCTGGCGCAGCGGCGCCACGGCGGCGTCCCTGGCCCCGGCCTCCAGGTGCGCCTCGCCGAGATACTGCAGCCCGAGCGCCATCCACCAGCGGTCGCCCAGCTGCTCGAAGGCGCCGACGGCGCGGCGCAGCTCCCGTTCGGCCTCCTCCATCCGGCGCAGCCTGCCGAGCACCCGGCCGACCGACACGGTCGAGCGGGCCACCCCCCAGGAGTCGCCGAGCGCCTCCAGGAGCTCCCCCGCCCGCCGGGCCACCTCCAGCTCGCGCTGGCCGCCTGCGGGGTCGCCGACCTCGCCTGCGGCCCGCAGGCAGCGGGCCTCCTCCCACAGCTCGCCGCGCTGCCGGAACATCTCGGCCGCCCGGTCCAGGCTGTGGCCGGCCCTGGCGAAGGTCTCGGCGGCAGCCCGGTGCTCGCCGGCCCGGTGGCGGCCACGGGCCTGGGCCGCGAGCACCTCGCCGTACACGCGCAGCGTCTGCGCCTCGGAATAGCGGTTGCCGTCCCGCTCGAACACCTCCAGCGCGTCCTCCAGCAGCTGCCTGGCCTCCTCGGGGCGGCGCTCGGCCAGCCGCATCTCGGCGAGGTTGCGTTGCGTACGTGCCATCCACCAGAAGTCCTCGGCCCCCTTGAACGCGGTGATGGCCGCGACCAGGAACTCCTGGGCCCGGTCGAGGTGACCGTCGCTGAACAGCGTCATGCCGATGGTGCGCAGTGCCCTGGCGGCCCACCACGTCTCCCCCAGCTCCTGGAACACCTCCAGCGCCCGTTCGGCGTCGGCGCGGCCGCGTTCCTGGCCGCCCTGCAGCCCCTGGACGGCGGCGCGGTCCAGGGCGGCGATGGCCTGCGCGCGCCGGTCGCCGGCCCGTTCTGCGGCCTCGCAGCCGAGGTCGGCGACCTCCGCCCAGTCGGCCCAGTAGGCGCGCAGCGAGTGGCAGAGCGAGCAGAACGCCCGGGACAGCCCCCAGGTCAGCTCCCACAGCTCCAGCCGCCGGGCGATGCCGATCATCGCCAGGAACGTGAGCCGCTCGGCGTACAGCCAGTCGCCCGCGTGGATCTGGCCCTCCGGGGAGGAGCGGCGGCCGCCCTTGCTCCAGTCCTGCGGCCAGCGGTCCTGCGCGGCCTCCTCGGCCCGCCGCCGGTAGCCGTACAGGACCCGTTCGATGGCGTCCCCGCGCCGGACCGGGTCGTCGGCCTCGGCCTGTTCGGCGGCGAACAGCGCGACGAGGTCGTGCAGCCGGTACCGCATCGTCCCGGTCAGGTCGGTGCCCGAGCACTCCGCGAGCTGGGCGTCGATCAGCGCCTCCAGCTGGTCGGCGCCGTCCAGGGTGGAGATGTCGAGCAGCTCGCCCGCCACCCAGCCGGGCACGTCGGGGGCCGAGCTGAGCGCGCTGAGCAGGCGTAGGAGCCTGCGCTGCATGCCGGTGCAGTCGTCGTAACTGAGCTGCACCGAGGCGCGCACGCTCTTGTCCACGGTGGGCGCCAGCTCCAGCTGGTCGAGGCGGCGGCGCTCGTCGGCCAGCCGGTCGGCCATCTGCCGCAGCGTCCACTGCTCCCGGGTGGCCAGGCGGCCGCCGCAGATGCCGATGGCCAGCGGCAGATAGTCGCAGAGCCGGACGATCTCCTTGGCGGACTCCAGGTCGTCCGCCACCCGCCGGCCGCCGGCCAGCCGGGCCAGCAGCTCCACGCCGTGCGCCTGGCTGAACGGGCCGAGCCGGGTGTCGTGGGTGCCGCCGAGGAACAGCGGCTGGCGGGAGGTGACCAGCACGGCGCAGCCGCGTTCGGCCGGGATCAGCGCCTTGACCTGGTCGGCGCTGTGGGCGTTGTCCAGGCCGATGAGGATGCTGCGGCCCTTGGTCCAGGTCAGCCAGAGCTTGCGCAGGTCCTCCAGGCCGCCGGGGTCGGTGGTCAGCCGGACGCCGAGCGCGCGCAGGAACCCGATCAGCACCTCCTCGGGCCGTACCGGGGCGTCGACGCCGCCGCGCAGGTCGGCGTAGAGCCGGCCGTCGGGGAACCGGCCGGCGACCTCCTGGCCGAACCGGGTGATGAGGGCCGACTTGCCGACGCCGCCCCGCCCGTACACGGAGACCACCAGCGCGGGCGAGCCGGCCGGGGCGTGCTTGCGTGCGGCGAACACCTCGCGCAGCTCGGCCAGCGCGTCGGCGCGGCCGGTGAAGTGCTCGGGCACGGGCGGCCACTGCTCGGGCGCCCGGGAGGCCGGCTCGACCGCTCTGACGCGGCGGGGCCTGGACTCGGTGGTGGCCCAGGTGGCCACGCCGACGAGGAGGGCCGCCGCCGCCGTGACGCCCACCTTGGCGGCGGGCGGGATCTCCCATTCCAGGGCCGCCGCGAGGATGCTGGCCGCGGCGGCGGCGAGGCCGGCGGCGACCGGCGCGGCCAGCCCGATCCTCTTCGCGCCCCGGGGCCGGGGGTGGTCGGGCAGATCACCTGTCATGATCGGATTGAATCCGATGGGGCACGGCTCGCGCCAGCCGTGCCCCGTCGTTCCTCTAGAGACCCGCCACGAGACAGGTGGCGGTGGCCGACTTGGCCGGGTCGCTCTCCGAGGTGGCGGTGAGCTTGACCTTGGCCAGCCTGGCGCCGCCGGTGTCCCGGAGGGCGTTGACGGTCACGGTCGCGTGCTTGCCGGACTCGACGGCCGCGAGCGCGTTGGGCACCTGCGCGGTCCAGCCCCGGCCGGACACCTCCGCGGTGAGGCGGTAGACGTCGGACTTCAGGTAGCCGCTGACGTCCTCGGGGTGCTGCCCCTGGGCCGGCGCGGACTTCCCGGTGTTGAACAGCGGGAACGTGCAGGTGGAGCGGTTCTTGCCGGACGGGATGCCGGCGGCGGGGAGCAGCCGCACGCCGCGCCGCTGCGGGCCCGCGCCGTCGAGGGAGCGGATCGCCACGGTGTAGGACAGGATGCCCTTGCGGTCGCGGTGCACGTCGGTGACGTAGAAGTGCAGCCGGTTGGCCTCGTCGACGTACTCGTACTCACTGCCGGAGTCGGTGCCGGCGTGGAAGAGCGCGTCCGAGAGCTGGCGGTAGTCGCCGATCGTGATCGGCACCTGGGTGCCGTCGGGCAGCACGTAGTCGGTCATGCCGATGTCCTGCGGGTTGGCGTCGACGACCCACTCGAACGGGGCCCGGTCGGCGTTCTTGGTCTTGGCCAGGAGCACGCCGGAGTCCGGGGTGAACGAGTCGGTGCCCATCCGGTCGACGACCTCGACGGTGTAGTTGTCGTAGCCGCCGCCGTCGCACATGGGATCGGTGTTCGGGTCGCAGGCGGGGCTCTTGTCACCGGTGTCGAAGGAGATGTTGACGCCGGACAGCCCCTTGTCGCCGGGCTGCACGGCGCGGGCCGTCACCCTGGCGGTGACCAGGCCGGACTCGTCCAGCGCCTCGCGCGACAGGCGCAGCACGTTCCGCTCGTCCACCATCTCCAGCTTGATCTTGTTGCGGAGCATGTGCTGGGCGCCCATGGACGCACCCGAGGTGGGCGGGATCAGCCAGCGGGAGTGCGGGCCGCCGGGCCCGTTGAAGCTGCCGCGGCTGAGCATCTCCCAGATGCCGGTGTAGGCGCGGCGCGGCGGCACCCCGTACGGGTTGTTGTAGTTGTCGGCGATGCCCATGATGTGGCTCAGCTCGTGGGCGTAGACCGCCATGCCGGAGCTCTCGGCCTGCACCGAGTCGATGCCGAACCGGGCGTTGGGCCAGAACGTGGAGCCGGCCTGCCAGGATGTCCACTCGACGTAGCGGGTCCTGGACCAGTTGGGCAGGCTCGGGTCGTTCTCCGGGCCCCACTCGTCCGGCACGTCCTCCTTGGCGGGGAACTTCATCATGCCGAACTCCTGCCAGGTGGACGACTCGTCCTGGCCGGCGCTGAGGTAGAAGACGAAGTCGAACTGGTCGGCGACCTCCTGGCCGACGTCGGCCAGCCAGGCGGCGTTGCCGTCGGCGCGCAGGTTGCGGTTGCAGGTGTCGCCCGCCGGGCAGGCGGTGCCGCCCTGGAACTCCATCGCGTACTCGTGGTCCTTGCCGGGCATCGTGTACGGGCCGAACCCGGTCAGCTCGACCCCGTAGCGCCCGCCGGAGTCCTCCATCCAGTACTCGTGGATGGTGTGGCCCCGGTTGAGTGCGTTCGGGGTGTTGAGGAAGTCCTGGTAGAACCGGGCGACCTGGTCGCGCGGCACGTCGTGGGCCTCGGCGCTGGGGTTGCCGAAGATCGTCGAGCCCTTCGGCCGGGTGACCACGAACTCCTGGTTCGGGTAGTCCAGCAGCACCAGCGCGCCCTTGAAGGTGCGCACCGAGCCCTTGGCGGCCGGGTCGCTCCAGTTGGTGCCGGGCACCTTCTTGTAGTCGGCCCACGTCATGTGGTCCGGGTTCTCCCAGTTCTGCGGGTCGATCGGGGTGATGCCGGTCGACGGGCGGCCACGCTGGGCGCTCGGGTTCTCCGCGGGCTCGTCACGCTGCCAGGGCTGGGTCTGCGGCCAGTGGTCGAGCCGCCAGGGGTGCTCGGGGTCTTCTGCGGGGGGTGCTGCGGAAGCGGGAGTCGCCATCAGGCTCACCGGGATCAGCACGATGGCCGACAGCAAACCTCCCAGCAGCTTCTTCGGGGCTATCACGGCTCGACGGTATAGAGCATATTGACCGAGATCACCGTTCAGTTGTAGGGAAGACCTGTAGGAGCGCTTCCAACAAGTGATGAAAAGTCCTGATCAAGGGGCGCCGGTGGCGGATCTTCAGCGGATCGTCGACGAACTCGCGGCGCGGCTCGGCCGCCCGCTGCTGCTGGAGGACCGCCTCCAGCGGGTGGTCGCCTACAGCGAGCAGAACGGCCCCATGGACGACATCCGCCGCGACTCCATCCTGCGCCGTCACACCACCGCAGGGGTGCGGCAGTGGCTGCGCGCCGCCGGGGTGCACGACGCGCAGGGCCCGTTGCGCACGCCGGGCGCGCCGCACCTCGGGCTGCTGCCCCGGGTGTGCGTGCCGGTCCGGCACGAGGCGGCGCTGCTGGGGTTCCTGTGGTTCATCGACGCGGCGCCGGCCATGTCCGGGGCCCAGATCGCCGAGGCGGCGGCCGCCGTCCCCGGGGTGGCCCTGGCGCTGTTCCACGAGAGCCTGGCCACCGGGCTGGCCTCGCACCGGGAGCTGGAGGCGGTCACCGGGCTGCTCATGGGCGAGCGGGAGGCGGCGCTCCAGCTCATCGAGGCGGGCGCGTTCCCGCAGGCGCAGCCGGTGACGGTGCTGGTGGCCAGACCGCCCGCGGGCGAGCCGGACGACGCGCTGCGGCTGGCGCTGGAGCAGGGGCTGCTGGCGCTGCGGCGACGGCTGAGCGGGCACCATCCGCTCCACCTGGTCCGCTACGACCACGCGGCGCTGCTGGTGGCCGGCCCGCCGATCGCCGCCGACGAGGTGCACGCGGCCATGTCGGTGCCGATCGTGGTCGGCATCGGCCGCCCGCGGCCCGTGCTGGCCGAGGCGGCCGGGTCCTACGCCGAGGCGCGGCACGCCGCGGACGTGGCCGCGCGGGTGCCGGGGCTGGGCCGCTCGGCGCTGTGGGAGCGGCTGGGCGTCTACCGGATGCTCACCCGGCTGCCCGACTCCGAGCTGCATCCCGGGCTGGAGCCGCTGCTGGGCGACGCGCAGCACCAGACGCTGCTGGAGACGCTGGAGACCTATCTGGACCTGGCGGGCAGCGCCGTCGCCACCTCACGGGCGCTGCGGCTGCACCGGACCTCGCTGTACTACCGGCTGCAGCGGGTGGAGGAGCTGGCCCGTACCGATCTGAAGGACGGCGGCGAGCGGCTGGCCCTCCATCTGAGCCTCAAGCTGGCCAGACTGTCGGGCCGCTACCGGCCACGCGACCCGATCGGATGATTGCGGCGTATCCCCATACTCACGTTTAATGTCATAAAGGGGATATTTGTCACGGGAGTCTCCATGGGTGTCGCGAAGCGCGCCGGACCGGTTCTGAGCGCCCGCGCGCCCGCGCCCGTCATCCTCCACTCCGCGCCGCTGGTGCTGCCCATCGTCACCGAGCCGATCCGCGACGGCGCCGTCGCGATCCGCGGCGGCCGGGTGCTGCGCGCCGGGCCGCGGAACGAACTGCTGAGCCGCTACCGCGTCACCGAGGAGCACCGCTGGCGCGGGACGATCGTCGCCGGCCTGGTGGACGCCTACGCCGCGGGCGGCGCGCCGGGTCCTGGCGTGGTGGCCAGGGCGGTCGAGCTCGGCGACCCCGCCACGCCGGGGACGACGGCACACGGGCCCGCGACCGAGGTCTCGTACGTGCGCGTGACGTGCGAGTCGGAGCCCGACTGGGAGGAGTCCCTGCGCGACGCGCTGATCACGGCCCTGCACGAGGCGGACCGGCCGGTCGGCGTCGCCGCCCACACCCGCGACCCGCACGTGCTGGAGGACGTGGCACTGCTGGCCAGGACGTTCGCGCTGCGGCTGCTGGTCGACCTGGACCGCTACTCCCCCGCCGAGCTGGACGAGTCGGGCGTGCTCGGGCGGCACTGCCACGCGGTGTGCGCCCGGCCGCTGGACCCGGGCGAGCGCAAGCTGCTCAGGCTGCGCGGCACGACGGTCGCGCTCCGCCCGGGGCCGGGCGCCGGCGAGTGGCCGGTGCTGGTGGAGGAGGGCAACCAGCTCGCCCTCGGCACGGCATCGATCACGGACTCCCCGCAGGCGCCCGGTGACGTGCTGGCGTTCGCGGCGGCCGTCCGGGCGCGGGTGCGGGAGCTGGGGGCGCGCCCGCGCGGGCTGGACCGCACCCTGGTGGAGGCCGCCACGCTCGGCGGCGCCAGGGCCCTCGGCATGGCGGACGGTCCTGGCGGCCTCGGCGCCCTGCGCCCCGGCGGCCGGGCGTGCTTCGCGGTGTTCGACTCCCGGGGGCGCTACCCGTACTCCGCCCTGCTGCGCGGGCCCGCCTGCCTGGCCACGGTCGTCGACGGGCGCGTGCACCTCACCTGACACGCCCCGGTCAGTCGTCGAACTGGCTGGCCACCGTGCGCAGCAGGCCCTCCAGCCGGTCGCGCTGTCCGGGTGAGAGCACCGCGAACAGCTCCTGCGCCGCCTGGCGCCGCGCCTCGCGCGCCCGTTCCAGGGTCTCGCCGCCTGCGTCCGTCAGCCGTACCAGGGTCGAGCGGCGGTTGGCCGGATCGACCTCACGGCGCACCAGCCCGGCCGCCTCCAGCGCGTCGACCACCGGCGTGACCGAGCGGGGCACGATGCGCAGCCGCTCGGCCAGCCGCACCATGCGCAGCGGCTCCCCCTCGACGGCCAGCGCGCGCAGCGCCCGCGCCTGCCCGGGGTTGAGCCCGAGCGGCTCCAGCCGGCGCGCGTAGCCGTGGCGCAGCCGGCGGGTGACGAGGTGGAGCAGCTCGGCCAGCTCCGCGTCATCCATTCCTGTCTCCGATGTGAGGTAACCTCTGTTTGAGGTTATATCAGAAAGAGGTGTTGATTTGCCCGATGAACCACGCGCGCCGATGCGGCGCATCCTCGCTCTCTTCCGCCCCTACCGCGGCCGCCTGGCCGGGGTGGGCGCGCTCATCCTGCTGTCGTCGCTGGTCTCGCTCGCCTCGCCGTTCCTCCTGCGCGAGGTGCTGGACGTGGCCATCCCCGCCCGGGACTCCGGGCTGCTGGCGCTGCTCGCGCTGGGCATGATCGCCGTCGCCGTCACCACCAGCGTCTTCGACGTGCTGCAGACCCTGGTGTCCACCACCGTCGGCCAGCGGGTCATGCACGACCTGCGCACCGCCGTCTACGCCCACCTGCAGCGCATGTCGCTGGCGTTCTTCACGCGGACCAGGACCGGCGAGATCCAGTCGCGCATCGCCAACGACATCGGCGGCATGCAGGCGGTGGTCACCTCGACCGCCGCGTCCCTCGTCTCGAACCTGACCACGGTCCTGGCCACGGTGGTGGCCATGCTGGTGCTCGACTGGCGGCTCACCGTGCTGTCGCTGCTGCTGCTCCCGGTGTTCGTGTGGATCAGCCGCAAGGTCGGCAAGGAGCGCAGGCGCATCACCAACGAGCGTCAGCGCAAGCTGGCCGCCGTCTCGGCCATGGTGCAGGAGTCGCTGTCGATCAGCGGCATCCTGCTCGGCCGCACCATGGGCCGCTCGGCCGAGCTGACGCGCCGGTTCGCCGGCGACTCGGACGAGCTCGCCGAGCTGGAGGTACGGGCGAGCATGGCGGGCCGCTGGCGGCAGTCGTCCATCCAGATCATCATGGCGGCCATGCCCGCGCTGGTCTACTGGGCCGTCGGCCACACCGGCGCGATCTCGGTGGGCACGCTGGTGGCCTTTACCACGCTGCAGACCACCCTGTTCAGGCCCTCGGTCGCGCTGCTGCGGCTGGGCGTGGAGGTGCAGAGCTCGCTCGCGCTGTTCGGGCGCATCTTCGAGTATCTGGACCTGCCGGTCGACCTCCGCCCCGGCAGCCGCGTCCTGGAGGACGCGCGCGGCGAGGTCCGCTTCGAGAACGTCGGCTTCTCGTACGGCGAGACGCCGACGCTGTCGGGCGTGGACATCACGATCCCGGCGGGCGGCCACCTGGCCGTGGTCGGCGAGACCGGCTCGGGAAAGACCACGCTCAGCTACCTCCCGCCGCGGCTCTACGACGTCACCGGCGGCCGGGTCACGATCGACGGGGTCGACGTGCGCGAGCTGACCTTCGAGTCGCTGGCCGAGACGGTCGGCGTGGTCTCGCAGGAGACCTACCTGTTCCACGCCTCCATCGCCGACAACCTGCGCTTCGCCAAGCCGGACGCCACCGACGAGGAGCTGGAGGCGGCGGCACGGGCGGCCCGCATCCACGACCACATCGCCGGCCTGCCCGACGGTTACGACACGCTGGTCGGCGAGCGCGGCTACCGGTTCTCCGGCGGCGAGAAGCAGCGCCTGGCCATCGCCCGCACGCTGCTGCGCGACCCGCCGGTGCTCATCCTGGACGAGGCCACCAGCGCCCTCGACACCCAGACGGAGAGGGCCGTCCAGGAGGCCCTGGACTCGCTCGTCCGGGGCCGCACCACGATCACCATCGCGCACCGCCTGTCCACGGTCCGCGACGCGGACGAGATCGTCGTCCTGGACCACGGCCGCGTCGTCGAACGCGGCACCCACGCGTCCCTCCTGGCGGCGGAGGGCCACTATGCCGCTCTGGTAAGCCGGGATCAGCCGCACGAGCTGGTCTGATCTTGGTTGCGATGCCATGCTCGCTGGTAGGCGAGGGAGCCCGGAGGCGGACATGGCTGGTCTGCACATCTTTCCCGCTGGCACTTTTCTCCACTACCTGCCCTATCCGGAACGCAGGCGGTTGCTCCGGCTCGGCGCCGAGGAACGGTTCCCGGCCCAGCGGGTGCTGATGCGGCAGGGCGACGCACGAAAGCCGATTTTCGTGCTGCTCGACGGGATCGTGAAGGTCACCGCTCCGGGCGAGGGCCACGATGCCCTGCTGGCGGTACGGGTCGCGGGCGACGTGATCGGCGACATGGTGCCGCTGTCCCACAGCCTGCACACCGCCACGGTGACCGCCTGCGGGGAGTGCCGGGCCTCGGTGATCGGCGGGCCGGAGTTCCTGGACTTCGTCCGGGGGTGCCCTCCGGCGGGCCTGGCCATGACCCGGTTCGTGGTGGACCGGCTGCGCTGGGCGGAGGCGGCGAGGCTGGACCTGGCGGGCTACGACCCCGGGGCGAGCGTGGCGCGGCTGCTGCTGACGCTGGCCGGGCGGCACGGCTGGACCGCGCCCGGCGGGCTGGACGTCGGCATCCCGCTCAGCCCTGACGAACTGGCCGTCCTCGTCGGGGACGATCCGGACACGGTGCTGAAGGCGCTCGACGGGCTGCGGCGGCGCGGGCTGGTGCGGCCGGACGCGCCGCGGCTGCTGATCACCGATGCGGACGGGCTCACCGCCATGGCGGACGCTCCTAAACCTCCTCGCCTGGTGATATGACCCACATTTAGGGTGGTCCGGAAATCCGGTTCCGGTCCAGGTGTGTTCTCTTCTCGGCCGCACCTTCAAGTCCGGGAAAAGTCTTGTTCATCAGCTCGTCCACGTTCCGCGCCCTGCGTCACCACAACTACCGGCTCTGGGCAGCGGCGGACCTCGTCTCCGTCACCGGCACCTGGATGCAGGTCCTCGGCGTCAACTGGCTCATCCTCACCCTCACCGGCTCGGCCACCAGCGTCGGCCTCAGCCTGGTCATGCAGGCGCTGCCCACGCTCCTGCTCGGGATGTGGGGCGGCGCGCTGGCGGACCGGCTGCCGACCCGCCCGGTCGTCGTCGCCGCCCAGATCGCGCAGGCCGCGCTGGCGCTCGTGCTGGCCGCGATCGCCCTCAGCGGCACGCAGCCGCCGCTGCCGATCTACGCGGTTGCCCTGGCCGGCGGCGTCGTCTCGGCCCTGGGCGGACCGGCGCTCGGGCGGTTCGGCGCGGAGGTGGTCCCCCCTGCCGACCTGCCGAACGCGATGGCGCTCGGCTCGATCGTGAACTCGGCGGGGCGCATCCTGGGCATGTCGCTGGCCGGGATGATGTTGCCCCTCACCGGCAACACCGGGCTGTTCCTGGCCAACGCGCTCACGTTCGCCGCGGTGATCGCCGCCGTGGCGTGCATGCGGTCGTCGGAGTTCCACGAGCTCGCAGGCGAGGAGCGCCGGCCGGGCGCCGTGCTCGCGGGGCTGCGGTACGTGGCGCGTACCCCGTGGTTGCTCATCCTGCTCGCGCTGTCGGTCGTGCTGGGCAGCCTGGGGCGCAACTACCAGGTGACCATGGCCGCGATGAGCGCGGGCCCGCTGGCGGCGGGGGCGGGCGGGTACGCGCTGCTGTCCACGGTGTTCGCCGTCGGGACCGTCGTGGGCGGGTTCGTCACCGCCTCGCGGCCGCAGCTGACGATCCGGCTGCTGCTGATCTCGGCCTTCCTCATCAGCGTGCTCCAGGCGCTCAGCGGGCTGATGCCGTCGCTGGCCGCCTTCGCCGCCGCGATGCTGCCGATCGCGGCCGGGGCCATCCTGGTGGACACCACGGTCTCGGCGCGGGCGCAGCTCGACAGCCCGGACGCCATGCGCGGGCGGGTGCTGGCCGCCGTGGGCATGGCCGGCGCCGCCTCGGGGGCGCTGGGCGGACCTGCGCTGGGATGGCTGAGCGACGCCTTCGGCCCCGGGGTGGCGCTGCAGGTGGGCGGCGTCTCCTGCGTCGCGGCGACGCTGCTGGCGGCGGCCGCGCTGGCGAAGCTCAGGAAGACCGCCCCGCGCCCGGCGCCCGCGCGCGTGGCCCTGGAGAACGCCTAGTCTCGGACGGTGCGAAACACCCGATACGCCCCTTCCGGGATGGTGTGCACCATCGACCATCTCGCGTCCGCCGCCGGAGTGTCGGCCCTCGACCGCGGCGGGTCCGCGGCCGACGCCGCCATCGCCGCCAACGCCGTGCTCGCCGTCACCTCCCCGCACATGTGCGGCCTCGGCGGCGACCTCTTCGCCCTCGTCCACGACGGCTCCCCCCGGACAGACCACCCGCCCGCGGCCCGCGCCACCCAGGGAGACGCGGGGGCGGGAGACGGGAGACCGATGGGGACTGGACCGGCGGGCGGGCGGCCCCCAGGCGACGGGCCGAGAGGCGTTGGATCCGCGGCCGGGGGGTCGGGAGGCGTTGGATCCGCGGGCGAGGGGCCGGTTCATGCGCTCAACGCTTCCGGGCGGGCGGGGTCGGGGGCGGATGCCGGGCGGTTGCGCGGTGAGGGGCATCGGGGGATGCCGCACCGGCTGGACGTCAGGTCCGTGCCGGTGCCGGGGTGCGTGGACGGCTGGCTCGCGCTGCACGCCCGGTACGGCAGGCTCCCGCTGGCCGAGCTGTTCGCCCCAGCCGTCCGGCTGGCCCGCGACGGGTTCCCGGCCTCGCCGCTGCTGGCGCCGATGTCCCGCGAGATCGCCGGCCGCCCCGGCGCCGCCGACTTCGCCGGGATCCGGGCCGCCGGTGACCGGGTCCGCAGGCCCGGCGTGGCCCGCGCGCTGGAGGCCGTGGCCGACGGCGGACGCGCCGGGTTCTACCTGGGGGAGTTCGGCGAGGGCCTGCTGGAGCTGGGGGCCGGCGAGTACACGCGGGCCGATCTGGAACGGGTGAACGCCGACTGGGCGGAGCCGCCGCGGGTGCGGGCGTTCGGCCACGACGTGTGGTCGGCCCCGCCCAACTCCCAGGGCTACCTGCTGCTGCTCTCGCTGGGCATCCTGGACGGGCTGGACCTGCCGCCCGCCACCACCCACGCCGCCTGGGCGCACGCGCTGGCCGAGTCCGCCCGCGCCGCCGCCCACGACCGGGTCGCCCTGCTGCACGAGCACGCCACCGGCCTGCTGTCCCCCGCCGAGATCGAGCGCCGCCGGGCGCTGGTCGGACGAGGGGATCTCCCGGTGCCCGCCGCGGAGGGCGACACCACGTATCTCTGCGCGGTGGACGGCGACGGGCTCGGCGTCTCCCTCATCCAGTCGAACGCCTCCGGTTTCGGAAGCTTCCTGTTCGAGCCTCGTACCGGCATCAACCTGCACAACCGCGGCATCGGCTTCTCGCTGGAACCGGGTCACCCCGCCGAGTACGGCCCCGGCAGGCGGCCTCCGCACACGCTCACGCCCGCGCTCGTCACCCGTCCCGACGGCTCGCTCCGCGCGGTGGCCGGCACGATGGGCGGTGACGCGCAGCCGCAGATCCTGCTCCAGGTGATCACCAGGCTGCTGCGGTACGGGCAGACCCCGGGAGAGGCGATCGCGGCGCCGCGCTGGCGGTTCGGCAGCGGCTCCGGCTTCGACACCTGGCACGGCGCCGGAGCGCCGGTGGTCGAGCTGGAGGACGGCACCGGCTGGCAGGACGGGCTGGCCGCGCTCGGCCATCGCGTGTCGCCGGTGCCCGGTGGCGCGTTCGGGCACGCCCACCTCATCGAGGTGCTGGCGGACGGGATGCTGGCCGGGGCCGCGGACCCGCGCGCGCTCACCGGCGCCGCGATTGGGCGGTGACGAGCGGGGTAGCCACGGTGGCCATGGCAACCGACGTCATCACTCTGATCACGAATGACCACCGCAAGGTCGAGGCGCTCTTCGAGCGGCTCAAGAAGGAGGAGGGCGACGCGAAGGCCACCGTGGCCGAGCTGCACGCCCTGCTCACCGCGCACGCCCGCGCCGAGGAGGACCGGGTCTACCCGGACCTCGACGCGCACCACGGCCTGGAGGAGCACAAGGAGGCCGAGGTCCTCCTCGACGAGCTGGTCCGGGCGACGCCCGGCACCCTGGAGTTCCGGCAGACGCTGGAGAAGCTCGTCGAGTCGGTCAACCACCACGTCGAGGAGGAAGAGAGCGACCTGCTGCCGCAGCTGGCGCAGCAGGCCGGCGACAAGCGGCTCCAGGAGCTGGGCAAGGCGTTCCAGCAGCGCCGCGACGAGGAGCTCCAGGCGCTGATGTCCGTCCAGGACGGCGGCGATGTCACCAAGGCGGAACTGTACGAGCAGGCCCAGGAGGCGGACATCCCCGGCCGTTCCCAGATGGACAAGGAAGAACTCAAGGAAGCCGTACGCAAGAACGCGTGAACCCCGCCACCGCGGCCCGCGCCCCACGGCCCCCCAGCCGGCGGGACCGGGCCGCACGGGCGTGCGGCCCGCGCGGCCCGGCCGCGCCGTCGCCGGGCGGGGGCGTCAGCTCAGGCGGCGCAGGGCCGGGAGCAGCGCGTGCAGGTCGTCGGCGATCACGTCGGCGACCTCGCGCGCTTCCGGCCGGGCCGCGTGCAGGTAGCCCCACGGGCCGCGGCGCAGCAGCGCGGTCCGCATCCCGGCCGCGGCGGCCGGGATCACGTCGTTGTCGAACCGGTCCCCCACGTACAGGATCTCGCCCGGCTCGCGGCCCGCCACCGCCGCCACCTTGGCGAAGAACGCGGGATCCGGCTTGGCCACCCCCCACCCGTCGGACGTGTACACGGAGTCGACCGGCAGGTCCATCGCCAGCAGCGCGTCGCGGGCCCGCTCCGGCTGGTTGCCCGCCAGGATCACCGCGTAGCCCGCCTCCCGCAGCCCGCCGAGCGCCTCCCGCACGTCGGGGTAGAGGTCGTCGGCGTCGAAGTGGTTGCGCAGGCTGTCAGGCTCGTCCCGCTCCCAGGCCGCCATCTCCGCCTCGACGTCGAACCCGGGCCGCACCAGCTCGAACCCCTCGCTGTAGGACCGGTCCAGCGCCGCCATCCCGCCGAGCACGCCCATCAGCACGAACCTCGGCACCCCGAGCCGATCGGCCCACCGCGACCAGATCCGCGTCTCGTCGATCACGGTCTCGCCGACGTCCAGCACCACAGCCTTGATCATCAAACCCATCCGTCCACCTGAAGATTTCCTCCACTGTACGAGTTCCGGCACATGCCTCGAATCCGTGGAATACTGAGCGTGGCGAATCGAGCACGAAGGGACATGTTCATGGCGACCATGACCATCCGCGAGCGGGAGCCTGTCGCCGGCCACGACGCGCCCCAGACCGCCAGGGAGCTCTTCGATGCCCTACCCCCCCTCCCCGGTCTACGGGCAGAGGTAGTCGAAGGGAAAATGATCGTGAGTCCCATGGGCAGCCCCGAACACGGTTGGATCGCGGCCGACCTGCACGACGCCCTCCTCCCCCTCCGGAGAGAGCACGGGTGGCGGGGATCCGTCGGCAGCGTGAACGTCTGCATCGAAGGCCCACGAGACTCCTGCGCTCCTGACTACACGCTCGCGGCCCCCGACTGTCCCCGTTGGGGCCAGTCGGAGCTGCTCTCCTCCGGAGTCCTCATGGTGGTCGAGGTGGTCTCGCCGGGCAGCGCCCACCTCGACCGTCACGAGAAGCCCCGGGTCTACGCCACCGGCCGCGTCCCGGTCTACCTGCTCATCGACCCCATCGGCGACGAGCCGGGCGTGACCGTGTTCAGCAGGCCCGCCGACGGCGCCTACGCCACGACCACCAGGGTGACCATGGGCTCCCCGATCACACTGCCCGCGCCGGTCGCGTTCGAGCTGGACACGTCCATCTTCAAGGCCTGAGTTTGTCCATCGCCTTGGCGATGCGCTTCTCCGAGACCGGGGTCGGCGTGCCGAGGGTCTGGGCGAAGAAGCTGACCCGGAGTTCCTCGATCATCCAGCGGATCTCCGTCACGTCCGGGTCGGTGCGCCGGGCCGGGGGGAGGCGGTCGAGGAGGTCGTGGTAGTCGTCCTCGACCTTGTGGACGCGGTCCATCCACTCCTCGTCGCGCCACGGGTCCTCAGGCAGTTTGGTGAGCCTGCGGTCGACGGCACGGAGGTAGCGCAGCAGGTCGGGCAGGCGGGCGTGGCCCGTCGCGGTGACGAAGCCGGGGTAGACCAGCCGGCCGAGCTGCTCGCGGACGTCGTCGGTGGCGGCGCTCGGCCGCAGCGCGTCGAGCTGCACACCGGCGGCGTGCCAGACGGTCAGGATCTGCTCCACCCGGCCCAGGATGCCGGCCGCCGTGTCGTACAGCTCGGCGCGGACGTGCTGGTGGAGGCGGTCGAAGCCGGCCGGGTCCCAGGCGGGGCCGCCGAGGTCGCGCATGAGCTGGTCGGCCGCGGCGTCGACCACGTCGTCGAAGAGGGCGACGGCGCCGCCGTGCGGGCTGCGTGACAGGGCCAGCTTGGCCTGGTTGGACAGGGTCGACAGCAGCGGCTTGGCGGGGTTGGCGACGTTCAGCAGGAGCAGGCGGCGGGTGCCGGCCCAGTGGGAGCGGCGCTGCTCCGCCTCCGTCTCGAAGATCTTGACGGACACCGAGTCGCCGGCGTCGACCAGCGCCGGGTAGCCCTTCATCCGGCCCTGCTCGAACACCTTGGGCAGCGGGCCGAAGCTCCAGGTGCGCAACCCGGTGCGCTCCAGGTCGTCGCCCGCCTCGGAGAGGGTCTTGCGCAGGCGCGGGGCGAGGCGGCGCTTGAGCGCGGCGAGGTCCTTGTCCTCGGCGAGGGTGCGCTTGCGCTCGTCGATCACCCGGTACGTGATGCGCAGGTGGTCGGGGACCTGGTCGAGCTGCCAGGCGTCGCGCGGCACGCGCACCCCGGTGAGCCGCAGCAGCTCCCGTTCGACGGCCTCCAGCAGCGGCTCGGCCCCGGGCCGGGCGTTGGCCAGCACCTGCTTGGCGAAGTTGGGGGCGGGCACGAAGTTGCGGCGCAGCTGTTTGGGCAGCGACCTGATCAGCGCGGTGACGAGGTCCTCGCGCAGGCCGGGGATCTGCCAGTCGAAGCCGTCGGAGGTGACCTGGTTGAGCAGGTGGAGGGGCACGTGCACGGTGACGCCGTCGGCGTCGGCGCCGGGCTCGAACTGGTAGGTCAGCTTCATCCGCTGACCGATCTGCCGCCAGGTGTCGGGGTAGTCGCGGGCGCTGACGTCGGCGCCCTCGTTGACCAGCATGTCGGGCGAGTACGTGAGCAGGTCGGGCTGCTCGGCCCTGGCTTTCTTCCACCAGGAGTCGAAGTGGCGGGCGGACACCACGTCGGCGGGCAGCCGCTGGTCGTAGAAGTCGAACAGGGCCTCGTCGTCGACGAGGATGTCGCGGCGGCGGGCGCGGTTCTCCAGCTCCTCGACCTCGTCGAGCAGCCGCCGGTTGTCCTTGAGGAACTTGTGATGGCTGTCCCAGTCGCCCTCGACGAGGGCGTGGCGGATGAACAGCTCGCGGGACAGCTCGGGATCGATCCGGCCGTAGTTGACCTTGCGCCCGACGACCAGCGGCACCCCGTACAGCGTGACCTTCTCGTACGCGATCACCGCGCCCTGGTTCTTCTCCCAGTGGGGCTCGGAGTAGCTCCGTTTGACGAGGTGCTGCGCGAGCGGCTCCACCCAGTCGGGCTCGATCTTGGCGTTGACCCGCGCCCACAGCCGGGAGGTCTCGACGAGCTCGGCGGACATCAGCCACTGCGGCTGCTTCTTGGCCAGCGCGGAGCCGGGGAAGACGGCGAAGCGGGCGTTGCGCGCGCCGAGGTACTCCTGGATGGGCCGGCGGCCGTCGGAGGCGCGCTGGCGGTCCATCACCTCCTTGACGCCGACGTGCGACAGGAGGCCGACCAGCAGCGACTTGTGGACCAGCTCCGGATCAGCCGGGTGGCTGTTGGGGTGCACGCCGAGCGACTGGCGGATCTGGCTGTAGATGTCCTGCCACTCGCGTACCCGCAGGTAGTTGAGGAACTCGGCCTTGCACAGGCGGCGGAAGGCGCTGGAGGAGAGCTCCTGCTGGTTGTCGCGCAGGTAGTTCCACAGGTTGAGGTAGGTGAGGAAGTCGGACTCGGGGTCGGCGAAGCGGCGGTGCTTCTCGTCGGCCTGCTGCTGCTTGTCGGCGGGGCGCTCGCGCGGGTCCTGGATGGACAGCGCGGCGGCGATCACCATGACCTCGCGCACGCAGCCGTTCTTCTCCGCCTCCAGCACCATGCGGCCCAGCCGGGGGTCGACGGGCAGGGTGGCGAGCTTGCGGCCGATCGGGGTGAGCTTGCCGTGCGCGTCGAACGCGCCCAGCTCGTGCAGCAGGCTGACGCCGTCCTTGACCTGGCGGCGGTCGGGCGGCTCGACGAACGGGAACGCCTCGATGTCGCCCAGCCCGATCGAGGTCATCTGGAGGATGACGGACGCGAGGTTGGTGCGCAGGATCTCCGGGTCGGTGAACTCCGGCCTGGCCTCGAAGTCCTCCTCCTCGTACAGGCGGATGCAGACGCCGTCGGAGGTGCGCCCGCAGCGGCCCTTGCGCTGGTCGGCGCTGGCCCGGGAGATCGCCTCGATGGGCAGGCGCTGCACCTTGGTGCGGTGGCTGTAGCGGGAGACGCGGGCGTAGCCGGGGTCGACGACGTACTTGATGCCGGGCACGGTCAGGGACGTCTCGGCCACGTTGGTGGCCAGCACGACGCGGCGGCCGGTGTGGCGCTGGAAGACGCGGTGCTGCTCGGCGGCGCTCAGCCGGGCGTAGAGCGGCAGGATCTCGGTGTTGCGGAAGTCGGCCTTGGCCAGCGCGTCGGCGGCGTCGCGGATCTCTCTCTCGCCGCTGAGGAAGACGAGGATGTCGCCGGGCCCCTCGCCGGTCAGCTCACGGCAGGCCTCGACGATGCCCTGCGTCTGGTCGTCGTCCTCGCCGAGGGGGCGGTAGCGGACCTCGACGGGGTAGGTGCGGCCGGACACCTCGACGATCGGCGCGTCGCCGAAGTGGCGGGAGAACCGCTCGGGGTCGATGGTGGCGCTGGTGATGATGACCTTGAGGTCGGGGCGCTGGGGCAGCAGCTGCTTGAGGTAGCCCAGGATGAAGTCGATGTTGAGGCTGCGCTCGTGGGCCTCGTCGATGATGAGCGTGTCGTACTGCTCCAGCATGCGGTCGTGCTGCAGCTCGGCGAGGAGGATGCCGTCGGTCATCAGCTTGACGAGGGTGCGGTCGCTCGCCTGGTCGGTGAACCGGACCTTGTAGCCGACGACCTCGCCCAGCTCGGTGTGGAGCTCCTCGGCGACGCGCTCGGCGACGGTGCGGGCGGCGATGCGGCGCGGCTGGGTGTGGCCGATCAGCCCGCGTACGCCCCGGCCCAGTTCAAGGCAGATCTTGGGGATCTGGGTCGTCTTGCCGGACCCGGTCTCACCGGCGATGATGACGACCTGGTGGTCGCGGATGGCCTCGAGGATGTCGTCCTTGCGCTGGGAGACCGGCAGCGCCTCCGGATAGCTGACCTCCGGGACGGCCTCGCGGCGGCGCAGCAGGCGGCGTTCGGCGCGTTCGACGTCGGCGAGGATCTCCGCGGCGATCTTCTCTCGCGCTTCCCGGGACCGCACCCGGCGCACGCCGTCGAGCCTGCGCCGCAACCGCCGCTGGTCGCGCGGCATCAGGTCGGGCAGGCGGGAGTGGAGCTCGGTGAGTGGAGAGGACAACGCAGGAGTTCCCATACTGCTTTCAGGATATTCGGGCTCCGCGTGCCGGGAGCCAACGGCCCATCGTGCCCGACGGGCGCGTCGCGCGCATCTCAAAATCGGCGACCGTGATCGCCCGCGACCGGCCCACTCTCCCCAGAGTTGCATCGTGGGCGACCACGGTCATTCAATGAGACTCCGCGGAACGCCGAACGGTTGCCATGAGGAAGGGTCACGTTTTGGCGATCCAGGTGGTCCGGCCGTCACTCCCCGTGCACGGCGGACCGTGCGGCGCCGATGATGCCCGCCTGATTGCGCAGGGCCGCCGGGATCACGGGCGTGTCGAGGTGGATGTGCGGCAGGAACTTGTCGGCCTTCTTGCTCACGCCGCCGCCGATGACGATCAGCGACGGGGTGAACAGCATCTCGACGTGCCTGAGATACTCCTCGACCCGCGCCGCCCAGTCGGGCCAGCTCAGGTCGTGCTCCTCGCGGGCCCGGTCGGAGGCGCGGTGCTCGGCGTCGGCCCCGTGCAGCTTCAGGTGGCCCAGCTCGGTGTTGGGCACGAGCACGCCGTCGACGAACAGCGCGCTGCCGATCCCGGTGCCGAACGTCAGCATGAGCACCACGCCGCGCTGCCCCCGCCCCTTGCCGTACGTCATCTCGGCCGTGCCCGCCGCGTCGGCGTCGTTGAGCACGGTCGCGCCGCCGAACAGCGCGCCCGCGTCCACCCCCACCCACGCCTCGTGCATGTTGGCCGCGGTCCTCACCACGCCGTCCACGACCACCCCGGGGAACGTCACGCCGACCGGGCCCGTCCAGCCGAAATGCCGCACGATCCCCGCCACCGCGTCGGCGACCGGGCCAGGCTCGGCCGGGCGCGGCGTGACGACCCGCAGCCGCTCCGCGCTCAGCTCCCCGGCGCGCACGTCCACGGGTGCGCCCTTGATGCCGGAACCGCCGATGTCGATGCCCAACGCGTCCATCTCTCTCCACTCCCCTTCAGACAGCGCGGAAACACGGTAATGAACCCGGGTCCCGGCTCTCGCGTATCTCGCGTCACAAGCGCTAACAAGGAGGCACGGATGCGGTTACGCATCATCACGGCCTGCGCTGTCGCGGTCTCGACGGCAGCCACTCTCACCGTCCCCGCTCAGGCCACCCCGAAGAGGAACCGGTTCGACGTCGTCAACCTGGTGTCCGATGTCCGCGGGAAGGCGGCCGTCACCGACCCCAAGCTGGTCAACCCGTGGGGGCTGGCCATGGGCAAGACCTTGTGGGTCTCCAACGCCGGCACCGGCTCCGCCACCGTCTACTCCGGCCAGGGCAAGAAGGAGCAGACCGAGGTCGTCATCCCCGGCGGCGCCCCGACGGGCCAGGTGTTCAACGCCGGTGACGGCTTCACCGTCAAGGGCAAGCCCGCCACCTTCATCTTCTCCAGCCCGAGCGGCGCGATCACCGGCTGGAACGCCGAGGTCGACCCGAAGAACGCGATCATCGGCGCGTTCACCCGCGGCGCCGACTACAAGGGCCTGGCCCTGGCCCAGACGGACGACGGCGACTTCCTGCTGGCCGCCGACTTCGCGGGCGGTCGCCTGCACGCCTTCGACGAGGACTTCCGGCGCGTCAGGCTGTCGCGCTCGCAGTTCAGGGACCGTGCGCTGCCGGACAAGTACCACCCGTTCAACGTGTCCGTCGTGAACGGGAGCGTCTACGTGGCCTACGCCCTGCGCGACGCGCAGACCGGGAAGTCCGTCGCCGGCAACGGCAAGGGCTGGGTCAGCCGCTTCACCCTCGACGGCCGCCTGACCGGCCGCATCGCCCGGGTCGGCCTGAACGCCCCGTGGGCGGTCACGCAGGCGCCGCGCGGCATGGGCAAGTACGCGGGAGCGCTGCTGGTCGGCAACTTCGGCGACGGCACCATCCACGCCTACCGCGGCAACCGTCACCTGGGCGCCCTGCGTTCGGCGAACAACCGGCCGATCAGCCTGCCCGGCCTCTGGGACCTGGAGCCCGGTACGGCCGCCACCGGCGGCGAGAACACGCTGTGGTTCTCGGCCGGCTCGGACGGCGGCAAGCACGGCGTGCTCGGCGTGATCCGTCCCGCGGGGACGAAAGGCGCGGCGCCGTCGCCCACGCCGACGTCCACCTCGCGCCGCGGCGACAACCAGTCGAAGTCGCCGTACCAGGGCTACTGACGGGCCCGGCACCCTTTCCGGCACGGCGGTCGAGAGCCGTGCCGGGAACCGGGGGTCACGGCGCCGGCAGCACGGCGGCGAGGGTCGTCCATGGCGTTGGTGACGAGCACCGGGGGCATCCGTCCCCGGGTCGCGGCCGGCAGCGCCCGCACCTCCTCGTCCACCCGGAACGGGACGGCCTTGAACTCCGCGACCGCCTTCCTCGCGGCCTCGCTTCCGCCCAGCGCGGTGATGATCGAGTCGCCCCGCTGCGCTGTCGTGATGTGGCCGAGCGTCGCCGGTGTGATGATCGCGGGGTCGAAGGCGGTGGCTCTGAGCGGAAGGCCGTAGCGGGCCTCGATGTCGGCCTGGACCGCGTGGTCGAACTGGCGCAGCACGCCGTCGAGGTCGCACAGGATGGCGTCGAAGGTCGTCACGGGGGCCATCGTGGTCGATCACGGGACTCCGGCCCAGGGGCGCGTGTGGTGCGGTGGACTTCCTGGATACGGGATTGGCCAGGACAAAAGTCCTGAAGCGAGTGGCGGCACTACCATCTCGGAGGCAGGATTCCGTCTCGGAATGGTAGGGCATGAACGATCATCGGCTGCCGGGCGAGCTGTCCCGGCTGTTCGCCGACGGCGGCAGGGGGCGCGGCCTGTCGATCGGGCTGCCCGAGGGCGAGGTGATCTGGCCCGACCCGGGCTACACCGGCCAGGGTGAGCCTGTCCGGCCCGCGTTCTGGATGAGCGACGAGCCCGTGACGGGCGACGACTGGCGACGCTTCCTGGCCGAGCACCCGCGCAGCGGCCTGTGGCCGGTCATGCTGGACGAGTCGGCGCAGCCGTGGTCGGTGGGGCAGGTCGTGCCGGACGATCCGGTGCAGATCGACCACTTCACCGCCGAGGGGTTCATGGCGGAGGTGTGGCAGGAATGGGTGTCGCAGATGCCAGCCGACGCCCTGGCCGAATTGGAGCCGTTCGGGGCGATCTGTCCCGGCCTCGCGCCTCCCGGCCGGCCGGTCGCCGAGGCGGACGCGGTGGCCGGGTGGTACGCGGGCGAGCTGGCGGCCAGGGGCATGCCGCTGGGGCTCGTGGCCGCGGAGCGGAGCGCCGACGCGCTGGCCGTCATGGGCTGGCAGGGCGCGCTGCACCACAACGAGTGGATGGTGCCACTGGCCGCCGTGGTGCGCAGCTGGGAGGACCGCTTCGGGGCGCGGGTGGTCGGCGTCGGCTTCAACACGCTGGAGATCAGCGTGGCCGCGCCGCCGGCCGACCTGGAGCACGCGCTGCACGTGGCCGCCGAGCACTGGACGTTCTGCCCGGACAACGTGTTGCAGGGGGCGGGCGATCTGCACGGGTACGCCGGGCAACTCGTCGGCGCGCACGCGTGGTCCTTCTGGTGGGACTGACAAGCGGGCGCCTGGAGCTTCCGTGTGACCGCACGCGGACGTCGCCGCCCCGGGCCGGGGGAGGCGCCCTCGGCCCGGGCGGCGTCGTCCCGCGGGTCACGGCAGCCGCGCCACCGCCCCGTAGTTGCCCGAACTGCCGGGCTGGTCGGCACAGGCGTCGTCGTCGCCGTCCGGCCGCCATTCCGGGACCCACACCAGCCCCGGTTCCAGCAGTTCCAGCCCTTCCAGCAAGGACTCCATCTCCGCGCGTGTACGAACCGCGTGTCCCGGCAGCGTCATCGCCAGCAGATCGTTGATCGCCGGCAGCAACTCCCGCGGTATGCCGTCGAACGTGGTCTGCAGCAGGGCCAGATAGCTGCCCCGCGGCGCGTTCTCCCGCAACCGCTTGATGACGTGACGGGCCTGCTCGTCGTCGCTCACGTTGTGGCCCGAGACCACGACCCAGGCCATCGGCCGGTTCCAGTCCACGAACGTGCGCACGACACGGTCTTCCAGGATCTCGTCGATCTGCGGGATGTCGCCCTCGACCACCCGCACGAGATCGGTGATCGGCTCGATGGTGGCTTGCGCGTTGGCGAGCACCATCGGGTCGTTCTCGATGTACACGACCCGGGCGGACGCCGTGCGCGGCGTGTCGCGTGCGATGTCGTGCAGCCGGCGGCCCGGTGGCAGGCCGCTCGGCACCCCGCTGCCCACGATGAGGAACTGGTCGACGCCCTCCAGCGCCAGGTGGCGTACGACCCTGGTTAAATACCCCAGAATGGCTTGTGCGGCAGCAGTGGTGATCTCGGCGGCCACGTCATAGCGGTTGACCGCCTCCCTGTCGGCTCTGAAGTTGTTCTTTCCTCCTGTCGCGGCGTCGAGTATGCGGGTGACCCGTGCATGGGTGGTGTCGAGATTGGCCAGATTTCGGATAGCCCGCTGGCGCATAGGGTGTCGCCCCTTTCCCCTCGCCACTTTCTGTTGGGAAAGTTCCGGTTGCTGACCCCACTCGGTTGCCCAAATTCATAATGATTCAAAAATCCCTTTATCCAAGCACCCAGGCCGAGATTTTTTGGGATTTATGCCCTCTTGTTCTATCGGGTGTATGAGAACGATCAATTCCCGACCGAACGCGAAAGCCTTTCACGATGTGTGCACAGCAGGTCAAGGGTCTCTTCGCGGGTGGTCGTGGTCACCGACAGCTTGGTGAAGGCCTGGTGGTAGGCCTCGACCTGGACGGCGTCGGTGATCAGCTCGTCCGCCTCCAGCGCGTGCGCGCACGCGATGTCGGGCTCGAACGCCTCGTCGAAGCGCCAGAGAGTGAACGGACCGGTACGCGGGACGTACGCCGGATCTTCCATCGGCACGATGTGCAGGGAGATATTGGGGCGCTTGGCGAAATCGATCAACCGGTCGAGCTGATCGAGCAGCACGGGCGGCTCGGTGATCGAACGGAAGAGCACGCCCTCGTCCATGACCGCCCATACGACAGGACCCTTCGGCCCCAGGATGAGTCGCTGACGGGCCGCCAGGATGTCGACCGCCGAGTCGGCCGTGGTGTGCCGGAACGAGCCCATGTCGGCCGCCGCGATCGCCGCGAGCGCGTAGTCCTCGGTCTGCAGCAGCGGGGGGACGAAATGGGTGTGATAGGTGCGGATCACTGAGGCCCGGCTGTCGATGGAACAGGTCGTGGCCAGCCATACCGGGAACGTGCTCGAGTCGTACCATTCGAGCTCGCGCTCGCCGCGCGCGATGGAGAGGACGTACTCGCGGGCGGGCATGGCGGTCACGCCGTACAGCGTCAGCAGGCGCTCGACCGTGGCGGGGGCGGGGGCTATCCGGCCCGCCTCGACCGCCTCGACCGCGACGGCGCCCTTGCCGAGGACCGCCTCCACCTTCTCCGGCGAGAGCTGCGCGGCCAGGCGGAGCGAGTGGAGCCGCTCGCCCAGCGCGCGGCGCATGGGCTCGTCCAGCGGCGCGGCCGCCTCGGGGATCTCCATGGCGGGCTCCGGGTCCGCGGGCAGGTCCTCCGCCTTGCGGGCCAGCTCGATCACCCCGCGCAGCACCGCCAGCGAGCTCTCGGAGAGCCCGGACGCGGACAGGCCGATGCCGGCCGCCCGGAGCTGAAGGTCCTCGACCGTGCCGGCCTCGACATGGTCCTCACCCACCAGCCAGCCCACGCTCACCTGGAGGCAGGCGGCCAGCGCCCGCAGCACCTGGAGAGTGGGGTTGGCCTGTTTGCCCGTGCGCAACTGGCTGACGTACGCGCGGGTGATGGGGATGCCGGCCTCGGTGAGCGCGGCGGCGACCTGAGCCCCGGTGAAACCACGCTTTGCCAGCGCCAGGTCGAGTCGCTCGGCGAACTTCGCCACGCATGCCTCCTGCTGCCTGTCGTACGCGATCAAGCGTAGGCCCAGCCCTCCGCGGGACTTCCTGACCGGGCCGGCCACTCTTCCCGCACTCGGGGCATCTTCTTTGCACGAAAACTGAGAGTTGACACACTATCCCGCATCTAGCCAGTATCGTACGACACGTGGAAACTGTTACCTGACAGCCGGACTGCTCTCGGGAGTCGCTCGGCAGGGAGGTGGCCGGACGTGACCATCGATCACCAGGTCAGTCCCTGGTTCACCAGAACCCCGGTTTCACCAGTGCAGGAGCGGGTGATCCAGCGCATCTGCGCGAGATCAGCGCCCACTGGGACACCGGTGCACGTGTCAGACCTGCCCTTCGGCGGTGTCCAGATCTGGATGGACGGCGACGAGGACAGTTGGAGCCTGTACCACCGGATGGCCCGTGAGCTGCGCCTCGCGGGCTGGCACGTCGAGCCGGCCGCGGACCGGCTGCTCGTGCTCGGCTGGAGCGCCGACGGCCTGACGCACCGCGTCCAGGTGCTCGCCGCCGCGCTCGCCGGCCGGCTCGCCGACTACGACCTGACCGTCTTCATGGCGGTCACCATCGCCACCCGGCTGCGCCAGGAAGGCCAGGAGGCCGGGGACATCGTCGCCGAGGTCGAGGCGCGGCTGCGCGACGACCTGCGCTGGCCGGACCGCCTCCAGGACCTCGACGGCCTGCAGCGCACCGCCACCCTGGAGCCGCTGCGGCTCCGGCTGGCCCAGGTGGTCGGCCTGGAGACCAAGGTGCGGCGGCGCTGCGCCGAACACCTGTCGCTGGCCGTCCGGGTGGCGACCGCGGTCGCCGGTGGCCGGGTGCCGCCGCGCGCCCGTCCGCCCCGAGTCACGACGTGCCTGTCGGAGCGCGTGGTCGCGGCCAGCGTGCCCAACCGGCCGCCCGGCCTCTCGCCGGACGTCAACCCTCCCCTTCCTGACTGCGCGCCGTCGCCACGATGACCCGCCCTCCGGCGCACCACCCACCCGGCCCGGCCCCCGGCCCGGCCGGTACCCCCGCGCGCCGTCCCCGGCCGCCGGGCGGCTCCCCGTGGGCCCCTGACGCGGACGCCCCGCCGTCGCCCCTTCCGGCCACGCGCCCGTACGGAGCCGACCCCATCCCTGACCGGAGGAGCCACCCCGCCCCCACGACCCCCCAAGCCTGGAACCCCACCCCCTCCCGAGGCACGGCCACCACGGACACGACCTCGGGCGGCACAGACGCGTGGCGCCGCGGAACCGACGGCAACCCGGGTGGCACGGGCGCGACCTCGGGCGGCACAGACGCGTGGCGCCGCGGAACCGACGGCAGCCCGGGTGGCACGGGCGCGGACCGACGCCGGACGGACGCGGACCCGGGTGGCGCTGACGTGCGTCCGGACGGGGTCGTGAGGCGGCGTCGGGCGGGTGCGGGTCTGGGCGACGTGGACGCTGTGCGGGGGCGTGGGGGTCGGGGGGCCGGCGGGCGTGTGGGGTTGCGGGTGGTGGCCGCCGGGGTGGCTGTCGTCGTCATGGGCGACTGGATGGCGGGGACGCTGGCGGCGCCGGTGCTGGACCTCGATCCGCTGGCGGTGGCGCTTCCGCCGGCGGAGGTGGCGTGGGCGGGCACCGTGAACCTGGTCGCCGCGGCGGCGCTGCTGGCCGTCGCCGGGCGGCTGGCCGATCTGGCCGGGCGGCGAGGGGTGCTGGCCGTGGGGCTGGCCCTGTACGTGCTGGGCGCCTCGGCGGTGATCGTCGCACCGTCGTGGCCGGTGCTCGTCGGGGCTCGGCTGGGCCAGGGCGCGGGCGTGGGGCTGATGGTCCCGGCCGCGCTGGCGATGCTGCTCGCGGCGCTGCCGGAGCGGCGCCGGGCCGGCGGGGTGGCGCTGTGGACCGTGGCCTGCGGGGCCGGGGTGCTGGGGATGCAGGCGGGCAGCGGGTGGCTGCTGGCGATGTTCGGGTGGCGGGGGCTGTTCCTGCCGGGCGCGGCGGTGGCGGCGGTGCTGCTGCTGTTCGCGCCGGCGTTGCCGCGCTCGCTCGGGAATCCGGTGCGCGGCTCCGCGGTGCGGCCGATCCTCCTCGCGGCGGGGATCGCGGCGGCGGTGCTGACCCTGGCCAGGGGTGGCGTGTGGGGCTGGACGTCCGGGGCGACGCTGGGCTGCGCGGCAGCGGCGGCACTGCTCCTCGCGGCGACGCTGATCCTGCGGCCTTCCCTCAGAAGCACGCCGACCGACGACAGCCCCCGCGGTGATGGCCGCCATCGGGCCGGTGGTGCTCCGGTGACGGCGGCGGGCTCGCGGGCCGGGCTCGGGTGGGCGGTCGTGGCGTCCGGGGTGTGCGGGGCCGCCTTCTTCGCCCTCCTGTCGGCCGCCCCCGCCTACGTCGCCGCCACCATGCCTCCCTCGGCCGACGCGGGCTCCGCCGGCGTCGTCCTGCACGGCCACGCGACCGGCGGCGAAGGGTGGCATCGAGCAGGCACCCCGGGATGGCTCTGGCTGGTGCCGGTCGTGGCGGCGCTGGCGGTGGCGGCACCGCTGGCGGCCCGGGCGGCGCGGCGGTTCGGGGCGAACGGGGTGGTGCTCGGCGGGGCCGTGGCGCTCGGCTCCGGGTGCGCGCTGCTGCTCGCCCGTCCGTACCCGCTCCCCTGGATCCTCGCCGGCGCCCTGCTGGCCGGGGCCGGGCTGGGCGCGCTGACCACCGGCGCGCTCACGATCGGCGCCGCGGCGACCGGGCGCGCGAACCTCGCGGCCGGGGTGGCCGCGGTCGACACGGCCCGCCTGGTGGGGGCCGCGGCCGGGATCGCGGGCGCGACGGTCCTGACCACGAGCGGCGTCCCGGGTCCGGCCGCCGAGGGATCGGACGCCGTCCTGCTCGCCTGTCTCGCGGTGGCCGTCCTGCTGACGGCCGCGACCGCGTGGCGGTGGGCCGCGGCGCGGCGGCACCGCACCGTACGGGCCTCTCTGCGCGCGGCGCAGCAGGAGGCCGAGTCGCTCCGCGGGCTCCTGCTGGAGCTCCGGGCCAGTTTCACCGAGGTACGCGGCCAGGCTGATCGCGAGCTGGTCCGCCTCGGGATCAAGGACGTGCCAGCCCCTTGGGGCAACCCCCATGGACAGGAGTGATCATGCTCACCGACGAGGTCCGCGGCCCGCGGCACCATGGTGTTCCCGTGCGCGGGACCCGGCCGGCCGATCAGAGCTCCGCGAGGACGGCGCACCGGCCGCACCGCGTCCGGCACGTGTCCCGGCGGGCGCTCGCCTCGATCGACGGCGTCCCGGACCGGAAGCCGGACGTGCCGCCCGAGGAACCCGGTGGGAGGACGGCATGAACCGCGGCAGGGTGGGCGTGCTGGTGCCGCCCGCCAACCCGTCGGCGGAGCCCGAGCTGACCCGGCTGCTCGGCTCACGCGCGGACATGCACGTCAGCCGGTTCCCGGTACGGCCCGGCCTGGCGATGGCGGAGCGGCTGGAGAGCTACAACGCGACGCTGCCCGCGATGGCCTGCTCGTTCGGCGACCTGCCGCTCGACGCGCTCGTCATGGCCTGCGACGGCTCGCGCTACCTGCTCGACCCGGACGAGGACCTGGACGAGTGCGAGCGGATGGGTGAGCGGTTCGGGGTGCCGTTCGCGACCGCGACGGTGGCCATCATGGAGGCGATCGGGCATCTCGGGGTGGAGGAGGTGCACATCGTCTCCCCCTACCAGCCGTGGCTGACGGAGCTGGCCGAGCGGTTCTGGAAGGCGGCGGGCATGCGCATCGCCGGGGTGGTGCCGGTGCGGGCGCAGGGCGGTTTCTCCCCGTACGACATCACGCCGTCCGAGCTGGTCGACCAGGTGAAGCAGGCGGACCTGCCGACCGACGCGGTGCTGCTGTTCGCCTGCAGCGGGATGGCGACGCTGCCGGTGCTGGGCACGCTCGGCGCGGGCAACGACCGGACCCTGCTGACCTCGAACCTGTGCAGCGCGTGGTGGGCGCTGTCGCGGGCGACGGGCCGCCCGGTCACGCTGAACCGGTCGCCGCGGGCGGCCGCGCACGGGAGGGCGTCATGAGCGCCGCCTTCCCGGCTCACTGGACGGGGGTCGCCGGCACCACGCCTGCGGCCGGCGTGGACGGTACCCGATCCGGCGCCGGCGACCCCGAATCCACCCCGCCGGAGGCCGTTTGACGGGCCCTGACGTACCCAGGGGCCGGGCGAGGGACGCCGTGCTAGCTGGAGGAGTAGTCGATCATGTGGCGGACGCTGTCCAACGAGGCGCGCGAGGCCATCGGCAGGCTGTGCGAGCAGCATGGGAGGCACCTCTACGACTACTGCCGCACGGGGCTGTCGGCGTCCGACGCCGAGCTCGCCGTCGCGGGGGCGCTGCTGTCGGCGCACGTGCACGGGGAGCGGCTGACCGATTCGAAGCTGACGCGTCCCTGGCTGTACGCGCTCGCGCGGTGTCATCGCGCGGCCGTCGCCGCCACCAGGCCGGCCAGCACCGGCTCATGGACCCGGCCGGAGGCGCCGGACCTGGTGCCCGAGGCGCTGCGCGCGCTCGACGCCCCGCACCGTGAGCTGCTCGACCTGTCGGTGCGGCACGAGCTGGCGAGCGCGGAGATCGCCGCGATCTTCGACGTCGAGGCGATCGAGGTCAACACCATGATCGCGGAGGCGGCCGACCGGATCGAGGAGTGGATCGCGGCGGTGCGCGCCGCGCGGACCCGCGACGGGTGCCCGCGGCTGGCGGTGCGGGTGACGGACTGGGCGAAGGCGCCGGGCCGGCGCAACCGCACCCGGATCGCCCGGCACATCCGCTCCTGCCAGGCCTGCCGGTCGGTGCCGCGCGAGGACGTGCGGGCCGGCGTGCTGCTGCTCGGCCTGCCGCTGGCCGAGATCCCTGAAACGTTACGCGACCAACCCGCCTGGGGTGATCCGCTGCCGGGAGATCCGGCGGCGTGGCGCTCCGACGGATTCCCGGCGCAGGCGAGCGACCTGATGGAGCCGCCGCCCGCGCTGATCTCCCTGGTCCCCGGCCCCACGACGGAGACCAGGGGAAAGGCCTGGCCGGCGGCGGGCGCGGCCGCCGCCGGCCAGGAACCCTCCGGTGCGGGCCCGCCCGAGCCGGACTCCCCCGGCCGGGCGCGGCGGGGGCCGACCGCCCCGCCGGGCACCGCCGAGGCGCTGCTGCGCGGGGTGCACCAGACGGGCGAGCGCCTGGTGCCCACCGGCACCACCGCGGGCGACTCCTCCTCGGGCGACACGATCCCGTACCGCAAACGCGGCGACTTCCCCCCGATGCGCGTCCCGCCCCGGCCGCAGGACCACCCCGGCAAGGACCGCTCCGGCCAGGACCGTCCCGGGCAGGACCGTCCCGGGCAGGACCGCTCCGGCCAGGACCGTCTCGGGCAGGACCACCCCGGCCAGGACCGTCCCGGCCAGGACCGTCCCGGCCAGGACCACCCCGGCCAGGAGCCGGACCTGCCTGAGCAGGAGCGTCCCGTTCCCAAGAGCGCCCCGCCCCACTGGGGCGCGCGGACGGACGCGAACGGCGCGAAGGAGAAGCGAGAAGCCCCCGGAGGCGGCCAGGACATCGATGACCGCTGGACCACCGGCACGAACGGCGACGAGACGCCCGTCCGGTGGCGCGCGGGCGCACCCGGCGGTCGGATCAGCGTGCCGATGCCGCGGCGCGGCGACGACCTGCCGCAGCCGCACGGGCCGCTGCGATCGCTCGATCCCGGATGGCGGAGCGGCCGGACGCCGGTGACCCAGTACGGCGACAAGCTGGTCTTCTCGCCCCCGCCCGCCGCCCCCCGCCCCGCCGAGGCCCCCGCCGGGGCGGGCGGGGAGACGTGGGACGAGTTCTGGCGGGAGCGGCCGGACGAGGACGACCCGGAGGCGCGGATCTCCCTGCAGTGGCTCGTCAGGGCCGCGCTGATCGTCGGGGTCGTGATGCTGGTGGCGGGCCTGGTGTGGGCCGGGGTCCAGAACCGCCAGCGCCAGGTCCCGGCCGTGCCCGCGAGCACGCCCGCGGCTCCCTCCCAGGCGCCTTCCCAGGGGGCCGGCGACCCCTGGACGAGCCCGGCCCCCGCCGGTACGGCGGCGGACGCCCGCGAGCCCGCGATCGCCCAGGGCCCGGCGCCGCCCGTGGCCTCGATCTCCCCCGCGTCAGTGCGGCTGGGCGAGCGGCGGACCGGGACGTTCAAGCTGGCCTGCACCGGCGACTGCCGCGTCACCTCGTTCTCCGGCTCGAACGGCATCGCCGTATCCGGCAACACCTTCACCGTCCGCGCCCCGGCCGCCCGGCCGGGCTGCGCGGGACCTCCCGTCACCGAGTCCGGTGTCATCACCGTCCACTGGACGGGCACCGCCACGGCCGGCGGCGAGACCACGACCGCCGACGGCACGCTCACCCTCATGGTGTCGTGGACCGTCATCAGCGACAGAGGCGCCCTGATCCCCGACAGCGACGGAGGCGGCTATTGGAGCAACTGCCCACGAACACGTGATTGACCACGACGAAGATGCACACACGAAAGGGCCTTGGGCGGCAGCACGCCCAAGGCCCGATCACCGGAGCAGGTCAGGTCAGAAGAACGAGAACTCCCGATCCGGCTCCGGCAGGGTCAGCTCACGCGGCCCGACGAACCGCGCCGTGTCCTGCGGCACGCTCTCCAGCGGCGTCCCGAGGACGACCGGGAACGCGATGGAGCTCCTGGACAGGTCGACGGTGACGGCCGCGCCGGTGCCCGTCTCGCCGGTGTAGGTCGCGTCGGTGCCCGCGATCACCAGCCCGATCCGGTGCCCCTTCTTGAAGATGTAGTCCTGCGGCAGGGTCTCCCACTTGACGCTCCCGTACGCGCCGACGGGCAGCGGCGTGGAGCGGCTGAGCGAGAGGCGGTTCTGCACGTCGATCCAGCCGCGCGCGACGATCTCCACGGGCCGGTTGACGGTGTTGGTGACGACCTTCCGGTAGCAGCCGTCGTCGGCGGCGGTGCTGTCGCCCCAGCAGTCCTCCTCGGTGAGGGTGGTGATGCCCTGGCCGCGGCGCCAGTCGACGCGGGTGTCGTCGCCGAAGTCGACGAGCAGCGCGGTCAGGTTGGCGGTGGGCCGGTCGAGCTTGACCCGCAGGTCGGCCACCGGGACCCCGGACAGGCGCAGGTCGAGCGGCAGCTCGCCGGTGGTGTACGCGATCCGGCCCGGCTTGGCGGTGCCGACGTCGGACACCATGTCGGACTCGGTCATGGCCACGTCGGTGAAGCTCGCGGTCGCCTTCCGGCCGGGCAGCAGGCGGAGCGAGCCGTCGGCGGCGGGGCGCAGGGTCAGCTTGTGCCCGCGGGGCGCCGGCCAGTCGCGCTCGGTGATCCACCGGGCGGGGCCGACCTCCACGTCGGCGCGGGGCTCGTGCATGATCCCGTTGCGCACGCCGAGGAGCCAGTGGTCGAACCACCGGTGCAGCGTGTCGACCCAGAGCCCGCGGCGGCCCTCGAAGTCGAACGGGTCGACGTGCTGGGTCTGGCCGACCCAGATCTTGCGCGGCACGCCGCGCTTGGCCAGGGCCTCCCACCAGGCGGAGAAGTTGTCGGGCTTGACGTTGAGGTCGTTGACGGTGTGCGCGACGAACACGCTCGCCCGTACCTTGGAGACGTCGCCGAGCAGGCCGCGGATGTAGTCGCGCTCGGCCCAGAAGGCGTTGTAGTTGCCGGTGTCGTCGCCGTCCTCGGCGTCCATCCGGTCGCGCACCGCCTGGCACTTGGGCTCGGGGTCGGTGTCGACGTAGTTGGCCAGCCAGGAGGCGTAGTCGTAGTTGTAGACGACGCCGTTGGAGCGCTGGTACTTGTACCAGGAGCTGATCGCGGAGATGGGCACGATCGTCTCCAGGCCGCGCACGCCGGTGGCGGCGACGGCGTTGGCGAGCGTGCCGTCGTACGATTTGCCGATCATGGCCGACTTGCCGGTGGTCCAGTCGGCGGCGACGGGGCTGCCGTCGGAGCGGTAGGCCTTGGCACGGCCGTTGAGCCAGTCGATGACGGCCTTGCCGCCCAGCACGTCGGCCTTGCCGCCGATGTCGGGGCAGCCGTCGGAGCGGGTGGTGCCGAGCATGTCGACGTTGAGCACGGCGTAGCCGCGGGGCACGAAGTAGTTGTCGTAGAAGAGGGGGAACTTCACGACGTTGCCGGCGTCGTCGTAGACCTTCCGCTCGCCCTCGTTGCCGCGCCCGGAGTTGTCGTAGTAGGGGCTCTCGTCGATGATGACGGGCACCTTGAGACCGGGGCCGGACTCCTTGGGCCTGATGATGTCGACACGCACCCGGTCGAGCCTGCCGTCGGCGTCGCTGTCGACGGTGGACTCGACGTACACGTGCTCACGGATGGCGTCGGCGTAGGAGAAGACCGGCTGGGTGCGGCCGTTCTCGACGGTGATCTCGGGGCCGGGGGCCGCCTGGACGGGGGTGGCCGTTCCCACGATGAGGGCGGCGGCGATGAGGGCCGGGCGTAATGGTGGCACGCGTGACCTCCGGAGCTGAGAAAAGTAGGTGCAATCTCTCAGACCGCCGCCGCCCTGACAAGATCTGTCCACCGCCGTCCGGGCTTGTGTCCGAGGTGGCGGCGGGCGCGTGTCCGCAGCCGGACACGCGCCCGCCGCCCGCGATCACCGGGGCGGCGCGGCCTGCCCGCCGATGACGATGGTGTCCGCCGTGCCGTCCGCGGGCGGCTCCGGGTCCGGCTCCCGGCCGCGCCGCGGCAGCCGCAGCGCGGCCAGCGCGAGCAGCGCCCCGCCCGCCGCGGCGAGCAGCAGCGTGTACGGGGGCAGCCCGCCGGTCGTCGCGGCCGGGGCGGCGGCGGGGGCGGCGGCCGGAGCGGCGGTGACGGTGGCGGTGGCGACGGGGGCGGAGCTCGGCACGGCGGGGAGCTCGACGTCCGGGACGCCCTTCAGGTCGGGGATGCCCGGCGGCCGGATGACGCCCCAGTAGTCCTGCGACGGCTGCCGCAGCGCCGCGGCCAGTTCCGGGTCCAGCGGGTTGATCTTGACGCCGCCCGGCACGTTCAGGGTCCCGATCTCGTACGGCTGGAAGAGTCCCTGCACGCCGGTCAGCTTGTAGGCGCCCTTGGGCAGGTTGACGGCGGCCGCGTAGTGGCCGGGCTCGGGCAGCGGGGTCCCGGGGAAGTCGGTCACCTCTCCGTCGGCGGCGGTCAGCCGCAGCCCGGTCGGGCCCAGCTCGCCCTCGAACGGGTGGGTGCCGTGCTGCAGGACCCAGAACCCGATCGTGTACGAGGTGCCGGGGGTCAGCTCGGACGGCACCGGATCGAGGTACGTCAGCGCCCATCCGCCGGACGCGACAGCCGGGGGCGCGCCCGCGATCAGCGCGGCCGCGGCGGCCAGGATGACGATCAACCTTCTCATGTCACACCTCCGGCGGTGATACACCGGCCGGCGGCCGCAGGTTCCCGCTTCCTGGGCGCTGCGCTCTGGCCCGATACGACGCAGAATTGAGGGGCAGGCGGGGGATCCGGCGAGATGCGAGGAGGCTCGCGCCGTGTTCGCCACCGGACGCGAATATCTGACGGGGATGCTCGACGTGCTCGTGCACGAGGGGATGCTGGCCGCGTGGCGGAGGGCGCCGCTCGACGGCTACGTGATCCGCACGCACGAGGGCGAGGAGATCACCATGACCTCGGCCCAGGCCGAGATGTGGACCCACGGCGCCTTCGCCGTCTATCTGGCCCTGGTCGACCAGGGCCGGATCAGCCCGCGGCTGCCCGACGCGCCCTGATCAAGCTCTGCGCGCCCGGCCGAGGATGTGGGTGAGCCGGGGCGAGCCGGGCAGCGGCTGGTGCGCGAACCGGTCGTGCTCCTCGATGGTGAGACCCGCGGCGGCGATGGCCGCCGCCGTGTCGCGGGCTGGGTGGCAGCCGCCGGCCACCAGCGACCACACCGGGGTGATCAGCTGCTGCAGCAGCCCCCGGACGGGCCTGCCGGAGCGCACGTGCTCGAAGAAGCGCAGCTCGCCGCCGGGTTTGAGCACCCTGCGCAGTTCGGCGAGCGCGGCGGCCTGGTCGGGGACGGTGCAGAGCACCAGCGAGGCCACCGCCGCGTCGAACGTCCCGTCCTCGGCCGGCAGCGCGCCGGCGTGGCCCGGCACCACCCGCACCGGCACCGGGGCGGTCGCGGCGGCCCGTTCCGCGGCGGCCCGCAGCAGGTCGTCGGGCTCGACCGCGACGACCTCGCGCACCCCGGACGGGTAGTGCGGGAAGCTGAGCCCGTTGCCCGCGCCGACCTCCAGGACGCGGCCGCTCAGCCCGGCCAGCAGCCGGGCGCGCAGCTCTCCGGTGGTCGCCTCGGCCTGCCGGCTCATCCTGTCGTACGCGCGGGCGAACCGGGGGTGCTGGAACCGCGACAGATCTTGCATGCATCCCACCGTACGTCGCCCCAAGCGGACGGAAGCGGGCAGAGGCGGGCGGTCCGGCGCCCGGACGTGCCGGGCGCCGGAGCCGGTTCAGGACGAGCTGTTGCTCATGAAGCGGTCGATCTTCCAGGAGTTGCCGTCCTTGGACAGCAGGAAGAAGCCGCGGTTCGAGTCGACGGTCGCCGAAACGAAGGCGCCCTTGCCCATGGCCTCGGACTCCTCGATGTTCGGCGTGCCGCTGACCTGCATGCCCTCGAAGGCGTCGCTCAGGGCCTGGGTGCCCTCCGCCGTCTCCTTGCCCTGCACCGCCGCCACACCGTCGGAGGTGAACATCTTGGCGGCCTTGTCGGCCTCGCCCGACTCGAGCGCCTCGTAGAACTGCTCCACGACCGCCCGGGGCGAGCTCGCGCCCTCGGTGCCGGTCGGGGAGGCCGTGCCGGAGTCACCGGGCATCGGGCTGTCGGGCATGCCGGTGTCGGTGCCCGTGGGCGAGGCCGGGCTCGCGGCGCCCTTCATCGCTTGCCCACTGCCGCCGGCGGCGCAGCCGGCGGTCAGGAGAGCCGGGACGATCATGGCCAGCAGGAGGCCCCTGCACAGGTATTTCTTGCTCATGGCCGCAGTGATTCCCGCGCTGATCAATCGCGAATGCGCGCTTGATCCAGTCCGGACGAGTCCTTTACCGCTCCGTGCACGGCCGGTCCCCCACCCTCACAGTCCATGTCACCCGAATTGTCGAGATCGTTCAGAGGTGGGATCGTTGCCACCTCGATACCTATTTGGCGGCGTGTCGCCTATAGCGTCCCTTCAGTGCCGGAGATTAAGGCGAACCTAACTACAGCCCCGACCACGGGTTCCGACCCGCTGCCCCAGCGCGAGGAGGCCGAGCGCTGTGTCACGGTCGACGCCGAGCGGCGCTGCGTGCTCCCCGCGGGCCACCCCGGCGCCCACGTGTACCCGCCTGACATGAACCCACCGGTCCTGCCTGGTTAGACCGTCGCGGCCGGGGCAGACGAGACGGATGCGGCACAAGAAGAACGAGTCTGTCACCGTGACCCTGTGTGAGGATGGTCCCCTCCTGGTGCGTGGGCCGTTCGAACTGACGACCCAGGACGGCGAGCGCATCCCGCCAGGACGGGAGACCGTGGCCCTGTGCCGGTGCGGCCGCTCGGCGCAGAAGCCCTTCTGCGACGGCTCACACAAGACGGCCGGGTTCCGCGCCCCGAGCCGCCCCGGCGGCCCCGGGAACGGCAACGGCGCCGCCGGCGCCGGATGACCGCGCCGGCCCGTGGCGGCGGAGCCAGCGGGTGGAATGCGCGGCACGGCGCAGGCGGCGGCCCGCGTACGGGACCCCGCCGGTGACCGCGGCGCCCAGCGCGAGCCAGCCGCACACGCCCCGCTCCAGGATCCACACCGGCGCGAACAGCGAGGCCCCGGCCGGGAACACCGCGCGCCCGCCGGCCCGGCGCCGTCCCGCCTCGGCGACCAGGACGGCCAGCCCGGCGCCGGCCAGCAGCGGCCGGTAGGCCCGGCGCGCCACCGCCGCCGCCACGGCGGGCAGCACCGACAGGGACAGCGCCAGCCGGGCGGGCTGGGCCAGGTCGTCGTACGCCTGCCGGACCCGCTGCGACCAGAACCGCTCCGCCGTGCACGGCAGCCGCCGCACGTACAGGCCGGGCGCGCTCACCACCCGCCCTCCCCTGGCCCGCACGGTGCGGATCAGCTCCAGGTTCTCGAACAGCACGTCCCCGTCGTAGCCGTCGTAGCCGTCCGCGACGCACGCGCGCCGGACCCCGAGGGTGCCGGGGTAGTCGGCGCCGAACGCCCGGTTGAGCAGGGTGCGTGCGGTGTCCCAGCGGGCGTGCCAGGGCAGCGGGCGGAAGTGGTTCTGCGGCCGCACCAGGTCGTGCCCGTCCAGCAGCCGGCGCATCCCGGCCAGCCCCGCGTCGTCGTAGCGGACGTCGTCGTCGGCGATCACCACCCGGTCCGCCGTGGCCAGCCGGAGCCCGGTGACGACCCCGTTGACCTTCCCGTTGGCGTACCGCAGCCCCGGATCGGGCGGCACGTGCACGGCGAGCCCCCGCCAGCGGCGCGCGTGCCGCGCGAACACCACGGCCGGGCTGCCGTCCACCACGATCACCCGGGCCCGCCGCGACAGCCATGACAGGTAGGCGGTCAGCTCGTCCAGCCCGGCGTCGTCCTCCCAGCGCAGCGGCAGCACGTAGTCGAGGTCAGCGTCCATCAGGTGACCAGTTGGCCGGCCGCCTCCAGGGAGGGCTCGCCGCGTTCCCAGTGCTCCATCACGTGCCCGGCCCAGATCCGGTCCACGGCGAGCGCGCACGCGGCCCCGTACAGGATGTCGCCGGCCAGCGCGGGCTCGGCGGCGGCGAGACCGGCGCACAGGTCATGGGCGGCGATCTGCTCGTGCACGGCGTCGGCCTGGACGTGCTCGTCGTAGAAGCGGGCGGCGGTCGCGTCGCCGCCGAGCCGCCGCAGCCCGGCGGCGTAGCGGCGGTTGGGCAGCGAGGAGGTCATCTCCAGCGCGGCCAGGTGGCCGGCGAGCGCGCCGCGATGACGCCGGTGCAGCCCGAACAGCGACATCACGTTGGAGACGGCGAGCGTGATGCCCGGCACCCGGTCCAGGTAGCCGCCGTAGGAGTCGTCGAGCCCGAGACCGCGCATGGTGGCGCGGAACAGCTCGGAGTGCATCCGCTCGGCCCGCCCGCCGCCGTACTCGTCGGCCTGGATCTCGACCAGCGCCGCCTTGGCGCGGCCGTGCAGGCGCGGGATGCCCCAGGAGTGCGGGTCGGCCTCCTTGAGGTGGTAGATCGAGCGGTGCACGACGAACTCGCGGAACTGCTCCAGCGTGGCCGAGCGGCGCAGGTGCCGTGAGAACGGCCCGTCGCCGTCGCCGCAGAGCGCGACGAGCGCGCCGCGCACCCGCGCCGGCGGCACCGGCAGGGGCCTCGGCACGGCCTCGGCCAGCGCGGCCTCGAAGTGGCCTTCCAGCTCGGCGCGCGCCCGCAGCAGCCCCGGATCCCACTCCCAGCGCTCGTCCACCTCCTCGAACCCCCGGTAGTGGAGCTCGTAGCAGGTGAAGAGGGCGAGTTGCAGGTCGTCGTCGTGCAGCGAGGCGCTGCCGGGCGCGGGCAGGGACACCCGCTCGCCGGGCGCTCCGGCGAGCAGGGAGAACAGGTGGGCCGTGATCGGGCCGCGGGCAACTGGTAGACGCATCAGGCCTGTGAGCTGCCCGGAAGCCCGGTGATCAAACGTTCACGGACACCCGCACGGTCCCGCCGTCGACCCGCGCCCGGTAGACGGGCACGGCCACCGCCGGCTCGTCCAGGCAGTGCCCGGTGACGAGCGAGAACACCTGCTTGTGCAGCGGCGAGGCGACGGTCGGCTCGCCCTTCCTGGTGCCGACGATCCCGCGCGAGAGCACGTACGCCCCGCTGAACGGGTCGCGGTTGCCCAGCGCGTGCACCGTGCCGTCGTAGGTCCGGAACAGCGCGACCTGCTCGCCGTCCACCAGCGCGCACACGCCGCGCTCGGGCAGCAGCACGTCGTAGCCGCAGACGTTCACCCAGCTCATGACATCACCACCGGCTTGATCTGGTCTCTTTCGGTTTCGAACACGATGGACGGGTCCGGGATCCCGGGCGCGTTGACGAAGCTGACGAACCGGCCGAGCTTGTCCGGGTCCTCCAGCGTGGCCCGCCACTCGTCGGCGTAGGTGGCGACGTGCCGCTCCATGTGCGCGTCCAGGTCGGCGCAGATGCCGAGCGCGTCGTCGATGATCACCGAGCGGAGGTAGTCGAGGCCGCCGTCGAGCGACTCCACCCACGCGGCCGTGCGCTGCAGCCGGTCGGCGGTGCGGATGTAGAACATCAGGAACCGGTCGATGGTCCTGATCAGCTCCTCCGTGGACAGGTCGGAGGCGAGCAGGTCGGCGTGGCGGGGCTTGAACCCGCCGTTGCCGCCCACGTACAGGTTCCAGCCCTGCTCGGTGGCGATGACGCCGAAGTCCTTGGACCGGGCCTCGGCGCACTCGCGGGCGCAGCCGGAGACGGCCGACTTCAGCTTGTGCGGCGAGCGCAGCCCCCGGTAGCGCAGCTCCAGCGCGATGGCCATGCCGACCGAGTCCTGCACCCCGTACCGGCACCAGGTCGAGCCGACGCACGACTTCACCGTGCGCAGCGCCTTGCCGTAGGCGTGCCCGGACTCGAACCCGGCGTCGACGAGCCGCCGCCAGATCTGCGGAAGCTGGTCGACCCGGGCGCCGAACAGGTCGATCCGCTGCCCACCGGTGATCTTCGTGTAGAGGCCGAAGTCGCGGGCCACCTCGCCGATCACGATGAGCTTGTCGGGCGTGATCTCACCGCCGGGGATGCGCGGCACGACCGAGTACGTGCCGTTCTTCTGGATGTTGGCGAGGAAGTGGTCGTTGGTGTCCTGCAGGGCGGCGTTCTCGCCCTCCAGCACGTGCCCGTTGTGCAGCGAGGCGAGGATGGAGGCCACGGCCGGCTTGCACACGTCGCAGCCGCGTCCTTCCCCGTGCTCGGCGATGAGCTGGGAGAACGTGCTGATGCCGCGCACCCGGACGATGTCGAACAGCTCCGCCCTGGAGTACGTGAAGTGCTCGCACAGGCCCTTGCCGGTGTCCACGCCGGCCTTCTCCAGCAGCTGCTTGAGCATCGGCACGCAGCTGCCGCAGGTGGCGCCGGCGCGGGTGCACGCCTTGAGGCCGGCCACGTCGGTGCAGCCCTGGCCGGTGATCGCGGCGCGCACGGCGCCGGCGCTGACGTTGTTGCAGGAGCACACCTGCGCGTCGTCGGGCAGGTCGAGCTGGATCCCGCCGCCGGTGAACAGCAGGTCGGCCGGGGCCGCGGGCAGCGGCTTGCCGACGTAGGAGCGGAGCGTGCCGTACGGGGAGGCGTCGCCGACGCAGATGCCGCCGAGCAGCGTGCGGGCGTCGTCGCTGATGAACAGCCGCTTGTAGACGCCGCCGACCGGGTCCATGTAGGTGACGTCGAGCGCCCCGTCCATGGCGCCGAACTGGGCCACCTCGACGCCGAGCAGCTTGAGCTTGGTGGACATGTCGGCGCCGTCGAACGCCGCGCCGCCGCCCGTGATCCGCTCGGCGGCGACCTCGGCCATGGTGAAGCACGGCCCGACGAGCCCGTACACCATGCCCTCGTACGCGGCGCACTCGCCGATGGCGTAGACGTGCGGGTCGGAGGTGCGCATGGCCGAGTCGACGACGACGCCGCCGCGCTCCCCGACCGCCAGCCCGGCCTCCCTGGCCAGCTCGTCGCGCGGCCTGATCCCCGCGGAGAACACCACGACCTGGGCCTCGATGAGCGTGCCGTCCGGCTTGCGCAGCCCGGCGACGCGCCCCCTGCCGTCGGTGACGATCTCCTGTACGCCCGAGCCGGCGTGCACGCTCAGCCCGAGCCCCTCGATGTGGTTCCTGAGCACCGCGCCGCCGCCCTCGTCGACCTGGCGGGGCATCAGCCACGGGCTCATCTCCACGATGTGGGTGCGCAGCCCGAGCCCGCGCAGCGCGTCGGCGGCCTCCAGGCCGAGCAGCCCGCCGCCGATCACCACCCCGTCGGTGGCCTCCTTGGCCGCCATCCTGATCTCGTCCAGGTCGTCGATGGTGCGGTAGACGTGCGCGTGCTCCGCCCCCGGCACCGGCGGCACGAACGGCCTGGACCCGGTGGCGAGCACCAGCACGTCGTACGGCTCCGGCTCGCCGCCCTCGACCTCCACCCGGCGGGCCTGCCGGTCGATGCCGGTGACGCGGCTGTTCAGCCTGGTCACCACCCCGGGCGGCACCGGGTAGGACAGCTCCTCGGCCGAGACGCCGTCCAGGTAGGAGGTGAGCGCCACCCGGTCGTAGGCGGGCCTGGGCTCCTCCCCGATGACCGTGATCGTGCCGTCGAACCCCCGCTCCAGCAGGGCCTCCACGAGCCGGTGGGCGGCCGGGCCGTACCCGGCCACGACGATCTTCCTCATGCCGAGACCCCTTCCTGTTCGCACAACCAGCCGACGATGCCGGCCACGGCGTCGCGGCAGGTGCCGCAGCCCGTCGTGGCCCTGGTGGCGGCCGCCACGCCCGCCACGTCCCTGGCGCCCGCCTCCCAGCACGCCCTGATCTGTCCCTTGGTCACGTTGTTGCAGTGGCACACCTTGGCCGCGTCGGGCATCAGCGTCGGGCTCTCCGCCTTCGCCGTGGACGCCAGGCCGGGGAACAGCAGCCCGGCCCGGTCGCCCGGCACCGGCCCACCCCGGTCGTAGAGCTGGGTGAGTGTGCCGACGACGTCGGTGTCGCCCAGCAGGATCGCGCCGACCAGCCGGTCGCCGCGGATGACGAGCTTGCGGTAGGTGCCCTGGGCCCGGTGGCTGAAGCGCACCACCTCGGCGTGCTCGTCGGTGAGGTGCGTCTCGCCCATCGCGGCCAGCTCGACGCTGCTCGCCTTGAGCCGGGTGACCAGCCGGGAGCCGCGGTAGCGGGCCTTGCCGCCGGTGATCACGTCGGCGGCCACGGCCGCCTGCTCCCAGGCGGGCGCCACCAGCCCGTACACCGTGCCGTCGTGCTCGGCGCACTCGCCGATGGCGAAGACGGACGGGTCGTCGGTGCGCATCTCGTCGTCCACGACGATGCCCCGCCGCACCTCCAGCCCCGCCTCGGCGGCCAGCCCGGTGAGCGGGCGGACACCGCAGGCGAGCACCACCAGGTCGCCCTCGACCAGCTCGCCGTCCGCCAGCCGGACGCCCGGCTCCTCGACGGCGGCGGCGCTGACGCCGGTCCGCGTCTCGACGCCCAGCCCGGCGAGCGTCTCGCCCAGCAGCAGGCCCGCCTCGGGGTCGAGCTGGCGTTCCATCAGGTGGCCGGCCAGGTGCAGCAGCGTCACGGGCAGGCCCCGCCCGGCCAGGCCGCGGGCGGCCTCGATGCCGAGCAGCCCGCCGCCGACGACCACCGCGCGGCGGCTGTCCGCGGCGGCCTTGACGATGCGGTCGCAGTCGTCGAGGGTCCGGAACGGGATGGCGCGCTCGACCCCGGGCAGGGGCGGCACGATCGCCTCGCTGCCGGTGGCCAGCACGAGCAGGTCGTACGGTTCGCGGCGGCCGTCGGCGGTGTGCACCGCGCGCGACTCGCGGTCGATCCAGGCGACCGCGCCGCCGAGCACCGCCTCCACCCGGTGCGTGTCGTACCAGGAAAGGTCGTGCAGGCCCAGCTGGTCGGGCCTGGCCTTGCCGGCCAGGACGTTCGACAGCAGCACCCGGTTGTAGGGCCGGCCCTCCTCCGCGCCGAACACGGTGATCGTCATCCGCGGGTCACGCGCCCGTACCTCGCTGACCAGGCGCGCGCCGGCCATCCCGTTGCCGACCACGACGAGTCTCATGCGACCCGCTCCACCCGCACGGCGCAGACCTTGAACTCCGGCATCCGGGACGTGGGGTCGAGAGCCGGGTTGGTGAGCCGGTTCGCCCCCTCCCAGTGAAACGGCATGAACACGGTGTCGCTCCTGATCGCGTCGCTGATCCTGGCCACGCCCTGTCCCTCGCCGCGCCTGCTGGTGACCCGCACCCGGTCCCCCGCCTCGATGTCCAGCCGCCCGGCCAGATCGGGGTGGAGCTCCACGTACGGTTCGGGCACGGCATCGGCGAGCGGGGCGATCCTGCGGGTCTGCGCGCCGCTCTGGTAGTGCGCGAGCACGCGACCCGTCGTGAGGTAGAGGGGATAGTCGTCGTCGATCTCCTCGGCCGGGCCCCGGTGCTCGACGGGCACGAACCTGGCGCGGCCGTCGGGGGTCGGGAAGGCGTCGAGGAACGGCCGCGGCGTGCCGGGGTGCTCCGGCTCCGGGCACGGCCAGAACACACCGGGTCCGGCGGAGTCCGTGATGCGGTCGTAGGTGATGCCCGCGTAGTCCGCCGGGCCGCCCGCGCTGGCCCGGCGCAGCTCCTCGAACACCTTGCCCGGCTCGTCGGCGAAGTCGTGGCCGAGCCGGCGGGCCAGCCCGGCGATCACCTCCAGGTCGCTCCGCACGTCCGGCGGCGGCTCCACCGCCTGCCGCCGCAGCAGCACCCGGCCCTCCAGGTTGGTCATCGTGCCGGTCTCCTCGGCCCACTGCGTGACCGGGAACACCACGTCGGCCAGCGCCGCCGTCTCCGACATGACCACGTCGCAGACGACGAGCAGGTCGAGCGAGCGGATCCGCTCGGCGACCCGGCCGGAGTCGGGCGCCGACACGACCGGGTTGGAGCCGAACAGCAGCATCGCCTTCGGCCCGGCGGGCGTGCCGAGCGCGTCCAGCAGCTCGAACGCCGACCGTCCCGGCCCCGGCAGGCCGGCCGGGTCGACGCCCCACACGCCCGCCACGTGCTCGCGGGCCGCCGGGTCGTCGATCTTGCGGTAGCCGGGGAGCTGGTCGGCCTTCTGCCCGTGCTCCCTGCCGCCCTGGCCGTTGCCCTGCCCGGTGAGGCACCCGTACCCGGAACCGGCCCTGCCGGGCAGGCCGAGCGCGAGCGCCAGGTTGACGAACGCGGTGACCGTGTCGGTGCCCTGGGCGTGCTGCTCGGCGCCGCGCCCGGTGAGCACGTACGCGCTCTTCGCGTACGCCAGCGCCCGCACGGCCTCGCGCATGCGCTGCACCGGCACGCCGGTGATCCGCTCGACCCGCTCCGGCCACCAGGCGGCGAGCGAGGTGCGCACCGCGTCGAACCCGCTGGTGCGCTCCTCGACGTACGCGACGTCCACCAGGTCCTCGGCCACGGCCAGGTGCAGCAGGCCGAGGGCGAGCGCCAGGTCGGTGCCGGGCGCGGGCCGCAGGTGCAGCCAGGCGAGCTTGGCGGTGGCGGTGCGGCGCGGGTCGACGACGATGAGCCGGGGCCCGTCCAGGTGGCGGACGAACGGCGGCATGGTCTCGGCCGGGTTGCCGCCGGCCAGCAGCACCACGTCCGCCCCCGCCAGGTCGGTGACCGGGAACGGCATGCCGCGGTCCATGCCGAACGCCCTGATCGAGGCGGCGGCGGCCGACGACATGCAGAACCGGCCGTTGTAGTCGATCTGGCTCGTGCCGAGCGCGACCCTGGCGAACTTGCCGAGCAGGTAGGCCTTCTCGTTGGTGAGCCCGCCCCCGCCGAACACGGCCACGCCGTCGGGGCCGTGTTCGCGCCTGATGGCGGACAGCCGGTCGGCGACGTGGTCGAGCGCCACGTCCCAGGCCACCGGCCGTCCGTGCAGGAGCGGGCTGGTCAGGCGGGTGCCGTTGGTGAGCAGCTCGGCGGCGGTCCAGCCCTTCTGGCACAGCGCTCCGGCCGCGTTGGCCGGGACGTCGGTCCGCGGGGTGATGGTGATCTCCCGCCCGGAGACGCTGATCGCCATCCCGCACTGCAGCGCGCAGTACGGGCAGTGGGTCTTCACCGGCGCGTCCACGGATCAGACCCGCGCGTAGGCGAGGCTGGCCACCCGCGACACGCCGACGGTGCGCAGGTAGCACCACCAGGTGAGGGCGGCGCAGCTCGCGTAGAAGACGCCGAAGGCGAGGAACGCGACCGCCGGGCTGCCGGTGGCGGCGAACGACATGCCGAACGCCCGGTTGATGAGGAAGCCGCCGAGCGCGCCGACGGCGGAGATGATGCCGATGGCCGCGGACGCCTGCCGCTTGCCGTGCAGCAGCGCCGCCTCGTCGTCGCCCTTCTCCGCCACCGCCTTGGCCTGGAAGATCGCCGGGATCATCCGGTAGGTGGAGCCGTTGCCGATGCCGGAGGTCAGGAACAGCGTCTGGAAGGCGAGGAAGAACAGCCAGAAGCTGCCCGATCCGGCAGCCGCCCAGACGAGCAGCACGCCGCCGCCCATGGCCGCGAAGTTCCACAACGTGACCGGGGCCCCGCCGAGCCGGTCGGCCAGCCACCCGCCCACCGGCCGGATCAGCGACCCGATCAGCGGCCCCACGAACGCCACCGCGGCCCACGACGCGTCCGGGAACAGGCTCGTGCTCAGCAGCGGGAAGGCGGTCGAGTAGCCGATGAACGAGCCGAACGTGCCCACGTACAGGAACGACATCACCCACGTCTGGGCCTTGCCGGCCACCGCGAGCTGCTCGCGCGGGCTGGCCTTGGCGCTGGTGAGGTTGTCCATGAAGAACCAGGCGCAGGCGGCGGCCACCACGATGAGCGGCAGCCAGAACCACCCGGCGGCGGCCAGCCCGAACGCGCCGATCACCAGCGGCATGACCAGCTGCACCGAGCTGACGCCGATGTTGCCGCCGGCTGCGTTCAGGCCGAGCGCGACGCCCTGCTTGTTCCGGGGGTAGAAGTAGGTGATGTTGGCCATGCTGGAGGCGAAGTTGCCGCCGCCCACCCCGGCCGTGGCGGCGATCACCAGGAACATCCAGTACGGCGTGCCGGGGTCGCTCACCGCGAACCCGAGCAGGACGGCGGGCACGATCAGCAGCAGCGCGCTGACGACGGTGAAGTTGCGCCCGCCGAACCGTGCCGGCCCGAACGTGTACGGCACCCGCAGCACCGACCCGATCAGGTTGGGCAGGGCGACGAGCCAGAAGAGCTGGTCCGTGGTGAACGCGTAGGCGCCCATCCGGGCGGCCACGATGCTCCACAACGTCCAGACGGTGAACCCGAGGTGCTCGGCCACAATCGAGAAGACCAGGTTGCGCCGGGCGACCTTCCGGCCGGTGGTCTGCCAGAAGGCCGCGTCGTCGGGATGCCACTCGGCGATCCAGCGCGCCATCATTCCTCCTACGTTCTGAGCTGACTCGAACGTAGGAATCCGCGGTTACGCACAAGGGCGAATCGGCGCTGTGCGTTCGTTACGGGTAACTCACCCGGGCAACAGGCAATACATATGCGTCACAGCGGAAACACGCTGTTAACGAATCTCCTTGAAGAAGGCCCGGATGTCGCCGACCAGAAGCTCGGGCTCCTCCAGGGCGGCGAAGTGGCCGCCGGTCTCGAACTCGGTCCAGTGAACCACCTTGTCCATCTGCTCGGCCAGCCTTCTGATCGGCAGCACGATGTCGTGCGGGAACACCGCGACGCCGAGCGGGGTGGGCGACGGCTGCGGCATGGACCAGGCGTGCGCGAACTCCCAGTAGATCTGCGACGCCGAATCGGCCGTGTTCGTCAGCCAGTAGAGGGTGACGTTGGTGAGCAGCAGGTCGCGGTCCACCGGACGGTCGGTCCAGTCGCGGAACTTCTCCGCGATCCAGGCGAGCTGCCCCGCCGGCGAGTCGGCCAGCCCGAACCCGAGCGTGTGCGGCCGGCTCGACTGGATCGCCATGTAGCCGCCCAGGTCGCCGGTGAACTCCTCCAGCTTGGCGAGCCGCGCCTTGTCGGACTCGCTCACCTCGCCCAGGTCGCCCGAGGGGAAGGTCATCAGGTAGTTCACGTGCACGCCGATCACGTGCTCGGCGTCGATCAGCCCCAGCTCGCGGGAGATCCCGGACCCCCAGTCGCCGCCCTGCGCCCCGTACCGCTCGTACCCGAGGCCGGCCATCAGCGCGGCCCAGGCGCGGGCGATCCGGTTCAGCGTCCACCCGGTGTCGGCCAGCGGCGCGGAGAACCCGTACCCGGGGAGGGACGGGATGACCAGGTGGAAGGCGTCGGCCGGGTCGCCGCCGTGCGCCCGCGGGTCGGTCAGCGGGCCGATCACGTCGAGGAACTCGACGACCGAGCCGGGCCAGCCGTGGGTGAGGATCAGCGGGGTGGCGTCCGGCTCGGGCGAGCGGACGTGCAGGAAGTGGATGTCCTGGCCGTCGATCTCGGCGACGTACTGCGGGTAGGCGTTGAGCCGGGCCTCCTGCGCCCGCCAGTCGTAGCCGGTGGCCCAGTACTCGGCCAGCTCGCGGAGCTCCGCCACGGTGAGGCCGCGCTCCGGGCCGGCGCCGGGGGTCTGAGCGGGGTAACGCGTCCGGCTCAGCCGCTCGCGCAGGTCGTCGAGGTCGGCCTGGGGGATGTCGAGGTGGAATTCCCTGATGTCCATGGAGCAACCATTTCAAGGCATGTGGCAAGCTTTTTGCCGCGATAGTCGGAAGAATCAAACTCATGCTGGAAACTTCCGCACGGCTGCTCCGTCTGCTGGCCCTCCTGCAGACCCGGCCCGACTGGACCGGCGCCGAGCTGGCCGGGCGCCTCCAGGTCAGCCCCCGGACCATCCGCTACGACATCGACAAGCTGCGCAACCTCGGCTATCCGGTGCACGCCGCGCCCGGGGTCGCCGGGGGTTACCGGCTCGGTGCCGGGGCCAAGCTGCCGCCGCTGCTGCTGGACGACGAGGAGGCGGTGGCGGTCGCGATCGGGCTGCGCACGGCCGGGACGGTGGAGGGCATCGAGGAGACGTCCCTGCGTGCCCTGGCCAAGCTGGAGCAGGTGCTGCCCGACCGGCTGCGCCGCCGGGTCCAGGCGCTGCACGGCGCCACCGTCTCACTCGCGCGGGGCGGGCCGTCCGTCTCCGCCGAGACGCTGACCACCGTGGCCGCCGCCTGCCGCGACCGGCACCGGCTGCGGTTCGGCTACCGGACGCATGACGGGTCCGTACGGGAGCGCGACGTGGAACCGTACCGGATGGTGCACACCGGGCGGCGGTGGTACCTGATCGGCTGGGACGTGGACCGGGACGACTGGCGGACGTTCCGGGTCGACCGGATCGAGGTGCGGACGCCCGGCGGGCCGCGGTTCACCCCCCGGCGGGAGCCGCCCGCGTCCGTCGTGCCCAAGGGCGTCGACACGGCGCTGATGCGGTATCGAGCACGCGTCACCGTGCACGCGCCCGCCTCGGCCATCGCCTCGCACCTGCCGGAGTCGGTGCTCGTCGAGAGCGTCGACGAGCACACGTGCGTGGTGCACGCGGGCGGCGACACCCCCATGCGGCTGGCCCTGCACATCCTGGCGCTGGAGGCCGACTTCACCGTCGACGACCCCCCTGAGCTGCTGGAAGCTCTGCGAACCCTCTCCGCGAGGGCCGAGGTTACCCGGCGCGGGTCAGGGGAACAGCATTCACATCAAGGGGGGACATCATGATCAAAATGCTCCACAAGATGGGCATCAAGTCCAATCACATGTACCTGGCGGGGCTCGGCTCCATCGGGCTGGCCTTCGCCAGCTGGATGGCGTCCAAGAACCATGAGACCGCGGGCCTCGACCGCGCCGACCGATGGGGGATCTTCGTCGGCGAGTGGGCGCCCACGTTTTTCGCCATCGGGGTCGCGCTCCGCATCGAGGAGACGCACCGTGAGATCGGCGAGGAGGCGGGCGAGCTCTACGGCCAGACCGGCCGCCACACCACCGAACGGGTGCACGCCGGCACCGGCATGTGACTACCGGGCAGGCCCGCGGTCCTTCGAGGGCTGCGGGCCTCTCCATGACACGGCCGGCGGTCGTGCGGCGTGGAACTGTCGGTGACGCGTGACACAGTGGGCGCATGATCCAAGGCGTGCACCTGCTGCTCTACAGCAACGACCCGGCGGCCGACCGGGCCTTCCTGCGCGACGTGCTGGGCTGGCCGTCGGTGGAGGACCCCTCGTCGGGCGAAGGCTGGCTGATCTTCGAGACGCCGCCGTCCGAGCTGGGCGTCCATCCGGCCGACGGGGTGAGCTCGGTGCGGATCCACCTCATGTGCGACGACGTCGAGGCCACGGTGGCGGAGCTGGCGGCCAAGGGCGTGACGACCGAGCCGGTCGTCGACGCGGGCTACGGCCTGGCCACCGCCTTCACCCTGCCCGGCGGCGCCGAGGTGGGCCTGTACGAGCCCCGCCACGAGAGCCCGCTGGCCCACGTCAAACGCTGAGCCCGGGGGCTGGCCGGCTAGCCGCGCGCGCGGCCGAACGCGGCCAGGGCGCCGCCGCTGAGGCGGTAGCGCACCCACTCGTCGCAGGGCACCGCGCCGATCGATTTGTAGAAGTTGATCGATGGCTCGTTCCAATCGAGCACCGACCATTCGAAGCGCTCGTACCCCCGCTCCAGGCAGATGCGGGCCAGCTCCGCCATCAGCGCCTTGCCGTGGCCGCCGCCGCGGCGCCGCGGGCGCACGTACAGGTCCTCCAGGTAGAGGCCGTGCGTGCCGGTCCAGGTGGAGAAGCTGAGGAACCACAGCGCGAAGCCGACCACCTCGCCGCCGTCGTCCTCGGCCACGTGGGCGAACACCTTGGGCTCGGGGCCGAACAGCGCCCGGTGGAGCTGCTCCTCGGTGGCCCGGGCCTGGTCGAGCGACTTCTCGTACTCGGCGAGTTCGCGGATCATCTGGCGGATGGCGGGCACGTCGGCAGGGGTGGCAGAGCGAATCACGCACACAGGGTAGGACATGCGCGACAGCCCCGGTCTCCGGCCCGGCCGCCCTCGCCGGAGCGCTCGGTCAGGCGAGGGCCGTCGAGGGCCGTCGAGGGCCGTCGAGGGGCTGCCGTGGCGGCCTCTCGGCGGCCCCGACCGGTCCGGCGCCTAGACCAGGCGCACCACGTGCAGCAGATACTCCTTCCGGTTGCGCGGGTCGTGGCCGATGTGGCGGCGGGCCGGCGGCGGCCCCGACACCTGCCGGTAGCGGTCGAAGGCGGTCTCCAGGATGCCCTCGCCGCGGGTCAGCGCCGGGAGCGCCTGCTCCAGCTCGTGCACCCGCGCCGCCGGCACCGTCCCCTCGATCCGGTACGCGTCGCCGTGCGGCTCCGAACCGGACGGGACGGCGCGCAGCCGCGACAGCACCGGCAGCACGCCGCCGAGCAGATCGGCCGGGATCTCCAGGTGGAAGCGGTGCAGCGGCTCGTGCACGCGGGTGCCGGCCCGTTTGAGCGCGTCCATCAGCACCAGCGGCGTCAGGTTGCGGAAATCGCCCGCGGTGCTGGACATGCTCTTGTCGAACCCGCCGTGGGAGTGGCTCTGCCGGGCCCAGTAGCCGGTGTGGGTGAGGGTGACCACGCAGTCGATCACCTCCCAGCCGTGCAGGCCCTGCCGCAGCGTCTGCCGCGCCGTCTCCTCGACGGCGCGCATGAACGTGTACGGCATCGACCCCAGCTCGACCTCCAGCCGGAACGCCACCCCCGACCCGGCCTTGCCGGGCTCGACGCGCAGCCCGACGGTGCCGAGGAACGGGTTGCCGCCCTGGGCGATGAACTCGGCCGCCGCGCCGGCGCCCACCGGGCGTTCGACGCAGATCGTGGTGGTCTCCTCGAACGCCGCCTCCAGCCCGTACTCCTCGGCCAGCGTCTGCTGGATGACCTCCTTCTGCACCTCCCCGTACAGCGAGACGTACGTCTCCTGCCGGACGTCGTCCTGCCGCAGGCCGATCAGCGGGTCCTGCTCGGCGAGCTGGGTGAGCGCGGCGTGCAGCGCGCCCCGGTCGGCGGGCCGCGCGGGCACGACGACGGTCTCCAGCGACGGCGGCGCAAAGTGCCGCCGCCCCCGGCCGCGCCCCCGCCCACCGCGTGCGTCACCCCGGACGCGGTCACCAACCGGGTCGTGGGCGTCGTCGCGGGCGCCGTGTTCCTCTTCGGCGCCGAGGTGGTCGCCGACGCGGACGGCGGCGAGTCCTGACAGCAGGCCGATCCGGCCCGCGCGCACCGCGTCCGCCCGCACGGCCGTCCCCCGGTCGAACACCCCGATCGCGGTCACCTTGCCGTGGCCGGGGACGGTGTCGCGGACCCGGAGCGTGCCGGAGAACATGCGGACGTAGGCGAGCCGCTCCCCCGCGGGCCCGCGTTCCACCTTGAACACGGTCCCGGACGGCGGCCCGCTCGCGTCGCGTTCGGCGGCGGGCAGCAGGTCGCGGATGCCCGACATGAGCGCCGGCACCCCCGCCCCGGTGATGGCCGAGCCGAAGTACACCGGGTGCACCATGCCGCCGCGCGCCTGGCCGGTGAGCGCGCGGCGCAGCCGGCCGGCCGTGATGGGCCGGTTCTCCACGTACGCGGCGAGCAGGGTCTCGTCGTGGTCGGCGAGGAGTTCGGTCAGGCGCGGGTCGGGGGACGGGGTGACGGCGGCGGCGCGGGTGCCGAGACCGGTGACGGCCGACATGGCGACGCTCGACGGGGCCAGCCGGGCCCTGATGGCGTCGAGCACGCCGTCGTAGGCGGCGCCGCGCCGGTCGACCTTGTTGACGAAGATCAGGGTGGGGATGCCGAGCCTGCGCAGCGTGCGCATGAGCACGCGGGTCTGGGCCTGCACGCCCTCGACGGCGGAGACCACGAGCACGGCGCCGTCCAGCACGTCCAGCACGCGTTCGACCTCGGCGATGAAGTCGGGGTGGCCGGGCGTGTCGATCAGGTTGACGGTCACGTCGCCGATGGGGAAGGAGACGACGGCGGACCTGATGGTGATGCCGCGGCGGCGTTCGAGCGCGAGGGTGTCGGTGCGGGTGCTGCCCTCGTCGACGCTGCCGAGCTCGTCGATGACTCCGGCGGCGTGCAGCAGCCGCTCGGTCAGGCTCGTCTTACCGGCGTCGACATGCGCGAGGATGCCCAGGTTGAGAGTTTTCACGGAGCGTCATGTCCTGTGCGTAGAAGGGTTTCTTCAGCTGGGTGGACATGAAAGTCGCTCGCATTTCAACTCCTCGCGTTACCGGGCACGGCCGTGAACCAGCTCAGCAGAGCGAGGTACGGGCCCTCAACTGATTTAATTCCGGACATTTCACCAAGCTTCCCCGCATCTGACTCATGGGTCGAAATTTCGTGATATGAAATGTCATGGAGATCCTGGGAGGTAAAGCGCGCGACGAAGGCCCCGGTCTTGAGCAAGGACCGGGGCCTTTCGCGTGCCGGGATCAGTCGCCGTTGAGCACCGGCATGATCCACTCCAGAGTGCCGGTGCGCAGCAGCTCGTCCGCCAGGCGCTTGCCGGTGGCCGTCGTCAGCGCGGCCAGCGAGCTGTCGATCCACGGTTGCACGTTCTGATTGCCCTGCTCGCGGTACTCCACCGCCTGGATCAGGCACTCCAGCTTGTCGGCGTCGCGTGCGCACACCGCCTCCAGGCTGGCCTTCTCCTCGTACTCGCGGACCGCGTCGCCCACCATCCCGGCCACCTCCCCGGGCAGGCCGCGCGTCTGGTCGGCGGTGACCTCCTCGTTGGAGGCGGCCTTGAGGTAGCGCTTGCCGATGTACGGGATGTCGGTGATGCGGGTTTCCTGCGTGTCGTGGAAGAGGCTCATGAACGCGGCCCGCTCCGGGTTGCCGCCTTCCAGCTTGGCGATCATGCCGGCGATGACGGCGGTGCGGAAGGAGTGGTCGGCGATGCTCTCAGGATCGCGTACCCCGGCCACCAGCCAGCCGGTGCGCTTGTAGCGCTTGAGCAGCCCGAACTCGTACAACAGCCCGGCCACAGCCGCCAGTTCGCCCATCGCGGAGACCCCCTCAACCTCGTCCGGCCCTAGAGCGTAGACAACGCGTGCCCGCCCGGGACCGGCAGGAAACCCCGTGGCGGCCGATCCGGCTAGGCTCGCCGCGTGGAGACCTCCGACGCTCCGCCCGAGTCCGAGCTGCTGGGCAGGGCCAGGGCCGGTGACGCCGAGGCGTTCGAGCGGCTCGCGGCTGCCTATCGGCGAGAGCTGACCGCGCACTGCTACCGGATGCTGGGCTCGCCGCACGACGCCGAGGACGCGCTGCAGGAGTCGCTGCTGGCCGCGTGGCGGTCGCTGGGCGGGTTCGAAGGGCGCAGCTCACTGCGCACCTGGCTGTACCGGATCGCGACACACGTCTGCCTGCGCATGAGCGCCAGGCGCCCCCGCCGGGTGCTCTCCCCCGATCACGGACCGCCCCGCCGGGACACGGCCGACCTGGGAGAGCCGGTGACCGGGCCCGTCTGGCTGGAGGCGCTGCCCGGCGAGCTGCCCGAGAGCGGCGCGGACCCGGCGGAGCGCTACCTGCGGCGGGAGGGCGTCGAGCTGGCGTTCGTGGCGGCGCTGCAGCACCTGCCGGCGTTCCAGCGGGCGGTGCTGATCCTGCGCGAGGTGCTGGAGTATCCGGCCGCGGAGGTGGCCGGGATCCTCGGCAGCACGCCCGCCGCCGTCAACAGTGCCCTGCAGCGGGCCAGGAAGGCGGTGGCCGAGAGGGTGCCGCCGGTGAGCCAGGCCGACGAGCTGGCCGCGCTGGGCGCGGCCGGGCGGGGCGAGTTGGTGGCCGCGTTCGTCACCGCGTGGGAACGGGCCGACGTGGACGCCATCCTGGCGCTGCTCGCCGACGACGTCCGGTTCACCATGCCGCCGCTGCCCGCGTGGTTCGACGGCCGGGACGACGTGGCGCGCTTCCTGTCGGAACGGGTGTTCGCCACCGCGTGGCGGCTGCTGCCGGTGACGGCCAACGGGCAGCTCGCCTTCGCCTGCTACCAGGAGCGGGACGGGCGGTTCCGGCTGAGCGCGCTCGACGTTCTCATGCTGCGCGACGGGAAGATCGCCGAGATGACCGGGTTCCTCGACCCGGCGGTCCTGGCTCTGTTCGGCGTTCCGGAAGATTGGTCACCGCCGGAGCGATGAATGCGCGGCCCGCCGCGTCTCTGTCCTCCTGTCCGGCATGAACCGCCGATACAGGAGAAACTGATGCGCAAGCTCATCGTCGCCAATCTCGTCTCGCTCGACGGCTACGTCGAGGGCCCCGGCCGTGACGTGCTGGCGTTGCCGTTCGACGACGCCTTCGACGACTACAACGCCGAGCGCCTGCGCGCCGCCGGCACGCTGCTGCTCGGCCGCGTCACGTACGAGATGCTCAAGGACTACTGGCCCCAGGTCGCGGACGACCCCGCCGTCCGGCCGGTGCTGCGGGAGATCTCCCGGCTCAACGGGGCGGTCGAGAAGGTCGTCGTGTCCGACAGCCTCACGCCGGAACAGACGGCGCCGTGGCACCACAACACGCGGGTCGTCAAGCGGCCGGCGGCCCTGGAGGAGGTCGCCGCGCTCAAGGCGGGCCCGGGCGGGGACATCCTGGTCTTCGGCAGCCGCACCCTGTGGACCGCCCTGCTCGCCGCCGGCCTGGTCGACGAACTGCACCTGATGGTCGGCTCGGCGTTCCTGGGCGCGGGCACGCCGGTGTCCGCCACGACCGGGCGGGTGCCGCTGCGCCTGCTGGAGGTCCGCCGGCTCGGTCAGGGAGAGCTGGCGTTGCTCCGGTACGCCGCGCCTCTGGCGTGATCCCGTTTTCCGTCAGGAACCCGCCGGGGGCAGGTTCACCGGCTCCCGCCGGGGTAGCGCCCTGGCATGTCCACTGGCATGTCCACGCGGCTGCTCGCCGGTGCCGCGGCCCTGACCCTGGCGATGACCGGCTGCTCCGCCTCGCCCGCCGCCAATGATCCCAACCGGCTGCACCGCCCCCAGAACGACGGGGCGAACGGCGACGTGCAGGGAGTGCACGTACTCAACGCCTTCCTGCTCGGCCCCGCACCCACCGGATCGCCCACCAGCTCACCCACCGGTTCGCCCACCGGCTCGTCCGGTGGGCAGCCTCTGTACGCGGTGCTGATCAACGAGCGCACCGATGCCGACCAGCTGGAGCGGGTCACCGTGGAGGGCGGCGGGACCGTCCAGCTGGCCGGGCCGGTCGAGCTGCGCCCGAACGAGGCCGGCAGCCGGCCCGACCAGCCCATCGGCATGGTCAGCGGAGTCCGCGGCAGCCAGGTGCCGATGACGTTCACCTTCCGCGAGGCGGGCGAGCTGCGGCTGACGGTGCCGGTGCTGCCGAAGCAGGGAGCGTACGCCACCCTGCCCGCCTCCCCCTCCGGCACGCCGTCGCCCACGTCGAGCCCGTCGCCCACCCAGTCCGGCCCCACCCCGAAGCCCACCCCGCCCCCGGAACACGCCACTCGCAGCCCCGGCTGACCGGCCACCGCGGACCCGGTCCGCGCGGGGCTCCGCCGTACGATCGGCACGACCCGCACCACGACGAGAGAGTGCAAATGATCTTCATCACCGCGAAGTTCCAGGTCCGGCCGGAGTCGGCCGACCGGTGGCCCGAGATCACCGACGCGTTCACCCGGGCCACCCGCGCCGAGCCCGGCTGCCTGTGGTTCGACTGGTCGCGGAGCCTGGCCGACCCGGACGAGTACGTGCTGGTCGAGGCGTTCAGGGACGACGAGGCGGGGGCCGCGCACGTCCAGTCGGACCACTTCCGGCAGGCCCAGCGCGATCTGCCGCCGCATCTGGCGCGGACGCCGCGGATCGTCAACACCACGGTCCCGCAGGACGACTGGTCGCTCCTGGGCGAGATGGCCGTCGACTGACCGGCCGGGCCGGCGGCACGTCCGCCGGCCCGCGGCTGATCACGACTTGGCCGCGTCACGCAGCCCCTGCACATCGATCTTCTTCATGCCTTGCATGGCCCGCGCGACCTTCCCGGCGACCTCGGGGTCGGGGTGGCTCAGGAGCTGGGGCAGCTCCCTGGGGATGATCTGCCAGGACAGCCCGTAGCGGTCCTTCAGCCACCCGCACGGCCCCTCCTCGCCGCCGTCGGTGAGCCTGGCCCAGAGCTCGTCGACCTCCTCCTGCGACTCGCACTCCACGAACTGCGAGACCGCCTCGGTGAACGAGAAGTCCGCCGGCCCGCCGTTCAGCGCCATGTAGCGCTGCCCGGCCAGCTCGAACACGACCATCATCGGCTTCCCGCCCGGCCCTGGCTGGGCCTCCAGCACCCGCGAGTCCGGGAAGATCGAGGTGTAGAAGTCGGCGGCCTCCTCGGCCTGGTGGTCGAACCAGAGGAAGGTGGTGATCTTCTGCATGGCGGCGTCCTTTCGGCTTCCGTTTTCCTTCGTCACCCACGCGTCGAACACCGCCGCACCGGATCGACACAGCCGGCAGACATTTTCGTCAGGATTCGCCGGGCCTGACCAGACCGTGCTCGTACGCGTACCGGACGGCCTGGACGCGGTCGCGCAGGCCGAGCTCGGCGAGCAGGCGGTTGATGTGCGTGCTCACCGTGGCCTCGCTGATGACCGGGTGGCGGCGATCTCGCCGTTCGACAGGCCGCGGGCGATGAGCAGCGCGACGGCCGGCCTCGCGGGGCCGGTGATCCTGCTGTTCGTGTACGGCACGGTCGGCGTCTCGCTGATCAGGATGGGCGACCGGGAACGGGCCGGCGAGCAGGTCCCGGCGACGGTGTGACCGGCGGCGGGAACGCCGTCGGCGGGCGCCGCGTCGAACGCGGCGCCCGCCCGGTCCCCGGCGGCGTGATCGGATCAGCCGTTGCCCGGCGAGGTGTGGATGAAGGACGGGCAGCTGCCCGGCAGGGCGTGGCCACCCGCGACGGCGCACGCGGACTGCTGCACGTTGCCGGCCTTGGTGGGCAGGAAGAAGTGCTGGTTCGGCGTGTGACCGCGGTGGCCCTGAGCGGTGGCCTGGTCGTCGCCGGTCATGGCGTCCGTGCCCGTGGGCCCGTCCTGCGCCTGGCCGAGGAACGCGCCGTAGCTCGGGACGAAGATGGACACGTAGTTGTTCGTGGCCTGCGCGTTGTTCAGGTTGCGGTCGTCGCGGCGCTCGTCCTTGCGCGCGTCGACCTCGCCGGCCGGACGCACGGCCTGGTCGGCCGGACGCGCGATCTGCTCGGCGGGCTGCTGCGCCTGCTCGACCGGGCGCTGGGCCTGCTCGACGGGGCGCTGGGCCTGCTCGACAGGACGCTGGGCCTGCTCGACAGGACGCTGGGCCTGCTCGACGGGGCGCTGAGCCTGGCCGACCGGGCGCTGGGCCTGCTCGCCCTGCGGGTCCGGGGCCACGCTCTCGCGGTTCACCCCGGCCATCGGCCTGCGGTCGGCGGAGCCCATGCGGTTCCAGGAGTCCTGCTCGTTCCAGGAGCCCTCACGGTCCCACGAACCCTCGCGGTCCCAGGAACCCTCACGGTCCCAAGAGCCGTCGCGGTCCCAAGAGCCGTCGCGGTCCCACGAACCTTCACGATCCCAGGAATTGCCGCTGCTCCAGGAATCGAGGTCCTCCCGGTCGCCCTCGCGGTTCCAGGAATCCTCGTTGTTCCAGGAATCCCGGCTGTTCCCGGAATCCTGGTCGTTGCGGGAATTCCGGGTGTCGCGAAGGTTCTCGCGGTTCCGGGCATTCTCCCGGTTACGGGAATTGGCCTGGTTGCGGGAGTCGTAGTTCCGGGCGCCCTCGCGGCCCCAGGAACCTTCGTAGTCGCGGGAGTCCCACGACTCCGCCGGGTCCTCCGCGTTCCACCTGCTGGAACGCTCGTCCGATGCGGCGCTGTCAGGGCTCGGCCAGTCGGCCGGGCCGGCGTACGCGGGTCCCCATGAAGCCAAGGGAGCCGCGAGAGCGATCGTCGCTGTGGCGACCCACAGCAGGCCGCTCCGGCGATGTGCCTTTTGCGTGTTTCCTCGTGTCATTTTTCTTTCCGTATACGTCTTAGGCGCGGCTATTACGTTGCTGTCGCTTCGCCTCTGTACGACTTGTACGGAAATACCCGTGACCCATCCGCCGAACCCGCAGTTATTACCAGCTACCAGCAAAGTACTACCATGTAAGAAAATTCAGCCAGCCCACGCAAGACAAGAAAAATCCCGATTACGACCGATTTGCCCCCTGGACTATTTGTCCGTATTTATGCTGATTCAGGCGAGCAGTCGGACCGGCCGCCGCCGCGATCCCCGGCTCTCTCGTCCCGCGCCCCCTGGCCAGGGCCGCCGCGACAGCGAGCCCCGCGCCGAGCAGGGCGGCCAGCTCTGCAGGGTCAGCGGCTCCTCGTGCGGCCACCCCAGCACCACGCCGGTGAAGAACAGCGCACCCGCCGCCGGCCGCCACGGGACCAGCTTGCCGCTCATCCGGGTCAAGGCGCCCAGCCGCCGGATCACCACAGCTGCGCGACGCCGCTGACGGCCGCGCCCGCCACGGCCGCCAGCCCGGCCGCCAGCCAGACGCCGGGCCGCGAGCTGTCCTTGAGCATCGCCAGCGCCCCGGCCCCGACGCCGAGCGACAGCAGGTAGAGCGCGTGCGGCCCGCTGTGGCCGGGGATGAACCCGACCGCGTCGAGGGACGGCGGCGGACCCCAGAGGGCGAACTCCAGGTAGATGGAGAACATGTACCAGTCACGGGAGTCCAGCAGCATCATGTCGACCGCCATCAGGCCCACCATGACGAGCACCGGCGCGCCCGGCCACCGCAGCCACCGGGCCACGGCGACCCCGAGCAGGCAGCCCGCCAGCATGTTCACCGGCCCGCTGGCCAGTTCCGACAGGTAGGGCCAGCGCTCCAGCTCGTTCCCCGTCACCTCGTACAGCCCGGCGAGAGCCGCCAGGGCGGCGCAGGACACCGCGAACGGGCCGAGCGCCGCGAGGCAGAGCGCGGCGGTGCGCCTGGAGAGGTCGCTGGGCGCCACCGCGAGCATCTCCTCGGCCCGTCCGGCCGAGGACGCCACCAGGTGGGCGGCGAAGAACAGCGGGATGCCCCAGTAGATGGTCATCTCCGAGGTCAGCGCGCTGAACGCGGGCCGAGGGCCCGCCCAGCCGTCGTCGGCGACCCGCAGGATCCACAGCGCGAGGCCCGCGAGCGCCAGCGGGTGCCGGACGATCCGCCAGGCCTCCTTGGTCGCCAGCACCGGCAGGACCCGCGGCGGTTCCGGCGAGGACCACATCACCTCGACCGTCATGCCGCCGCCTCCGCGCGTTCACCGCTGAGCAGCAGCAGGTAGCCGTCCTCGGTGGTCGGCGGCACGAGCTCCGCGTCCGCGGGCGGCGAGCCGATGTTGCGGAACATCCCCTCGCCGGTGCGCCACGACAGCACCCCGGCCCGCCGCTCGGACAGCCACACCTGGTCGCGGGCCACCGCGCGCAGCTCGACGGGCGTGCCGGTGAACACGCAGGAGCCGTCCTTCAGCACCACGGCCCGCTCGCACAGCGCCGCCACGTCCTCCGTCTGGTGGGTGGACAGCAGCACCGTGCGGTCCTCGCCGATCCGGGAGATCAGGTCGCGGAACCGCAGCCGCTGCTCCGGGTCCAGCCCCGCCGTGGGCTCGTCGAGCAGCACCAGCTCGGGGTCGCCGAGCAGGGCCTGCGCGAGGCCGACCCGGCGCCGCATGCCGCCGGAGAGCGTCCGGATCTTCTTGCCGCTCACGTCGGACAGCCCGGTCTCCGCGATCACCCGGCGCACCTCGTCGTGCCGGTCCCGGCGGTCGACCATCTCCTTGAGTATCGCCACGTAGTCGACGAACTCGAACACGGTGAACCCGCGCTGGAACCCGGGCTCCTGCGGCAGGTAGCCGAGCCTGCGCCGGATCTGCAGCCGGTCGTAGGCCGGGTCCCAGCCGAGCAGCCGTACCCGGCCGGAGTCGGCGGCGAGCACGGTGGCCAGCAGCCGCATGAGGGTGGTCTTGCCCGCCCCGTTCGGTCCGAGCAGGCCGGTCACGCCCTTCCTGGCGGTGAAGGACAGCCCGGCCAGGGCCCGGCTGCGCCCGAAGGACTTGGTCACGTCGTCGACGACGACGGTGTCTTTCACGAGAACTCCTTGCGACGTACGAAGATCAGAAAGGCGGACACGGCGGCCACGGCCAGCGACGCGATCTGGCCGGCCGAGCTGAACAGCGCCGGCTCCACCTCGTACACGGCCACCCCGGCGATCCCGGCGAACCACGCCACGGCGACCGCGCCCCCGCTCACCAGCGGCTCGAACCAGCTGGACAGCGCCAGCGTGAGCGAGGTCAGCGCGAGCGCGGGGAGCAGCCAGGCGGCCATCAGCCCCCGGTCGCCCAGCACGGCGAATCCGATGACCAGCGCCAGCGCCGCGCTCACCCCGAGCACGGCGGCGGCGCGCAGCAGCGTCAGCCTGACGACGGAGTACGGTGCGGCGAGCGCGATCTCGTGACCGAGGTCGGCGCCGCGCCCGTAGGCCAGGACCACGCCGGCCACCGGCAGGACCGGGGCCACCGCGAGGAAGGCGAGCATCCCGAACCGGCTCGTCTCCCCGCTGGCCATGGCGGCGAACAGCAGCGCCACCGCGCCGGCCGCGAGCCACGGCAGCCGCAGCGAGGTGGTCACGGCGAGCAGCCGCGCGGTGTGCTCCGGCACGCCGAGCGCCCGCACCAGCCGTTCGAAGAGCGTCGGCCGCGGCGCGTCCATGGCCGCGGTGATCTCGTGCCAGACCTGGTCCAGCCGTTCACGCGGCACCTCGGGCGCCAGCTTCCCCCGGCAGGCGGCGCAGGCCAGGAGGTGCGCCTCGACGGACGCGGCGAGCGTCGCCCCCGTCCGCCCCTGCGCGTAGTCCCTGGCCAGGTCCTCGTCCATGTGCCATGCCGTGCTCACGCCAGCACCTCCCTCAGCTGTGCCTTGGCCCGCATCATCCGGGTCTTCACCGTTCCGGCCGGGATGCCGAGCAGCCGGCCCGCCTCCCGGGTCGTCAGCCCGTCCAGCACGGTCGCCTGGACCACCGCGCGCAGCTCGGGAGAGAGCCGGTTCAGCGCCGTCCCCAGCTCGCCGTACTCGATGCCGAGCAGCACCTGCTCCTCGGCGGACACCACGATCTCCTCACCGGCCCTGACCAGGGCGCGCGGCCGGCCGCGGAGCTGGTCGAGCAGGCGCCGGATGCCGATCCCCCAGATCCACGCGGCCACCTCCCCCTTGCCCCGCCAGGTGCGCGCCGTCCGCCAGACGGCCACGAACGTGTCCTGCACGGCCTCGTCCACCACGCCCGGATCCGCGCACCTGCGCGACAGGCGCAACACCAGCCAGGGCGCATGCCGCCCGTAGAGCGTCTCGAACGCCCGCCGGTCGCCGTCGGCGACGGCTTCCAGCAGGTGTGGATCGCTCCAGTGTGCGTAGTCGTTCATCGGCTTCCCATCCGTTCCACGCCCTACCTGTCGCACCACAGGAACGGAACGGTTCATCATTGCTCAACTACGTCTCAAAGTCTCAAGTAGTCACATACATGGATAAGATCGCCCGTTGTGCATCGATTGACTGGCGTTTTGGTCGGAGCCGTGTTCGGCATGGTGTTCGTGGCGGTCAACGCCGGGGCGCCTCTTCCCCCGGCGGCCGGGACGGCGCTCCGCGTCCTCGCCGGGCTGGCTCTCGCGGGCGTGATCGCGCTCTGGTTCCTGACCGGCCGCCGCACCCGGGGCGGCGCCACGGAGGCCGGCGGCACCGAGGGCGGCACCGAGGGCGGCACCGGCGGCGGCACCGGGGGCGGCATGTTCAACCGCAGATACGTGGTGATCGTGGCGCTGGAGGCGGTGGCCCTGTTCGGCGGGGTCCGGCTGCTGAGCGCGCTCGGCTGGCCGGAGCAGGCGGGCGTCGCCTGGGTCGCCCTCGTGGTCGGCGTCCACTTCGTCGCCCTCTGGCCGGTGTGGCGGGAGGTCAGCATCCTGATCCCCGGCGCCGGCCTCACCGTCCTGGGTCTCGTGGGCCTGGCCCTGGTGTGGACCCAGGCGGTGGCCTGGGTCCCGATCGTCAGCGGGGTCCTGTCGGGCCTGCTCCTGCTCGGCGGCTCGGTCTTCTACGCCCAGCGGACGTTCCGGGCCCTGCCCCGCGGCTGACCCCTCCCTCGCGCCGTACCAGGAAGGGCGCCAGCAAGCCGGGCACCGCCTCGTCGGCGAACCGGAGACCCTCGCCCATCGACACGTCCTTGACGTGGTAGGCGCCGCGCCCGCCCGGCGTGGTGGCGGTGACCCGGCAGAGCGTGGAACGCCGGTGCCAGGCCCACTGGGTGATCGTCCAGCCGATCACGCCGCCGCGCCGCAGCGCGATCGTCCGCCGCTTGAGGCTGCCGTGGCGGGTCACCAGGTAGCCGCCCGTGATGCCGTGGCCGAGGTTGCGGTAGCCGTCGCGGGCGAACAGCAGGCCGGCCGCGCACGCCGCGAGCGCCGTCACCCACCAGAGGTGCGTCAGCACCGGCGTCAGCCACGCCCCCACCGCGGCCTGGACCGCGCCCAGCACGCCGGCGCAGCCGAACGCCCAGCGCACCCGCCGGGCCAGCGCCGCCCGCGGGTGCGGGAGGAGGCGGACCGCGCGCGCCGGGCTCTCCTCCTCACGCAGCACCGTGGCGGCCACCCGGTGCGCCTGCTCGATCGGCGCGGGCGGCAGCAGCGCGCTGGTGTTGAACGTGCTCGCCTCCTCTTCCGCGCCGCCCGCGCCGGTCACCACCGCGAAGGTGTACGCGCCACCGCCGGATCGCAGCGTCAGCGGCTCGGCGATCTCCACGCCGTGCAGCCGCTCCTCCTCCAGCGTCGCCGACCGGGTGACGAGCAGCCCGCGGGTGGCCCGCAACCCGCCGTGCGGCTCCCGTACCAGCCGGAAGTCCCACCAGGTCTCGGCGTACCGGACGAGCGCCCCGATCATCCCCGCCACCAGCAGCGCCAGCGCCGTCAGCGCGAGCACCGGGAGCAGGTCCACCCCGCCCAGCCACGTGATCAGCCGCGGGATCGCCACGTTGTCCGGGTCGTACCCGAGAGCGTCCAGGATCTCGTACGTGATACCCACCGCGCCGAGCCCCAGGAGCGGCGTCGCGAACGTCAGCGGCCCGAACCGCAGCCATCGCCAGTCGATCCGCGCGATGGCCTGCTGCTCCTCGGGCTCCGCGCGCAGCACCAGCGCGGCCCGCAGCGCCTCCGCGTCCGCCCGCGACAGGGCGTTCAGCGAGAGCACCGCCGCCTTGGCGGACCTGACCCGATGTCCCGTGCCCACCCGGAACGTCGCCAGCCGCAGGATCCGCTGCACCGGATCGGCCAGCACGTCGACGGTGCGCACCCGTTCCCTCGGGATGGACCGGTGCCTGCGCAGGAAGACCCCGGTCCGCAGCTCCAGATGCGCAGGGGTCAGCCGGTAGCGCGTCTTCGACCAGCGCAGCGCCTCGTACCCGATCGCCGGCAGGGCCGGCACCGGCGTCACCGCGAACAGCCACCAGGACGCGTCCCGCCACCACAGGATCGCGAACGTGACCAGCACGAACCCGGCGCACCACAGGGTCGCCGCCCAGAGGGTCCTGGCGTCGAGCCGGCGCCAGCCGTCCGAGGTCACCCGCTGCTCGCTCAGCACGCCGCGTCCCCCGCCTCCGCCTGCGCTCCCGCGGCCAGTTCGGCCACCAGGTCCCGCGCCAGCTCCCGGTCGAGGCCGTCGATCCGCAGCGGCCCGGCCGCCGACGCGGTCGTGACCACCACCGTGGACAGCCCGAACAGCTGCTGCAGCGGCCCCCGGATGGTGTCGACCGTCTGGATCCGCGACATCGGCGCCACCCGCCACTGCTGGCGCACCCACCCGGCCCTGGTGAACACCGCGTCCCGGGTGGTCTCCCAGCGGTGCACCCGGAACCGCCACGGCGGCATCACCGCCGCGTACACCGCCCCCGGTAAGCCCACGATCCCCGCAGACAGCAGCAGCCACGGACGCGCCGCCGGGATCAGCCGGGCCAGCACCACGAGGAACAGCACCGCCGGCACCACGGTCACCAGGGCCCGCGCCAGCCACCAGCCGACCGCGCGGCGGTCGACGGCGCGGCTGGGCGGACGGAGCTCGGGCGGCGCCGTGGCCGTGGCCGGTGATCCTCCGGGCGCGGTCATGAGGTCAGCACCTTCTCGACCTCGTCGGCCGCCGCCTGGACGCCGCCCGCCGCGTCGATCTCGCCGCGCATCCAGGCGAGCCTGTCGCGTACGCGGTCGTCCGAGGCCACGTCGTCGATCGCCTGCCACAGCGTCTCGGCCGTGACCTCGTCGGGCGGCAGGGCCCGGCCGAGACCGAGTTCGGCGATGCGGTCGGCGTTGGCGCGCTGCTCGGCCATCTGCGGCACCGCCACCAGGGGGACGCCGAAGTGCAGGCCCTCCATGGTGCCGCCCATCCCCGCGTGGGTGACGAACACCCGGGCGTGCCGCAGCACCGCGAGCTGCGGCACCTGCCGGTGCACCTCGACGTTGGGCGGGACCGGGCCCAGCGCGGCCGGGTCCGCCTGCCCCGACGCGAGCACGACGCGCCACGGCCGGTCGACCGCCGATTTCAGGATCGTACGGTAGAAATCCGGCCGATCGTTGTACCCCGTGCCGAGCGAGACGAGGACGACGGGCAGGTCGTCCGGCGGCTGCCAGTCACCCTGGAAGGAGCGGGCGGTCAGGCCGGGGCCGACGAAGCGGTAGCCGGGGCCGAAGGTCTCTCCCGCGTACTGGAAGGCGCGCGGCAGCATGACGAGCCGTTGCGCCGCCCGCGAGCCTTGCATGAACCCCTGGACGTCGCCGCCGAGGCCCTCCTTGCGCAGGAAGGCGGCCAGACGCGCGAGCAGGAGCAGGAAGCCGGGGCTGAACGGGTTGAAGGTCGTGTACTTGAGGTGCAGGGACCAGTGCTCGTTCCCCACCAGGTTGGGCCAGGTCTCCACGGACGGGACGTCCCACCGGTGCGCCAGGACGCGGCCCCACCAGGCCATCGGGCCGTCGTGCACGACCAGGTCGGGGCGCTCGCCGTCGCGGAGCTGGTCGAGCACGGCCTTGGTCTCGTCGAGCAGCATGCGGGTGGCGCGGACGAACTCCTTGCCGTGCATCTGCGGCGGCGGCCTGCCCTCGAGCGCTTCCCAGGACGAGGTGAACGGGACGACCTCGGCGCCCGTCTCGGCGACCCGGGACGCGTACTCCCGGGTGGTGGCGTAGGTGACGCGGTGGCCCCGTGACACCAGCTCGGCGGCCAGGCCGAGGGTGGGGTTGACGTGACCGGCGGCGGCGGGGGCGAAGAAGGCGATCGTTCCCATACTCGTGTATTTTAATACATAGGTATGAGAAAAGGGAGCGCACATGCCGAAGAAGGTCGACCATGACGAGCGGCGGCGCCACATCGCCGAGGCCGTGGTGCGCATCGCGGGCCGCGACGGGCTCGACGCCGCGACGCTGCGGGACGTGGCGGCGGAGGCCGGCATGTCGCTCGGCGCGGTGCAGTACTACATGCGCACCAAGGACGAGATGCTCCAGTACGTGGTCGCCTACCTGGGCGAGCAGGTCACCGCGCGGATCATGGACGGGGTCGACTTCGAGGCCCTCGACGTGCGGGACTTCCTGATGACGATGGCGACGGAGATGCTGCCGCTGGACGAGCGGCGCAAGGCCGAGCGGCGGACGGGGCAGGCATTCGGCGCCCGGGCCGGGGCAGTCCCCGAGCTGGCCGGGGCGCTGCGGGAGGGTCAGGCCTGGCTGCACGAGCGGGTGGCGGAGCTGATCGACCAGGCGCGGCACGCCGGCGAGGCCCGCGAGGACGTCGACCCCGGCCACGAGGCGGTGGTGCTGCTGGCGCTGATCGAGGGCCTCACCGCGGAGATCATGCTGGGCCTGCGCGACCCGGACGGGGCCCTGGCCGCCGTCCGCTACCACGTGCACCGCATCCTGCCGAAGTAGTTGTACGACGCAACAAGATGGTTGTACGGTCGAACCATGGCGGACGAGCGTGACCTCCAGGAGGCCGTGAGCCGGTTCGTCCGCGCCTTCGGCCTCCATCAGCCTGACCGGACCCCCTGCGGGCGGCCGATCCCGGTGTCGGAGGCGCACGCGCTGGGCGAGCTGGCGAGAGACGGCGCGCTCCGGCAGAGCGAGCTGACCCAGCGGCTGCGCCTGGAGAAGAGCACCACCAGCCGCCTGGTCACGCAGCTCATCAACCGCGGCTGGGCCGAGCGCGTCCCGGCCCCGGACGACGGGCGCGGCGTGCTGGTCCGGCTCACGCCCGCCGGGGTCAAGGCGGCCGGGCAACTGGCCGAGGCCAGAGCCGCACGCTTCTCCTCGATCCTGGACCGGGTCCCGGAGAACGAACGCGCCGGAGTCCTGCACGCCCTCACGATCCTCACGGAGGCCCTGGATGAACCCTGAGAAGCGACGGTCGAGCCGGCGCGTCCCGCTGCTGCTGGCCGGCCTGGCGGTGATCGCCGCCGCCTCGGCGGGGTGCGCGCCGGCCGACCGCCAGGCGGAGGTCGCGGCCAAGGGCCGCCAGGTGATGCCGTTCGACCTGGATCGCACGATGCACCGCTTCACCAAGACCGGCACCGGCGGCCTGCAGACCGTCACCGCGAAGGACCCCGCCGACGCCCGGCAGGTGCAGCTCATCCGCGAGCACCTCACCGAGGAGGTCACGCGCTTCGGCGAGGGCGACTTCGGCGACCCGGCGTCCATCCACGGCGGAGAGATGCCCGGCCTGCGCGCGCTCGAGGCGGGCCACGACCGGATCGACATCCGCTACGCGGAGGCGCCCGCCGGGGCCCGGATCACCTACACCGCCTCCGACCCGGCCCTCGTCGAGGCGCTGCACGCGTGGTTCGACGCCCAGGTCACCGACCACGGACAGCACGCCGAACACGGCTGACCCTCACCCATACCCAACCCCCGTAAGGTTCCTCTAGAGTGGGCGCGCAGGCGTGGACGACGAGGGGGCTCCCATGACCGACACCCACCGGACGATGCCGCGATCACGCGGGCTGCGAGGGCTCGGCCTCCGGTTGCGCGAGTGGACGGACGAGGATCTCCCGGTGATGGCCCAGCTCTTCGACGATCCCGAGATGGATCGCTGGACGCCGCTCCGCTCCCCCTTCGACCTGGCCGCCGCCTCGGCCTACCTGGCCGCGGCCCGCCAGGCCGAGGCGGAGAACCGCGGCGTCAACCTGGCCATCACCGTCGAGGACGACCGGCCGCGAGGAGAGGTCCTTCTCCGCTACACCGGCAACCCCGGCGAAGGAGAGATCGCCTACGGCATCGGCCCCCGTCACCGGCGACAGGGCCTGGCCAAGCGGGCCGTCGAGCTGATGGTCCGGCACGCCTTCCAGGACCTGGGCATGACCCGGATGCTGCTCCGCATCGAGCCCGCCAACGCGGGCAGCCAGGCGGTCGCCGCCGCCGCGGGATTCCGTCTGACGGACGACGCCCCGGTCTACCGGGACCGGCGAGAAGGCCCTTTCAAGCTGCTCACCTGGGAGCGCACCGAGCTTTCATGACCGGCGCCGCTCCCAGCGGTCCCACAGGGCGGGCAGTTCGCTCTCCAGGAAGCGGTAGAGCTCGGCGACGTTCGCCAGCCGCTCGCGGCGCTCGGGCGCGGCCCCGGACAGGACGGTGAGACCGCGCTCGGTCACCTGGCGGAAGGCCGTGGTCTTGGCGTAGCGGTTGGCGAGCATCCGGCTCCAGCCGTCGGCGGCGATGCGGAAGTATTCCTGCCGCTCGCCGCGCCTGCGCACGCCCTCGACCAGGCCGCTCGGGGTGAGCAGGCGGGTGGTGGAGCTGATGGAGCTCCGGCTGACCCCCAGCGCCCGCGCGAGGTCGGCGGCACTCTGCTCGGCGGGGTCGCAGATCAGCAGCCAGCCGATGACCCGCCCGGCGATGTGCGGCAGGCCCTCGGCGGCGAAGAAGGCCGCCACCTCGTCGACGAAGTCGAGTTCGGGGTCCGTTGGCTCGGTCATGATCTCATTGTGGTGCCCGCGCCGGGGTCGCCGTCGCCGGGTGCCGCCGGCTCGCGCAGGAAGTCCGCGACGAGGGCGTTGACCCGTTCGGGCTCCTGCCGGTTGGACCAGTGACCCGCGCCCTCGATGAGCTCGAACCGCGCCCCGGGGACGAGCCCGGCCGCGGCCCGCGTGTGCGCGGGCCGCACGCCCGCGTCGCGGCTGCCCTGGACGAACAGCGTGGGGCAGCTGATCCTGGACAGGCTCGGCCGGAGGTCGACCCGCATCCGGCGGAACCCGATCGAGTCGTTCTGCCAGTCGGAGGAGCCGGCCCCGTTGGCCAGGACGTCGGCGTGATACTCGTCGACGATCTGCTCGAAGTCGGCGACCGGCCCGGCGAACAGGGCACGCCGGGCGAACCACGCGCAGGCGGCGCGGCTGCGGAAGACGAGCGACGGGAGGGTCCGGTTGAGCAGGCGCGACTTGGCAGTGAGCCAGAGCATCTGGTGGACGACCGGCGGGAAGGAGATCACCCCGGCGGGCGCGAGGGCGACGAGCCGCGACACGCGCTCCGGGTGCTCGATCGCGTAGGCCAGCGCGATGGCGCCGCCCTGGGACAGGCCGACGAGCGCCGCCTGCCGCAGGCCGAAGTGATCGAGCACGGCGGTGACGCAGCCGAGCATCCGTTCGTGCCCGGCGAAGCCCTGCCACGGCTTGCTGCCGCCCTGCTTGGGCCAGTCGAGGGCGAGGACCCGGTGCCCGGCGGCGAGCACCGGGATCAGGCGCCGCCAGCTCAGCAGCGCGTTGTCGTTGCCCGCGCCGCTGAGCAGGAGCACGGGAGGGCCGGTGTCGCCGCTCACGATGACGCGCAGGCTGCCTTCGGGCTGCGGGACGTGGACGCTCTCGCCGATCATAGAATTAACATTACAGTCGTTGCAGTAATGACTGCAATAACTGCAATGTCCATACGCGCGAACGCCCGCGCCCCGAGATCTCCGGGGCGCGGGCGTCACCCGCTTCTCCATCAGCGCTGCGCGACGAGGCGGGCGCCCAGGGCGCGGGCGGCGATCACCAGCCCGGCGGCGGCCAGCACGATGTCCTTGAACACGTACTGCGCCGTCAGCGTCGGCGTCCCGGGGAACAGGTCGGTGAAGAACAGCACCAGCGGCGCCATGATCCCCACGAGCGCGCCGCCCAGAACGGCCAGACCGGTCTTCAGCAGCCGCCCGGTGATCAGGGTCACGCCGATGAAGCACTCGACGGCCGCCACGGCCAGCAGCGCGGCGCCGCCGGACAGCATCCCGAACGACAGCGCCTCCACGGTCGCCACCGACAGCGCCTCGGCCGGGCTGGCGCCGGGGAAGAACTTGAGCGCGCCGAAGGCCAGGAACACCAGGCCGAGACTGACGCGCAGGACGTCGATGCTGTGCTCGGCCAGCCACCGGGTCACCGCGGGGATCGAACGGTTCGTGAAATGCGTGAGAGTCGTCATGGTCGGCTCCTTCAGTCGAGGTCGTCGTTTCGTGCTCGACTTCAGAGTCGCGGGGATCGCCGTTCCCGGCGTCCGGCCCCGGGCTGCTCTCTCGCTACCCCATCGCGCGTACCGTCCGGCGGCGCGTGTCCCCTCCGGAGAGTAGGCGGGACGGGCCGCCTACTCCCCCGCCGTCAGCCCGGCGGGCGGCGCAGGTCCTTGTGGTAGACGCGGTAGTCGCATGAGCTGGCCAGATGCGGGGCGAGCTCGGGGTAGCTCTCCTCCAGCAGACCGACGCGGACGAGCCGGTAGCCGATCCGGGTGTACCACTGGCTCAGGTACTCCTTGAAGGGGTGCGTCCACTCCCTGGGTGTCAGCACCTCCAGCTGCATGACCTCCGCGCCGCGCTCGCGGCCCAGTTCCTCGGCGAAGGACACCAGCCGCGAGCCGATGCCGGCCCCGCGGTGCGCGGGATCGGTCGCCAGCATCCCGAACTCGGCCTCCCCGCTCTCCAGCTGCCGCACGCGGACGCCGCCCACGACCCGGCCGTCCAGCCACGCCACCGCGATCTCCCCCGCCTTCACCAGGGCGGTCATCTCCTCCGTGCTCGTACGGGAGACCTCCCCGGCCCACAGCCCCTCTTCCGAGGCCTCGTAGACGCGGTTGACCAGCTCGGTCAGCTCGCCGACGAGCACGCTGTCGTCCGCGGCCTCGGCGGGCAGCAACCGGACCTCGACCTGCGCCATTGGACCTCCACACCGGCACGGAAGGGGAAATTTCGTATCAATCTACTGTCTCGCCCACGCCTGTCCCGGCGCGTGAAGACGACAAGAAACGGCGGTTACCCCTCTTGTGTCGACATTCCGGCCAAAGCCAACATTTCCCCGTTTTGTGTCTTTGATCTTCTCTTTTGGGGCGCTACTGTCTCCCTGGCAACAGCGGGAGTCAAGAAAGCGGTGAGTGCGCGGTGGCGGAGACGCGGGGGGTGCTGCTGCCCGCCTATGTGGTGGCCGACGAATCGGCGTCCATGGGCCCGTACTACCAGGACCTGTCCAGAGGGCTGGCGTCGCTGTGCGACGGGTTACGCGCCGAGCCGATGATCGCCGCGAAGGTGCGGCTCGCGATCATCGGGTTCTCCGACGACGTGCAGCCGCGGCAGGGGCTGAGCGACATGCGCAGGGTGGACCGGCTGCCGCAGCTCGCCGTCCGCGGCGCGACGAACTACGGCGCCGCCTTCGCCGACCTGCTCGGACGCATCCCCCACGACGTGGCGATGCTCAAGAACGACGGCTACAAGGTGCACCGCCCGGTCACGTTCTTCCTGAGCGACGGCCAGCCCACCGACGGCAACCGCTGGCACGACCCCCACCGCCGGCTCGTCGACCGCGAGACGTCGCCGTTCGCGCCCAACATCATCGCCTGCGGGATCGGGGCGGCCCGCGCCGACACGATGCTGCAGGTCGCGACCCGCCGGGAGTTCGCCTTCATCGCGCTGCCCAGCGCCGACATCGGCCGGGCCATCGCGGAGTTCTTCCACGCGCTGACGGCGAGCCTGGTCGCGTCCGGCAGGGCCATGGCGGACGGCAGCCCGCAGCTCGTCGTGAACCGGCCGGACCAGTTCCGGCTGGCCATCGACGAGGTCTGACGCCCCCGTACGAGTCAGGAGACGTGTCCGTGGAACGCACGCAGCGGACCCCGGCGTGGCAGCGGGTCGTCATCGACATCCCCGGCCTGGAGTTCGAGCCGACACCGCCGCGCCTTCGAGGAGGCACGCCGCCCGACGCCGAATGCGACGGGTGGTCCACCCCGGCCGTCACGCTGCGTTCGGCTTCCGTGCGGGGCGAACGCCACCGCTACTACCGCCAGCCCCGGCAGGACGCCACCTGCGCCGTCGTCCACGAGGCGACGGGAACGGTGGTGTTCGCCGTGGCCGACGGGCTGTCCAGCGCCACGGCCGCGGCGGTCGGCTCGGCCGAGGCCTGCCGGGCGGCGGTCTGGGCCGTCCACGCGCGACTCGACGAGGGCCGGCCCGGCCACGACTTCCCCGGGGTCGTCCGGGACGCGGCGGAAGCGCTGCACCGGCGGGCGGCGGCGCTGCTGCGCCAGGAGCCAGGACCGGCGCAGGTGGCGGAGCTCGTCGCCACGACGCTCGTCGCGGGCACCGCCCGCCCCGGCGCGGACGGCCTGGAGATCTCCCTGTTCCGGGTCGGCGACTCGGGCGCGTGGGTGCTCGATCCGGGCCGGTCCCGCTACCACCCGCTGTTCGCCGGCAAGAGCGACGGAGACCTGGTCGCCACCGCGGTCGCCGGCCTGCCCAGCGTGCCGGCGACGCTGGACCAGTGGTCGGGCACGCTGCTGCCCGGACACGTGCTGCTCGTCGCGACCGACGGGTTCGGCGACCCGCTCGGCGACGGCGACGGCCAGGTGGGCGCGCTGTTCGCCGAGCACCTGGCCACGCCGCCGGCCCCGCTCTGGCTGGCCCACCTGCTCGACTTCTCCCGGGAGACGTTCGACGACGACAGGACACTGCTGGCCCTCTGGCCCCGGAGCGAGGCCCGATGAGCACCATCGAACGCACCGCACTCGCGCTCGGCCACCGCCTCGGCGTGGGTGGCCAGGGCACCGTCCACGAGGTGCTCGACCGCAAGATCAACAGCCAGTGGGACGTCGCCTACAAGGAATACGACCCCGCCGTCCTGGACGACCTGGACGTCGGCGCGCTCACCGCCATGACCGAGCTGATCGGCCGGCTACCCGGCTGGGACGCGGCGTGGCTGTGCGACAAGACGGCCTGGCCCGCCGCGCTGGTGGAGTCCGACGGCGCCGTCACCGGCTTCCTGATGCGGTCCGTGCCGCACCGGTTCTCCTTCGACCTGCGGTCGCTGTCGGGCACCGTGCGGAAACTGGCGACGATGGAGTTCCTGCTCAACGACGACGCCTACATCGGCGGCATCGGGCTGCGGGTCAGCGACCGCGACCGCCTGCTCCTCCTGGCCGACCTGGCCGACACGCTCGCCCGGCTGCACGCGATGGACATCGTGGTGGGCGACCTGTCACCGAAGAACCTGCTGTTCACCGTCGAGGCGTCCCCCGAGTGCTTCCTCATCGACTGCGACGCGATGCGGCTGGACGGGGCGGAGGCCCTGCCCCAGGTGGAGACGCCTGACTGGCAGATCCCCGCCGACGAGCAGAAGGGCACCCGGGAGAGCGACGCCTACAAGTTCGCGCTCCTGGCCGTCCGCGTCTTCGCACGCGACCAGACCTCGGCGGACCCCGCCAGGCTGGCCGCCGTCAGCCCCGCCCTGGCCGACCTGGCGGCCGCCGGACTCCACCAGCCCCCGCCCGATCGCCCCACTCCCGCGCGATGGGCCGAGCAGCTCAGGCAGGAGGCGCGGGTGGCCTCCACCCGGACCACGCCCCTGCCGCCGCCTCCCATGCCCCCGCCCGTACCGCCGCCCGTGTACCACCCCGTACCGCCGAAGAAGAGCAGTCTCGGCCTCATCGTCGGCATCGGCGCGGGCGTGGTCGTCGTCGGGGTGATCGGCCTGGTGCTCATCCTGGTGGCCGTGAACTCGCTCGCGAACCTGGGCACCCCGTCCGGGCTGGGCGAACCCTCCTCCAGCAGCAGCTCCCCCTTCGGGCCGTCCCTGGCGCCGTCCTCGGAACCGTCCTCCGACTCTCCCTCTGACCTGCCCACGGAGGAGCCGGCCGAGGAGCTGACCGAAGAACCGACGGAGGACCCCTTCAGCCCCGCCGACCTCGACGAGCAGAGCACCGACCCGACCCCGCTCACTCCCTCGGCCCTGCTCCCGGACTCCTTCACCAGCGCCAAAGGGGTCCGCTACACCCTCCGGGCGAGCGGCGTGAACAAGTGCCCCGCCGCCTACCACGACAACAACATCCGCACCGCACTCCGCAAGGCGCGCTGCGCCAAGATGGTCACCGGCGCCTACGTCAACCCGGGCGCGCCCGCCAACCAGCGGATCATGGTGGCCGTCTGGGTCGTCCCGCTGAAGGACGCGACCAGGGCCGCCACCGCGTACGGCAGGGTCGCCGACGCCTACGCGCAGGATTGGGGCATCGTCTGCCCCCGCAAGGGGCCCGGGGCGGGCCTGTGCGACACGGGCACCTGGAGCACCGCCCAGGCGTACGGGTGGAGCGGATCGACACACCGCTACCTGATCAAGACCATGGCCATCTACACCAACCGCACCACCGCCTCCAGCGCCGTCCCCTGGCTCAAGGACGCGTCCAAGGCGGGCTACAACGCGGTCGGCCCGATGGTCTACCACGACAACTGACGACGGCGGCGCACCGGCCCGCCGTCAGAGGGCGACGGACTCGCTGTACGGGACGCGGAACACCGACGAGAACTCGGCGAGCAGCGCCGCGTCCCCGCTGACCGTCACCGCCCCGGTGGCCACGGCCTCGTCCGGCTCGATCACCCCCGCCAGCAGGTCCCGGAAGCCCGCCCCCGCGACGATGACCAGGTCGGGATCGTCGCGTTCACCGGCCTCCACCGTGACCGCCCCGTCGTCGATCGTCGCGCACGCGGCAGCCTCGCCGGATCTGACGACGAACACCCGGCGGAGCCCCTTGGGCGGCGTCTGCCCTCCGGCGACAGCCCCCCGCAGCCCGGCCACCAGGGCGGCCGTGGTGACCACCTCGCCGGCGCGCGGTTCGCGCATCGCCCCGGCGCCCCAGCGTCCGAGCGCGTCCAGGGCCGGCGTGAGCTCCTCGGCCCGCGGCGTCGCCCGGTAGACGACCGACCGCCGCTGCCCGCCCAGCAGCTCACGGGTCACCAGCCCGTCGTCCTCCAGCTCCCGCAGCCGCGTCGCGAGGACGTTGCTCGGGATGCCGGGCAACTCCGCCGCGAGATCGGAGTAGCGGCGCGGGCCCACCAGCAGATCTCTGATGATCAGCAGCGTCCAGCGCTGCCCGACGACCTCGGCGGCGCGAGCCAGCCCGCAGAACTGACCGTACTCACGTCTGGGCATGGGCTGATTCTAGGTTGTTGACTTCATTTTCACAAGCATGCTTCACTTTAGCAAGTAACTTGTCTGTCGAACAAAGGAGCACCCCATGGCCAGCCCCCTGATCGTCGACATCTTCCTCTCCGTCGACGGCTGGGCCGGAAGCGACGGCCTGCCCGGCTACTTCGGCTATTTCGGCCCCGACCTCGACCGGTGGATCAAAACAGAGAGCGACGCGCCCCAACTGGTCGTGATGGGCCGCCGCACGTACGAGGCGCTCGACGGACTCCCCGAAGCGGCCAAGGACGAGTCCTGGCACCAGCTGACCCAGCTCGACAAGGTCGTGTTCTCCACGACCCTGACCCGGACCGCCTGGCCGAACACCAGGATCCTCAGCGGCGACCTGACCCAGGAGATCCAGCGGCTGAAGGCCGAGAGCACGACCCCCCTCCGGACCATGGGCAGCCTCTCCCTCGCCCGCCAACTCGTCAGCGCGGGCCTGGTCGACCGCCTCCGGCTGATGACCTTCCCGCTCTTCGCCGGCGAAGCAGGCCGCGACGCGGCTTTCACCGGCATCACCTCGGCCGACCTCGAACTCGTCTCCCATCACGTCCTCGACGGCCGCATCCTGCTGAGCGAATACCACCCCACAGGCAAGGACATCCCCCGCGCCTGACCCCGCCGACGGGCACCCGCACCTTTCCCCCAGTCGCAGCGCAGAGCGGCCCACCTCACCGTTGACCTGGGCGAAGAAGTGGATGGTGGAGGCGTCCATCTCGGCGTACTCTTCGGAGCCCCACCGCAAATGTCCGGGAAATGTCCTGTCGGCGCCCTGGCCACAGGAATGTCCTTCGGTGAAAATCGGCCGCATGACCCATATCCCTCAGGGGCCGACGGACGCGTCCACCTTCTTGAAGGCTGTCGTCGCGCAGACGAGCACGCTCGCCGCTTGGGTGGACGGCAAGGATGCGACGATCCCGGTGCCGACCACTCCGAAGTGGACGCTGGCCGATCTTGTCGACCATATCGGCGCGACACAGCGCATGGTGGCCATGCTCGTGGGTGAGCGGATGACCGAGCCGAGCTCGGCGTTCGCCCGCTATGTTCCGGCTCCTACCGACTCGACCCAGTGGGGCGCCTGGCTGACCGACGCCGCGGCCGAGGCCGAGCAGGCGTTCGCGTCGGTCGCCGCCGACACGCCGGTGTGGGATCCGTCGGGCGCCGCCGCGGGCGTGGCGTTCTGGTCACGCCGGCTGCTCGGCGAGGCCTGCGTGCATCGCGCGGACGCGGCCGCGGCGCTGGGCATGCGGTACGAGCTGACACCGGAGATCGCCGTCGCGGCCGTCGAGGACTGGCTGGACACGATGACTTCCCGCGGCTACTGGGAGAACCGTCCGGACTTCGCCGACGCGATGCGCGGCGACGGCCAGACCCTGCACTTCCACGCGACCGACGCGCCCGGGGAGTGGCTGGCACGCCGGGAGCCGGACAGGGTCGCCCTGGAACGCACACACGCCGAGGCGGACATCACCGTAAGCGGTTCAGCCACCGAACTCCTCCTGGTCATCAGCAGGCGCCGCCCGCTGAGCGCTGCTTCCACGCTGGAGCTACAGGGCGATCGGGCACTGTTCACCCACTGGATCGAACACATGGACTGGGTTACCGACTGAGGCCCGTAGGTATCGCGGGAACGATCGCCCAGACAGGATCTCAACTTCCCCGAACAGGTGAGACGTGCGCAAGCTACACAACCGGAGATAGAAGCGCCCAGGAGAGGAAGCCCACACCGACCACAACGTATTGGAACGACAGAAAGATCAGCGCCAGGGACAATCCGTACGACCAGCCAGTTACCACCATGTTCATCGACGTCGAAACGCAGGAAAGACCCACGAATAACTGCCCCAAGCCCTGACGAACCGGGTCGTACTTCGTACGCCTACCTCTGAACGGTCGAGGGAGCCGTTTGGTAACCAGCGTGTAGATCCCGGATGCAACGCCGAGACACGCGAACCCGAAGGCGATCGCCCATTCCACGGTGAAGCCCGTTCGAGTCACCTCCTGGGGCCGCAGGCGCAAGCCTGCCCTGCTGGAAGTCATCCTGCCGGATCGCCGAAACGAAGATCAAGTGCGAGGCACTCACACACCGAGCCCGCACAGCCACCAGTCAACAGCTTCCCCTCAATACGAACACATATTCGATTCGACCAAAGGATAGAACCGGCCTTCACCGTAAAGATCACAATGAGGCCTGTCTCTGTCGATCATCACAAATTGACCGGAAGTGTCAGGCCGACTCGACATAGGCGCAACCCACCACGACAGCCAGTCTGAGCATGAAGATCCCATCCTCCAGGAGGAAACATGCGCAAACTGTTCATCGCCCTGGTAGCCGCCGTCGCCGTCACCGCCCTGGCCGCAAGCCCCGCCGCCGCTGCGACGGTGAGCACGCTCATCTTCATGGTCTGACCTCCGCACCTGGCGAGGCCGGCGGGCCGCACCCGCACCGCCGCCCACCGGCCCGTCAAGCGCCACGACCAGAGCAGCGATCATCCTGAGACCAGAGCCCCACGCCGGACGCATCGGGTTCAGCGGCCCGCGATGCACGGACACGTGCCGTCGTCATGCTTGTAGTCGTAGAACCTCGGGTGCCCGCAATAGCAGATGCTGGTCCACATGCGCTCCGGGTCACTGGAGTTCTCGGGCCCCGCCCCGCACGCGGGACAGACGGAAGGCTCGTCGTCCATGACGGCACTGTACGACGCGGCGGCGTACCGATGATCGGCGCGTTCATCGGGGCCCGCGCGACGGCCGTACGGCATGCACGCCACGTGGATCTGCCCGCACAACGGAACCCAACACAAGGCCGCCGAGGATGCCGAGAAGTTGTCGACGTTCTACGATGCCCTGGCCGAACACAGGGCGGACTGGTTCCAGCGCACAGCCGTGCAACATCCGGCGCGCGGTCAAGTGGGACAAGAACACATCGAGAAGATCGGCTTCCCGGCCTGCACTTCCCCGACCTGCGACACACCGGAAGCACGATCGCCGCCAGTTCCGGCGCGAGTCTCAACGATCTCATGCAGCGTAGGGGACACGGCTCCGTACGAGCAGCCTCGATCTACCAGCACCGCACGGCGGAAGCCGACGCCAAGATCGCCAAAGCCTGATGGCACGTCAATGGCACGAAGCCCCGTTTCCTTGATCGAGACGGGGCTGATGTCGCAGGTGGGCGGTACTGGGTTCGAACCAGTGACCCCTCGCTTGTAAGTCAACCCCAGGAAGGGGCGGGACCAGCACCAACACCCGCCCTGACCTGGCCCTGCAGTCCCATGGCCGTCCCACGTCGTCCAGGCTCGTCCACGGCGATTGTCACCCAGATAGTCACTCAGACGGCAGCGTCCGTGATCAGCCGGGCAGCAGTGTGAAAGCCTCGACGTGGCGTGGGCGCACAATTCGGAAGTGCCGGTGGTCGACTGTCGCGACCTCCCTCAGCCCCAGGCGCTCGGCGATCGCGATGACGGCGGCGTCCACCAGTCCGAGAGGGAGGTCGACGTACCTCTCGACGAGTTCGGCCATACGAGGAAGGTCCTCGTCCTCCAGCTCGGCTAGATGGAAGCCGCTACCGCCGAACGACTTCAGGAACGTGACCTCGGCATGCGGGCCGACACGCGACTCCAGAAGGTAGCCGACCTCTCCCATGACCGGCGACGGCACGAGCAGCGGTCCCTCAGCCTGGCGAAGCAGCTTGAGACATGCCTGGTGGTGCTTGTCCTTGGCATTGCCGACAGCGAGAAGGACTCCAGTGTCACACAGGAGCACCTCAGCGGCCCATCTCGGAGCGCAGAATTTCCTCATGGCGTTCGGCAAGGTCCGGCTCAGCCTCGAACGACGCAAAGAACGGAAGGTCACGCTCCGCGGGTGCAGGCTCGTCCAGCCGCCCACGGATCAACTCCAGAGCGGGCCGCAGCTCCGACTCCGGCAACTGGTCCACGAGATGGTGCAGCTCTTCGCGCATGACGCTCATGTTGCCAGTCTAGGCCTGAGGCCTAAGAAGGGCACGAGTATCAGACGTAGCCCGGCGCTAAAGCCGGGCCAGCTCCTCCTGCTCGGACTCCTCCAGCGCCTTACCCCCGTTGCCGTTGTACTGCTCGTCCAACCGGCCCATCTGCACCCAATTGTGCAGCGTGTACGGGCTGATCCCCAGATCCTGCGCCACCTGGGCCACGGGTTTACCGGTCTCCTTCACGATACGCACCGCACCCGCCCGGAACCCCGGATCAAAGCGCCGCCGCGTGACTGCTGCCACGACCAAACCTCTTCCGGTTCGGTCTCCACGCTACGGGGGGAAGGCCAATCCGTCGGCCGAGAGGTCGTGGCCGGCATGCCATACGGGAGGCCTTTCCACCCCCTCAGCCCGCGCGGCCGCCGCGCGAGACCGACCCTCAGGCGGCACGCTCGTCGTCCATGACGGCACTGTACGACCCGGCGGCGTACCGATGATCGGCGCGTTCATCGGGGTCCGCGCGACGGCCGTACGGCATGCGCTCCACGTGGATCTACCGCACAACGGAACGCGCCAGGAAGACCGCTGATGCCTTGAACGTCAGAATCGCCGCAGCTACCAGCGTATCTTCAGAAGACATCCCAGCTCCAGCTACGACTCGGTAGGCACCTCTGGTGTCACTCGGTTGTTCACCGACCTCTTGTTATGTCTACGTGCACTCGATCATGGGCAGACGGTCCACAAATGTTGCTCATCGAGCTTTTCGATCACGCAGCATGGAGGTATGGAGAACTTCTGGACAGGGGCTATTGCAGGATTATTAGGTGCGTTCGTAGGCGGCTTTTTCACTGCCTGGGGTGCACGTCTTCAAGTGCGCGGAATGCTGGACGCCGCACGACTGGAGATTGATGCAACAGTCAGGCAAGAGCGAAAGACTCGGCAAGTAGCGGCACAGCACACTGCATTAGTCGAAATGTTCAGGATAGTCGGAAGATGCATGCACCTCTTGGACGATGAACTAGATAGACATAGGCCGCACGATACCGGCGCAGACTGCGAAGGCCTCGCATCGTCCGAATTGAGACAGGCACGCACCGAGCTTGAATGTGCTTATTGGGCATACATTCACGAGATTGATGAGGATGACGACAATAAGACAGACCCTACCCCGATCGAGAAGCTTATGTTTTTCTTGTATGACATATGCTACAGGGACGCGGACCGTGCAGCGAAACACATCCCAGATTTTGCCAAAGACGGCAGCGTGAAAGACTGCAACTATCATCTCGCAATCAATCTGACAGGAACCATCTTGGCGTTTGATGCCGTCGAGTATTTACGCATCATTCGAAAGACAGTGGATTTACAAAATTAGCCCCGGTCATACGTACAACTGCCCCACCGCCCTCCCGTCTGTCGTCGACCCGCTGTGGAGCCGCAGCAGACCAGAGACGGAGAGTCCTCCGCATACGCTGCGTCATCTGGCTAGGGCAGGATGAGGCCGACCCAGCCCACTGCGAAGAAGGCGGGTGACGCAGATCTGGAGCGCTGAGGGGAAAGGACCATGCCGACCTTGCCCTGGCGGGGTTAAGGATTCCAGGCAAGCATATGGCGCCATGTACGGTAAGGCTGTGGTCGAGCATGCCGAGGAGTTATCGGCGTTCTACGATGCCCTGGCCGAACACGGGTGGACCTGCGCACCACCGATCCGATCAAGTCCACGTTCGCCACGGTCCACTGGTTGAGCGTCCCGAAGGGTGTGGCGACGTGAGCGACCGCACGCAGCAGCCCTCCGACGACGTGCATCAACGGTTCGCCCACTACCTGCGGGAGCTGGCGGATGTCCGCCAGGAAGACGAAGCCGAGTTGGCGCGGTCGATCCTGCGCGATCCCGATGCCGTGATGGCGCAGTCGGCGGTGGTACAGCATCTGGACCGGCGGGCAGCGCAGTTGCTCATCGCCGACGAGTTCGCCGACTGGGTGCACGCCATGTCCGCGGTGACCGCAGAGCACCAGTTCCTCGTCCAGCGCCTCCGGGAATGGACCCTGCTCAGGGCGGTCGCCGTCGACGCCCCCTGGAGGCCGGAAGATCTTCTCGCCGCCTCCGACTGGTTCCAGCGCACAGCCGTGCACATCCTCACCTCCCCAGCCGCGCTGCGCTTGCTCGCCGGCGAGGGCAGGACACGACGCGTACGCACGACCGCCGACCATCGACTGGCCCAGCAGCGCCGATAGCCAGTTACGATCCAAGACCGTCGCGATTTCTCGCTATGAGAACTCCTACGATGGAATGCGTGAACGGTGGACCGCTACCCCTTCCTGGGCCCGTGCACCGATCAGCTTCCATGCAAATGCCGCTGGAAATCAGCGGCTATCTGCGCCAGATGCTCACCGTACTCCGGCTCGGTCGGCTGAAACTCGACACGACGGCCTTCACGGTGGGCGACCAGCCAGCGATGGCCAGTGTGCTGGTCAAGCTGAGCGGTATAGATGGCGCGAAGAATAACCGGCCGGTAGACCAATTGCGCTCTCCAGCCACCCACGTACTTGGCCTTGATGTGCGCCATCGCCGGCCTGCGGCGGCGGTGCGCATAGCCGACCACGGTGACCGTTTCGTGGCCCATGCCCGCGAACCCGCCGACCACATATAGCTTCGCCCCCGCCGGAAAGATCCTCTGGCTCCGAAATTCGGCCTGAGGGCCGTTCTGGCTGTATGGATACGGCAGCAGGGTGCCCACGATGCACCACTCCGGACTCCACGTCTCCTCACTCACCGGACTATTTGACCATGATCGCCGAGTGTGACGATGCCCTCACGCTGCAAGGAGCGGAGGCGGTCCCGTGGCTGGTCTGCCAGAGCTTGCACAGGGACGGCGGCAGAAGGACAGGCTTCCACGACAATCCGCTCAGACGCTCGTCTTGGACATAGACGAGCTCTGGCTTCTGATTGAGCAGTCTGCCTTACCCGCTGCACCCGCCTTACACTTGTCTGACGTTATCCGTACACCCGAAGAACGGCCGCAGCGCTCTCGGGCCGGAAGCCGACAATGGCGTCACGGGCCTCGGGGAATGGCGGCTGCACCACGATGAGCAGCGTCGATGCCGATGGCCCCGGAGGTGCGTGTGAAGGTTCGGTACAAACGCGCTGTTTCGATCCCGACTCTGGTTGCCGGCGTGCTCGTGATCCTGGCGGGGATATGGCTGTGCGCAACCGGCACGTACGATGCCGGCATCCCCGCCCTCGTCGCCGGGGTGGTGCTGACCGGCATAGGCGCGACCTATCTCGGCCTCATGCCCTACTTCGTCGTCACCGACTCGGAGGTCGTCGTCCCGATGATGCGGGGAGACAGGGCGCGCACGACGCTCAAGCCGGGCGAGCGACTGGCCGTCCACGAGAATCGTCTCGTCGTCGTCCGCCCCGGGCAACGCACTCCCGTTCCGGTCTATCGAGGGATGGCCCATCCGGACGACTGGAACGCCCTGACCACCGCCCTCGCCCAGAACCACCCGGACCAGCAGCGCCCGTGAACCGTCCGGCAACGCGACGGCCGCCCGGCGCGTCGAGTGACTAATACCGGCACCCAGAACGCCTCCGTCCGACGTCGGCAAGCCTCTCGAACCACGCCTGCTGGGCCGTACGTCCTCGGCCGAATCACACGCGATCTTTCCCACACCCGCCCCCGCCCGGTCTTCGGGGAGCCACCTCCCCCACCGGAGACATGGCTTTCAACAGGTGAACCGTATCCGTCGTGTCGTCGCACTGGTGATGGTCGCAGTCGGAGTAGCGCTGCCGTGGCGCAGGAGCCGCTGGTCTCCGTCCTGGAGTGGATCCGTCGGCCGAGAGGCCCGTGGCCGTCATGCCATACGGGCGGCCCTTCTACCCCCTCAGCCCGCGCGCCGCCGCACGACACCGACCTTCAGGCGGCACGCTAGTAATCCCGGAGTCAATCATTCCCGCGCCGCGAGCGCACCCGACGGCGGCTTCGCGCAGACCGGGCCCCTCATAGCACGAAGCCCCGTTTCCTTGATCGGAGACGGGGCTGATGTCGCAGGTGGGCGGTACTGGGTTCGAACCAGTGACCCCTCGCTTGTAAGGCGAGTGCTCTACCGCTGAGCTAACCGCCCCTGATCGGCACTACACCTTACGACACCAACGGCGCCGCTCGCACATCCACATCCCAGCCCGGGCCGAGTTCGGGGCGGCCGGCGGCGCGCCAGCCGAGGAGGGCGGCGCCGAGCATGCCCGCGTCGACTCCGAGGGCGGCCGGCAGCAGCGGGGGCGCCTCTCTGAAGGACAGGCGTTTGACGAGGCGGGTGCGTACGGGGTCGAAGAGGGCGGGGCCGGCCTGGGAGAGGCCGCCGCCGAGCACGATCATGGCCGGGTCGAGCAGCAGCGTGTAGGTGGCCAGGGCGAGCGACAGGGCCTCCACGGCCTCGTCCCACACCTCGATGGCGATCGGGTCGTCGGAGATGACGACCTGTTCGGCCTTGGCGCCTTCCAGGCCGGCGCGCTGACTGTAGCGGCGGCCGACGGAGGCGGCGGAGGCGTACGTCTCCAGGCAGCCGTACTGGCCGCAGGCGCACTGTTCGCCGTCGGGGAAGACGGGGATGTGGCCGATCTCGCCGCTCCAGCCGGCCGTTCCCTCGTACGGGGCGCCGTTGATGATCATGGCGCCGGCGATGCCGGTGCCGATCGGCAGGAACAGGAAGTCGGCGGCGCCGCGCCCGGCGCCGAGCACGCTCTCGGCGAGGCCACCGGTGCGGACGTCGTGGCCGAGGATGACGGGCACGCCGAGGTCGGTGAAGTCCTTGGCGGGGACGTCGCGCCAGCCGAGGTTGGCGGCGTAGATGGCGGTGTGCTCCGACACCAGGCCGGGCACGGCGAGGCCGACTCCCGACGGCGGGCCGTCACCGGTCTCGGCCAGGTGGCCGATGAAGTCGCGGATGGCGGTCACGACCGCCTCGGGGCCTTCGGCGCGCGGGGTGGGGCGCCGCTCGGCGAGCAGGACGGCGCCGTCCTCGCTGACCAGGCCGCCCTTCATGGACGTGCCGCCGACGTCGAGCGCGACGACGTACGCAGGTGTGTGGGACACGGAAGGAGACGATAGCGCAGCTCAGCGTTTGTCTGGAAAAGTCCCCAGCGGTCAGGCCTCTACGGTCAGGTACGGCCGAGCACGCGGTTGAGTGCGGCCTCCACCTCGGCCGAGAGGCCGGGCGGCGGGCCCGAGGCGAGCAGGGCGCCGGAGTCGACGGGCGCGGGGGTCTCGGCCATCCGCACGGCCCCGCAGGAGCGGCATTCGACCTCTCCGAGCCGGCAGATCAGGGCGACCGACCCGCATCCCGCGCACGTGTCGAGATCGAGGTCGTGCAGCCGTTGACAGTCCGGGCAGACCAGCACCTGGGTTTCACGACGGACTCCGCGTCTCCACGGGCTGGCGCCGCGGACCGGGTCGGTCTGCCGGGCCCCGCAGCGGTAGCAGGGCATCGTTTCCTCCAGTTTCGGGCCTTCTAGGAGATGTCGGCGAGTGCCTTGAGATAGTCGGCGACGTCGCGCGCCTCGCCGATCGGATTGACCACCGACCAGCGGATCACACCCTCGCCGTCGATGATGAAGGTCCCCCGGTGCGCGAAGCCCTTCGCCTCATCGAACACACCGTACGCCCGCGCAACCTGTCCATGTGGCCAGAAATCGGAGAGAAGCGGGAAAGCGTAGCCCTCCTGGTCCGCCCAGGCGCGGTGGGCGAAGAGGGAGTCCACGGAGACGGTGAGGAGTTGCGCGTCGGCCTGGAAATCGCGCAGCGCGGCCAGCTCACCGTGACATACCCCGCTGAACGCCAGCGGGTAGAAGACCAGCACGACACGCCTGCCCCTGAACTGGGACAACCGCACCGGGCTGCCGTGCTGGTCCTGGAGCTCGAAATCCGGAGCGGCGGCGCCGACCTCGGCAGGATGTCCGTTCACACGCCTCATCCTGCCGTACGGGGCTGACGCTCTCTCTCCTTACCGCCCGCCTTTGGGCGTGACGAGCCGGGTTCCCGACCAGTCGGGGGCGGCGGAGATGCTGCTGGTCTGCGAGAGGCCCGCGGTGACGGAGTCCTCACCGATGTCGCTCGGCTCCACATGGCCATCGCGCCCGGCCTTGGGAGTCAGCAGCCAGATCTGTCCGCCCTTGGCGAGACCTCGCATGGCGTTGGTCAGTGCGTCGAACAGATCACCGTCGCCGTCGCGCCACCACAGCAGCACCACGTCGACGACGTCGTCGACGTCCTCGTCGAGCAGTTCGTTGCCGGTCAGGTCTTCGATGGACTCGCGAAGCTTCTCGTCGACGTCCTCGTCCCAGCCGATCTCCTGCACCACCTGACCCGGCTTGAGGCCGAGCCTTTCGGCCAGGCCGCGCTCGCCCTGCGCCTGACCCGCGGTCGCGCTCACGTTTATCCCTCCTGCTTGAGTGGCCCCGCATATGCGGTTTATCGCTTCGGGACAGTCCACACGCTGTGACCCTCAGTCGTCAACGGTCGCCACGGGTGCGGCCGTACTCGGTCAGTCTCAACCCGGCAAAAACGACAGCCGAACCTGGCGTTGCGGGTTGTCGACATTGAGGTCGACGAGGGCGACGGACTGCCAGGTGCCGAGCGTCATCCTGCCGCCGAGCACCGGGATCGTGGCGTACGGCGGGATGATCGCGGGCATGACGTGGGACCTGCCGTGACCTGGTGATCCGTGCCGGTGACGCCAGCGGTCGTCGGCCGGCAGCAGGTCGCGCAGCGCGGCGATCAGGTCGTCGTCGCTGCCCGAGCCGAGCTCCAGCAGTGCCACGCCGGCCGTGGCGTGCGGGACGAAGACGTGCAGCAGCCCGTCCTCACCCTGCGCGCGGACGAATCCGGCGCATTCGGCGGTGATGTCGTGCACCGTCTCACGCGTACCCGTGGTCACGGTGATGAGTTCGGATCTCACCTGTTGGATCCTACTGAGGCACGATGACCGCGTCAGGGCCGGGAAACACCAGCGCCGTGTGGCCGTCGTCGAACCTCACCGTGTAGGGCGGCCCGCCGTCGGGGTCCTGGACCTCGATGATGACGCCGCCCCGGTCCCTTTCGCCAACGGTATTCCCATGCACCAGGAGCCGGTCGCCTACCGTCGCATTCATACGTCCAGATTCGTACGGGGAACGCCCGACGGAAAGAGGGGATTCGTCCGCGTCCACCCAAGAGCGGGTAAGGGAGGACCGAAACCGGGCGGAACGTCCCGGCCATGACCGTGTCGAAGCTGAGACTTTGCTGGCAATCTGCCGGGATCGCCCGAGGCGACCGCCGTAAGGGACCCCGGGTGGTGACGGCGCCCCTGGGCGGGGGGATACTCGAAGCGTGAGGCAAAAATCCGTAGCTTTTCCGGTCTTGGTAAATTGACCGGCCGTTGTAACCTTGGCCCGTGATTCGTCCTACCATCGGTGGTCTAGGCCATCGATGGCGGCCCTGCCAGCAGGGATGTCCTGGTTACTCACCGGTAGAGATGCACTTTCCACCGGGAGCGACCAGGATGGAAAGCGACCCAGACCAGACATCAGTCATCCTCGGAAGGCGAGACCCAGTGGCTTCCGGACGCCAGCGTTTCTCGATCATCAGCGACGGCCTACCCAGTCAGTTGCCTGATGTCGACCCCAGTGAGACCAACGAGTGGCTCGAGTCCCTCGACAACGTCGTGAAGACGGAGGGCCGCACCCGAGCTCGCTATCTGATGCTCCGCATTCTGGAGCGGGCCCGCGAGCACCAGGTCGGCGTGCCGGGCCTGCGCAGCACCGACTACATCAACAGCATCCCGCCGGAGCGCGAGCCCTGGTTCCCCGGCGACGAGCACGTCGAGCGGCGCATCCGCGCCTACATCCGGTGGAACGCGGCGATCATGGTGTCGCGGGCCAACGCCCGCACCAACGTCGGCGGTCACATCGCCACCTACGCCTCCGCCGCGTCGCTCTACGAGGTGGGCTTCAACCACTTCTTCCGCGGCAAGGACCACGGCGAGTCGGGCGACCAGGTGTTCTTCCAGGGCCACGCGGCCCCCGGCATCTACGCCCGCGCCTTCCTCGAGGGCCGGCTCAACGAGAGCCAGCTCGACGCGTTCCGGCAGGAGCTGTCGCACGGCTTCCACGGCCTGCCCTCCTACCCGCACCCGCGGCTCATGCCCGACTTCTGGGAGTTCCCCACCGTCTCCATGGGCCTGGGCCCGATCAACGCGATCTACCAGGCGCGGTTCAACCGCTACCTGCTCAACCGCCAGATCAAGGACACCAGCCGCAGCCACGTATGGGCGTTCCTGGGCGACGGCGAGATGGACGAGCCCGAGTCGCTCGGCGCGATCGGCGTGGCCGCCCGCGAGGAGCTCGACAACCTCACGTTCGTCATCAACTGCAACCTGCAGCGGCTCGACGGCCCGGTACGCGGCAACGGCAAGATCATCCAGGAGCTGGAGGCCTACTTCCGCGGCGCCGGCTGGAACGTCATCAAGGTCGTGTGGGGCCGCGACTGGGACCCGCTGCTGGCCGCCGACGTCGACGGCGTGCTGGTCAACCAGATGAACACCACCCCCGACGGCCAGTTCCAGACCTACTCGGTGGAGTCGGGCGCCTACATCCGCGAGCACTTCTTCGGCACCGACCCGCGGCTGCGCAAGATGGCCGAGCACCTCAGCGACGACGACATCCGCAAGCTGTCGCGCGGCGGCCACGACTACCGCAAGGTCTACGCGGCCTTCAAGGCGGCCCGCGAGCACGTCGGCCAGCCGACGGTCATCCTGGCCCAGACCATCAAGGGCTGGACCCTCGGCAAGGACTTCGAGGCGCGCAACGCCACCCACCAGATGAAGAAGCTCACCAAGGCCGAGCTCAAGGAGTTCCGCGACCGGCTCTACCTGCCGATCCCGGACTCGGCGCTGGAGGGCGAGCTGCCGCCGTACTTCCACCCGGGCGAGAACGACGCGGAGATCCAGTACATGAGGGAGCGCCGCGCGGCGCTCGGCGGCGTGCTGCCCAAGCGCACCAACCGCGCCAAGCCGGTCAAGCTGCCCGGCGACGAGGTCTACAAGAGCTTCACCAAGGGCTCCGGCAAGCAGCAGGTCGCCACCACGATGGCGTTCGTCCGGCTGCTCAAGGACCTCATGCGCGACAAGGAGATCGGCCACCGGTTCGTGCCGGTCATCCCGGACGAGGCGCGCACGTTCGGTCTGGACGCGATGTTCCCGACGGCGAAGATCTACTCGCCGCACGGCCAGATGTACGAGGCCGTCGACCGCGAGCTGCTCCTGTCGTACAAGGAGGCCGTGCAGGGCCAGATCCTGCACGAGGGCATCAGCGAGTCGGGTTCGATGGCGTCGGCGATCGCGGCCGGCACCTCGTACGCCACGCACGGCGAGCACATGATCCCGATCTACATCTTCTATTCGATGTTCGGGTTTCAGCGCACCGGCGACCAGATGTGGGCGATGGGCGACCAGATGGGCCGCGGCTTCCTGCTCGGCGCCACGGCCGGCCGCACCACGCTCAACGGCGAGGGCCTGCAGCACGAGGACGGCCACACGCCCCTGATCGCCTCCACCAACCCGGCGGCGGTCATCTACGACCCGTCGTGGGCGTTCGAGGTGGCCCACATCGTCAAGGACGGCCTGCGCCGCATGTACGGCGACAAGCCCGAGGACGTGTTCTACTACCTGACCGTCTACAACGAGCCCTACCTGCAGCCGGCCCAGCCCGCGGGCATCGACGTCGACGGCCTGCTCAAGGGCCTCTACAAGTACGCCGACGGGCCGCAGGCGCAGGGGCCGAAGGCCAACATCCTGGCCTCGGGCGTGGCCGGGCCGTGGGCGATGGAGGCCCAGCGGATGCTGGCCGACGACTGGGGCGTGTCGGCCACGGTCTGGTCGGCCACCTCCTGGACCGAGCTGCGCCGAGACGCCCTCGCCTGCGACGAGCACAACCTGCTCAACCCCGACGCCGAGCAGCGCGTGCCCTACGTGACGCGGGTGCTGTCGGAGGCCCAGGGCCCGTTCGTGGGCGTCAGCGACTACATGAAGGCCGTGCAGGACCAGATCGCGCAGTGGGTGCCGGGTGACTGGTCCTCGCTGGGCACCGACGGGTTCGGCCTGTCCGACACCCGCTCGGCGCTGCGCCGCCACTTCCACGTGGACGCCGCGTCCATCACGCTGGCCGTGCTGACCAGCCTGGTCAAGCGGGGCGAGCTCGACGGCGAGGTGCTGCGCGAGGCGATCGCCCGCTACCACCTGAAGAACGGCGTCACCGAGGCCGGCGGCCCGGAGACGAACGACACCCAGTCGATGGGCGTCTGACTCAGATGGGCGTCTGACTCAGATGGACGTCTGACTCAGATGGACGTCTGACTCAGATAGGCGTCTGACTCATCCGCCAGGCGCGCCCCCGCGAAGAACCTTTCGCGGGGGCGCCCTCGGTTCCGGGGCGCCCGGCCCGGGAGAGGCGGCGCGTGTGCGGAGGGGTGGCGCGCCGCCTGATCCCGTGCCCGGTCCCGTATTGTGGGCAGCACTTCCCCCGGAGACGACTAGGGGGAGACTGTCCGTGATGCGCCGCGTCCTCGCCGCCGCACTCGCCGCCACCACCATGACCGCCGGCTGCGTCAGCACCGCAGAGCCCGCCAGCGACGGCTCGCCGGAGACGACCGCCCCGCGGATCGCCTGGGGCCCGTGCACCGACATCGAGCGCCCTGACGGTGAGCCGCCGGCCCGCCAGGACCCGAACGTGCGCTGCGGGAAGCTGTCGGTGCCGCTGGACTATTCCGATCCCGGCGGCGAGCAGCTCCAGCTCGCCATGATCAAGATCCCCGCGGCCGACCGCAGCGCCCGGATCGGGTCGCTGCTGTTCAACTTCGGCGGCCCGGGCGCCTCCGGCGTCGACACGCTGGACCAGGCGGCCAAGGCGCTGTCGTCGCTGCGCGCCCGCTACGACCTGATCAGCTTCGACCCGCGCGGGGTCGAGCGCAGCTCGGGGGTGCGCTGCGGCACGGGCGCCGACCTGGACGCGTTCACCGCGCTGAACACGCTGCCGCCCGGCGAGGAGACGCGCCGGGCGATCGACGCGGCCAACCGCGAGTTCGCCGAGCTGTGCCGACGCGACTCGGGCAAGATCCTGCCGTACGTCGGCACGGTCAACGCCGCGCGCGACATGGACCGGATGCGGGCCGCGCTGGGCGACGAGAAGCTGCACTACGTCGGCATGTCCTACGGCACCCAGCTCGGCGCCGTCTACGCCACCCAGTTCCCCGGGAACGTCGGCCGCATGGTGCTCGACGCGCCGCTCGATCCGTCGGTGAGCTTCGAGGAGCGCACGCTGGCCCAGACCCGCGGCTTCCAGGACGTGTACGAGAGCTTCCTGAAGGCCTGCGTCAAGGAGCGGTGCGAGGTCGGCAACACCGTGAAGCGCGCCGACGAGAACGTGGAGAAGCTGCTCAACGACCTGGCCGCCAAGCCGCTCAAGGTCGGCAAGCGGGAGCTGACCCAGGGGCTGGCGTCCACGGGGGTGGCGTCGGCGCTCTACTCGGAGGTGACCTGGCCGTTCCTGGAGACGGCGCTCGGGCAGGCGCTCAAGGGCCAGGGGGGCGCGCTGCTCTACCTGGCCGACACCTACACCGGGCGGGCCGAGGACGGCACCTTCTCCACCCAGATGACCAGCTTCCCGGCCATCACCTGCGTCGACTCGGCCGAGCGGCCCGACGAGGCGACGCTGCGCCGCACCGAGGAGGCCGCGCTGGAGATCTCGCCGCTGTTCGGCAGCGAGGGCTCGGGCGGGCTGTGCGGCGTCTGGCCGGCCGCCGGCGACGACGAGGCCAAGCGGGTGGACGCCACCGGCTCGGCCCCCATCGTGGTGGTCGGGGGCAAGAACGACCCGGCGACCCCGTTCGAGTGGGCGCCCAGACTGACCGAGCAGCTCGGCACCGCCACGCTGATCACCTACGAGGGCGAGGGGCACGGCGCCTACCTGTCGGGCAGCCAGTGCGTGACCCGGCTGGTCGACGCCTACCTGCTCGACGGGAAGCTGCCCCGGCAGGGGGCGACCTGCCCGGCGGCCTAGGCTCTGGTGCGTGACGGATTACTGCTCCTTGGTGGAGAACGAGACGGCACGGGTGGCGGAGCTGGCCGGCGCGCCGGCGGACACCCCGGTGCCGGCGTGCCCCGGCTGGACCCTGGGCGACCTCATCACGCACCTGGGCACCATGCACCGGTGGGTCACCCACATGGTGTCGACCCGCAACCAGGACCGGCTCTGGTCGCGGGAGGTGCCCAACGGGCTGGCCGAGGGCGCGCACGGCGACGCGGCCTGGCTGGTGGAGGGGTCGGCCGAGATGGTGCGGACGCTGCGCGCCACCGACCCGGCGACGCCGCTGTGGACGTGGGGGCCGGGCGGCGACGCGGGCTGGTGGGCCAGGCGGATGACGTTCGAGCTGGTCGTGCACCGGGTGGACGCCGAACAGGCGCTCGGCCTGGAGCCCCAGGTGGACGCCGCGGTGGCGACCGACGGGGTCGATGAGCTGCTCGGCAACCTTTCCGGCGCCCCGTGGGTGCGGAAGCGGCTGGCGGAGCTGGGCCTGGAGGGCGCGACGTTCCACCTGCACGCGACCGACGTGCCGGGCGAGTGGACGTTCGTCCAGGGGACCGGCGGCGCGGTGACGTGGGAGCGCGGGCACGCCAAGGGCGACGCGGCGGTGCGGGCGCCGGTGCGCGACCTGCTGCTGCTGATGTACGGCAGGTGCTCGCTCGAGGGGCTGACGGTGTTCGGCGACCGGGCGCTGCTGGAGAGGTGGCTCTCGGCCTCGGGGCTGTGAGCCCCGGACGCGCCGCCACTCGGCGGTCGGCGGCGTGTCCGGGGCTATGGGCCGCCTCTGAGGGCGGCCGGACGCGGGCCCGGGCTCGCGGGGAAGGCGTTCGCCGGGCTCACGACGATCAGCCTCTCCGGCGGAAGAGCCCGGAGAGGTCGCCCGAGTGGTCGCTCATGGCAACTCCTCGGTGTTTCCGTACGAGACAAGAATGTGGCCCCGGCGCGACAACCCTATGTCGGTGTTTTCGAACTACTGATCGAGAACCGTGCCGCGTACGATCATCTCGGGCACCTCGGTGGCGAAGCCCTCCAGCGGCCGGTCGGGGCAGCGCTCGGCCGAGACGGCGGCGTTGACGATGCGGTCGAGGCGGAAGACGCGGACGTCGTCGCGGAGCCGGCACCAGGCGACGAGATACCAGAACCCGCCGCGCCCGCCCAGGAAGACGCCGGGCTCCACGTCGCGGGAGGTCAGCGCGCCCTTGGCGTCGGCGTAGTCGAGGCGCAGCACGCGGCGGCGCAGGAGGGCCTCCTCGATGGCGCGGGAGACGCCTTCGGCGCCGAGAGGGCGGGTCGGGCCGCCGGGCTCGGGCGGCTCGGTGACGAGCATGACGCGGCGGGCGAGCTCGCGGGCCAGCTCGCCCTCGCGGCCCGGCATGGCGGCCACGACCTTGCGTAACGCGCTGCGGGCCTGGCGGCCGAACGGCTGGTCGCCGGCCCGGCTGAGCGCCACCGCGATGGCCACCGCCTCGGCCGGGGAGAAGTTGAGCGGGGGCAGGGACATCTGCTTGTCGATCGCGTAGCCGCCCTTGCGGCCCGGCTCGGCGTAGATGGGGACCCCGGACTCCTGCAGCGCGGTGATGTCGCGCTCGATCGTGCGCACGCTCACCTCGAACCGCGCGGCGAGCTCGCGCGCGGAGCGGCAGCGCGGCGCGATGGCGCGCAGGTCCTCGACGAGCGCGTAGAGCCGATCGGTGCGGTTCACACTTGTGACGGTACGCTCCGCCACCGACAATCGCGGCCCCGCCGGGGTTTCCGCGTCAGCGGGCCCACTCCAGGAGCTCGTCCGCGGCCCAGGTGTTGACGATCCGCTCCGGCTCGACACCGCACTGCGCGGCCCGCTCGCAGCCGAACCGCTGCCAGTCGAGCTGACCGGGGGCGTGCGCGTCGGAGTCGATCGCGAACACGCAGCCCTGCTCGTACGCCTGGCGCAGCAGCCGCTTGGGCGGGTCGAGCCGGTCCGGCCTGGAGTTGATCTCGACGGCCACCCCGAACCGGCGGCACGCCTCGAAGACCAGCTCGGCGTCGAACTCCGACTCCGGCCTGCGCGCGCCGCGCTCGCCGCCCGCCCGCACGATCCGCCCTGTGCAGTGGCCGAGCACGTCCACGCGCGGGTCGGCGATCGCGGTGACCATCCGCCGGGTCATCTCCGTACGGTTCATCCGGAGCTTGGAGTGGACGCTGGCGACCACCACGTCGAGCCGGTCGAGCAGCTCGGGCTCCTGGTCGAGGCTGCCGTCGAGGTTGATGTCGACCTCGATGCCGGTGAGGACGCGGAACGGGGCCAGCTCGCGGTTGAGCCGGGCGACCACGTCGAGCTGCTCGCGCAGGCGGGCCGCCGGCAGGCCGCGGGCGATGGTGAGGCGCGGCGAATGGTCGGTCAGCGCCAGATAGCCGTGGCCGAGAGCGCGGGCCGCCTCGGCCATCTCCTCGATCGGCGAGCCGCCGTCGGACCAGTCGGAGTGACTGTGCAGGTCGCCCTTGAGCGCGGCGCGCAGCGCGGCGGCCTCCTCCCCCAGGTCGGCGCCCTCGGTGGCGCGCAGCCTGCGCAGGTAGGTCGGGACCTGCCCGTCCAGCGCCTCACTGATCACCAGCGCGGTCACCTTGCCGATGCCGGGCAGCTCGGCCAGGCCGCCCGAGCGCGCCCGCCGTACCAGCTCCTCGCGCGGCAGCTCGGTGACGACGGCGGCGGCGCGGCGGAAGGCACGTACGCGGTAGGCGGGCTCACCTGCGCGTTCCAGGAGAAAAGCGATCTCTCGGAACGCCTCGACCGGTTCCATACGTTCATCCCTACCAGAAGTGGCCAGACGGGGAATTGAACGGCCGGTAGCGGCCCCGCTAGGCTTTGCGACCGCGAGAGAGCAGGAGCTAGATGGCCGAGACGCCGCAGCACGCCCCCCGACCGGGCAAGGCGCAGCCCAAGAAGAAGTCGTCCAACGTCGTGACCCTCACGGTCATCGGCGTCGTTTCGGTCATGGTGGTCGGTTACTGCGCGGCCACCTCCAACTCCGAGGAGGTCACCGCCGACTGCGTCGACACCAGTGAGCGCGCCGACGACGGCTCCTACGTCGTCGTCGAGGACTACTACTGCGATGACGACGACGACGGCGGCAGTCATTACTACGGCTCCCGCGCGGCCTATCACTGGTACTACGGCGGCACCAGGGTCGGCAACCGGGTGCGCAGCGGCACCACGCTCCGCCCGTCCGACGCCAGCATCACCAGCCGCAACGGGCGCACGATCCAGCGCGGCGGCTTCGGCAGCTTCCGCAGCGGCGGCGGTGGCTGAGCGATGCGGCGTGAGCGCGGCGTCCCCCGCGAGGGCTGGGAGAAGACCATCGAGGGTCAGGGCCTGGCCTACCACCGGGCGGCGCACCCCGAGGGCCTGAGCCGCCCGTACTGGGACGAGTCGGTCCACTACGTCTTCTCGATGGCGGAGGTGGAGTCGCTGGAGGAGCAGGTCGAGGAGCTCCACGGGATGTGCCTGCAGGCCGCCGCCCACGTGGTCGAGACCGGGCGCTTCGCCGACTTCGCCATCCCCGAGTGGGCCGCCGACGACGTGGCCCGGTCGTGGGAGCGGCGCGACCCCCACCTGTACGCCCGGTTCGACCTGCGCTACGACGGCACCGGTCCGGCCAAGCTGCTGGAGTACAACGCCGACACGCCGACCTCGCTGCTGGAGTCCTCGGTGATCCAGTGGTTCTGGCTGCAAGACACCCATCCCGGCGACGACCAGTGGAACTCCATCCACGAGCGGCTCATCGACCGGTGGCGCGCGCTGCCCCTGCCGTCCGGCCCCACCCACTTCGCCTGGACCAACATGGACGAGACCGGCGAGGAGGCCATGACCCTGGCCTACCTCCAGGAGACCGCCGAGCAGGCGGGTCTGCTGACCGTCGCCGTCGCCATGGAGGACATCGGCTGGGACGAGCTCAACCGGCGCTTCGTCGACATGGACGAGCAGATGATCCGCTCGGTGTTCAAGCTCTACCCGTGGGAGTGGATGCTGTCCGAGCCGTTCGGCCGCCACGCGGTGCGCCACGCGACCTGGATCGAGCCGCTGTGGAAGGCTCTGCTGTCCAACAAGGCGCTGCTGGCCGTGCTTTGGGAGCTGTTCCCCGGCCACCCCAACCTGCTGCCCGCCTACCTCGACGGCCCGCGTGAGCTGGAGTCCTACATCGCCAAGCCGCTGCTCGGCCGCGAGGGCGCCTCGATGCGGGTGGTCACCCCCGCGCTCAGCCACGAGACACCCGGCTCCTACGGCCAGGAAGGCTACGTCTTCCAGGGCTTCGAGGCGCTGCCCGAGTTCGACGGCCAGCGGCCCGTGCTCGGCGCCTGGATGATCGCCGACGAGGCGGCAGGGCTGGGCATCAGGGAGACCACCGGCCTGATCACCGACGACACCTCGTCCTTCGTACCTCACCGAATCGAGCTCACATGACTCTGCTGGAGACCCTCGCCCGTGGCGCGGGCGCCATCGCCTCCTACGCCGCCGTCGGCGTCATCCTGATGATCGTCGGCTTCTACGTGATCGACCTGGCCACGCCGGGCCGGCTCAGCGAGGTCATCCGCAGCCAGCGCAACCCGAACGCCACGCTGCTGGCCTCCTCCGCGATGGCGGCCGTGGGCCTCATCGTCGCGGCCTCGATCTGGTCGTCCGGCGGGCGGCTGGCCGAGGGCCTGGCGGGCACCGCCGTGTTCGGCCTGGTCGGCATCGTCGTGCAGACGCTGGCGATGCTGCTGTTCGACCGGGTGGCCGGCATCTCGGTGCGCGAGCTGGTCAAGGAGCCCGAGCTGCAGCCGGGCGCGCGGCTGCTGGCCGTCACGCACGTCGCGATCGGCCTGATCACCGCCGTCGCGGTCATCTGATGCGACCTGGCACTCTAGGAGCGTGACAGACCGGACGCGGGAGGACACCACTCGCAGGCTCGAGCGCGCCATGGGCGCGCTCGGCACCGCCGCCATGGCCCGCATGGACGATCAGCTGCCGTGGTTCCGCGCGCTCAGCGCCGAGGACCGCTCGTGGGTCGGGCTGGTGGCGCAGGCCGGCATCGCCGCGTTCGTGGAGTGGTTCCAGCACGCCGGCGAGGACCGCCCCACGCCCAGCATCGAGTTCTTCGGCACCGCACCGCGCGAGCTGAAGCGCTCGATCTCGCTGCAGCAGACCGTCGACATCGTCCGGGTCGTGGTGGAGGTGGTGGAGGCCCAGGCCGACCAGCTGGCCGCGCCCGGCGGCGAGGAGCAGCTGCAGCAGGCCATGCTCCGCTACACCCGCGACGTGGCGTTCGCCGCCGCGCACGTCTACGCGCGCGAGGCCGAGGCCAGGGGCGCCTGGGACGCCCGGCTGGAGGCGCTGATCGTGGACGCGCTGGTGCGCGGCGAGGTCGACGACGGCCTCCACTCGTGGGCCGCCGCGCTCGGCTGGACGTCCTCGCCGGTGGTGGTGATCGCCGGTCACGCGCCCGACGGCGACCCGCGCGAGGTGATCGACGGGTTGCGCGAGCGGGGCCGCCGCATCGGCATGGAGCTGCTGGCCGGGGTGCAGGCCGACCGGCTGATCGTCATCGTGGGCGGGGCCGGCAGCCCGAACGACGCGGCCCGCCAGGTCGTGGCCCGGTTCGGCCAGGGCCCCATCGTCATCGGGCCGGAGGTGCCCGACCTGCACGCCGCCGCCAACTCGGCCAGGGCCGCGCTGGCCGGGCTGAAGGCGAGCCCCGGCTGGCCCGACGCGCCCCGGCCGGTGCACGCCGAGGACCTGCTGGCCGAGCGGGCGCTCGACGGCGACGAGGACGCCAGGGAGCAGCTGGTGGAGAACGTCTACCTGCCGCTGGCGGGCACCCCCCTGCTCGACACGCTCGCGACGTACCTGGAGCAGGGCACCTCGCTGGAGGCGACGGCGCGGCTGCTGTTCGTCCATCCGAACACCGTGCGCTACCGGCTGAGGAAGATCACCGAGCTGACCGGATACCAGCCGACGGAGGGCCGTTCCGCCTTCACGCTGCAGGTCGGACTCATCCTCGGGAGGCTCGCGGAGAGTGCCGTAACATGGCGGGCCCTAACGTAACTGAGGCGAAACCCAAACTGTAGGGTTCCTACAAAGCACCACGGACAAAGTGTGTGCAGATCTTCATCAGCGTGTCGGACTTCTACAGGGCATGGTGGACTTCGTGCTTGTACTCGTCGCGCCCGGTCAAGGCGCCCAAACTCCCGGTTTCCTCACTCCGTGGCTCGAACTTCCCGGCGTGGCGGACCGCCTGGCGGCCTGGTCCGAGGTGGCCGGGATCGACCTGATCGCCTGCGGCACCACCGCGGGAGCCGACGAGATCCGCGACACCGCCATCGCCCAGCCCCTGCTCGTGGCCGCCGCCCTCGCCTCCGCCGAGGTGCTCGGCGCGGCCCCCGACGTGCTCGCCGGCCACAGCGTCGGCGAGTTCGCCACCGCGGCCCTGGCCGGGGTGCTGACCCCGGAGCAGGCGCTGACCCTGGTCCGCGAGCGCGGGCAGGCCATGGCCAAGGCGGCGGCGATCACCGAGACCGGCATGACCGCGGTGCTCGGCGGCGTCGAGGACGACGTGCTGGCCGCGCTCGACCGGCACGGCCTGACCCCCGCCAACATCAACGGCGCCGGCCAGATCGTCGCGGGCGGCACCACCGAGCAGCTCGCCGCGCTCAAGTCCGATCCCCCGGCGCGCGCCCGGCTGATCCCGCTCTCGGTCGCGGGCGCCTTCCACACCGTCCACATGGCCTCCGCGGTCGAGCAGTTGCGGGAGGCGGCCGGCCAGGTCGAGCCCGCCGACCCGAAGGTCACCCTGCTGTCCAACGCCGACGGCACGGCCGTCACCGGCGGCGCGGAGGTCATGCGCCGCCTCGTCGACCAGGTGAGCAACCCCGTCCGCTGGGACGCCTGCATGGCCACCATGGCCGGTCTGGGCGTCACCCGGATGATCGAGCTGCTGCCCGGCGGCACCCTGACCGGTCTGGCCAGGCGCGGCCTGCGCGGCGTCGAGACCGTCGCACTCAAGACACCCGACGACCTCGACGCGGCCAGGGAGCTGATCAAGTGAGGATCCTCGACACCGCACCGGGGGCGAAGGTGCTGGCGCTCGGCCACTACCAGCCCTCCAACATCGTCACCAACGACGACCTGTCCAAGACCATGGACACCAGCGATGAGTGGATCCGGTCCCGCGTCGGCATCCAGGAGCGCCGGGTCGCCGGCCCCGCCGAGAGCCTGGAGGACATGGCTGTCCAGGCGGGCGGCAAGGCGCTGGCCGCCAGCGGCCTGGCCGCCGCCGACGTCGACCTGGTGATCGTGGCCACCTGCACGCTGGAGAGCCAGATCCCCAACGCCGCCGCGGTCGTGGCGCACCGCCTCGGCATCGCCGCGCCCGGCGCGTTCGACGTCAACGCCGCCTGCGCCGGCTTCTGCTACGCGCTCGCCACCGCCGACTCCGCCATCCGCTCGGGCTCGGCGACGAACGTGCTGGTCATCGGCGCCGAGAAGCTGACGCAGTGGCTCGACTGGACCGACCGCTCCACCGCGGTGATCTTCGCCGACGGCGCGGGCGCGGCCGTGGTCGGGCCGTCCGACACCCCGGGCATCGGCCCGGTAGTCTGGGGCAGCGCGGGCGACAAGTCCGACGCCATCGCGATCCCCGACCGTCACGGATCCCTCCATCAGGAGGGCCAGACCGTGTTCCGGTGGGCGACCACCGCGCTTCACCCGGTCGCCAAGCAGGCGTGCGAGCGGGCGGGCGTCGACCCGTCCGAGCTGTCCGCCTTCATCCCCCATCAGGCCAACCTGCGCATCATCGAGGCCATCGCCCGCAGGCTGGGCGCCGAGAAGGCCGTGGTCGCCCGCGACATCGTGCTCGCCGGCAACACCTCGGCCGCCTCCATCCCCCTCGCGCTCTCGCGCATGCTGGAGCGTGGTGAGGTCCGCTCGGGCGAGCTCGCGCTCGTCCTCGGCTTCGGAGCCGGCCTCACGTACGCGGGGCAGGTCATCGAGATTCCCTAGCCCCCCGTACGATCTCTCAGAGCTTGCACGGCCCGTCCGTGCAGAACCCAGGAAACCAAAGGAGAACCAACGACATGGCTGCCACCGAGCAGGAGATCCTCGAGGGCCTCGGCAAGATCATCAACGAGATCACCGGCATCCCGGCCTCCGACGTGACGCCCGAGAAGAGCTTCGTGGACGACCTCGACATCGACTCCCTGTCCATGGTCGAGATCGCCGTGGCCGCCCAGGACGAGTTCGGCGTCGAGATCCCCGACGACCAGCTCAAGAACCTGAAGACGGTCAAGGACGTCCTCACCTTCATCCAGAACTGACATCCGGCCATATCAACTGATCGACAAGGAGTGCGGAACGTGAGTGCAAACCGGGTACGTGTCGTCGTCACCGGGCTCGGCGCGACAACGCCCGTCGGTGGAGACGTCACTTCCTCCTGGTCGGCGCTCCTCGCCGGTCAGTCGGGCGTCGCGACGCTCACCCAGGACTGGGTCGACACCGTCCCCGTGACGTTCGCGGGGACGGCCGCCGTCGACCCGGCCGAGGTGCTGCCTCGGCCGGAGGCCCGCAGGCTCGACCGCAGCGAGCAGTTCGCCATGGTCGCCGCCCGCGAGGCCTGGCAGGACGCCGGGGCCCCCGCGGTGGCCCCCGAACGCCTCGGCGTGGTGGTGTCCAGCGGCATCGGCGGCATCAACACCACCCTGTCGGCCTACGACACCTACAAGGAGCGCGGCTGGAACCGGCTGTCGCCCTTCACCGTGCCGATGCTCATGCCCAACGGCCCGGCCGCCTGGATCGGCCTCGACCGGGGCGCCCAGGCCGGCGTGCACGCCACCGTGTCCGCCTGCGCCTCCGGCGCCGAGGCCATCGGCTACGCGATGGACATGATCAGGTCCGGCCGGGCCGACGTGGTGATCGCCGGCGGCACCGAGGCCGCCATCCACGGCCTCAACATCGCGGCGTTCGCCGCCGCCCGGGCCATGTCCACCCGCAACGACGACCCGCAGAGCGCGTCGCGGCCGTGGGACCGCGAGCGCGACGGGTTCGTGCTCGGCGAGGGCGCCGGCATCCTGGTCCTGGAGAGCGAGGAGTTCGCCAGGGCGCGGGGCGCGCGGGTCTACGCCTACGCCTCCGGTGTCGGCTACTCGGCCGACTCCCACCACATCACCCAGCCGGAGCCCGAAGGCCGCGGCATCATCATGGCGATGACGCAGGCGCTCACCGACGGCGACCTCACGGGGCAGGACGTCAAGCACGTCAACGCGCACGCCACCTCCACCCCCGCGGGTGACGTCATCGAGGTGCAGGCCGTCGCCAAGGCCATCGGCACCCACCCGCTGGTGACCTCGACCAAGTCCATGACGGGCCACCTCCTGGGCGGCGCCGGCGGCATCGAGTCCGTGTTCACCGTCAAGGCGCTCCACGAGCGGATCGTCCCCGCCACCATCAACCTCAACGACATCGACGACGGCATCGAGGTGGAGCTCGTCCACGGCGAGAACCGCACCCTGCCGGAAGGCGACATCGCCGCGGTCAACAACTCGTTCGGTTTCGGCGGCCACAACGTGACCGTCGTGTTCAAGGGGGCTTAAATGACCGTGCTCGACAACCGTCTCGCCGCCGAAGGCTCCGACCAGGAGCCTGCCGATCCACGCGATCCCGCCGTACGGCTCGCCGCGCTCCTCGACGAGGGCTCGCTGCGGCTGATCACCCCCGAAGACAAGAGCGGCGTGCTCGCCGCCATGGGCCGCGTCGAGGGAGTCCCCGTCGTCGCCTTCTCCAGTGACGCCCGCTTCCAGGGCGGCGCGATGGGCAGCGAGGGCTGCGAGCACATCGTGCACGCCTACGACGTGGCCGTCCGTGAACGGGTGCCGGTCCTCGGGATCTGGCACTCCGGCGGTGCGCGACTCGCCGAAGGCGCCGAGTCGCTGCACGCCGTCGGCCGCGTCTTCGCGGCCATGACGAAGGCGTCCGGCATCGTGCCGCAGATCTCGGTCGTGGTCGGGCCGGCCGCGGGCGGCGCCGCCTACGGGCCGGCGCTGACCGACCTGGTGATCCTTGCCGACTCGGGCCGCATCTTCGTCACCGGCCCCGACGTGGTGCGCAGCGTCACCGGGGAGAGCGTCGACAGCGCCGCGCTGGGCGGCACCGAGCCCCACAGCAAGCGCAGCGGCGTCGTCCACGTCGTCACCAAGACCGAGACCGACGCGCTGCTCAAGGCCCGTCAGCTGGCGGTGCTCCTCGGCCACCAGGGCCGGATCCGCCCGGCCGCCGTCGAAGAGGTCGACTTCTCCACCCTGCTGCCGGAGTCGGCGCGCCGCGCCTACGACGTCAAGCCGCTGGTCAACGGCCTGCTCGACGAGCCCGGCATCGAGCTCCACCCGAAGTGGGCGCCGAACGTCGTCACCTCGCTGGGCCGGCTCGGCGGCCGCACCGTCGGCGTGATCGCCAACAACCCGATGCGCCTGGGCGGCTGCCTCGACGCCACGTCCGCCGAGAAGGCGGCGCGGTTCGTCCGCATGTGCGACGCCTTCGGGGTGCCGCTGGTCGTGCTGGTGGACGTGCCCGGCTACCTCCCCGGCGTCGGCCAGGAGCACGACGGCGTGGTGCGCCGGGGCGCCAAGCTGCTGCACGCGTTCGCCGAGGCGTCGGTGCCGCGCATCACCCTGGTCACCCGCAAGGCCTACGGCGGCGCCTACATCGCGATGAACTCCCGGGCGCTGGGCGCCACCAAGGTGTTCGCCTGGCCGACGGCCGAGATCGCGGTCATGGGCCCGGTGGCGGCGGTGCGCATCCTCAAGCGGCGCGAGCTGGCGGCCGCGCCGGAGGAGGAGCGGGTGGAGCTGGAGCACCGGCTCGCCGAGGAGCACGAGAAGCTCTCCGGCGGCCTCGGCCGCGCACAGGAGATCGGCGTCATCGACGAGGTGATCAAGCCTGAGGAGACCCGGGGCGCGATCGCCAAGGTGCTCGCCCAGGCCACCCCGGCCAGGGGCGCGCACGGCAACATCCCGCTTTGACGCGCTCCCCGGCCTGAAGGCCGGAGCGCTGCGGACGAATGCGTAAACACGTGACGAGGAGGGCCCCGCACCAGGCACGGTGCGGGGCCCTCCTCGCGTGTCAGGCGCCGTACGGGATCACACGGCGGCGTGCAGCCAGCGGACCGGCGCGCCGTCGCCGGCGTAGCGGAACGGCTCCAGCTCCTCGTCCCACGGCTTGCCGAGCAGCTTGTCGAGCTCCTCCTCCAGCACGCACCGCCCCTGCGAGGCCATGAGCATCGCGGCGCGCAGCCGGTCTTCGGGGATCATGATGTCGCCCGAGGCGCCGATGACCGCGCTGAACGGGCCGAGCGTCGGGGTGTAGGCGTGACGGGACCCGTCGACGCCCGGCGAGGAGTCCTCGGTGATCTCGAACCGCAGGCGCTGCCACCCCATGAGGGAGGAGGCGATGGCGGCCGCGATGCCGGGACGGCCCTCCCATTCCGCCTGCGCCCGCACGACATTGGGCGCGGCGGGTTGCGGTGTCCACGTCAGGTCCACGGGCACGCCAAGGACACCCGCGACCGCCCATTCGATGTGCGGGCACAGCGCGGGCTGGGCCGAGTGGACGTACAGCACGCCACGAGCAGACACCGGACCTCCCGATTCGGTACGAGGTGCGCCTTCCCCAACGGCCTCGTCCAGTGGGAGTGATCACAAGTGACTAGGGAGAGACTACCGTCGGTCGCAACCCGACACCAGAGGGGGGCCATACCAAGTTGGTGCGCGTGTGACACGTGACAGCCGCTTCATCGGGGATAGATACCCGCTCATGGACATCCAATCGGCAGGGCACGCGCTCATCCGACCGGCCCAGGTCCTGACCGACCGCGGCGCGCTCTCGGCGGCGGAACGCTGGACCCAGGCCGTGTCCGAGGCCGACGGCGTCTGCGTGGTTCACCTGTCGCGCGGCGCCGACCCGTGCGAGCTGACCGCCGATCTGCGCGCGCACGGGTTCCGGGCCTCGCCCAACCACGTGTTCACCGGGCAGCCGCTGTTCTTCGGCGGGCCCGCCTCACGCCCGTTCCCCGCCGACCCGATCTCCTACCGGCCGGGACGGTCGCGTACCGAAGTGACGGTGGGCCTGCTCGACACCGGGGTGGCCGGCCACCCGTGGTGGGCCGACAGCGAGTGGTTCGGCCAGGTCGGTGAGGAGGCGCGCGACGCCGCGGAGGGGGCGCAGGCCGGACACGGCACGTTCATCGCCGGGCTGCTGGCCAGGCAGGCCCCGGGCGTGTCGCTCCAGGTGAGCCGGGTGCTCGACGGCGACGGGATGGGCGACGAGGCGACCGTGATCCGGGCGCTGCACCGCATGCGCGACCGCCCGCCGCAGGTGCTCAACCTGTCCTTCGGTGGCCACACCTTCGACGACCGGCCGCCGCCCCTGCTGGCCGACGCGCTGGCCGGGCTGCCCGACACGGTCCCGGTGGCCTGCGCCGGCAACACGGCGTCCGACCGGCCGTTCTACCCCGCCGCGCTGACCGGCACGCTCGCCGTCGGCGCCGTGGACGCGAGCGAACGCCGGCGCGCCCCCTACTCCGCGCACGGCGCCTGGGTCGACGCGTGCGCCCGTGGCGACTGGCTGGCCAGCAGTTTCCTGGAGCAGGGCGAGTTCGCGGGGTACGCGACCTGGAGCGGCACGTCGTTCGCCACCGCCGTGGTGGCCGGCACGATCGCCGCCGCCGCCCGCGACAGGCCGGCCCGGCAGGCCGCCGAGGAGATCCTCGGGCTCAGGGAGACCCGGCAAATTCCGGATCTGGGAGTTCTCGTTCCGTCGAGTCTGTAGAGTTTACGCTCAGTCCCCAGGCGATCACGAGGAGATAGATCAGCCTCCTCCGCCGGTCCGGAAGGAGGCCGTATGCCCGATCCGCGCCAGCCAGCGGAGCTGCTGCTCGCGGCCGCCTCCGGCGACCAGAGCGCCTGGAACGGGCTCGAGGCCAGGTTCGGCCCCCGCATGTGGGCGGTCGCCCGTGCCTGCGGGCTCAACGAGCCGGACGCCGCCGACGCGGTCCAGGGAGCCTGGCTGCGCCTGCTGGAGCACCTGCACGACATCAGGGACCCGGCGGGAGTGGGCGCGTGGCTGGCGACGACCACGCGCCGCGAGGCGCTCCTGCTGATCAAGAAGGCGAAGCCCGGACCCGCCCCCTTCGACGTCACGCACGACCCCGATCCAGAGTCAGCCGTCCTGGAGGCCGACGGCAACCGCATGCTCTGGAAGACGGTCTCCACACTCGAAGAGCCCTGCCGCAGCCTGCTCACGCTGGTCGCGTCCGATCTCGGGAGCCGGCAGGTGGCCGTGCGACTGGGCCTCCCCGTCGGCAGCGTCGGCCCGACCCGGGCCCGCTGCCTGGCGAAACTGCGCACCCTGATCTCACTACAGGAGACGGTGCAATGATCGACGACGAATACTTCCTGGCGGCCCTCCGGCTGGCCTCCGGGCACGACCCCATGCCGGGTCACGTGTCCGCCGCCGCGCGTGAGGCCTTCGCCTTACGGGTCCCGCACGCGGTGACCGCCCTGCCCGCCGGCTACACCGCCGCCCGGGGGGTGCGGGGCGCCGAGAGCCCGCAACTGGTCCGGTTCGTCACGGCCGGTCTCACCTTCGACCTGGAGGTGACCGTCGGCGACGGCCTGATCGACGTGGCGGGCCAGGTCGGCCCGCCGCCCGGTGAGGGCTGTCACGTCGACATCCGCACGCCTCACCTGACGCTGACCAGGCGTCTCGCCGGTACGGGCCAGTTCGCGGCCACGGGCCTGCCTCCGGGCTGGCTGAGCGTGGTCTGCCACCGGCCCGGCCACGCGCCCGTCCAGACACGGTGGGTGCGCGTCCGACCATGACTCCGGCCGGGGCCGAGGGATCCGCAGTCCCTCCGGTCCCCGCCGCTTCTCCACCGAGGCAGCGCATGGCGACACCGGAGATCACCCGTACCCCGGGCCGTTCCTCCCACAGCGCGCTGCTCGTGCGCGCGGCGGAGATGGCGGTGCTGCGCTCGGTGATCGATCCGCGTCAGGCGCTGCGCGCCGGGCGCAAGGTGCTGGAGGCGGCCGAGCAGGCCGGCGACGGCGAGGCCGCCGCCGTGGCGCTGCGCGCGATGGCGCTGGCCTCGCGCGAGCTCGGCGACCTGCAGGCCGCCGAGCAGCGGCTGCGGCAGGCAGTCCAGACTCCCGGCGCGCCGCCGGGGCGGGTGGCGCAGGCGCGGCTCTCCCTCGTCACCGTGCGCACCGAACGCGGTCACCCGCTGCAGGCGCTCAGGCTGGCCGCGCTGGCGTGGGCCTACCTGTCGCCGCTCGACCGGGCCAAGCTCGACACGCAGCGCGCCGTGGCCCTCGCCCACCTGGGGCGCTACCAGGAGGCGATCGCCTGCTGCGACCGGGCGACGCGGGCGCTCGTGGCGGCTCCCGGCACCATCGACGACCGCAGGTTCCTGGCGGGCGGGCTGCTCAACCGGGGGCTGGTGCACGCCTATCGCGGCGGCTGGGATCAGGCGATGCGCGACATCAGCGCCTGCCTGCAGATCGCCAGGCACGCCCGGCTGTCCCACCTCGCGCGGCTCGCCGCCGCCAACCTTCCGTTCCTGGCCGTACGGCGGGGCGACATCGGCGGGGCGTTCACCCACTACCGGGAGGCCGAAGACACGCTGTTCGGGTTCCCTGAGCGGCTGGCGACGATGCGGGCCGACTTCGCGGGCGCGCTGCTGGCCGCCCACCTGCCCGGCGAGGCGCGGGCGCTGCTCAGCCTGGCGGTGCCCGATCTGGAGGAGTCCGGGGCGCAGGTGGCGCTGGCCGAGGCCCGGCTCAAGCTCGCCCAGGTGGAGTTGCTGACGGGCGACGCGCGGGAGGCCATGGCGGTGGCCGAGCGTGCCATGCGGGAGCTGTCGGAGCAGGACCGTCAGGCGTGGCTGCCGCCGGCCAGGGAGGTGGTGCTGCGCTCCCGCCTGGCGCTGGAGCCACCGACGCCCGCGTTGCTGGCGGAGCTGGTGGCGTGCGCGGGCGACCTGGAACGGGACCCCGCCCACCTGGCCGAGGGCGCCTCCCTGCGGCTGACGGCGGCCGAGACCGCGCTCGCGCTCGGCGACCGCGCCGCGGCGCTGGCGCAGCTCTCCCACCTGACCGCGCGGCCCCCTCGGGAGCGGCGGATCCCGCCGGGCGAGCGCCGCACCCCGCTCGCCTCTCCCGCCCAGGCCGGGTACGTGCCCGCGGGGCAGGTGCCGCCGCTGGTGCGCCAGCATGCCCTGGCCCTGGCGGCGGCGCTGCGTGAGGACGTCCCCGCCGCGTTCCGGGCCGTGCAGGAAGGGCTGGCGGGGATGGGCGGCCAGGTGGACAGCCTGGACGACCCGTCGCTGCGCGCCCACGCGGCACGGGCCGGTGGCCGGCTGGCGGCGTTCGGGCTGCGGCTGGCGGTGCGTGACGGGTGCGCCGAGGAGGTGTTCGAGTGGGCGGAGCGCTGGCGGGCCGTCACGGCGCCGTCGCATGCGCGCCTGCCGCACGGTGCGGGCCCGCCAGAGGTGCGGGCGGCGCTGGGTCGGGCGGCGCTGGTCGAGTACGTCACGGACGACAGCTCGCTGTTCGCCGTGGTGGTGACGGGCGAGCGGATGGCGCTGCGGCCGCTGGGGGCGTTGCGGGAGGTCAAGGAGGCGCTGATCCGGCTGCGTTACTCGCTGCGCCGGGCCGCCCTGCACGACGGAGCGGCCGGGGCGGAGCCGATCGCGGCCGCCGGGGCGGAGCTGGAGCTGCTGCTGCTGGCTCCGCTCGCCGCCGAGCTGGGCGACCGTCCGCTGGTGCTGGTGCCCACGGGCGTCCTGCACACCCTCCCGTGGGCCGCGCTGCCCATGCTGCGCGAACGTCCGGTCACGGTGGCGGCCAGCGCCCGGTCGTGGCTCGCCGCCGTCGCCGGCGCCGCCCCCGTTCATCCCCGGCGCCCGCCCCGCTCCGCCGCCCGGCCGGGGCCGGGCGCGTCGGGCGCTCCGGTCGAGGGACCGGCTGTCGGTGCGGACGTCGTACGGTCCGGCGGTGCGGCGGTCACGGTGGCCGCGGCGGCGGGGCCGGGGCTGACGTACGCGCGGGAGGAGGTGGACCGGATCGTCGCCACCCACCCGGGAGGCCGGGCCGTGCCCGCCCTGCGTGACGACGTGCTCGCCGCGCTGGCCTCGTACGACGTGGTGCACCTGGCCGCGCACGGGGTGTTCCACGCCCGCAGCCCGCTCCTGTCGGGCATCACGCTGGACGACGGCCAGCTCATGGCCTACGACCTGCTCGACCGCGGGCGCACGGCCCGGCTGGTGGTGCTGTCGGCGTGCGACTCGGGCATGGCACGCACGCCGACGGACGGCGCGCCGCTCGGCCTGGCGGGCGCGTTCCTGGCCCAGGGGACGACCTGCGTGGTGGCCGGGATGGTGCCGGTGGGCGACGAGGACGCGCTGATGGTGATGAGCCGCTTCCACGAGCTGCTCGCCGCCGGCCACACCCCGGCGTCGGCACTCGCCGCCGCCTCGGCCCGGACCGGGATCGCGGCGTTCACCTGCTTCGGGGCCGGCGACCAGCCTCTCGTGCCCTGCCGCCCGGCATAGCGCTCCGGCGGCGGTCAGCCCGTGGCGACCGGCCGGGACGGGTCGGTCACCCAGTGGGACCAGGAGCCGACGTACAACGCGGCGGGACGCCCGGCCACCTCCAGGGCCAGCACCTGGTGGGCGGCCGTCACGCCGGACCCGCAGTAGGCGCCCGCCGGCACACCCTCACGGGCGCCCAGCGCGTCGAAGCGCCGCCGCAGCTCGCCAGGAGGCAGGAAGGCACCGTCGGGGGTGACGTTCTCCGTGGTGGGAGCGCTGACCGCGCCCGGGATGTGGCCGGCCACCGGGTCGATCGGCTCGACCTCGCCGCGGTAGCGTTCGGCGGCCCTGGCGTCGAGCAGCACCCCCGACGAGGCGAGGGAGGCGGCCTGGTCGGCGTCGAGCACGGGCATCGCGCCCGGCCGGGCCGTGAAGTCGCCGGGCGCGGGCACCGGCTCCTCCTTGACGACCGGCAGCCCGGCCGCCTCCCAGGCGGGCAGCCCGCCGTCGAGGACCCGTACGTCCTGATGGCCGAAGTAGCGCAGGGTCCACCAGGCGCGGGCCGCCGCGGTGGACGCGGTGTCGTCGTAAACCACGACCGGGCGCGCGTCGGAGACGCCGAGCCGCCGCATCGCCCGCTCGAACGCGCCGGTGGCGGGCAGCGGGTGACGCCCGCCCTCGCCCGGCGGGCCGGCCAGGGCGGCGTCGAGGTCGCAGAAGACGGCGCCCGGCAGGTGGCCCTCGCGGTAGAGGTCCAGGCCGGACGGGCCGCCCAGCCGCCAGCGCACGTCGAGCAGGGTGACGTCGCCGAGCGCGGCGAGGGCGGACGGGGTGATCAGCGGACCGGTCACCGGGTGCTCACCTCCAGGAGCGGGATGTTCTGCTCGATCGCGGTCATCGAGCCGTGGTAGCCGGTGAAGATCGCTTCGAGCCGGTGGGCGGACGGGGCGACGATGGCCAGGTCGGTGTACGGGACCGCGATCACGTCGCCGATGCGGCCGAGCCACTCGGTCAGCACCCGCGGGCCGAACCAGCCCGACTCGACCGCCTCCTCCCGCGGCACCACCCAGGCCTGGCCGCGCAGCACCTCGCGCCAGGCGGCGAGCACCTCGCCCGCGGCGCCCTCCCGCGCGTAGACGTGGCGCGCCCTGGCCTCGCCGCCGAGCATCGCCACCTCGTGGGCCAGCTCGGGAGTGGCCTCGGCGTCGAGCTTCTCCGAGGCGTTGACCATGCCGTGGTCGGCCGTCACGTACAGGGCGGAGCCGGGCGGCAGGCCCGCGGCGATGCGCTCGGCCATGGCGTCGACGACGGCGAGCTGCGCCAGCCACTCCTCGCTGCCCCAGCCCGTCATGTGGCCCATCGCGTCGAGGTCGCCGTAGTAGACGGTGACGTGGGCGCGCGGCCGCCGCAGCTCGGCCAGCACCCGGGCGACGCGGTCGTCGACGGTCTCGGCCGCCGCGTAGCGGACGCCGCGGAAGACGGCGCCGGTCAGCCCTGAGCCCTCGAACTCGCCGGGCGCCACGTAGACGGCGTCGACGCCGGCCGCCGCCGCGCGCTGGTAAACAGTGTCGCCGGGCTGCCATTCGAGCGGGTCCATGGGCATGCCGGACCAGCGCAGGCAGTTGAACAGGCGGCCGGTGCCGGGGACGGCCAGGCTCAGGCCGAGCATGCCGTGCTCGCCGGGCGAGACGCCGGTGCCGAGCGAACACAGGCTGGTCACCGTGGTGGCGGGAAACCCGGCGGTCAGCGTACGGGACCCGCCCAGGAGGCTCGCCAGGAACGGCGCCGAGGCGGCGTGCGCGGCGAGCAGCTCGGCGCCGAGGCCGTCGACCAGGAACACGCAGGTGCGCTCGGCAGGGGGGAGGTCGAGGGGATTGGGCACGTCCAGGCCCAGGGCCGCCAGCAGCGACCGGGACAGGTCGGGCAGCGACCCGGCGCCGTACGCCGGCACGAGGGGCCCGTTCGTCATGACCCGGATCCTATCGGCCCCGCCCCTCATCAGCCCAGACGAAGATCCCGCCCGCCCACGCGGAGAAGGCCGGGCCCCGGGTCAGGCGGCGGCGCGGGCGGTGGCTTCGGACAGGGCCTTGGCGAAGGCCAGGACGTGGGTGACCGCCTCGGGGCCGTCGGCCGCCTCGCTGACCCGCAGGGACAGGTCGTCGGCGGTGATGGCGCCGGTGTAGCCGTGGTCGGCCTCGCAGTTCTCGTCGCCGCAGGTGGCCGGCTCCAGGTCGACATGGGAGATGGCGCCCCAGCCGATCGTCAGCGTGACCTCCGTCGGAGGGACACCAGGGACGTAAGACGCGGGCTCGGGAACCACCCGGGTGACCGCCACCGACTGGATGCGGCCGAGCTGGACGGCCTCGGTGGTGGTGGAGGCGTGCGCCGTCGAGACGCCCTCCACGGCGGGATGCTCGTCGGTGTGGCAGACCATGAGCCTCGAACCCGTCAGCACCAGGACGGTGACGTGCCTGCGCACCTCCATCGCGGGATCGAAGGTGGCCTCGTGGTGCACCACGAAAGCCGTGACGGCCTCCTTGCCCAGCGCGGATTCGACCGCATCGGTGACGAGGTCGGGATAGTAGCCGCTGCGCTCGATCGCTTCACGCAGGCCCGCGGCTGAGACTCGGGTTTCCCTCATGGATCCAGTTTGCCAGGGACGCACAGTGCAACCACCCGCTAGATGTAACGCTCTATAACGTCTCCGTGCGCAGGGGGAACCGGGGCCGTCAGCTCAGACGGCGGGGGCCGCCGTCGAGGCGGGGGCCCGCCGGAGTGCGCAGGACGGCCCTGGCGCCGAGCACCGTCACGCCCTCCTCGCCCACGAGCACCTGATCCAGGTCGAGCCTGGCCAGCTCCGGCAGGTCGTGGGCCAGGCGGCTCACCCTGATCAGCAGGTCTTCCAGGGCGTCCACCGCGACCGGCGGGTAACCGTACTCGCCGAACAGCAGCGGCGCGGCCCGGACCGAGCGCACCAGCCCGGCCGCGTCCTCCCGGGTGAGCGGGGCCAGCCGGAAGCCGCGGTCCTGCAGCAGGCGGGCGGTCACCTCGCCCAGCCCGAACGACACGACGGGGCCGAACGCCGGGTCCTCCACGACGCTCACCACCGTCGGCACGGCGGGCTGCGGCGCCATCCGCTGCACGGCCAGCGCGGCTCCGTCACCGAGCTGCTGGGTGAACTCCTCGTACGCGTGCCGCACGGCGTCGGCGGTCGGCAGCCCGAGGCGCACCGTGCCCGCCCGCCGGGACGCCTCCGGGTCGGCGACCTTGAGCACGACCGGCCAGCCGAGCCGTTCGGCGGCCCTGGCGGCCTCCTCGGCCGAGCCGACCACTTCGGCGGGCCAGACGGTGAGGCCGTAGCAGGCGAGCAACTCGGTGGCGTCGGCCTCGACCGGCGGGCCCGCCGCCGCGAAGTAGGGCGCCCTCCCCTGTTCGGTGTCCTGCGCGGAAGCGCTTCCGGCCACCGGTCCAGCGGAAGGCCCGTTCGCTGACGGCTCCGCGGCGGAGGCGTCCGTCGAAGGGCGCACCGGGGCCTGATCGTCCGCCGAGTGGCTGGACTCCGGGGACGGCGGGCCGGCCGGCACGTCGCCGCCCGGCGAGACGGTCTCCCCGCTGGAGTCGACCATCTCGGGGGTGCCGACCGTGAGCCCGCCACTCCCGGGGGTTCCCTGGTCAGCGGCCTCATCGGCACCGACGTCGAGGCCCTCGGCGAGCGTCGCGGCGGCCAGGGAGCGGGCGCGGGCGGTGTCGGCGTCTTCCAGTTCGGGCGGCGGCGCGGCGGGCTCGGCCCGCCACCGGGCGTAGCGGACGGCGTGGGCCAGGGCGCGCACCGCTTCCTCGGGGGCCGCGTACGAGGGGATGGAGCCCCGCTCGGGCCTGGGCCCGGTCTGCAGGTGCGGGTGCATGCCGAGATGACCTTGGAACGTGGCCAGCACCGGCTTCGACGCGCCCTTCGACGCCCGGAGCAGCTCGGCGGCGACCCCGGCCGCGTCGCCGGGGATGGGCGGCATGTAGATGACGACCGCGGCGTCCACCTCGGGTGAGGCCAGTTCGCCGGCGAGCCCCGTACCGAACTCGGACGGCCCGGCCGCCGCACCGAGGTTGACCGGCGCGCGCGGCGACAGACCGGCGGCCACGCAGGCGTCGGCGGCGAGCAGGCCGAGCGCGTCGGAGTTGGTCACCACGGCCACCCGCGGCCCGGCCGGGAGCGGCTGATAGGCCAGCAGTTGACCGACGTCGAAGAGCTGGATCAGGTCGTCGACCCGGATCAGCCCCGCCTGCTCGAACAGCGAGCTGATCGCCGAGTCGGGCAGCCCCAGCTCCTTGGCGGAGTGGCCGGACGGCGTGCCGCCGCTCTTGACCACCACGATCGGCTTGCCGCGGGAGATCCGCCTGGCCAGGCGGGTGAACTTGCGCGGGTTGCCCAGCGACTCGAGGTAGAGCAGGATCACCTCGGTCGCGTCGTCTTCCTCCCAGTACTGCAACAGGTCGTTGCCCGAGACGTCGGCCCGGTTGCCCGCGGAGACGAACGACGAGATGCCCATGCCCCGCTGCGCCACCCGCTGCAGCAGGGCGGTGCCGAGCGCGCCCGACTGGCTGAAGAAGCCGACGGAGCCCCGGCCGGGGACGGTCGCGGCGAGCGTGGCGTTGAGCTTGACGGCGGGGTCGGTGTTGGCGATGCCGAGGCAGTTGGGGCCGACGACGCGCAGGCCGTGGGCGCGGGCGATGCGGGCCAGCTCGTCCTGGCGGGCGCGGCCCTCCTCGCCCTTCTCGCCGAACCCGGAGGAGACCACGACCAGGCCGTGCACGCCCTTCTCGGCGCACTCCTTCACCACGTCCAGCACGCTCCCGGCGGGGACCGCCACGACGGCCAGGTCGACGTCGTCGTCGATGGCGGCGACGCTCGGGTAGGCGCGCACGCCGGCGACGGCGCGCGCCTCGCGGTGCACGGGGTAGACGGGACCCGCGAAGTCGGCGGCGAGCAGGTTGCGCAGCACGGTCTGGCCGACGCCGCCGGGCTCGCGGGAGACGCCGATGACCGCGACCGAGCCGGGGGCCAGCAGCCGGGCGATGGACCGGGCCTCGGCGCGGTGCTCGCGGGCGATGGTGACCTCGGTGGCGGTCTCGGTGGGGGTGAGGTCGAGCGTCATGCGGACCACGCCGTCGGCGAACCGGCTCTCGGCGGTGTAGCCGACCTGGCGCAGCACGCCCATCATCTTCATGTTGGCGGGCAGCACGTCGGCGACGAAGCGCTCGATGCCGCGCTCGCGGGCGGTGGCGGCCAGGTGTTCGAGCAGCACCGAGGCCACTCCCCTGCCCTGGTGGGCGTCCTCGACCAGGAACGCGACCTCGGCCTCGCCCGGCCCGGTGCGGTCATAGCGGATGACCGCCACCATGTCGGCGCCGATCGTGGCGATCAGGGCGACCCGGCTGACGTAGTCGACGCTGGTGAACCAGCGCACCTCGCGGTCGGACAGCCGGGGCCGCGGCCCGAAGAAGCGGAAGTAGATGGACTCGTCGGACAGCCGCGAGTAGAAGGCACGCAACCGATCGGCGTCGGTGGGCCTGATGGGGCGCACGTGGGCGGTCCCGCCGTCGGCGAGGACGACGTCCGCTTCCCAATGAGCTGGATATTGTGCCTCCACAGTCCCGAGACTAAACCCGCATCCCACATGTCAAGAATCCCCGGTGCGTTTGGGCAACGGATGTGCATCGACTGAGGCCGGGTCTATGGGGTCCGCCCCACGAGCAGCCCCGAAGCTGTTAGTTTTGCCGTGGCCAGGCTCGATTGGTATGCAGCAAACAAGGTGGTGGCATCATGACGCGGGTCGTCGTGGTGGGCGATCTCATGACCGACGCGGTGGCGCGCGCCCGTTATGCGCTCGCCAGGGCGAGCGACACACCCGCGGTCGTGACCATGCACGGAGGCGGCTCGGGCGCCAACATCGCCTCGTGGCTGGCGGTCGAGGGCGCGGAGGTGGCCTTCATCGGCCGCCGGGGCGCCGACATCACCGGCCGCAACCGCGACATGGAGCTGATGGGCTACGGCGTCGACGCCCGGCTCGTCATGGATCCCGAGCGGCCCACGGGCACCTGCGTGGTGCTGGTGACCCACAAGGGCGAGCGCACCATGCTCTCCGACCCCGGCGCCAACGCGGCGCTGGCCCCAGAAGACCTGCCGCGCGACCTGTTCGGCGGCGGCCACCTCCACCTGTCGGGCTACACGCTGATCAACGAGGGCTCGCGCGACGCGGGTCTGGCCGCGCTCGACATGGCGCGCCGGTCGGGGATGTCGATCTCCGTCGACTGCGCCTCCGCGGCTCCCCTTGAGCGTACGGGCGCGGAGCCGTTCCTGGAGTGGACGAGCGGCGCCAAGCTGCTGCTCGCCAACGTCGACCAGGCCAAGGTGCTGACCGGTCGCGACGAGCCCGAGGCGGCGGCCAAGGTGCTGACCGCGTGGTTCCCCGAGGTCGTGATCAAGATGAACTCCGAGGGCGCGCTGTGGTTCGGCAACGGCCGCCCCGAGCCGGTGCGGGCGGCGGCCGAGCCGGTCGACCGCATCGTCGACGGCACCGGCGCGGGCGACGCGTTCTGCGCCGGGTTCCTGCCGGCGTGGCTGTCGGGCAAGCCGCCGGCGGAGTCGCTGAGCGCCGGCTGCAGCCTGGCGTCCAAGGCCATCGTGCACCTGGGAGCGCGCCCGCGCCTCTAGCGGGTCGTTCTGCGCCCCGGCGGGAGGAGCTGACCGCCTGCGGCTTCGCCACCACGTACGTCCACCGCGAGACGCCCGGACAGTCCGTGCGCACGGCGCCCGCCGAGGCGGGCATCCCGGTCACCGTGCGGCGGGGTCGCCGGGGAGGCGCTCGTCTGGCGCACCTCGCTCCCGGTGAGCGGGCCGTGACCGACGACCTGGAGACCACCGCGCCCGTTGATCAGGACGCGACGGCCAGGGCCAGCGGGAGGACGGCGGGGGCGCCGGCGTGGCGGATCAGGGCGGCGCCGAGCGTCATCGTCCAGCCGGTGTCGACCCGGTCGTCGACCAGCAGCACCGGGCCGCCGCACGCCGCCACCGCGGCGCTCAGCTCCTTCGGCATGGCGAGCGTCGCCCGTACGGCCTGGACCCGCTTGGCGCTGTTGAACTGCTGACCGGGCGGCCCCGCACGGTAACCCAGCTCGCCGAGGTAGGTGAGGCGGCCCACCTGCGCCAGCCGCTCGCCGAAGCCGCGCACCAGCAGGGGCCTGGTCGAGGAGGGCACCCCGACCACGGCCACCGGCCGCTGCTCCCACTCCCAGGCGGACAGCACCTTGATCACGGCCGCGAACATGTCGTCGGGCATCGGCCCGTCGGGGCCGTGGAACAGCTCGCGCAGCCGGTTGCCCCAGCCGATGTCGGTCAGCCTGCCGAGCGCGCGGCCGGGCTCGGCGCCGAGCTCGGGCTTGATGCGCCCGGACAGGTCGGACAGGCCCGTCGGCCACTGCTTGCGCGGATCGATCTCCACGCCCGGCCGGGCCAGCCGTTCGCGGGCGCGCTCGACGGCCGGTGCGGCGATGTCGGGCGAGCGGTGGCGGCCGGTGCAGTTGTCGCAGCGGCCGCACGGCGTGGCGGCCTCGTCGTCGAGCAGCTCGCGCAGGTAGTGCTCGCGGCAGCGGTCGGTGGTGAGGTAGCCCAGCATGGCCTCCTGCTCGGCCCTGCGTTCGGCGGCGATGCGGGAGTAGCGCTCGGCGTCGTAGTGCCACGGCTCGCCGGTGGCCTCCCAGCCGCCCTTGACCCGGCGGACCGCGCCGTCGACGTCGAGCACCTTGAGCATCATCTCCAGGCGGGTGCGGCTCAGGTCGACGGCGCTCTCCAGCGCGGGGGTGGACATGAGGCCCCGCTCCTCCAGCGTCTGAAGCACGGTGCGGACGACCGGCTCGGGAGGGAAGGCCAGGGAGGTGAAGTAGGCCCAGATCTCGCGGTCCTCGACCCCGGGCAGCAGGATCACCTCGGCCCGCTCGACGCCGCGCCCGGCCCGGCCCACCTGCTGGTAGTAGGCGACCGGCGACTGCGGGGCGCCGATGTGGACGACGAACCCCAGGTCGGGCTTGTCGAACCCCATGCCGAGCGCGCTCGTCGCGACCAGCGCTTTGATCTTGTTGTTGAGCAGCGCCTCCTCGGCCGCCAGCCGCTCGGCCGGGTCCGTCTGGCCGGTGTAGGCGGCGACCTCGTGGCCCTGCTCGCGCAGGTGGCCCGCGATCTCGTGGGCGGCGGCGACGGTGAGCGTGTAGACGATGCCGGAGCCGGGCAGCTCGTGGAGCGTCTGGGCCAGCCAGGCCAGCCGCTGCTCGGCGGTCGGCAGCCGGACCACGCTCAGGTGGAGGCTCTCGCGCTCCAGCGGCCCGCGCAGCACCAGGGTGTCGTCACCCATCTGCTCGGCGACGTCGCGGGTGACCCGGGCGTTGGCCGTGGCGGTCGTGGCGAGCACCGGGATGCCGGGCGGCAGCTCCGCGAACAGCGTGGCCAGCCGACGGTAGTCGGGACGGAAGTCGTGGCCCCAGTCGGAGATGCAGTGGGCCTCGTCGACCACGACCAGACCGGCGCTCTCGGCCAGCTCGGGCAGGACGTTGTCGCGGAAGTCGGGGTTGTTGAGCCGCTCGGGGCTGACCAGGAGCACGTCGACCTGGCCGTCGGCGACCTGGCCGTAGATCTCCTCCCACGCCTCGGGGTTGGCGGAGTTGATCGTCACGGCGCGGATGCCGGCGCGCTCGGCGGCGGCGATCTGGTTGCGCATGAGGGCGAGCAGCGGCGAGACGATGACGGTCGGCCCCTCGCCCAGCTCGCGGAGCAGCGCGGTGGCGACGAAGTAGACCGCCGACTTTCCCCAGCCGGTGCGCTGCACGACCAGCACCCGCCGCCGGTCGACGACGAGCGCCTCGATGGCGGCCCACTGGTCGTCACGCAGCCGGGCGTGCTCGCCCGCCAGGGCCCGCAGCTTCTCCTCGGCCTCTTCGCGCAGCATCGCCGCGTCGGGGGCGTCAATCATGGGTTCCTTGTTACCAGGTCCCGCCGACGATTCCGAGCCGGGCAAGGGGAACCGGGCGGTTCGGAGAATCGTTGAAGCGACATCAGCCGCTTATCGTGCCCCAGGGGAGGGGTCATGACAGAGGCACTCCAGGCGTTCCGGGGGCGGGGGCCCTGGCTTCGAAGTCGGACAGCGTTCAGGGCGGCGACGGCGCTGGCCCTGGTCTTCATGCTGGGAGCGGCCGGGTGCGCCGGGTCGGGTGTCAAGGCCTCCTATCACCCGGCGCTCCTTCCCGTGAAGCTGGAGTGGGGCAATGGCGCCATCAAGATCACCGGAGAGAAGTCGATCGTCACCCCCATCGGCGTCTTCGCCGTGGGGCTCGAACACCCGGTGGTGGCCAAGAAGGAGAACGCGCTCTACGTCATCTTCCGCAACCGCGACGCCAGCCTGCCCGGTTCGACCGTCGCGGGGGTGGACCACGTCTACGAGGTGCTGAGCGGCGGCGGACGGTTCGTCGCGGTGGTGAACGGCACGGCGACGATCGAGATCAGCAAGCAGGAGGTGCTGATCGACGTCACGGACGGCACGCTCAAGGTCGTCGAGTTCAAGGGGGCCCAGGCGGTCGTCCAGGAGCAGCCGGGCGGCATCGGCAAGCGGTGGCAGGAGTTCTGGGACGACTGCTTCTACTCTCCCATGGCCCTGTCCAGGTGGGCCTACGACGACTCCACCATGGACCGGTGGTACGGCCTGGGCTTCCTGTGGTTCCTCGTCCGCCTGATTCTCGCCCTCGTTCTCGGCGTCGTGGACCTGATCCTCACCGTGGGCTGCTTCCTGGCCGCCGTCGGATATCTGGTGGCGGGGACGACGGGGCGGAACATCGTGTACGGCGTCGAGGCGCTCATCGGGATGCTCTTCGTCTTCGTCGCCCTCGCCGTGGCCCAGGACTCCTGAGGCGACGTGTCGCGCACACCCGCAATTCTTCGGCACAATGTTCGACATGGCCCGACGCACGACCGCACCCCCTCCGGATGACTTCGAGGAGCGCATCGTCGACATTGACGTGTCGTCCGAAATGCGCACCAGCTTCCTGGAATACGCCTACTCCGTCATCTACCAGCGGGCGTTGCCCGACGCGCGCGACGGGCTGAAGCCGGTCCAGCGGCGCATCCTCTACTCGATGAGCGAGATGGGCCTGCGGCCCGACCGGGGGCACGTCAAGTCGTCCCGCGTGGTCGGCGACGTCATGGGCAAGCTCCACCCTCACGGTGACAGCGCCATCTACGACGCCCTGGTACGGCTGGCGCAGCCGTTCTCGATGCGGTTGCCGCTGGTCGACGGCCACGGCAACTTCGGCTCGCCTGACGACCTGCCGGCGGCCATGCGCTACACCGAGGCCAGGCTGGCCCCGGCGGCGATGCTCATGGTGGAGTCGATCGACGAGGACACCGTCGACTTCAAGCCCAACTACGACGGGCAGGAGACCGAGCCGACGGTCATGCCGTCGGCGTTCCCCAACCTGCTGGTCAACGGCACCACCGGCATCGCGGTCGGCATGGCGACCAACATGGCGCCGCACAACCTGACCGAGGTCGTCGCGGCCGCCCGCCACCTGATCAAGAAGCCGACCGCGACGCTCGACGAGCTGATGAAGTTCGTGCCCGGCCCCGACCTGCCGACCGGCGGCACCATCATCGGCCTGCAGGGCGTCCGCGACGCCTACGAGACCGGCCGCGGCACCTTCCGCATGCGGGCCACCTGCACCGTCGAGCAGATCACCCCGCGCCGCAAGGGCATCATCGTCACCGAGCTGCCCTACAACGTCGGCCCCGAGCGCGTGGTCACCAAGATCAAAGAGCTGGTGACCAGCAAGAAGCTGCAGGGCATCGCCGATCTGAAGGACCTCACCGACCGGCACAAGGGCCTGCGCCTGGTCATCGAGATCAAGAACGGCTTCATCCCCGAGGCGGTCCTGGAGGAGCTCTACCGGCTGACGCCGATGGAGGAGACCTTCGGCATCAACAACGTCGCGCTGGTCGACGGCGAGCCGCGCACACTGGGCCTGCGCGAGCTGCTTCAGGTGTACGTGAACCACCGGCTGGAGGTCGTCCGGCGGCGCTCGGAGTTCCGCCGCCGCAAGCGCGAGGACCGGCTCCACCTGGTCGACGGCCTGATCATCGCGCTGCTCAACATCGACGAGGTCATCCAGGTGATCCGCGCCTCCGATGACTCGGCGCAGGCGCGCGAGCGTCTGATGAGCGTGTTCGACCTGACCGAGGTGCAGGCCGCCTATATCCTCGACACGCCGCTGCGCCGCCTGACCCGCTACGACAAGCTGGAGCTCGACCGCGAGAAGGAGACCCTCACCGAGGAGATCGCCGAGCTGACCGCGATCCTGTCGTCGGAGACGCGGCTGCGCCAGGTGGTCTCGGGCGAGCTGGCCGAGGTGTCCAAGAAGTACGGCACGCCGCGCCGCACCGAGCTGCGTGAGGCCTCCGGCCAGACCCGCACCCCCGTGGTGTCGCTGCAGGTGGCCGACGACCCGTGCCTGGCGCTGCTGTCGTCCACGGGCCTGCTCGCCCGCACCGCCGACGACTCGCCGCTGGCCGGCGAGGGCGGCCGGTCCCCTCATGACGTGCTGGTCTCCGCCGTCCGCACCACCGTGCGCGGCGAGGTGGGGGTGGTGACGTCACAGGGCCGGCTGATCCGCGTCCAGGTGGTCGACCTGCCGACGCTGCCGGCCGCCGCCGCCCCGCCGTCGTTGTCGGGGGGCCATCCGGTCTCCGAGTACGTGTCGCTGGAGCCGGGCGAGACCGTGGTCGGGCTGGGTTCGCTCGACCCGGCGGGGCCCGGCCTGGCGCTCGGCACGGCGCAGGGCGTGGTCAAGCGGGTGGTGCCCGAATACCCCGCCAACCGTGACGACTTCGAGGTGATCACGCTCAAGGACGGCGACACGGTGGTGGGCGCGGTCGAGCTGGAGTCCGAGGATCACGACGTGGTGTTCATCACGTCGGAGGCCCAGCTGCTGCGCTTCTCCGCGTCGCTGGTCCGGCCGCAGGGGCGCCCGGCGGGCGGCATGGCGGGCGTCCGCCTCGACGACGGGGCGCGGGTCATCTGGTTCGGCGCGGTCGACCCGTCCAGGCCGGCCCACGTGGTGACGGTCGCGGGCTCGTCCACCGCCCTGCCGGGCACGCAGATCGGCGGCGGCAAGGTGTCCGACTACGCCGACTTCCCGGCCAAGGGCCGGGCCACGGGCGGGGTGCGCGCCCAGCGGTTCCTGAAGGGTGAGGACGTCCTGCTGCTGGCCTGGGCGGGCGCGGCCCCGGCCAAGGCGGTCTCCGCCGTGGGCAAGCCCGTTCCGCTGCCTGATGAGATCGGCCGTCGCGACGGCTCCGGCGTCCGCCTCACCCACACCATCGGCGCCATCGGCGGCGCTCTGGGCTCGGGGCCCGCCCCCGAGCGGTCCGCTCCACCGGAAGCCTGATCGGGGCCCGCGCCACCCAGGGTGGCGCGGGTCCTTCCCCCGCAGCCTGATCGCCAGGCGTGGTGAACCCCCGCCGCGAGATGATCGTGGTACGGGTATGAGATCCCGTTGGGTGGTCGCCCTGGTGTTGATGCTCCCGGCGTGCGGCAGCACAGGAGTTCAGGAGACCGGGACCACGCCGAGGCCGGAGCAGACCGCCGGGTCGCTCGCCGAGCCGACCGCGGACGGGTCCGGGGGGCGTCCTGTCGGGCAGTGGCTGCGGGTGGGTGGTCTGATGGCTCCCGGCCTCGCGGCCGTGCGCCCTCCGATGCTGGTGGTCTACGCCGACGGCCGGGCCGTCGCCGACGCCGCGCGCGTCCTGCGCCTCTCGCCCGCCGAGACCGCAACCCTGGTCAAGGCCCTCGAACATGACCTGGCAGGGCAACCCGCCACCGCCTCGCCCCGGCCGGGAACACGGAAGGTCTATGACGCGCCCACCACCGTCCTGGGCGTCGACGGCGGCAAGGGGATGCGCGAGGTGCGCGTACCGGCTCTGGAGCATGCCGAATCCGGCTACGACGCCGCGCTCGTCACCGCCCGCGACCGCCTCGCCCGCCTGGCCGCCCGCGTGAGCGCGCAGGGCCGGAGCTACTCGGCCGACCGGGTACGCCTGTCGGCCGAGCAGATTTCGGCCCCCGAGACGCCCGCCAAGCCCTGGCCCGGGGGCGTCCCCCTGCCGCCCGAGACGCAGGCGCGCTCGGGCAGGAAGGACTACAAGGGCGCCAAGGCGCGCACGATCACCCGGTCGATACCGGATGCCGGACTCTGGCACGTCTATCGCAGGCCGACCGGTGAGCACATCGCGCTCTCGTGGCGCTATCTGCTCCCCCACGAGTAGAGCTCCAGGCTACTCCGCCACGGTCGCCCTGCCTGCCGGCGTCTTGCCGGGGTCGCGGCGGGCGAAGGCCGGGGCGCGTTCGGGGCGCGGGCCGACGCCGATCAGGTAGGCGGGGACGTACGAGAGAGCGGGGAAACGGCGCAGGAGCCGCAGCAGCAGCGCGGGCGGCCCCGACCAGGTGCCGCGCAGCACCCGCACGACCAGCGCGCGGTGCATCACCCGCTGGAGGGCCTGCACGGCCGCCGTGGCGGGCAGCCGGCGGGCGCGTACCCGGGCGAGGGCCGCCGGAGTGGGCCGGCCGCGGCGCAGCGGCCCGGCCAGCAGCGTCGCGGCGGCGACGGCGTCCTGGATCGCCAGGTTGATGCCCACGCCGCCGACGGGCGACATGGCGTGCGCCGCGTCGCCGATGCACAGCAGGCCGTCGGTGTGCCAGCGGTTCAGCCGGTTGAGCCGGACGTCCAGGTGCTTGACGTCGTCCATCGAGGTCAGCTCGCTCACCTTGCCGGCCAGGTCCGGCACGGCCTCGGCGATCTCGCGGCGGAGCGGTTCGAGCCCGCGGGCGCGGAACGCCGGGTCGAAGCCCTTGGGGCCGATGTAGCCGATCTGGAAGTGGGTCTCGCGGGGCAGGACGATGAACAGCCGATCGGCGGTGACACGCGGGATGAGCGCGCCGAGATCCTCCTCCTTTGCGCGCGGCAGCCGGAACCACCACACGTCGAACGGCACGCGGCGCTCCTTGACCCGCAGCCCGGCCTCCCGGCGGGCGAGGGACCAGCGGCCGTCGCAGGCCAGGGTCAGGTCGGCGCGGAGCTCGCCGTCCTGCCCGTCCTCGGTCCGGTAGCGCACGCCGGCGACCCGCCCACCCTCGTGGACGAGGCCGGTGACCTCGGTGCGCATCCGCAGCGTGAAGCCGGGCTCCTCGCGGGCGGCGTCGGCGAGCAGGGTGAGCAGGTCCCACTGCGGGACCATGGCGATGTACGGGTGACGCACCCTGAGCCGGGACAGGTCGCCGAAGACCACCTGGCGGCCACCGGCGGGGAACGCGACCTCGGTGATGTGGTACTGGGGCAGGCGGGCGAAGCGCTCGCCCAGGCCGAGGTCGTCGAGCAGGTCGAGCGTCGACGGGTGAACGGTGTCGCCCCTGAAGTCACGCAGGAAGTCGGCGTGCTTCTCCAGGACCGTCACGGCGACCCCGGCGCGGGCGAGCAGCAGGCCGGCGACCATGCCGGCGGGGCCGCCCCCGATGATGACGCAGCGTCCGGTCATCGCGATCACCAGATTTCATCATGTGTTGAATAACCTCATGATGCGCCGCCCGTACGCGGACGTCAAGGAACGTCCCCCGCCGGGTCGCTAGACCGTCAGGCAGAACGGATGCCCGGCCGGGTCGAAGAAGACCCTGAACTGGTCGTCAGCGCTGGGCTGCACGCCGGCCTTGGCCGCGCCGATCTCCAGCACCCGCTTCTCCGCCTCGTCCAGATCGTCCACCCGGACGTCGAGGTGGAGCTGCTGCGGCCGCTCCCCGTCGGGCCACACCGGCGGCCGGTAGTTCTCCACGCGCTGGAACGCCAGGCGGTCCGGCGAGCCACCGTCGGTCACCACCACCCAGTCGTCGTCCTCGACGGCGATCGGCCAGCCGAGCAGGCGCGAGTAGAACCCGGCCAGCGCCCGCGGGTCAGGACAGTCGATGACCGTCGAACGAAACCGTGCGATGCCTTCCATGGACACACCTCCGAGAGTGACGACCGGCGACAATGGGAGCATGGCTGCCCACTCGTTCATGGTTCCGCTCGGCACACCCGCGCCGCCCTTCGACCTGACAGCCGTCCACGGCGGCAGCGTGTCCCTGAAAGATCTCGAAGGCTCTCCCGCAACCCTCGTGATCTTCCTGTCCAACCACTGCCCCTACGTCCGCCACATCGAGCACGGGCTCGCCGAACTGGCCGCCGACTACGGCTCCCGGCTGTCGATCGTCGCGATCTGCAGTAACGACAGCGTTCATTACCCCGACGACGATCCGACACACCTGGCCGAGCAGGCCGCCCGCGCCGGGTTCACCTTCCCCTACCTCCTGGACGACACCCAGGAGGTGGCGAAGGCCTACCGCGCGGCCTGCACGCCCGACTTCTTCCTGTACGACTCGGCCTTGGAGCTGGCCTACCGGGGCGAGTTCGACGGCGCCAGGCCGGGCAACACAGTGCCGGTGACGGGCGCCTCCCTCCGCGCCGCCGTCGACGCGCTGCTGGCCGGCGAGCCCGTCTCCGACCTCCAGGCTCCGTCGCTGGGCTGCGGCATCAAGTGGCGGCCGGGCAACGCGCCGGCCTGAACGCGCAGGTGGTCGTGCTCGCCTAGTAAGGCCGGGTGCCGTACTCCTGGCCGCGGCGCTCCGCCGAGCCGGTGATCGCCGCAGGGAGCGACAGCAGCAGCTCGTGCGGCTCGGCGCCCTCCCACGAGCGGATGAACCTGGCGCCGGCCTCGCCCGGATCGAACGCCTCACAACCGAGAGGCCCGTAACACCCGGCCTGGTCGAGCATCAGGACCAGCGGATCGTCGTCGGGCAGCCCGCCGGCGTAGGCGGCGGCGTCCAGCAGGGCCAGGGCACGCCTGGCGTTACGGCCGCCGTCGTCGGACTCCACTCGATCCAGACAGCGCCGGGCCTGGGCGCGGAGATACGCAGCGAGCGATTCGGACCTGCTCAAGACGACCTTCTTCGATCATGCACACGATGGGCTACTGAATCATCACGCAAAGTTAGCAGTGATCGCATGAGCGTGCCGCCGGTCCGGCCCAAGTTCACCACCCCCCGCCGCATTCTCGAAGCGGTCATGGGGGATCATCTGAGGCATGGATGCGTTCGACGACCTGTTTGCCGCCAACACCGCGTTCGTCCGTACGTTCAGAGGATCGGATCTGACCGGACGTGCCGCGCGCGGCCTGGCCGTGGTCACCTGCATGGACTCGCGCATCGACCCGCTGGGCCTGCTCGGGCTGGAGCCGGGGGACGCGAAGATCCTCAGGAACGCCGGCGCCCGGGTCACGGACGACGTCCTGCGTACGCTGGTGCTCGCCGTCTACCTGCTGGGTGTGGAGCGCGTCCTCGTCATGCCGCACACCGACTGCGGCATGACCAAGGCCACCGACGCGGACGTCCACCAGCTGACCCAGGACCACGGCGTGGACACCCGCAGCCTGGAGTTCCACATGGTGCCCGACCAGCGTGAGGCGCTCAAGCACGACCTGACCCGCATCACGTCGTCACCGTTCCTGCCGTCGGGCATGCCTGTCGCGGGCGCCATCTACGACGTGAAAACCGGCCGCCTGATCCCAGCAGATTGACCTGACCTGACCTGGCCTGGCCTGACCTGGCCTGACCTGGCCTGGCCTGAGCTGGCCTGAGCTGGCCTGAGCTGGCCACAGAAGCGGCCCCTCCCGCATCAGACACAAGCCGCAAAACGGCCCAGGCCCCTCCAGCAGCGAGCCCCAGGGACCAACCCACCCCGATCGGGCACCCACCCCGCGGTCATAGACCCTCCCGATCAGACGCCCCCGCCAAAAGCAGGCACGAACCCGGCCTGTGTGGGTGCCCGTACCGCAAGCACGAACTCGGCCCGACCTGAGGCACCTACCCCACAGGCACGAACCCGCCCGATCAAACGCCCACGCCGCAGGCACGAGCCCGGCCCGACCTGGGGCACCTACCCCGCGGGCACGAACCCGCCCGATCAAACGCCCACGCCACAGGCACGAGCCCGGCCCTCTGTGGGCACCCGCGCCCACAGGCACCGACTTGACCCCGCCTACGCCACCACCGGGATGACCCCGGCCCGGATCAAGAGCCCAGCCCGCGGAGGCGCACCCGGCTCAGCCCCGCAAGCCGGACGGTTGAGACCCATCAAGCGCTCACATCGACAGGACGGCCCCTGCCCGGGCCCGATTCGGCGCCCACCCACGACGTAGGGACGGCCCCAGGGCCGCCAGCGCCGCTGCCGTGATGTCCCGACGCCGATCAAGTGCCCGCGTGCCCCGTTCGGTCAGGCGTCGATGTGGTCGCGGTCGACCTCGGCGGCGCTCTTGACGATGAACTCGCGGCGCGGGGCCACGTCGCTGCCCATCAGCAGGCTGAAGATCTGCTCCGCCTCCTCGGCGTCCTCGATGCGGACGCGGCGCAGGATGCGGTGGCGGGGATCCATCGTGGTCTCGGCCAGCTGGTCGGCGTCCATCTCGCCGAGGCCCTTGTAGCGCTGGACCGGGTCCTTCCAGCGCTTGCCCCGCCGCTCCAGGTCGCGCAGGACCTTCTGCAGCTCGCCGTCGGAGTAGCAGTAGATGTACTTGTCCTTGCCGCGCCCGGGATTGGTCAGCTCGATGCGGTGGAGCGGGGGGACCGCGGCGAAGACCCGGCCCGCCTCGACCATGGGCCGCATGTAGCGGTGGAAGAGCGTGAGCAGCAGGCAGCGGATGTGGGCGCCGTCGACGTCGGCGTCGGCCATGAGGATGACCTTGCCGTAGCGGGCGGCGTCGATGTCGAAGGACCGGCCCGAGCCGGCCCCGACGACCTGGATGATGGCGGCGCACTCGGCGTTCTTCAGCATGTCGCTGACGGACGCCTTCTGCACGTTGAGGATCTTGCCGCGGATCGGCAGCAGCGCCTGGAACTCCGAGTCGCGGGCCAGCTTGGCGGTGCCCAGGGCCGAGTCACCCTCGACGATGAACAGCTCGCTGCGGTCGACGCCGTCGCTGCGGCAGTCGACCAGCTTGGCCGGGAGCGCGGAGTTTTCCAGGGCGCTCTTGCGGCGCTGGTTCTCGCGGTGCTCGCGGGCGGCGATGCGGGCCTTGGCCGCGGCGACGATCTTCTCCAGGGCCGCGCGCAGCGGCTGCTTGTAGCCGCGCGGCGGGTTGTCGAACAGCTCCTTGAGGTCGCGGCTGACGACGTGGGAGACGATGCGGGTGGCGGCGGAGGTGCCCAGGATCTCCTTGGTCTGGCCCTCGAACTGCGGCTCCGGCACGCGGACGGTGACGACCGCGGTGAGCCCTTCGAGGATGTCTTCCTTGGTGACGGGGTCGTCGCCGTTCTTGAGCAGGCGGGTCTCGCGGAGCTGCTCGTTGATCGTGCGGACGAGGCCGCGCTCGAAGCCGGTGACGTGGGTGCCGCCCTTGGGGGTGGCGATCACGTTGACGAAGGAGCGGACGGCGGACTCGTACCCCTTGCCCCAGCGCACGGCCACGTCGACGCTGAGCTCGCGCTGGACCTCGGTGGAGGTCATGTGGCCCTGGTCGTCGAGGACGGGCACGGTCTCGCGGAAGTGGCCCACCCCCTGCAGGCGCAGCACGTCGCAGACGGCCTCGTCGCGGGCGAGGAACTCGGTGAACTCGGAGATGCCGCCCTCGAACCGGAACTCGTCGCGGACCTGCTCCTCGTGGCGGCTGTCGATGACCACGAGGGTGAGGCCGGGCACCAGGAAGGCGGTCTGGCGGAGCCGGACGTGGATCTCGTCGAGCGACACCTCGGCGTCGGGCAGGAAGATCTGCTTGTCGGCCCAGAAGCGCACGCGCGTGCCGGTGACCTTCTTCGGCAGCTTGCCGCCGTCGCGCAGCCCGGACTTCTTCCTGAACTTGGCGGTCGGCCCCGGCCCGTCGAACACACCGGGCACGCCGCGCCGGAAGCTGATCTCGTGGACCTTGCCGTCACGGTCGACCTCGACGTCGAGCCGCGCCGACAGGGCGTTGACCACGGAGGCGCCCACGCCGTGCAGGCCGCCGGAGGCGGTGTAGGAGCCGCCGCCGAACTTGCCGCCCGCGTGGAGCTTGGTGTAGACCAGCTCGACGCCGGCCAGGCCGCTCTTGGGCTCGACGTCGACCGGGATGCCGCGACCGTTGTCGCGCACCTCGATGGAGCCGTCGGCGTGCAGCTCGACCTCGATGCGGTCGCAGTGACCGCCCAGCGCCTCGTCCACGCCGTTGTCGACGATTTCCCAGAGGCAGTGCATGAGCCCGCGGCTGTCGGTGGACCCGATGTACATCCCCGGGCGCTTGCGGACGGCCTCGAGGCCCTCAAGCACCGAGAGGTGCCGAGCCGTGTAACCCGCCTCCACTAGCGTCACTCCAGCCCTCCGGGTCTATCGTTCGAACACGTGTGCGTAGCTTACCGTTCTTCCCTCACGCACGCGTACAAGCTTGCCATGGCGCCATGTTTGCCGTTACCAGCAGGGTGATCCCCATTACTTTCGGACACATTCTGCTCTGGGCGTAGAGACCTGTGGGTTGGGAACGTCCACGTCCGGTTAGATGTTGTTCCAAGTGACTGACGCCAGATCCTCGCTTCGGCGGGGGTGACCCGAAAGGCGATACGTGACTGGAGCTCTTGCCCCCGTTAAGCCGCTGACGGCCCTCGACCGCTGCGACCGTTGCGGTGCCCAGGCGTACATTCGCGCAACCCTGCCGGTCGGTGGGGAGCTGCTGTTCTGCGCCCACCATGGGCGTAAGCACATCGCGGCACTGCGTGAGAAGGGCGCTGACATCCTGGACGAGTCGGCCCGTCTCAGCGAAACTCCGAAGATTGCCCCTAGCGACGAGCGGTGACGCGCTCGCCGTGACGACATAACCACATATATCTCCACAGGACGGCGATCCCGGCTCGACCGGGGTCGCCGTCTTGCGTTCCCCCGGATTCCGGCCCCCGCGGGATTGCGGCGGCGCTCCTGGCGCGAGCCGAGGGTCCAGGCGCCGCTCCCGGCCCAGGGGACTCAGACATCCGCACCGGCTCATCCGGCCGCGCCCGCCTTCCCGGCCCGTAGGCGGTAGTGGTAGCCGCCCGCGGGTTCCAGACCTTCGCTCCGGTAGAACTCCCGCGCGGCCAGGTTGCGCTCTGTCACCACCAGGTACGCCCCGGGCGTGTCGCCCGCCGCCGCCAGGGCCCGCAGAACCGCCCTGGCCAGCCCAAGACGGCGGAAAGCGGGAAGCGTGGCCATGCAGTAGACCCCGAGCGTCTCGCCCTGGGGCACGCCCCGGCCGACGGACACCGGCACCCCGTCCTCCTCGACGGCCGCGTACAGCGCCGGCACGCCGGTCAGGATCCGCTCGGCCGCCTCCAGCCCGTCGGCGTACCGGCCGTCGACCGCCCACCACGCCTCCAGCCAGCCCTGCCAGGGCCGCTTCTCGATCCGTACCGGCCAGGAGGCCTTGCCCCGGATCGTGCCCGCCATGACGACGGTGGGGTCCACCAGCGCGTACCCGCGCGCGTCCAGGGCGCGGTCCAGGCCGGGCGGCGCGCCCGCGCCGATCGAGAAGGCGCACGGCACGCTCCGCTCGGCGTAGAACGCCTCCGCGGCCGCGATCGCGGCGTCGAGATCCTCCGGCTGCCCCGCCGCCAGCACCGAGTTGGCCCGCTTCGTCACGCCTCCCGCGTGGCGCAGCACCCAGCCGCCGAGCGCGACCTGTTCCCAGGCCGGCCATGCCTCGTGCACCAGAAGATCGACATCCATCCCGGAGAGCCTAGCTGACCTGCACTGCTCGGCACGTTTGACAACCCACTTCCCGGTAAGGCGCTCGACCAGTCAAAGGGCCGTGAAAGGGGTTGCCATGTCCCGTTCAACGGGAGCCGTCGTCGTGGCCGGCATGCTCGTCCTGTCCTCCTGCGGTGGAGTCGGCGGAGGAAGCGGAGAAGGCGGAGGAGGTGGTGAGGGCCGGACGGCGGGGCAGTCGCTCACCACGATGGGCTTCGGGCTCCCCGACGAGATCGCCTCCGTCCGCGTCGACCTGTTCAAGAAGGCGAACCCGCAGGTCACGGTCCAGATCAACGAGGGCGCGTTCGACGAGCAGGCCTTCCTGTCGGCCGTCGCCGCCGGGAACCCGCCGGACGTGGTGTACCTCTCGCGCGACCGCATCGGCAGTTACGCCGCCCGCGGCGCCATCCAGCCGATCGACGCGTGCGTGTCGGGCGAGTCGATCCCGACGGGCGACTACTATCCGGCCGCGCAGGAACAGGTGAAGTACGCGGGCAAGTGGTACGGGATTCCCGAGTTCTACAACTCCATCGTCCTCATCGTGAACGACAAGGCGGCCGAGGACGCGGGGGTCGACCCGGCCTCGATCGACACCTCCGACTGGGACGCCCTCGCCCGCCTGGCGAAGAAGATGTCCAAGACGGACGGCGGCAAGATCGAACGCTTCGGCTTCAACCCGAAGTTACCCGAGTTCCTCCCCTTGTGGGCCAAGGCCAACGGCGCCGACATCCTCTCCGCCGACGGCCGCACCGCCGGCCTGGCCGACCCGAAGGTGGTCGAGGCCCTGCGGTACGCGCACGGCCTGGTGGAGGAGCAGGGCGGCTGGAAGCGGCTCAAGTCGTACGTGGACACCTGGGACTTCTTCGGCGCCGAGAACCCGTTCGTCAAGGACCAGGTCGGCATGCTGCTGAGCGAGCAGTTCCTGGTCAGCTCGATGGCCGGCAGCAGCCCCGACGTGAAGATCACCGTGCTGCCGTTCCGTGACCGGCAGGGCAAGCCGGTCAACTACGTCGGCGGGAACGCCTGGGTGATCCCCAAGGGCGCGCACAACCCGGAGGCGGCCTGCCGCTGGATGAAGACGATGACCGCCGCCGACACCTGGATCGCCGCGGCCAAGGCCCGTCAGGACAAGCGCAGCCAGGAGGGCAAGGTCAACATCGGCACCTACACCGGCAACGCCAAGGCGGACGAGACGATCTTCGGCGAGATCGTCCGGCCGAGCGGGAAGAAGCAGTTCGACGACGCGGTGAAGGTCATCCGTGAGGTGCAGCCGGTCGGGTTCGCGGTGCCGCAGTCGGCCGCCGCGGCGGAGTTCAAGAAGGCGTGGGAGGACGCGGGCACCCGGGTGCTGTTGGAGGGCCAGGCCCCGGACAAGGCCCTGGAACAGGCCCAGGCCGAGGCCCAGAAGGCCATCGACGGAGCCGGGTCGTGACAACGCGGGGACGCGCGCCGGGCCAGAGTGCCCGGCGCGGGCCCGGGTCGGCGCCCCGGCGAGAATCCGGGCGGGGCTCCCGGCGGGGCTCCTGGCGCGGGTTCCGGCGGGGGTCAGGACACGGCTCCTGGCGCGGGTTCCAGCGGGGTGAGACGCGGTGGGCGTACGTGTTCGTGCTGCCCTGGCTGATCGGGCTGGCCGTGTTCCAGCTCGGCCCGATGATCGCCAGTCTGGTGCTGTCGTTCACCCGGTACGACCTGATCTCCAGCCCGCGCTGGGCCGGGGTGGACAACTACGCCCGGCTCGCCGAGGACCCGAAGGTGGCCAGGGCCATCGGCAACACGGTGGTCTACACGGTGCTGCACGTGCCGCTGGCGATCGTGCTCGCCCTCGCGCTGGCGCTCATGCTCAACCGGATCGGCGGGCGCGGCGCCGGCGTCTTCAGAACGATCTTCTACCTGCCGTCGATGACCCCGTACGTGGCGGTCGGGGTGCTGTTCCTGTTCCTGCTGAACGGCCAGGCCGGCATGGTGAACCAGTTCCTGGCGCTGTTCGGGGTCGAGGGACCGCAGTGGACCACGGACCCGGACTGGATCCTGCCGGGCATCGTCCTCATGTCGCTGTGGAACCTGGGCTCCACGACGATCATCCTGTTCGCGGCGCTGCGGAACGTGCCGGCCGAGCTGTCGGAGGCCGCGATGATCGACGGGGCCGGACCGTGGGCCCGGTTCCTGCGGATCACGCTGCCCATGATCAGCCCGGCGCTGTTCTTCGTGCTGATCATCAACACGATCGCGTCGCTGCAGATGTTCGACCAGGTGTACGCCATGTTCTTCGGCAACCAGGTCACCCAGCAGGCGTCCGGCGACGCGGCCCTGTTCTACGTCGTCTACCTGTTCCAGCAGGCCTTCCAGTTCCTGCGCATGGGGTACGCCTCGGCCCTGGCCTGGGTGCTCTTCCTGGTGATCGCGCTGATCACGTTCGTGCAGTGGCGGGTGGGCGGCCGGTTGGTGCACTACGAGGGCGGGGAGCGGGCATGAGCGCCGCCGATCGGCCCCGGGGCGGCCCGGCCCGGGTGTTCTTCCTGCTCATGCTGGCCGCCGCGTCGACGATCTTCCTGTATCCGTTCGTGTGGCTGGTCGTCGCCTCGCTGAAGCCTCGCTCGTACACCTTCGCCGACCCGTTCGTCCCCTGGCCGGACCCGTTCGCGCCGGAGAGTTACGCGGCCGTCTGGCAGGCCGCGCCGATGCTGGCCTGGCTGCTGAACACGCTGGTCGTGGGCCTGGCGGCGGCGGTCTCGGTGACGTTGTCGAGCGCGTTCGTGGCCTTCGGGTTCGCCTACTTCCGCTTTCCCGGGCGCAATCTGATCTTCGCGAGCGTGCTGGGGACGATGATGCTGCCCGCCGCGGTGACGCTCGTGCCGACGTACCTGATCTGGAACGCCGCCGGGCTCACCGGGACGCAGGTGCCGCTGTGGGCGGGCAACCTGTTCGGGTCGGCGTTCTACATCTTCCTGCTCCGCCAGTTCCTGCTCGGGGTGCCGAGGTACGTGTTCGAGGCGGCCCGCGTGGACGGCGCCACGTATCTGGACCTGTTCTGGCGGATCGCGCTGCCGCTGGCCAGACCCGCGCTGATCATCGCGTTCGTCTTCGAGCTGAAGGCAAGCTGGTTCGACCTCATGAAACCGCTGATCTACCTGCAGGATCCGCAGCTCTACACGCTGCCCAGGGGGCTGAAGGCCATCGTCGACCAGTTCTACCAGGGCGGCGACCCGAAGTGGGAGATCGTGCTCGCGGCCAGTGTGATCACGACGCTGCCGCTGATCCTGATCTTCTTCTTCGGCCAGCGGTACTTCGTGCGCGGCATCGCCACGACAGGTCACCGCTGACCTGCGCCGATGCCCCGGTAAGCTGCGGCATTGTGCTCATTCTGCTGCCCCCGTCGGAGGGCAAGGCCGCGGCCGGCGACGGGCCGCCCGTCGCCGGCCTGTCCTTCCCGAAGCTGGACCGGCCCCGCAAGCGGGTGCTGAACGCCCTCGTCCGCGCCTCCCGCAGACGCGACGCCCTGGACGTGCTCGGCCTGTCCCCCGGTCAGGCTCCGGAGCTCGCGAAAAACCTGGAGCTCCAGGTGGCGGGCACCCTCCCGGCCGGCGAGCTCTACACCGGGGTGCTGTACGACAATCTGGCGCTCGGCGGCCTCTCCCCCGAGGCGCGGGCCAGGGCCGAGGAGAGCGTGCTGATCTTCTCCGGCCTGTGGGGCGTCCTGCGGCTCGCTGACCGCATTCCGCCCTACCGGCTGGCCATGGGCGTCACCCTGCCGCCCGTCGGCCCCCTTGCGGCCTTCTGGAGGCCGCTCGTCACACCGGAGCTGGAGCGCCTGCCGGGGCTGGTGGTCGACATGCGCTCCTCCGCGTACGCGGCAGCCTGGCGCCCGGGCGCCCGCGGCGTGTCCGTACGGGTGCTCAAGGGCGGCAAGGTCGTCAGCCACATGGCCAAGGCCACCCGCGGCGAGGTCGCCCGGCGGCTCCTGGAGAGCGGCCACACCCCGGAGACCCCCGACGAGCTGGTCAAGACCCTGGAGGACCTGGGCTACCGGGTCACGCTCACGGGCGGCAGGCTCGACGTCCTGCTCCCCTGAGAACGGCCCGGGCCTTCCTTTAGACGGCCCGGCCTCCCCTGAGAACCGCCCGGACCTTCCTTGAGAACCCGTCCGGACCTCTCCCGAGAACCGCCCGGACCTTCCTTTAGACGGCCCGGCCTCTCCCGAGAACCGCCCGGACCTTCCTTTAGACGGCCCGGCCTCTCCCGAGAACCGCCCGGACCTTCCTTTAGACAGCCCGGCCTCCCCTGAGAACCGTCCGGGCCTCTCCCGAGAACCCGTCCGGGCCCCTCCTGAGAACCGCCCGAACCCTCTCTGAAAGCCCTCCGGGCAGCGGAAAGGGCACGGCCCGCGAGGGGCCGTGCCCTTTCCGGGCGCGTCACCTAGTCGAGGTAGTCGCGCAGAACCTGCGAACGGGACGGGTGGCGGAGCTTGGACATGGTCTTCGACTCGATCTGCCGGATGCGCTCACGCGTCACCCCGTAGACCTTGCCGATCTCGTCCAGCGTCTTGGGCTGCCCGTCGGTGAGGCCGAACCGCATCGACACCACGCCGGCCTCGCGCTCCGACAGGGTGTCGAGCACCGAGTGGAGCTGCTCCTGCAGCAGCGTGAAGCTGACCGCGTCGGCCGGGACGATGGCCTCGGAGTCCTCGATCAGGTCGCCGAACTCGCTGTCGCCCTCCTCGCCCAGCGGGGTGTGGAGGGAGATCGGCTCGCGGCCGTACTTCTGGACCTCGACCACCTTCTCGGGGGTCATGTCGAGCTCGCGGGCCAGCTCCTCCGGCGTCGGCTCGCGGCCCAGGTCCTGCAGCATCTGCCGCTGGACGCGGGCCAGCTTGTTGATCACCTCGACCATGTGGACCGGGATGCGGATGGTCCGCGCCTGGTCGGCCATGGCCCGGGTGATCGCCTGCCGGATCCACCAGGTGGCGTAGGTGGAGAACTTGTAGCCCTTGGTGTAGTCGAACTTCTCGACCGCGCGGATCAGGCCCAGGTTGCCCTCCTGGATCAGGTCCAGGAACAGCATGCCGCGGCCGGTGTAGCGCTTGGCCAGCGAGACCACCAGGCGGAGGTTGGCCTCCAGCAGGTGGTTCTTGGCCCGGCGGCCGTCTTCGGCGATCCACTCGAGCTCGGCGCGCACGTCGACCGGGAGGCCGTCGCCGTCGCTGGCGAGCTGCTCCTCGGCGAACAGGCCGGCCTCGATGCGCTTGGCCAGCTCGACCTCCTGCTCGGCGTTGAGCAGGGGGACCTTGCCGATCTGCTTGAGATAGTCCTTGACCGGGTCGGCGGTGGCCCCGGCGGCGGCGACCTGCGCCACGGGCGCGTCATCGTCGTCGTCGGAGAGGATGAGGACCTCGTCCTCGCTCTTCTCCTTGACCGCGACGACCACTTCGGGCTTCGGCTCGTCCTCGGTCTCGTCGGTGTCGCCCTCGGTCTCGGTGTCGGTCTCGGCGACGATCTCCTCGTCCTCGACCTCGAGGTCTTCCAGGTCCTCCAGCTCCACGTCGCCGTCGAGCTCGATGTCATCGTCGTCGTCGACCTCGGACCTGGGGCCCTCGGGGGCCTTGGGCTTGGTCTCGGCAGGCCCAGCGCTCTCAGGCTTGGCCTTCTTGGCGGGGGCGCCCTTGACCGGGGCCGCCTTCTTGGCCGCCGGGGCGGCCTTCTTGGCGGGGGCCGGCTTCTTCGGCGCGGGCTCGGCTTCGGCGGTGCCGACGACCGCGGTCACGGTCTCCGGCTGCTGCTCCTTGGCGGCCGCCGCCGTCTTGCTCTTGACGGGCGCGGCGGTCTGGCGCTTTGCTGAACCTCGAGACTTCTTCTTCGGCGCAGCCGAATCCGCGGCGGTCACCACCACGGTCACGCCCTCTTTGCTGAGGTTCCGCAAGAACGCGGCGGCGTGCGACATGGGGATGTCCGCCTCCTCGAAGGCCTGACGGACATCCTCAGACTCGAGGAAACCCTGCGAGCGCCCACGCTCGAGCAGTCGCTGAATGACGGGCTCGTTCAGCTCTTGTGGCTTCGAGCGAGTCGAACTTGCAGGCGACACGAACACCTCTCGAACGAACGCGTGGCGACAATGGACCCAGATGCCCGCTAGGGGGCTGTTGCCTCTCTCGGAGATCGGTGAGGCCGTGCGGACCGCTACGGACCTTCCAGCATTCTGGCACGCCCTCGCACTCCATACGGCCACCTCCCGGCGGTTGACCTCCACCCTAGGCCGACCGAGAGAGTAGTGCGTACGCAAGGGCGGCACTGATACCCGAAAGCAACCCTTATGACTGTTTCATTCAGTCACTCTTCGTGATGGCGGGGACGTGGATAGCCAGGGCGGTAACGTCATCGTCCTGTTCATATCCCGACAACATCCCGTCAACCAGGAAATCCAGCAGCATGTGGGGATTCGCCACCACCTCAGGCGGCGCTTCGGTCACAACACTGCAAATCTCTGCCAAGCCGGCGTCCAGCCCGCGTTTGCGGTTCTCCACCAGGCCGTCGGAGTAGAGCACGGCGGTGTGTCCAGGCGGCACCACGAACCGGAACTGCCTGCGGCTCGTCGGCCAGCCCAGCGGCGTGCCGGGCTCGGCGTCGCACAGGATCGCGGTGCCCTGCGGCGAGACCAGCACGGGCGGCGGGTGGCCCGCGAGCGCGAGCGTGCCCTCGCCGGTGGCAGGCTCGACGACCATGTAGGCCAGGGTCGTGACCTGGTCTTCCTCCTCGGTGGCGTCGAAGACCCGGTCGAGGCCGGTCAGCACGGCCGCGGGCGGCGGGTTGGTCAGCGCCAGCGCCCGCATGGCGTTGCGGATGCGGCCCATCCCGGCCGCCGCCTTGACGCCTTTGCCCATGACGTCGCCCACGACGGCCGCGACCCGGCCGTCCTGGAGCACGAACGCGTCGTACCAGTCGCCGCCGACCTGCACGTGACGGCTGCCGGAGCGGAAGCGCTGGGCCAGCTCCAGGCCCTTCACGACGGGCAGGTGGTCGGGCAGCAGGCTGCGCTGGAGCGTCTCGGCGGTGCGGTGCTCGCGCTCGAACAGCGTCGCCCGCTCCACCGCCAGCGCGCACTGGCCGGCCAGCGCCTCCAGGAAGACGCCGTCCTCCTGGGAGATCTTCTGGGGCCTGGTGAACGAGAACCGCAGCGCGCCCAGGGCCCGGCCCGCGGCCAGCAGCGGCAGGCCCACCCAGGCCTGCTCGTCGCTGCTGGCGAGGTAGTGGGCGAGCACCTTCTCGTCGCCGCCGGCCTCCAGCAGCTGCATCTTCAGGCTCACCGGCGACTCGGCGAAGACCGGCCGGCGGCTGTTGACGGCCATGGTCATCACGCTGGAGTGGGACAGCGGGATCTCCTCGCCGGAGGAGCCGGAGGCCTCCGGGATGCCCTCGCCGTTGATCAGCTTGAGCGCGGCGCGGTCGGTGTCGAGCAGCGCCACGGCGGACCGGTCGGCGGCCAGGGCGGTGCGGCCGACGTCGATGATGACCTGCACCACCTGCTCGACCGTGAGCGCCTCGGCGAGCTGGGCGGTGGCGCCCTGCAGCCGGGCGGTGCGCAGGGCGGCGGCGCCGAGCTGGTCGGTCAGCCTGCCGCGCATCTCCTCGGCCTCGCGCTGCGGGGTCACGTCGGTGTTGGCGCCGACCCACTCGACCACCCGCCCGTGGCGGATGATCGGCACCGCGCGCACCTCGAAGTGGCGGTAGCCGCTGGCGCGGGTGCGCACGCGGTAGTTCCACTCGAACATGGTGCGGCCGCGCAGCGCCTCCTTCCAGGCCTCCTCGGTGGCCTGGCGCTCGTCGGGGTGGACCACGTCCAGCCAGCCGTAGGCGAGGTACTCCTCGAGCCCCTGGCCGGTGATGGCGCGCCACTGCGGCGCGTCCTCGGCGACCGTGCCGGTGGGCGTGGTGATCCACACCAGCTGGGACTGCGCCTCGACCAGCGAGCGGTAGCGCTCCTCGCTGCGGCGCAGGTCTTCCTCGATCTGGCGGCTCTCGGTCACGTCGAGGCCGACCAGCGTGACGGCCCGGAGCTCGCCGGCCTCGTCGTGGATCGGCGAGAACGACATCGACCAGTGCCGGTCGTCGCCCTCGGGCGAGCGGACCCGCAGCCGGCGCTCGGCGACCGGGCCCTCGCTCTCGACGACGGCCTGGACGCCCTGCGTGATGGCCTGACTGAGGTCGGCGGCGAGCGCCTCGACGGGCGGGCGGCCGGTGAGGCGGTCGGCGGGCACGCCGACGAGATCGCTGAACACGTCGTTGACCCGCTGGATGCGGCCCTCGACGTCGAAGAAGGCAAAGGCGAACTCTGCCTCGGACAACAGGCCCTTCAAGAGGGCGGAGTCTGAGATGTCCACATCCGACTCCCGGGGACGGGGAACGGAGGTCTCGGCGCTCATGGTCCGTACCTCCGTCGCGTGCCAGGGTCTCCCACGCGGCACATCTCCATAATCGTGTATCGGCGTAGCGCAGCTCCGGGCGACCGGATTCTGCAGTACATCATCGGCGATGGGCATGCGCGGACGGAAGCCCCGGCCGCCATACGGTCAACGCATCCTGTCAAAATCGCTCCACGTTGCGCAGCAAGATCAGGCTACTCGGCCTTCGCCGCCTGCTTGGCAGCCTGCTTGAAAGCTCGCACTCTCGCCAGGCTGTCGGCGTCGACCACATCCGCCACGGATCGGTAGGACCCCTCCTCGCCGTACGCGCCGGCCGCCTCGCGCCATCCTGGCGGCGTCACGCCCAGTTGTTTGCCGAGCAATGCCAGAAAGATCTGAGCCTTCTGCTTGCCGTATCCCGGCAGAGCCCGCAGCCGGCTCAGCAACTCCTTGCCGTCGGCGGCGTCGGCCCAGATGAGCTCGGCCTTGCCGTCGTAGTGCGCCACGAGGTAGGCCGCGAGCTGCTGGACCCGGGCCGCCATCGACTTGGGATAGCGGTGGACGGCCGGCTTCCGGGCGAGCAGCGCGGTGAACGCCTCGGGGTCATAGGAGGCTATCTCTTCTGCGGTCAGATCGTGCCCCAGCCGCTCGGAGATGGTGTGCGGACCCGTGAACGCCCACTCCATCGGCACCTGCTGGTCGAGCAACATGCCGACGAGCAGGGCGAGCGGGTTGCGGCCGAGGAGGTCGTCGGCCTCGGCGCGCTGCGTGAGCTGGATGCGCATGGAGACAGCTTCGCACGAAAGCCGCCGCGGAGAAGCGAACACAGTCGCCTCGGGGCCTTGACAGTGCCTCCATAAAAGATGAAATGAGAGCGCAAGTCGCCTCGCATCCACTCCTGGGGGTTTGCCCCCGGGTCTCCAGAGGAATTTGACACCTATGCTCGCTCTGGCCACACGCCTCCTGCGGGAGCCGGTCAGTCTACGGCTGGCCGAAGAGTTCCTCACCGTGCCGGTGGACACCATCGACCGGTGTGTCGCCGACGTCTGCGCGTGCGCGCAGCACCTCGGCATCACGGCGACGCCCGAGGTCGTCGAGCGCGTCGCACGCGAGCACCTGCTCGCCATCGTCAACTCCGCACCGCCGCCACGAACCCATCGATAACATCGGAGTCATCAGGCCGCGTTCTACGCACCGATTGCGCCTGGAATGCGAGAGAGTGAGGGCGTGCGCCGACACCGACGAGACCCCCGGGAGAGCATTCCGCCTGACGACGTCTTCCAGGAGATGGTCCAGGCCGCACGCGAGCTGCTCGCCGTGCGGAGCCCGCTCGACGCGGAGCTGATGGTCTCCGACATGATCGGCGCCTGGTGGGGCAGGCGCGTCAGGGGCGGCGACGTCGAGCAGGTGCTCGGTGAAGGGCTGGTCGACTACGCCGCCAAGACCGGCACGCCGGCCTCGCTGACACTGCTGATCTGCCTGGCCTACCTCGGCACCGCCCGGCAGGGCGCCAAGGCCGAGGGCGCGGCGCTGGCCATGATGGAGTCCGGCGTGGCCAGGCCCGGGTGGGCCGACCGGGTGGGCGCGGTCAAGCCGACCGGCTGTTACGTCTCCCGCGACGCCTACGGCGACCAGGACACGGTGATCTGCACGTTCGCGTACCGGTGGAACGGCGACGAGGCGCGCAACCAGCAGGACCGTCACGCGCTGGTCATGGTGGTCGACTACAACATGTCCGGCATGGCGCGCGACGCGTGGGTGTCCTCGCAGGTCGACAAGCTGCTGGAGCAGGCGGGGGCGGAGGCGGCGGGCAACCCGATGCTGCGCTTCGAGGAGATCGAGCCGCAGCAGGCCAGGGCGCTGCTGGAGTCGGCCATGAAGGCCACCGGCGAGCCGAAGACGCCGCCGCCCGTCAGCGACAGCTACAGCGCCTACCACGCCTTCGCCCGGGCGCGGCTGAAGGCGCTGCCTCCGGGGCGCAAGCGGCCCGCGCCGCTCCACATCGAGGCCCCGTACAACCGGGAGCGGCGGGCGATGCTGGCGGCGGAGTTCCTCGCGTCCGACGACGCCGAGCACCTGTCCGACCCGTCGGCCGCCTCGCGGTGCGCCGACCACATCATCGACTACGGCTGCGACCAGGACTTCAGCAGGCCGCTGCGGGTGAGCCCGACCAAGTGCGAGACGTTCCTGCTCGACTGGCTGCCACGCAAGGTGATGCTGTCGGAGTCCGAGCAGGAGGCGATGCCGCACGTGCTGGCCGCCTGGGCGCGCTTCGCCGCGCACCGCACCGGCCTGCCCGACGAGGGGCTGAAGGCCACGCTCGACGCGGTGTGGGAGGCGACGGGCAAGTTCCCCGAGGCCTACCGCGATCCGACCTCGTTCGGGCTCGACCGGTCCCTGCTGGGGCGGCTGCTGCCCGACGGCGACCTGTCGGCGCTGGCCAGGCGGGCGTTCGCGTTCCCGTTCCTGCAGGGCTCGCACAACGGCGTCGACCTGGACCGGCTCAACCCCGCCGACGAGGCCGACCGGCGGGTGCTGCTGGAGATCGACCACGTGGGCGGCATCGACCAGGAGCACCTCGCCTGGCACGAGGAGATCGCCACCCGGTTGTGGGAGGGCGATCCGCCGCAGCTCTGGGAGGCCGCCCAGCGCCTGCTGGACCTCGGCCACGACCGCCACGACGTGCTGCACGTGCTGATCGAGATCGCCGAGCGCATCGGCGGCGACCCGGAGGAGCTGGCCGCGGCTCTCGACGACATCGCCGACATTCCCGACGAGATCTAGTCTTTCCCCCATGGCGATGTACGTACCGCTGCGCGCGGGCCGATATCAGGCGACGGAACACACCCAGGGGCCCTGGGACCCGCGCACCCAGCACCTCGGCCCGGTCACCGCATTGATCGCGCACGAGCTGGCCCGGACCGCGCCGCGGCCCGGGCTCGACCTGTCCAGGCTGGCCGTCGACGTGTTCGGGCCGGTGCCTGTGGCCGAGCTGGTGGTCCGCACCGAGGTGGTACGCGACGGCAAGCGGATCCAGTGCCTGTCCGCCTCCGTCTCCTCCGGCGACCGCGAGTACGTCCGGGCCACCGCCTGGCGGATCCGCGAGGCCGAGACCCCGGCCACGCCCGCCGCGCCCCCGCCGCCCCTCCCCCCGTCGGAGGGCGAGCCGTCCTGGCTGGCCACGGGTTTCGGGTACGGACGCGCGACCGAATGGCGTTTCGTCCACGGCAGCGCGGCCGAGACCGGCCCGGCCACCGCGTGGGGCAGGTCGCGGGTGCCGCTGGTGCAGGACGAGGAGATCACCCCGCTGGAGCGGCTGGCGCTCTTCGCCGACAGCGGCAACGGCATCAGCTACGCGCTCGACTTCGACACCCACATGTTCGTCAACGTCGACCTGGTGATCTCGCTGTTCCGGGCGCCGGAGGGCGAGTGGGTCGGCCTGGACGCGGAGACCGTCGTCGGCCCCTCCGGCCGCGGCCTCAGCCGCTCCACGCTGTACGACACGTCCGGCGAGATCGGCTCCGCGTCGCAGACCCTGTTCGTCGCGCCCCGCGAAGCCCCCTGATAGCGTTTCCCCACGCCCGGCAGGGCGGAATCCGCCCCCGTGAGGGTGCGGAGGAGTCACGATGGACCCATGGTGATCGACCTCAACGCGGACCTCGGCGAAGGCTTCGGCATCTGGCGGCTCGGCGACGACCTCGCCCTGCTCGACATCGTCACGAGCGCCAACGTCGCCTGCGGCTTCCACGCCGGCGACCCGGTGACCATCAGACGCACCTGCGCGGCGGCCGTCGACCGGGGGGTGGCGATCGGGGCCCAGGTGTCCTACCGCGACCTGGCCGGCTTCGGCCGCAGGGAGATGGACGTCGAGCCGGAGGAGCTCTGCGCCGAGGTGCTCTACCAGCTCGCCGCCGTCGACGGCATCGCCCGGGCGATGGGCGGCCGGGTCTCGTACGTCAAACCGCACGGCGCGCTCTACAACCGGGTCTGCCGCGACCGGGAGCAGGCCGTGGCGGTGATCGACGCGGTGGTCGACTACGATCCGGCGCTGCTGGTGCTGACCCTGCCCGGGTCGGTGGTGCACGAGGTGGCGGCGGCGTCCGGGGTCCGGACCGTCAGCGAGGCCTTCGCCGACCGCGCCTACACCGCCGCCGGCACGCTCGTGTCGCGGCGGGAGGCGGGCGCGGTCATCCATGACGTCGAGGCGGTGTCCTCGCGCGCGGTCCGGATGGCCAAGGAAGGGCTGGTCACCTCCGCCGACGGCGCCGACGTGCCGGTGACCGCCCGCTCGATCTGCGTCCACGGCGACACGCCCGACGCGGTCGGCCTGGCCCGCGCCGTCCGCGACCGTCTCCTGGAGTCCGGCGTGGTCCTGCAGGCGTTCGCATGACCCCCAACCGCCCCGCCCCCCACGCCGCGACCCTCTCCAGGCGCACTCACCTCACCCCCGCCACCCCGCCCGCAGCCCCGCGACCGGGCGTCGGTCATGACGCGGAGCTGGCCGAGAGCGTCCGTATCACCCCCGCCACCTCGCCGGGCCCCCGCCCGTTGACGATCCGCCGACGCGTCGCGGGGGCTCGCATCGCAGCTGCCGTGCCGCCCCGCCGAACGGGTGTCGGCGGGGTGGGGTGCGGGTGATCAGGCGGGCCGGGGAGCACGGGCTCCTGGTGGAGACCGGTGCGCTGGAGGTGTCGCATCGGCTCGACGCGGCGCTCCGGGGCGAGCGTCCGCCGGGGGTGCTGGAGGTGGTCCCAGGCCCTGAGACGGTGCTGGTGGTGGCTCCCGGCGCCGATCCGGGCCGGTTGGGCGGCCTGCTGGAGACCCTGGTGGCCCGCTGCCGCGAGATCCCGCCGTACGAGGAAGCCGCGGAGACCGGCCGGGAAGCGAACACCGTGACGATCCCCGTGGTGTACGACGGCGCGGACCTCGGGTCGGTGGCCGAGGCGGCCGGGATCCCGGTGGAGGAGGTGGTCGCCAGGCACACGGGCCGGGAGCTGGTCGTCGGCTGGCTGGGGTTCGCGCCCGGCTTCGCCTACCTGACCGGCCTGGACCCGGTGCTGCACGTCCCCAGGCTCGCGACGCCGCGCACGTCGGTGCCCGCCGGGTCGGTGGCGATCGCCGGCCCGTACTCGGCGGTCTACCCGACGGCGTCACCCGGCGGGTGGCGGCTGCTCGGGCGTACGGACGCGCGGGTGTGGGACGTGTCGGCCGAGCCGCCGACGCCGTTCCGGCCCGGCACCCGCGTGCGGTTCGAGGTCGCATGATCGAGGTCCTGGCGCCGGGCCCGTACGCGACCGTGCAAGATCTGGGCCGGCACGGCTACGCGCACCTGGGCGTGCCGTGCTCGGGCGCGGCCGACGCGGGGAGCCTGCGGCTGGCCAACCGGCTCGTCGGCAACCCGGAGCACCTTGCGGGCGTGGAGGTGACGTTCGGGGGCGCGCGACTGCGGTTCCTGGAGGGGGCGTGGGCGGCGCTGGCGGGCGCGCCGTGCCCGGTGTCCGGCGGCGCGGGCGGGGCCGGCATGGGGGTGCCGTTCTGGGTGCCGAAGGGCGGCGAGGTGCGGCTCGGCACGCCGGAGTGGGGGCTGCGCACCTATCTCGCGGTGCGCGGCGGCATCGCGGTGGAACCGGTGCTGGGCAGCCGATCGACCGACTCGCTGTCAGGGCTGGGGCCGCCGCCGCTGCGGGCGGGCACGGTCCTGCCGGTCGGCCCGGCGGCGGGGCTGGCCGAGATCGAGGTGGACCTGGCGCCGCCGCCCGGGCCCCGGCCGGCGGTGCTGCGGGTGCTGCCCGGGCCGCGTGACGACTGGTTCGCCCCGGAGGCGCTGGAGACGCTGTGCGCCGCCCCGTACACGGTGAGCCAGGACAGCAACCGCGTCGGGGTGCGGCTGCGCGGCGCGGAGCCGCAGCGCGCCCGGGAGGGCGAGCTGCCGAGCGAGGGCATGGTGACGGGGGCGGTGCAGGTGCCGCCGAGCGGCCAGCCGATCGTGTTCCTCAGCGACCATCCGCCGACCGGCGGCTACCCGGTGATCGCGGTGGTGTCGGAGGCGGACCTGGCGGTCGCCGCGCAGCTCCGGCCCGGCGACACGGTGTGGTTCAGAGTCATGCCGCACCCGTGACGGTCACAGCTCGACGGTGCCCGTCACGCAGGTGACCACGGACCCGCCCACCCACACGTCGGTGTCGTCGGCGGAGATCCGGACCCGGCCGGCGCGCCCCAGGACGGTGCCCTGGCTGGCCACGTAAGGGGCGGTGACGCGACCGGCGCCCAGGAACCACTGGGCGAGCGAGGCGTTGAGGCTGCCGGTCACCGGATCTTCGACGATGCCCCCGTACGGGCTGAACGCGCGCACCTCGTAGGCGAACGGGGAGCCCTCCGGGTAGAACCCGGCGACGCCGGTGTCGACGGGGACGGATTTGGGACGCAGGGCGAGCACCGCGTCGGCGTCGCGGAGCAGCACCGCCACCCAGCCCGGCCCGTTGTCGGCCCAGGCGGCGTCGGCGATGTCGTCGCGCTTGATGCCGAGCCCGTCGACGAGCTCCTGGAGCAGGGCCTCCTCGACGGGACCCGATCGCAGCAGCGGCGGCGCGGCGAAGGCCGGCCCGGACTCGTCGCGGCGGATGCGCACCAGGCCGGAACCGCACTCCTGGACGATCATGGCGGGGTCGCGGGGCACGCCGCCGGTCTCCAGCCAGACGTGACAGCTGCCGAGCGTGGGATGCCCGGCGAACGGCAGCTCGGCGGTGGGGGTGAAGATCCGCACGCGGTAGTCGGCCCCGGCGTCAGTGGGCGGCAGCAGGAACGCGGTCTCCGACAGGTTGGTCCAGCCGGCGAAGCGCTGCATCTCCTCGTCGGTCAGGCCGTCGCCGTCGACGACGACGGCCAGCGGGTTGCCCAGGTAGGCGGTGGCGGTGAACACGTCGACCTGGCGGAAAGAACGTCGCATAACCCGATCGTCACCCTTCTGCGGCGCCGGCGGCGACCGGCAGGGCCTCGACGCGGGCCACCGCGTCGCCGAGCGGCCCCTCGGGGACGTCTTCGAACAGGTCGAGCACGACCCGGCCCGCCTCGGCCTTCCACACCCCGGCGACCCGGCCCCCGTGGAGCACGACCGGGGAGATCCAGCCGGCCTGACGGCTCACCTTCGGCCTGGCCGCGGCCGGGACGAGCGGCTCCAGGGAACGCGGCGCGCCGAGGATGTACGGGTCGAAGCCGGGCAGCAGGTGGACCTCCTCGGAGGGGCGGGTGGCAGCCAGGTCGTCGAGGTGCTCGGCGAGGGCCAGGAGGGTGTGACCGTCGCCGGTCTCCACCTCCGCCAGCTCCGGGCCGAGGTCGCGGAACCAGCCCTTGAGCACGGCCTTCCTGGCGACGCCGCCGAACAGCCACTTGTCGAGCATCTCCGGCGTCGCCGGGCCGTGGGCGCCCAGGAACGCGCGGACCACCCGGACCCCGGCCTCCTCCTGCGGCGGGAGCGCCGCGGGCCAGCCCGGCAGCCAGGCGCTCGGGGCGACGAAGGTGACGCGGCCGTCGCGGGGCGGGCCGTAGCACAGCTCGCCCAGACGGCTGAGCGGCTTGAGCAGGGCGCCCCAGCCGGAGCCGAGCGCCTCGCGCAGGTGCTCGTCGCCGGTGACGGCCACGACGCCGTCGACCAGCTCCTCCCGGGTGACCGGGCGCTCGCCGAGAACCCGGGGAACGGCGTCGACGATGGCCTCGATCTCGCCGGCGGTGACGCCGTGGCCGCGCTGCCAGACGCCCTTCTCCCAGAAGCGGAGCGTGCTCAGGGCCGCGCAGTAGTCGGGCAAGGTGTCGGCGGGCACCAGGTGGAGGGTGCCGCGCATGATCCACGTCTTGGTGAGCGCGCGATCGACCCACAGCGCCCGGTCGATCGCGCGCGGGTCGGGCCGCTCGCTCCGCACCGCGACGGCGAGCTGGGCGGAGGAGGCCACCTGCGCCTGCACCCCGCACAACCGCCGGGCGATCTCCACCGGCCCGCCGCCGGGCTCGCTCACGAACTGACGGCGCAGCCGCCAGGCCAGGATCTGGGGCCAGGTCACCGAGAAAGTCACCCGACACTTCTACACGGCGCCGCCGACAACCTGCGTCAGCGGGTGAACCCGATGTCTTGGTAGCGGAGGTCGTGGAAGCCCCGGGCGCCGATGTTGGCCAGGGTTTCCTTGACCGCCACCACCTGCGGCCGCTGGTAGAGAGGCAGGACGTTGGCCTGCTCCCAGATGAGCCGGTCGGCGGCGTTGACATCGGCGCGGGCCTTGCCGGGATCCAGGTTGGCCACCGCCCGGTCCAGGGCGGCGTCGATGGCCTTGGAGCCGGACCGCCCCAGGTTGGCGTTCCAGGTCTTGCCGTCGGGGCTGTTGGCGTACGCGCCGTAGCTGCTCGACACGGGGAACGGGGTGCCGATGTACGCGAACGGCGCGATGTCGAAGTTGCCGGGGATGACGTACTTGGTGAAGAAGTCGTCACCGGGAACCGCCCGAAGGGTCAGCTTCACCCCGATCTTGGCGAGCATGCTCTGCGCCAGCTCGCCTTCCGACTTGCTGAGCTGTGACCCCGCCGGCACCACGAACCTCAGTTCGAGAGGGTGCCCGTCCTTCTTGCGCACGGCGCCGTCGAGCTTCCACCCGGCCTCGTCCAGCAGCCGCTTGGCCCGCTCCGGGTCGAACACGCCGAAGGTGCCCGCGTTGTCGCGGTAGCCCTCCTGGGCCGGCATGAAGAAGTGGTTGTTGAGCGGCGTCACGGGCCAGTCGAGACCCTGGAGGTCGGAGCGGGCGATGGCGGCCCGGTCGATGCCGAGCTGGATCGCCCGCCGCACCCGCACGTCGCTGAGCTTCTCGCTGGAGCCGTTGAAGGTGAAGTGGCGGAAGTCGGGCCCCGCGGCGAGCCGCACCTGGGCGCCGGCGGCGCTCCTGGCCCTGGCGTAGTCGGGGGCGGACGGCCCGATGTCGGCCACGTCCAGCTCGCCGTTGCCGAACATGCCGGTGAGCGAGTCCTGTTCGGCGGCCCGGTAGACGATCCGGTCCAGCTTGGCCCGGTCGCCCCACCAGGCGGGGTCGCGGACCAGCGTGACGGTCTTGGCGGTCTGGTCGAGCGCGCCCACCTTGAAGGGCCCGGCGGTCACCGGGATCGCGTTCAGCCAGGAGGTGTTGAACGCCTCGGCGTTCTCGTTGGCGGAGGCGGGCAGCAGCGGGCTGAACAGCGCCTTCCAGTCGCCGAACGGCCGCGCGAACGTCACCACCACCTCGTGCTCACCGTCGCCCCGCGCGACCCCGGCGATGTCCTGGTAGCCGGTGGCGGAGACGATGCGGAAGGCGGGGTCCTCGCCGCGCATGACCTGCCACTGGGCGCGGTAGTCGGCCCAGGTGATGGGCTTGCCGTCGGACCACCTGGCCTTGGGGTTGAGCGTGTAGGTGACCACCTGGCGCGGGCTGCGGGCGGTGATCCGGGCGTCGAGCACGTAGTCGCGGTCGGCCGAGAGCCTGGCCCTGCCGTCGGAGGTGAACGCGGACGGCAGCAGCGCGTTGCTGACCACGGCGGCCATGGCGAGGTTGCCGTCGATGTGGTTGCGGTTCCACTGGGTGGGGAACTCGTTGATGCCCCAGCGCAGCGTGCCGCCCTCGACGACCTTGTCGCGCGGCTGGAGGTTGATGTCGGACACCTTGACCGTGTCGTCGCCCTGCCGGGGGCCGGCGTCGGGGCGGCGCTGTCCGCAGCCGGCCGCGGACAGCGCGGCCATGGACAGCGCGAGGACGGCGGCGGCAGCGGTCCGCACGCCCGTCGACGGGGCTTTCATCGGTGGTTCTCCTCCTGCTCGTGCGGTGCGGGTCGAACGGGGTCCACGTGACACAGGCGCGGGTCAGACGACGGCGAGCCTCTCGGCGTAGTGACAGGCGGCCGACTGGTCCTCGCCCAGCGGGCGCATCTCCGGCTCGGTGTCGGCGCACAGGCCGCGCTCCGCCTCGGTCAGCACCGACCGGTAGGTGGGGCACCGGGAGCGGAACCGGCACCCGGACGGCGGCGCGGCCGGGTCGGGCCGCTCGCCGGTGAGCAGGATCCGCTCGCGGGCGCGCTCGCGGGCCGGGTCGGGCAGCGGGATCGCCGACAGCAGCGCCTGGGTGTACGGGTGAGCGGGCGCGGTGTAGACGGCGTCGGCGTGGCCGATCTCGGCGATCCGCCCGAGATACATGACGGCCACCCGGTCGGCGATGTGCCGCACCACGGCCAGGTCGTGCGCCACCAGCAGATAGGACAGCCCGAGCTCGGTCTTGAGCGCGCCGAGCAGGCCGAGCACGCCGGCCTGCACGGACACGTCCAGCGCGGACACCGGCTCGTCGAGCACCAGCAGGCGCGGCCGAAGCGCGAGCGCCCGGGCGATGGCGACGCGCTGCCGCTGCCCGCCGGAGAGGTCTCCGGGGTAGCGGGCGGCGTGCGCCGGGTCGAGCCCGACGAGGCCGAGCAGCTCGCCAACCCGCCGCAGGGGCTCCCCCAGCCGGTGGGTGCGCAGCGGCTCCGCCAGGATGTCGTGGATCGTCATCCGCGGGTCGAGCGAGGCCAGCGGGTCCTGGAAGACGACCTGCATGTCGCGCCGGATCTCCATCCGCTGCCCGCCGGTCAGCTCCGCGGTGTCACGCCCGAGCACCACGATCCGGCCCTGCTGCGGGCGGGTGAGCTCCAGGATCTCGGTCAGCGCCGTGGTCTTGCCGGAGCCGGACTCGCCGACGAGACCGAGCGTCTCGCCCTCGCGGATGTCGAAGCTGATGCCGGCGACCGCGTGCACGGTGCCGACCCGTCTCCTGAGCACGACGCCCTTGACCAGCGGGTAGTGCTTGACCAGCCCGTCGACCTCCAGGACCGTGCGCGGGCCGCGCGGGCCGGGACCGGCCTTGGCCGCGGGCGCGGCGGTCGGCGGGCTCACCTCGTCCCAGCGGATGCACGCCGCGCGGTGTCCGGGGCCCACCTCGAACAGCGGCGGCTCCCGTTCGTCGCACGCCGCCACGTGGAGCGGGCAGCGGGGCGCGAACGGACAGCCCGGCGGCAGGTCGCCGGGCGCGGGCGGGGCGCCGTCGATCGCCGCCGGCGCCGACCGGCCGGCCGCGTCGACCCGCGGCACCGCGCCGAGCAGCCCCGCGGTGTAGGGCATGCGGGCGTGGTAGAAGACGTCGTCCACGTCGCCGGACTCGACCGGGCGGCCCGCGTACATGACGAGCACGCGGTCGGCGAAGCCGGCCACCACCCCCAGGTCATGCGTGATCATCACGATGGCGGCGCCGGTCTCCCGCTGCGCGGTCTTGAGCACCTCCAGCACCTGGGCCTGGACGGTGACGTCGAGCGCGGTCGTCGGCTCGTCGCAGATGATCACATCGGGGTCGTTGGCGATGGCCATGGCGATCAGCACCCGCTGGCGCATGCCGCCGGAGAACTCGTGCGGGAAGGCCAGCGCCCGTCGCGCCGGGTCGGGGATGCCCACCAGGTCGAGCAGGTCGACGGCGCGGACCGCGGCCCGCTCCTTGGTGACCTTCTGGTGGGTGCGCACGGCCTCGGCGATCTGGTCGCCGACGCGGTAGACCGGGGTGAGCGCGGACAGCGGGTCCTGGAAGACCATCGAGACGGCGCGGCCGCGGACGGCGGCCAGCTCCCGCTCGCGCAGGCCGACCAGCTCCCTGCCGTGCAGCCGGATCGAACCGGTCACCCGGGCGGACGGCGGCAGCAGGCCCATCACCGCGGCCGCCGACACCGACTTGCCGCAGCCGGACTCGCCGACGAGGCCGAGCACCTCCCCCTTGCGCACGGCGTAGCCGAGACCGCGCACGACAGGCGCCCCGCCGAACGTCACCCGCAGGTCGTCGACCTCCAGCACCGGGCTCATCGCGGCCTCCTCGCCGCCGGGTCGAAGGCGTCACGCAGCGCGTCGCCGACGAGGTTGACCGCGAGCACGGTGACCACGAGCAGCCCCGCCGCGAACCAGAACGTCCACGGCGCGTACACCGCCGTCCTGGAGCCGTCGGCGATGAGCGTGCCGAGCGACACGTCGGGCGGCTGGATGCCGAACCCGAAGTACGACAGCGAGGTCTCGGTGAGGATGGCGGCGCTGACATTCAGCGTGGCGTCGACGACGAGCAGCGACGACAGGTTGGGCAGCACGTGCGAGAGCACGATCCGCACGGGCGGCACGCCCAGGTAGCGGGCGGCCCGCACGAACTCGCGCTCCCGCAGCGAGATCGTCATCCCCCGGGCCATCTTGGCGGTCACCATCCACAGGAACAGCGCCAGCATGAGCACGAACAGCGGCCACTGCCCGGCGCCGAACAGCGGCGACATGACGGCCAGGACGAGGAACGCGGGCAGCACGAGCAGCAGGTCGGTGACCCAGGTGATGACCCGGTCGGTCCAGCCGAGGAAGTAGCCGGCGAACGCCCCGGCGAGCGCGGCCAGCGCCGTGCACACCACGGCCGCGAGCAGCCCGACGACCAGCGACCGCTGCAGGCCGCGCAGCGTGACGGCGAACACGTCGGCGCCGGTCTGCAGCGTGCCGAACCAGTGGGCGGCCGACGGCGGGCCGAGGAACGCGGTGAAGTCCTTGTCGGTGTGGGACCACGGGCTGAGCAGCGGCCCCGCGAACGCCAGCAGGAACACCAGCGCCAGCACCAGCGCGCCGGCCCGGCCCTGCCACGAGGAGAGGAACCGGCCGGCCACCACCCGGACCCTGGACGGCGGCGGCGGTGGCCCCGCGTCGTCGCCGGGGGCCTCCTCGGCGATCTCCTCCGACAGCGTCATCCGGCTCTCACCCTCGGGTCGAGCGCGGCCTGCAACAGGCCCGCCGCCAGGGACGCGGCCAGCACGGCGACGGCGGCCAGGCAGGAGATGGCGGCCACGGTGTTGACGTCGTTGGTGAAGATCGAGCTGATCAGCCGCTCACCCAGCCCGTGCCAGCCGAAGATCTTCTCGGTGAAGGTGGCGCCGGTGAGCAGGGCGCCGAAGGTGAAGGCGAAGTAGGTCGCCACCGGGATGAGCGCGGTGCGCAGCCCGTGGCGGACGAGCGCCCGCCGCCTGGTCAGCCCCTTGGCCATGGCGGTGCGGAGATAGTCGGCGCCGAGCACGTCGAGCATCATGTTGCGTTGGTAGCGGCTGAACACGGCGGCCAGGCCGAGCGTGATCGTGACGGTCGGCAGGACGAGGTGCTGGACCCGGTCCAGGAGCGTCGCCCAGAACCCCGCCTCCAGACCGGCGGTCGCCTCCCCCGCCACGAGCAGCACCCGGGCGCCGAACACCTGGTCGTTGAGCCAGGTGCCGGCCAGGATGAGCACGTTGGCCAGGACCACCACGGGCACCGCGAGCAGCAGGAAGGACGCGGCGGCCGACAGCCGGTCGAACCATCCGTACTGCCGGGCGGCGGCCAGCGCGCCGGCCATGACGCCCAGCGCGCTCCCGCACACCAGCCCGAGCAGGACCAGCCGGAGGGTGACGCCGGCCCGCCGCTTGAGGTCGTCGCCGACCGGGGCGCCGGTGACGCTCCTGCCGAAGTCGCCGTGCAGCACCCCGCCCGCCCAGGTGAGGTAGCGCTCCAGCAGGGGCGTGCGGTCGTTCAGGTTGAGCGCGGTGAGCTGGGCGTCGACGACGGCGGGCGGCGGCGGGGGTGTGCGGCCCGCGTAGTTGGAGCGCGGGTCGAGCGCGACGGCGGCGAGCAGGTAGGCGAGGGAGACGGCGACGGCGACCAGCACCGCCGAGCTGATCAGTCTGCGGGCCAGGAACCCCGCCATCACCCCTCCTCCGGACGCTCCGTAGCCATATTGCTACAGCACGCGACCGACAACGCGCAGGCGAGTGCCAAAGAGGGGTCTGGTTAGCGTCCGGAAAGCTCGTCGACGGCGGTGCGGACGTCGTCGCTGGTGATCGTGGTGAGGTCGGCGGCGGTGGCCGGCTCTTCCGCGGAGGCGCGGGCGGCCAGCCGCACGTCGCGGCGCATCGCGGCGCGCTCGAACAGCGACCTGGCGAACCGGCCGTTGCCCAGCCCGTCGATCAGCCGCTCCTCGCACACCCAGGTGAAGACCTCGTCGAGGTCGCGCAGCGCGTCGTCGTCGAACCGGTCGCCGGCCGACTCGGCGAGGAGCACGGCGATCTCGGTCAGCTCGCGCGGCGCGTAGCTCGGGAAGGCGACCCGCTGGTTGAACCGGCTGGCCAGGCCGGGATTGGTGGCCAGGAAGGAGTCCATCTCGCGCTCGTAGCCGGCCAGCACGACCACCAGCCGGTCGCGGTCGTCCTCGGCCCGCTTGAGCAGCGTCTGCACGGCCTCGGCGCCGAACGCGTCGCCGCCGGAGTAGCCCGGGTTGACCAGGCTGTAGGCCTCGTCGATGAAGAGCACGCCGCCGAGCGCCCGGTCGACCAGCTCGTTGGTCTTGATCGCGGTGGAGCCGAGGTGCTGGCCGACCAGGTCGGCGCGGTGCGCCTCGACCACGTCGGGCCGGGCGAGCAGGCCGAGCGCGGCGAAGATGCGGCCCAGCACCCTGGCCACGCTGGTCTTGCCGGTGCCGGGCGGGCCGACGAAGACGAAGTGGCGCATCTGCGGCGGCGTCGGCAGCCCGCGCTCCTGCCGCATGCGGGCCACCTGGAGCTGCGCGGCGATGGCGTGCACCTGCCGCTTGACGGGCGCGAGCCCGGCCATCCTGTCGAGGTCGGCGAGCGCCTCCTCCAGCGTCGGGGTGGCGACGTAGCCGCGGAAGCGGGCGGTCAGCTCGTCGAACGCCTTGGTCACGTCGGCGGTCGTGGTGGTCACCAGGTCCTCGGTGGTCGGCGTGCCGCCCGCGCCCACCACCCGCACGTCACGGGCCTGGGCGGCGGCCTCGACCAGGCTGCGCGCGAACCTGGCGTTGCCCAGCTCGTCGACCAGCCCGCGCCGGTGGACGTCCGCGTAGAGGCCGAGCAGCGCGGCCTTGGCCTCGGCGCCCATGGTGTCGCCGCGCCGGCGCTGCAGCAGCTCGGTGATCTCGGCCAGCTCGGCGGCCGAGTAGGTGGGGAAGCGCACCCGGGTGGCGAACCGGCTGGCCAGCCCGGGGTTGCTCGACAGGAACGAGGTCATCTCCTGCTCGTAGCCCGCGAGGATGATGATCAGCCGGTCGCGGTCGTCCTCGGCGCGCTTGAGCAGCGTCTGCACGGCCTCGGCGCCGAACCGGTCGGGCTGGCCGTCGGAGGAGTTGATCAGCCCGTACGCCTCGTCGATGAAGAGCACGCCGCCGAGCGCCCGGTCGACCAGCTCGTTGGTCTTGATCGCGGTCGCGCCGAGATACTCGCCGACCAGGTCGGCGCGCTGCCCCTCGACCACGTACGGGGTCTCCAGCAGGCCGAACGCGTAGAAGATCTTGGCGAGTGTACGGGCGACGCTGGTCTTGCCGGTGCCCGGAGGACCGAGGAACACGAAGTGGCGCACCGGACGGCCCGCGGTGTAGCCCGCCTCGGCGCGCAGCCGGGAGGCCTCGATGGAGGCGGCGATCGAGCGGACCTGCTCTTTGACCGGGGTGAGCCCGATCATGGCGTCGAGCTCGGCGAGCGCCTCCTCGACCGAGATCTGCGGCAGCCCCTGGACCTTCTCCTGCTGCGGCTCGGGCCTGCCTTCGCGGGCGCGCACGCGTACGCGCTCCTCGGCGGTCAGCTCGGCCCTGGCCCGGCGGGCGAGCAGGAACCGGTAGCCGAGGACGGCGGCGGCGGCGCCGTAGGCGGTCCAGACGGCGAGGTTCTCGGAGACGAGGGAGAGCGCGGCGGCCAGCGCGCCCGCGGGCACGAGCGCCAGCAGCGCGGAGACCCATGGGGTGACCCACCGGATCAGGTGGGCGGCGATGGCGACCGGCACGGCGAGCAGCAGGAGCAGGGTCGGCGCCATGGACTGCGGCGTGAAGAGCGTGATGAAGAGCGGCAGCAGCACCGTCCAGCCCGCGACGACGAGCACGGTGGCGGCGGCCGGCGGGAAGCGCAGGGTCAGCGCGACGAAGCAGAGGATCACCGCGGTGAGCAGGAACGTGTTGAGCAGGTGCCAGCCCAGCGCCGCGCCCGTGCCGACCGCCCCGATGAGGATCGCCGCGTACAGGACTCTGCGCACGGCGGGGGGAAGCCGGAAATAGCGCAGCCGCACCTGCTCGAACAGATCCCGCACCGCGGCTCGACCCGCGGCCCGGGTCCTGCCGGACTCCTGCATCACGCCTCCCCGGTCCGCCCCCGGTTATACCGCACGGGACCGCCGAGTGGGCGAGCCTGACACGCTAGGTGGAGGTCACGAAAAGGGCTATGTGGCGGCCGAGCTCGGCGCCCGCGTCCTCTTGCAGGAAGTGTCCGGCGCCCTTGATGACCGGGTGGTCCAGGCCGGCGGCGCCGGCCATCGAGGAGCGCAGGATCGGCGCCATGCCGCCGGTGATCGGGTCGCTGTCGGAGAACGCGACGAGGAACGGCCGGTCGAGGGTGGTGAGCACCTGCCAGGCGGCGCGGTTGGCAGGTCCGGAGGGGTCGTCCGGCGTGTGCGGGACGAGGCCGGGCATGACGCGCGGGCCCGCCTTGTACGACTCGTCGGGGAAGGGGGCGTCGTAGGCGGCACGCACCTCGGGGGCGAGCCGGGTGACGCAGCCGGACTGCACGAACCGGGCGATGTCGAGGGTGGGAGCGGAGGCCACCGCGTCCTTGAACCGGTGCCAGACCTCGGGCATGGGAATGTCACCTGTCGGCAACCCGGTGTTGGCGGCGACGATCCTGGCCACCCGGTCCGGGTGCTCGGCGGCCAGGCGCAGGCCGATGAGGCCGCCCCAGTCCTGCCCGACGAGGGTGACGCCGGTCAGGCCGAGCGCGTCGTGCAGCAGGGTGCGGGTCCACTCGACGTGGCGGGCGTAGGTGTGGTCGGCGGTCTCGGCGGGTTTGTCGGAGCGGCCGAACCCGATGAGGTCGGGGGCGATGGCGCGCAGCCCGGCGGCGGCGAGCTCGGGCATGACGTGGCGGTAGAGGAACGACCAGGACGGCTCGCCGTGCAGGAGCACCACCGGTTCCCCGTCCGGTGGCCCGGTCTCGACGTAGGCCATCCGCAGGCCGTCGCCGATCTCGGCGCAGCGGGGTTCGTAGGGGAAGTCGGGCAGGTCGGCGAAACGGTCGTCCGGCGTTCGCAGCATCCGCATAGAACAAGATTCTAGTCCGATGACGGCCGCCTGTGCAGGTCCGGATAACATGTGCTCGATCCCGATAAACGGCGACATTTCGGTCAAGAGGTGGACGACCGTTCTTGGATCATTCGATACCGCTACACCCACCGGGTGGCATGCCCTAAGCTGCCACGCAAGTTCGTGCGGGCCCTGCTGTGAACGGATCGGCCTGCAAGGAGGTCCATGACCGTCACACAGGCCGTGCCCCTCGCACGCCGCGCCGGCCGCGAGCATCAGGACAACCGCTGGGCCATCCTGGTGCTCCTCTGCGTGAGCCTCCTGCTCATCACGGTCGACGCGACGGTCCTGCACATCGCGGTCCCCGCGCTCACCGCGGCCCTGGAGCCGTCCGCGGTGCAGCTGCTGTGGATCATCGACGTCTACTCGCTGATCGTGGCCCCGCTGCTGATCCTGTTCGGCGCGCTGGGCGACCGCTACGGGCGCAAACGCCTGGTCCTCGCGGGTTTCGTGCTGTTCGGCGCGGCCTCGGCCGGGGCCGCCTTCGCCCCCACTCCCCTGGCCCTCGTGCTGGCCAGGGCGCTGCTCGGCATCGGCGGCGCCATGATCATGCCGGCCACGCTGTCGCTGATCCGCCAGGTGTTCACCGACCGCCGCGAACGTGCCATCGCCCTCGGCGTGTGGAGCGCGGTCGCCGCCGCCGGCGCCGCCGTGGGGCCGCTCATCGGCGGCGTGCTGGTCGGCTTCTGGTGGGGCGCGGTCTTCCTGATCAACGTGCCGATCCTGCTCGTGCTGCTGCCCGCCGCCGTGCGCATGCTGCCCGAATACCGCGACCCCGCCCCCCGGCCGTGGGACGTGACCAGCGCCGTGCTGTCCGTGCTGGGCATCCTGGCCCTGGCCTTCGGGCTGAAGGAGGCCGGTTCCGGCAGCCTGCTGCCGTTCCCCGTCTCCGCCGCGATCTTCCTGACGGGCGTGGCGCTGCTGGTGTGGTTCGCCCGGCGGCAGACCCGGCTGGAGTCGCCGCTGCTGGACGTCTCGCTGTTCAGGCGGCGGGAGTTCACCACCGGCGTGGTGGGCGTGCTGCTCGGCGTGTTCTCGCTGGTGGGCCTGCAGCTCATGCTCGCCCAGTACCTGCAGCTCGTCCTCGGCGACACTCCCGTGCGCGCCGCGTTCCGGATGCTCCCGCTGGTGCTGTCGGCCATCACCGGCGGCCTGGTCGCCGCGCACCTGCTGCCCAGGCTCGGCCTGCGCGTCACCATGAGCGGCGGCCTCGGCCTCGTCGCGCTCTCCCTCACCCCCACGCTGACCTGGGGCGTCGAGGGCCATCCGGTGATGCTGGCCTGCTGCTTCGTGGGCATCGGCTTCGGCGTCCAGGTGGCGCTGCTGGCCGCCTCCGACACGATCATGTCCGCCGCGCCCGCGTCCCACGCGGGCGGCGCCGCCGCCGTCGAGGGCACCGCGTACGAGCTCGGCGCCGGACTCGGCGTCGCGGTCCTCGGCACGGTCACCACCATCGCGTACGCGCCCGCGGTCCCCGACGTGCGGGGCATCCCGGCCGGCGGGATGGACCAGGCCAGGCAGTCACTCGCGGGCGCCGCCCACGTCGCCGAGGAGATCGGCGGCAACGCCGGCGGCGCGCTGCTGCACGCGGCCCGGTGGGCCTTCGTCAACGCCCTGCACACGACCGTGGTCGTGAGCGTCGTCCTGCTCAGCCTGACCGCCGTCGCGGTGGCCATGCTGCTTCGCCGTGATTGAGGTGTGCCATGTCCCGATTAGGGCAGACAACGACCGTGAGACAGACCCTCCGTGATCTCGCCGCGCTCGTCGCCCGTCTGGGCGTGGGCGGCATCTTCTTCGCCAACGGCTGGCGCAAGCTCGAGATCGGGCTGGTGGAGACCGGGCTGCAGTTCCAGGCACAGGGAGCCCCCGCGCCGCGGGCCTGGGCGACGATCACCATGCTCGTCGAGCTGATCGGCGGCGCGCTGCTCATCGCCGGGCTGATGGTGTCGGTGATGGGTCTGATCCTCTTCGCGGAGGCGGTCGCGGTGCTGTGGGTGGCGCCCCCGCTGAACCCGATAACGCTGAACGAGCTGATCCTGCTGGGCGCGGCCTCGCTGCTGCTGGCCGTGGTGGGCGCGGGCCGCATCTCGGTCGACCACATGGTGGTGATCAGGCGGCGCGAGTCGGAGGCCGCCCAGGAGTTCGCCGCCGACAACGAGGCCGACGCGGTCATCGCCTCCCTGCGCGACCCCGACAAGCCCACCGGCCCGCTCGCTCCGGCCAAGCCCGAGACCCCGGAGAAGAAGGAGCCCGCCGACAAACCGGCGCGCACCCGTACGGAGAAGGCATCGGACGCCGAGCCCAGCCTGGACGACACCGCGCCGCATCCCCGGCCCCGCCCGGCGGCCACCGAGGAGCCCTCCCCCTCCCCCGGCGACACGCTCGTGGCGGGCCGCAAGAAGCCGGCCCCCCGGTCGCGGCGCACCACGGAGGGCTAGAGCGGGGCTAGAGCTCGAAGCGGGCGACGCGGCGCAGCTTGTTCATCGCGTCCAGGGCCGCCACCTTGTACGACTCCGCCAGCGTCGGGTAGTTGAAGACGGCGTCCACCAGATAGTCGATGGCGCCGCCGCAGCCCATCACCGCCTGCCCGATGTGCAGCAGCTCCGTCGCCCCGGTGCCGAACACGTGCACGCCCAGCAGCGACCGGTCCTCCGGTGACACGAGCAGCTTGAGCATGCCGTACGTGTCGCCGATGATCTGGCCGCGGGCCAGTTCGCGGTAGCGGGAGATGCCCACCTCGAACGGCACCTGGCTCTTGGTCAGCTCGTCCTCGGTGCGGCCGATGAACGAGATCTCGGGGATGGTGTAGATGCCGATCGGCTGCAGCGGGGTCATCCCGGGCAGCGGCTCGTCGCAGGCGTGGTGGGCGGCGATGCGGCCCTGTTCCATGGAGGTGGCGGCGAGCGACGGGAAGCCGATCACGTCACCGACCGCGTAGATGTGGTCCACGGCGGTGCGGTAGTGAAGGTCCACCGCGATCCGGCCGCGCTCGTCGGCGGCGAGCCCGGCCTGCTCCAGCCCGAGCCGGTCGGTCATGCCCTGGCGTCCCGCGGAGTACATGACGGTCTCGGCCGGGATCTTCTTGCCGCTCTCCAGCAGCGTGATCGCGCCCCGCGGCCGCCGTTCCACGGCCGCCACCGTCTCGCCGAAGCGGAAGGTGACGGCCAGGTCGCGCAGGTGGTACTTGAGCGCTTCGACGATCTCCAGGTCGCAGAAGTCGAGCATCCGCTCGCGCCGCTCCACCACCGTCACCTTGGTGCCGAGCGCCGCGAACATCGACGCGTACTCGATCCCGATCACCCCGGCGCCGACGACGACCAGCGACTCCGGCACCCGTTGCAGGTTGAGTATGCCGTCGGAGTCGATGATCGTCTCTTCGTCGAACTCCACCGACTCCGGCCTGGCCGGCCGGGTGCCGGTGGCGATGATGATCTTCTCTCCAGTGATCTTGACGACCCGTCCCTGCTCGTCGGTGACGTCGAGGGTGTTCGGGTCGGTGAAGGCGGCGGTGCCGGTGAACACGGCCACGTGGTTGCGCGAGAGCTGGCTGCGGATCACGTCGACCTCGCGGCCGATCACGTGCTGGGTCCTGATGCCCAGGTCGGCGACGGTGATCTCGTCCTTGACCCGGTAGCTCTGCCCGTACATCTCCCGCTGGTTGAGCCCGGTCAGGTAGAGCACGGCCTCACGCAGGGTCTTGGACGGGATCGTGCCGGTGTTGATGCAGACCCCGCCGATCATGTTGCGCCGCTCGACCACGGCGACGCGCTTCTCCAGCTTGGCGGCGGCGATGGCCGCCTTCTGCCCACCGGGCCCGGAACCTATGACAACCACATCGAAGTCGGCCACACCGCCAGTGTGCGTGCCGGTGACGATCTGGAGAAGCCCGAAATCCCGGCTGTCAGGCGGTGGCCCCGGCCGGGGTGCGGTCGACGATGCCGCGTGAGCCCTCCTCGCGGGCGCAGTGGGCGCAGCAGTACCAGTGGTCGCCCGACTGGACGCCGTGGCCGATGACCTTGGTGCCGCAGTGCTCGCAGACGGGCGCCATCTTGTCGATCGCGCACTGGAAGGAGTCGAAGGTGTGGGTGGCGCCCTGGGCGCGGACCTCGAACGCCATGTCGTAGTCGTTGCCGCACGTCTCGCAGACGGCCATGATGATCCCCCTGATGGTCGGTCTTTCCTCGTTCAGGGGTCTCATTTCCCCAGGATGCGGCCCTATTCAAGGCCAGGGTCCGGCGCGCCCGGACCCGTCGGGAAATTTTCCGGCGGAAAGTCGTCACATCCGGCGCGGCCGTCCCGTCCATGATGCGTCGGCTACGACCAACATGGAGGATGACATGACTCTGCGGCTCAACGTCGCGGCCCTCGCCCCCGAGCCCTACCGGGCGTTCCTCTCGGTGGAGGCCTTCCTGGGCGACTGCGGGGTCCCGCACGCCACGATCGAGCTGATGAAGCTGCGTGCCAGCCAGATCAACGGGTGCGCGTTCTGCGTCGACATGCACAGCCGGGACATGAAGAAGGCCGGCGAGAGCGACGAGCGGATCTGGTCGGTGGCGGCCTGGCGGGAGGCCACGGTCTACACCCCGGCCGAGCGGGCGGCGATGGCCCTGACAGAGGAGGCGACCAGGCTCGCCGACCACGGCCAGGGCGTGTCCGACGCGGTCTGGCAGGAGGCGGCCGAGCACTACGACGACAAGCAGCTCGCGTCGCTCGTGGTGGCCGTCGCGATGATCAACGCGTGGAACCGGCTGGCCGTCACGACCCGGGCCGTCCCCGCCGGCGCCTGACCTCATCGGGCGGGCGTCACGGCGTGCCGCCCGCCCGGTGCGTACAAATGCGTTGAGCGCACTCCGCGGGCCCGATTAGGTTGTGGCCAAGCGATAGGGGGGCAGACCCATGAAGCGCATCCGCATCGTCAAGACGACGACCAGGCGGCGCCCGGTCCGCGGCGCAGACCTCGACCTGCGATCTCCGTCAGGCCGACGCCTGCCTTACTGAATTCTGTCTTACACCGTCCTTACCGGGGTTTCTGTTAATAACATAGGTAACAGGAACATCACGGGGGGAGGACGATGAGAAGGCTGGTGACGGTGCCGCCGCGCATCGCCAGACACAAGATCCGCGACATCAGGTCGGCGGCGGTCCACCGTAAGCAGGCGGCGGCGGACCCGAAGGTCGTCGATCTCCGCGCCTACACGGGCCGCAACGTGATCCGGTTCCCCGACGGCCCCACCCCCGCGGCCTAGCTCCCGTAGAGCTTCTTGCTGTAGCTGGCGTCAGAGTAGTACGCCTCCAGCTCCTCCAGAGTCTCCGGCATCGCCTGCAGCTCCTTGACCAGGGTGGCGTGCGACGGCAGCGGGTCGGGGCCCCACTGTTCGGGCCGCCACAGCGCGCTGCGCATGAACGCCTTGGCACAGTGGAACATGATCTGCTCGATCTCCACGACCAGGGCCAGCCTGGGCCGGTGACCCTTGACGATCATCTCGTCGAAGAACGGCGCCTCCCGCACGAGCCGGGCCCGGCCGTTCACGCGCAGCGTCTCGTTGCGGCCGGGGATCAGGAAGATCAGGCCGACGTGCGGGTTGGCCAGGACGTTGCGGAACCCGTCGGCCCTGCGGTTGCCGGGGCGGTCGGGGATGGCGATCGTGGTGTCGTCGATGACGTGCGTGAACCCGGCCGGGTCGCCCTTGGGCGAGACGTCGCAGTTGCCGTCGGCGTCGGCGGTGGCGATCAGGCAGAACGGCGAGGCCGCCAGCCACTCCCGGTCACGCGCGTGCAGGCGGGGGCGCTCCTTCGTCGCCGAGCGCGGCAGCACCTCACCGAGGAGTTCGCGCAGTTCGGCCTCGGACTCGATCTCCACCCAGTTCATTCGCTCTCCTCCCGAGTCAACGGCGGACATTATGCCAAGAGGGCGATATACCGGTCGATCGGATTTACCAGCGGCGGGCCCGCGCCATCGTCCCCAGCAGCAGATCGCGCTCGGCCTCGAACCGGACCGGATCCGCCCCCTCCCGCTCGGCGCGCAGGTGCAACATCGTCAGCTCCGTGGCCGCCTGCTGGTAGTCGCCCATCTGACGGCCCAGACCGACTCCCCTGGCCCACTTACGAGCCGCGCGGCGGGCCTTCATCGTGGTCAGCATCCGAACGTCCTGCTCGGTGATCAGGCCGGTGGCCCCGTACGCGGGAAGATAGGCGCCCATCCGCGAGACGAGCTGCCTGCGCTCCACCACCGTGATGACGATCAGCCCGATGAGCACCACCATGATCACCAGGTACGCGCCGGCGACCGCCGCCAGCGAGCCGGTGGAGGCCGCGCCGTTCCACAGGGCGTGCAGGAGGACCGCGCCCAGGTAGCCCAGCGGGATCGCCGCGAACCGGGCAGCGTTGCGGCGGGTCAGCGCGTACGCCACCCCGACCCCGATCATCGAGGTGTAGACCGGGTGGCCGAGCGGGTCGATCAGGCCGCGGATCACGAACAACTGCACGGCGGCGCCCACCCCCTCCTCCCCGTAGGCCATCAGGTAGTAGCCGACGTTCTCCACCGCGGCGAAGCCCAGCCCGGCCATGGACGCGTACACGATGCCGTCCGTCAGACCGTCGATCTCCCGCCGGCGGCGCAGGAGCAGCAGCAGCGCCGCGCCCTTCAGCGCCTCCTCGATGACCGGCGCGAGCACCACCGTGCTGATGAGGTTCACCGCCTGCTGGCCGTAGCCGGCGCGGGCGAACAGCTCGACCCCCACCAGGCTCAGCAGGATGGCCACCCCCACGGCCACCCCCGCTCCCCAAGCGAACGCGAACGCCAGGTGCAGCTTCGGCTCCGGCTCCAGCCGGTCGAGCGAGAGCACCGCCGCCAGCAGCACCGGGAGCGGCGCGATCGCCAACAGCGCCGACAGGCCGAAGCCCATCGCCCCGCCGCTCATCAGCAGCAGCGCGAGCACGCCCAGCGCCAGCAGGCCCGACAGCACCAATCCGATGATCAGCGCCTTGCTGGGCCGGCGATCGAGCACGGGCGATGGCGGGGGAACCGTCATGACAGGCCCTTCCTTTCCACGGACACTCAGGATGGCCCGGTTTGATCGACGCTCGCTTACAGACCGCTTGCGGCCGAACGCGGGGGAAAGCAATCTATCGAAGCGCCGACCGTGGGTAGGGGTCGCCGTCATGATGGGGAAACTGTACGAACGATGGCTGCTCACCATGTGGCAGGGCGACTTCTCCCTCGCCCACGAGCTGGTCACCCCCGACTTCACCGGCCACTGGCCGGGCATGGACGTGCGGGGCCCCGACCAGCTGATCGACATGCTCCGGCAGGGACACGAACCGTTCGACGACGTCACCCTCTCTCTCGACGTCGGGCCGATCGTCGACGGCGACCGGGTGGCGGCCCGGTGGACGTTCGCCGGCGCCTACCGGGGAGGCATGCCCGGCGCCACCGCCGCCCCGGGCACCCGGATCGCCTTCAACGGCCACGACATCCTGCGCGCCGAGGGCGACCGGTTCGCCGAGTACTGGGTGATCTCCGACATCCCGTCACTGTCACGTCAGCTCGGGACGGGCTGACGTCCTACCTCGGTGCGCATCAGCCTGAGGGTTCCCTTGGTCGCCATGACCATCTCCCCCGCGCCGAGATCGAGCAGCCCGGCCACCCTTCGCGCCGACGACCAGGACCGGTCGAGAATCCGCCCGTCCGGACCCAGACGGAACAGCACTCCCCCTTGACCGGCCAGCACGAAGCCCTCGCCGTCGCACACCACGCCGGGGGCGAAGGGCCGGCCGGCGTTCGCCGACCAGCGCACCGAGCCTGCATCGGGATCGACCGCGACATAGCCGGCGTCCCCCGTGCCCAGCCAGACCACACCGCCCGCGCACGCGGGGGCCCGGTACCCGAGGTCGGCGTCGTGATCGTAGAACCGGGCGGCCCGCCCCGAGGCCGGCCAGAGACACACGACGGACCGCGGGCCGCACCGCACCAGGCAGCGCTCGGCGTCGATCCTGGTGAACGCCGGACTCAGATCCAGCTTCGTCACCGGCTCCGGCAGCCGCAGGCGGGTCAGCTCGCGGCCGTCACGCGGATCGATCAGCCACGCTTCCCGCCCGCTCCCCAGCAGCAGGGCGTCGCCCCACGGCAGGGGGCGCAGCGTTTCCACCCGCCGCGGCGTGCTCCACAGCGGCCGCCCGTCCGGGAGGTCGAAGGCGGCCACGGGCGAGTAGTCGCGCCAGCCGCCCGCCACCACCGTCCGGCCGCTGACCACGACGTGGCCCGCGTACGAACGCAGCGGGGCCCGCCACACCTCGGCCCCCGTCGCCAGACTGAGACACGACAAGCGGGCCGCGGGGTACGGCACGACCAGGCAGCGGTCGCCGGCGACGGCGATGCCCCGCAGGTCACCACCCACCGGCACGTCCCAGCGGACCGAGCCGTCGCGACGGTCCAGGCAGACCAGGCGGGTGGCGCGCTCGTGGACCACGACCCGGTCCGCCGTCACCGCCACCGTCTTAAGAGAACCGTGCTGGTGCAGGGGCCGCTCCCACAGCGTCTTCCCGATCACCCACGGAGTCCACCAGACGTCCGCCGGACGCGGCAACGGGCTGCAGGCTTATTCAGGCACCCGTGAAGGGGCCCGGCCACAGAGCCGGGCCCCTTCACGAACGGAGCACCAGCCGGAGCGCCGGGCCCCTTCACGGACGGAGCATCGGCCGGAGCGCCGGGGGCTCCGGGCCGCTTCAGGTCAGCTGCAGCCGCTGGTGGAGCCGCAGCCCTCGCAGACGTAGCAGCTGCCCGCCGGGCGCATCTTCGTGCCGCAGGTCATGCAGAGCGGCGCGTCGGCGGTGAAGCGCTGGTGGCTCTCCAGCGTCAGCTCCTTGCGCTGCTCCTCCTTGCGCGGCTCCGGCGCCGCCTCGATCGGCGCCGACTGGGCCAGCGACTCCACCGTCTCCTGCAGCGCCGCCGGGTCCTCGCCGCGCTGCTGCGCCGCCCGCTCGGCCGCCGAGAAGATGCCGAGGGCCGCCCGCTCCTCGTAGGGCAGGTGGTCCAGTGCCAGCCGCCGGAAGATGTAGTCCATCACCGACGTCGCCATCCGGATGTCCGGGTCGTCCGTCATGCCCGCCGGCTCGAACCGCATGTTGACGAACTTGCTCATGTAGGTCTCCAGCGGCACCCCGTACTGGAGCCCGATGGAGATCGCCACCGAGAAGGCGTCCATGACGCCCGCCAGCGTCGAGCCCTGCTTGGACATCTTGAGGAAGACCTCGCCCAGCCCGTCGTCGGGGTAGGAGGAGGCGGTCATGTAGCCCTTGGCGCCGCCGACCGTGAATCTGGTCGTGGTGCTCGGCCGCTGGTTGGGCATCCGGCGCCGGGTCGGCCGCGCCACCTCGACGACCTTGACCTCCGGCTCGGCGGCCTTCGGCTCCTCCTTCTTGCCGCCGACCGACAGCGGCTGGCCCACCTTGCAGTTGTCGCGGTAGACCGCCAGCGCCTTGAGGCCGAGCTCCCAGCCCTCCATGTAGACCTGCTCGATGTCGTCGATCGTGGCCGACTCGGGCAGGTTGACGGTCTTGGAGATCGCCCCGGACAGGAACGGCTGCGTCGCCGCCATCATCCGCACGTGACCCATCGGCGCGATCGCCCGCTCGCCCATCGCGCAGTCGAACACCTCGTAGTGCTCCTGCCGCAGCCCGGGGGCGTCGACCACATGGCCGTGCTCGGCGATGTACTCGACGATCGCCTCGATCTGCTCCTCCTGGTAGCCCAGCTTCTTCAGGGCCCGCGGCACCGTCTGGTTGACGATCTGCATCGACCCGCCGCCGACCAGCTTCTTGAACTTGACCAGCGCCAGATCCGGCTCGATGCCGGTCGTGTCGCAGTCCATCATCAGCCCGATGGTGTTGTGGCTGACCATGCCGTTCGCCACATAAGTGACGTTCTCCGGCACGGAAAGGTCATATGTGGGCTGAACGCCGCCGTCCTCGTTGGCCTCGACCACCTCGAAGGCGTAGCTCAGAGCGCGCGCGAGCCGCTCGTCGAGCGTCTCCGCATACAGCAGCCTGGCCGCCGTACGAGGCACGCCGCCACTCTTCTGAATCGACTGCAGGATCGCGTCACGAGACTCGTGTCCCTGCGGGGCGAGCTCCTCCCAGACCTCACGCGGCAGGTGTACGTAGTCTCTCTTGGCCGAACGCTTCGGCTCCGCGAAAGCCAGCGCCCGAGCCTTGCGCTCACCGAGGAAACCGATCACCTCGTCGTACATCAGCGCATGGTCGACGTTGCGCAGGCGCACCTGGTAGACGTCGCCGCCGGAACCGCTGGTGGTCGTCCTGGTAGTGGTGATCAGGCCGAGCGAGAGCAGCAGGGTGCGGATCTCGCTCGCGAAAGACTCTGCGGACGTGCTGACGCTGGGAACTCCCTCGGTGACGGTACCGTCGGCCTCGAACAGGCCGCGAAGGAACGCCGTGTAGACGGCCACGTCGTTGGTCTCGAGAATCGCCGAGGGGACCCGCGGCGTCCATCCCTTGCCGGAATGGTCGACACCCGGGAGGTCCTTGGCGAAACCGGCCGCCTCCCACCAGCGGGCCACCCGCACCGACTGCAGGACGACCTCGTGGTAGCCCCCCTGCGAGGTGACGACGGGCTCCAGGTTGAACAGCGACTTGGAGATGACACGCAGCCGTTCGACCACGTCCAGATCAGCGTCCGCGACGCACAACCTGATGCCCTCGCTGTGCAGGCTCCCGTCACCCATGAAGTAGCCCACCAGCTCGGCCAGTTCCTCAGAGACCGTGTGGGGAACCCGTACGTGCCGATCTCCCGCGTAGTAGGCCTGGTCGAGGACAGGCAGCGGCACCTCGCGCGGCTCACCGACCAGCGTGCCCAGCTGCATGGGCAGCACGTCGCCCTCGCGCACGTCGGCCAGCCGCTTCCAGACCCACTCGCCGCTCACCTGATCCACCACCTTCACGCGGTGAGTGAGAGTGCCCTGGATCCGATAACCGCCGACCGTACTGACCCGGCGGGTCAGCTCTTCGCCGTTGACGAAGAACCTGGTCGCCTGACGCGGTCCTTCATCGGTCGAGACCGTCATGTCCAGGTTCTGCCAGCGGTCGCCGTAGACGTCGCCGATCTCGGCGAGCCGGACGAGCCCTCGGTCGGTGGTGACGAGCGTGTCGCCGGTGAGACAACCGGTCGGCGCCAGCAGGCTGGCCTGCGCGTTCCGGTAACCGTTCCGCTCGCCCAGCTTGAGGCACTCCGCCCACTGCCGCGACGCCTCGGAGTGGATGTGGGAGTCCATCGAGCCGATCGTGCGCAGGTTGTCGTTGGCCGCCGCGTGCTTGCGCATCACCCGCTTGTGCGGGTCCGCGTTGCGCGCGTAACCGTCGTACGGGCCCACCACCCCGGCCAGCTCGGCGCTGCGGCGGTAGGACACGCCGGTCATCAGGGACGTGATCGCCCCGGCCACCGCCCGGCCGCCGTCGGAGTCGTACGCGTGACCCGTCGCCATGAGCAGCGCGCCCAGGTTGGCGTAGCCGATGCCGAGCTGCCGGTAGGCGCGCGTCGTCTCACCGATCTTCTCGGTCGGGAAGTCGGCGAACGTGATCGAGATGTCCATCGCCGTGATGATCAGCTCGGTCAGCTTGACGAAATTGGGCACGTCGAACGAGCCGTCGTCCTTGAGGAACTTCAGCAGGTTGATGCTGGCCAGGTTGCAGGACGAGTTGTCCAGGTGGACGTACTCGGAGCAGGGGTTGCTGGCCGTGATCCGCCCGGTCTCGGGGGTGGTGTGCCAGTCGTTGATCGTGTCGTCGTACTGCACGCCAGGGTCGGCGCACTCCCACGCCGCCTTCGCCATCTTGCGGAACAGGTCGCGGGCGTCGACAGTCTCGATCACCTCGCCGCTGAGCCGGGCCCGCAGGCCGAACTTCTCGCCCTTCTCCACCGCCCGCATGAACTCGTCGGAGACCCGCACCGAGTTGTTGGCGTTCTGGTACTGCACCGAGACGATGTCCTTGCCGCCCAGGTCCATGTCGAACCCGGCGTCACGCAGCGCGCGGACCTTGTCCTCCTCGCGCGCCTTGGTCTCGATGAACTCCTCGATGTCGGGGTGGTCGACGTCGAGCACCACCATCTTGGCGGCCCGGCGGGTGGCGCCACCGGACTTGATCGTGCCGGCGCTGGCGTCGGCGCCGCGCATGAACGACACCGGACCGCTGGCGGTGCCGCCGCTGGAGAGCAGCTCCTTGGACGACCGGATGCGGGACAGGTTGACGCCCGACCCGGAACCGCCCTTGAAGATCACACCCTCTTCCTTGTACCACTCCAGGATCGACTCCATCGTGTCGTCCACGGAGAGGATGAAGCAGTTGTGCACCCGGAGGTTGCCCGAGAGGTACTCGCCGCTCTCGGTCTGAATGTCGTAGACCTCCATCGGCCCCAGGTCCTCGACGCGATCGATCTCCAACCGCTTCGTCGCCTTCGACGGGTGTCCCGGCTTGGCGAAGCTCATCTCGAGCTTGCCGGACTTGGTCTCGTCGACGAAGCCGATCTCGTCGGCGAAGCTGCGGCGGTCGCCGGCAGACTGGATGCGCAGGGTCCAGCAGCCCTTGCGGTCGTCACGAGCGTCCTTCTTGAAGCCGACGCGGGCGTAGATGCCGAAGCGCAGCAGCAGGCGCTGCATGCCGCGGATCAGCTCCTCGGAGATCATGTCGACCTCGACGACGGTGGAGTTCTCCCTCGCCGAGACGAAGCCCTCGGCCTGGAAGACACTGCGGAGATAGGCGGCCACCACCGGCAGTGGTGCGGTGAAGAGGCTGGTGGGGACGGACATGTCGACGCCGCGCCGGCGCAGGTCCCACTTGTCGACGAAGCCTTCCAGCGACTTGCCGTACAGGCGGGTGCGCCGGCAGTCGAGCGAGGTGTCCTGCGTCTCCACCGTGCGCTCCTTGCGGTGCACATCGGGGAACACGACGTCCAGGGCCCGGGTCACCCAGGCGAGCTCGGCGTCGTTGACGGTCATCGCCTCGATGGTGAGCGACTTGTTGGTGCCTTCGTACTGTCCGGCGAAGCCGTCGGACTGCAGCCAGCCTGCGAGAGCGGCCTCCGCCACCTCGGTGAAGTCGATCTCGCCTTCGCCGAACGCTTCACGCCGGTGCCACTCAAGCTGATCTCCGGGATTCAGCGTGGCGGCCTCCACGAAACGGCCGGTGCCGTCGCCGGTGGCCTTCCACACCAGGTGGTCGCCGGTGACGTCAAGCGTGTAACCCGCCTTGGTGTGCAGGCGCAGGACGTTCTTGACACCGTTGGCCTTGGTGGCGATGACGCGGGTGATGCCGTGGGCGTCGTAGACCTTGGCGCCGATCGCGTCGTCCTGGACGAGCTTGCCGATCGGGACGAGCCCCTCGGGTGTGCTCACCAGCGCGTGGTAAGGCTGGCAGGCGCTCACCTGCTGCGGCGACTGGGTGCCCACGTTGAACCAGACCGGGGAGTTGAACGAGAAGATCTGGTGGACCAGGGCGTGCTTCAGCTCGTGGTCGAAGATCTCGGCGTCCTCGTCGCTGGCGAAGTAGCCGTGCTCCAGGCCGGTCCGGGTGTAGACGCCGACGACCCGGTCGACGAGCTGCTTCAGGCTGTGCTCGCGCTGCGGGGTGCCGACCGCGCCGCGGAAGTACTTGGTGGTCACGATGTTGGTCGCGTTGATCGACCAGGACTCGGGGAACTCGACGCCGCGCTGCTCGAAGTTGACCGAGCCGTCGCGCCAGTTGGTCATGACGACGTCGCGGCGCTCCCACACGATCTCGTCGTACGGGTGCACGCCGGGCGTCGTGAAGATCCGCTTCATCTTCAGGCCCCTGCGGGGACGCTTGCCTCCGCGCGCCACTGATCCGCTGGACGTCTCCGTCATGACTCCCCCTTCTCCGCCTTCAACTGTTGGATCTCGGCCTCGAAGTCCGCCAGGCTCTCGAAGCCGCGATAGACCGATGCGAACCGCAGGTAGGCCACCTCGTCGAGCTCACGCAGCGGCCCGAGGATCGCCAGCCCCACTTCGTTGGAGGCGATCTCGGCCGCGCCCTTGCCCCTGATGGCTTCCTCCACCCTCTGCCCCAGCTGCGCCAGGGAGTCCTCGCTCACCGGCCTGCCCTGGCAGGCCCGTCGCACGCCCGCGACGACCTTGTCCCGCGAGAACGGCTCGGTGACGCCGCTGCGCTTGCTCACCATGAGGAGCACGGTCTCCTGTGTGGTGAACCGGCGCCCGCACTCGGGGCACGTGCGCCGGCGCCTGATCGCCGCGCCGTCCTCCGTGGAGCGGCTGTCGATGACCCGCGTGTCCGGGTGGCGACAGAACGGACAATGCACGCTTACGCCTCCTCGTTTCAGGGGTCACCACAGGCACGGATCCGCCCCTACGGACGCTCGCGCACGCCCCACGGCTGATCTGTGGTGCGGTCGCTGAAACACAAGGTGTGGTGAACTACATCGGTGTAACTACTAGATGTTGTGGTCCAACCGTAGAAGCGCGCGACCATGAACGCAAGTTGGCCGGGCCTGCTCGACCGAAGTCGCTGATCAGCCCACGGGTTCCCGCCGCCCTTCGGGCGTGTCGCCGGAACGCGTCACTTTTGTTGGTACGCGTCACGTACGTGACAATTGTTCACAGGAGGCTCGGGAGCATCGCACGACCACTCATTGTCCCTGGTGTAAAGGGGTGACCGCGCCGCCCGGGACGTGCAGACGGGTGCCGGACCGGATGAGCGAACCCGTCAGCCCGTTGAGCCGCCGGATCTCCTTCACGACGGCCGTCGGGTCCTCGCCAGGGTGCGCGACGGCTTCGGCGATGCTCCACAGCGTGTCGCCCTCCCGCACCTGCACCCACGGCAACCCGGCGGTGCTCGGCGGCCGCTCCGCCTGCGCGTAGCCGGCCGCCCTCGTGCCGAGCCAGAACCCGCCCAGCGACAGCAGCGCCACGGCGATCACCAGCACCGCCCGGCCCCGCCGCGTCAACCGCACCGGCGCGGTCTCCGCCGGGCCGGGCCTTCTCCGGGCGTGGATCCGCGCGGAACCGCCCGACTGCCTCGGCGCTCCGGACACGACGGCCAACCGCGCCCGCCTACCCCGAACTCCGGCACCGGACCGCCGCGCCCGCTTCCCCGACCCACCGGTGTCCTGCGACCGTCCCTGCGTCCGCCCCTGCGTCCGTCCCGCCCGGGTCCGTGCCTGCGCCCGTCCTGCCTGCGTCCGTCCTGCCTGCGTCACCCCAGCCTGGGTCATCTGCGCCTGCGCTGATTGCGCGCGTCCCTCCTGGGGCGACTCCGTCTGTGCGCGTCCTGCCTGCGTCAGCCCTGTGCGCGCCGGATCTGTCTGCGGCGGCCCCACCTGCGTGCGATCACCTTCACGCGTACGCCCGCGCCCCTTGGACGTCAACGACAACCCGTCCCGCCTCAGTCCCCGCACCCTGGCCAGGAAGGACGACGGGCTCCCGTCCTCACCGCTCGGTGCCGTGGCTTCCTGTCGCGCCGACGCCCCACCCAGGCCACCCTCGGCCCCAGCCTCCACGCGGAGTCCTTCGGCACCTGGGAATCCGACGCCGGCACGGGGCGCGTCTCCGCCACGCGGTCCCGCTCCCGTGCCGGGGCTGACACCACGCAGGGGGCCGTCGTCCGTCAGGCGTCTTCCGCGAGCGCCCGGCCCACGCCGTCGCTCGCTCGCCGTCTCACGCGATCCCGGACCCCGGCCGTCGCCCCCACCCTGGATGATCTGGCCGACGACAGGGCGGCCCTCTCCCGTACGGACAGGACCCCCGTCACTCCTCCCCCACCGGCCGGCCCCCTGAAGTGACCCGGCCTCCGTGGTGGGGCGCGCCGGAGGGACGAGGTAGAGGTGGGGGCGCTCGCCGGCAGCAGCTCGCCGCGCCCTCGGTCCGCCGACCTGCTCCCGCCCGACCCGCCGTTCCACGACTCGCCGTTCCGAAGCCCGGCCTCCCGACGCCCGACCTTGCGGAGTCTCCTGTTCCGCCACGCGTCGCTCCGAAGCCTGCCCTTCCGAACCCCACCTTTGGGGAGCCTGCCGCCCCGAGATGTGCCGCTCCGAGCTTTGGCCTCCCGACGCCCGACCTTGCGGAGTCTCCTGTTCCGCCACGCGTCGCTCCGAAGCCTGCCCTTCCGAACCCCACCTTTGGGGAGCCTGCTGCCCCGAGATGTGCCGCTCCGAGCTTTGGCCTCCCGACACCAGCCCGCGCGGAGTCTCCTGATCCGCCACGCGCCGCTCCGAAGCCTGCCCTTCCGAACCCCACCTTTGGGGAGCCTGCTGCCCCGAGACAAGCCGTCCCGAAGGCTGGCCGCCCGACGCCCGCCTTCGGGGAGCCTCTCGGCCCGAAGTCCGGCTTTCGGAAGCCGGCCCTCTCGGAGCGTCTTCTCCAGCGGAGGCGCCTTCAGGGACCGGGGCCAGGAAACTGCTCCCTGCCGAGTCCGGGGAAGGACGGCGGTCAGCGGGATCCGGGCGGGCGTTAGCCGCGCCAGTTCTCGAAGGGGAATGGCCTTGGACGGAGGTTGTGGGGAGAGGGCGACCCTCGGCGGAATTCGAACAAGAATCGTGTTGGGCGGAGTGTGGGAGAGGGTGGGCCTGGACGGCCTGGCGGGGCGGCTCGGGGTGGGGGTGTCCGGATGTGGACGCGTGGCCGGGCTCGCGGGTCGCCTCGGTGACGAGCGTGAGCCTCTGGTCGTCGTCGCCGGTCAGGCCTATGATCCTGGTCGTTCGCATGATTGACCTCCCGCCGCCACGGCCCCCCGAAACGGCCTATAAAGATCGGCAAATCGAACACGATGTCGATCGAACTCCCGTACGATGTTGTACACCACGCTGCCGACAATTTCGAGGAAGACTCGAACAATTGTTTGAAGATGATCTTCAACAGCGATACGGTCGCTGTGTGCGACATCAGGACCACGGACCGGGAGGGTCGCCGGTGAGGCGAGCCGCCGGGCGAGGAGGAGAGGCATGAGCGAGCGGGATGACGCCAACGGGGTCAGTGACCTCGCGGTGCGAAGGCGTGACTCGCTGGGGCTGACACCCCGGCAGCGCAAGATCCTCGAGGTGATCCGCGACTCCGTGCAACAGCGCGGCTATCCACCGTCGATGCGTGAGATCGGCGAGGCCGTCCAGCTGACCAGCACGTCCAGCGTGTCACACCAGTTGACGGCCCTGCAGCGCAAGGGCTATTTGAGGCGCGATCCGCATCGCCCGCGCGCGTTGGAGGTTCGCCTTCCGGGCGAGCCGGTCCTGTGGGTCGATCCCGACGGGGGTGACGAGGAGGCTCCGGTCAGCCGTCCCACCGCCGCCTACGTCCCGCTCGTCGGCCGCATCGCCGCCGGTGGTCCGATTCTCGCCGAGGAGAGCGTCGAGGACGTCTTCGCGCTTCCCAAGCAGTTGGTCGGCGAGGGCACGCTCTTCCTCCTGCAGGTCACCGGTGACTCGATGATCGACGCCGCCATCGCCGACGGTGACTGGGTCGTGGTCCGCCAGCAGCCGGTCGCCGAGAGCGGCGACATCGTGGCCGCGATGATCGAGGGCGAGGCGACGGTCAAGACCTTCAAGCGCAAGGACGGCCACGTCTGGCTGGTGCCGCACAACGACAACTACGAGCCCATCCCGGGCGACGAGGCCAGCGTCCTGGGAAAGGTCGTGGCGGTCCTGCGCCGTCTCTGACCTGCCGCCTGGTTCGGACGCCTCCGACCTCTCCGTCCTGGGCTCTGATCTCCTCGTATCGTCAGGGTCACTCCTGAGAGGCGGAGCCCTCAGATTTCGCCGCTTGTCTGGGGGTTACTCCGGACTTTGTCTGGTGTCGCTCTGGACAGCGGGGTCTCTGAGTCGCCGTTTTGTCAGGAGTCACTCCGGACAGGCGGGTCACTGACCTCGCCGTATGGAGTCGGCTCCGCGCGGTGCGGCCCAACCCGCCGCACCGCGCCCCTTCGGCGTCGGCCGACGTTCACCGTCCTCCTCAACACGTCGGCCCGCCATAGGGCGTCCTGTTTGTTGTCTTCGTCGGATCGGCAAGAGTTATTCCTCTCCTACGGTGGGCCCGTCGAGAGTCCTCATCTCCTCCGGTTGGCCTGACGAAAGTCTTTGCTTCTCCTCCGGTTGGCCTGACGAGAGTCGTTCTTCTCGTCCAGTCGGCTCATTGAGAGTCGTACTTCTCATCGCATCGGCCGCGCCGCAACAGTTGCGCCGCCGAAAGACGGTCGCCATGGTCCTCGTCGCACAGGCCCTCCCCGTCGGCTCGTCCCCCCGGCTTCTCCGCCACGCTGGCCGAGGTGCGCCCCGCCCGGCGGAGCCATGGCGATCGCCAGGTTCCGTCCCGGAGACGAACCCCGTCGAACGAGCAGCGTCATGGCCACCGCCGGGCCGAACACCAGGACGTTGGTGCGGTTCATCGGCACTGCCGGAGTGCCAGAATCCGGATCCAGGCTGAAATGCGCCACGGCGCCTCGTTTCCCGTCGGCCACCATCAGTCCGTGTTCGGTTGGCGGTCAGTGTCACTTCGTCGCCCATGACGCGGGAGATCGGTAACTCGCTGGTTGCCGCGAGACCGGGTGCCGCGACACCGGGGGCGACGCAACCGGGTGCCACGAGACCGGGTGCCACGCAACCGAGTGCCACGCAACCGAGTGCCACGCAACCGAGTGCCACGAGACCGGCTGCCGCGTCGCCGGGGTCATCCAGGAGCACTTCGTGCTCCCAGTTGCCCGGCGCAGCGGGTTGTCGCGTGCAGGAGCGTCAGAGTGCTCCGACGGTCAGGGCGATGCCGCCCAGCAGCGACGCGCCCAGTACGGCGCTCCGTAGCGCCGCGACCCGCAGCCGGGGCGCCAGCAGCATCCCGGAGGCCGTGCCGGCGGCCAGTGCCGCGAGCTCCGGCGCTCCTGGCAGCACGATGCCGAGCACCAGGGCCGTCGCGGTGTTGTGCAGAATGAAGAAGGCGTGCAAATTGCCCCGCGTGGTCGCCGGTTCCCAGCCCGCGTTGGCCGCGTACAGGCCGATCGGCGGGCCGCCGACCCCGCCGACCACGTTGAGCAGGGCGCTGGCGGCGCCGATGGCCACGGCTCCCTCGGGACGGCGCAGCCGTCTCCAGCGCACCCCGCCGGCCAGGACGCACACAGCGATGATCACGCCGGCGCCCGCGGCCAGCGCCAGCGAGCGGGTGTCCACCCCGCGCAGCGCCAGCGCGGCCAGTGGAGTGCACACCAGCGCGGGCACCAGCAGCCGAGCCACCTCGCCCGGCCGGGCGTGGCGGCCGTCGCGCAGCAGCGGCACGACAGAGGAGAGCACGGCGAGGACCACGGTCGCGGCCACCCCGTCGCGTGGGCCCAGGTAGAGCACCATCACCGGCGCCGCCAGCAGCGAGAAGCCCATGCCGGTGGCAGCCTGCGCGAGCGCACCGAGCAGCACACCGGCGAGCGCCAGCAGGTGCTCGGCGGTGAGGAGATCCGGAATCATGGGCCTGCCGGCCGGTCGAGGGCGTAACGGCGCTGGAACCACACGGCCGTCGCCATCAGCACGGCGGGCACCACGGTGAAGCCCGCGAGCAGCGCGGTCAGGGCGGAGTCCGGCTGCGCCACCCCGTGCCCATCGGCCGTGGACACGAACCCGCCGACGGCCAGGACGGCGGAGTACAGGTAGGGGCCGATGGCGGTGCCCGTCGCCTCGGTCGCGGTCCACACGCCGGTGTAGGCGCCCGCCCGGGCGGTGCCGCGTGCCTCGGCGGCGGCGACAGCGTCCGGGACCATCGAGAAGGCGAACAGCTGCAGCCCGGCGAAGGCGATGCCGAGCGCCACGACCACGGCGACGGTCGCCGCGACTCCGAGCAGCTCGCCCAGCAGCAGCACGAGCGATCCGATGATGAACACGCCCTGCGACAGCAGCAGCCCGCGCTGCTTGCCGATGCGCCGTGACACCCGCAGCCACATGGGCCCGGCGACCACGGCCGGGCCGAGGAAGGCCCCCATGAACACGGCGGTGAGCCCGCCGTCCGCGAAGACGTACGCGGTGTAGAAGGGCAAGGCGGCGAGGAAGAGGTGGGTGGTGGTGCCGGTGAACAGGTAGGACAGCACCAGTGCGCGGAAGTCGTGGTCGCGCCAGGCGATCCGGATGTCGCCGAGGGCGGTGTGGGCGCGCCCGTCGGGGAGGCGGAAGCCGCAGTTGTCGGCGAGCCGCCGGACGCCCGCCAGGGCGACGAAGCAAGACACGACCATGGCGGCGGCGAGCAGCAGAGCCATCCGCGAGTAGTCGCCGCGTTCGCCGGACGCCACCAGGGCTGGTGCCGCGACGCCGGCGCCGAGCAGCCCCAAGGTCAGGAAGAGCATCCGGAACATGAAGATGCGGGTGCGCTCGTGGTAGCCGACCCGCAGGTCTGACGGCGTCGTCAGGTACGGCACCTGGAAGCAGGCGAAGAGCAGGTTGCCGGCGATGAACCAGCCGCCGACCCACAGCGCGGCGGCCGGCCCGGACAGCCCGGCCGGGACCGAGAACATCGCGGCCATGGCCACACCCAGCAGCAGTCCCCAGCGGAGCAGGCCACCCCGGTGCCCGCTGCGGCGCGCCTGCCGGTCGGACAGCGTGCCGAGCACCGGATGCACGACCACGTCGACGATCTTCGGCAGGAGCAGGGTGAGGCCGGCCAGGAACGGCGAGACACCGAGCGTGTGGGTGAGGAAGTAGAGCAGGAGCAGTCCCGGGACGGTGACCCACACGCCCATCCCGATCGAGCCGGTCGAGTAGGTCGCGAGGTCGACGGCCCGCGCGCGAGGCGTCAGCGCCGACTCCGCGGTGCGTCGAGGAGCCGGCGTGCCCGGCGTCGTGCTCACGGCTTTCGCGCGTGGCGCGCGACGACGCCGGCGGCCAGCTCGGCCCCGTCGAACGCGCCGGAACGGACGCGGCCGGACAGGGTGCGGGCGATGATCCGGTCGGTGACCGAGGGCAGGTGCCGCGCCAGGAACAGCTCGACGGCGCCACGGCGGGTGGTCGCCAGGTCGCGCCGCGCGCGGCGGCCCAGCGCGGCGCGCAGCACCGCGTCGACCACGCCCTCCAGCGGCTCGTAACTGCTCATGCCCTCCAAAGACAGGCCCGCTTCGGCGGTCGAGTCGTGGATGGGGCTGCGTACCGCCGACGGGTAGACGCAGGTGACGGTGACGTGGGTGCCGATCTCCATCCGCAGCGCGTCGGCGTACGCGACGAGCGCTCGTTTGGAGGCGCCGTACGCGGCCGCCAGGGGGAGCTGCATGACGGCCATCCGCGAGGAGAGCATGACGACCCGGCCGCGGGACTGGACGAGGGCGTCCACGCAGGCGGCGGTGACGCGCCAGGCGCCGAGCAGGTTGATGTCGAGCTGGCGGCGCACCTCGGCGCCTGGCGGCAGCTCGGCCGGGGCCGGCCCGCCGATGCCGGCGTTGTTGATCAGCAGGTCGAGGCCGCCGAGTTTCGCGATGGCGGCGGCCACGGCGGCGGGCACGCCGGCGTCGTCGGTGATGTCGCAGGCCAGGACCTCGACCGGGTCGTCGGAGCGCGGGGCCAGGTCCAGGCCGATGACGTGCGCGCCGAGCCCGGCCAGGCGGGCACTGATCGCCCGGCCGAACGTGCCGGACGCGCCGGTGATGATGACGCGCAGGCCGCGAGCGTCACGGCGGCGGCCGGCCAGGGGGCCGGAGGAGGTTCGGGACGTGCTCATGCGGGGGTCTCCTCACGGCGGGCAGGGGTGAACGGCCGGGCTCCCCGCAGCAGCCGGGCGCGGCCGGCCTTCATCTCGCGGGGCAGGCCGGCGACATAGCGGTCGAAGTCGATCCGCATGATGGGACGCCGGTCGCCGCCCCACCGCTCGGTGGCGGCGCGCAGGGCGCGGGCGACGGCACGCCGCTGCTCCAGGGGGGTGGGCAGGGCGTAGCGGCCGGACAGGTGGGCGGCGACCAGCTTGGCCTGGGCCTCGACGACGGGCAGGGCGGCGCCTGTGGACTGCATGAGTCCCACGAAGGCCAGGCTCGGGTCCTGCAGGTGGAAGACCCGCTGGTACAGCGGCAGCCGCTCCGCGTCGTCGCCTATCCAATGGGAGGTCAGGAAGGGGATGGTCACGCGGTAGCCGGTGGCCCAGACGATCACGTCCACGCGGTCGGACGTGCCGCCGGTGAAGACGACGCGGTCGCCGTCGAGGCGGTCGATTCCGGGCCGTGCGGTCACCTCGCCGTGGGTGAGGCGGTGCAGGATGGTGTCGCTGATCGTGGGATGGTTCTGGAAGAGGCCGCCGGAGGGCGCCGGCAGTCCGTAGCTCTGCGGGGTGCCGACGGCCAGCCGGAGGAGGGTCTCGGCGATGCGCTGGCGCACCCGCCACGGCAGCGCCGACATGGCGGCGCCGGTGGCGTCCGCGGGCCGGCCGAACAGGTACTTCGGCACGATGTGCACGCCATGGCGGGCCGAGAGCAGGACCGGGCCGCGGGCGACGTTCGAGGCGTCGACGGCGATGTCCATGGCGGAGTTGCCCATGCCCACCACCAGCACCCGGCGGTCCCGGAAGATCTCGGGGGTGCGGTAGTCGTGGGCGTGCAGCTGGGTGCCGTCGAACGTGCCGGGGTAGCCGGGCTCGGGCATCCGGGGATCCCAGTTGTGACCGTTGGCGACCACGACCGCGTCGTAACGGCCGGACTCTCCGGACTCGGTCGTCACGACCCAAGGCAGTCCTGTCCCCTCGCGCTCCACGGACGTCACCGTGGTGCCGAAGCGCAGGTGCGGGGTCAGGCCGAAGGTCTTCGCGTAGTCGGCGAGGTAGCCGGCCACGTGGTCGGCCGACGGGTAGTCCGGCCACTCGGCGGGCATCGGGAAGTCGGCGAATTCGGTGCGGCCCTTGCTGGTGTTGAGGTGCAGGGAGGCATAGGCGGGTGACAGGCCGCTGCTGTTGTCGCGGGCCCACAGCCCGCCGGGCCGATCGCCCTTCTCGTACGTGACGACGTCGAGGCCGACGTCGAGCAGGGCCTTGGTGGTGGCGAGTCCGGCCGCTCCGGCGCCGATCACGGCGACCCGGCACGAGGAGGTCATGGGTGGGGTTCTCCTGGGAACTTGGCTACGTCAGAGGGCGGGGCGAGCGGCGGGCTACGACTCGCCGTGACGGTGGAACCGCCGCGTCATCGCGTGTCCGGTGCCGCCGGTCCGCGTCAGGCATGCAAGCGCCTGGTCGAGAACACGTGGTGCTGCCTTCGCGCGGCGGGTTGTTGTGGTGGTCTCCAAGGCTACGGCTTGATCGGAGCCCCGACCATGGGGCTCCTCACGGTCTTGCCGCCCCGAGTTGTGATACACCACAACTCCAGGGCAGGATCGCGGGGTGGACTCTCGCGACGACTGGACACCCGTGGTCGACCTCATCGAGCGGGTCGTCGGCGACGCCGAGCTGATGTCGTCGGTCGTGGCCGGCGTGCGCACGATGGTGCGAGAGGTCGCCGCCCTGCCGTCGGCCGACATCGCCGGGCACACCCGCGCGCTGCTCGTCGCAGCGACCCGGGCGCTGGCGGCCAGGCGCGGTCCGACGGAGGCGGAGCTGTCGTTCGTGGAGGAGCTCGCCGTGACGCGGGCCCGGCAGGGAGTGCCCGTCGAGGCGGTGCTGGGGGCCATCCACGTGGCCGAGCGGGCTATCTGGTCGCGGGCCCGGGAGGTGGCGGGCGCGGCCGGGGTCAGCGCCGAACGCCTGCTGGACGCGCGGGAACTGTACGACGACTGGGCGGAGGCTGTACGGGCCAGGCTGATCGCCGCCCACCACGCCACGAAGGCCGGGCAGGGCCCGAGAACGCGGGATCGGGAGGCCGCTATCCTGCGGCGGCTGCTCGACGGGGGTTCGGCGGGCGCGCTGGCCGCCGCCGAGGCGGGACTGCCCGTTGCGGGCGGGCTGTGGGTCCTGGCCGCCCGGCCGGGCGAGGCCGCGGCCGGGCTGGAGCGTTCGCTGCGTGATCAGCCCCCGGTCCTGTGCGCGGTCGTGGACGGGCTGCTGGTGGGGGTGCTCGGCCGGGCGCCGTCGAGTCGCGTCGCCAGGGCCGGGGTGGTGGCCGGGCTCGCCGGCCCCGCCGAGCCCGAGGAACTGGCCGCCGTACGGCATCTCGCGGTCGCCGCGCTGACCGCGGGCGAGTCGGCGGGCCGGGCCGGAGTCATACATGTCGCCCGTGTGCCGGCGCTCGCCGCGGTGGTCGACCGGGCCGACCTGGCCGCGGTGCTGCTCGACCACCACCGGCCGGCGTGGACGGCGCTCGGCGCGCGGGCCGAGCCGGTGGCCCGCGCGGTGTGCGCCTGGCTGGAGGCCGATCGGGACGTGGACGTGGCGGCCGAGAGGCTGTTCGTGCATCCCAACACCGTGCGTAACCGGCTGCAGCGTTTCGCCGAGGTCACCGGGATCGACCCGTCCGCCACGTTCGGCGGGGTGGACGCCTGGTGGCTGTGCCACGCCTGGCTTGCCCAGGCCTGACTCTGCTCCCGCAGGACGTCCCGCGCCTCGTCGCCTGATACCCGCCCCATCGTCCAGCAGGCGACGAGTTCCGGAGATGTCTCGTGTGCCCGTGCCGCGAATGGTGCTCGACCGCCCGGGACGAGGCCGGGAACACCTTCTCGCGATGACCGAGATCGTTCAGGACCTCGGCCGGGATCGTGGTTTCCGGGACTGTCGGTGCCGTGTGTTTGGGTGGGGGTATGCGTTACGGCATCGATGTCGCGATCCTCGGTGATCTCGCGGAGCCGGGTCACCTGGTCACCTTCGCCCGGGAGGCCGAAGCCGCCGGGTGGGACGCTGTGCTGGTGTGGGACCACGTGGCCTTCGCCTGGGGCATGCCGTCGGCCGATCCGTGGGTGACGCTGGCCGCGGCGGCACAGGCGACCTCGCGCGTCAGGCTGGGCACGGCGGTGACGGCCGTGGCCAGGCATCGGCCGGAAAGGCTGGCCCAGACGGTGGCGACGCTCGACCGGCTGAGCGGGGGCCGGGCGATTCTGGGCGCCGGGCTGGGCGGGGTGGAGCAGGAGTTCACCGCGTTCGGCTCGGCTCGGCCCGGCGGGGTCGTGCTCGACGAGGCGCTTGACGTGATGGACGCGCTCTGGTCGGGCGAGGAGGTGCGCCACCGGGGCGCTCGCTACACCGTCGAGGGGGTACGGCTCGCGCCGCTGCCCCTCCAGCGGCCGCGGGTGCCGGTGTGGGTCGGCGGGACGGCTCCGGGTGCGCTCCGGCGTGCCGCGCGCTGGGACGGCTGGATCGTCGCCGGTGACGACCAGGAGGGCCGCATGGCGCTCTCGCCCGACTCTCTGGCGGCCCAGGTCGGTGAGCTGCGAGGGTACCGGGCGGACGCGGGCGACCTCGACGTGGCGGTCATCGGGGTGAGCGAGCCGGGCTCGTCGGTCCGGGCCTACGCCGACGCGGGCGCCACGTGGTGGCTGGAGCATCTCCACGGTCATCGGGGGTCGATGGAAGAGCTGGTACGGCGCGTCAAGGCCAGTCCGCCTGCGTGAAGCACCCGCAAGGAAGCTGACTGCCTCGGCCGTGGGGTCCCGTCGCACACGGCGCGCTCTCGTACAAGTGCATCTAGCTCCCCCATTGCCCGGTATTCAGCCGCATTCCGGCAGCCGGTCAGGGTCCGTAGCGTCGAAGGCATGGAGACGATCAAGACGAGGCGCCTCGCGGGGGCCGGGCTGTGGGTGTTGCAGGTGGTGGCGGCCGGGTGCTTCCTGTTGGCGGCGTTGGGCAAGTTCGCCGGGGCGGAGCCTTCGGTGTCGACGTTCGAGGCGATCGGGTGGGGTGACTGGTTCCGGCAGCTGGTTGGGGTACTGGAGGTGGCAGGGGCGGTGGCGCTGCTGGTGCCGGCGCTGGCCGGGGCGGCGGCGCTGGCGCTGACCGGGCTGATGGCGGGGGCGACGCTGAGCGAGGCGTTCGTGAGCGGCGGGCCGGTGGTGGTGCCGCTCGCGTTGCTCGTGGTGAGCGGGGTGATCGCGTGGGGGCGGCGCGAGCGTACGGCCTGGTTGTGGGAGGCCGTGGGCCGTCGCTGATCCGTACGACGGACTCCCGCCGAGATCGCGAAAAGCGGGCATTCCTAGAATGTCTGGATGAGTGACAGAGTCGCCGGTGAAGCGTTCAGAGCACGTAACGACGGGCTCAAGTGGGCGAAGGCCGGCCCGGGTGTCCTCCCCGCCTGGGTCGCGGACATGGATCTGCCCACCGCCCCCGCGGTGGCCGAGGCGCTGCGCCGCCGCGCGGAGGGCGACCTCGGCTATCCGCCGTGGCTCGACAGTCCTACGAGCGGGCCGCTCGCCGAGGCGTTCGCCGAGCGGATGGCCGCCCGCTACGGCTGGGAGCCCGATCCCGGCCTGGTCCGTTCCTACACCGACATCAATCAGGCGCTTCAGGTGCTGCTGCACGTGTGGACGGAGCCGGGGGACGGGGTGGCGCTGCACATACCCGCCTACCACCCGTTCCTCGGCACGCTGGAGGCCATGGACCGGCCGGTGCGTCCCATCCGGCTGGTGCCGGACGGAGACTCGTGGCGCGCCGAGATCCCCGATCTAACCGGGTGCAAGGTCCTGCTCCTGGTCAACCCGCAGAACCCGACCGGCCGCGTCTTCACCCGCGCCGAGCTGGAGGAGCTCGCCGAGCTGGCCGAACGGCACGGCCTGCTGGTCATCGCCGACGAGATCCACGCCGATCTGGTGTACGAGCCGAATCGGCACATCCCGTTCGGCACGATCCTCCCCGAGCGGACGATCACCCTCACCTCGGCCACGAAGGCGTTCAACCTGGGCGGCATCCGCTGCTCGGTGGCCCACGTCGGCTCCCCCGAGGCGCGCAAGGCGCTGGACGAGCAGCCGCCGTTCCTCTTCGGCTCGGCGCACGTGTTCGGCGTGGATGCGACGGTCGCCGCCTGGCGGCACGGCGACGCCTGGCTGGCGGACACGGTCGCGCTGCTCGACCGCAACCGGCACGCCATCGCCGGACACCTGCCCGAGGGCGTCACGTACCGCATCCCGCAGGCCACCTACCTGGCCTGGCTGGAGTACGGCCGGCCAGGGGTGGCGGAGCGGCTGGAGCGGGAGGCGAAGGTGCTGCTCAGTGACGGCGCGGTGTTCGGGCCGGGCGGCGAGACGTTCGTCCGGCTGAACTTCGCCACCACGGAACCCGTGCTCGCCGAGATCCTGCGCAGGATCAACACCGTGACGCCCTGAGGGCGCGCGCTACGGGATGGGCGGGAGGTCGGGCGGGGTGGCGGCCGGGCGCTCCTCCAGGGCGGCGAGGGCCAGCTCCACGGCCTTCTCCAGCTGGGGGTCACGCCCGGCGGTCCGGTCCTGGGGAGTGATCACGACCTCGACGTCCGGGTCGACGCCGTGGTTCTCCACTCCCCAGCCGTGTCCCTCCAGCCAGAACGAGTACCGCGGCTGGGTGACCACGGTGCCGTCGACCAGCGAGTAGCGCGAGTCGATGCCGATCACGCCGCCCCAGGTGCGGACGCCGACGAGCGGGCCGATGCCGCGGTTCTTGATGCCGGCGCTGACGATGTCGCCGTCGGAGCCGGCGAACTCGTCGGTGACGGTGACGACGGGCCCGCGCGGGGAGTCCTCGGGGTAGCGCATCGGCTGGTGGCCGCGCGCCCGCATCCAGCCGGTGACCTTGCGCGACAGCTTCTCCAGGACCAGCTCGGACACGTGCCCGCCGCCGTTCTCGCGCACGTCCACGACGAGCCCGTCGTGGGCCATCTCGGTACGCAGGTCGCGGTGGAACTGCGCCCACCCGGACGCCACCATGTCGGGCACGTGCAGGTAGCCGAGCCGCCCGCCGGACGCCTCGCGGACGAAGGCGCGCCGGCCCTCGACCCAGTCGTGGTAGCGCAGCCGGGTCTCGTCGGCGATCGGGGTGACCACGACCTTGCGGGGCTCGCCGCCGGTGGCGGGGCGGACGGTCAGCTGGATGGGCTGGTTCGCGGTGCCCGCCAGGAGCGGGAGCGGCCCCTGCGCCGGGTCGACGGGCCGGCCGTTGACGGCGACGAGGGCGTCGCCGGGGCGGACCGCGACGCCGGGCGCGAGGAGCGGGGAGCGCGCGTCGTGGTCGGACGACTCGCCGGGGAGTATGCGGGTGACCCGCCAGGTGCCGTCCTCGTCGCGGGCCAGGTCGGCGCCGAGCAGGCCCTGGCGGCGGCGCGGGTCGACGGCTGCGCCGTTGCCGATGGCGTAGGCGTGGGAGGTGGCGAGCTCGCCCTGCACCTCCCAGAGCAGGTCGATCAGCTCCGAGTAGGCGCCGATCCGGTCGGCGAGCGGCGCGTAGCGGTCGAGGACGTCCTGCCAGTCGACGCCGTTCATGTCGGCGCGCCAGAAGTGGTCGCGCATGAGCCGCCCGGCCTCGTGGTAACCCTGCCGCCATTCGGCGACCGGGTCGAGCTGGACGGAGACCCGGTCGAGCTCGATGGTGACGACCTCGTCGCCCTCGCCCGCCGAGCGGGTCTGCAGGCCGTTCTTGCCGCTGACCACGAGCCGGGTGCCGTCGCCGCTCACCTCGAAGGCGCGGAACTCCTTGCCCAGCTCGGCCTTGGCGCGCTTCTTCAGGTCGTAGCGTTCCAGCACGACCTCGGCGGCGGGCTCGGTGCCGTCGCCGAGCCGGCCGGCGAGCGGGTGCCGCAGCCAGAGCAGCGCGTCCTTGGCGGTGCGCAGGTTGCCGTAGCGCCCGGCCGGGACCGGCACGGGCACCACGCGGGCGGCGAGCCCTTCGGGGTCGACCTCGGTGCGCGGCGGCGCGTCGTCCTTCTTCTTCTCCTCCGCCGGCGGGTGGTCGTCCTCGCCGTTGAAGCCCCGCCCCTGCAGGCTGGGGTCGAACGGGGAGGGGGTGGTGGCGCGCAGGGGCACCAGGTACGGGCGGCAGCCGACGGGGAACGACAGGTCGAACACGTGCGCGTCGTACACCGGGTCGAACGTGCGCACCGACAGGAACGCCAGGTGCTTGCCGTCGCGGGTGAAGACCGGGTCGTAGTCGGCGAAGCGCAGCGGCGTCACCTCGATGGTGGAGGTGCCGTCGACGCGGCCCATCTTGATCTGCGACAGCGGCTCCTTGTGCGGGTGCACCCAGGCCAGCCAGGCGGAGTCGGGCGAGAAGGTGAGCCCGCTGATGTCGCCGTGGGAGGTGCGGTCCAGTTCGCGCTGCGCGCCGGTCTCGACGTCGACGACGAGGAGCCTGCCGTCGTGGGTGGCGACGGCGGCGTGCTTCCCGTCGGGCGAGGCGGCCAGGGCGAGCACGCGGCCGAGTTCGCCGGCGGCGAGCGTGCGGATCTCGCCGCCGGGGGTGCCGATCTCCAGGCCGTCCTCGCCGGTGGCGTCGGACACCCAGATGGCGCGGCCGTCGGAGTCGAGCACGCGCGGCAGCCGGACCCGGACGCCGGGCTCGGCGCGGAGCGTGCCGGCGGGGCCGTCGCGGTGGGTGATCCAGTGGGCGGTGCCACGGATCTCGACGGCGCTGGCGCGGCCGGTCTGGTCGGGGGAGAACCCGCCGGCGCGGGCGGGGGCCGGGCGCCTGGCGCGGCCCGGACGCGGCCCGCCGAGCTTGATGTCGAGCCGGTACGGTTCCGCGTCGAGGCTCTCCAGCAGCCACAGGTCGCCGCCGTGGCTGTAGACGATCCGCTCGCCGTCGGTGGCGGCGTGGCGGACGTAGAAGTCCTCATGGCCGGTGTGCCGGCGCAGGTCCGAGCCGTCGGGCAGGGCGGAGTGGACGTTGCCGACGCCGTCGGGGTCGGCGACGAAGGCGATCCTGTCGCCGATCCACATGGCGGCCCAGTGCTGGGCCGGGTCGTCGGCGAACAGGCGGGCGAACTCTCCGGTGCCGTCGGCGTCGATCCAGATCTTGGCGGCGGTGCCGCCGCGGTAGCGCTTCCACTGGGAGGGTTCGCGCCAGATGGGCGAGACCGTCACCACCCTGTCGCCGCTGACAGCCAGGTCGCTCACCCATCCGTACGGCAGGCGGGTGGCCGGGCCGCCGTCGAGCGGGACGGCGTGCGCCCAGGTCCTGATGCGTCCGCCCTGTCCCGTGGCGCTGACCACGTGCACCCGGCCGTCGGCGCTCCATCCGCGCACCTGGGTCGACGCGCTGCCCCAGTGGGTGAGCCGCCGGCCTTCCGGCCCGTCGAGCTCGGCCGCGAACGCCTCGGGGGCGCCCTCGCGGGTGCTGGTCCAGGCGATGTGGGTGCCGTCGGGCGAGAAGCGGGGGTTCGACACGGGGGTGCGGTCGGCGGTGAACCGCCACGCGCGTCCGCCGGCGATCGGAGCGAGCCAGACGTCGTCGTCGGCGACGAAGGTGACCAGGTCACCGGACAGATGGGGGTATCTCAGGTATGCGCCAGTTGTCACAGCTAGACATTAGTGCGCGCCCCGCCGAGGCGATGACAGGTTTTCCGCCGGGGGCTCCCGATGCCACTCCCCCGATGCTCCGCGACCGATGAAGTCAGGGTCAAAACCGGACACAATCCAGGATGTCGCGATAAAGCCTGGGAAGGAGGTCTCGCGACGCATCTTCGGGAGGCATTCATGCGCATCTTCGCCCGTCCCCACCAGATCCCGCCACGAGTGGCGGCCGGGGTCTTCATCCTGAACTCCGGCATCGGCAAGGCCGAGGCCGACGAGCAGACCGCGACCGGCACCCACGGCATGGCCGTCGGCACCTACCCCTTCCTGGGCAAGCACGACCCGCGGACGTTCACCGACCTGCTGTCCAAGGCCGAGGTCGCGCTGGGTGTCGCGCTGCTGGCGCCGATGGTGCCCTCGCTGGTGGCCGGGGCGGCGCTCACCGCCTTCGCCGGAGGGCTGATCGGTCTCTACCTCAAGACCCCCGGCATGCGCCAGGAAGGCAGCCTCAAGCCCACGCCCGCGGGCCTCGGGCTGGCCAAGGACGTCTGGCTGCTCGGCATCGGCCTCGGGCTGGTGCTGGAGGAGCTGGGCGACCGCGTCGCGTCCCCGTACCGCGGCCAGTAGGAAGGCGTCACGATGGAGATCGGCTACACCCTCATGTGCGAGCAGACGCCCGCGCCGCAGCTGGTCGAGTTCGCGGCCAGGGCCGAGCAGACCGGGTTCGACTACGCGGTCATCTCCGACCACTACTTCCCGTGGCTGGAGGAGATGGGCCACTCGCCGTACGCCTGGTCGGTGCTCGGCGCGGTGGCGCAGGCCACCGAGCGGCTGCCGCTGATGACGTACGTGACCTGCCCGATCATGCGCTACCACCCGGCGGTGGTGGCGCAGAAGGCCGCCACGATGGCGGTGCTGAGCGGGGGCCGGTTCACGCTCGGGCTCGGCGCGGGCGAGAACCTCAACGAGCACGTCGTCGGCCAGGGCTGGCCGCCGGCCGACACCCGCCACCGCATGTTCCGCGAGGCGGTGCAGATCATCAAGGAGCTGTTCGGCGGCGACTATGTCACCTTCCAGGGCGAGTTCTACGACGTCGACTCGGCCAAGCTCTACGACCTGCCCGACGAGCCCATCCCGATCGGCATCGCCGCCTCCGGCGCCTCCTCGGCGCGGATCGCGGCCGAGTTCGGCGACATCCTCGTGGTCAACGAGCCGATGCCGGACGTGGTGCGCCGGTTCAGGGGTGACGGCGACGCGGCCAAGCCGGTGTACGGGCAGCTCGCGATCTCGTACGACACCGACGTGGAAGCGGCGAAGGAGCGGGCCCACCGGCTGTGGCGGTGGGCGGCGGTCGGCGGCTGGAAGGTGATGGCCGAGCTGCCCGGCCCGGTGAACTTCGAGGCCGCGGCCGGCACGGTCAGGCCCGAGGACGTGGCGGAGAGCGTGCCGTGCGGCGCCGACGTGGACGCGGTCGTGGAGGCGGCCCGCGCCTACGTCGAGGCCGGCTACACGCACCTGGCCCTGGCCCAGATCGACGCCGGCCAGCAGGAGCCGTTCTTCGCCTGGGCGGAGAAGGAGCTGCTGCCGGCCCTGCGCCGCCTCTGACCTCAGTCCTCGGTGATCTCGTCCAGGCTGTCCAGCTCGTCGTCCAGGGGCTCCGGCTCGGGCGGGCAGTCGCGGGAGCACCCGTCGAAGCGGTCCCGGTCGATGGGCGTGAACCGGGTGGGCGGCACGCCCTTCAGCGCGCCGATCATCGTGTCCTTCCAGATGGGGCCGGGCAGCGCGGCCCCGTCGACCACGCCGTAGTAGCGCCCGCCGATCGTCACCCCGGTCAGCGGGTGCCTCTGTGACCCGCGCGGGTCCCCGACGCTCACCGCCGCCGCCAGGTCGGGCGTGAACCCGGCGAACCAGGCCGCCGCGTAGCCATCGGTGGTGCCGGTCTTGCCCGCCGCGTCGCGGCCGATGCCGCCGACGCCGCGCATCGTGCCCTCCGTGAACACGCCGGACAGCACGTCGGCGGTCGCGTCCGCGACGGCGGGCTCCAGCGCGCGGCGGCACGCCGGCTTGTAGGCGGTGGCCTCGCCGTCGCGGCGGACGATCCGGGTGATCGCCATCGGCGCGCAGTATCGGCCGCGGGCCGCGATCGCCGCGTAGGCGCCGGCCACCGTCACCGGGTCCATCTCGTTGATGCCGAGCGTGAACGTCTCGAACTCGCGCAGCGGCCGGCCGTCGGCCCGGCGGATGCCCAGCGACTTGGCCGTGGTGACCGTCTCGCACAGCCCGACCCGCTGCTCCAGCTCCATGAAGAACGTGTTCACCGAGCCCCAGGTGCCGGTGCGCAGCGTCTTCCACCCCGGCGAGCCCTCGTCGTTGGTGACCGTGTGCCGGGGGTCGCCGACGTTCTCGCCCGCGCAGTTCCGGAACGCCGTGGAGCCGGGCGCCCGGTAGCCCGCGCCCGCGCTCAGCCCGTCGTCGGTCTTCATGCCCTGGCCCAGCGCGGTGATCAGGGTGAAGGTCTTGAAGGTGGAGCCCGCCTGGAAGCCCGTGCCCCCGCCGTGCCGGGCGTCCGCGACGACGTTGTACGAGATCTCGTGCCGGGCCTTGCTCCGCCCGTAGGGTTTGCTCGCCGCCATGGCCCTGATCGCGCCGGTGCCCGGTTCGACCAGGGCTTCGGCGGCGACGGGGGCGTCCGACGCGCGCACGTACCCCTTGACGGCCCGCTCGGCGGCGGCCTGCATCGCCGGGTCGAGGGTGGTCCTGATGGTCAGCCCGCCGCCGTTGAGCATGCGCAGGCGCGCTTCGGCGGTCTTGCCGAAGGCGGGGTTGTGCGCGATCTCCTGGCGAACGTACATACAGAAGTACGGATATCTGCTGACTTCGCAGCCACCGGGGAGCTTCTTGCCCTTGTAGCCGAGCTTGGTGGCCTTCGCCTTGGCCGCCTGCGCCGAGGTGATCACGCCCAGCTCGGCCATCCGGTTCAGCACGACGTCGCGGCGCTTCAGCAGCCGGGCCCGGTGCTTCGGGCCGAGGTTCGGGTCCGTGGCGTTCGGATCCTGCACGGCGCCGGCCAGGGTGGCCGCCTGCGGCAGCGTGAGCCGGCTCGCCCGGACGCCGAAGAACCGCTTGGCCGCCGCCTCGATCCCGTGGGCGCCGGCGCCGAAGTAGGCGATGTTGAGGTACTTCTCCAGAATCTCATCCTTGGTGTACTTCTCCTCGACGCCCAGCGCGTACCGCAGCTCCCGAAGCTTGCGCGCGTAGCTCGACTCCAGGGCCGCCTCGCGCTCCGCCTCGGTGTCGGCGGAGTTGAGCAGCACCTGCTTGACGTACTGCTGGGTGATGCTCGACCCGCCCTGGCTCACCTGCCCCGCCCGCAGGTTCGTGGCGAGGGCCCGGATCGTGCCTTCGAGGTCGATCGCGCCGTGCTGGTAGAAGCGGTAGTCCTCGATCGCGACGATCGCCTTCTTCATGATCCCGGCGACCCGGTCGAGGCCGACGATCTCGCGGTACTCCTCGTAGAAGTGGGCGATCTTCCTGCCCCGCGCGTCCAGCATGACCGAGACCTCGGGCAGCGGCGGTTCGGCCAGCTCGATGGGCCGCAGGTCGGCCACCTCCGCGGCTGACAGGAACCCCAGGCCCGCGCCGCCCACGGCCGGCGCCGTGATCCCCGCGACGAGCACGCCCGCCGCCGCCCCCGCGGCCACGAGCCGTACGATCTTCGTCCCCCGACGTGCCATCAGTCCCGTTCGCCCTTCTCCGTCACCCGACTGTGGGCAAGGAGCAAAACAGAACGGATCACCCGGTGTCCAATAGCGATATCGGCACATCGGTGATATCGATTCGCATATCCCCGCTGGTCAGCCGGGCATGACGAAGGCCGCCACACCGAGGTGCGGCGGCCTTCGCAAGAGCGTCAGGGGACGATGTTGACCAGCTTGGGCACCCGCACGATGACGCGGCGGGGCTCGCCCTCCAGATAGGCGCGGACCTTCTCCGAGGCCAGCGCCAGGGCACGCAGCTCCGCCTCGTCGATCTCCGGGGAGACCTCCAGCCGGTCGCGCACCTTGCCCGCCACCTGAACCACGCAGGTCACCTGGTCGCGCACCAGCAGGGCCGGGTCGGCGCTCGGCCAGCCGGCCTTGGCGACCGTGCCGCCCTGGTGGCCGAGCCGCTCCCAGCCCTCCTCGGCGGTGTACGGGGCGACCAGCGACAGCATGACGGCCAGCGTCTCGGCCGCCTCGCGGACGGCCGGGTCGGCGGCGCCGGGGCCGGAGTCGATCGCCCGCCGGGCGGCGGAGGTCAGCTCCATCATGCGGGCCACCGCCACGTTGAACCGCTGCGACTCGATCAGCTTGGTGACCTCGTCGATGGTGTGGTGGGTGACCTTGCGCAGCTCGACGTCGCCGCCGTCGAAGGAGACGCCGGGCTCGCCGGCCACCTCGGTCATCACGCGCAGCGCGCGGGCCAGGAACTTCTGCGACGCGGCCGGCGAGACGTCGGCCCAGTCGATGTCGTCCTCAGGCGGGCCGGCGAAGACCATGGTCAGGCGCACCGCGTCGACGCCGAAGTCGTCGATCTGCTTGCCCAGGTCGACGCCGTTGCCCAGCGACTTGGACATGGCCTTGCCGCCGTTGATGACCTGGCCCTGGTTGAGCAGGCGCAGGAACGGCTCGGTGAAGCCGACCATGCCCATGTCGTACAGGACCTTGGTGAAGAACCGCGAGTAGAGCAGGTGGAGCACGGCGTGCTCGACGCCGCCGACGTACTGGTCGATCGGCCCCCACTTGCGCACCTGCTCGACGTCGAACGGGCCGTCGGTGTAGCCGGGCGAGCAGTAACGCAGGAAGTACCACGACGAGTCGACGAAGGTGTCCATCGTGTCGGTGTCGCGCTGGGCCCGGCCGCCGCACTTGGGGCAGTCGACGTTCACCCAGTCGGTGGCGCTGGCCAGCGGGCTGACGCCCTTGGGCGCCAGGGCCTCGCCGCGCAGGTCGGGCAGGGTGACCGGCAGCTGCTCGTCGGGGACGGGCACCTCGCCGCAGTCGGGGCAGTGGATGATCGGGATCGGCGTGCCCCAGTAGCGCTGGCGCGACAGCAGCCAGTCGCGCAGCCGGAAGTTGACCGCGCCGCGGCCCCTCCGCTCGACCTCCAGGACATCGATGATCTTGGCGATGGCCTCGGTCTTGGTCAGCCCGTCGAGCGGGCCCGAGTTGACCAGCCGGCCCTCGCCGGGGGTGGCGACGCCGGTCTCGCCCGGGTCGGCCAGCCCGGTGTGGACCACGACCCGCACCGGCAGCCCGAACTTGCGCGCGAAGTCGAGGTCGCGCTGGTCGTGGGCGGGCACGGCCATGATGGCGCCGTGGCCGTAGTCGGACAGCACGTAGTCGGCGGCCCAGACGGGGATGCGCTCGCCGTTGACCGGGTTGATCGCGTAGCGGCCCAGGAAGACGCCGGTCTTCTCCTTCTCGGTGGACAGCCGCTCGATGTCGCTCAGCTTGGCGACCTCGGCGCGGTAGGCCTCGAAGGCGGGACGGTGCTCGTCGGTGACGATCTCGTCGGCCAGCGCCGCGTCCACGGCGACCACGAAGAACGTGGCGCCGAACAGGGTGTCGGGCCGGGTGGTGAAGACGTGCACCGGCTCGTCGCGGCCCTCGATCTCGAAGACCACGTCGGCGCCCTCGGACCGGCCGATCCAGTTGCGCTGCATGGTCATCACGCGCTCGGGCCAGCCGCCCTCCAGCTGGTCCATGTCGTCCAGCAGGCGCTGCGCGTAATCAGTGATCTTGAAGTACCACTGCGTCAGCTCGCGCCTGATGACGTCGGCGCCGCACCGCTCGCACTTGCCGGCCACGACCTGCTCGTTGGCCAGCACGGTCTGGTCGTTGGGGCACCAGTTGACCAGGCCGCCCTTGCGGTAGGCCAGGCCGCGCTCGAAGAACCGGTTGAACAGCCACTGGTTCCAGTGGAAGTACTCAGGATCGCTCGTGTGCAGGCGGCGCGACCAGTCGAAGGAGATGCCGTAGCGCCGGAACGAGGTGGCCTGCGTCTCGATGTTGCGGTAGGTCCACTCGGCGGGGTGGGCGTCGCGCTTGATCGCGGCGTTCTCGGCGGGCAGGCCGAAGGAGTCCCAGCCGATCGGGTGGAGCACGTTGTAACCGCGCTGGAACCAGTAGCGCGCGATGACGTCCGCGAGGGCGAAGACCTCGCCGTGACCCATGTGGAGGTCGCCCGAGGGGTACGGGAACATGTCGAGCAGGTAGCGCCGCTCCCGGGGATCGGCGGCGTCCTCGCTCGCCCGGAACGGGTCCATCTCCTCCCAGCGCGGCTGCCACTTGGCCTGCAACGCCTGCGGGTCGTACTCACTCACGGCGGTTGTCCTTCTGATTGACTCGGACCCATAAGAAAACCCCCCGTGACCATGACGAGGGGCAGCCGCGACGGCGAGCTCTCAGAACCGTCGCGGCCCGCTAAGAAGCAGGGTCGCGGAACGCATAGGTCAAGCCTAGCGTACGTCTTCGGCTGAATGCGGGCGGTCGATCGAGGTGCGAGGGCACAATGGACCCTTCAGGCTCGCGAGACCTGATGGTGATCTATCCGTTGTGACCTCATATGTCCCATTAGAATACTCTCGTCACCGTGGTGCACTCAGCTGGACCGGAACGTTCGGAGGCCGACCTGCCGATGCAGGATCCGCCGACCGATCCGCACGGCTTCGCCCGTTTCGCTGCGGAGCCAGCTGACTCTCTTGGAAAATCCCATGAGATCATGCACGGTACGTCGAATCCGGACAAGCACTCGGGAGGGCCGGAACTCATGGCAACGGAGCATTCCGGAGCGTCGAACCGGCCACCCTCCTGGCCCGAAGTCCCACGGGAGGACGTGCCCACGGCCTGGCCGGAAGCGCCCCGGCCGTCATGGCCCGAGCCGCCGCGCGACGAGGCGCCCGCCGCCTGGCCCGAGCAGCAGCCGAACGTCCCCACGGCCTGGCCCGAGCAGCAGCCCTCCAGCCCCGCGTGGCCCGACGCCGGGCAGGGCTCCCCCGGCCCGGCCGGTCCCTCGTGGCCGGACGCCCGGCAGGGACAGCCCGCCTGGCCCGACGCCCCTTCGCAGGGCTCCGCGTGGCCCGAGGCGCCGCGGGCCGCGTCCGGGTCCCACCGGCAGGACCCGCAGCCGTCCTGGCCCGAGCCTCCGGTCAAGGACCCCGTGCCGGCCTGGTCCCAGCCGCCTGCCGCGTCCGCCGACGCCTGGTCCAACCTCAACTCCCCCGCCCCCTGGCCGCAGCAGGCCGACGCTCCCCGCCCCGGCGACCCGCTGGACGGGACGATGACCATGAACCGGGTGCCCGACCTGCAGCCCGCCCCGGTGCCCACCGACGCGGACGCCGCCGTGCTCGGCACGTACGGGCCCGGCGGCCTCGACGACCACCCGGGCCGCGCGCGCAGCTCCGCGGCCGCCGCCGACGAGCACACGATGATGTACGGCCAGCTTCCCGGTGCGCCCGCCCAGGGTGGCGCCGGTGGATACGGCGGCTCCGGGAGTCCCGACGGGTACGGCCCTTCGGGCAACTCCGGCCCGTCCGGCGGGTACGGCGGTTCTGACGGGTACGGCCCGTCCGGCGACTCCGGTGGGTACGGCCCGTCCGGCGGGTACGGCGCGGCCGGCGATTCCGGTTCGTACGGCGCCTCCGGCGGCGCCGACGGCTACGGCGCCGTGGGGAACTCCGGCGGTGCCGAGGGCTACGGCGCCGCGGGGAACTCCGCGGGGTACGGCGGCGCGCCCGGCAACTCGGGTGGGTACGGGGGTTCCGACGGGTACGGCCCGTCCGGCGGCTCCGGTTCTTACGCGGCGGCGGCGCACGCAGGCGCTGGCGTGGGCGCCCCGGTCAACCCCGGGCCAGGCGGTCCCGGCGGACCGGGCGGCCCTGGCGGTCCCGGCGGTCCCGGCCCGGGTGGGCCTGGTCCTGGTGGGCCTGGTCCTGGTGGGCCTGGTCCTGGTGGGCCTGGTCCTGGTGGGCCTGGTCCTGGTGGGCCTGGTCCTGGTGGTCCCGGCCCTGGTGGACCTGGCGGGCCGGGCGGATTCGGCGGGCCGTACAACCCCGGCGGACCCCAAGGGCCTGGCGGGCCTCAGGGTCCCGGCGGCCCTGGTGGACCTGGCGGTCCTGGTGGTCCTCAAGGGCCTGGCGGTCCCGGGGACCCCGGACACGGTGGTCACGGCCGCCCCGGGTCGAACCTCAGCCGCGACCCCTCCGACCCCGACCGCCCGTTCGTGACGGCCGGTCAGATCAGCGGCTCCCGCACCCCTCCCCCGGAGCGTCAGCAGGAGCTCTGGAACACCGTCTTCGGCGACAACTACCAGGCGATGGGCGAGCCGGAGTCGCTCGACGAGCCCGGCAAGCCCCTGTGGATCTACGCGCTGGCCAGCTCGGCGGCCGTCGCGCTGGTCATCGCGCTGCTGTGGGCGTTCATCGCGGGCCCGCTGGCCAGCGGCAAGGACAGCCAGGCCGAGGCGCAGGCGACCCCGTCCCAGACGGCCGCCGCCACCCCGAGGAAGACCTCCAGCACCATCGGCCGGCTGCCCACGTACAAGGGCAAGGCGTCGCCCGTGACCGGCACGCTCCAGGACCAGCAGGCGGGCATCACGGTGCCGCGCCTCGGCGGCGCCTGGCGGCTGGACGAGCGGCCCACGGTCAAGGGCACCTACGGGTACGAGACGCGCCAGTACTCCATGGTCGGCGACAACCTGGCCGCCCAGGTGCTCACCGGCCCGCTCCCGGCCAAGCTCGCGGGCAGGTACTCCTCGCCGGACGACCTGGAGCCGGTGATCAAGGCGGTCGTGGTCGACGCGCGCAAGCGGTTCTACGAGGACGGCAACAAGGTCCGTAAGATCGCCCAGCAGTCGCTCAAGGTGGGCGACAGCACGGGCAGGCTGATCGCCTACTCGCTCACCTCGCCCACCGAGAAGGTCACGATCGTCGCCGCCGCCGTCAACACCGGCGGCGACGTGCCCGCGATCGTCTTCATCTCGGTGCCGGACGAGGGGAAGTCGCTGCTGCCCGACGTCAACACCGTCGTGAAGCGGCTGCGCCTGATCTCGCAGGGCTGAACCGGGCGGCGATGACCGCGTTCTTACCGGCGTGCGAGGTAAAGACGCGTGATGTGCGGCTTTTCGGAGGCCGGTCCCACCACGATCTGTTCCTTGATCAAGGTGGCACCGGGCCTGCCGGAAAGATCGACGACCTTGAACCGCGCGATCCTCTTGTCGTCGCGGTAGGTCAGGATCAGGTGGTTCTCGTCGTACCAACCGTGGAACCCGCCGGAACTCGCGAACTTCCTGCGGAGGACGACGGCTCCGGTCTCGGCCTGGATGACGCGGATGCTGTCATCGGCGCCGAGCAGGCCCTGGTCCACGGTGACGAACCGCTTGCCTGACGGTGAGAACGCCGCCAGGTTCGGGGCGTCGGCCACCTCGCCGACATCCCCGTACACGCGCTTACGCGTTCCCCGGAGGTCGTACGACACCAGAGAGTCTTTTGTCCCCCGGCTCTCGACGGCCAGCACGTGCTTCCCGTCGGGCATCCAGCTGAACCGGCCGTGCAGGTCGATCAGCGCGCTCCGCACGGCGGGGGCGACCTTGACCAGGCGCGGGCGGCGGTCGGCCACGGACAGGATCATGAAGCCCACCCGCGTGGGGTAGATGGTCGTCCCGTCCGCTTTCGGAGGTTCCTGCCGGTAGGCCGTGAACAGCAGCGACTTGCCGTCCGGTGACCAGCTCGGAGCGCCCGCGCCGATCGGCAGGCGGACCACTGTACGCCGGCCGGACCGCCGGTCGATCAGGGTGATCTTACGGAGCGGGGTGGCGGTGTCGGTGAGGCCGACGTACCTGTGAGGAATGTCCGGGTACTTCCACGACACCCGCCATCGCCCGTCCGGCGACAGGTCCTCCGGGTTTCCCGACACCTTGACGAAGGTCCTGCCCTGCCTCCGGTAGGTCTTCTCGTACTCGGAACCGGTCACGACATAGCCGACCACCCGCACCGGGGCGGGCGCGTCGTTCAGCTCGGCACGGGTGCCCGGCAGCCGGATCTTCGCGTTCTCGGCGGCGACCGGAGCCGAGGTCACCGCCAGAACACCTAAGATCGTCAACGTGGCCAGCAGTTTGCGCTTCATCGGCGTCTCCGCGTCTCTCGGCTTGTGCGCTTAGACGCCGGTCCGCCGACGATGGTTCGGTCAGAAGGCGCACTCCATGTGCTTGATCCCGTTGATGAAGCTGGAGTGCAGCCGGTCGGGGTTGTGGCCCTCGATCGTGGGGACGCGTCGCAGCAGCTCGCGGAACATCACCGTGATCTCGCGGCGTGCCAGGTGGGCGCCGAGGCAGAAGTGCGGCCCCGGCCCGCCGAAGCCGACGTGCGGGTTGGGGTGACGGGTGATGTCGAACCGCTCGGGGTCGGCGAAGACCTCGGCGTCGCGGTTGGCGGCCCAGTAGTAGAGCACGACCTTCTCGCCCGCGCGGTACGGGTTGCCGTTCATGACGTGGTCGCGGGTGACCTTGCGGCGCATGAAGTTGACCGGTGACGCGAGGCGGACGATCTCCTCGACGGCGGTCGGCGCGTGCTTGTCGAAGTCCTGGCGCCAGAGCTCGCGCTGGTCGGGGTTCTTGGTGAGCAGGCGCAGCCCGTACGAGATCGCGTTGCGGGTGGTCTCGTTGCCCGCCACGACGAGCAGGATGAAGAACGACCCGAGCTCCTGCATGGTCAGCTGCTCGCCGTCGATGTTGGCGTTGACCAGAGACGAGGTGAGGTCGGTCGTGGGGTTGCCGGCGCGGTGGGCGGCGAGGTCCTGCACGAGCTGCTGGAGCTCCATGCCCGCGGTGAGCAGGCGCTCGGCGATGCCCTCGACGTCGGTGCCGACGTACTCGGGGTCGAAGCCGCCGAGGATCATGTTGGACCGCTCGAAGACGAACTGGTAGTCGCGCTCCGGGATGCCCATCATGTCGCAGATGATCTTCAAGGGCAGGCGGGCGGCGACCTCGGTGACGAAGTCGCAGCCGGGGCCGTTGGCCAGCAGGTCGTCCACGATCTTCGCGGCGGCGGTGTCGACGTCCGACTCGAACTGTTTGATCATCTTGGGCGTGAAGGCCCGGGAGACGATGCGGCGCAGGCGGGCGTGACGCGGGTCGTCCATATTGATCATGGAGCCGAAGTACTCGGTGAACTCCGCGGGCATGTCCGGGATGTTCGTCGCGCCGCCGTCGCCGGAGCAGAAGACCTCCGGGTTGCGGCTCGCTTCGAGGATGTCGGCGTGCTTCACCAGGGCGTGGTAGCCGGGGCCCCGCGGGGCGAAGGAGATCTCCGGTTCCTCGAAGAAGGCCGGCGCCTCACGCTGACGGAGCAGGTCGAAGGCCTGCCTGCGCTCCGCCATGGGCTTGGCCCAGAACCGGGTGTCCGACAGGTCGAAGTCGAGGACGCTCATGGCCCCCATCATTCGAGCCCGGGCCGCCCCCCGTCAATGGGTTGCACGTACACCGTACGTACGAGTTGCCGGAATAATCCATCGCGGCCCACCGCAGGTGGTCGCTATGGTGATCGGCGTGACGTTCTTCTACCTGCGTTAGCGATCCGCCGGCGGGTCGCGGACGACCCCACCGCCGGCGATGCGGGACGGCCTGCCGCCGTCCCGGGTCGCGACGTGGGAGAACGCAGGTGCGAGATCGTCAACCTGCGGAGGGTCGCCGGACGCGTTCCTCCGTGCACACTCTTGCCGTGGCCAGGTCGGTTCGTGGCATCGAACCCCTGGTCGCCGCGGAGATCCAGGCATCCCGGCGCGGTCGCGTGCGCGGGCTGCGCCATCGTGAGGTCTGGTTCGAGCCCGCCGGGCCCCGGGCCGGGCTGACAGGGCTGCGCACGGCCGACGACGTGCTGCTGGTGGCGGCCGTCGTGGACGGGGTCGGGCCCGCCCGCGCGGCCCTGCGCCGTCTGACCGCGGCCGCCCGTACGGCGCCGGCGCCGTGGGAGGTCCCGGCAGGTCCGGGACGGCCCGAGGGCTGGGCCGGGATCGAGGTCACGGCGTCGTTCGTGGGACGGCGCGCCTACACGCGGTTCGAGATCGAGGACGCCGTCGGGGTGGAGCTGGCGCGGCGGCTGGGGGTGCCGTACCACTCCCGGGCGGGCGGCGCGGTGCCGCCCGAGGGGTGCCTCGGGTGGCGGGTCACGATCGAGGGCGAGCGGGCGGTGATCGCGGTACGGGTCGCGGGGCGGCCCTTGCACCGCAGGGCGTACAAGACGGCGTCGATCCCGGGCACCCTGCACCCGCCGTTGGCCGCGGCCATGGCGGAGCTGGCCCGGCTCGGTGAGGCGGGCACGGTGCTGGACCCGTGCTGCGGCGCGGGCACCACGCTCATCGAGGCCGCCGCCCTCGCACCCCGAGCCCTCCTCCTGGGCCTGGACCACGACCCGGCCGCCATCAAGGCCGCCCGCACCAACGCCTGCCGCGCGGACGTGGCGAGGGTGGCAGAAGCGGGGGAGGTTCGCGGACACGCCCGACACGCGGACGGGGCGGAGGTCGGGGAGGTTCGTGGACATGCCCACCGCGCGGAAGGGGCGGGGTTTCGGTGGGGGGTGGCTGATGCCGGGCGGTTGCCGGTGGCCGGGCGCAGCGTCGACCGGGTGCTGGTGAATCCGCCGTGGGGTCGTCAGGTGCCACCGGGCGGGCTGCTGGCCAGGGAGCCGGATCTGCTGTGGCGGGAGATCCGGCGGGTGCTGACCCCCGGCGGGCTGGTCGTGGCGCTGTGGCACGGCGACGAGCCGCCCGGGTTCGAGACCGTGGAGCGGCTGACGGTCAGCCTGTCGGGGCGGCACCCCGTACTGGCGGTGCTGCGGGTCAGGGCACGGCGGCGAGCCAGTCGAGGACGAGCCGGTTGACCACGTCCGGCCGCTCCAGGTGCAGGAAGTGGCCCGCGCCGGGCACCAGCTCGGCGCGGGAGCCCGGCGGCAGGTGCGGCAGGGCTTCCTTGGCCACGTCGGGCCCCAGGCAGCCGTCCCGGTCGCCGTGCAGGTAGAGGATGGGCGTCGACTCCGCCCGGCCGGGGTCCGGGTAGCGGCCGGAGGGCGGGGTGGTGCCCATCATGGCCCGGTAGTAGCCGATGGCCGCCGCCAGGTTGGCGGGCTCCCCGATGCTCCGGCGGACGAAGGCGAGGTCGTCGGTCGCGTCGTAGCCGGGCGACCAGTCACGCCAGAGGCGATCGAGGAACCCGGGCGCCGACGCGGCGGACTCGGCCAGCGGCGTCTGGAAGAGGAACACGTAGAACGACCGTCTGAGCTGGTCGTAGTCCATGAGCCCGGCGAGCACGGCGGCGGGCGGCGGGACCGCCATGGTCACGGCCGCCCGGAACCGGTCGGCGACCGCGTACACGGGGAACGCCCCCCAGTCGTGCCCGACCAGGACGGCGCGCTCGTCCCCGCCGAGTTCCTCGTGGAGCGCGAGGGCGTCGGCGGCGAGCGCGGCGCCCTCGTAGGCGGCGTCGGCGGGGATCTCGGTCGGGGCGTAGCCGCGCGTGAACGGCGCGACGGCCCGGTAGCCGCGCTCGGCGAGCGCGGGCATCAGGTGGCGCCAGGTGTGCGCCGTGTCGGGGAAGCCGTGCAGGCACAGTGCCAACGGCCCGTCCCCTACGGTCAGGTACGAGAACTCCACCCCGTTGGCGTGGACGGTCCTGATCTCCATAGCTGCGCAACCTAACATTCCGGACCCGCGCACGGGGACCGTCCCGGGCGATCAGCCCTTGGTGATCAGGTCGGCCGCCTTCTCACCGATCATCACCGCCGGGGCGTGGGTGTGGCCGCGGTTGAGGGTCGGCATCACGGAGACGTCCACCACCCGCAGTCCGGCCACGCCGCGGACGCGCAGCGACGGGTCCACGACCGACGCCTCGTCCACGCCCATCCGGCAGGTGCCGACCGGGTGGTAGAGGGTCTCGCCGCGCTCGCGGATCCACTGGACGATCTCCTCGTCGCTCTCCGGCATGGTGTACGGAGGCAGCGGCCCGCCCGCGTACGGCTTCATCGCGCCGGTGGCGAACACCTGCTTGGCCGTCTTGAGCCCGGCCGTCAGGCGTTTGAGGTCGATCTCGGCGCTCAGGTAGGCGGGGTCGATGACCACGTCGCGGCCGCTCAGCCCGACCTTGCCGCGGCTCTCGGGCTGCAGCAGCACGACGCCGACGGTCATCCCGTGACCGGGGGGCGGGGTGAGGCCGTGGTCCTTGAACGGCACCGGGGCGTAGATCAGCTCGATGTCGGGGGCGGGCTCCTCCGGGGTGGTCCTGATGAAGGCGACCGCCTCGCCCACGTTCGAGGTGAGCATGCCGGAGCGGAACACCAGGTAGCGCAGCAGGCTGGCGACGGACTCGGCCCTGGTGAGGGTGACGGGCTTGAGGCAGCTGACGAAGGCGCCGGTGGAGAGGTGGTCCTGCAGGTTCTTGCCGACCTCGGGCAGGTCGCGCACGACCGGGATGCCCGCCTCGTTCAGTTCCTCGCCGGCGCCGATGCCGGAGCGCATGAGCAGGTGGGGGGAGCCGATGGCGCCCGCCGACAGGATGACCTCGCGCCTGGCCCTGATCTGGGCGCCGCCGCTGTGCTCGATGCCGGTGGCGCGGCCGTCCTCGACGAGGACCCGGTCCACCGTGGCCTCGGTGATCACGGTGAGGTTGGGGCGGTTCAGCGCGGGGCGTAAGTACGCGTCGGCGGCGCTCCAGCGGCGGCCGCGGTCCTGGGTGACCGGGGTGGGGCAGTAGCCCTCGTTGGAGGGGCCGTTGAGCTCTTGCAGCCGGTGCATCCCGAGCTCCTCGCAGGCCTTGAGGAACGCGGCGGTGGTGACGTTGGGGCTGCGCAGCTCGGAGATGAACAACGGGCCCGAGGACCCGTAGACGTCGCCGTGGTTGGTGCCGATGCGGCGCTCGGCCTTGCGGAAGTACGGCAGCACGTCCTCGTACGTCCAGCCCGGGATCTGCCACTGGTCGTAGTCGAGCGCGCAGCCGCGCACCCACATCTGGGCGTTGAGCGAGGAGGACCCGCCGATGACCCGCCCGCGCGGCCAGTAGAGTTCGCGCCCGGCCATCTCGCCCTGCTTGGCGGTGGTGTAGTCCCAGTCGTACGGGGTCTTGAAGAGTTTGGCGAACCCGAGCGGCATGCGGATCTCGAGCTTGTCGTCCTGGCCTCCCGCTTCCACGAGGGCGACGGACACCTCGGGGTCGGCGGTGAGCCTTCCCGCGAGCACGCATCCCGCCGAGCCGGCTCCCACGATCACGTAGTCGTACTCCATGACCCCTCCCAGGGGCAAGTAACTTGGTACTTGCTTACTCCAGCGGGGACATCGCGTCCATATGCATCTGTAACCTGAGTTACCTACTGGTTGGTATGTCCTCGATGCAAGGATGTCGCGGAAGGCCCAACAAGGAGGGAAGGCGTCATGCTCAACCTGTCGATCGTCCTGGAAGACAGTGCCAGGAACACCCCGGAGAACACGGCCGTCGTCTTCGGCGACATGCGACTGCCGTACTCCATGATCGACACAGTCGCGAACCAGGTGGCCAACCTGCTGGTCTCGCGCGGCATCGGCAAGGGTGACAAGGTCGCGGTCTCCTGCCCCAACCTGCCGTACTTCCCGTTCGTCTACTTCGGCATCCTCAAGACCGGCGCGACCGTGGTGCCGCTCAACGTGCTGCTGCAGTCCAGGGAGATCGCCTACCACCTGGACGACAGCGACGCCAAGGCGCTGTTCTGCTTCGAGGGCACGCCCGAGCTGCCGCTGGGCGAGCGGGGCAAGGCCGGGTTCGAGGCGTCCGAGGGGTGCGAGCACTTCTTCGTGCTCCCGGCCACGCCGCTGGCGACCGAGTCCGAGTACGGCGAGTCGTTCTGGGCGGCGCTGGGCGGGATGTCCGGCGAGTTCGAGACCGTGCAGACCTCGGCCGACGACACGGCCGTGATCCTCTACACCTCCGGCACCACCGGCCAGCCCAAGGGCGCCGAGCTGAGCCACCAGAACATGCTGATGAACGCCCTGGTCAGCGACAGGATGTTCCCGCGCACCGAGGGCGGCGACACCTACCTGGGCGTGCTGCCGCTGTTCCACTCCTTCGGGCAGACGACGGTCATGAACACCGGCTTCCTGCGGGGCGCCAAGGTCGTGCTCATGCCGCGCTTCGAGCCCGGCGAGGCGCTGGAGCTGATGCGCCGCGAGGAGGTGACGTTCTTCGCGGGCGTGCCCACCATGTACTGGGCCATGCTGACCAAGATCCACGCCGAGGGCGTCGAGCCGCCGAGCTCGCTGAAGATCGCGGTGGCGGGCGGCTCCGCCTCCCCGGTCGAGGTGCTCAAGGACTTCGAGCAGACCTTCGGCGTCGGCATCCTGGAGGGCTACGGCCTGTCCGAGACCTCGCCCGTGGCCAGCTTCAACCAGCCGGGCCGCCAGGCCAAGGCCGGCACCATCGGCACCCCCATCTGGGGCGTGGAGATGAAGCTGGTCGACAACGACTGGAAGACGGTCGAGGGCGAGGGCCCCGGCGAGATCGCGATCCGCGGCCACAACATCATGAAGGGCTACCACGGCCGGCCCGAGGCCACCGCCGAGGTCATGCGCGACGGCTGGTTCCGCACCGGCGACATCGCCACCCGCGACGCCGACGGCTACTACGCGATCATCGACCGGGCCAAGGACATGATCATCCGTGGCGGGTTCAACGTCTACCCGCGCGAGGTCGAAGAGATCCTCATGACGCACGAGGCGGTCTCGCTCGCGGCGGTGGTGGGCGTGCCGCACGACTCCCACGGCGAGGAGGTCAAGGCGTACGTCATCCTCAACCAGGGCGCGAGTCTCACCGAGGACGAGCTGATCGCCTGGGCCAAGGAGAACATGGCCGCCTACAAGTACCCGAGGGTCGTCGAGTTCCGCGATGCGCTGCCGATGACGGCCACCGGCAAGATCCTCAAGCGCGAGCTGCGGTAGGGGACGCGAAACGCTTCGCCCTCGACCGGCGATCTGTTCGTGGACGGCTCACGAACATCGGAGGATCGCATGGAAGCTGGCACGCTGGCCGTTCCCGGCGCCGAGCTGTACTACGAGCTGCGCGGGTCGGGGCCGGTCCTGCTGCTGGTCAACGGCGGCGAGGGCGACGCGGGCGCGTTCGCGCCGCTGGCGGGGCTGCTCGCCGAGCACTACACCGTGATCACCTACGACCCGCGGGGCAACTCGCGGAGCAGGCTGACCGGTCCGCTCGGCGAGCAGCGCATCCCCGAGCACGCCCGTGACGCGCACCTGCTGCTGCGGGCGCTCTGCCGCGAGCCCGCCTACCTCTTCGGCACCAGCTACGGCGGCATGGTCGCGATGGACATGCTCGCCTCCTACCCCGAACTGGTGCGCGCGGCGGTCGCGCACGAGCCGCTCCTGGTCGAGCTGCTGCCCGACGCCGAGCGCTGGCACGCCGCCTTCCAGGAGGTGTACGAGACGGGCGAGCGGGAGGGCACGACGGCGGCGATCCGGCAGCTGAGCGGCCTGCTCGGCGTCGACGCGCCGCCCGAGCCGTCACCCGCGCTGCCGCAGCCCGTCGCCGACCTGCTCACGCGCGTCCACGCGAACATGACGTTCTGCGTGCGCTACGAGCTGCGCTCGTTCGTCCGCTACGCGCCCGACCTGGAGGCGCTGCGCGCCGGCATGTTCACGCTGGCGTGCGGCGACACGGACGGCACCGTCGGCCACCGCACCGCCCTGGCCCTCGCCGCGCTGCTCGACATCGAGATCGCCGGCTTCCCCGGCGGGCACGCGGGTTTCATCACGCACCCGGCCGAGTTCGCCAAGACGTTGTACGAGGTGCTCGACAGCTGATCAGGGCCAGTCGCGCGCCGGGCGCAGCGGCATGCCCGAGCGCCTGTCGTCGCCCAGCTTGACCCCGAGCACCTGATGGAGCTGGATCTTGTTGCGCTCGAAGCCGACGACGCAGCCCGCCATGTAGAGAGCCCAGACGCGGGCGGTGCCCATGCCCACTTCCTGGACCGCGTCCTCCCAGTTGGCGTCCAGGTTGGCGCACCAGTGGGTCAGCGTCTTGGCGTAGTGCTCGCGGAGGTTCTCCTCGTGGTGGATCTCGAAGCCGAGGTCCTCCATCTGCCGGATGAGGTAGCCGACCGACTCCAGCTCGCCGTCGGGGAAGACGTAGCGGTTGATGAAGCCGCCCTTGTTGAACGTCTTCTCCTTGCCGGTGGGCCGGGTGATGCAGTGGTTGAGCAGCCGGCCGCCGGGCTTGAGCTTGCCGTGCAGGAAGCTGAAGTAGGCGGGCAGGTTGTCCTTGCCGATGTGCTCGGTCAGGCCGATGGAGCTGACGGCGTCGAAGCCCGTCTCGGCGACGTCGCGGTAGTCCATGTGGCGGACCTCGGCGAGGTCCTGCAGCCCGGCCTCGGCGATGGCCTTCTGCGCGTACTCCGCCTGCTGGCGGCTGAGCGTCACGCCGAGCGCCTTGACGCCGTAGTGCTGGGCCGCGTGGATGACCATGCCGCCCCAGCCGCAGCCGACGTCCAGCAGCCGCATGCCCTCCTTCAGCCCGAGCTTGCGGGCCACCAGGTCGAACTTGGCGAACTGCGCCTCCTCCAGCGTGGAGTCCTCGCTGGGGAAGGTGGCGCAGGTGTAGGCCATGGACGGGCCGAGCACCCACTCGTAGAACCGGTTGGACACGTCGTAGTGATGGTGGATCGCCTCGGCGTCGCGCTGCTTGGCGTGCCGCGACCCCAGCCTGGCCAGAGCGCTGGTGCGCACCTCCTGCGGCGGCACGGGGACGCGCATGAGCAGCGGCTTGACCCCCAGCGAACGGACCGCCGCCACCTTCTCGGCCGTCGTCAGGTCGTTCGTGGTGATGTTCCACATCCGGTCGAGCAGGGTGTAGAGATCACCGTGCACGTCGATGTGACCGGACACGTACCCACGCGCGAGCCCGAGCTCGCCCGGCGCCTGCGCCAGGTAGGCCACCGCGATCGGCGACTTCACCTCAAGGGTGACGTCCGCGTCGTCCGGGCCTGCCTTGCTGCCGTCGTAGGCCAGGAACGCGACCCCGGCGTCCGACCCGACGATCTTCTCGAAGATGGAAGCGAGAGCCATCACATCACCTTCCCCGCACACACTTGTCGTACAGGTCAAGCAGGCGCCCGCCCGGGTCGTATTCCCGCTTGACCGGCCAGTAGGCGTCCCCGTTGTACAGCCGCCAGAATTCGTCGCGGCCGTAGAACGACGTCGAGTAGAGAGACTTGTGCCCGTCGAGCTCGTGCACCGTGTTCTCGATGAGCCGGTTGTAGTAGCCGTCGAACTGTCCGCGCGGCAGCGGCACCATCCCCCAGAAGCCGAAGTTCACGTACAGCTTGCCCGGCTCCAGGGGGTAGAGCGGCCAGCGCGAGCTCGCCCGCAGCGGGCACATCCAGACCGGCGTCATGCCGACCCGGCCGGCGAAGAACTCCAGGAACTCCGCGCCCCGCTCGACCGGCACCTCGACGTCCTGGATGACCGACTCCTGCACCGGCTGGCCGCGCCAGCGGTCGATGCGGGCGGTGACGCCGTGCTTGCGGTCAAGGGCGACGAGTTTGCGGTAGACGTCGGAGCGCATCCAGCGGCGCGGCATGAACGTGCGGACCATCGGCTGCTGCACGCCGAACGCGCGCGAGCACCAGAACCAGTCGGTGTCCCAGCGCCACAGGTAGTCGCGCACGGTCAGCCAGTCGCGGCCGCGCTGCCGGATCGACTGGTAGTAGATGCGCATGCCGGTGTAGTCGGAGGTGTAGGGGGCCCGCTCGGCGAAGCGGCCGACGGTGAGGTAGAGCTCCTGCGGGCCGAAGAAGACCCCGTCGACGAAGTCGACCGGCTCCCCGTCGTGCTCCATGCTGTCGCAGATCTCCTGCATGGCCAGCATGCACTTGTCGGCGTCGGTGAACCGTACGTGCGTGAGCCGCACGTACGGCTGGACCTTGCGCAGCTTGATCCGCAGGCGCAGCGCGTAGCCCAGGGTGCCGTAGGAGTTCGGGAAGGCCCGGAACAGCTCGCGGTGCTCCTTGTCGTCGCGGGCGACGACGACCCGGCCGTCGCCGGTGAGGATCTCCATCTCCTCGACCGACTCGTGCGGCAGGCCGTCGCGGAAGCTGGTGGACTCGATGCCCAGCCCCGTCACCGCCCCGCCCAGGGTGATGGTCTTGAGCTGCGGGACCACGTACGGCATCAGCCCGTGGGGGAGGGTGGCGTCCACGAGGTGCTCGTAGGTGGTCATGCCCTGGACCTCGGCGGTCATCGTCTCAGGGTCGACGCTGATCACCTCGTCGAGGTCCCTGGCCGACAGGCTGGCGGTCTTGGCCTGGTCGCGGAACCTGAAGAGGTTGGACGTGGCCTTGGCCAGGCGAGGCGCGGCGTCGCCGGGGATCTCGGCGTACGAGCGGCGGATGTGCTCTACAGCCTGTTGGTGTGTCGACATCGTCGTCTTCACGCAAGCACCCCCTAGAGCCGGTAGAGATCGTCCACAGAACGTTATCTCTCCTGGACAACGTGGAACAGACCGGGGTCGTTAACGACACGAAAACTGTTCATCGTGCCAGCTAGACGGTTCAGGAAACCGTCGAACCCGAAAATTTTCTGCTAATTCGGGGGGAAACACCATTCACGACGTGGGCCACGTCGCGGCCCTCGACGGCGGCGGCCAGGTTCGCCAGCGTGACGGTCATCAGGCGCCCGGTGGCCTCCTGGGTGACGCCGGCCACGTGCGGCGACAGCAGCACGCCGGGCAGCTCGCGCAGCGGGTCGCCGGCCGGCAGCGGCTCGGCGTCGAACACGTCCAGCGCCGCGCCGCCCAGGTGTCCGGCGCGTAGCGCCGCCACCAGGCCGTCCTGGTCGACGACCCCGCCCCTGGCCGCGTTGACCAGGACCGCGCCCTGCTTGAGCCGGCGCGGGTCGATCAGGCCGCGGGTCTCCTCCGACAGCGCGATCACCACGACCACCACGTCGCTGGACTCCAGCAGCTCCTCCAGCGGGAGATAGCCGGGGTCCTCGCGGGGCGTGCGCGTCCAGTAGGAGACCTGGCCGCCGAACGCCCGGAACAGCCGGGCACAGGCCTCGCCGATCGGGCCGTAGCCGACAACGCCCACCCGGGTCGCGCCCAGCTCGCGGGGCCGCAGCGCCTGCTGCGGCCACTCCCCCGCGCGCACCGCCGCGTCGGCCTCGGCCAGCTTGCGGGTCACCGCCAGGGCCGCGGCCACGCACCACTCCGCCACCGCGCCCGCGCTCACGCCCGCCGTGTTGGCCACCGGCACGCCGGCCGCGGCGAGCGCGGCCAGGTCGTGGCCGTCGACGCCGACCGAGGGCTGCTGGACGAACGCCAGCCGGGGCGCGGCGGCCACGGCCGCGGCGTCGAGCGTGAGCTCGCCGGTCCAGTCGCCCAGCACGATCTCCGCCTCGGGCAGCGCGGCCAGCATCGCCGCGCGGTCGCGGGCGGCGGGGGCGCGCACGGTCACCCGGTCGCCGAGCGGCGCGAGCAGGTGGCGGATCAGGTCCTCGGGAAGCGGTGGGAGTGCCAGCAGGTGCCAGGGCGTCATGCGCCCACCGTAAAGCTCTCCAGCACCTGCCGCATCAGCCCGGTGTTGCGCTGCCACTGCCGCTCGGTGAAGGTCCAGGACAGGATGTAGGCGGTCTGGCCGACCGCCACGGCCCGGCGCACCTCGTGATACCTCATGCCGGGCGCGGCCCACGACGAGCCGCCCTGCCCGGCCACCCAGGTGAACTCCCACTCCACGGCCGTCGCGCCCTGGTGGCTGACGGGCCTGCGGGCGATGTTCACCAGGTCGTCGGCGCCCTCGGCCTGCAACGCCGCCTCCTCGTCGCGCAGGAGCTGGTGCGGGTCGAGGCTGGAGTACACGGCCTCGACGGCCAGGTGCCCCGTCCGGTGCGGGTGCGTCCACTCGGCGTGGTGCTCGCCGCGCGAGCCGCGCCAGCCGGCGGGCCGCGCGATCGTCCACCCGGCGGGCGAGGTCCACGGCCTGATCACGGCCCGCGTCCTGGCGGGGACGGGCGTCCGCGACGGCGTGGCGGTCTGCTCGGGCGTCGGCGTGATCGCCTGCGGGGCGCTCGGCATCGGGCTGGTCGCCGCGGCCCGCTGGGCGAGCTGCGCGGTGCCCTCCGCCGGGGTGGCCGACCTGAAGTACGCGACCGCGCCGGCCGCCACGACCAGGACGGCCGCCGCGGCCGCCGCGGTGACGGTACGGGCGAGCCTGCGCGACCGGCCGGGCTCGGGCGCGTCCATGTCGGCGGCGGCCTGCTTGGCCTGTGAGACGGCGGCGAGCAGCTCGTCGGCCTCCTGGGCGCTCACCCGATCCGCCGGGTCCTTGCGCAGCAGCCCCTGCAGCACGGGGTGCATGGCCGGCGGGATGCGCCGGTAGTCGGGCTCCTCGTCCAGGATGGCCTTGAGCGTGTCCATGGGCTCGCCGCGCTCGAACGGCGAACGGCCGACCAGGGTGGCGTACAACGTGGCGCCCAGCGACCACAGGTCCGAGGCCGGGCCCGCTTCCCTGCCGCGCACCCGTTCGGGCGCCAGGAAGCCGGGCGAGCCGGTCACCATGCCGGTCTGGGTGAGCGAGGCCTCGCCCTCGGCGGTGGCGATGCCGAAGTCGGTGAGCACCGCCCGGCCGTCGTCGGTGAGCAGCACGTTGCTCGGCTTCACGTCGCGGTGCAGGATGCCCTGCCCGTGCGCGGCGAGGAGCGCGGACAGCACCTGCCGGCCGACGTCGGCGGCCTGGCGCACCGGCAGCGCGCCCATGGTCGCCACGACCTCCTCGACGGACGGGGCGCGCACCAGCTCCATGACGATCCAGGGCCGCCCGTCCTCCTCGACCACGTCGTACACGGCGACCACGGACGGGTGGTTGAGCTGGGCGGCGGTGCGGGCCTCGCGCGCGGTGCGGACGAGCTGGCGTTCCCGGTCAGCCTCGGGCAGGCCCGCCGGCAGCACCACCTCTTTGATCGCGCACTGCCGGTTGAGCAGTGTGTCGTGGCCTTCCCAGACCACGCCCATGCCACCGCGGCCGAGCGCCCGAACTAACTGGTAGCGCTTGGCGATCAGCCGGCTGCTATCCGCATCCATGTCCTACCCCTGTTGACCACCCGAATAGTGGGCAAGTTTCCCATACCTCACCTTCCTCTGATGGGCGGTCAGGAAGGCGTCTTGCCACAGTGCACCGAATGTTGTTCTACTGGGGCGGATGTTCGCTGCCGGTCATGAGAAGGAGACGTCGATGTCGCACCCTCGTCAGGGGCCGTTGTCCGGGGTACGGGTGCTGGAGCTGGCGGGGCTCGCCCCCGGCCCGTTCGCCGGGATGATGCTCGCCGACCACGGCGCCGAGGTGGTGCGGGTCGACCGGGTGGCGGCGGTCTCCGACAAGCCGCGCACCGACGTGATGGACCGCGGCAAGCGCACGATCGGGCTGGACCTGAAGTCCCCCGACGGCGTGGCGGCGTTCAAGGAGCTGGCCAGGCACGCGGACGTGGTGATCGAGGTGTTCCGGCCGGGCGTGGCCGAACGGCTCGGCATCGGGCCCGACGAGCTGCACGCGGTCAACGAGCGGCTGGTCTACGGCCGGATGACCGGCTGGGGCCAGGACGGCCCGCTGGCCCCCACGGCGGGGCACGACATCGACTACATCGCGATCTCCGGCGTGCTGTCGATGCTGGGCCGCGAGGGCGAGAAGCCGACCCCGCCGATCAACATCCTCGGCGACTTCGCCGGCGGCGGCCTCATGCTCGCGTACGGGGTGCTGCTGGCGCTGTTCGAGCGGGAGCGCACCGGCCTGGGCCGGGTGATCGACGCCGCCATGGTCGACGGGGCGGCGATCCTGTTCGCGATGTTCTACCAGGGCGTGAACAGCGGCTTCTGGGGGCCGAGGGGCACGAACCTGCTCGACACCGGGGCTCCCATGTACGACACGTACGAGACGGCCGACGGCCGGTATCTGGCCGTGGGATCGCTGGAGCCGCAGTTCTGGGACGCGATGGTGTCGCTCATGGAGCTGTCGGACCTGCCCGACCGCAACGACCAGGCGCAGTGGCCCGCGCTGAAGGCGCGGCTGGCCGACGAGTTCCGCAAGCGGACCAGGGCCGAGTGGGAGGCGGTGTTCGAGGGTTCGGACGCCTGCGTGTCGCCGGTGCTGTCGATGGCCGAGGCCCCGGCCCACCCGCACAACACGGCGCGGGGCAGCTTCGTCGAGGTCGGCGGCCTGAGCCAGCCGATGCCCGCGCCCCGGCTGCTCGGCACGCCCGGTCCCGACCTGGCCCAGGCGACCCGGCTGGACGACCTGTCGACCTGGGGCATCCCGGCGGACGAGGCGGCCAAGCTGCGCGCCCAGGGCGTGCTGGCCTGAGCCCTGTCGTGTCAGGCGCGGGCCGCGCCGTGGCCGCGTGCCTTCTCGTACGGTGAGTAGTCCTTGAGCACGACGGCGTCATGCAGGCGCGCGCTCCTGCCGCCGAGCCGGCCGGCGGCCCTGATGACCGCGTCCGGGACGCGGTCGAGCACCCGGACGGCCTGGACGAGCGCCCACAGGTCGAAACGGCCGGCGGGGACGAGCCGTCCGGCCATGCGGAGGGCCAGGTCGCGGCTGCCGCGCACGTACGCGCCGATTTCCGCCTCGTACGCGGGGAACGCCCGCGCGGGGTCGCCGCCCGCCGCGGCGAGCTCGCCGGCCAGCACGTACGCGCCCACCACGGCGAGGCTGGTGCTGCCGCCGACTGCGGGTCCCGGGCAGTAGCCGGCGTCGCCGACGAGCGTGACGCGCCCGCGCGACCAGGTGTCCATGCGCAGCTGCGTGATGCTGTCGAAGTAGAACGCGGGCGTGGTGTCCAGCTCGGCCAGCAGCCGCGGCACCTCCCAGCCGAGGCCGGCGAAGTGCTCGCGCAGCAGCTCCTTCTGCCGGGGGACGTCCCGGTAGTGGTAGTCGAGGGGCTCGCGGGTGCGGAAGAGGAAGACGGCCCGCGCGTCCGGCAGGTGGGCCGCCGAGTAGAGTCCGGCGATCCGGCCGACGGCCGAGACGCCTTCCATGCGCCCTTCGAGGCCCAGGTAGTCCGGCACGGACGCGACCGCGAGATAGGCGCCGATCCAGGTGGCGAAGCGCTCCTCGGGGCCGAACACCAGGCGGCGCACGTTCGAGTGCAGCCCGTCCGCGCCGACCACCAGGTCGAACCGGCGCGCCGGCCCGCGCTCGAACTCCACCACGCCGTCCTCGCCGATGGCCGTGATCGAGTCGTCGAAGACGTACTCGACGTCGTCGCGACCGGCGTCGTAGAAGATCTCGCTCAGGTCGTCGCGCATGATCTCCACGTGCCGGTCCGAGACCGCGGCGATGAGCTTCCCGGTGCGCATCCGCACCGGGCGGGACCGGCCGGGGACATGGAAGGTCAGTGAATCGGTGCCGGTTCTCCTGGCTCTGACCTGGTCGAGCACGCCCATCTTGGCGGCGATGTCGACGGCGGGGCGGAACAGGTCGACCGCGTGGCCGCCGGTCTTGCGCAGCGCGGGGGCGCGTTCGACGACCGTGACCGTGAACCCGTAGCGGGTGAGCCAGTAGGCCAGCACGGGGCCGGCGACGCTGGCGCCTGAGACGAGGACGCGCATGGGGATCCTCCTTACTTACCGGATGGTAAAACTCAGGCTAGCAGGCGGGATTACTTAACGGTAGGTAAGGAATAGGATCTCTCCATGGCCAGGCCGAGTGACACCAGGGCGCGCATCCAGGCGGTGGCGCGCGAGCTGTTCGCGCGCCAAGGCGTGCAGAACACCAGCCTGCGCCAGATCTCCGACCGGCTCGGCATCACCAAACCGGCTCTCTACTACCACTTCACCTCACGCGACGACCTGGTGCGCAGCATCGTCCAGCCGCTCCTCGACGACATGGAGCGGTTCGTGTCCAGCCGGAAGCCCGGCGGCGACCCGCGCGCGCTCCTGGGCGACTACTTCGACCTGATCTGGCGGCACCGCGAGGTGATCGTCATGATGGTGCGCGAACTGTCCGTGCTGTCCTACCTCGACCTGGGCAACCGCATGATGGAATGGCGGCAGCGGCTCATCGCCCTGCTGCTCGGCGACGGCCTCACCACCACCCAGCGTGTCCGGGCGACGATCGCGCTGGGCGGCATGGCCGACTGCTCGGTCGAGTACGCCGACCTGCCCATCGAGGAGGTCAAGCCGACGGCGGTCGAGGCCGCCGCCGCCGCGCTCGGGGTCTAGACCGCCACGTAGAGGTCCACCCCGCCCGGGTGGTGCACCTCCAGGTCGGTGGTGAAGGCCCGGGAGGGGGTGCCGCCCGACTCGGTGTGCTTCCACACCCGCTGCCAGGCCTCGATCAGCGCCTGCGGCATCGGGCCGCGCGCCTCCAGCCGGAGCGTGGTGGCCGCCGGCACCCGCACCGCCACCATGCCCTCCGGCAGCCGCGGCACCGTGCGCACCGCGGTGCCGACGATCTGCGTGTAGGCGCCGTGGTGGTCGCTCTCGTAGTCGGTCAGCACCGCGTACAGATTCTCGTCGACCCGGTTGGGCAGGTGCGCGAAAGCCCCCGGAGCGCCGGCTCGCTGCCACAGCGCCGGCAGCTTCGCCCGCGCGTGGTCCATCTCGTCGGCGTTCGTGGTGCGCACTGCGAAACCGACGACGATCATTTCGCCCCGCTCGGTGACGTCCACACGCCCTCCCTCCCCCATATGCATCCGCGCCGATCATAAGCCCCCGAGAAAGGGGGAAATCCTAGGTGGAAGCATTCACCTCATAAGATGGATCAACGTGAAATTTCTCAACGGCATGGCTCCGCCCTACGACCTGACCTACAGCGACGTGTTCATGACCCCGTCGCGCTCCTCGGTCGGGTCACGGCTCGAGGTCGACCTGTCCACGCACGACGGCACCGGCACCACGATCCCGATCGTCGTGGCCAACATGACGGCGGTCGCCGGGCGGCGCATGGCCGAGACCGTCGCCCGGCGCGGCGGCATCGTGGTCATCCCGCAGGACATCCCGTTCGACGTGGTCGCCGACGTGGTCGACTGGGTGAAGAAGCGCGACCTCGTGCACGACACGCCGCTCGTGCTCACCCCGCACGACACCGTCGGCGAGGCGCTGCAACTGCTGCCCAAGCGCGCGCACGGCGCCGTCATCGTCGTCGACTGGGAGAACCGCCCGGTCGGCGTGGTGACGGAGGCCGACTGCCAGGGCGTCGACATGTACACCCAGCTCGCGCAGGTGATGTCCAGCGAGCTGCTCACGCTGCCCGCCGGCCTCGCCCCGCGCGAGGCGTTCGACCGGCTGCACGACGGACGCCACCGGCTGGCGCCCATCGTGGACGAGGCGGGCGCCCTGGTCGGCATCCTCACCCGTACCGGCGCGCTGCGCGCCACCCTCTACCAGCCGGCCGTGGACGACCGCGGGAGGCTGCGCATCGCCGCGGCCGTCGGGGTCAACGGCGACGTGGCGGCCAAGGCCAAGGAGCTGCTGGAGACCGGCGTCGACTGCCTGGTCGTCGACACCGCGCACGGGCACCAGGAGAAGATGGCCACCGCGCTGCGGGCCGTGCGCGCGCTCGACCCGGCCGTGCCCGTCGCGGCCGGCAACGTGGTCACCGCCGCAGGCGTGCGCGACCTGGTCGAGGCGGGCGCCGACATCGTCAAGGTGGGCGTCGGGCCGGGCGCCATGTGCACGACCAGGATGATGACCGGGGTGGGCCGGCCGCAGTTCTCCGCCGTGCTGGAGTGCGCAGCCGAGGCGCGCAGGCTCGGCCGGCACGTGTGGGCCGACGGCGGCGTCCGCCACCCGCGCGACGTGGCGCTGGCCCTGGCGGCCGGGGCGGCCAACGTGATGATCGGCTCCTGGTTCGCCGGCACGTACGAGTCGCCGGGCGACGCCCACACCGACGCCGACGGGCGCACCTACAAGGAGAACTTCGGGATGGCCTCCGCGCGCGCCGTCCGGCTGCGCACCGCCGAGGACAGCCCGTTCGACCGGGCCAGGAAGGCGCTGTTCGAGGAGGGGGTCTCCACCTCGCGGATGTATCTGGACCCGCGCCGGCCCAGCGTGGAGGACCAGATCGACGCGATCGTGGCAGGGCTCCGCTCCTCGTGCACGTACGCGGGCGCGACCACCCTGGAGGAGTTCCACGAGCGCGCGGTCGTCGGCGTGCAGAGCTCCTCCGGCTACTCGGAGGGCATGCCCGTCCACACCAGCTGGTGATCAGCGGCGGGCGGTCACCCGCACCGTCGTGCCGGTGACCGACCTGGCGAGGTCGCCGGCCAGGAAGACCGCCACCGCGGCCGCGTCCTGCGCGCCCGCGGGCTCCTCGCCGCCCGCCGGCAGTTCGCCGAGCGCGATCGCGTTGACCCGGATGCCGCGCGGCCCCAGCTCCACGGCCAGCGTCGCGGTCAGGCTCTCCAGGGCCGCCTTCATCGCCCCGTACACCGCCAGCCCGGGGGCCGCCCGCCGGGCCTCGCCCGAGCTGACGTTGATGATCGCACCGCCCGCGTGCATGAGCGGCAGCATCCGCCGGATCAGCGCCGTGACCTGGCCGAAGTTCTCGTCGGTCAGCGCCTGCTCGTCGCGCGCGGCCAGCTCGTCGAACGGCGCCGCGAACGACCCGCCGGCGCCCGTCACCAGCACGTCCACCCGGCCCCACCGGTCGGCCACCGCCTGCGCGAACACCTCCGCCGCCATCGGGTCGCCCGGCCTCACCGTCATCGCCAGATCGCCCACCGGCCGGTCGCGGTCGCACGCGGCGACCCGGGCCCCGAACCCGGCGAGCGCCTCCGCGATCGCCCGGCCCACCCCGCGCGCCGCCCCGGCGACCACGGCCACACGCCCGCCGAGCAGGATCGCGTCAGGAGTCGGGGCCGTCACGAGAGCTGACCTTATCCCGAGCGCGTAGAGTCGTCGGGTTCATTGCCATCGTCAACAGGAGCACTTCGTGGCACTCTCGAAGCCGGAGATCGACTTCCCTGGCGGCAACCCGCCCGCCGACCTGGAGATCGAGGACATCACCGTCGGTGACGGCCCCGAGGCCAAGCCCGGCCACCAGGTCAGCGTCCACTACGTCGGCGTCGCCTTCTCCACCGGCGAGGAGTTCGACGCGTCGTGGAACCGCGGCCAGGCGTTCGAGTTCCCGCTGGGCGCCGGGCGCGTGATCGCGGGCTGGGACCAGGGCGTCGCCGGCATGAAGGTGGGCGGGCGCCGCAAGCTCGTCATCCCGCCGCACCTGGGTTACGGGAACGCCGGTGCGGGCGCGCGCATCAAGCCCGGCGAGACCCTCATCTTCGTCGTGGACCTGCTCGGCGTCCGCTGACGTCTCCCGCCCCGTCCCTTCCGGGGCGGGGCGGTCTTTTCTTGCCGCCCGCCACCCGCTTTTCCGGCAGGCCCGATCGCGGGGATTGCGGAAATGTCGTGGAGGTGAGGCACGATAGCGGTGTGCTGCTGATCGACGTGGTCCGGGTGTCCGAGGCGGTGGCGCGCACGCCCGCGCGGCTGGGGAAGATCGGTCATCTGGCCGAGCTGCTCGGCCGGGTCGGCCCCGCCGAGGCGGAGATCGCCATCTCCTATCTGTCGGGTGAGCTGCCGCAGCGCCAGATCGGCGTGGGCTGGCGCTCCCTGCAGGAGCTGCCCGGCCCGAAGCTCGTCGCGACCGCCACGCTGACCGACGTCGACTCCCTGCTCACCAAGATCAAATCGGTGTCCGGCCAGGGCTCCCAGGCGGCCCGCAAGGCGCTGGTGCACGAGCTGTTCGCCGGGCTGACCAGCCAGGAGCAGGCGTTCATGCTCAAGCTGCTCAGCGGCGAGCTCCGGCAGGGCGCGCTCGACGGCGTGATGATCGAGGCGGTGGCCAAGGCGTCCGGGGCGCCGTCGGCCGACGTCCGCCGGGCGCTCACGCTCCGCGGCTGGCTGCCGGCCGTCGGCGCGGCCGCGCTGTCGGGTGGCGTGCCGAGTCTCAAGGCGTTCCGGCTGGAGGTGGGCCGCCCGGTCTCGCCCATGCTCGCCGGCAGCGCCCCCGGCGTCGCCGCCGCGCTGGCCAAGGCGGGCGCCCCCGCCGCGCTGGAGTGGAAGCTCGACGGCATCCGCGTCCAGGCCCACCGCTCCGGCTCGGAGGTCAGGGTCTTCACCCGTACGCTCGACGACATCACCTCCCGGGTCCCCGAGCTGGTGCAGGCGGTGCTGGGCCTCCAGGTGCGCGAGGCGGTGCTCGACGGCGAGGTGATCGCGCTGCGCCCCGACGGCCGCCCGCACCCGTTCCAGGTGACGGCCGCCCGCACCGGCAGCAAGATCGACATCGACCGCCTGCGCGCCGAGACACCGCTGAGCGTCTTCTTCTTCGACGCGCTCCGGGTCGACGGCGCCGACCTGCTCGATCTCCCGTACGCCGACCGCCAGGAGGCGCTGGCCGCGGCCGTCCCCGCACCGCTGCTGACCCCGCGCCTGGTCACCGACGACGTGGCGGCGGCCGAGCGGTTCTTCGCCGAGGTGGTGCGGGCCGGCCACGAGGGGCTGGTGGTCAAGGCGCTGGCGTCCCCCTACGCGGCCGGCCGGCGCGGCGCGGGCTGGATCAAGGTCAAGCCGCGCCACACCCTCGACCTGGTGGTGCTGGCCGCCGAGTGGGGCCACGGCCGCCGCGAGGGCAAGCTGTCCAACCTCCATCTCGGCGCCCGCGACCCCGAGACGGGCGGGTTCGTCATGCTCGGCAAAACCTTCAAGGGGCTGACCGACGAGCTGCTCGCCTGGCAGACGGAGCGTTTCCTGGAGCTCGCCGAGGGCCCCACGACGGAGTGGACCGTGCAGGTCCGCCCCGAGCTGGTGGTGGAGATCGCCTTCGACGGCGTGCAGCGCTCCCCCCGCTATCCGGGCGGCATGGCCCTGCGCTTCGCCCGGGTGCTGCGCTACCGTCCCGACAAGCGCGCCGCCGACGCCGACACCGTCGAGACGGTCCGCTCCCTCATGGTCTAGTGCGCAGCCGCACCGGCCCCAGCAGGCCGGAGACGCGCTGGCCGGCGAAGACGAAGTGGGTGGGGCTCACCTCGTCCAGATACGGCCCCAGCGTGCCGAGGACGAGGATCTCCACCACGTTCTCGCCGTCGTCCAGGCCGACGTCGAACACGTACGGCGAGCACACCCGGATCCCGCACGGCCGCCCGTTGACCGTGACCTCCGCGGTGCCCCTGACCCTGCCCAGGTCGAGCAGGCCCGCCCCGGCGCGCGCCGTGACGGTGGTGCGGTAGCGGACGCCGCCGCTGTAGCCGGCCAGGCCGCGTTCCTCCCAGTCGCCCAGCCGCATCCGCCCGGGGCCGCAGGCGAACCGCACCGGCCCGGTGAACGCGGCCCCTCCCTGCGCCCCGGGCGCCGTGTCGACGTGCAGCTCGACGGTGCCCTGATCGGTCCAGCGCACCCGTACCGGGCCGGCGGCCTCGACCTCGACGTCGTGCGCGCCCGGCGGCGCGTCCACCACGAAGACCTCGGTGCGCGGGGCCGCGCCCGGCACGGCGAAGCCGGCCCGCGGCGCGACGGGCCCGTCGCCGAGCCAGCCGGTGTCGGGCAGCGGGTGCGGGCGGCGCCGCAGGTGGAGCGCGGCCTGGTCGCCGTACTGGCGGCGCCGGACCCGGACGTCCCCTGACCATCCGGGGCCGGACACCGCCGGCCCGTCCACCAGCACCCAGCCGTCCGACTCGACGCGGATGGTGTTGCCGCCCGGGTGCAGCAGGTGCGTGACGTCGTAGCGGCGCACCCGGGGGATGTCCGCCTCCGCGTACGGGTCGAAGCCGCCCTGCCTGCCCGCCTCCCGCCCGTTGACCAGCACCCGGCACGACGCGGTGGAGGCCACCTGCAACGGTTCGTACGGTCCGGCGCCGAGCCGCACGGTGGTCTCCAGCGGCGTGCCCGCGATCCACTCCGGGCGGGCGGCGTCGGCGGGGTCGGCCACCAGGCAGACGTAGGCGCGCAGGTCGGCCTCCTCGTCCGGCACCAGCCGCAGCTCCAGCAGGTGTTCGCCGGGCGGGACGGGCGCCCGCGTCACGGCGGCGTAGCCGCTGTCGTCCAGCGGGACCGGCTCGCCGTCGAGCCGGAGGGTCTTCGCCGCGCCCGCGCCGGCCGCGAGCCGGACGGGCGGGCCGGGCGGCACGGTGAGCAGGGTGCGGAAGCGGGCCTCCTGCCCGGCCTGGACCCGGCCGAAGGCCAGGAACTCGGCCGGCACCCGGCCCTTGGGTCCGAGCGCGTCCCGGTGCACGGGGTCCTTGCGCAGCCCGCGGGAGGCCGACCAGACCGACGGGGTCCACGGGCCGTCGCCGACCCGCTGCTCGCCCCGGGGGCCGAAGGTGACGTGCGCCGGCTCCCCGTCCGGGGTGCGCAGCGTCCAGCGCTCGACCGTCGCGCCGCCGCCGAAGTCGCCCCAGGTGTCGTCCAGGGTGGGGACGAGCTCGACGTCCCACTCGTCCCCGAGGTCGGTCTCGACCGGGTACGGGGGCGCGACCGGCGCGGGCTCGGCCGGGGTGCCGTCGAACACCAGCAGCGCCGCCGGGCCGTCGTCGAACGGCACCACGACCTCGACGGCGTCGCCGGTCCGGGTGTGCGGCAGCGGCCGGGGCTCGCCGCCGTCGAAGAGCCGGGCCAGCAGCGGCGTGCCCGACACGCCCCTCACGGTGATCCGCATGTCGCGGGCGTACCTGGCGGGGTCGAAGTCGATGACCGCGTCGAGCCAGCCGAGGTCCACGCCGCGTTCCTCGGGCCGGCCCACGCTGATCCTGCTGGCCATGGGATGCGCCGCCGTCAGGAACACCAGCGTGGTGTCACCGACCTCGCGCACCAGCGCCGGGACCGGCGCCTCCACCCGGCGCGTCAGACCGCCCAGCGCCTCCCCCAGCCGGGCGGCCGACTCGACGTACCGCAACGAGCCCCCCGACGCGGACAGGGCGCGCAGGGAGGGGGCCTGGGGCGGTGCGCCCACGGCGACGAGCAGGCCGCCGGAGGCGGCGAACTCGGCGAGCCTGGCGGCCACGTCGTCGTCCAGCTCCGTGACGGCGGGCAGGATGATCGCCCGGTAGGCCTCCGTGGACACGGCCAGCCGCCCGTCCGTCACGACCGCCCGGCGCACCGAGTCCTCGTCGATGACGTCGGCGTCGAGCCCGAGCCGGTCCAGCACGCCGGGCCGGGTGGCGAACCACGCCATGTCGCCGACGAGCTCCCGGTAGACCTCGTCGGCCCTGGCGGCGGCCGCGTCCGCGGGCCCGAGACCGGTGCCGGCCTGGGCCGTGGCGGTGGGCAGCAGCACGGCCACGTCGCAGGCGTGCCGGCCCTGCGACAGCACCGCGCACAGGCGGGCGACCGCGTCGGCGAAGACGCGGTGGTGCCGCCAGTAGGGCTGACGCCAGTCGGTGGACGGCGGCGCCCACTCCCACCAGCCGCGCCTGGTCGTGTAGTAGACGGCGTGCGGGTTGTAGAGAGTGGCGCCGGCCCGCAGCCAGGGCAGCAGCCAGTCGAAGGTCTCCTCCAGCGTGCCGCCCCACCCGCTGGAGTGGAAGGCCTCGATCCAGGTGCGCGGCCTGCCGTACAGGTGGGCGAGCGAGGAGTGCAGCCGGGCGTCGCCGTGGTGGTCGGAACCCGGCGCGCCGAACCAGCGGTGGGTGGCCGCGTAGTCCGCGTACAGTTCCACGCCCGCCACCGGGTGCCCGGCGCGGGCGGGGTCCTGCTGGTCGCAGCCGCCCAGCAGGCCGTGCCGCTCGTGCCAGCGCGCCAGCGGGCGGAAGAACGCCTCTTCGGCCAGCTCGGCGCGGGTGCGCTGGTAGGCCAGCCAGTCAGGGTCGTCCAGCGTGAACGGCTTCCCGCGCCGGGCCAGGTGCTCCTCGGCGAAGCGCGCGGACCAGGTGGGCAGGGTGGGCAGCTCGTCCTGGAAGGACCCGGCGATCACCGTGCCGAACCAGTGGCCCACCCGCCGCTCGAACTCGCCGTGGACCCGGTCGATCAGCACCGCGCACGCCTCGGGAGACAGGTAGTCGAAGCCGCGGGAGTGGACGGAGCCGTCGGGGGCCAGCCACCGGCCCGCGAACTCCGGCCGCTCCGCCACCAGGCGCGCCTGCAGGTCGGCACCGGAGAAGCCGAGCTGGTCGTAGAACCACAGGCGGGCGCCCAGCTCGGCGGCGTCGGCGCAGACCCCGTCGAGCAGCTCCCACCACGCCTCCGACATGAACGGCGGGTCGTCGGCGTCCGCGCCGAACATCGGGCCCGAGGGCGCCAGGTTGAGGATCACCAGGTTGTGCACCCCGCCCGCGACCAGGCGTTCCAGCTGCCAGCGCAGCCGGTCGCGGCGCAGCGGCTCCCCGCTCCACCACCAGATGGCCGCCGGGGAGAACTCCCGGGGCGGCTCGCGCAACAGGTCGAAGACGTTCACCCCTTGAGTCCGCTCGCGAAGCCCTTGATGACGTAACGCTGCAGCACCAGGAACACCAGGACGATCGGCAGCGCGCCCAGCACCAGGCCGGCGAAGACCAGGCCGTGCTGGGAGACGTACTGGCCGACGTAGGCGAAGACGCTGACCGGGACCGTCTCGAAGCCGGAGCCGCCGAGGTAGATGAGCGGCGTGAAGAAGTCGTTCCAGATGAAGACCGCGTTGAGGATCAGCACCGTGCCGGTGATGGGGCGCAGCAGCGGGAAGACGACCCGGGTGAACGCCACCAGGTGCGAGGCGCCGTCGATCTGGGCGGCGCTGGCGTACTCGCGGGGCAGCGCCCGGATGAAGCCGGTGTAGAGGAAGACCGTGAACGGCAGCTGGATGCCGGTGTAGAAGAGGATCATCCCGGCGTGCGTGCCGATCAGGCCGAGGTCGGTGACCAGCTGGTAGAGCGGGATCATGCCGAGCTGGAACGGCAGCACGATGCCTAGCAGGAAGAGGATGTAGAGCCCGTACCCGAGGCGCGTCTTCACCCGGGCCAGGAAGTACGACGCGAACGAGCCGAGCGCGATGAGCGCCAGCAGGCTGACGACCGTGATGACCGTGCTGTTCATCAGCGACGGGCCGAGCGCCGCGGCGGTCCACGCGCTGGCGAAGTTGTCGGATGTGGGCGGGTTCGGCAGGGCCAGCGGCGCCTGCGAGATCTGCGCCGGGTTCTTCAGCGACAGCGAGACCAGCGTGTAGACGGGGAACATGAAGGCGACCGCCACCGCGATCATGACGAGTTCGAGGAGGAAGGTCCTTCTCACACCGTCACCTCCCGGTTGCGCAGGTAGTAGACCTGGACGAGCGAGACGGCCGCCACGAACAGGGCGAGCACCAGCGCGATCGCGGTGCTGTAGCCGAACTTGCCGAACACGAACGCCTGCTTGTAGAGCACCGTGGAAAGCGTCTCCGTGGCGTAGCCGGGGCCGCCGTTGGTCGCGGCGAAGACCTGGTCGAACAGCTTGAGCCCGCCGATCGTCGACAGCATGAGGTTGATCGTCACGGCCGGGGCGAGCAGCGGCCAGGTGACGTACCGGAACCGCTGCCAGGTGCCCGCGCCGTCGATCATGGCGGCCTCGTGGAGCTCCTTGGGGACGCCCTCCAGCCCGGCCAGGAAGATGACCATGGAGTATCCGGCGTACTGCCACACGACCATGCCGGCGATCGACCAGAGCGCCACCGACGGGTCGCCGAGCCAGTCGACGCGCAGCCCGAGCAGGCCGTTGAGCCCGGCGGACGGGTCGGGGTTGTAGATGTACTTCCACAGGAACGCCACCATGACCGGGCTGACCACGACCGGCGCGAAGAAGATCACCCGGAGCAGCGCCCGGCTCTTCAGCTTCGCGTGCACGCCGAGGGCCAGCAGCAGGCCGACGACGTTCTGCACGACCACGATGGCCACGGTGAGCAGCAACGTGTTGCCGATGGAGCCGAGCGCCTGGTCGTCGCCGAGCAGGGCGCGGAAGTTGGCCAGGCCCACGAAGGACCTGTCCTGGCCGATCCCGCTCCAGTCGGTGAAGGCGTAGACCACGCCGCTCGCCGCCGGGTAGAGCACGACCAGCGCGTACACCACGAGCGCGGGCACGGCGAAGAGCCAGGGCGGGGCGTCGGCGCTGACCCGCCGCCCCGTGACGCGGGCGATCAGGGGGGTCACTTCCGGTACGCCTCGTCCATCTTCTTCAGCGCCTCGTCGATCGTCGACTTGCCGGCCAGCAGCTCCTGGATCACCGCGAAGTGCACCGGCTGCACCTCGGCGTTGGGCCAGCGCTGGTCCATGAACGGCACCGCGCGGTCCTTGGTGAACGGCAGGAACGACTCGACCGCCGGGTCGATCTTGGAGGAGGCGTCCTGGGTGAGCGGGATGGCGGCGATCGCCTCGGCCCAGGCGTTGATGTTCTCCTGCTTGCCGAGGAAGTCGATGAACGCCTTGGCCTGCTCGACGTTCCGGCCCTTGGCGCTCGCGCCGAGCCCGACCACGACCCCCGCCGGGATCCACACCTCGGCCGCCTGGTCGGCGCCCGGCAGCGGGAACATCGACAGGTCGTCGGGCGTCGAGGCGGCCTTGCGGAAGTCGGGCAGCACGGCCGACACCTGGATCGCCATGGCGGCCTTGCCCGAGGCGACCATGGAGGTCTGCTGCTCGAACGTGGTGCCGTTGGGGTTGTCGTTGAAGAAGCCGCGCTTCTGCAGCTCCAGGTACATCTCCATGGCCTGGCGCCAGCCGGAGTCGGCGAACGTGGCCTGCCCGGCGAGCTGCTTGTCGTCGAAGGTCGGGTCCTTGGCGTAGACGGTGGAGGGCACCAGCGCGTAGGTGATGAGCTGGGTGACCCACGGGGTCTGCGCGCCGAGCGCGATGGGCACCACGCCGGCCTTCTTCAGCTTGTCGCAGACCGACAGGAACTCACTCCAGGTGGTGGGCGGCTCCTCGACGCCGGCCTTCTGGAACGCCTTCTTGTTGTAGACCGCCCCGATGACCGACGAGCCCGCCGAGTAGATGTAGGTCTTGCCGTCGAGCTGCAAGGCGGGCTTGAAGCCGGTGGGGATGGTCTGCGTCCACGCCTGGGCCGACAGGTCGGCCAGCAGCCCGGCCTGGGCGATCTGGCTCATCGACATCGCGCTGCCGTTGCCGGGGTACACGACGTACAGGTCGGGCGCGTTCCCGGCGCCGAGCTGGGTGCGCACGGACGTCTGCACCTGGTCGGTGGGGGCGTACGAGGGAGTGATCCGGACCGACGGCTGGACCTTCTGGTAGGCGGCCACGAGCTTGTCCATGGGCGCCTTCTGGTCGGACACGCCGATGAACTTGAGCTCGGTGGTGCTCTGGCCGCCTGTCGTGACCGTGGTCTCGGGCCGCGTCGAGCAGGCGGTGGCGAGCGTGGCGGCGGCCAGGCCGCCCATCATGCGCAGGAACTGGCCCCGGCTCAGCCGGGCCTCGCGCAGCAGGTCGGTCATTGTCTCTCCTCGGTCGTGCGGAAGGTGTGATCCCCCGGGAGAATCCGGTCGTGCGGATGCGCGTTCCGGACGGATGGCGATGCGAACGTTTTAATGGCGGCGCTGACAAACCCGGAGGTCAGGGCCCCGACGACCTCCGCGCCGGCGGTCCGGACGGCACTCATCGCGCCACCTCCCAAGGAAGAGTTTGTTAACTTCGCAATCAAACTTGTTAAATTTGTGAGATGCCGGGAGACTACGAGTCGCCCAAGATGGGTGTCAAGAGTAGAATTCGCAGCCCTCCGAGCAGGTGGAGACTCAGGTGAAACCGCGGCCCCACACCTCCAGCAGGTCGGCGCGATGGCAGGGCATGGCCGAGCACATCGTGCGGCAGGGCTCCGTCTCCGTGACCGAGCTCGCCGAGAGCTTCGGCATCAGCGTGATGACCGTCCATCGCGACCTCGACGAGCTCGAGCGCCAGGGCATGGTGCGCAAGGTCCGCGGCGGGGCCACGGCCCAGGCGAGCAACGTGTGGGAGAGCAACATCGCCTACCGGCTCAAGGCCCACACGGCGGAGAAGGACGCCATCGCCCGCGTGGTGGCCGGCATGATCGAACCGGGCAGCTCGGTCATGCTCGACGACTCCACCACGGCGCTCGCGGTGGCCCGCCAGCTCCCCGAGCTGGCGCCGCTGACCGTGGTGACCAACTTCCTGGAGGCCATCAGGCGCCTGGCCGGCCACCCCGACATCCGGCTCATCGCGCTCGGCGGCGAATATCACGCGACCCATGACTCTTTTCTCGGTCTCGGCTGCGTCGACGCCGTGGCGGCGGTGAGCACCGACGTGGTGGTGGTCTCCACCTCGGCCATCTCCGAGAGCTACGCCTTCCACCAGGAGCAGGAGATCGTGCTGGTCAAGCGGGCGATGCTGCGCTCGGCCACCCGGCGCATCCTGGCCGTCGACGGCTCCAAGCTGGCCCGGGTCGCGCTCCACCGGGTGGCCCCGCTGGACGACTTCGACGTGGTCGTGGTCGACGCGAACGCCCCCGCCGACCTCCTCCAGCGGCTCCGCGACCACCATCCACGGGTCGAGGTGGCCCAGTTATAACGCGATGAGCTGTTACTTTTAACTCGCTCCTTGTTAAAACGTTTGCATCTTGCTACAAAGTGAGGGCGTTCGCCCCACCTCAGGAAGCAGGATGCACCGCCCCTCGCGACGTTCTTCCCCCGGGCCCGGCGGCTCCGCCCACATCGACGCCAAGGGCCTGAAGCCGGGCCGCGAGCACGGCTACCGCTTCCGCACCGGCGGCGAGGTCGAAGTCCGTCAACGAAGGAGGCTCGCATGAGCACGTTCACGCGCATCACCCCGCCGCGCGTCAAGGTGGGACTGGTCGCCGGAGGGCTGGGAGCCTACTGGCCGCAGTTCCCCGACCTCCTCCCCCAGCTCCAGCGCTCGGCCGCGCGCGTGTCGGAGCGGATGGGCGCGTTCGACGCCGAGATCGTCGACGTCGGCTTCATCTCGGACGCCCAGGAAGGCGCGGCCGCGGCCGAGAAACTCAGGGCCGCCGACTGTGACCTCATCGTCGGCTTCCTCACCACGTACATGACGGCCACCATGCTGGCCCCGATCGCGCAGCGCAGCGGCGCCCCGATGCTGCTGATCAACCTGCAGCCGACCGAGTCGATGGACCACGCCACCTTCGACACCGGCCAGTGGCTCGCCTACTGCGGCGCGTGCCCGCTGCCGGAGATGGCCAACGCGTTCACCCGGCTCGGCATCCCGTTCCGCTCGGTCTCGGGCTACCTGGAGGACGAGCGCGCATGGGAGAAGATCGGCCGCTGGGTGCGGGCGGCCGGGGTGCGCGCCGCGCTGCGCCGGGGCCGGCACGGCCTCATGGGCCACCTCTACCCCGGCATGCTGGACGTCGCCACCGACCTCACCCTGGTCACCGCGAACCTCGGCGGGCACGTCGAGGTGCTGGAGTTCGACGACCTGCGGGTCCGCGTCGAGAAGGTCACCGACGGCGAGGCGGAGGCCCGCGTCGAGCTCGCCCGCGAGGTGTTCGAGCTGGACGCCTCCGTCGACGGCGAGGACCTGGCGTGGGCGGCCCGCGTGTCCGTCGGCCTGGACCGGCTGGTCGACGACTTCGAGCTGGACAGCCTCGCCTACTACCACCGCGGCCTCGACGGCGAGATCCACGAACGGCTCGGCGCGGGCATGATCCTCGGCTCGTCCCTGCTCACCGCCCGCGGCGTCCCGGCCGCCGGCGAGTACGAGCTGCGCACCAGCCTGGCCATGCTCATCATGGACCGGCTCGGGGCCGGCGGCTCCTTCACCGAACTGCAGGCGCTCGACTTCCACCGCGGCCACGTCGAGATGGGCCACGACGGGCCCGCCCACCTGGCGATCAGCGCCCGCAAGCCGCTGCTGCGCGGGCTCGGCGTCTACCACGGCAAGCGGGGGTGGGGCGTGTCGGTCGAGTTCGACGTCCGGCACGGCCCGGTCACCGTCTTCGGGCTGCGCCAGGCGCGGGACGGCGGCTACGGGTTCGTCGTCTCGGAGGGCGAGGTCGTGGACGGGCCGCTGCTGCGGATCGGCAACACCACCTCCCGGGTGGACTTCGGCTGCGACCCCGGCGAATGGACGGACGCGTGGAGCGCCTCGGGCATCTCCCACCACTGGGCCCTCGGCACCGGCCACCGCGCCGCCGACCTCCGCGCCACCGCCGACCTCCTGGGCCTGGACCTGACCCACATCCAGCCCCCACGCGCCCTCGTCTGACCTTCTCGGGGGGAGAGACCCCCACCCCGCCGCTGGGGCGCCCGCTTCCGTACGATCGCCCCTTCGTGGGGCGGGCACCACCCATCGCCCCTTCGTAGAGCCCGCCTCGCGGCCCCCGTCCCCATGTCACCGGTCGCGGGCCGCCTTCGTACGGCCACACGCTCGTGACATATATCTCTTAATGTCCGTTTAATATGCCTTTGTCGGCTTTTGGTGACTAAAGTGCATCGACGTCACAGGGGACACCCCCGTCCCCGCGTTCCCCCGGCCGACGCACCCCCGCCACTCACCCGTACGGCCACCGATTCCGACGAGGACCGTGGTCGACCTTGGGCCAGCATTCCACCCCCACCCGCAAGAACTCCGGCAAGCGCCGCTGGACCGCCATCGCCGCGGGCGGCGTCACCATCGCCGTCGCCGCCACCGCCTGGGCGTTCTCGCAGCAGGACGCCGACGGAGGCACCGCCGCCCTGCTCGTCGCCGCACATCCGTCGACCTCCCCCACCGGGACCACGACGGAACCCCCACCCGAGACCACGACGGAACCCCAGCCCGAGACCACCCCGACACCCAAGGTCTCCACCACCCCGAAGCCCGCCACCAAGGCACCCGCGGCCACGCCCACGCCCACGCCCACGCCTACGCCGAAGAAGGCCAAGCCCAAGGTCCGCGTCGTCTCGTCGGGCTCGTGCGGCGCCTCGTATTACCACGAGAGCCAGATGACAGCCAGCGGCGAGCGCTTCAACCCGTCAGCCATGACCGCAGCGCACAAGACGCTCCGCCTCGGCAGCAAGGTACGGGTCACGAACCCGGTCACCGGGAAGTCGGTCACGGTCCGCATCAACGACCGCGGCCCGTACATCGGCGGCCGCTGCCTCGACCTCTCACGCGCCGCCTTCGCCAAAATCGGCAACCTGAACGCCGGGGTCATGAGGGTCAAGTACGAGGTCCTCGCCACCTGACGCACGATGGCCGAACATCAGCCCACTTCCCCGTACCTGACGCACGACATGCCGGGCGTCAGCCCACCTCCCACCTCACCTGACGCCCTCACAGCCGCGGGCGTCAGTCCACCTCCACGTCGTCGAGGAGCCGGAGAAGGCTGGACAGCACGCGGAGACAGGCGTCGACATCCTCACCGGTCACGTGACCGGTGACCGGCTCCAGCATCGCGCGCTCGCGATCGTTCACGGCGGTGATCGCGTCCCGGCCCGCCGCGGTCAACTGAACCAGCGAGGACCGCTTGTGCGCGGGGTTGGCGACGAACTCCACCAGCCCCCGCGCCGCCGCTTCATTGCTCATGCGCTGTACGAACTGCCGACTCAGCGCCTGCGCCCGACCCATCTGCGGGACGGTCATGGGCCCGTGTTCGCGCAGCATGTTGAGCACCGCCCGAACCCCGACCGACAGCCCCTCGATGGGCGCCTCCTGCTCCACCTTGCGATAGGCCCGCCGGTAGAGCGGCCCCACGAGGTCGAACACCTCGTTGAGCCGGTCGGCCAGGTCCCCGGAGGCGGAGTCGAGATCTGTGTCACCCACCCCCTCATGATGACACCTCAGTTGCCATGCTCACGTACGAAATTGACACCTCAGTTGCCATCCTGACGCGAGAATGACACCCTAGTTGTCATGAATGACCTGTTCTGGCTTGACATCGGCAGCGGCCGGCCCGTCGTACTGCTGCATGGCGGGTTCCTGGACCACCGGATGTGGGACGACCAGATCCCGGCCTTCGCCGCCGGACACCGCGTCATCGTGCCGGACGCACGCGGCCACGGCCGATCCGCCAACGCCACCGCGCCCTACCGGCTCACCGACGACCTCGCCGCCCTGCTGCGCCACCTCGACACCGGGCCAGCGATCCTGGTGGGCCTCTCGATGGGAGGAAGCCTCGCGATCGACACCGCGCTCGAACATCCCGACCTCGTCAGCGCGGTCGTCGTCAGCGGTGCGGGCACGAGCGAGCCGTACTTCACCGATCCCTGGACCACCCGTGCCACGGCCACATGGCACGCCGCGATGGGCGCCGGCGACCTCGACGCCTCGATCCAAGGCTTCATGCTCTTCGCGGCCGGCCCGCACCGCAGCCTGGACGACGTCGACCGCCAGGTCGCGAACCGCCTGCGCACCATGGCCAGGGACACCATGACCAAGCACCACGCCGGCGAACCCAACCATCTCATCCCCGTGACCGATACCTGGGAACGCCTCGCCTCGATCACCGTCCCCGTCCTGGCCGTCAACGGCGCCCTCGACTCACCGGACCACCTCGGCATGGCAGAACGCCTGACCAACGCGGTCCCCAACGGCCACACCACCTCCATCGACGGCACCGCCCACTACCCCAACATGGAACACCCGGAAACCTTCAACAAGATCGTCGAAGGCTTCCTCCACACCGTGTAAGCCCCGGCGCCCTCCCTCGAACGAGCCCCCGCGAACCCGGAAGCCCCGGGCACTCCCGAACTTCGGTGAACCCAGAAACCCCGGAACCCCCGGGACTGCAGGACCGGTACTCCGAGACAACGGGACCCCAAGACAACGGAACCCCGAGACAGAACCCCGAAACAGCGGCATCCCGAGGCAGCAGGACCCCGAGACGGCGAGACCGGAACTCCGGAAGCCTCAGGGACCCCGAGAACTACCCGAACACCTCACGGCCCTGAACGCCCCCAGGAACCCAGACCCAGGAAAACCCTGGAACTCCAGCCGGAATCGCCGACATGTCCGGTAACTCCAGCAGAACCGATAACTCCCCAGGAGCTCCGCAAGATCCATCGAGCTTCAGCCCGCTCCAGCGGCGCAAGAGGTTCCGAACCGGCGTCCACCCCGACGTGCATGTGACGACGGCGGCACGACAGTTCACCAGGGTCAACGAGAAGAAGAAGCCTCGCACGACGATAACCCGCCTTCATATGAAGGCGGGTCACTCCCCGGGCGACACTCTGCGTCCAGGACGAGAGTCACCCGGTGCGTGGCTACTTCACCAGACGAAGCGTCATCGGGTAGCGGTAGTCGTCACCGCCCGACAGGGCCGAGACACCCGCCACCACGGACAGGACGACAGCGACCACCCAGATGACCGGCACCAGCACCACACCGATGAGCGTAAACGGAAGCAGGATGGACGCGCCCATGACCGTGAGCTGGAAGTTCAGCGCCTCCACCGAGTGACGGCGGATGTGGGGAGAGGTCTTGCCGGCCGTCAGCATCAGGATGAGCGGCCCGATGATCGGAAAACCGAGCAGGGTGAGCAGGTGAGCGGCGGAGGCACCGAGACGCTCGTTGCTCTCCGGCTCGGCCCGGAAGCGGGGCGCGGTGGCCTGCGGCGCCGCCAGACGCGGCACGGCATCCGGGCCGTAGAGCTCCGTCATGATCGGCATGAGATCACCGTGCGTGCGCGCCGTCATCGCGCGCTCCAGCCTGTCGTCGAACTCCAACTTGTCGAAGCGGCCCTCGGCATAGGCGGCTTTGACATGCTCGACGACGTGCTCGCGGTCCTGGTTGGTGACGCGCAGCCCAGCCGGCGGCTGACCTTGTCTCAAAGGTGTGGGTACTCCGGCCATCATGGTCGCGCGGAGGAGACCGTCAGCCGACGGGTAGATCCGCGCTCCCTCCCTCCGCATCCTGTCGGCATCCGCCGATACTGTGGTGAATTCATTACTTTCCGTACGTGGAGGCGAAGGCACTCCGGTCGTCCCCATCCCTGCCATCCCTTACCAGCGAGCACCCCACCCCGCCACACCCCACCATCGCCCCGGCACCCCGACAGACGACCGCCCCCCACATCCCTGCCGAGCCCAGTCTCACAACGAAGTCCCGCATCCCGGCCAAGCCCAGCTTCCCGACCGAGCCCCACGACACTGCCAGACCGGGGAGCAACGAGCGTCGTGGCCCCTCCCGCCCGCACATCCAGTACGAGCACCCCACGCCCGAGGGCCCCATCAGCCTGGCAGACCTCGCCCACACGACCTACTGCGCTGGTAGACCTGCCCTCACCCGCATAGCTTGCTTCGCTGGCACACCTACCCCCACCCGAGCCAAGCGTGCCGCCAGAACGGCCGGCGTCACGGGCATGGCCTGTCCGGACTTCGCTCGCTTCGACATGAACGCCCCCGTCGACACCCTGGAGGCAAGGCTCGTCCTCCGCGGCGCTGCGCAAGCGGCTCGGCGTGCTGCCACCACCTGCAGGGAGCGAAGGAATCACAGCGGCCAAGCCTCTTCCCTGGTGAGACGAACGGTCTTTACCCATACTGCGCGACAGGAGCCCACAGTGGGCATCCGGAGAATCCCGGAGGTATCCCCGAGATCTTCCCCGACGCGCCGGAGCGTTTGACGGTATAAAAAGGACTCATGAGATGGCGAGACCGCTACGGCCTCCGGCGGCTGCGTGGCAACAAAATCGCGAAGTTCGATCGCGAGGCCACCGACGCCGACATCGAAGCGCTCATCGCCTTCGCCAAATCCCGGCGCGGCGTTGAGTTCTACGTCGAGCCCGAGACTTTCGCGACCGACACCACCGCGGTCGCCGTCGCCGACGACGGCGAGTGGACGCGCCGCCGTGTCGGGTCACCCGCAGTGATCCACAAAGTGGCCCGCGACCTGGCATTACCGGTATACGACGTGCAACTGACGGGCTACCCGCCCCGCATGCGCGCCTACAACGAACGCCGCCGCCGCGAAGGCGGCGAGCAACTCTAGACCACTCTAGACCTGCGGCAACACCACCCAACACGGCCAACGCCACCCAACGCGACGGTCAACCCACACCGCCGGCCGGGGCGAACACGGTCAACCCTCACCGCCAGCCGCGAACGTGGGTAGCAGGAGGTTGCGTCCACGGACGTGACCTGGCAGAAGCACCGCTGTCACCGGCCCGCACGGACCCCGTCACCCGACACTGTCACCAGCACCGCACGTCCGGCGCGACAAGGCGGAGGTACTCAAGGGTGGCGGCGCGGCATTTACAGGGCGCCTCCTGACGCCGGGTGACATGGGGCCATGACGCTCGGCGGGAGGGTACGCGAACCGTTCGTAACCAGCTCCGAGGCTGACGGCTGCCTCACCCCTCCGCACAACGGGCGTCCGGCGAGGGCCTCCACGGTGACCCTCAAGGCCAGTAGCCAGCATGCGCGCCGCAACGCTGATCGCACCGGGGGCGGCCGTAGGTGACACGCTGACCGGCTCTGGTGAGGGCCGGGTGAGGGCCTCATGGTGCCTCGCCAAGGGGCCGATTGGGGTCGAGGTCGTGGTCGATCAGGGGGCGGAGGGGTGTGAGCCAGGAGGACTGTGGTTTGCCCATGGCGGCGTCGAGTTCGTCGGGTGAGGGCATGCGGTCCTTGAGCACGGCCGGAGGCAGCAGGTGCTGCAGGGCGTGCATGAGCAGGTTGCCCATCGAGTAGTGGGGGTCGAGCGCGAGGGCTCGCTCCAGGGCGATCGTGGCCAGGATGCTGTCACCCGCCCGCCAACTCGCCATGGCCAGGAGGGACGCCACCGGGGGGACGAAGGCGGGCTCCAGGCGGCGGGTGAGGTCCTTCCAGAGGGCGATGTGGGAGTCGTCCATCAAGGTCCAGGCTTCGTCGCGGATCCTGATGACCGACAGGTCGAGGCCCAGCTGGGCGGCTTCGGCGTCGTCCAGCCGGTCGCCGGTGGCCGCGCGCGTCAGGACTGCCCGGACCCGGGCGAGACCGCGTGTGACGAAGGCCCCGGCGAAGGCGTCGGGATCGGAGGCGCCGGCCAGGGCCGTACGCAGGTCGTGGACCGCCTCGGCCGTCGCCCGGCGCATCGCCAGGCGTACGGGGCCGGTGAGCGGGGCGATCGTGCGCTGGAGGGCCTGGCGGTCGGGCAGGGCGACGAGGCCGCGCACGGTCGCCTCGGCGGCCACGCGGCTGCTCAGCGGGTCGTACGGGGTGCCGTCGGGGGGACAGCAGGTGCCGCTGTCGCACACGTAGGACCAGTAGCGGCCGTCGTGGGCGCGGAGCGCTTCGGCCACCTCCACGCTCGCTCGGGAGGCCATGGCGGTGGCCTCGTCGACGGCAGGGGTGACGGCCTCCCCCGGGCCGTAGCCGACGATGACGACCTGGGTCACCGCCTCCCGTTCGAACAGCGGGACCAGAGGCGCGAGGGTGCCTGGCGGCATGGGGACGTCCCATCTGGCGGCCACCTTGGCCTGGCTCCCGGTGAGGCCGACCACGATGAGGCTGTCGGACGGGTGGAAGCCGACGAGGTAGGGCACGGCGGCGAGGATGTCGGCCGGGCTGGTGAGGGTGAGGCAGGAGGCGGAGATGTCGGTCGTCATGGGCAGCGAGATTGCCGTGTGGCTGGTCCCGTACGAGGGCCCGAAAGCGGTTCTGTGGACGAGCGACGCGCGAACTGCGCCCCCTGTGGAGAACTCGACCGAACACATGCCTGCGATGGACGGCGCCCTCAGAAACAGGTCTGCCCGGAAGCAGATCCGCTCAGGAACACACCCGCTCAGGAACAGGTTCGCTCAGAAGCAAATCTGCTCAGGAACAGGTCCGCTCAAGAACAGGTCCGCTCAAGAACAGGCCCGCTCAGAAGCAGGCCCGCTCAGAAGCAGGCCCGCGCAGGCAGAGGCCAGCGCATGAGGCCAGCAACGGGAAGGCCAGCGCAGGAAAGCCAGCACAGCGCAGAGGCATGTCAGGAGAGGGGGCCGCCGCGCCAGGTTGGTGGCCCCTGGTGACCGACCGCCACCTCGAAAGCCGCACGGGCCAGCAAGCGCGTCGAGTCGAGCGTCGGCAGCGGCGACACGTCGGGCGTCACCAGCAGCGGGATCTCCGTGCACACCAGCGCCACCGCGTCGCACCCGCGCTCCGCCAGCCCGCCGATGATCCGCGCGTACTCCTGTCGGGCCCGTTCGGTGAAGACGCCGTTGACCAGTTCCTCGAAGATGACGCGGTTGACGATCTCGCGGTCCGCCGGCTCGGGGACCTCGAAGCCCATCCCGCGCGCGGCCAGCACCCGGGGGTAGACGGGGCCGTCCATGAGGTAGCGGGTGCCGAGGACGCCGACCCGTTCGCGCTCGTCGCGGGCGGCCCGGTCGGCGACGACCTCGGCGATGTGCAGGCCCGGCAGTTCCAGGTCCTCGCCCGGCAGCTCCAGGGCCAGGTGGGCGGTGTTGTCGGGGCAGACGAAGAAGTCGGCGCCCGCCCGTGCCAGCCGCCGCACCGACTCGGCGAGGATGGCGCGGATGGCCTCGTGGTCGCCGGTGTCCCAGGCGGGCATGCTGCGCGCCAGCGGGATGCAGTCGAGCGTGACGTCGGGATGGTCGTCGGGGCCGATGTTGCGGAAGCCCTCCTGGCAGAAGGCGCGGAAGCACAGCGCAACCCCTTCGGCGCTGTGCGCGAGGATCCCCAGATGCCGCATGCCCCATTATGACGCGAGGCGTTCACGCACCGTCAGCGCGGCGCCTCAGGTCGCCAGGCGTTCACGCACCATCAGCGCGGCGCCCGCCACCGCCGCCGGCATCGCCACGACCGCCACCAGCGGCACCATGAACAGCAGGAACACCGCCACGCCGAAGCCCAGCGCCACCGGCAGGTGGCGGCGGAGCAGGCGGAAGCGGTCCTTGCGGGCCATCCCGCGCCGCTCCAGCCCGAGGGTGCTCAGCTCGACCGTGAGGAAGAAGCCGGACACGGCCGCCCCGATCACCGGCACCACCGTCTGCCCGAAGATCGGCACGAAGCCGAGGAAGAACAGCGGGACGGTGAACAGCAGCACGTAGCCCAGCGTGACCAGGCTGTCCTTGATGGACCGGGGCAGGGTGCGCCACCAGGGCTGCCCGTCGACCTCTTCGACGCCGTCGACCGCGGCCGACAGCTTCTCGTAGAACGGCTCCCCGATGGTGAGGGTGAGGGCCGCGAAGGTGAGCACCGCCAGGGCGAGCCCGCCGAGGAACAGCGCGAGCGCGACCGTCACCCGGAACGCCTCGCTCCAGGACCAGGAGTCGGCGAACGGGGTCAGGAACTCGGCCAGGGACAGCGCGTTGGTGCCCAGCAGGATCAGCACCACCACGTACACGGCGAACGCGATCACTGCCGGGATGAGCCCGAACAGCCACCACCGGCCGTTTCTGGCCACCCAGCCGACACCCCGCAGGAAGAATCCGACTCCGGTGCCGAAGTCGCGAAGTGATCGCATGTCCGGCAGGCTAGCGCCAGAACGAGGTGACCGTGTAGCCCAGCTCCTCGAAAAGGTCGCGCAGCAGCGGCAGCGAGAGGCCCAGCACGTTGCCGTGGTCGCCTTCGATGCCTTCGACGAACCAGCCGCCGCGGCCTTCGATGCTGAACGCCCCGGCCAGGCTCAGCGGCTCGCCGGTGCCGGCGTAGGCGGCGATCTCCTCCTCGGAGGGGCGGCCGAAGTGGACGACGGTGGTCGCCGTCTCGGCGACCTGCCGGCCCGCCTTGACGTCGATCACGCAGTGGCCGGTGACGAGCCTGCCGGTGCGGCCGCGCATGATCCGCCAGCGTTCGACGGCCTCTTCGGCGGTGGCGGGCTTGCCGTAGGGGCGGCCGTCGAGCTCCAGGATGGAGTCGCAGCCGATGACCAGGCCTTCGCCCAGCCCGGCGGCGACCGCTTCGGCCTTGGCCTTGGCCAGGACGAGGCTGAGCGCGGCGGGCGAGTAGGCGTTGAACGCGTCCTCGTCGACGCCGCTGACGATCACCTTGGGGTCGAGGCCCGCGCTGCGCAGGAGGGCCAGGCGGGCGGCGGAGGCGGAGGCCAGAACGATCACCTGGTCAGCTTACCCGTCACCAGGGGGCGCCCCACGCGTCGCGGGTGGTGTGCGGCTCGGGCAGGTCGCCGAAGGCGTCGGCGAGGAGGGCGCCCAGCTCACGGGGCAGCCCGGCGCGCTCGCGTCCGAGCTCGGCGGCCATCTCCTCCGTGGACATGTCCGCGTCGCCCGCCTGGACGGCGAGCAGGGACATCACCATGGGCGCGAGCAGCGCCAGCAGCCGCATCACCGCGCCCGGGTCGAGGCCGGACAGCCGGGCCAGTCCGTACGCGACGGTCTCGGTGCCCTGGCCGCCGAGGACGTGCGCGAGGATGTTCTGGCCGTCGCGGATCAGGGCGGCGACGTCGCCGTTGAACGGGTCGGCGTCGGTGTGCTCGTCGAGGGCGGCGCGCAGCGCCTCGGCTCCGTCGGGGTGCTCGGCGTCGCGGGCCATGCCGCCGACGATCATCGCGGTCGCGGCGGCGATCGCGTCGCGGGCCCGGCCGGGGTCGGTCGCGAGCATGCCGCCGATCTGCTCCAGCCCGGGATCGCCGAGTTCGGCGAGAAGCCGGTCAGTCAGTCTCACGGCGGTCCCCCGATCTTCGTCCCGGGTGAAGTGCCCCGGAAGGGACCGCCGTAAGTCCGCGGCCTGCCTAACTTTTGGCCAACTCCTCCGGCAGCGCCTCGGGGGTGCCACGGAGGCCGGCGGCGGTGTAGGCGCTCTCCTCGTCGAGGGTCTCGTGCTCCAGCAGGGCGGCCACGATGCCTTCGAGCTTGCTCCGGTTCTCGCCCAGGATGCGGACGGCGTCGGCGTAGCACTCGTCGACGATGCGGCGCGCCTCCTCGTCGACGATGGCGAGCGTGGCGGGCGAGGCCTGCGGCTGCTGGCCGTCGTTGGACAGGATGGTGAGCGGGCCGACCTTCTGCGACATGCCCCAGCGGCCCACCATGCCACGGGCGATCATGGTGACCTGTTCGAGGTCGCTCTCGGCGCCGGTGGTGATGACGCCGTAGATCACGTCCTCGGCCGCCATGCCGCCGAGCGCGCCGGTGATGCGGCCGCGCAGGTAGCGCTCGTCGTAGGCGTAGCGGTCGGTCTCGGGCGTGGAGAGGGTGACGCCGAGCGCGCGGCCGCGCGGGATGATGGAAATCTTCCTGACCGGGTCGGCGCCCGGCAGCAGCATGCCCAGCAGGGCGTGGCCGGCCTCGTGGTAGGCGGTCCTGACCCGCTCCTCCTCCGGCATGACGATGCTGCGGGCGGCGCCGAGCTGGAGCTTCTCCAGCGCGTCGGCGAAGTCGGACGTGCCGACCTTCTCCTTGCCGCGCTTGGCGGCCAGCAGCGCCCCCTCGTTGACGAGGTTGGCCAGGTCGGCGCCGGTCATGCCGGGGGTGGTCTTGGCGAGCTGGTCGAGGCTGACGGCGGGGTCGAGCGGCACGCCGCGGGTGTGAACGCCGAGGATGGCGGCGCGGCCGGCCGCGTCGGGCAGCCCGACCTGCACGGTCCGGTCGAACCGGCCGGGGCGCAGCAGCGCCTGGTCGAGGACCTCGGGCCGGTTGGTGGCGCCGATGACGATGACGCCCTCCGCGCCGGAGAAGCCGTCCATCTCGGTGAGGATCTGGTTGAGCGTCTGCTCGCGCTCGTCGTGGCCGCCGATGCCGCCCGCGCCGCCGCGGGCGCGGCCGATGGCGTCGATCTCGTCGATGAACACGATGGACGGCGCGACCTTGCGCGCCTCCTCGAACAGGTCCCGTACGCGGGAGGCGCCGACACCGACGATCATCTCGATGAACTCGGACGCGCTGGCCGAGAAGAACGGCACCTTGGCCTCACCGGCGACGGCCCTGGCCAGCAGGGTCTTGCCGGTGCCGGGAGGGCCGGCGAGCAGCACGCCCTTGGGCAGCTTGGCGCCGAGCCTGCGGTACTTGCCGGGGTCCTTGAGGTAGTCGACGATCTCGACGAGCTCGTTCTCCACCTCGTCGATGCCGGCCACGTCGTCGAACGTGACGCGCACCTGACCGGCTTCGACCGGCTTGGCGGCCTTCGACTTGCCGATGCCGCCGAGCCCGCCGCCGCCCATCATGCTGGCGCCGCGCCGCATGATCCAGATCCACAGCCCGGCCAGGAGCAGCACGGGGAAGAGAGACAGGAGCAGGTTGAGGAAGAAGCCGCGGCCCGAGTTGAGCGGCTCTGCTCGGATCTCCACCGCGGCCGTCTGCAGCTGCTGGGAGAGCTGGTCGGTGTTGGCGAAGGTGGGGATCTCGGTGCGGAACTCGGTGTAGGACTCGTTGCCGCTGTCGGGGTCGTTGGCGGCCGACTTGAGCTTGCCCTCCACGGACAGGCCGGTGGCGTAGATCTCCTGGACGTTCTTGGCGTTCACCTGCTTGGTGAACTCGGAGTAGGAGATGGTCTCCACCTGGCCGCTGTCGAAGAACGACGACACCAGGAAGAACACCGCGTAGACGGCCAGCAGTGTGGCGGCGAACCGCCACCAGTTGATCTTGGGGCGACCGCCGGGGGTGCCGGGAAGTCCCTCGGCCCGCCACGGTCGCTTGGTCTTGCCGTTCTCCGACGGTCGCGGCGGACCTGAGCGCTCCACGGCGTCGTCACTCCCCACAGTGCCGCCCTTTCATGATCTCAACGTAGGACGCGCACTCCGGCGATCACTCGAGGGATGTCGCGCCACCTGCCGCGTTGCGTGTCCGGCACAGTGATGAACACCAGGCCGGGCTTGCTCATTCCGTTGTCCACGATCATGACGGCCGCGCGGGAGCTGCGCTTGCCGTAGGTCACCTGGTACAGCAGGGTCCAGCCGTCCTTGATCCGCTGTGAGCCGAGCCAGCGGACCTTGGCGCCCTCCGGGTGGTGGTTGAGCGTCCAGCGGGCGGCCAGCAGGGCGGTGTCGCGGTCGGACTTCTGCGCCTCGATCGGGACCGGGCAGCTCACCAGCATGCCGCGCGGGCCGCTGCGCGGCGCGGGCAGCACCTGCCGGCTGGTGAACGGGGCGGGTCCGTACGACTTCCAGGGCTTGGGCAGGTTGGGCAGGATCAGGCGGGTGCGCCTGTCCCGGATGACGCTCTTGCTCGCGCGGGGCAGTGACAGCCGCTTGAGCTTGGCGGGGAGGCGGGGCAGGCGCGCGTCCGCGTACAGGGCCTCCATGGCGGTGTAGCCGGGCGCGAGCGACGTGCCGGGGGTGGGGGTGGGGCGCGGCGCCGGCGTGGTCGCCGCCGTGGTCGCCGGCTCGGCGGGGCCGGAGGCGGGCTCCACGGTGGAGTCTGCGGCGGCGGTGGGGGCGGCGGAGGCTGCGGAGTCGCTCGTGGGCGGACCGGACGAGACGGGCACGGCCGATGGCGCGGCGACCGGCCGTGCGCCGGTCTCGTCCGATCGCGAAGGGAGCGCCAGGGCGACCCCGACGGCGGCGACCGCCACCACCGTGATCACGGCGAGTCCCCGGTAGATCGCTCCCATCCGGATGTCTCCGATGCGGGAGCGTCTGGGCGGCGAGGCAGGTATTCCCGGTCGGTCTTCGGTTCTCACACGGGAACCTCTGGTCTCATCAACCCCATCGAGCACGACCGGAGCGTACGACAAAACCGGCCCATCTGAGGCCGATTGCTACCGAAGTGTCATCATGAGATCCGGAACACAGCGGCCCCGGCAGCCTGGTCACGATCTGGTGACCCGGTCGCGCAGCCAGGGCGCGTCGGCCACGAACGTGCACGAGCCCGGCTCGATCTCGGTGAACCCGGCGTCGCGCACCACCGGCAGCCCTGCCTCCACCGAGGCCGCGAAGGCGTCGGGGCGGGCGGTGCGCACCGACACGGTCAGGCCCCGGGCCCGCCAGGCGGCGCGCCCGGCGGCGTCACTGGCCCACCAGGCGAGCTGGGCGGCGTGGCCCGCCTGCGCCATGGCCTTGCCCGCGGACATGCGCAGGGCGGGGTTCTCCCACAGGATCGGCGGGACGGCCGGGCCGGGCTCGGCCGTGTCGGCCAGCTCGGTGCCCGACACCTGCAGCCTCGCCAGGTCCCTGGGCCAGGCGTCGAGCGGGACGGGCGGGTGCACGCGCACCTCGGCGGTGCGGTGCTCGGTCGTGCGGCCGGGCAGCGCGACGGCCCGCCGCCACTCCGCGCCCCTGGCCCGGCGCACCACCTTGCGGATCCGGCCCGCCTGCCAGGCGGCCAGCTCGCCCGCCCACTCCCCCGGGTCGTCGAGCAGGCCGAGCACCGCCATGGCGGCGGCCTCCAGCGCGTCGGTGCGCTCGGGCGGCGTCGCGCGCTCGATCCGCACCACGAGGGGCAGGACCATCTCATCGGAGTCGTTCATCGGTTCCTAGCATGACGGATCGCCAGCGACATGGCGGCGGCGGCCAGGCACAGCGCCCCGGCCCCGTACCAGGCGGCGTCGTAGTGGCCGAGCTGGTCGCGGGCCAGGCCGGCGCCGACGGCGGCGATGGCGGCGCCCACCTGGTGGGAGCCGAACACCCAGCCGAACACGACGGCCCCGTCGGCGCCGTACAGGGTGCGGCACAGCGCCACGGTGGGCGGCACGGTCGCCACCCAGTCGAGCCCGTAGAAGACGATGAACACGAGCATGCTGGGCTCGGGGGTGGCGGCGAACAGGCCGGGCAGCACCATCAGCGCTAGCCCGCGCAGCGCGTAGTAGGCGCCGAGCAGGATGCGGGGGTCGACCCGGTCGCTCAGCCAGCCAGACATGACGGTCCCGGCGATGTCGAAGATGCCGATCACGGCGAGCAGGCCCGCGGCGGTCGGCTCGGCCATCCCGTGGTCGTGCGCGGCAGGGATGAAGTGGGTGCTGACCAGGCCGTTCGTGCTGGCCCCGCAGATGGCGAACCCGCCGGCGAGATACCAGAAGGGGCGGGTGCGCGCCGCCGACCGCAGCACGGTCAGCGCGCGCACCGCCGCGTTCACGGCAGGGGCCGGCGTACGGGGCGCGTCCGGGTCGGCGCCGAGCGCCGTGGTGCCGACCTCCTCGGGACGGTCGCGCAGCAGCCACCAGACGAACGGCACCACGGCCAGCGCGGACCCGGACACGGCCAGCGAGGCCACCCGCCACCCCGGCCCCTGGGCGATCTGGGCGAGCACCGGCAGGAAGATGAGCTGCCCGGTCGCCCCCGCCGCGGTCAGCAGGCCGGTGACCAGGCCGCGGTGGCGCACGAACCACCGGTCGACCAGCGTGGCCGCGAAGACCAGGGCCATCGACCCGGTGCCGAGCCCGACGAACACCCCCCAGAGCAGCAGCAGGTGCCAGCTCGCGGTCATCCACACGGTGAGGCCGCTGCCCACCGCCACCAGCAGCAGGGCGAGCGCGACCACCCGGCGCATGCCGAAGCGGTCCATGAGCGCGGCGGCGAACGGCGCGGTCAGGCCGTAGAGCACGAGGTTGACGGAGACGGCCAGGGAGATCGTGCTCTTGCTCCAGCCGAACTCCGCCTGGAGCGGGTTGATCAGAACGCCGGGGGTGGCCCGGAAGCCGGCGGCGCCCAGGATCGCCACGAAGGCGACGGCCGCGACGAACCAGGCCCGGTGCACGCGGAAGCGCCGGGCGGGGGTGGTCAAGGTCATGCCGCCAATCCTGATTTATCGCCTTTACTGGCACGAGTGGCCGGATAGCCAATATGTGAAAGAATCCGGCCATGCCGCACAGGATCGCCGTCGTGGTGCTCGACCAGTTCGCCCCGCTCGACCTCGGGGTGCCCGGCCAGGTGTTCAGGACCGCCGAGTCGTCGTCGGGCGAGCCCTTGTACGAGGTGGTGACCTGCTCGCCCGGCCGCGCCGCCGTACGCTGCTCGGCCGGCTACAGCGTGCAGCCCGACCACGACCTGGACGTGCTCGACACCGCCGACACGGTGCTGCTGCCCGGCGTGCACGGCGGGCCCGCGCTGCGGGAGGGCGTCATCGACGACAGGCTGCGCGAGGCCCTGCAGGGGCGGCCGCGTACGGTGTCGATCTGCACGGGCGCGTTCGCGCTGGCCGCCGCCGGACTGCTCGACGGCCGTCCGGCCACCACCCACTGGCGCAACGCGGCGCACTTCGCCCGGCTGTTCCCGCGGGTGAAGCTCGATCCCGACGTGCTCTTCATCGACGACGGCGACGTGCTCACCTCGGCCGGCGTCGCGGCCGGGCTCGACCTGTGCCTGCACATCATCCGGCGCGACCACGGCAGTGAGGTCGCCAACCGGGCGGCCCGCCGCTGCGTGATGCCGCCCTGGCGGGAGGGCGGTCAGGCGCAGTACATCGAGCGCCCGCTGCCGCCCCCCACCGGCAACGGCACCGCCGCCACCCGCACCTGGATGCTGGCCAACCTGCAGGCGCCGCTCGACCTGGAGGCGCTGGCGGCGCACGCCAGCATGAGCGTGCGCACGTTCACCAGGCGCTTCCGCGAGGAGACCGGCATGAGTCCGGCACGCTGGCTGTCCAGGCAGCGGGTCGAGCACGCCCGCCACCTGCTGGAGACCACGGACCTCGGCGTGGAGGAGGTGGCCAGGCGGGCCGGCTTCGGCACGGCCGTCTCACTCCGCCAGCACCTGCACGCGGCGGTCGGCGTGGCACCCCTGGCCTACCGGCACACCTTCCGCCGTACGTGAAGCCCGCCGTACGTGAAGCCCGCCGTACGTGAAGCCCGCCGTACGTGAAACCCGCCGCGCATGAAACCCGCCGCGCATGAAGCCCGCCGTGCATGAAGCCCGCCGTGCACGAAGCGCGTCAGAGCCGGGCGAGCCAGTCGGAGACGGCGGCGTAGTCGGCGGCGGTGAGGCCGTGGCGCGGGTCGACGCGGTGCAGGAGCGCCGGTCCTGGGTGGTGCCGGGACACCCAGGCGCGGTCCGCGCCGGTGATCTCGTCGTCGACCCAGGCGAACGGCCGCCCGGCGGCCCAGCCGACCAGGCCGCGGGTCTTCCAGTGGAGCGGGCCGTCCTCCTCCTCGTCCGGCCAGTCGACCACGGGCAGCTCGGGCAGGCCGAGCAGGGGCGCGATCACCTCGTTGGCGTCGGCCATCCACGTCGTCGCCCACACCAGCTCGCACGGCAGCGCCGCCAGCCTCGGGCCGTGCCCGGGGTCGATCCTGGCCAGCAGCGGGTTCGCGCCAGGCGGGCCGAAGGAGCGCGGCTCCGGCGCGCCGAACGGGATCAGCGGGCCGTCCACGTCGAGGAAGAGCAGCGGGCGGTGCGGCACGGGATCATGGTGTCAGTTTCTCCTCCCCCTTGCGCACCGGGTCCGTGACGCCGCCGGGGCAGGCGACGGCCTCGGTGTCCCAGCCCGCGAGCCGGGCTCCGGCTTCGTAGGCGCTCTGGTAGAAGGCCAGGACGGCCTCGCGCGGCGACTGCTCGGCCCGGGCGTCGGCGTAACGCAGGACGGCCAGGTGGCTCCCCCGCTGCGGCGCCCACTGCGCGGCGGCGGGCGCCAGGGGCTCGTCGGGCAGCCCCGGCGGCTCGGGCGCGGTGTAGGAGTAGAACGCGGGCTCCGGGAAGGTGTCGTCGCCGAACCAGAAGCCGGAGCTGATCACCTCTCGCGAGTACGCCTCCCGCGTCACCGGGTCGACGCTGGATGGCTGGTCGACCACCCGGTCGGAGAACCTCGTGCAGGCGATGTCGAAGGTGTGCCAGAAGTGGTGCACCGGGCTGATCTTGCCCGAGTAGCCGGCGGCGAACTCCTCCAGCAGCAGGTTCACCTGGCTGAGCACCTGCCAGTAGCGGGTGACGCAGGCGGGGTCGTAGGCCGCGTGCTCGGTGTCGTCGGCGAACGGCCGGCCGGAGTCGGGCAGGTCGAACGGCTGCGGCAGCTCCATCTCGACGGACACGCCCAGGGCGTCCAGCGCCCGCATGGTCTCCCGGTGGAACGACGCCACGGACTGCCCGTACAGCGGGAACGCGATCTGCCTGCCGTCGATCGTCGCGACGATCAGCCGGTGGGCGACGAAGTCGAAGTCGACGGTGAAGACGGGCCCGCCGTCGGCCCGTCCGATCGGGCGGGTGGTGATGCCCCGGCCGGTGAGGTGGAACGGCACGTGCCACCAGTGGTTACGCCGGATCCCTCCCGCGAGCCGGAGCTTGCCGATGATCTGGGTGAAGCGGTGCAGCGTGGCCTTGGTGTCCTGCCAGGCGGCCAGCGGCATCGCGGGGAACAGTTCCATACCCCTCACCCTCCCCACCCTGGTCGGATGCATGAGGGACTGTGACAAAGTGGGGCGGTGACGCTCACCAACTGGGCGGGGAACACCCCCTTCACGGCATCCAGGCTGCACCGTCCCACGTCCCTCGACGAGCTCCGGCGGCTGGTGTCCGCCGCCCGGCGGGTGCGCGCGCTGGGCAGCGGCCACTCCTTCAACGACGTCGCCGACTCCCCCGGCGAGCTGGTGCGGCTGGACCGCATGCCGCCCCTGATCGAGGTCGACGCCGCGGCGGCGCGGGTGCGGGTCGGCGCGGCCACCACCTACGCGCGGCTCGCCCCCGAGCTGCACGCGCGCGGCTTCGCGCTGGCCAACCTGGCGTCGTTGCCGCACATCTCGGTGGCGGGCTCGGTGGCCACCGGCACGCACGGCTCCGGGGTGGCGAACGCGAGCCTGTCGGCCGCCGTCCGCGGCCTGGAGCTGGTCACCGCCGACGGCTCGGCGGTCACCCTGGAGCGCGGCCACGACGACTTCCCCGGCGCGGTGGTCGCGCTCGGCGCGCTCGGCGTCGTGACGGCGCTCACGCTGGACCTGGTCCCGGCGTTCGAGCTGCGCCAGTACGTGCGCGAGTGCGTGCCGGACGACGCCCCGTTCGACGAGGTCATGGCCGACGGCTACAGCGTCAGCCTGTTCACCGACTACCGCGACACCCGCGCCTGGATCAAGCGCCGCACCGAGCTGTCCGGCGGCGAGTGGCACGGCGCCCGGCCTGCGGACGGCCCGCGGCATCCCGTGCCGGGCATGCCCGCCGGGAGCTGCACCGAGCAGCTCGGCGTGCCGGGGCCGTGGCACGAGCGGCTGCCGCACTTCCGCCCGGACGCCCCGCCCAGCAGCGCCGGTGACGAGCTGCAGTCGGAGTGGCTGCTGGACCGGGCGCACGCCGCCGACGCGCTGCGCGAGCTGCGCGCCGCGGGCGACCGGATCCGGCCGGTGCTGCAGATCTCGGAGGTGCGCACGATCGCGGCCGACGACCTGTGGCTGAGTCCCTCGTACGGGCGAGACAGCGTGGCCTTCCACTTCACCTGGGTGAAGGATCCCGCGGCGGTGCTGCCGGTGATCAAACTGGTGGAGGACGTGCTGGCGCCGTTCGATCCCAGGCCGCACTGGGGCAAGCTGTTCGTCCGCCGCCCGGCCGTGCCGGACCGGTTCCGCGAGCTGGTGCGCCGCTACGATCCCGACGACACGTTCGGCAACGCGTTCACGCAGGCGCTGCCGCATACCTGACGAGAACTGGCAGGTATGCGCGGGACAATGAGACCATGATTGTCAAAGGGCCTTTCGACACCGCCAACTGGACCGCCGAGCCGCCGTTCGAGGAGCGCGACGGCGTATCCCTGAGCCGCGTCACCATGGACAAGACCTTCCACGGCGATCTCGACGCCACCAGCACCGTCCATCTCACCGTGGTGACCACGCCGGTGGAGGAGTCGAAGGCCTACGTGGCCGTGGAGCGCGTCGAGGGCACGCTGAACGGCCGGGCGGGCAGTTTCGTGCTGCAGCACAACGCGGTCAGCGAAAGCGACGGGCAGTCGCTGCGGGTCACGGTCGTGCCCGACTCCGCCACCGGCGAGCTGCGCGGCCTGCGCGGCGAGATGGACATCCAGGTCGCCCCGGACGGCTCGCACTCCTACGTGTTCGACTACACGCTGGAGGGTTGACGTCCCGCCCACTACCCTACCGACCAGCCGGTACGGAGGAGGGCATCGTGTGGGACCCGGAGCTCGCGGAGCTGGAACACCGCAAGGATCTGGCCGAGCGGATGGGCGGCGAGGAGCGCGTCGCCCGCCAGCACGCCACCGGCCGGCTGACCGTACGGGAACGGCTGGCCGCTCTCACCGACTCCTGGCAGGAGGTGGGGGCGCTCGCCGGGCGCGCCGCGTACGACGGGGACCGGCTGGAGAGCTTCACCCCGTCCAACGTGATCATCGGCAGGGCCGCGATCGACGGCCGCCGGGTCGTGGTGTCCGGTGACGACTTCACCGTGCGCGGCGGCGCGGCGGACGCCGCCATCCACGAGAAGCAGATCCTCGCCGAACGGATGGCGGGCGAGATGCGGGTGCCGCTCGTCAGGCTGATCGACGGCACGGGCGGTGGCGGCAGCGTCAAGCAGCTGGAGGAGTTCGGCCGCACGTACGTCCCGTACAACCCGGGCTGGGACCAGGTGGTGGCCAACCTGGGCCGGATCCCGGTGATCGCGCTCGCCCTCGGCCCGGTGGCCGGGCTGGGCCCCGCCCGGCTGGTCACCTCGCACGTCTCGATCATGGTCAAGGAGCTGTCCCAGGTGTTCGTGGCCGGGCCGGCCGTGGTCGAGGCCGGCATGGGCGAGAGCCTGGGCAAGGAGGAGCTGGGCGGCTGGCGCACCGTGGCCGCCGCGGGCACCGTCGACCTGGTGGCCGGATCCGAGCAGGAGGCGTTCGCGCTGACCCGGCGGGTGCTCGGCTACCTGCCGCGCAGCGCCTGGCGGCTGCCGCCGGTCGCCGACTGCGCCGACGACCCCGGCCGCGTCTCGCCGGAGCTGCGCGCCGCGGTCCCGCGCGACCGGCGCAAACCGTACGACATGCGCGTGATCCTGGACACCGTGTTCGACGAGGGCAGCGTGCTGGAGCTGGGCAGCCGCCACGCCCGCTCCACGATCACCGCGCTGGCCCGGCTCGCCGGGCACCCGGTGGCGGTGCTGGCCGGCGACCCGCGCTTCTACGGCGGCGGGATGACCGCGCAGGGCGCCGACAAGACGACCCGGTTCCTGGACTTCGCCGAGACCTTCCACCTGCCGGTCGTGCACCTGGTCGACCAGCCGGGGTTCGTGATCGGCGGCGCCGCCGAGCGGGCCGCCACGATCAGGCACGGCGCCCGCGCGCTGGCCGCCGTCTACCAGTCGACGGTGCCGTGGGCGTCGGTGCTGGTGCGGCGGGTGTTCGGGGTGGCGGGAGCAGCGCACCGGCCGCACCACCGCTACGGGCTGCGGATCGCCTGGCCGTCGGGCGACTGGGGCTCGCTGCCGATCGAGGGCGGGCTGGAGGTGGCGTTCAAGCGGCTGCTGGCCGAGGCCGGGCCGGACGCGGAGGCCATGAAGGCCGAGATCGCGGCCCGGCTGGAGGCGGTCAGGTCGCCGTTCCGCACCGCCGAGGCGTTCCTGGTGGAGGACATCGTGGACCCCGCGCACACGCGCCCCCGGCTCACCGACTGGGTGCGCGACGCGTACGAGGTGCTGGAGCCAGGACCGAGGGCGACCACCCGGCCGTGAGGCGGCCCGCCGATGTTAGCCACAGCCTCTGAGCGGCAGAAACCAGACATGTACATCTGGGGGGTACGGACCGTTCTGCCTGATCACCGGTACGAGCAGGAGGAGATCACCGAGGCGTTCGCCCGGCTCACGGCGGCGGACGAGGGGTTGCTCAAACGCTTCCACACCGCGACCGGCGTCACCGGCCGCAACCTGGCCCTGCCGCTGGACGAGTACGCCAAGCTCGACTCGTTCGGCCGGGCCAACGACGTGTACGCCGACGTGGCGCTCGACCTGGGGGAACGGGCGATCACCGGGGCGCTGGAGAAGGCCGGGCTGCCTCCGGAGAAGGTCGACCATCTGGTGTTCTGCTCCACCACGGGGATGGCCACGCCGTCGCTCGACGCCCGGCTGGCGCAGCGGGCGGGGCTGCGTGACGACGTGAAACGGGTGCCGGTGTTCGGGCTGGGCTGCGCCGCCGGGGCCGCCGGGCTGGCGCGGCTGCACGACTACCTGCGCGGCTGGCCGGACCAGGTGGCGCTGCTGGTGTGCGTCGAGCTGTGCTCGCTCACCGTGCAGCGCGACGACACCTCGATCGCCAACCTGATCGCCAGCGGCCTGTTCGCCGACGGGGCCGCGGCCGTGGTGGCCACCGGGCGCGGCACCGGCCGCGAGGTGGTGGCCACCCGGAGCAAGCTGTATCCCGGCACCGAGCACCTGATGGGCTGGCGGGTCGGCGAGCACGGCTTCCGCGTGGTGCTCGACGCCGCGCTGCCCGACTTCGTGGACGGGGTGCTGGCCGCCGACGTCACGGCCTTCCTCGCCGACAACGGCCTCACCCCCGGCCAGGTCGGCACCTGGATCTGCCATCCCGGCGGCCCCAAGGTGATCGACCGGCTGGCCGGGGCGCTGGAGCTGTCGCCGGAGGCGCTGGAGGTGACCTGGCGGTCGCTGCACGAGCACGGCAACCTGTCATCGGTGTCGGTGCTGCACGTGCTGCAGGAGACGCGCGGGCGCAAGGACCAGCCCGCCGTGCTGATGGCCTTCGGGCCGGGGTTCTCCGCCGAGCTGCTCCTGCTGCACTGGTAGCGGGTCAGGACACCGGCTTCGACACCGCGATCCGCTCCAGGCCCTCCGGCCGTTTGCCCGGGTAGACGCCGGTCAGCAGGGAGCTCACCGTGTACAGGTGCCAGGCCAGGGCCGGCTTCCTGACCACCGGGTCGGCGAACAGGGCGCGGACCTCGTCCGGGTTCACGATCGGGGCCAGCGCGTCCAGGCTGCCCAGCACCTGCTGCCGCAGCACGTCCGTCAGCACAGGGCCGGGGCTGGTCCGCCAGCTCCAGCCGCCCCCCGTGCGCAGCGTCGGCATGTGCGCCGGGGGCCGCGGCGCGCGCCGCCACCAGTGCGACGGCCGCTCCTCCAGCGCCTGGGCGAACCGCCACGGCTTGCCCTCGATCGGCACGTCACGTAGCTGCGGCGCGAACCGCAGGATGAGCGCGTAGATCACCTCTTCGGACAGCCGCCAGGCCTGGTCCAGCCCGAGCGCGGCCCGTACCACGCGGTTGTCCAGGAACGGCCGGACCGGGTCGCCCCGGCGCAGCGACCCCGCGCGGGCGCTGGCCTGCCAGCGGCCCACCTTGTACCAGATGTAGATGTGGTCCAGCGCCTCCAGCCGGTCCTTCCTGGCGAGCCAGGGCCGGGCCAGCTCGCGGGCGTGCTCGTTCGCCTCCTCGGTGAACAGCTTGTCGTCCTTGCCGAACGTCGTGGTGATGCGCCGCTGCAGCGCCTTGTCGCCGAGGTCCGTCTGCAGCAGGTTCAGGCTGCCGGCCCGGAGCGTCTCGCCGCTCTGGCCCGACATGGTCGGCTTGCCGGAGTAGGGCAGGTAACCCACGATCGACTCGTACGCGGAGGTCATGCCCTCGCAGGTGCGCAGCGTCTCCCAGACCCGGTCCAGCGGGTGCTCCACGAGCACCGCCTCCTGCCCGGCGGTCTGCGCCGGCGCGATCACCGTGTGCTCCACGTCGAGCCGGCCGGCGATCTGCCGGGCCAGGATGACGTCCGGGTGCGTGTCGAGCCCGTTCGTCGTCACCCGGAACGGCACCTTGGCCGCGTGCAGCAGCGCCGCCAGGATGCGGGTGTCGCGCCCGCCGGTCAGCGCCAGGTTCACCGGCTCGTCCAGGCCGCGCAGCGGGGCGACGGTGGCCAGCAGCGCCTCGGCCAGCTCGCCGATCGCCTTCCGCTTGCCCCGCTCCGACGTCGGCGCGGGCGCCGCCGCCGGCAGCGGCGTCTCGGTGATGACGCGCCGCCCGTCGCGCACGGCCAGCCGGGTGCTCGGGCGCAGCGCCGTCACTCCCCGGTACGGGGTCTCGTCGGAGAGGAAGAAGCCCTGGCGGACCATCGTCTGCAGGGCGAGCACGTCGTGCTCCACCCGGTCGTCCTCCTGGGCCGCCAGGTGCACCAGCAGGGCCCGGCTGCCGACGATGTGCAGCTCCGGCGTCTCGGCGTAGAACACCGGGCAGACCCGGTTGATCGCGGTCGCCGCGGAGAGCTCGCCGTCGCCCGCCACCCAGGCGGAGAAGCAGCCGCCCACCCCCTCGCCCAGGGGGTCGTCGAGCAGCCGGCCGGCGTCGCCGGGGTCGGCCAGGTGGCCGTTGAGCCCGAGCACCCGCCGGCCCGACTCCGACAGCAGCGGCGGCTGCCGGGTGTCGTCGGGCTCGTTCGTCCACCCGAGCAGGGACACGCCGCGGCCGTGCCACTCGCGACCGCGGATCACTTCCGGCGGGACCGGGAAAACGGTCTCGGCGACGGCTCGGACCTTCTCCAGGATCCGGGGCGGCACCTCCCGGCCCTTCGCGGCCAGACCCACATATATGCGCACGGCACTCATGCCTACAGGAAACGACCACTATCTGACAATCGATCACGTAAGAGTCGCGGTTTGCGCTCGCTTGCGTCACCGGCCAGGCGTCCCACCGTCCGGGCCCGTCATAGGGCGTGGAGGTGACGCACATGAAACCACGCTTGCTCGCGGCCGCCGGCGTCGCGGCGCTGCTGACACTCACCGCGTGCGGGGGCTCGGCCGGTGATTCGGCCGGCGCCCCCCAGGACCGGCGCCCGGTGCCGATGCGGCCGGAGGAGTCGGCCACCACCAGTGCCCGGGTCTCCACCTTCGCGCTGGACGTCGACACCGCCTCGTACTCCTACGCCCGCCGCACCCTCCAGGAGGGCCGCCGGCCGGAATCCGGCCAGATCCGGCCCGAGGAGTTCGTCAACTCCTTCCGGCAGGACTACGCCGAGCCACCGGACAACGGCTTCACCGTGCACACCGACGGCGCCCGGCTGCCCGGCGGTGAGGCCGTGCTCCGGGTCGGCCTGCAGACGCGCGGCTCCAGCAGCGAGGCCCGCCGGCCGGCCAACCTGACCTTCGTCGTCGACGTCTCCGGCTCCATGGCCGAGCCCGGCCGGCTCGACCTGGTGCAGCAGTCGTTGCGCACGCTGATCGACCAGCTCACCCCCGGCGACCAGGTCGCCATCGTGGCCTTCAGCGACGAGGCCCAGCTGCTCGCCCCCATGACGCCGCTCGCCGCCCGGCAGGACCTGCACGCCGCCGTCGACCGGCTCGTCACCCAGGGCGGCACCAACCTGGAGGCCGGGATCGTGCTCGGGTACGACGAGGCCTCCCGCGCCTTCCGCCCGGCCGCCACCAACCGGGTCATCGTGCTCTCCGACGGCCTGGCCAACCAGGGCGACACCGCCTGGCAGGGCATCCTCGACCGGGTCAAGGAACGCGCCGCCGAGCAGATCACGCTGCTCACCGTCGGCGTCGGCCGCGAGTACGGCGACGAGCTGATGGAGCAGCTGGCCGACAACGGCGACGGCGCGGCGATCTACGTGTCGAGCGTCGAGGAGGCTCAGAAGGCGTTCGTCACCCGGCTGCCCGCCACGGTCGAGCTGCGTGCCCGCGACGCCAAGGCCCAGGTCGAGTTCAACCCGGCCGTGGTCGAGGAGTACCACCTCGTCGGGTACGAGAACCGCGCCCTGGAGACCGAGGACTTCCGCGACGACAGCGCCGACGGCGGCGAGGTCGGGCCCGGCCACTCCGTCACCGCGCTGTACGCGCTCAAGCTCAAGCCCGGAGCCAGGGGCCACCTCGCCACCGCCACCGTGCGCTGGCAGGACCCCGACACCCGCCAGCCCACCGAGGCCGCCGGCTCGGTCGACGTGGACGCCCTGTCCGGCGAGCTGTGGTCCGGCGCGCCGCTCCGGCTCCAGGTGGACGTGGTCGCCGCGGCCTTCGCCCTGCACATGCGCGACGGGAAGGCGTTCGGTCTGGACCTGCCCGCCCTGGCCGAGCACGCCGCCCGCCTGGCCGCCGCAGCCGAGGACCCGATGGTCACCGAGTTGTCCGACCTCATCGGCAAGGCAAGCGAAGCGGGTTAAGCGATTGCGCCGAATGTCACCGTTTGGGCATCTTGAGAGGGTGAGCGTGAAAGTCGAATCGCCTGCCCGGCTCGGGCAGGCCACCCTCCCCGACGGCCGGCGGCTCGGCTGGGCCGAATGGGGGCCGCCGGAAGGCCGGCCCGTGCTCCTCTGCCCCGGTGCCGGGACCAGCCGCACGCTCGGCTTCGGCGCCGGGACGGTCGACCGGCTCGGCATCCGGCTCGTCTCCCTGGACCGCCCCGGGCTCGGCGCCTCCGACCCCGACCCGGGGCGCACCCTGACGGACTGGCCCGCCGACGTGCGGGGCTTCGGGCTCGACGGGATCCCGGTCGTCGGGTTCTCCCAGGGCGGGCCGTTCGCGCTGGCCTGCGCCGCCGCCGGGGTCGCCTCCCGGGTCACGATCGTGTCCGGCTCCGACGAGGTGGCCGCGCCCGAGTTCCGCGACGGGCTGCCGGCCGAGCTGCGCGGCCTCGTCGACTCCGTGGCCGGCGACCCCGCCGCCGCCGAGGAGTTCTTCTCCCGGTTCACCCCCGACGCGCTGTGGGACATGATCGTGCCCGGCAGCCCCGCCGAGGACCGGGCCGTCTACGAGGACCCGGCCTTCGAACGGGCCTACCGCAGGGCCATGGCGGAGGCGTTCCAGCAGGGCCCCGGCGGGTACGCCCGCGACACGCTGCTGGCGATGGGACGCTGGCCGTTCGACCTCGGGCGCGTCTCCGTACCGGTCGACCTCTGGTACGGGGAGCTCGACCACGGGCACTCGCCGGACCGGGGCGCGACGCTGGCCGGGCGCATCCCTGGGGCGCGCCACCACGTGGTGCCCGGCGCGGGCGGCGCGGTGCTGTGGACCCACGCCGAGAGGATCCTCGAGACCTTGGCAGAGGGATAAAGCGGTACGAGAGAGGTCGCGGGGTCCGATACACTGGGCACGCAGCGATGCGAGGGGCTATGGCGCAGTTGGTAGCGCGCTTCCATGGCATGGAAGAGGTCTGGGGTTCGAATCCCCATAGCTCCACCTCTTGATATTCAGGGCACCCGCTTTTTCACGGGTGCCCTTTTTTGATCAGGCAGGCCATGGTCACATCGCCCCGGACCTGGGCCTCTCCGTCATGACGATCACCAGGCGGTCAAGAGCACGCCTGACTGAAAGTTGTCTTCATGGTTGCAGCGATTATGAGGATATGTTACAGAGCTTTTAGACGCATTTACGCGGAAAAAACATGAGGAGGGCACAAATGTCCGACCTGATGACGCTGGAACCGCGAGAAGCCGACGCGGTCGTGCGGGAGCCGGAGGTCGGCTTCGCCCGTGGAGCCGACGTCGACGCCCTGCACGGCAAGCTCTGCCCGTGCATCGACGTCTGGTCCAGGAACACGACCTACCTCTGACCGCCCGACCCACCATGGGATCTAACCCCCACCGAGCCCCCGGACCCGATGGCCAGGGGGCTCGGCCATGACCGAGGGCGCCGCCGGCGTGGAGATCGAGGCGCAGGTGCGTGTCCTGGCCCGCGCCGGCGGGCACCGGGTCCTGCGCGACGATCCGTGGCTCGTGATCATCCCGCCGGACGACGAGATGCCCGACCACGGCTGGAAGCTGCACGTCTCGACGCGCGCCGTCACCTTCCCCGCGCTGGTCCGCCGCCTCCTTCCCGTCCTGCTCGACGAGGGCTGCGGGTTCAAGCTCGCCTGCTCCACCGCCGTGCTCGCCGAACTGAACGACGGGATCACCGCGCCCGCCTCCGTCGGCAAGGCGGTCACCGTCTACCCCCGCCCCGACCGGGTCCGCGACCTCGGCCTCGCCCTGGTCGCCCTGCTCCGCGGGCACGAAGGTCCGCGGGTGGCCAGCGATCGGCGGATCGACGGCGCCGCGCCCGTCTACTACCGGTACGGACCCTTCGCCGCGGAATGGCGCACCGACCCTTCCGGCCACACCGGCCTGGTCATCCGCGGTCCGGACGGAGAGGTGTTCGACGGCGAGGCCGACGCGCGCGGCTACCGGCAGCCGTCCTGGGTGACCGACCCGTTCCCGGACGCGACCGGCCCGCTGCCGGACACCGGCCTGCTGCTGGGCGGCCGATACGAGGTGATCGAGGGCATCCGCGAATCCGCCCGGGGCAACGTCTACCGCGGCGTGGACCGCGAAACGGACCGGCAGGTCGTCATCAAGCAGGCCCGCGCCCTGGTCGCCGAGTCCGAGGACGAGGCGGACACCCGGATGCGGCTGCGCAACGAGCGCCGGATCCTGCACGCGCTCGACGGCCTGCCCGGCGTGCCGCGGTTCCTCGACCACTTCAGGCACGCCGACGACGAGTTCCTCGTGATCACCGACGAGGGGCCCGTCGACCTGGGCGACGACCTGGAACGCGACGGCCCCTACCCGCTCGGCGACGGGCCGAGGTCGCTGCGGCGGCTGGCCGGCGAGCTCGCCGGCATCCTGGCCGAGGTGCACGACCGGGGCGTGGTGATGCGGGACGTGAAGCCGAGGAACATCATCGTCCGGGAGGCGGGCGCGCCCCGGGTGAGTCTCGTCGACTTCGGGATCGCCGCCCTCGACGGGCTCCACCTGCCGGGCGGCACCCCCGGGTACGCACCCGACCGGCAGCGCGTCGACGCCCCGCCCCGGCCCGCCGACGACCTGTACGCCCTGGGCATGACCTTGCTGGAGGCGGCCACCGGCCTGCCCCCGGTGTACGGGGTGGGTTCCGGCCAGGCGAGGACCAGGGCGCTGGAGACGGTCCGGGCCCGCTGGGGCGCCGCACCGGACGGCGTGATCGGCGCGCTGGCCGACCTGGTGCACGACGACGTCGCGGTCGCCGAGGCCGCCGTGCTGCGCCTGCGCACGGGCGGCGACCGCCCGGCCACGTCCCTGCTGCCGCCCCCGCCGGTGGCCGACGCCGGCTCGGCCGCCGGGCTGGCCGCCGCCCTGCTGGACCTGCTGACGACGAAGGTCGACGCGGCACTGGCCGAACCCCACGGACGGCGCCGGCCGAACCCGACGCTCTACAGCGGCCCCGCGGGCATCGGCCTGGAACTGCTCCGGCACGGCGACCACCCGGGGGCCCGCGACCGGATCAGCCGGCTCCTGGCGCGGGTGACCGCCGACGCCGACACCTCCGACCTGGGACCCGCCCTGCTCGCCGGCCGCACCGGCGTCGACGTCTTCGTCCGGGAGGCACGGGAGTGGCTCGGCCTGCCCGCCGCGGAACGGCGCCGGCCGGACCCGCTCACCGGGCCCGACGCGTTCGACCTGGTGTCCGGGACGGCCGGGATCGGTCTCGGCCACCTGTGGTTCTTCCGGCGCGACGGAGACCCCAGGGACCTGGACGTGGGCCGCCGCTGCGCCGAGACGCTCGCCGCGGCCGTACCGGAGAGACCCGGGCTGGCGCACGGGCTGGCGGGCGTCGTCGCGTTCGACCTGTTCGCGGCGGACCACGTGGACGTCGGCCGCGCCGGCGACCGGCTCGCCGCGTTGATCGACGCGGCGGTGCCGCTGATCGAGCGCGCGGCGGCGGGGGCCGGCGACCCGCTGGCCACGGCGTCGTGGTGCAACGGCCTCACCGGCGTGGCCCGCGTGCTCGCCGAGGCGGGGCGGCGCGGGAACCGCCCCGACTGCACCCGGCTGGCCCTGACCGCCGGGGACGCGCTCACCGGCTGGATCCCCCGCTCGGTACACCTCGGCCAGTGTTGCGGCGTCGCGGGGATCGGTGACCTCATGCTCGACCTGTCCTTTCTCCCGGGCGGCGAGCGGTTCACCGACCACGCGTACGCCGCCGCACGGCAGATCGTGCTGCGCAGCGCGGGCACCCACAGCCGCCCGGAACCGGTGTCGTTCTCCACCACCGACCGGGACGGCGTCTCCTGGGCGATCGGCCTGGCCGGCATCCTCGGCTTCGTCCGCCGCCTCCGAGACCGGGGCGGACCCCGCCTCCTCCCGGAAACCGGCCCCGACCGCCCGTGAGCCGGCCGTACGATCACTCACCCCGGTGTCTTGGGCAGGCGGAGGAAGATCGCGACGAGGATCCCCGCCATGACGGCAGCGGCGGCGTTCACCCCGATCGCGAACCGCAGTCCCGGCAGCAGCGTGGCGGCCCAGCCGGTGGCCAGCGCCGACATCACCGGGGTGCCGAGGGCGATGCCCACCTGCTGGCTCATCGTGACCAGTCCCGTGGCCAGCCCCTGCTGCTCCGCGGGGACGCCCGCCGTGGACGTCACGGCGTAGCCGACGATCGCCACGAGGTTGGCCACGCCGCCGACGAAGGTGACGATCAGCAGCGGGACGAGCCAGCCGCGGCTGTCGCTGACGAAGGCGAGCGGGAGCGTGGCGGCGGCCTGCACGAGGAAACCGGCGACGATCGCCGTCCGCGCGTCGGTCCTGCCGATGATCCTCGGGGCGAGAAGGCCGCCGAGTACGGTGCCGACGCCGAGGACGGCGAGGATCAGCCCGGCGGTGACGGCGGTGTAGCCGAGGATCTCCTGCAGGTAGAGGGTCAGCAGGAACACCAGCGAGGTCTCGGTCGCGAAGGCCAGGAGCCCCGCGACGTTGCCCCAGCCGACGTTGCGCCGCCTGAGCAGCTTCGGGGCGACCAGGGGCTCGGCGACGCGGGACTCAACGGCGTAGAAGATCACGAACAGCGCGGCCGCCGCGAGGATCGGACCCCAGGCACCGACGTGCGTCCAGCCTGCGTGGCCCGCCGTGTCGATGCCGAGGACGAGCGCGACCAGGGCCAGCGTGACGGTGACCGCGCCGGGGGCGTCGAGCTTCGGGCGGCGTCCCGCGGGCGTCTCGCGCAGCACGAACGGGGCCACGACGAGCACCGCCACGGCGACCACGACGTTGATGAAGAACGCCCACCGCCAGCTCACCGCGCCGGTGAGGACCCCGCCCAGGACGGCGCCGGTGGTGAACCCCGCCGCCATGAGGGCGCCGTTGAGTCCGAGCGCACGTGAGCGGGCCGGGCCTTCAGGAAGCATCGTGGTCATCAGCGACAGCGCGGCCGGGGTGACCATCGCGGTGGCGACGCCCTGGCCGACCCGCGCGGCCAGCATCAGGCCCGGCTCCTGGGCGAGCCCGCCCGCGAGCGAGGAGACGCCGAGCAGCACGACGCCGGCGAGGAAGAGCCGCTTGCGCCCGAACAGGTCGGCGACCCGGCCGAAGAACAGGGTGAACCCGGCGGCGCAGAGCGCGAAGGAGGTCACGATCCACTGCAGGGCCGCCGTGGCGAACCCGAGGTCGTGGCCGATGTGGGGCAGGGCGACGTTCAGGATGGAGAAGTCCACCGCGAGCGTGAAGTTCGCGGTGAGCAGCACGGCCAGCGCGATCCGCTGCGGGCCGCTGAAGCGCTCCGCGCCGGTCGCCGGTGACGGTGCCGAGGTGTCGATGGTGGTCATGCCGTCCAGGCTCGGCCGCCGCGCCCCCGGCGGGCCAGCACCCCCGATTGCCTAGCACTGGCAGGGTCAGGATCGGCCCGGCCGCGTGCGGGAGAATGGGTACGTGAACAGACTGCCTCTCGACCCGGCGGAACGGCCCGTGACGGAACTCGGCGAGTTCCTGCGCTCACGCCGTGACCGGCTCACCCCCGAAGAGGTCGGGGTGCGCACCTACGGCAGACGCCGGGTGCCCGGCCTCCGCCGCGAGGAGCTGGCGCAGCTCGCCGGGGTGTCGATGACCTACCTGACCCGGCTCGAACAGGGGCAGTCGCAGAACGCCTCCGACGCGGTCGTCGAGGCCCTCGCGCGGGCGCTGCGGCTCGACGCCGACGAACGGGCCCACCTGTTCGCCCTCGCCCGGCCCCGGCCCGTCAAGCGCCGCCGTGCCGCCAAGCCCGAAGCCGCCAAGCCGGGCGCCGCGCAACTCCTGCGGGCGATGGACGACGTGCCCGCGGTGCTGCTCGGCCGGTTCAACGACATCCTCGCCTGGAACCGCGCCGGCCACCTGCTGCTGGCCGGCCACCTCGACGTCGACGCCCCCGGCAGGGCGGCGGACCGGCCCAACCAGATCAAGATGCTGTTCCTGGACGAGCACACCCGCGACCTGTACGCCGACTGGCAGGCCGAGGCGGCGCTCGCCGTCGCCTCGCTCCGCTACGTCGCCGCGCAGTACGCCGACGACCTGCGCCTGGCCGGGCTGGTGGGCGAGCTGTCCATGAACAGCCCCGCCTTCGCCTCGCTCTGGGCCGGTCACGCCGTGAAGCTCTGCACCAGCGGCGTCAAGCGGTTCCGGCACCCCGCCGTCGGTGAGCTGACCCTGGCCTACGAGGTCCTCCACCTGCCGGAAGGCAACGGCCAGCGCATCCTCACCCACACCGCTGAGCCGGGCAGCGCCTCGGCCGCGGCCCTGCGCCTCCTCACCACGACCTGAGCCGCCCCGGGTCCCCTTAGCAAGGGCCCCGGCCCCGCTGCTGAGGGGGCCGACCCGTTGGTGAGTGGCCAGCCCATGGATAAGGGGTCGGCCCGTTGGTGGGGAGCCCGCCGCCAGCGCGGGCCCCTCCCCGCGCTACTGCGGATCCGTACTCTTCCGGCTCTTCCGGCTCGCGGCCAGCCGGGCGGCCACGATGACGGCCACGCCGAGGGTGGTGAGCGCGGCGCCGGTGACGGCCGGGCTGCGCAGCCCGTGACCGGAGGCGATCGCCGCCCCGGCCAGGCTGACCCCGGCGGTGTTGCCGAGGTTGAAGGCGGCGATGTTCGTCGCCGACGCCAGCGTCGCCGCGCCCGTCGCGTGCCGGAGCACCCGAGCCTGCAACCCCGGCACCGTCGCGAACCCGACCAGCCCCAGGAGCGCCAGGGCGACGGCCGTCGGCACCGGCAGCGACGCGACCGCGCCCAGCGCCAGGATCACGACCGGCAGCAGGATCGACAGGAACAGAACCGCGTCGTCCGCGTTCCAGTCCGCCGCCCTCCCGCCCACGAGGTTCCCCGCGAACAGGCCGACGCCGAACAGCACCAGCAGCCACGGTACGGCCGACGGCGCATATCCGGTGACCTCGCGGAGCAACGGCTGGATGTACGTGAACTCCCCGAACATGCCGCCGAACACGAGCGCGGTCGTCAGCAGCGAGGCCAGCACCTGCGGCCGGGCCAGCGCCCGGAACTGCCGCCCGATCGGCAGCTGGTCCGGCTCCGGCTCGGTCCTCGGGACCAGCGCGGCGACCCCCGCCAGGGCGAGGACGCCGATCAGGCCGATGATCCAGAACACGGTGCGCCAGCCGGTCTGCTGACCGACGAACGCCCCGGCCGGGACGCCGAGCACGTTCGCCACGGTCAGCCCGGCGAACAGGGCGGCCACCGCCGAGGCCCGTTTCGCGGGCGGCACGAGCGAACTGGCGAGCACCGCCCCGATGCCGAAATATCCCCCATGGGCGAGCGCGGCCACGATCCGCCCCGCGAACATCACCCCGTAGTCCGGCGCCCACGCCGACAGCACGTTCCCTGCCACGAAGAACGCCAGCAGCAGGACCAACGCGTCCTTCGGCGACCGCCGCATCAGGAAGGGCGTGATGACGATCGCCCCCGGGACCACCGCGAGCGCGTAGACGCCCACCAGGTGCCCCGCCGTGGTGATCGTCACCCCCAGGCCGCCGGCCACCTCGCTCAACAACCCTGCGATGACGAACTCGGTCAGCCCGATCCCGAACCCGCCGAGGCTGAGCGCGGCCAACGCCGCCGCTCTTCGGCGATCGGGCGGCCCTCCGGCGTCCGTACTGGTCGGGGTCCGGGTATCGATGGTCATCAGGCCTCACCGCCGTCGAACGGTCCGGTCACCCGAGCGTGATCCGGCTGCCCGTCCACCCTCGGCCCCGAGGCGATCCGGCAACCAGCACCCCTCGTTGACTAGCATCGGCAGTGATACCTACAAGGCCGCGGCGATCGGAGGGCGGGGATATCATCACTGCATGTCATCCCCCCAGCACCGTGTGCATCTGGTTGATCGCGTCGAGAGATTGGAATCGTGCGCATTCGCCATCAGTGCGGACATCGCCAACCTCAGAACCGTCGTCGAGCTTCTCGACTACACCGCGCCCGTCTTCGGCGACATCATGGCCGGCCGCGCCAACCTCGCCACGCGCGAGGACCTGCAGAAGCTCGAACAGCGGCTGACCGACAAGTTCGAGGACCGCTTCTCCGGCGTCGATGCCCGTCTCGACGGCATCGACTCCCGCCTCGACAGCATGGACGCCCGGTTCGACACCATGGACGCCCGGTTCGATCGGATGGATTCGCGGCTCGATCAGATCCTGCTCGCCATCGGCAGGACCCAGAGCGGCGCGTCGCAGAACTGATCAGGGCGTCCCGGCGGCCATCGCCTCCGTGCGGTGGTGGCCGCCGGGATGCTGTCAGAAGCCCTGGGCCAGGCGGTAGTAGGCCTGGTTCCAGCGGAGTTCTTTGGCGAACTGGCGCGGGGTGGTGTCGGCGTCGATGACGAGCAGTTCGACGCCGAGCATCTCGGACAGGTCCGTCAGTTCCTCGACGCCCACGGCGGTGGACAGCACCGTGTGGTGCGGGGCGCCGGCGGTGAGCCAGGCCTCGGCGGAGGTGCGCAGGTTGGGGCGAGGTTGCCAGACCGCACGGGCGACGGGCAGCGCGGGCAGCGGCTGCGGCGGCGCCACCAGGTCGATCTCGTTGGCCACCAGCCTGAACCGGTCGCCCATGTCGGCGAGGCCGACCACGATGCCCGGCCCGGGTGTGGCGTCGAAGACCAGCCGGACGGGGTCCTCCCGGCCGCCGATGCCCAGCGGGTGGATCTCGCACGACGGGGTGCCGGAGGCGATCGTCGGGCACACTTCCAGCATGTGGGCGCCGAGGATGAGCTCCTCCCCCGGCGTCAGGTGGTAGGTGTAGTCCTCCATGAACGAGGTGCCGCCGGGCGCCATCGCCTTGAGCGTGCGCAGCAGCACCGACGTCTTCCAGTCGCCCTCGCCGCCGAAGCCGTAGCCGTCGGCCATGAGCCGCTGCACCGCCAGGCCGGGGAGCTGGCGCAGGCCGCCGAGGTCCTCGAAGTTGGTGGTGAACGCCTTGAAGCCGCCGCTCTCCAGGAAGTGGCGCAGGCCCAGCTCGATCCTGGCGGCGTAGCGCAGCGACTCGCGCCGTTCGCCGAGCAGTTCGGGCGCCACCCGGTAGAGCTCCTCGTACTCCTTGACCAGCTCGTCCACGTCCGCGTCGGTGGCCGCGTCGACGGCCTCGACCAGGTCATTGACCCCGTAGGTGTTGACGGAGACGCCGAAGCGGAGCTGGGCCTCGACCTTGTCGCCCTCGGTGACGGCCACGTCCCGCATGTTGTCGCCGAACCTGGCCAGCCGGAGGGTGCGCAGTTCGGCCAGGCCGGAGGCGGCGCGGGCCCAGGCCAGGACGCGTTCGGCCACGGCCGGGTCGCTGACGTGGCCGGCCACGGTCTTGCGGGCGACCCCGAGCCGGGTCTGGGCGTACCCGAACTCGCGGTCGCCGTGCGCGGCCTGGTTGAGGTTCATGAAGTCCATGTCGATGGAGGCCCACGGCAGCTCCACGTTGGCCTGCGTGTGCAGGTGGAGCAGCGGCTTGCGGAGCGCGTCCAGGCCGGCGATCCACATCTTCGCCGGGGAGAAGGTGTGCATCCACGCGATCACGCCGGCGCAGGTGTCGTCGGCGTTGGCCTCGAGCATCACCCGCCGGATGGCGGCCGCGTCGGTCAGGACCGGCTTCCACTGCACGGGCAGCGGCAGCGCCCCGGCGATGCGCTGCGACTGCTCGGCCACCTGCCGCAGCGTGTCCTCCCCGTACAGCCCCTGGCTGCCGGTCAGAAACCAGATGTTCAACGCGGGCTCCTCTGTCCGTAGACGTTCTGGTAGCGGTCGTACAGGCGATCGACGTGCTCCGGCTTGATCGGCAGGGGCTCGCCGAGCTGCCTGGCGACGTGGACGGTGCGGGCGACGTCCTCGCACATGACGGCGGCCTTCACGGCCGCCTTCGGGTCCTTGCCGATGGTGAAGACGCCGTGGTTCTGCATGAGCACGGCGGGCGAGCGGTGGCCGGCGAGCGTGGCCACGATGCCCTGGCCGATGGAGTCGTCGCCGATGAGCGCGAAGGGGCCGACGGGGATCTCCCCGCCGAACTCGTCCGCCATCGCGGTGAGCACGCACGGGATCGGCTCGCCCCGGGCCGCCCACGCCGAGGCGTAGGTGGAGTGGGTGTGCACGACGCCGCCCACCTCGGGCATGTGGCGGTAGACGTACGCGTGCGCGGCGGTGTCGCTGGACGGGGCGTGGGCGCCTTCGACGAGGTTGCCGTCGAGGTCGCAGACGACCATGTTCTCCGGTGTCAGCTCGTCGTAGGAGACGCCGGAGGGCTTGATGACGAACAGGTCCTCGCCGGGAACGCGGCCGGAGACGTTCCCGGCCGTCCAGGCGACGAGGTCGTAGCGGACCAGCTCCGCGTGCAGGGCGGCGACCGTGGTCCTCATGAGGTCGCCTCGTTCCTGATGGCGCGCAGGGTGTGCAGCATGCGTCCGTCTCCGAAGTGGTCGTGCAGGGTGCGGTACTCGGCGTACAGCCGGTCGTAGGCGTCGGCCCTGGCCGGGTCGGGCACGTACGCGGCTTCGGCGCGCTTGCCCATGGCGGCGGCCGCCTTCTCGATGTCGGCGTAGGCGCCGGCGGCGACGGCGGCGTGGATGGCGGAGCCGAGCGCCGGGCCCTGGTCGGAGCCGATGACCGACAGCGGGCGGCGCAGCACGTCGGCGTAGACCTGCATGAGGAAGCGGTTCTTGAGCAGGCCGCCGGCCACGACGAACTCCTCGACCGGGACGCCGGCTCGTTCGAAGGTCTCCACGATCATGCGGGCGCCGAACGCGGTGGACTCGATGAGCGCGCGGTAGACGTCCTCGGGCCGGGTGGCGAGGGTCTGGCCGACGATGACGCCGGACAGGTTGTGGTCGACGAGGACGGAGCGGTTGCCGCCGAACCAGTCGAGGGCGACCAGGCCGTGCCGGCCGACCGCCTGCTTCTCGGCGAGCGAGGTGAGGTACTCGTGCGCGTTCATGCCCTGGGCGGCGGCCGCCTCGGCGTACTCGGCGGGGACGTGGGCGTCGACGAACCAGGCGAAGATGTCGCCCACCGCGGACTGGCCGGCCTCGTACCCCCACAGGCCGGGCACGATGCCGTCGCGTACCACGCCGCACATGCCGGGCACCTCGGCGAGCTGGTCGCTCGGCATGATGTGGCAGGTGGAGGTGCCCATGATGGCGACCATCTGGCCGGGCCTGACGGCGTCGGCGGCGGCGGCGGTGACGTGCGCGTCGACGTTGCCGACGGCGACGGCGATGCCCTCGGGCAGGCCGGTCCAGGCGGCCGCCTCGGCGGACAGGGCGCCGGCGAGGCCGCCGAGCGGGGCGAGGGTGACGCCCGCGGTCTTGTCGCCGACCTGGCCGGTGGCGAGCTTGGCGGTGAAGCCGGAGAAGCCGGGGTTCAGCTCGGCGAGGAACGCCTCGGACGGGTAGCCGTCCTCCTGAAATATCCCTTTGTATCCGGCGGTGCAGATGTTGCGGCTCTCCACGCCGGTGAGCTGCCAGATGATCCAGTCGGCGGCCTCGATCCACCGGTCGGCGGCGGCGTACGACTCCGGGTCCTCCTCCAGGACCTGCAGCCCCTTGGCGAACTCCCACTCCGAGGAGATCTTGCCGCCGTAACGGGGCAGCCAGCTCTCACCGCGCCGGGCCGCCAGCTCGTTGATCCGGTCGGCGTGCGGCTGGGCCGCGTGGTGCTTCCACAGCTTGGGCCAGGCGTGCGGCCGCTCGGGGGTCAGGAAGGAGAGCGGGGTGCCGTCGGCCGTGGTCGGCAGCACGGTGCACGCGGTGAAGTCGGTGCCGATGCCGATCACCTCGCCGGCCGGGACGCCGGCCGCGGCGACGGCGGCGGGCACGGCCACGCGCAGCACGTCGATCCAGTCCTGCGCCGACTGCAGCGCCCAGTCGGGGCCGAGCCGCACGCCGGAGCCGGGCAGCTCCCGCTCGATGACGCCGTGCGCGTACTCGTGGACGGCGCTGCCCAGCTCCGCGCCGTCGGACACGCGGACGACGACGGCACGCCCGGACAGCGTGCCGAAGTCCACTCCGACCACGAACTTGTTAGCGTTCACACTGATCTCCAGGGGATTCGTACGGGGCCTTGCCCTGCATATATCACGGCACCCGCGCAGCGGCAGCCGTGCTGGACCTGACGACGAAACCGGGCGGCACGACCAGGCGCTCGCATCTGCCCGCCCCCGACTCGATCTGCCGGAGCAGCACCTCGATGCAGTGCCTGCCCACCTGGTCGAAGTCCTGCCTGACCGTGGTGAGCGGCGGCGAGAAGAACGCCGACTCGGGGATGTCGTCGAAGCCCACGACGCTGATCTGGTCGGGTACCTTCACTCCTTCCTCGGAGAGCGCGCGCAGCACGCCCAGCGCCATCTGGTCGTTGGCCGCGAAGACGGCGGTGACGCCGGCCATCGCCGCCAGGCTCCTGCCCGCCTCGTAGCCGGCGCGCGGGCTCCAGTCGCCGGCCAGCGGCTCGGGCACCGGACGGCCCGCCTCCTCCAGCGCGGACCGCCAGCCCTCCAGCCGCCCCTCGGTCTCCAGCCAGTCGGGCGGGCCGGTGACGTGGTGGACGGTCTCGTGCCCCAGTTCCAGCAGATGCCGGGTGGCGAGCCTGGCGCCCTCGGCCTGGTCGATGCAGACCACCGAGACGTCGGTCCGGTGGACGCCCTCGACCGCGACCGCCGGGGTGCCCGACGGCAGGCTCTCCAGCGCCGGACCGGCCGAGCGCCGCGGGGCCACCACGACGATCCCGTCCACGCCCTGCTCGGACAGGTAGTCGATGGCGTCGCGGACGCTGTCGACGTCGAGCGTCTTGAGGCTCACGATGCTCACGAAGTAGCCGGCCGTCCTGGCCGCCTGCTCGATGCCGTAGATCGTGCTGGCCGGGCCGTAGAGCGTGGTGTCGAAGCTGACCACGCCGAGCATCCGGGACCGCTTGGTGACCAGCGCGCGGGCGGCCAGGTTGCGCCGGTAGCCCAGCCTGGTGATCGCCTCCTCCACCCGGGCCCGGGTGTCGGGCCGGACGTTGGGGTGATCGTTCAGCACCCGGGAGACCGTCTGGTGCGACACGCCGGCTTCCCTGGCCACGTCGGCCATCACGGGCGGGCGGCGCTTGAGCGGCGCTACCACGGTCTCTCCTTCCTGCTGGTACGAGCTCTGCTGGTACGGGTTCTGCTGGTACGGGTTCTGCTGGTACGGGTTCTGCGGGGCGATCAGGCGGCGGCGCCCGCGCGGCGCTTGGTCCACACGTCGAAGGCGACGGCGGCCAGCAGGACCAGGCCCTTGACGAGCATGACCCGCTCACTCGGCGAGCCGATCAGGGACATGCCGTTGTTGATCACGGCCATGATCAGGCCACCGGTGATGGCCCCGACCACCTTGCCGACGCCGCCCTGGACGGCCGCGCCACCGATGAAGGCCGCGGCGATCGCGTCCAGCTCGAACGAGTTGCCCGCCGTCGGGCCCGCCTGGTTGAGCCGCCCGGCGAAGATGATGCCGGCGATGGCCGACAGCACGCCCATGTTGACGAAGATCCAGAAGACGACCTTCTTGACCTTGACGCCGGACATCACCGCGGCGTGCAGGTTGCCGCCGATGGCGTAGATCTGCCGGCCGAACACGGTCTTGTTGGCCAGCAGCGAGTAGCCCAGCACCAGCACCGCGAGGAGCACCAGCACCCAGGGCAGGTTCTTGAACCGGGCCAGCTGCACCACCAGGAACAGGATGAGCGCGGCCCCGGCGGCCATCTTCAGCACGAACACCGCGAACGGCTCGACGGACTGCCCGTAGCCGGCCCTGGCGGCCCGGGTGCGCCACTGGGCGACGACCATGCCGGCGATGGCGACCAGCCCGATCAGCAGGCTGAACAGGTCGGCGCCGCCCAGCGGGCCGAGCCCGACGTTGCCGAGGTAGCCGCTGGTGAACCCGTTGGCCAGGGTGCGCACCTGGTCGGGGAACGGGCCGATGCCCTGGTTGCCGAGCACGGTCAGGGTGAGCGCGCGGAACAGCAGCATGCCCGCGAGCGTCACGATGAACGCCGGGATGCCGAAGTAGGCCACCCAGTAGCCCTGCCAGGCGCCGATGAGGGCGCCGGCCGCGATGGTGACCAGCAGGGCCAGCGGCCACGGCATGCCCATGTTGACCATGAGCACCGCGGCGAGTCCTCCGGTGACCGCGACCACCGAGCCGACCGACAGGTCGATGTGCCCTGCGATGATCACCAGGATCATCCCGATCGCGAGGATCAGGACGTAGGAGTTCTGGACGATGATGTTCGAGATGTTCTGCGGTGTGAGGAGAGCGCCGTCGGTGAGGACCGAGAAGAGCACGACGATCAGCGCGAACGCGATGTAGATGCCGCTCGACCGCAGGTTGAGCGACATGCCGCCGAGCGAGACCCGGCCTGGCCGCTTGGGCTCTTCCGGTCCGCCGCCCTTGGCGCCGGCCGTCACGACGGCGGGCGTGGTGCTGCTCATGTGGAGCTACTCCTGTCCCTTGGTCATCAGTTGCATGAGGCGTTCCTGCGTGGCTTCGTGCCGTGGCAGCTCACCGGTGACGCGCCCTTCGGAGAGCGTGTAGACGCGGTCGCACAGGCCCAGCAGCTCGGGCAGTTCGGAGGAGATCACCAGCACCGCCTTGCCCTCGTCGGCCAGCCGGTTGATGATCGTGTAGATCTCGTACTTGGCGCCGACGTCGATGCCGCGGGTAGGCTCGTCGAGGATGAGCACGTCGGGCTCGGTGAGGATCCACTTGGAGAGCACGACCTTCTGCTGGTTGCCGCCGCTCAGCTTGCCGACGACGCTGGACACGCTCGGCGCCTTGATGTTCATGCTCTTGTGGAAGCGCTCGGCGACGGCGTACTCCTCGTGCTCGTTCACCCAGCCGCGCTTGGCCAGCCCGCTCAGGCCGGCGGCGGAGATGTTGCGCTTGATGTCCTCGATGAGGTTGAGCCCGTACCGCTTGCGGTCCTCGGTGGCGTAGGCCAGGCCGTGCCTGATGGCGTCCTGGACGGTGCGGATCTCGACGGGCTTGCCGTCCTTGAAGATCTTGCCGGAGATGTTGACCCCGTACGTCCGGCCGAAGACGCTCATCGCCAGCTCGGTGCGGCCGGCGCCCATGAGGCCGGCCAGCCCGACGATCTCCCCCCGGCGCAGTGTGAGCGAGGCGCCGTCGACCACCTTGCGGCCGGGCTGGCTGGGACTGTGGACGGTCCAGTCCTCGATGCGCAGCGCCTCTTCGCCGACCTTGGACTCGTGCGGCGGGAAGCGGTTGTCGAGGGCGCGGCCGACCATCCCGGAGATGATCCGGTCCTCGGTCACCTCGTCGGTCGCCATGTCGAGCGTCTCGATGGTGCGGCCGTCGCGGATGATCGTGACGGCGTCGGAGATCGCGATGACCTCGTTCAGCTTGTGGGAGATGATCACGCAGGTGATGCCCTCGTCGCGCAGCCCGCGCAGCAGGTCGAGCAGGTGCGCGGAGTCGTCGTCGTTGAGCGCCGCGGTGGGCTCGTCGAGGATGAGCAGCTTCACCTCCTTCGACAGCGCCTTGGCGATCTCCACGAGCTGCTGCTTGCCGACGCCGAGGTCGGAGACGACGGTCGTCGGGTTCTCACGCAGGCCCACCCGCTTCATCAGCAGGTCGGCCTCGTAGTTGGTGCGGTTCCAGTCGATCATCCCGCGCTTGGCGCGCTCGTTGCCGAGGAAGATGTTCTCCGCGATCGACAGCTGCGGGCTGAGCGCCAGCTCCTGGTGGATGATGACGATGCCGGCGTGCTCGCTGTCGCGGATGCCGGCGAACGCGCACTGCTGTCCGTCGAAGTGGATCTCGCCTTCGTACGTGCCGTGCGGGTAGACCCCGGACAGCACCTTCATCAGCGTCGACTTGCCGGCGCCGTTCTCGCCGCAGACGGCGTGGATCTCACCGCGCCGCACGGACAGGTTGACGTCCTGCAGCGCCTTGACGCCCGGGAACGTCTTGGTGATCCCGGTCATCCGCAGAATGTGGTCGGTCATGTGTCGAAGCCCCTCGGTCAGGGGCTCCGGGGGACGGGCCGTCCCCCGGAGCACGGCCCTACTTGAGCTGGTCCTCGGTGTAGTAGTCGCCGCCGATGATGATTTCCTCGTAGTTCGTCTTGTCGACGATCACCGGGTCGAGCAGGTACGAGGGAACGACCTTGTTGCCGTTGTCGTAGTCCTTCTCGTTGTTCACCTCGGGCTTCTGGCCCTTGAGCACGGCGTCGGCCATCTTGACGGTGGTCTCGGCGAGCTTGCGGGTGTCCTTGAAGATCGTCGAGTACTGCTCGTCGGCGATGATCGACTTGACTGAGGCGAGCTCGGCGTCCTGGCCGGTCACGACCGGGTACGGCTGGCCGCTGGTGCCGTAGCCGCTGCTCTTGAGCGCCGACAGGATGCCGATGGACAGGCCGTCGTACGGGGACAGCACGCCGTCGACCTTGGTGTCGCCGGTGTAGGTCTTGGTGAGGATGTCTTCCATGCGCCGCTGCGCGGTGGCCGGGTCCCAGCGGAGGATCGCGGCGGTCTTGAAGTCGGTCTGGCCGCTCTTGACGACGAGCGTGCCGTCGTCGATCTTCGGCTGGAGCACCGACATGGCGCCGTTCCAGAAGAACGTGGCGTTGTTGTCGTCAGGCGAGCCGCCGAACAGCTCGATGTTGAACGGGCCCTTCTCGCCCTTGTCCACACCGAGGCCCTGGAGCAGGGAGGTGGCCTGCTGGACGCCGACCTTGAAGTTGTCGAAGGTCGCGTAGTAGTCGACGTTCGGGCTGTTGCGGATCAGCCGGTCGTAGGCGATGACCGGGATCTTGTTGTCCGCCGCCTGCTGGAGCTGGGAGGTGAGCGCGGTGCCGTCGATCGAGGCGACGATCAGCAGCTTGGCGCCCTTGGTGATCTGGTTCTCGATCTGGTTGGCCTGCGTGGGGATGTCGTTCTCCGCGTATTGGAGGTCGACCTGGTAGCCGAGCGCCTCCAGCTGCTTCTTGACGTTGTCGCCGTCGTGGATCCACCGCTCGGACGACTTCGTCGGCATCGTGACGCCGACCAGGCCGCCGCTGTTGCCTCCCTCCGCCGCCGAGGACGCCTCGGCGTCGACCGTCTTCTGGCTGGAGCCGCAGGCCGTCATGGTGGCGGCGAGCGCGATCGCGGTGACCACGCCCCCGATCCGTCCCAACCTCATCGTGTGGTTCTCCTTGCATGAAAGATCACGGCAGCGCGCGAGCTGACCGTGAGAGGAAACGGTTCACCACAAGGGGGATGAACCAGAACAAAACTCTCGTCCGTTGGTCGTGATTGTTATCGCTAACAACCAGCATGTCAATGGATCCGGGTAACCTCCTGGTAACGTTCACATGGTATCTCCTCGCAGGTCAGAGGCGTGAACGCGCCGAGAACAGCCGCTGCAGCAGGATGAAGGCGAACAGCAGGAGGCCGATGACGATCTTCGTCCACCAGGAGCTCAGCGTGCCCTCGAAACTGAGGATGGTCTGGATCAGACCGAGCACGAGCACGCCCAGCACGGTGCCCAGGAGGAAGCCGGTCCCGCCGGTGAGCAGGGTGCCGCCGATGACCACCGCCGCGATCGCGTCCAGCTCCATGCCGACGGCGTGCAGACCGTACCCGGAGAGCATGTAGAACGACAGCACCACGCCGCCGAGCGCCGAGCAGAAGCCGGAGATCGTGTAGACGGCCACCTTCGTGCGGCCCACGGGCAGGCCCATGAGCAGCGCCGACTGCTCGCTGCCGCCGGTCGCGTAGACCGCCCGGCCGAGCCGCGTGTAGTGCAGCACGTACGCGGCCACCAGCACGACGACCGCCGCGATGATCACGCTGGGCGAGATCCACATGTCCGCGATCAGGTCGATCCTGGTCTGCGCGAACGCGGTGAACGTGGGATCGGTGATCGGGATGGACTCGGTCCCGATCGTGTAGCACAGCCCCCTGGCCAGGAACATGCCGGCCAGCGTGACGATGAACGGCTGGATGTCGAAGGCGTGGATCAGATAGCCCATCACCAGCCCCAGCCCCGAGCCGACCAGCAGCACCAGCGGCACCACCAGGTACGGCGGCCAGCCCGGCCCGGTCATCAGGCTCGCGGCGATCATCGTGGACAGCGCCACCACCGAGCCCACCGACAGGTCGATGCCGCCGGTGAGGATCACGAACGTCATCCCGACGGCCACGATCAGCAGGAACGCGTTGTCGATGAAGACGTTCAGCACGATCTGCCCGGTGGCGAACCCCTCGTAGCGGACGCCGCCGGCCACGAACATGGCGACGAACAGGCAGGCCGTCACCAGCACCGGCACGTACTTGGCGGGGAGCGTCCTGCCCCCGCCGAGGCTGAGCGTGGTCACGTGCTCACCCGTACCTTCTCCTCACTCACCGGACGGGGCGGGGCGGTCCCGCCGCGGCGGTGGAACACCTTGTCGCGGAAGGCCTGCGACTGGATCAGGCAGACCGCGGTCACGACGAGCGCCTTGAACAGCAGCGTGGTCTCCGGCGGCACCCCGACGGAGTAGATCGTGGTGGTCAGCGTCTGGATGATCAGCGCGCCGATCACCGTGCCGCCGAGCGAGAACCGGCCGCCGGCCAGCGACGTGCCGCCGATCACCACGGCCAGGATGGCGTCCAGCTCGATCCACAGGCCGGCGTTGTTGCCGTCGGCGCTGGACACGTTCGAGCTGATCATCAGCCCGGCCACGCCCGCGCAGAGGGCGGCGAACGCGTACACCATGACGATGATCCCGCGCGCCCTGATGCCGGCCAGCCGGCTCGCCTCGGCGTTGCCGCCGACCGACTCGATGAGCATGCCGAGGGCCAGCCGCCGGGTCAGGAAGGCGGTGATCGCCAGCACGGCGAGCACGATGAGGATGCCGAACGGCACGGTCAGCAGGTAACCGCCACCGATGATCTTGTACGCGGGCTCGTTGATGGTGATGATCTGGCCGTCGGTGATGAGCTGGGCCAGGCCGCGCCCGGCCACCATGAGGATCAGCGTGGCGATGATCGGCTGGATGCCGACCGCCGCGACCAGGAACCCGTTCCAGGCGCCGAGCAGCGTGCTCAGCCCGAGAGCCAGCACGATCGCGGCGGCCACGCCCTGGTCCTGGCTGATCTGCAGGCAGGCGAGCGCCCCGGCGATGGCCACCACCGAGCCGACGGACAGGTCGATGCCGCCGGTCGCGATGACCAGCGTCATGCCCAGCGACACCAGGATCAGCGGCGCGCCGAACCGCAGGATGTCGATCAGGCTCCCGTACAGGTGGCCCTCGCGGAGCTGGATGGAGAAGAACCCGGGCGTGAAGATCAGGTTGACCAGGAGCAGCACGGCCAGGATCAGGATCGGCCAGAGCAGGCGGCGCATCAGGTCCGGCCTCCGCTCGCGATGGTCTCCATGATCACGTCCTTGGTGAGGTCGTCGTCGTTGGGCAGCTCGGCGATCAACCGGCGGTCGCGCAGCACGGCCACCTTGTGGCTGAGCCGCAGCACCTCCTCCAGTTCGGCGGAGATGAACAGCACCGCCATGCCGCCGTCGGACAGCTCGGCGACCAGCCGCTGGATCTCGGTCTTGGCGCCCACGTCGATGCCGCGGGTGGGCTCGTCGAGGATGAGCAGCCGCGGCTGCAGGATCAGCCAGCGAGCCAGCAGCACCTTCTGCTGGTTGCCGCCGCTGAGGTTGCGCACCGGGATCTCCGGGTTGGGCGGGCTGATCCGCAGCGCCTTGACGTACTTGCCGACCAGTTCCTCCTGCTGCTCGCGCGGGACCGGCCTGGCCCAGCCGCGGGTGGCCTGGAGGGCGAGGATGATGTTCTCGCGCACGGTCAGGTCCTCGACGAGGCCGTCGCGCTTGCGGTTCTCCGAGCAGAACGCGATCTTGTGGTTCATCGCGATCCGCGGCGTGCGCAGCGAGACCTGCTCGCCTTCGACCGCGACCTGACCGGCGCCGGCGTGGTCGGCGCCGAACAGCAGCCGGGCCACTTCGGTGCGGCCCGAGCCGAGCAGGCCGGCGAGCCCGACGACCTGGCCTTCGTGGATGGTCAGCGTGAACGGCTCGATCGCGCCCTGCCGGCCCAGCCCGCGGGCCTCGACCAGCGGCGTGGCGAAGCTCCTGGCCTCACCGTGCAGCTTGTCCAGCGCCTCCAGCTCCTGGCCGATCATCTTGGCGACCAGCTCGACCTGGCTGAGCTCGCGGGTGAGGTACTCCCCCACCAGCCGCCCGTTGCGCAGGATCGTCATCCGGTCGGAGATCTCGTACACCTGGTCCAGGAAGTGCGTGACGAACAGGATCGCGATGCCCTCGTCCTTGAGCCTGCGCATCACCCGGAAGAGCTGGCCCACCTCGTCGGCGTCGAGGCTGGAGGTGGGCTCGTCCAGGATGAGCACCCGGGCCTCGACGTCGAGCGCGCGGGCGATGGCCACCATCTGCTGGATGGCCAGCGAGTACGACGACAGCGGCGCGGAGACGTCCAGGTCGAGCTCCATCCGCGCCAGCAGTTCCCTGGCGCGGGACCGCATCCGCGGCCAGTCGATGCGGCCGAAGCGGCGCGGCTCACGGCCGATGAGGATGTTCTCGGCCACCGACAGGTTGGTGCAGAGGTTGACCTCCTGGTAGACGGTGCTGATCCCGGCCTGGCGGGCCTCCAGCGGGCTGCCGAAGGCGACGGGCTGCCCCGCCAGTTCGACGGAGCCCTCGTCGGCCGTGTGCACCCCGGTCAGCACCTTGATCAGGGTCGACTTGCCGGCGCCGTTCTCGCCCATGAGCGCGTGCACCTCACCGGGCAGCAGCCGCAGGTCCACGCCGTCGAGGGCGCGCACGCCCGGGAACTCTTTGCCGATCCCGCTCATCCGCAGGATCGGCGGGGGTGCGTCCATCCGGCGCCCCCTCCTTCCCGACCGGGCCGGCCGCGCGGCCGGCCCGGTCGTCCTCGATCAGTACTGGCGGCTGGGCAGGGCTTCCTTGGCCTGCTCCTGCGTGAACGTGGTCTCCTCGGTCACCACGCGGGCAGGCACGCTCTCGCCGGCGACGACCTTCTTGGCCAGGTCCATCAGCTGCGGGCCGAGGAGCGGGGAGCACTCCACGATGTAGTTGATCTTTCCGTCGGCGAGCGCCTGCATCCCGTCCTTGACGGCGTCCACCGTGATGATCTTGATGTCCTTGCCGGGCACCTTGCCCGCACCTTCGATCGCCTCGATCGCGCCCAGGCCCATGTCGTCATTGTGCGCGTAAAGAACGTCGATGTCCGGGTGTGCCTTCAGGAAGGCCTCCATGACCTCCTTGCCCTTGGCCCGGGTGAAGTCGCCGGTCTGCGAGGCGATGACCTTGAACTTCTGGTCGGCGCCGATGACCTCGGCGAAGCCCGCCTTGCGGTCGTTGGCCGGGGCCGAACCGGTCGTGCCCTGCAGTTCGACGATGTTGACGGTGTCGGTGGCGTCCTTGTACTCCTCCACCAGCCACTGGCCGGCCTTCTTGCCCTCCTCGACGAAGTCCGAGCCGAGGAAGGTCTTGTAGAGGGAGGTGTCCGGGTCGTCGACGGCCCGGTCGGTCAGGATGACCGGGATCCCGGCGTCCTTGGCCTCCTTGAGCACCGTGCCCCAGCCGGATTCGACGACCGGCGAGAACGCGATGACGTCCACCTTCTGCTGGATGAACGAGCGGATCGCCTTGATCTGGTTCTCCTGCCGCTGCTGGGCGTCGGAGAAGCGCAGCGTGATGCCGGCCTCCTTGGCCGACTCCTGGACGGACTTGGTGTTCGCGGTGCGCCAGCCGCTTTCCGCGCCGACCTGGGAGAAACCCATGACGATCGCGTCGTCGTTGCCGCCCTCGCCGCCGGTTCCGGCGGTGGTGGTGCCGCCACCGCCGCCACCGCAGGCCGCCAGCGACAAGGCGGTGAGGCCGGCTACCGCCAGCATCGAGATCCTCTTCAACACGTGGGGGGTGTCCTTTCTGGGGTTGTGAGCGCTAACACGAGGGATGTGTCAACGCCGTCCTGCCGGCGGCCGGCTCAGCGTCCGGCCGTGCTGACGCGGGTGACGAACATGGGAGGGACGACGAGCCGCTCGCTTGCCTGCGGCCCGCCGGCCTCGATCTGCCGCAGCAGCACCCCGATGCTGTGCCGCCCGACCGCGCCGAAATCCTGTCTGATGGTGGTGAGCGGCGGCGAGAAGTACGCCGACTCCGGGATGTCGTCGAAACCGACGACGCTCACCTGGCCGGGCACCCTCACCCCCTTCTCGGTGAAGGCCCGCAGCACGCCCAGCGCCATCTGGTCGTTGGCCACGAAGACCGCCGTGACGCCCGCCATGCTGGCCAGGCTGCGCCCGGCCTCGTAGCCGGAACGCGGGCTCCAGTCGCCGGCCAGCGGCTCGGGGACATCCCGGCCCGCCTGCTCCAGCGCGGACCGCCAGCCGGTGACCCGGCCTTCGGCCTCCAGCCAGTCGCCGGGCCCGCGCACGTGCCAGACCGTCTCGTGGCCCAGGCTCAGCAGGTGCTCGGTGGCGAGCCGGCCGCCCTCGACCTGGTCCACGCAGACGACCGGCACGTCACCGGCCTCGCCGCCCTCGACCGCGACCGCCGGGATGTCGAGCGGCAGGTCGGCCAGCGCCTGGGCGGCCGACCGCTGCGGCGCGACCACCACGATGCCGTCGACGCCCTGGTCCGCCAGGTAGTCGAGGGCGTCGCGGACGCCGGTCCTGTCGATGGACTTGAGGCTGACGATGCTGATGAAGTAACCGGCCGCCCTGGCCGCCTGCTCGATGCCGTACACCGTGCTGGCCGGACCGTAGAGCGTGGTGTCGAAGCTGACCACGCCCAGGGTCCTGGAGTGCTTGGTGACCAGCGCGCGGGCGACGAGGTTGCGGCGGTAGCCCAGCTTGTCGATCGCCTCCAGCACCCGGGTCCGGGTCTCGACGCGCACGTTGGGATGGTCGTTGAGGACGCGGGAAACCGTCTGATGGGACACGCCGGCCTCCTTGGCCACATCCGCCATCACCGGCGGACGGCGTCCTCGGACAGTTCCCACGGTCGTGCTCCTTTCGGGCTTGGCACGACTGTGAACGTTAACAAGCACGTCCGTCAAGGGTCGCTTTGATTACGGTCGCGTTACGCGGCGGACTCTTGACGGCGCATCACGGGCCCCCTTAACTAGGCGCTGTCGCTCGGTGTTAGCGCTAAACCTCCCTTGTTAGCGCTAACACCACCTCACGCCCCGAGGAGCTCCCGCATGACCCGATTAGCGTTGGCCATCCTGCTCGTGGCGGGGCTTATCACCGCGCCCGCGCAGGCGCGCGCCGCGGAACCGATCCCCGACGGGGCGGCCGTCGACCAGTTCGACGCGACCACGCTCGGCCCCGACTGGGCCGTGCTGGCCCGTGACGACACGCGGTGGTCGCTCACCGAGCAGCCCGGCGCGCTGCGCGTGCACGCCCTGCCCGGCGACACCTACCAAGGCGTCAACACGGCCAGGAACCTCTTCCTCATGGACATCCCGGCCGGCGACTTCGAGGTGGTCACCAGCGTCCGTGCCCCGGTCACGCTGGACTTCCAGAGCGCCGGCATCCTGGCCTGGCAGGACTGGGACAACTACGTCCGTGCGGGCCTGGCCCACGTGGGCTCCGCCGGCGGCCAGGTGATCGAGACCGACACCGAGGTCGGCGCGGCCTTCACCGCGTCCTTCGCCGCCCGGCCCGGCTCCTCCGCCGAGGTCGTCAAGCTGACCAGGACCGGCGACCAGTTCGTCTCCTCCACCTGGGACGGCTCCTCCTGGGTTGAGGCCTCCCGGGTGACGGCGGACATCGACGTCAGGCAGGTCGGCCTGTTCGCGCTGGCCGCCCAGAACGGCATGTCCATGGCGGCCGACTTCGACTACGTCGCGGTCAAGACCGCGCCGGGGCAGCCGGTGACGCCCGAGGGCCTGTTCACGCTCCGGCACGTGGGCGAGGATCCGTACCTGACGGCGGAGCGCGGCGTCGTGCGGGCGGCCGGGAAACCTCCGATGACCAGCCTGGCGCTGACCGCCGAGGCGGACAGCAGGCTGAAGGACGCGGCCTCCGGCAAGTATCTGGAGCTGGCCGGCGACCGGGTCCGGCTGGGCGGCGCCGGGTCGGCGTTCCAGCTCACCGACGCGGGCGGCGGCAAGGTCACCGTCAGCTCCGGCGAGCGCCGCCTCGCCGTGAGCCGGGGCGCGCTCGTGGCCGGGACCGAGGCGGGCAAGTTCCGCGTCGAGGGCTACACCACCGGCGAGCTGACCGTCGACACCGCGGCCAAGGGCACGAAGGTCGGCCCCGACCTGTACGGGGTGTTCTACGAGGACATCAACCATGCCGCCGACGGCGGGCTCTACGCCGAGCTGGTGCAGAACCGCTCGTTCGAGTTCGACCGGGTGGACGAGCCGAGCTACCACGGCCTGACCGCGTGGAGCGAGGTCGAACGCGGCGGCACGGCCACCGCGACCGTCACCGGCGACCGGCCGCTCAACCCGAACAACCGCAACTACCTGCGCCTGGAGGTGGCCGGCGGTCCGGCGGGCGTGCAGAACGCGGGCTTCAACAGCGGCCTGCCGCTGAAGCGGGGCGAGCGCTACGACCTGTCGTTCTGGGCCAGGCGCGACACTCCCGGCACGGTGACGGTGGCCGTCGAGAGCGGCTCGACCTCGTACGGGAAGGCGAGCGTGCGGGTGAAGGCGGGCGGCTGGACCAGGTACGAGGCGTCGTTCCGGGCGACCGGCACCACGGACGCCGGGCGGCTCGTGCTGCTGGCCCCCGAGGGCGGGACCGACCTGGACATGATCTCGCTGTTCCCGCGCGCCACCTTCAAGAACCGGCCGAACGGCATGCGGGCCGACCTGGCCGGGCTGATCGCCGACCTGAAGCCGCGCTTCCTGCGCTTCCCCGGCGGCTGCGTGACCAACGTCGGCACGTACGACCCGTACAGCGAGAACCAGGACCGGCGGCGCATCTACCAGTGGAAGGAGACGATCGGCCCGGTCGAGGAGCGGCCGACGAACTTCAACTTCTGGGGCTACAACCAGAGCTACGGGATCGGCTTCTACGAGTACTTCCAGTTCGCGGAGGACCTCGGGGCCGAGGCGCTGCCGGTGCTGTCGGTGGGCGTGAACGGCTGCGGCGAGAACCGGCCGCTGACGGAGGAGGCGAAGCTGGCCCGCTGGGTCCAGGACACGCTTGACCTGATCGAGTTCGCCAACGGGCCGGTGACCTCCACCTGGGGGAAGAAGCGGGCCCAGCTGGGGCATCCCAAGCCGTTCGGGCTGGACTACATCGGGCTCGGCAACGAGGAGATCTATCCGGAGTTCTTCGCCAACTACCCGAAGTTCGCGGACGCGATAAGGGCGAAATATCCGAATATTAAGATCATCAGCAACTCGGGCCAGACCTCACAGGGCGCCTGGTTCGACCGGATGTGGCAGTTCGCCCGCGACCAGAAGGCCGACCTGGTCGACGAGCACTACTACAACAACCCCGACTGGTTCCTGACCAACAACAAGCGCTACGACTCCTACGACCGCGAGGGCCCGAAGGTGTTCGTCGGCGAGTACGCCTCGCGCGGCAACACGTTCTTCAACGCGCTGTCCGAGGCGTCGTACCTGACCGGCATCGAGCGCAACGCCGACGTGGTGGAACTGGCCGCGTACGCGCCGCTGCTGGCCAACGTCGACTACGTGGACTGGACGCCGGACCTGATCTGGTTCGACAACGACGAGGCCTACGGGTCGCCGAGCTATCACGTGCAGAAGCTGTTCTCCAGGAACGTCGGCGACACCGTGCTGCCGAGCTCCTTCCAGGGCGCGAACCGCCCTGTCGAGGACATCGCCGGCGCGGTGGGGCTGGCCTCCTGGAACACCTCCGTCCGGTACGACGACGTCAAGGTGACGGCCGCCGACGGGACCGTCCTGCTTCAGGACGACTTCGCGGCGGGCGCCGATCAGTGGCGTCCCGGCACCGGCACCTGGGCGGTCCGTGACGGCGGGTACGAGCAGACGGCGCTGGTGGAGGACGCCCGGTCCACCGCCGGATCGGCGGACTGGTCGAACTACACGCTGGAGCTGACCGCCCGCAAGCTCGGCGGGGCCGAGGGCTTCCTGGTGATGTTCGGGGCCCGCGACAGCGGAAACTACTACTGGTGGAACCTCGGCGGCTGGAACAACACCCAGTCGGCGGTGGAGAAGGCGGTCAACGGCGCCAAGGCGTCGATCGCGACCTCCGCCACCACGATCGAGACCGGCCGCGACTACCGGGTGAAGGTGCAGGTGTCCGGCCGGAAGATCACGCTCTGGCTGGACGGGCAGAAGGTGAACGAGTTCACCGACCACGCCGTGGTGGAGCCGCTCTACCAGGTGGTGTCCAAGGACGCCAGGACCGGCGACCTGGTGATCAAGGCCGTCAACGCGCAGGACACCTCCGTGCGCGGCACGGTGGACCTGGGCCGGGCGCGGATCGGGGCGACGGCGACGGTCACCTCGCTGACGGGCGACCCCGCCGACGTCAACTCCATCGCCGCCCCTGACCGGATCGCGCCGGTGGAGCACCGGGTGACGGGCTTCTCCCGCTCGTTCACCTACGACTTCCCCGCCCACTCCGTCACCTTCATCAGGCTGAGAGGAGACCGGTGAGCCGGGCGGCCCGGGCAGGGGCACCCGCCCGGGCCGCCCTCTCACATCCGGGCGGTGGAGTCCCTGATGACGAGCCGGCAGTCCATCTTGTGGACGCCCGGCGTGGCCTTGCCGCCGATCGCCGCGAACAGGTGCTGGGCCGCCGTGCGCCCCAGCCGCTCCAGGCTGGGGTCGACGGTGGTCAGCGGCGGCCGGGTCTCGGCGGCCAGCACCTCCCAGTTGTCGTAGCCGACCACGGCGAGGTCGTCCGGGACGCGCCGGCCCAGCTCGCGGGCCGCCTCGACGAACCCGGCGGCGATCTGGTCGCTGCCGCAGAACACCGCGTCCACGTCGGAGCCGGCGGTCAGCAGCATCTCGGCGGCGTGCCGCCCCCAGCGCTGCGACCACGTGCCCCACAGGGTCTCGCCGGCCTGCGCCACCCCGGCCTCGGCGAGCGCGGCGGTCAGGCCCTCGGCCCGGTCGCGCGCGGCCTTGTAGTCGTCCGGGCCGGTGACGTGCGCGATCCGGCGGCGCCCGAGCGCGAGCAGGTGACGCACCGCGAGCATCGCCCCGCCCACGTCGTCGGGCACGAACGAGACATCCGACGGATCCTCCGACGGGCCGTACGCGTAGACCACCGGCACCGGCAGGTCCTTGCTCACCGAGGGCCGCGGGTCGGTGCTCTCCCCCACCACGATCAGCCCGTCGACGCGGCGCGACAGCAGCGCCCGCAGGTGGTGCTGCTCCCTGATCGCGTCGCCCCGGGCGTCGCACAGCAGGACCGCCATCTCACCCGCGCCGAACGCGTCCTCCGCCCCGAGCAGCACGGGGATGCTGAACCGGCCCGCGCTGTCGGAGGTGAGCAGCCCGACCGTGCGGGTCTGCCCGGACAGCAGCCCCCGGGCCAGCGGGCTGGGCTGGAACGCCAGCTCCTCGGCGGCCGCCAGCACCCGCTGCCGGGTCGAGGCCCGCACGTCCTGCCGCCCGTTGAGCGCCTTGGAGGCCGTGGCGATCGACACCCCCGCCAGCGAGGCCACATCACTGATGGTCGCCCGCCTAACCGCCATCTCTCGAAACCCTTTTCTCTCACCGATCAGCTAGAGCTGACCCTAACACCGTTGACATGGCTCGAGGTTTCTCTTACGTTTCCGAAAACCTTTTAGTCCGCGGGGACCGAAGGAGTCACCATGAGACGACGGCTGGCCGGTATGGCCACCCTCGCGTTGTTAACGCTCACCACCGCCTGCGGCGGAGGCGGGGGTGGAGGCGGGCAGCAACCCGCCGAGGGACCCGTGACGATCACCATGTGGACCAGGGCCGCGACCCAGGTGCAGAGCGAGCGGCTGGTCAAGGCCTACAACAGCAGCCACAGGAACCAGGTGAAGCTGACGGTCATCCCGACGGACAACTACCAGCCCCGCATCGCCGCCGCGGCGGGCGCCAAGCAGCTGCCCGACGTGTTCGCCGCCGACGTCATCTTCGTCCCGAACTACACCTCGCAGGGCCTGTTCCTGGACGTCACGGACAAGATCGCGGCTCTGCCGTTCAAGGACGGGCTCGCCCCGTCCCACATGAAGCTCGGCACGCTCGACGGCCGCCAGTACACCCTGCCGCACACGCTCGACCTGTCGGTCTGGTTCTGGAACAAGGACCTGTACGAGAAGGCCGGCCTGGACCCGGAGCAGGGACCGAAAACGCTTAAGGAGTTCGCCCAGCACGCCACCACCATCCAGGAGAAGCTCGGCAAGGACGGCAAGGTGCACGGCACGTTCTTCGGCGGCAACTGCGGCGGCTGCTACGTGTTCACCTTCTGGCCCTCGGTCTGGGCGGCCGGCGCCCAGGTGATGAACGCCGAGGGCACCGAGTCGCTCAACGACCAGCCGGCCATGACCGACGTGTTCACGATCTACCGCGAGCTGCACGAGAAGGGCGTCACCGGCCCCACCACCAAGGAGGAGCAGGGCCCGACCTGGACCGGCTTCTTCCCGAAGGGGGAGATCGGCGTCATGCCGATGCCGTCCACCACGCTCGGCGCGATGCCGGCCGACATGAAGATCGGCGTCACCGCGATCGCCGGCCCCGACGGCGGCGAGTCCACGTTCGTCGGCGGCGACTCGATCGGCATCTCCTCCACCTCGCGGAACGTCGAGGCGGCCTGGGAGTTCCTGGCCTGGACGGTCTCGGACGAGGCGCAGGTCGAGGTCATGGCCAAGAACAAGGACGTGGTCGCGCGGACCGACCTGGCCGACAACAAGTACTCCGCCGAGGACCCGCGCGTGGTGCTGATCAACTCGCTGGTCGGCAAGGGCGAGACGCCGTACGCGCTGCGCTTCGGGCAGACGTTCAACGACCCGCAGGGGCCCTGGCTGCGGCTGGCCCGCGAGGCGGTGTTCGGTGACGCCGCCCAGATCGGGCGGTTGAACACCGAGGTCACGAAGTCCCTGCAACCATGACGTTGACGCTCGGCAAGCCACGGGGACGGGCGGCGCACGGCGCGGCGCCCGTCCCCTGGTGGCGTGGGCGCAAGGCCCAGGGCTGGCTCTACGCCGCGCCCACCGCCGTCATCGTGGCCGTCCTGTTCATCGCGCCGCTCGCGCTGGTGCTGTGGATGTCGCTGCACCGCTGGCCGCTCCTCGGCCCGGCGACGTTCAACGCACCGGGCAACTACACGAAGATCGCCGACAATCCACTCTTCGTGGACGCGGTGTTCTTCACCCTGAAGTACACGGCGATCATCACGGTGCTGCTGTCGGCGTTCGCGCTCGCGCTGGCCCTGCTCGTGCAGGAGCGCAGGCCGGGCGTCGGCTTCTTCCGCACCGCGTTCTTCCTGCCCGGCGCGGTCGGCTTCGCCGCCACCTCGCTGCTGTTCTACGGCATGCTCAACGCCGACTTCGGGCCGATCGACCCGATCCTGCGGTCGGTGGGCCTGATCGACGAGCCGGTCAAGTGGACCGGCACGCCCGACATGGCGTTGTTCTCCACGATCGTGCTGGTGCTGTGGCGGTTCGCCGGGTTCAACATGCTGATCCTGCTGACCGGTCTGCAGGCGATCCCGACGGAGGTGTACGAGGCGGCCAGGAGCGACGGGGCCAACCGGTGGCAGATCTTCACCAAGATCACACTGCCGCTGCTGCGGCCGACGGTCGCGCTCATGCTGATCCTCAGCGTCACCGGGTCCCTGCTGGCCTTCGACCAGTTCTTCATCTTCACCAACGGCGGCCCGGACAACAGCACCGTGTCGATGGTGATGGTGATCTACCGCGACGCGTTCTTCCGCTTCGACCTCGGCGGCGCGGCGGCCATGTCGGTCGTGCTGCTTGTGGCGCTGGTCGGGCTGAACGTCCTCATGATGCGGAGGCTGCGGTGAGGTACTACACGACGATGACCGCGCTGGCGATCCTGTTCCTGTTCCCGCTGGTGTGGAGCGGCTACGCGTCGCTGGAGGAGCCGGCCAACTACGCGGACATGGCCGCCTTCGGCGAGGGCGTCGGCACGTACGCCACCAACAGCCTGCTGGTCGCGGTCATGACCGTGGGCGGCACGCTGGTGGTGTCGGCGTTCGGCGGCTACGCGTTCGCCCGGTTCGACTTCCCCGGCAAGAACCTGCTGTTCCTGGCCACGCTGGCGATCCTCATGGTGCCGTACGCGACGATCCTCATCCCGCTGTACGTGCTGCTCGGCTATCTCGGGCTGCAGAACTCGCTGGTCGGGCTGTCGCTGGTGTTCGTCATGTTCCAGCTGCCGTTCGCGCTGTTCATGATGCGCAACGCGTTCGAGGCGATCCCGCGCGAGCTGGAGGAGGCGGCGCTGGTCGACGGCTGCGGCACGTTCCGGGCGTTCACCAGGATCCTGCTGCACGCCGTGCGGCCGGCGCTGATCACCGTGGCCCTGTTCGCGTTCCTCGCCTCGTGGAACGACTTCTTCGCGCCGCTCATCCTGCTCAACGACGGCGCGTCGTTCACCCTGCCGGTGGCCGTGGTCAGCATGACGTCGCGCACCATGGGCGCGATCGACTACGGCATGCTCCAGGCCGGCGTCATGGTCATGGCCATCCCCTGTCTCATCCTGTTCATCGTGCTGCAGCGCCACTACGTGCGCGGATTCATGTCAGGAGCTCTGCGTGGCTAACCCCGTCCTGCCCTCTTCGGGCGTGCTGTCCCCTCTCGGCCTCGACGCGGTACGGATCACTCCCGGTTTCTGGGGAGACCGGGTGGCGCTCAACCGCGAGGTCACGATCGCGCACTGCCAGGAATGGATGGAACGGACCGGCTGGATCGGCAACTTCCGCGGCGAGCGCCCGCGCCGGGGACGCGAGTTCAGCGACTCGGAGATCTACAAGCTGCTGGAGGCGATGGCCTGGGCGGACCACCCCGCGCTGCCCGAGCTGGCCGAGACCGTCGCCAGGGCCCAGGAAGGCGACGGCTACCTCAACACCCGCTGGTCCGGCAGCCGCTACACCGACCTGGAGTGGGGCCACGAGCTGTACTGCTACGGCCACCTCATCCAGGCGGGCGTGGCCAGGCTGCGCACGCACGGCGAGGACCCGCTCACCCGGACGGCGGTGCGCGCCGCCGACCACGTCTGCCGCCGGTTCATGGAGGGCACGCAGACCGACGGCCATCCCGTGATCGAGATGGCGCTGGTGGAGCTCTACCGGGCCACCGGCGCCGAACGCTACCTGGAGATGGCCCGCCGGTTCGTGGAGCGCCGCGGGCTGCCCGCCCTGGGCGAGATCCATCTCGGGCGCGCGTACTTCCAGGACGACGTCCCCGTACGGCAGGCGACGGCGTTCCGCGGGCACGCGGTGCGCGCGCTCTACCTGGCGAGCGGCGCGGTCGACGTGGCGGTGGAGACCGGCGACGAGGAGCTGCTGAAGGCGATCGAGGACCAGTGGGAGCGCACGGTGGCCCGGCGCACCCACGTCACCGGCGGGATGGGCTCGCGGCACGCGGACGAGTCGTTCGGCGACGACTACGAGCTGCCGCCGGACCGGGCCTACTCCGAGACCTGCGCCGGCATCGCCTCGATCATGCTGTCGCACCGGCTGCTGCTGGCCACCGGCGACGTCCGCTACGCCGACCTGGCCGAGCGCACCCTGCACAACGTGCTGGCCACCTCGCCGGCGCTGGACGGGCGGTCGTTCTTCTACGCCAACCCGCTGGCGGTGCGGGTGCCGGCGCCGCCGCCGGACGGGATGGTCAACCACGCGGCGCAGGGCGGACTGCGCTCGCCCTGGTTCGACGTGTCGTGCTGCCCGAGCAACATCGCCCGCACGCTGGCGTCGGTGGCGGCGTACGTGGCCACGTCGGACGGCGACGGCGTGCGGATCCACCAGTTCACGCCGGGCGAGATCAGCCACGGCGAGCTGCGGCTGCGGGTGGAGACCGGCTATCCGTGGTCGGGGACCGTGCGGGTGCGGGTCCTCGACGACGGCACGGGACGGATCTCGCTGCGCGTCCCGGCCTGGGCCTCCTCCGCCACGCTGGCGCACGGGGGCGGGACCCGCCCGGTCGGGCCCGGGTACGCCGAGGCCGTCGGGAGCTGGCGGGCGGGTGACGAGCTGGTGCTTGAGCTGCCGATGGAGGCCCGCTGGACCTACCCGGACCGGCGGATCGACGCGGTCCGCGGCTGCGTCGCCGTCGAGCGGGGGCCGCTGGTGTACTGCGCGGAGTCCGCCGGGGACGAGCCGCCGCTGGCCGAGGTGGCCGTGCGGCCCGGCTCCGCGCTGGCCGAGCATGCCGAAGGGGAGGTGGTCGAGCTGGAGACCGAGGCCGTGCTCGGCGCCCCCGCGGCCGGCTCCTGGCCGTACCGGAGCGGCCCCGACGGCTGGGACGGGGACCACGGCGCCGAGCCCGGGGCGGCGTTGCGGCTCATCCCGTACCACCGCTGGGGCAACCGCGGGCCGGCCACCATGCGCGTCTGGCTTCCCGTCGCCGACTAGCAGGAGCACCCCGCGGGCCGCTCGCCGTCCCGCCCGGCGAGCCGGTGCGCCTGACCTGGCACGTTCCCGGTCACCGGTCACGTCACGGGCGGCACCCCGCCCGCGACGGCCACCATCGCCGTGACCTGACGGGGAACGTCCTCCGGTTCCGGATCGTTGTCGTAGGAGACGATCCGGAACCGGAGGTACCACGATGGGCTGGCATTACCGCAAGTCGATCAAAGTCGGGCCGTTCCGCGTGAACCTGTCGCGGCGCGGCGTCGGCCACAGCTACGGCAACCGCCGTTTCCGCGTGACGGTCGGCCCCGACGGCCGCCGCCGCCTCACCGTCCGCCTCCCCGGCGGCTTCCACTGGGGCAAGACCTTCTAGCGACCCCGTCCCGCTCTCCGTACGATCGAGGCATGTTCTTCGACCCGCCACCGGCGCGGGAAGAAGTGGCGCGACCGCCGCACCCGGCTCTCCCGGAGTGGTTCGCCCCGCCCGCCGCCGAGCTCGGCTCGACCCTCGCGAGCGACCGGGTGCTCGCCCGCAGCCCCCACGTGGCCGTCGCCCTGACCGGCGTCCGCTACGCCGACGGCGCCAAGGCCACCACCGTCGAAGGCGACCCCGGCACGTCCCCCGAACCGCCCACCGCCCCGCGGATCTCCTGGATCCCCGGCGGCGGTCCCCTGCGCAGCGGGCAGAGCTTCGGCGTCAACGCCCTGGCGCTGTGGCTGTGGCCGCTGCCGCCGCCCGAGCCCTTCGAGCTCGCCGTGGAATGGCCGCTGGGCGGCATCGGCCTCACCATCACCGAGCTCGACGGCGGCCCCGTCGGCGCCGCCGCCCGGCGGTCGGCGGCTTACTGGCCGTGAACCGTCACTTCCGGTCGAGGCCGAAGAAGTGGATCGCGTGCGCGGCCATCCCCGGATGCGGCAGGTCGTGCCCGGCGTCGGTGACCGTGTAGGCCTCGACCTGGCCGGACCCGTACCGTCGCAGGGTCCAGCCCGGGGCCGGGGTGGTGGTCGAGGTGGGCGTCGGGCTCACCCCGTGCACGTCCGTCCACTGCTCGACCTGCTTCTCCAGCAGGCCGAACTCCAGCACGTCGTCCACGGTGCCGTGCCAGGTCATCAGCCGGGGCCGCGGACCCTGGTGCCCGGGATGGGCGTCGCGGACCAGGTCGCCCCACTCCCGCGGGCTCCGGTCGGAGCAGCCGGGCGGCCCGAGACAGCCGAAGGGCACCCCGGCGAAGGCGGCGCCGGCCTGGAACACGTCGGGATAGGTGGCGAGCAGGTTGACGGTCTGCATCGCGCCGGAGGAGAACCCGGTGGCGAACACCCGCGCGGGGTCGCCGCCGTGCCGTCGCACGACGTAGTCGACCATCGACACGATCGAGCCGGGATCGCCGCCGCCGCCGTGCCGGAGCGCCTCGTCCGACCAGACGTCGAAGCAGTTCGTCAGGCCGTTGGCGCTCTTGTTGCCCTGCGGGTAGACGACGACGAAGCCGTGCTCGTCGGCCAGCGACGCGAACTCGGTCCGCCGGTGGAAGTCGGCGGCCCGGCCGTTGCAGCCGTGCATCACCACCAGGACGCCGGGACGCGCCGCCACGCCGGCAGGGACGTAGAGGTGCATCTCGATGCCGCCGGGGTTCGCGCCGAAGTCACCGATCCTGGTCAACGTCGCCGCTGTCGTCCCGGGCGCCGTGGCGACGCAACCGGCCAGGACGGTGATCACCGCGGCGATCACCGTCCAGGACCCGATCGGCACCGGCCGGTGCCGTCTCATGATCTGATCTCCTAGCCCCGGTTCCAGTTCCACTTCTGGTTGTTGCCGCCCCAGCAGGAGTACAGCTGCAGCTGGGTCCCGTTGCCGGTGCCGGCGTTGACGGCGTCGAGGCACAGGTTCGACTGGACCCCGACGATGGAGCCGTCGGAGTTGACGCGCCACTTCTGGTTGTCGCCGCCCCAGCAGGAGTAGATCTGCACCCTGGCGCCGTTGCCGGTGCCGGCGGCGTCGAGGCACTTGTTGCCGTAGACGCGGATCTCCTGCGCGGAGGTGTAGGACCACTGCTGGTTGGAGTTGGTGTGGCAGTCCCACAGCTGGAGCTGCGTGCCGTCGCTGGTCGAGGCGTTCGGCACGTCCACGCACCGCCCGGACGCCACGCCCCGGATCTGTCCCGGCGTGCCGGGGGTCGGCGTGTCGGTCGGGTCAGGGTCGGGGTCCGGGTCGGCGCTGTTGAGCGCGTTCAGGACGGAGTTGTACGCGGCCTTCTTGTTGCCGTTGCCGTCGAAGAGCAGCGGGCTGGTGTTGGCGCCGAGCCAGGAGTCGCTGTCCCGGACCCCCCAGACCGTGACGCCGGTGCAGCGCGCCACCGCCAGGCAGTCGTTGACGACGTTGGCGTACGTGGTGGCCGAGCCGCCCTGGATGTCCAGCTCGGTGATCTGCACGTCGACGCCCAGGGCGGCGAAGCTCTGGATGGTGGTGCGGTAGTTGCTGTTGTACGGGCTGTTGCTGTTGAAGTGCGACTGGAGGCCCACGCAGTCGATCGGCACGCCGCGCTGCTTGAAGTCGCGGACCATGTTGTAGACGCCCTGCGTCTTGGCCCAGCTCCAGTTGTCGATGTTGTAGTCGTTGTAGCAGAGCTTGGCGGACGGGTCGGCGGCCCGCGCGGTGCGGAAGGCCACCTCGATCCAGTCGTTGCCGGTCCGCTGGAGGTTGGAGTCGCGGCGGCCGCCGGAGTTGCCGTCGGCGTAGGCCTCGTTGACCACGTCCCAGGCGTAGATCTTGCCCCGGTAGTGCGCCATCACACCGTTGATGTGGTCGATCATCGCCTGGCGGAGGTTGCCGCCGGAGAGCGACTGCATCCAGCCGGGCTGCTGGTTGTGCCAGGCGAGGGTGTGGCCGCGGACCCGCTTGCCGTTCTGCACCGCCCAGTTGTAGACCCGGTCGCCGGCGCTGAAGTTGAACTGCCCCCGGTTGGGCTCGGTGGCGTCGATCTTCATCTCGTTCTCGGCGGTGATCATGTCGAACTCGCGGTTCGCGATCGTCGTGTACTGCCCGTCGCCCAGCTTGCCTGCGGCGATGGCGGTGCCGAAGTACCGGCCGCTCTGCTGGGCGGCGGCGGCGAGCGTGCTCTCCGCCGCGTTCGCGGGGGCGGACACCGCCAGCGCCGCGCCGACGATCCCGAGGGCGCCGACGGCGGCCACGAGACCGCGGACGGCGCCGAAACGTTCGGACGCGGATGAGCGTAAAGCGTTCAAGCCCATGCCTGACTCCCTACTGAAAGCTACGGGAAGAGGGATATGCGGGAACCCGGCGTACGACGCCGCGCCCCGGACCGGAGGCGCGCACCACGGCGGCGTCATGGCCGGCGGCCCTCGCCGATCACCACATCAGGCAGGGCCGACTGCCTCGGAGATCAGTGTGGGAAATGCCACCGAAACTTGTCAACATCTCAGCGAAATTTTCGGCCGGGCGATGATCCAGCGAGCGTGCGCCGCGGAGCGCGGAGCGCGGCGTGCGGAAGTGACGCGACAGGCGTAGGTAGATGAAAATTTCATCACCGCGCACGTAAGTTACGACCGCCGGACCTGCACCGCGACAACCTGGGTGTCCAGGGGGCCCTTGACGGCTTCTGACCCGTTGTGTTTACTCGCCGCCAGCACCACCGGGGTACCGAGGAGGGCCGCACCACAGCATGTGAACGCGAACATGGATCCCCGACCATGGGACGCGCGAAGACCGTCCGGCCTGGGTGGCACCACACGCCCAGGTCCCGGCACCTCATGTACGCAGACGGGACGACAGCGCGCCGGCCGGGATGGCCGCGCCCAGCCAGCAGAACGGCGCCAGCAACGGGCTGGCGAACGCGACCGGGACGGAGAGCAGGAAGAACGCGGGCACGATCGCGATGTCCGCCGACGTCCGCAGCACCCGCTCCCGGGGCAGGCCGCGGCTGAAGTAGCTCCAGCAGGCGAGTTCGGCCAGCCCGGCGGCGGCGATCGTGAGGGCGTAGAGGACCACGGCGACGGTCTCACCGCCGTACTCGGCCATGAGCTGTGAGGCGGCGGGGATGAGCACGATCGGGCCGAGGACCAGCAGGTTGAGCCAGAGACCCGGGTTGCCGACGCGCCGCACCGGGGCGAGGAGCTCGCGGTGCGCGATCCAGAACCGGCCGATCACGGCGAAGCTGAGCACGGCGCTGGCCAGGCTCGGGATGAGCCCGCGCAGGTGCGTGCCGAGTTCCTCCGGCGACATGCCGGGAGGCACGTCGAGGTTCAGGACGAGGATGGTGATCGCGATGGCGAACACCCCGTCGCTGAAGGCCAGCACCCTGTCCAGGCTCTCCCGCCCGGCTTTCTGGTCGTTCTCCACCGCTCCGGTCTAACAGCCGTGACCGGTCACGCGGGGGACGACATGCCGGGGGCTACCGGAGGCCGTCGGCGAAAGGCTTGGCCAGCTTGAGCAGGGCGTCGCGGGCGACGGCCGCCTCGAACGCGGGCTCCTTGTATCCCTGGGCCGTCACGACCCCGCCGCCCGTGGTGGTGCCGCGATAGGTGAGTTCGACCGTCTTCGCGCCGGCCAGCACCTCGACGAGGATCTCGCTCCTGGGCGGTTCGTCCGCGCGGCCCGGCCGGACGGTGGTGGAGACGACGGCGAACGCCCCGTCCCCGAGGCCGGGCAACCGTTCGCGGGCCTCGTAGGTGGTGCGGATCCGGTCGTCGCCGATGCCGCCCTTGGCGCGGTAGCGGTCGTACTTCTTCGCGTTCCGGTCGAACTGGTACGCCGCCTGCGCTGCGCTGCCCCAGTCGGCCACGTGCGCGTTCAGGCTGCCGCCGCGGGCGGTGTACTCCTGGCCGGGCTCGTGCTCGACCGGCTCGCGCACGGTCCAGGCGCAGACGGTCTGCGGGACGCGGCCGTCGGTGCTCTTGACGGACGGTCCGGAGACCTCGGGGAACAACGCCGCCCGCACGTCGTCGACGGCGAGGACGGCGCACGGCCCGGTGACCTTCACCTCGCCGGCGTCCCTGGCCATCTCGGCGGTGACCAGCGCGGCCACCTTCCCCGCGGCGGCCCGCACCGCGTCGCCGGTGAGCAGTTCGGGCCGGGTCCGGTTGCTTCCCCCGTACTCGATTTGAATCAGCCACGGCCCCTGCCGGACGAACACCGCGGCCTTCAGCCCGGTGCGGCCCGCCGAGCTCTGGCTGTACGACTCGTCGCCGTACCGCAGCTCCCTGAGGTCGCCGAACGCGGAGCCGGTGGTCCTGCCGTCGACGCGCTTGCCGTCGCGGACGTTGACCCGCCGGCGGTGCGTCTCCTTGTCCTGGGCGAACCGGCTCTCCGCGTGTCCGGCGGTGGCCGTGGCCCGCACCGCGACGGTGAGGACGCGGTGCCCGATGACGCCGTTCCCCACGTCCATCTTGCTGTTGCGCCAGGAGCAGCTCGCCCGCTTCTCCTCGGCGGTGGCGGACGGCGTGGCCGCGTCCCTCCCGCCGTACTTCCCGTCGGCGACCAGGCTCTCGCGCAGCGCGCCGGGGACGGCGGCGCAGAGCTGGTCGCCGCTGATCGGCCGCAGCTTCACCGCCGCGGCCGACCGCGACGGCTTCGGCTTCCCGGACGACCGGTTGGTGGTGCGGCCGGGGGCCGCCTCCCGTCCGCCGTCGCCCGCCCGCAGGAACCACCAGCCCGCGGCGGCCACGGCGACCAGCATGATGACGGCGAGCCCGGCGATGACGGCGATCAGCGCCTTCTTCCCGCCGCCTCCGCGCGGAGGAGGCCGCCACCCCCCGCCGGGCTCGCCCATCCCCCCTGGTCCGGGCAGGGGATGTCCGTACGGTCCCCTGGGGCCGGGTCCATGGGTCGGCGGATAGGGGGTCGACATTGACAGCCTTTCCGTACGAACCAGCGGTGGTCCGATGCCGGACCCATGGCTGACCACGAACCTACGGAAGACGGGCGCACAGGTGTGTCAGGCGAACACCCGACACCGCCGGCTTCAGGAAGCGGCCCAGACGGGACGGGCGCCGCGGACGCGCAGCATCATCGAGTAGAGCGAGGTGGTCGCGGTGATGAACACGCGGTTCCGCTTGGGCCCGCCGAAGACCAGGTTGGAGACGCTCTCCGGCAGGCCGAGCCGGGCGATGAGGGTCCCGTCGGGGTCGTAGCAGTGCACCGAGGACTCGAAGGCGGCCCACACGCGACCGGCGTCGTCCAGGCGCAGACCGTCGAAGCCGCCCCGGCCGTCGTGCCCGGCGAACACGCCGCCGCCCGCCAGGGTGCCGTCGTCGCGCACGTCGAAGGCCCGGATGTGGCGCTCCTGGGTGTCGGCGACGAAGAGCCTGCTCTCGTCCAGGGAGAAGGCCAGGCCGTTGGGCCGGGCGAAGTCGCCGGCGACCATCGCGGTCTCACCGGTGACCGGGTCGATCCGGTAGACGTGGCAGCCGTCGATCTCCTGCTCGGCCCGATGCCCTTCGTAGTCGCTGAGGATCCCGTACGGCGGGTCGGTGAACCAGATCGACCCGTCGGAGCGGACCACCACGTCGTTCGGGCTGTTGAGCCGCCTGCCCTGCCAGCTGTCGGACAGGACGGTGATCGCGCCGTCGTGCTCGGTCCTGGTGACCCGGCGGGCGCCGTGCTCGCAGGAGATCAGCCGGCCCTCGCGGTCGAGGGTGTTGCCGTTGACGTAGCCGGACGGCTGCCGGAACGGCCCCACCGCGCCGGTCAGCTCGTCCCAGCGCAGCATGCGGTCGTTGGGGATGTCGCTCCACACCAGGAACCGGCCCGCCGGGAAGTAGACCGGCCCTTCGGCCCAGCGGCTCCCCCGGTGCAGGCGTTCGACGTGGTGGTCGCCGCCTCGCACGCTCGCGGCGCGCTCGTCGAACGCCTCGAACTCCACGGGGATGAGATCCACGGCGACGGCCTCCCTCGGTGACGGAAGGTCCATTCATACCAAGACCCCTGCCGGGACGACAGGGGTCGGGTGACGAGAGGGGTGGAGCTATGGGGATTCGAACCCCAGACCTCTTCCATGCCATGGAAGCGCGCTACCAACTGCGCCATAGCCCCTTGCGGATGCGTCGCCAAGTGTATCCGAATTTCCGGCCGCCCGTGTCAGGCTCCGGCCGGGGTGACGGTGGTGCGCATGGTGAGCGACTGCTCGCCGGTCTCCAGTGTGACCGTGACCTCGCCCAGTTCGCCCGTGCTCCGCAGGTGGGTGCCGCCGCACGGGATCGACGCCTCGCCTTCGGGCAGGGCGCAGCGCCAGGTGCGGCGGGCGGTGAGGCCGGGCCCCGGCACGTCGATCCGGACCGGCGCGTCGGCCGACACCCAGGTCTTGAGCCGTTCGGCGACCTCGCTCGCGGTCTCGGCGGGGTCCAGCCCGTCGGCGGTGAACCCCTTCTTGCGCAGCGACTTGCCCAGCCGGTACTCGTCGACGCTCCCGTACGGGACGATCCGGGAAGCGGTGATGGCGGTCTGGTCGAAGTCGGGGTTGCCGAGCCGGTCGCGCGCCGTCTCCTTGCGCCAGCGGCCGGCCAGGGCGGCGTTGAGCGCGAGCGCGGCCAGGTGGCAGGCGGTGTGCCCGGCCGACAGGGCGGCCCGGTGCCCCGGATCCACCTCCAGCGCCACCTCGGCTCCCAGGTCCAGCGGGGTCTCGGTGACGTGCACGACCAGCCAGTCCCAGCCGTCGGCGCCGCGCCGCACGGGGATGTCCGCGCCCAGCAGCACCTCGCCGCCGGGCTCCCGGGCGCCGGTCACGCAGTCGAGCACCGGCAGCCCGCCGATGACGCCACGGTCGGCGGGCTGGTCGGGCCAGGTGTGGTCGAGGGGGTGGAACGGCGTCTCGGTGACGACGAGGCCGTGCCGCTCCCCCACCGGCACGGCCCCGACGATCTCGGAACGGCCACTGACATGACCGTAAGGGAAGGTGACAACTGTCGATTCCACAGCGTCATCCTGCCAGAGACACGCGCCGCTCGTCCTCGACGAACCGGTCGCGTCCCGCGTACAGGCCGGTGACCAGCTGCGCGGCCAGCACGGTGAAGATCAGCAGGTACGGGAGCGTCCAGCCGCCGCTCGCCTGGCGCAGCACGCCGACGAGCAGCGGGCCCGCGCCCGCGATGAGGTATCCGGCGCTCTGGCCGAACGCCGAGAGCGCGGCCGTGGTCTCCGGCGTGCGGGTGCGCACGGCGAGCATGGTGAGCGCCAGCGGGAACGACCCCATGCCGATCGCCACCAGCACCACCCACACGGGCGCGGTCGCCGCCGGCGCCAGCCACAGCCCGAGGAATCCGATCACGTACGCGGTCACCAGGCCGACCACCATCGGCCGCTGGTCGCGGAAGCGGGCGGTCACGACGGGCACGAGGAGCGAGACCGGGACGTTCAGCGCGGTGAAGGCGCCGAGGATCACGCCCGCCTCGCTCACCGAGTAGCCCCCGTCGGTGAGCATGGTGGCGAGCCAGCCGAACATGATGTACGCGATCATCGACTGGGTGCCGAAGTAGACGGCGATCGCCCAGGCCAGCCTGCTCCGGGCCATGCCGCGCAGGCCTGTGCCGGTCCGGCCGCCGCCCCGCGCCGGCTCACTGCGCAGGAGCGCGAGCCACGGGACGGCGGAGATGACGGCCAGCGCCGCCCAGACGCCGAGCGCCACGTGCCAGTCGCCCGAGGCCTGCTCGATCGGGACGGTGGCCGCGGCGGCGAGCATGGTGCCGACGGCCAGCGAGGTGGTGTAGACGGTGGTCATGACCCCGGTGCGGGCCGGGAAGTGCCGCTTGATCAGCGTCGGGATGAGCACGTTGCCGACGGCGCCGCCCGACAGGGCGACGGCGCTGCTCAGCAGGAACACCGGCGCGGAGTCGACCAGGACCCGGACCAGCATGCCCGCGCCCAGCGTGACCAGGGACAGCAGGAGCAGCCGGTGCTCGCCGAGACGGCGGGCCAGCGCGGGCGTCACGGCGCCGACGGTGGCGAAGGCCAGCACGGGCAGCGTGGTCAGCAGGCCGGTGCCGACGCTCGTCATGCCGAGCGAGGCGGAGAGCTGGTCGAGCAGCGGGCCGACGCTGCTGACCGCGGTACGCAGGTTCAGCGCGGCCAGGACGATCCCCAGCACGAGGAGCCAGGCGAGAGGAGTGGTTCTGGGCCGTTCCTCTTGGGTCAGCACGCTCATGCCGGACGAAGTCCTCCACTCATCAAGTCATGGGATGAATCGATAGCTTAACAGTCACGAAAGGGACATCTATTCCATAGGCAGAGCAAAGCCCCCGAAACCATCGGGGGCGGGGGGCCGGACACGCGAAACCCCCGAGAAACTCGGGGGTTTCGAAGCGAACCGGGTGAGTTACATCACCGGTCGGGGGCCCTGCGGCGGCTCGTCCCGGGGCGGGACGGGGCCGGGAGGCGGGAGGGTGCCGGAGTCGCCGGGGAAGCCCGTGTCGCCGCCGACCGTGCCGGGAGGCACCGGGCGGTCGCCGCCGAGGCCGGAACCGTGCTGGTGAGGGCCGGGGACGTCGCCCCGCCAGGCGCCGGTCTCGCCGCCGCGCGACTCGATGAACTTCTTGAAGCGCTCCATGTCGCCCTTGACGCGGGTGCTGACGATGTTGAGCCAGTCACCGACCTTCTCGGTGAAGCCCTCGGGGTCGTACTCCATCTGGAGCGTCACCCTCGTGGTCTCCGGGCTGAGCCGGTGGAAGGTGACGACGCCGGACTGGTGGGGCTTGTCGAGCGAGCGCCAGGCGACACGCTCGTCGGGGTGCTGCTCGGTGATCTCGGCGTCGAACTCGCGCGTGACCCCGGCGATCTCGGTGATCCAGTGCGTGCGCGTGTCCGTGACCTGCTTGATGGACGCGACGCCTTCCATGAACTCGGGGAAGCTCTCGAACTGGGTCCACTGGTTGTACGCGACCCTGATCGGAGCATTGACCTCTACAGCGTGCTCGATCGTACTCATGGAGAGCCTTGCTGCCCGTCCGGGCGCGCGCTTAACGTCGGCGCCACAGCCAGTAGAGGCCCACGACCGGAAGCACCAGCGGGATGAACAGGTAACCCTTCCCGAAACCGGACCAGACGGTTTCGTCAGGGAAGGCGGCCGGCCGGAGCACGCTCGCGGCGCCGATGATCAGCACCCCGGCCAGCTCGATGAAGAGCGCGGCCAGCGCGAGCCGCCGCGCGCCGCGCGCGAGCGCGACGGTGAGCAGCACGTAGACCAGCGCGGCGAACCCCGACAGCGCGTAGGCCAGCGGCGCCTCGGCGAACCTGGTGGCGATCTGCACGGCGGCGCGGGCGCCGGCGGCCACCGCGAACAGCCCGTAGAGGGCGATCAGCGCCCGGCCGGGCCCCGCGCCCAGCCCGGTGGTGGTCACGCGGCACCCTGCCAGACCTGCAGCAGCCGCCCGGTCATCACCGCGATCGCGAACCCCGCCACGACCAGGATGGCGGGCCCCCAGCGGCTGCGCTCGGCGAGCGCGAGGAAGACCCCGGCGGGCGGGATGAGCACCTGGCCGGCGAGATAGCCGTAGATCGTGGCCGTCTCGCCCGCGGGCCCCTCCCCGCCCGCCATCGCGGCGACCAGGAAGCCGCCCTGCACCAGCACCCCCAGCTCCAGCAGCACGAACCCGGAGAACAGGATCACGCCCATCGGGCGGTCGCGGATGGCGGTGATCAGGCTCGCCAGCGCCAGCAGCAGCCCGCCGACGATGACGATCGTGGCAACGGTGGTGTTCATCGCAGCACAGGTTATCGCCCGGCCAGGTCGCCCTCGATTCCGTCCAGCACCCAGCGCAGGCCGCGCTCGAAACTGTCACCGGCGCCCGGCGTCCCGGCTTCGATCAGGGGCGCGAGCCGGGGGAACTCCCCCCGCCCGACCAGCTCACGCAGGTAGGGCTCGGCCAGGGCGGCGCGCTCGGCGTCGCTGACGCCGTCGCGGCGGGGGGCCGCGCGCTCGGCCGCCTCCCTGATCACGAACCCGGTGACGTAGTCGGCGACTGCGGCCAGCACCTGCCAGGCGGTCGCCCGGTCGAGCCCGAGCCCGTCGAGCGCGGCCAGTTTGCGCTCGACGTGCCGCAGGGCGTTGGGCCCGACGGCGACCCGCTGCGAGATCAGCTCGACCCGCCACGGGTGGCGGCGCACCAGCTCGCGCTCGCTCCTGGCGAGGGCGAGCAGCGTCTCACGCCAGTCGCCTGGCGGCGGCTCTTCGGCGAGCAGCTCGCGGGAGATCTCGTCGAGCATCAGCGCCAGGAGGTCCTCCTTGCGCTCGATGTGGGTGTAGAGGCTCATCGCGCGGGCGCCGAGCTCGGCGGCCACCCGCCGGATGGACACGGCGGCCAGCCCTTCGGCGTCGGCGAGCGTCACGGCCGCGGCCACGATCGCCTCCCGGGTCAGCGCGGGACGGCGCTCGGGAACGGGCCGGGACCAGACGGAACTCACTCGTTCAGTGTACGCCCATCGATACGGTGTACGGTCAAATGCTACGGTGTACGGCATGCGATACGACGTACGGGATCCGCTCTGGGCCACCGGACTCGCGGTGCTCCTCGGCGCGATCATGACGATGCTCGACACGACGGTGGTCAACGTCGCCCTCTTCGCCCTCGGCCGGGAGTTCGCGGCCACCCCGGCCACCATCCAGTGGGCCGTGACCGGCTACCTGCTGGCCCTGTCGATGACGGTGCCCGTCACCGGCTGGGCGACCGGCCGGTTCGGCGCCCGCGCGGTGTGGGTCACCTCGCTGGCGTTGTTCGCCGCCGGGTCCGCGCTCAGCGCCGTCGCCTGGTCCGCCGGCAGTCTGGTCGCCTTCCGCGCGGTGCAGGGGCTCGGCGGCGGGCTGCTGCTGCCCGTGGGCCAGGCCATGCTCGCGCGGGCGGCCGGGCCCGAGCGGATGGGCCGGGCCATGGCGGTGATCTCGGTGCCGGCGATGCTCGCGCCGGTGGCCGGGCCGGTGCTGGGCGGCCTGTTCGTGGCAGGGCCCGGCTGGCGGTGGCTGTTCCTGCTCAACCTCCCGATCTGCGCGGCCGCGCTGCTGGCCGCTGCCCGGCTGCCCCGCGACGAGGGCGGCGTGCGGCAGCCGCTGGACGTGCTCGGGCTGGCGCTGCTCTCCCCCGGCCTCGCGGCCCTGGTGTTCGGGCTCGCCGAGGTGGGAGAGGGGGCCTCGCTCACTCATCCGGCGCTGTGGGCGGGACTGGCGCTGGTCGCCGCGTTCACCGTGCGCGGCCTGCGAGGCGGCGGGACGCTGGTGGACCTGCGCCTGTTCGGCGACCGCGGCTTCGCCTCGGCGGTGGCGGCCCTGGCCTGCTACTCGGCGGCGATGTTCGGCGTGACCGTGCTCGTCCCGCTGCACAGCCAGATCGCCGGGGGCGGCACGGCGCTGGACGCCGGGCTGCTGCTGGCGCCGATGGGGGTGGGCGCGGCGCTCACCATGCCGATCGCGGGCAAGCTGACCGACAGCCGCGGCCCGCGCGGGGTGGCGGCGGCCGGGATCGCGGTGGCGGTCGCGGGGCTGGCGGCGTTCGCGGCGGCCGACGGGTTCGCGGTCATGATGGCGGCGATGCTCGTGCTGGGCCTCGGGCACGGCCTGGTGTCGCCCTCGGTGATGGCCGCCGCCTTCCGGTCCCTGGATCCCGCCGTGCTCCCGGCCGCGACCACGCTGAGCACGATCGCGGTACGGGTCGCCGCGCCGTTCGGGGTGGCGCTGCTGACCGTGGTGCTCCAGGTGTCCACCCGCGCGTCCGCCGCGGACCCGTTCACCTGGGCGTTCGGCTGCGCGATCGGCCTCGCGGCGGTCTCGCTGGCACCGGTGGCGCTCGTAGGATCGAGGGCATGGAGAGGATCCTCGTCAGCGCGTGCCTGATGGGCCGCCGGGTCCGCTACGACGGCGGCGCCAAGACCAGCTCGGACGAGCGGCTGGCGGCCTGGCGGCGCGAGGGCCGGCTGGTGGCGTTCTGCCCGGAGGTGCAGGGCGGGCTGCCTGTGCCCCGGCCGGCCGCCGAGATCGAGGGCGGCGCGGGCGGGGCGGCCGTGCTGGAGGGGCGGGCCCGGGTGCTGACCGCCGACGGGTCCGACGTGACGGCCGAGTTCCTGGCGGGGGCGCGGGCCGCGCTGGCGGCCGCCCGGTCGGCCGGGGCGCGGCTGGCGGTGCTCAAGGAGGGCAGCCCCTCGTGCGGCGTGCTGACCGTCTACGACGGCACGTTCACCGGCCGCCGCGCCGCGGGCCGTGGCGTGACGACGGCGTTGCTGGAGAGCCACGGCATCCGCGTGTTCGGCGAGGACCACATCGAGGAGGCGGCCGCCTACCTGGGCGAGCTGGAGTCCTGATCGGGGTCATCAAAGAGCCCCGCTCGCGTGAGCGGGTGGCCAGGACCCTCGCGGTGAAGGGCGGCGATCACTTCTCATGCCCGCAGGGGGAGCGGCGCCGCGCGCCGCTCCCCCGCCCGCGGGTCAGCGGGTGGCGTGGTGGTGCCCGGCGTGCGCCTCGGCGTCCGCCTGGAGCGGCGCTCCGGCCTTCGCCTTGGCCCTGGCCGCCGTGGCGCCCGGCAGGCTGCGGTCGTAGGCGTACGTCACCGCCGAGTGCACGATGGCGCCGGTGTTGACCAGCAGCGCCTTGGTGCTGACGTTGGCGATCGTGTCGCATGACCGGTGATAGCACGGGTCGTAGGCGGCCCCCGCCGTGCCGCCGAACAGCGCGGCCTCCTCCTCGGTCTTGACGCCCTCGGCGCCGGTGAACAGGCCGCCCGAGGGGATGCCCGAGTCGATGAACGGCCCGTAGTCGGAGCGGCCGTCGAAGTCGGTGCCGACGTGCGGCAGCCGCAGCGCGTCGAAGTAGCGCTCGAACGTGTCCTCGATCTCGTCGGAGCCGGGCGGGCCCGCGGGCGCGCCGGTCGCGTCGGAGTCGTCGCCGTCATAGATCTTGTAGGCGTAGTTCGTCGAGCCGATCATGTCGAAGTTCAGGTACAGCTTGATCTTCGCCCGCTCCTCCGGCGTCAGGTTCGCCACGTAGTACTCGGAGCCGATCAGGTTCAGCTCCTCGGCCCCCCACCAGGCGAAGCGCAGCTTGTTGACCGTCGGCAGCTTGGCCACGAGCAGGGCGGTCTCCAGGATGCCCGCGCTGCCGGTGCCGTTGTCGTTGATGCCGGGGCCGGCGGTGACGCTGTCGAGGTGCGCGCCGAACATGACCACGTTGCCCGGGTTGCCGGACCGCGAGTCGGCGATCACGTTGTAGGTGGTGCGGGTCTCGCTCTCGGTGTCGGTGGCCAGGCGCACCACGGTGGTCGCCGCGGCCAGGTCCTGTCCGACCTCGAAGCTGGCGCCGACCACGGGGATGGTGACCGTGGGCTCGCCGAGCGTGCCCTGCACGGTGGCCGTGCGGCCTTCCTGGCCCTCGTTGAAGATGATCACACCGGCCGCGCCGGCGGCCTGGGCGTTCTCCGCCTTGACCCGGAAGTCGCAGCTGCCGCGCTGGATCAGGGCGATGTTGCCGGGCGTGAACCCGGCGAAGTCCGCCGCCTCGCAGCCGGAGGTGGAGCCCGGCGTGGCGGGCGGCGGCAGCTGCAGGTCCACGTTCTGCAGGGTCGCGGTCACGTCGCCGGAGCCGGAGTAGGTCATGGTGGCGAACTCGCCGACCGAGCTGCCGTCCGGCGGGGTCGGCGCGTACGTCCGCGGGTTCGGCGAGATCCGCTCCATCGTGGCCGTGGAGTTCTCGATGAAGAACGGGAACTCGAACGGCTGGATGGTCACCTTGTATCCGGCCTTGCGCAGCTTGTCCGCCACGTAGTCGCGCGAGGCGTCGTACCCCGGCGTGCCGGAGGCGCGGGTGCCGCCGTTGGCGTCGGCGATCCGCTGGAACGCCTCCAGATGGCGGACCACCGGCTTGACCTTGACCGACGAGGCCAGGGCCGTGGGACTGGGATCCGCCTGTGCCGGGGTGACGAAGGTGAGAGGAAGGGCGAGGGCCGCTGCCAGGGTGCCGGCTCGGGCCATGCCCTTGGGGAGGTGGAAGCGCATTCGGCTCCTCCGCAAGGAATCTGGTTGGGACTGTTTCCCCGATTCAAGTTGCTGTGGCACGTTAACCAGAGCAAGGCACCCTGAAAAGACCCAGATATTCAGTTTCAGCCCACCACGTCGTCCTTGGCGGATTCGAGGTTGGTCTTCAGCTCCTCCATGACCTTGGCGTATCCCAGGTAGCTGTAACGCTCGGCCGCGCGCCACGGGTAGACCTGCCCCGCCTTGACCGCGGGCAGGTCGTTCCAGGTCGGCTTCTTGGCCATCTCCTCGACCTTCATCGACTGGGCGCGGGCGTCCACCAGGATCACGTCGGCCTCGTACTTGTCGGCGTTCTCCCAGCTCAGCACCTCCCAGAAACCGCCCTCGCTCTCCGTCGCCGCGGCCGGGGAGACGAGGCCGAGGCCCAGCTCCGCGAAGTAGGCCAGGTCGGGGTGGTCGGGCAGGTAGGCCACGTACATGCTTTCGGGGGTGGCGGTGATGACCATGACCTTCAGCCCCGGCCGGGCGGCGGCCAGCTCCTTGAGCTGCGCGGACGCGGTCTCGAAGCGGGTCTTGGCCTCGACGACGGGCGCGGCCCGCGGGTCGGCGCCGAGCGCGGCGGCCAGGTCGGCGTAGCGCCCGATGACCTCGGTGAGCTTCTTGCCGCCGAGCGCGACGCCGAGCGTCGGGGCGACCGCCTCGATGGCCTCCTTCGACTCGTCCGGCACGTACCAGAGGCTGTCCTTGATGTACATGCCCGCGACCAGCAGCTCGGGCTGGACCGAGATGTACTTCTCGACGTTGAACTCGCCCCAGACGTTGCCGATCGTCTCGACCGTGCTGATGTCGACCTCGCCCACCTCGGGGTCGCGGCCGCCGTCCTTGAGCCGGTGCGGGCCGAACACCGCGACCGGCCGCACGCCGAAGTCCCACAGCGCCGCCGCCGAGCCGGCCTGGGCCACCACCCGCTCCGGCCGCTTCGGCAGGGAGATCTCCTTGCCCCGGTCATCGGTCCAGGTCCACGGCCCGGCCGCGGAGGCGGACGCGGAGGGGTCCGCGCTGGACGGCGCGGCCGCGGGCGGGGCCTGCGTCCCGCCGCAGGCGGCGGTTCCGAGCAGGGCGGCTGCGGCGAGGGCGATGAGACCGCGACGCGGGACAGTGACCATGGGGGGCTCCTCCGGGCGAAACCGATGTTTCTGGCCCGCATATTAGATTAGCCTTACCTAAGCCGAAAGGCCGCCCCCCAGGCATTCACCCGGGAACCCTAAGATCGTGGGCAGGGGGTGAGCCCACCGTGCTGAGGGCGATATTCAAGACCGAGGCAGGCAGCACCACACTGCTGCTCGCCGCCACCGTCCTGGCCATGCTCTGGGCGAACTCGCCATGGGGCGACACCTACGAGGCGTTCTGGCACATCCCGGTCGGGCTGACGTTCGGCGACGCCACGTTCTCGCTCGACCTGCGCCACTGGGTGAACGACGGGCTGATGGCGATCTTCTTCTTCGTCATCGGCCTGGAGATCTCCTACGAGATGCGCCTGGGGCAGATGCGCGACCGCCGGCTGGTCGCCGTGCCCGCCCTGGCCGCGCTCGGCGGGCTGATCTTCCCGGCGGCCATCTACCTGATGCTCAACGCGGGCGGCCCCGGCGCCGTCGGCTGGGGCGTGCCGATCGCCACCGACACCGCGTTCGTGCTGGGCCTGCTCGCCGTGGTGGGCGCGCGCTGCCCGGACCCGCTGCGGGCCTTCCTGCTCACGCTGGCGATCGTGGACGACGTCCTCGCCATCATGATCATCGCCATCTTCTACACGGCGAGCCTGTCGGTGCCCGCGCTCATCACCGCGGTCCTGCTGCTCGCCGCGATCGTGCTGCTGCGCTGGCTGCGGATCTGGCGCGCGCCCGCGTACATCGTGCTCGGCTTCGCGCTCTGGGTGGCGACGCTGGAGAGCGGCGTGCACCCGACGCTGGTCGGGATCGCGCTCGGCGTGCTGGTGTTCGTGTACGCGCCCAGCGAGAAGAAGCTGATGCGGGCGGGCGAGGCCGTGCAGGAGCTGACCTACGCGCCCAACCCGCGCGCCGCGGTGGAGGCGACCCGGCTGGTGCGCATGTCCGTCTCCGTGAACGAGCGGCTGCAGCTGCGGCTCCACCCCTGGAGCAGCTACGTGATCGTGCCGATCTTCGCGCTGGCCAACGCCGGCATCCGGCTCGACGCCGAGACCCTGAGCGCCGCGATGACCTCGCCCGTCTCCATCGGCGTGGCGCTGGGCCTGATCGTCGGCAAGCTCCTGGGCATCACCGTCGGCACCTGGCTGCCGCTCCGCCTCAACTGGGGCATCCTGCCCGGCAACCTGGTGTGGGGCCAGCTGCTGGGCGGCGCGGCGGTGTCCGGCATCGGGTTCACGGTCTCGCTGTTCATCGTGGAGCTGGCCTTCGAGGACCCGCTGCTGATCAGCGAGGCCAAGATCGGCATCCTGGCCGGCTCGATCACCTCGGCGCTGCTCGGCTGGATCATCTTCAGGCTGGCCTGGAACCGCGGCGGCGTGTGCGCCCCGCCCGACGCCCCCGCCGAGCCCGAGGAGGAGCTGCCGGAGCTGCTCAGCGTGCCGGTCGGCCCGGACGACCACGTGCGCGGCCCGGCGGACGCGGCCGTCACCATCGTCGAGTACGGCGACTTCGAATGCCCCTACTGCGGACGGCTCCACCCGATCCTGGAGGAGCTGCGGCGGCGTCACCCCGACGTGCGGTTCGTCTTCCGTCACTTCCCGCTGCGCCAGATGCACCCGCGCGCGGTGCCCGCCGCGCTGGTCGCCGAGGCGGCGGCCCGCGACGGCCGGTTCTGGGAGATGCACGACAAGCTCTACGCCCACCAGCGCGCCCTCTCCGACGAGGATCTCGCGCGCTACGCGGCCGACCTCGCGGTCGACCTGTCGGCCCCGATCGCCGCCCGCGCCGCGCGGATCCAGCGCGACGAGCGATCAGGACACGAAAGCGGGGTACGAGGCACCCCGACCCTGTTCATCAACGGCGTGCGCTACCGTGGCCGGCTGACCCTCGACCAGGTCACCGAAGCGGTGAGCCAGGCCCGCCCCGCCGCGTCCCCCCACCGAGAAGCTCCCTGACGGACGGAGATCCCCGGCATGCAGTCCCTGTGGAACACCCTCAACATCGTGATCGTGCTCCTGCAGTGCCTGGTGCCGGCGGCCGGCATCGTGGTCACGGCCATGGGGCGGCGCACCCACGGCCGTGCGGCGATGCTCGGCCTGTTCGGATGCGTCGCGCTCCTGCTGGAGGGGCTGCTGCGGCTGGGCCAGACGATCTTCCTCGAAACCCTGGTGAGGAGCGTCGGCATCGGCGGCGTGAGCCGCGTGCTCGGGATCCTGGGGCTGGTGTCGTTCGTGCTGACGGTGACGGGCCTCGGTCTGCTGATCTGGGCCGTGGTCGCCCGCCGCACCCCGCCCCCGCAGCCCGCCGCACCCGGCTGGCCGCAGCCGCACCCCGGCCCCCAGCAGGGCTGGCCCCAGACCCAGCCCGCCGCACAGCCCGGCCCGTACCAGAATCCGCAGCCCGGCCCGTACCAGAATCCGCAGCAGACCCCCTACCAGGAGCCCCAGCCTGGCCGGCACCCCGGACAGCCCCAGAACCCGCCGGCCGGGCCGCCGCCTCCGGCCTAACCCGCCAGATACTCCTCCCAGGTGATCTTCCCGGCCGGGCGGGCGGACGTGGTCAAGTGCCCGGCCCGGAAGGCCCGCCCCAGCCTGCCCGGCACCCGCACCCGCAGCAGTCGGCGGCGCGACCGCCGCGAGAGCAGCCACTGCCGGGCCGCCTGCGCCATGGTCAGCACCTCGGGCCCGCCGTACTCCTCGACCTCACCTGACGGCCCCCGTTCGATCAGCCACGCCAGGTGCCCGGCCACGTCCCGCACGTCCACCGGCTGGACGGGCAGCTCCGGGTCGGCCACCACCGCGCCCAGCCGCGCCGTCCCGGCGAAGATCTCGGCCGCGAACTCGTGGAACTGCGTCGCCCGCAGCGTCGTCCACGGCACCCCGCCGTCGCGGACGAGCCGTTCGGCGGCGAGCTTGATCCGGTAGTAGCCCCACGGCACCCGGTCCACGCCCACGATGGAGACGTAGACCAGGTGCCCGGTCCCCGCGGCGCGGGCCGCCGCCAGCAGCGTGCCGGTGCCGTCCAGCTCGACCCGGCGCGTGTAGCCGCCCTTGTAGGGCGCCGACGCCAGGTGGACGACCGCGTCCGCGCCGGCCAGCGCCGCGCCGACGCCCTCCCCGGTGGTCAGGTCCGCGACGGCCCAGCGCACCCCGCCGCCGTCCGCCCGCCGGGTACGGCTGAGCGCCCGTACCTCGAACCCCTCGGCGGCCAGCCGGGCCGTCACCGCCCGGCCGAGCCGCCCGCTCGCCCCTGTCACAACCACAGATGTCATGCCGAAAGGACGGGACGAAGGCGTCGGATGTGACAATCTTGGAGCGCACTCCCACATCGCCGCGCGTTCGAGGGGATCATGAATCCGGAGCAGCCAGACGGGGACATGACGATCAGGCGCCGCTGGAGCGGCCCCGCCCAGCCGCCACGGCGGCCGACGACCTCTCCGCACCCGCTGCCCCCGCCGAGGAACGCGACGCCGCTGTTCCCGCAGAGCCGCCCGGCGGCGCCTCCGCCGTTCCAGATGGACGACGGGACCCGCCGCCTGGACTACACGCCGGACCTGCTGCCCGACGTCGCCTACGAGACCGGCAGGTCCCGGCCGGGCACGTGGTGGCTGTTCGTGGTGGGCGGGATCCTCCTGCTGGCGGCCGTGCTGACCGCGGCCGTGCTGTTCTCGGTCAACTCCTAGGCCCTGGCGAAGTCCATCGTCCAGTTGGTCTCCCAGGTCCGCTCGCCGTCGACCGAGAACGCCTGCTCCCACCGGCAGGCGTCCGGCCCGAGCACCGTCCAGACGAACCGGCAGCGCACCGGCGTCCCCTCGTGCGCGTCGTCGGCGTAGAACTCGCCGCGGTCGCCGTCGAAGCCGCCCACCATCGGCGGCAGGCCGAGCGTGCCGGTGCGGCTGCTGGACCAGTAGATGGACCACAGCCGTGCCGCCGGGTCGTACAGCCGCACGGTCAGCCCGCTGTAGCCGCGGGTGGGGAACTCGATCTCGTCGACGTTCGCGGCGCCGCCGAAGTGGGGGGTGCAGACCGACCGGCCGGGGAACTCGTCCCACGTGTCGCTGCCGGCCAGCCGCTCGGTCAGGCGGCGGTTGGCCACGTTCCAGGTGCCGAAGAGGAAGTCGAAGTCGTTCATGCGGCGACGGTAGGGCGGGGTCACTGACATGTAGTGTCAGCGATGTGCGCGCGTCACGCCTCGTCTCGATCCTGCTGCTCCTGCAGACCCGGGGCCGGATGACGGCCAGGGAGCTGGCCGAACGGCTGGAGGTGTCGGTCCGTACGATCTACCGCGACGTGGAGTCGCTGCACGCGGCCGGCATCCCGCTCTACGGCGACGCCGGCCCCAGCGGCGGCTACCAGCTGCTCGACGGCTACCGCACCCGGCTGACCGGGCTGACCGCGGACGAGGCCGAGTCGCTGTTCCTGGCCGGGCTGCCGGGCCCGGCGGCCGAGCTGGGGCTGGGCGCGGTGGTGACGGCCGCCCAGCTCAAGCTGATGGCGGCGCTGCCGGTGGAGCTGCGCGACCGGGCCGGCCGCATCCAGGAGCGGTTCCTGCTGGACGCCCCGACGTGGTACCGCGATCCCGAGCCGGTCGCCCACCTGACGGCGGTGGCCGAGGCGGTGTGGAACGAGCACCCGCTGCAGGTCCGCTACCGCCGCTGGCGGGCGCCCCAGGAGGTGGAGCGCCGGCTGGAGCCGTACGGGCTGGTGGTGAAGGCCGGGCGCTGGTACCTGGTGGCCCGCTGCGGCGCCGACGTGCGCACGTACCGGGTGTCGCAGATCCTGGAGCTGCACCCGCTGCCGGGCCGGATCGCCCGCCCCGAGGGCTTCGACCTGGCCGCCTACTGGCAGGGTCACCTGGCGGAGTTCGAGGCCAGGCTGCGGTGGGGCGAGGCGGTGGTCCGGCTGTCGCCGTCCGGGCTCGGACGGCTGCGCGACCTGATGACGCCCGGCGTGGTCGCGGCGGCGAAGGAGACGGCCGGGCCGCCCGACGAGGAGGGCTGGGTCACGGTGACGGTGCCGATCGAGTCGATCGGGCACGCGGTCGCCGAGTTCCTCAGGCTCGGCCCGGACGCCGAGGTGGTGGCGCCGCCGGAGCTGCGCGAGCGGATCGCCGACGCCGCCGAGCTGGTCGTCCGCCGTTACCGCGGCTGATCCCGGCGCATCACGTGGAAGCGCCGGGTGACCTCGTACCCGGCGCCGGTGTAGAGACCGGCGGCGGGCCCGGTCTCGCCGGTCCACAGGAACCACGCCCCGTGCAGCCCCTCGGCCCGCATCCTCGTCATGGCCGCGTGCAGCAGGATCTTGCCGAGCCCGGTGCCGCGCTCCCCCGGATCGACGCCGAACGGCCCGAACCGCTCGCGGACGCCGTGGTACGCCCCGTACGCCGCGAACCCGACGACGCGCTCCCTCGTCGCGACGATCAGCCGCTCCGGGCCGCCCATCCGCCTGATCGCCTCGCCCCAGTCGGGGTTGAACGCCCCGGCCGCGAACCTGATCAGCCCGGGCAGCTCACCGTCACCCGGCGTCCGGAAGGCGTACCCCTCCCGCTCCCGCGCGGCCCGCAGCTTCAGCACCTCGTCAGGCGTCGCGTACCCGACGAGCGTGCGGTCCATGGCGACCGGCGTGGACACGGTGCGGAAGCCGAGCTGCTCCAGCAGCCGGTACGCGGCCGGGTAGAGCACCGGGTCCACCCCCGGCAGCACGTAGCCCGGCGTGTACGAGGCGAACTCGACCGTCGTGCGCCCGTGCCCCGCCAGGAATCCCAGCGCCTCCTCCAGCAGCCGCCGTCCCATCCCCTGCCGCCGGTGTTCCGGGGTCACGAAGAAGAACGGGATCCACCCGGTGCCGAGCTCCAGATCCGTGCCGGGGGCGAGCGGCACCAGCCGGCGCACCCCGTACGCGCACCCGGCGACCTGTCCGTCCACCACGGCCACCCGCAGGCCCTCGGGGTCGAAGTTCGGATCGAGGAGCACGCCGTCGCGCAGCCGGCCGGGGGTGGTGGGGTCGGCGGGCAGGCCGCGGTTCCAGGCGGCGACGAGCGCCCGCTCGTCACCGGCGGCGAACGGCCGGACCGTGACCTTGGTCATCCGGCCATGCTGCCAGAGTCAGACGCGGGTGGGCAGCGGCCCGCCGTGGTACGTCATCGCGTCGGCGAACGCGGTGAGCAGGTCGACCTCGCCGCCCTGGCCGCCCTCGCCGCCCTCGGCGTCGGCGTAGGCCCGGTGCAGGTTCATCACCAGCCGTTCGGCGTCGTCCCACCCGGCGAACTCGCCCAGGTCGGCCTGCTGCGCCGCCGCCAGGGGCGTGAGGCCGTGCTCGCGGCCCTTCTGGGCGACGTCGAGCACGAACCGGTAGTAGCGTTCGTGCGCCGCCAGGATGCCCGGCAGCGCCGCCGCGTCCGCCAGCGGCCCGTGCCCCGGCACCACGTGCTCGGCCCCGAACGCCGCCAGCCAGTCCAGCGACTCCAGCGCGCCCTGCACCGACCCCATCATCACCAGCGGCGTCAGCCCGTTGAAGATCAGGTCACCGGTGAACAGCACCCGCTCCTCCGGCAGCCACGCGACCACGTCGCCCGGCGTGTGCGCCGGCCGGCCCGGGTGCCGCAGCTCGATCCGCCGCCCGCCCGCGAACACGGTCACCTCGTCGCGGATGGCCACGTCCGGGACCCGGCGGGTGACGTTCCCCCAGTCGGGCACCGGTGTCCAGAACGGCGGGCACCCGTCGATGACGAAGTCGGCCAGCAGCGCCTCCCGCATGGCCGCGTGCCCGAACAGCACGGCGGTCTCAGGCAGCAGGCTGTTGCCGTACGCGTGATCGCCGTGCTGATGGGTGTTGACCGCCATCCGCACCGGCACGCCGCCGGTCGCCTGGTCCAGCGCCCCGAGGAACCGCCGGGTCCGCTGCTCGGTCGCGCACGTGTCGACCACGAACGCCGCCCCGTCGCCGGCGACCGCCCCCGCGTTGTTGACCCACCACGTCCCGTCAGGCTGCACCCACGCGAACACCCCGTCCACGACCTGGTGCAAGCGCGCCTTTCCGATCGGCCCGTCCATGTTGTTCCTCCCGTCGGTGACCCAGGCCCCCTCTGCACTACGTCCCATCCTTCCCGGCGGATCACGTCGCGACCATGACGACATCACGGATCATGCGCGGTGTAGCGGACAGGGCCGTCCATGCTGCAAAGTGGAAACACTGTTTCCCTAGGAGGTCGTGACGTGCGCTATGTGATCATCGGTTGTGGCAATGTCGGCATGGAGCTGGCCCGCCGCTGGACCGCCGCGGGCCATCAGGTGACCGGCACCACCACCACGGCCGGGCGGGTCGAGGAGCTCCAGGAGGTCTGCTCGGACGTGGCCGTGCTGCGGGGCAGCGACCGGGCGGCCGTGGAACGGGTCAGCTCCGGGGCCGACGCCGTCGTCCTGACCGTCAGCCCGCGTCTTTCCCGCTCCTTCGACGCCGCCCAGCGGGTCGCCGAGTACGCGGACACGCTGACCGCCAGCGCCCGCACCGCGGCCGAGGTGCACCCCCGGGTGGTCTTCACCAGCTCGGCGTCCGTGTACGGCGCCGGCACGGGCGACGTGGTCGACGAGAACACCCCCGTGACGGGCGACTCCGACGCCTCGCCGCGCAACTTCGCCGAGGCCGAGGCCGCCGTGCTCGCCACGGCCGGCGGCGCGGTCGTGCGCATCCCCGACGTGTACGGGCACCCGCGCGACATGGACTACCCGACACGGGTGAAGATGGCCCACGAGATGCTGGGCGGGAGCGTCCCCTTCTCGGCCGACGCGCTGCTCTACCGGATCGACTACCGCGACGCGGCCGCCGCGCTCGACTTCGTGGTGAGCGAGGGGCTGACGGGGATCTACAACGCGGTCCCGGACACCGTGCCGCCCCGGACGAACGAGGAGGTGTTCGGCGAGATCTGCGCCGCCGAGGGATGGCCGCCGCTGACCTTCCGCGGTGAGATCAAGACGCCGACCGTGCCGGTGAGCTCGGCCAAGCTCCGCGCCGAAGGATTCACCTTCGCGCACTGAGCGACGGGGTTGGGTGGAGCTATGGGGATTCGAACCCCAGACCTCTTCCATGCCATGGAAGCGCGCTACCAACTGCGCCATAGCCCCAGATCACCGCTCGCAAGCGGGCCTCGGAGAGCATATAGCCATCTCCGTGATTCGCCTAATCGCGGAGACGGCTCAGAGAGACGGGCCGCTCGCGTCACGCGAGCGGCCGTTCACTCGGGCCGGCGCCCCTCGGCGTCGGGGCTGTCGTCGCTGTTGATCGGCTCGGGGAGGGTGCCGGCGTTGTGCTCCAGCAGCCGCCACCCGCGGTGGCCCTCGTGGAGCACCGACCAGGAGCAGTTGCCCAGCCCGCCGATGGCGGACCACAGCTCCTGGGGCAGCCCGAGCAGCTCGCAGATGCCGAGCCGCAGCGCCGCGCCGTGGGAGGCCACGACGAGCAGCCCGTCGTCGTCGAGCTTGGCCGCCCAGCGCCGCATCGCGGCGGCGACCCTGGCGGCGACGTCGGTCACGGGCTCGCCGCCGGGGGCTTCCCAGGCGACGTACTCGCGCGGCCAGCGTTCGGCGATCTCCTCGCGGGTGAGACCCTCCCACTCGCCGCCGCCGCGCTCGCGGAAGTCCTTGTCGACCGCCACGTCGAGCCCGGCGACGCGGCCGAGGGCGAGCGCGGTGTCGTTGGCCCGCTGGAGGTCGGAGGACACGATGAGGGTGGGCCTCAGGGAGGCGAGCAGGGACGCCGCCCTGGCCGCCTGAGCCATGCCGGTCTCGTCGAGCGGGATGTCGGAGTGGCCCTGGAAGCGGCGTTCGACGTTCCACAGGGTCTGCCCGTGACGGAGGCAGACGATGCGCTTGCTCAAGTGCGGGCCCTTTGGATGTTGGCCTGCATCACGCTCTCCGGCAGGGCGATGGCCGGGCAGTCCTTCCACAGCCGCTCCAGGGCGTAGAAGGTGCGGTCTTCCTCGTGCTGGACGTGCACCACGACGTCCATGTAGTCGAGAAGGACCCAGCGGCCCTCGCGCTCCCCCTCGCGGCGCACCGGCTTGGCGTCGGCCTCGGTGCGCAGCCTCTCCTCGATCTCGTCGACGATGGCGCGGACCTGGCGGTCGTTGTTGGCGGAGCAGAGCAGGAAGGCGTCGGTGATGACGAGCTGCTCGCTGACGTCGTAGGCGAGGATGTCATCGGCCAGCTTGTCGGCGGCGGCCTCGGCGGCGATGCGCACGAGCTGGACGGCAGTGTCGGATGCTGTCACGGTGCGGGTCGGTCCTCCTGTGTCGGCAACATGCCCTATATGGAGGGTACCCGTTACGGCCGTCCTGCCCCACGCATGGCACGATCACTTCATTCGTGGGCTCGATACAGGTCGCGCTTGTTGATGTACTGGACGATCCCGTCGGGCACGAGATACCAGATGGGCTCGCCCTTGGCCACCCGCTGCCTGCACTCCGACGACGAGATGGCCAGCGCCGGGATCTCCAGCAGCGTCACCCTGCCCTCGGGCAGCCCGGGGTCGTGCAGGTGATGGCCCGGCCTGGTGCAGCCGACGAAGTGGGCGAGCTCGAACAGCTCGTCGGCGTCCTGCCAGCCGAGGATGGCGCCGAGCGCGTCGGCGCCGGTGATGAAGTACAGCTCCACCTGCGGCCCGTAGATCTGGGAGATGTCGCGCAGCGTGTCGATGGTGAAGGTGGGGCCCGGACGGTCGACGTCGACCCTGCTGACGGAGAAGCGCGGGTTGGACGCGGTGGCGATGACGGTCATCAGGTAGCGGTCCTCGGGCGCGGACACCTCGCGCTCGTACTTCTGGTACGGCCGTCCCGTGGGCACGAACACGACCTCGTCGAGATCGAAGTGGTGTGCCACCTCACTGGCCGCGACCAGGTGACCGTGATGGATCGGGTCGAACGTGCCGCCCATGACTCCAACGCGTCGCTTCCCCTGCATATCAGGCGCGTTCATCATGAAACGGACCTTACGCGGAAGCCTTCCCAAGACATGACGGCACCCCCCTGCACGATGGCCGCGCACCACTCCCGTTGCGGACGTAGCATGCCGGGCATGACGACCACCCCGGACCGCAGCCGCGTCCAACTGCCCGGCATCTCGTCCCGTGCCTACGAACATCCCGCAGACCGGTCGGCCCTGGTCGCTCTGCGTAAGTTGAGCGGGTTCGACACGGTTCTCAAGCAGATGTCCGGCCTAGTCAGTGAGCGGCGCCTGCGCCTCATGTATCTCGCCTCGGCCGTGCGTGTCAGCGAGACCCAGTTCCGCTCTCTCTACGACATGGGCCGCGACGCCGCCTACGTCCTCGACCTGCACCGCATCCCGGAGATCTACGTCCAGCAGGATCCGCAGGTGCAGGCCAAGGCCATCGGCTTCGACGACCCGTTCATCGTCGTGACCACCGGCCTGCTCAACCTCATGAACGAGGAGGAGCAGCGGTTCGTCATCGGCCACGAGACGTCCCACATCCTGTCGGGCCACGCCGTCTACCGGACCATGCTCGACATCCTCACCCGGCTGGCGGCCCGCGTCGCCTGGATCCCGCTCGGCTACATCGGCCTGCGCGCGATCGTGGCCGGCCTGGAGGAGTGGTACCGCAAGTCGGAGCTGTCGTCCGACCGCGGCGGCATGCTCACCGGCCAGGACCCGGAGGCGGCCAAGCGCGCGCTGATGAAGCTCGCCGGCGGCGACTACACGCACGAGATGAACATCGAGGCGTTCCTGGAGCAGTACGCCGAGTACGACACCGCGGGCGACCTGCGCGACGGCTTCCTCAAGGTGCTCAACCTGCTCGGCACCACCCACCCGTTCGCCGTGGTGCGCGTGGCCGAGCTCGACAAGTGGCAGCGCAGCGGCGAGTACGACCGCATCATCGGCGGCGACTACCCGCGCCGCGAGGACGACCCCAACGCCCGCGTCAGCGAGGAGGTCAAGGCGGCCGCCGAGTCCTACCGCAGGTCCTGGTCGGAGTCCCAGGACCCATTCATCGGCGTGCTCCGCGACGTGGCCGAGGGCGCGGTCAACGCCGGCGAGCGGATCTTCAACCGGTTCGCGCGCCGCGACGGCTGACCGTCACAGCAGCAGGGCGATCGCGCGCACGGCAGCCGCGCACAGGGCGACGAACCCGCCCAGCACGGCCAGTGCGCGCAGCCCTTCCCTGCGCAGGTCGGGCATCCGCGCGCCGACCCGCTCGATCTCGCGCCCGGTGACGCCGCCGCACAGCATGCCGAACACCACGGCGGCGGCGGTGACCGGAGCGGGCTGCTGCCACCAGGTCGCCGTGTCGATCTGACCGCCGCCGGTGATCCACAGCGCTCCGCCGGCCGCGACGACGACGGGCGCCCCCGGCCAGGCGGCCGCGCTCACCAGCGCCCCCGCCAGCGCGAACGGGAACGTGATCACCCGCATCGTGGCCCGCGCCCAGCCCTCCGCGTGGTTGCGCACCATCCAGTGGCTCATCCACAGCGCCCTGGTCAGCACCACGAACACCGCCGTGATGACGATCGACGCGATCGGCCACATCACCGACGCCACCACGCACGGCACCGCCAGGACGGCGAGCAGCAGCAGCGCCGTGTTCCCGGCCGGCAGCGTGGTGGCGCCCTCGGCCCGGCTCGCGGCGCTCTTGGCGCCCTTGGCCACGGTCGGCGTCCTGGTCCGGATCCGCGCCGCGGCCTGCGCCCTGGCCCGCACCGCGCCCTCACCGCTCCGCCCCCGCGCGGGAACCCCCTCGGCCGCCCGCCCGCGCCCGGCGCCGCCCTCAGCGGCCCTCCCCCGCGCGGCGGGCACGTCCGCGGCTCTGCCGCGCCCGGCCGTCCCGTCGCCCCGCCCACGCCCGGCGTTCTCGTCCGCCGTCCGGCCTCGCGACGCCCCGCCGCCCTCGGCCGCCCGCCCGCGCGGCGCGGGCACCTCCCCGGCCCGCCCCCGCGCGCCGTCGCCCCGCGCCGCCGTTCCCTCGGTACGGGAGCGCGGCGGCACACTGTCACCCGCACGCCCCCGCGAAGCCGTTCCCTCCGTACGGGACCGCGGCGGCACACTGTCACCGGCCCGCCCGCGCGACCCTTCGCCCCGCGCCGCCGTCCCTTCAGTACGGGAGCGCGGCGGCACACTGTCACCCGCACGCCCCCGCGAAGCCGTTCCCTCCGTACGGGACCGCGGCGGCACACTGTCACCGGCCCGCCCGCGCGGCGCCGGCACCTCACCCGCACGCCCCCGCGTCCCCTCACCGGCGCGGGAGGTGGCGCGGGGCGGCGGCACGTTGCCCTCGGAGCGCGCGTCGTCCCTCGGCTCCCCGGTGTCCGGCTCGCCGAGCCCGCTCGCCTTGACCAGCCGGGCCAGCCGGTCGGCCAGCAGCGCGGCGGTGGGCCGCTTGCCCGGCTCGCGGTGCAGCGCCGCGCGCACCAGCGGCAGCAGCTCGACCGGCACGCCCTTGAGGTCGGCCTGCCCGTTGAGCACCGCGTACATCTGCGCCTCGGCGGTCCCCCGCCCGAAGGCGGGCCGCCCGGTCGCCGCGAACGCCACCGTCGCCGCCCACGCGTGCACGTCGGCAGGCGAGTCGACCTGCTCGTCGGCGAAGATCTCGGGGGCGGTGTAGCCGGGGGTGCCGAGGAAGGTGCCGGTCATGGTGAGCCGGGTGGCGTCGTGCACCTGGGCGATGCCGAAGTCGATGAGCACCGGCCCGTCGCCGCCCATGATGATGTTGGCCGGCTTCAGGTCGCGGTGCACCACCCCGGCGGCGTGGATGATGGCCAGGGCCGCGGCGATGCCCTGGGCGAGCATCAGCAGCTCCGTCAGGTCGAGCGCGCCGTCCTGGCGCACCCGCTCCAGCAGGGTGGCGCCCTCGATGTGCTCCATGACCAGGTAGGGACGGTCGCATGACAGGTCGGCGTCGAGCACCCGCGCCACGTACGGGCTCTCGACCCTGCGCAGTGCCCGCACCTCGCGTTCGAGGCGGATGCGTGCGGCGTCGTTCTCGGTCAGGTCGTGCAGGACCTTGACCGCGACGCGTTCGCCCCGGCGGGCGCTGGCGAGGTAGACCTCGCCCATACCGCCCCGGCCGAGCCTCTCGAGCAGGGTGTACGGCCCGACCTTGCCGAGCTTGCTCACCGTCCCTCCCCGCTCGGCGCGCCCATAAGGGACACAACCCTAGCGCTGTGACGCGTGTGGACGCCTGAGGCACGCCGAAACTCTTATCGGTGTGGCGCGTTCACGACAGCAGCGTGTCGAGCTCCGCCCTGGGCTCGTGACGCAGGTCCCTGCGTCCTTTCCTGCGCCAGTTGACGTGGCCGTGGCTCTCCAGCCAGAGCATCAGCCGGTCGGCGCCGAACAGCACGGCCGCCGCGGACGCGAGCGCGATGACGATCTCCATGCGCCCCAGTCAAGGAGGCCCGAGCCGGGCCGCGAGGGGCGACACGCCGCCCGCGACCCGATCACGTCACTGTCCTGACTCGGCGATGACCGTGCCCTCGGCGGTGCGCAGCTGGCCTTCGCCGGTGTAGACCCACTTGGTCGAGGTCAGCTCGGGCAGCCCCATCGGGCCGCGCGCGTGCAGCTTCTGGGTGGAGATGCCGATCTCCGCCCCGAAGCCGAACTCGCCGCCGTCGGTGAACCGGGTGGAGGCGTTGACCGCCACCGCGGCCGAGTCGACCAGCGCCACGAACCGCCGGGCCGCCTGCTGGGACCGGGTGACGATGGCGTCGGTGTGGCCCGACCCGTAGCGCCGGATGTGGGCCACCGCGTCCTCCAGCGAGTCGACGACCGCGGCCGCGATGTCGAGCGAGAGGTACTCGGCGGTGAAGTCGTCCTCGGTGGCGGGCACCACGTCGCCGTGACGGGCGACGCGCTCGTCGCCGTGCACGGTCACCCCGGCCGCCTTCAGCGCCTCCAGCGCCCTGGGCACGAACGCGTCGGCCACGTCGGCGTGCACCAGGAACGACTCGGCCGCGTTGCACACGGAAGGCCGCTGCGCCTTGGCGTTGACCAGGATCTCGACGGCCAGGTCGAGGTCGGCGGCGGCGTCGACGTACACGTGGCAGTTGCCCACCCCGGTCTCGATGACCGGCACCGTGGACTCCTCCACCACGGAGTTGATCAGAGACGCGCCCCCGCGCGGGATGAGCACGTCGACCAGCCCGCGAGCCCGCATCAGCTCCTTGACCGAGTCGCGGGTGAGCCCCGGCACGAGCTGCACGGCCCCGGACGGCACGTCGGTGCCGGCCAGCGCCTCCTGCATCACCTTCACCAGGGCGGTGTTGGAGTCGTAGGCGCTGGAGGACCCGCGCAGCAGCACCGCGTTGCCGCTCTTGAGGCAGAGCGCGGCGGCGTCGACGGTGACGTTGGGACGGCCTTCGTAGATGATGCCGATGATGCCGAGCGGCACCCTGAGCTGTCGCAGCTCCAGCCCGTTGGGCAGGGTGGAGCCGCGCACCACCTCGCCGACGGGGTCGGGCAGGTCGGCCACCTGGCGCACGGCCTCGGCGATGGCGGCGACCCGGCCCTCGTCGAGGCGCAGCCGGTCGATCATGGCCTCGGCGGTGCCCTGCTCCCTGGCCCGCTCGACGTCCCCGGCGTTCGCCCGGACGATCTCGGCGGCGTGCGCGACCAGGGCGTCGGCGATGGCACGCAGCGCCCGGTCCTTCGGCGCCCGCGGCAGGGGGGCCAGCTCGGCGGCGGCCTCGCGTGCCGCACGGGCAACCTTCAGGAACTCTTCGGACATCGCGTGCTCCTCGTCGCGGTCAGTGGGACTCCAGTATGACGATGTCGTCGCGGTGGATCAGCTCGCGTTCATATTCCGGACCGAGCTCGCTGGCCAGGTCGCGGGTGGAGCGCCCGAGCAGCTCGGGGATCTCGACCGCGTCGAAGTTGACCAGCCCGCGCGCCACCACCCGGCCGCGCGGCCCGCACAGGTCGACCGGGTCGCCGGCGGCGAACTCGCCCTCGACGGAGGTCACCCCGGCCGGCAGCAGCGACTTGCGCCGGGTGACGACGGCCTCGACCGCGCCGGCGTCGAGGTGGAGCCGGCCGCGCCCGGTGGTGGCGTGCGCCAGCCAGAGCAGGCGCGTGCCGGGATGGCGGCCCTGGGGGTGGAAGTAGGTGCCGACGTCGGCTCCGGCCAGCGCGTGCGCCGCCTGGGCGGCCGCGGTGAGCACGACCGGCACGCCGGCGCCGGTGGCGATCCTGGCCGCCTGCACCTTGGTGATCATGCCACCGGTGCCGACCGCGCCGCCCTTGCCGAGCTGGACGCCGGCCAGGTCCTCGGGGCCGCGGATCTCGGCCAGCCGCCGCGCCCCCGGCCGGCTGGGCGGCCCGTCGTAGAGCGCGTCCACGTCCGACAGCAGGACCAGCGCGTCGGCCCGGATGAGGTGGCCGACCAGCGCGGCCAGCCGGTCGTTGTCGCCGAACCGGATCTCGTCGGTGGCGACGGTGTCGTTCTCGTTGACGATGGGCACGATGCCCAGCTCCAGCAGCCGGTCGAGGGTGCGCTGGGCGTTGACGTGGTGGGTGCGCCGCATCATGTCGTCGGCGGTCAGCAGCACCTGGCCGACGCGCAGCCCGTAACGGGCGAAGGAGGAGGTGTAGCGGGCGACCAGCACGCCCTGACCGACGGACGCCGCGGCCTGCTGCGTGGCCAGGTCACGCGGTCGCGCGGGCAGCCCCAGCGGGCCCAGGCCCGCCGCGATGGCGCCGGAGGACACCAGCACGATCTGGGTGCCGCCGCGCCGGCGCGCGGCGAGCACGTCGACGAGCGCGTCGACCCGGTCGACGTCGATCGTGCCCTGGGGTGTCGTCAGCGACGACGAGCCGACCTTGACGACCACCTTCGACGCTGAACTGATGTGTTCCCGCACGTCCAAACCCTATCCGAGCCCGCCGGACGATCATCCAAGACGGCTGTCGGTGCCACGCGGCCCCTGACGGACCGCCTCGGCGTTGAGCGTCGGCTGCCAGTCGAAGACGTAGCCGCCCTCCATCGGCCCGATCACCACCTCGGCCCCCGCGGTGGCGCCGGCCTTGACCAGCTCCTCCTCCACGCCGAGCCGCTCCAGCCGGTCGGCCAGGTAGCCGACGGCCTCGTCGTTGCTGAAGTCGGTCTGCCTGATCCACCGCTCTGGCTTCTCGCCGGTCACTTGGAACAGGTTGTCGTTGACCCTGCGCACCTTGAACCCGGCCTCGCCGAGCTGCTTGGGCCTGATGACGAGCCTGGTCGGCTCCTCCACGGGCTTGGCGGCGCGGGCGGCCGCCACCCACTCGCCCATCGCGTACGTGAGCTCGCGCAGCCCCTCGTGGGTCGCCGCCGACACGGTGAACACCCGCAGCCCGCGCTCCTCGAAGTCGGCGCGTACGAGGTCGGCCAGGTCACGGGCGTCGGGCACGTCGGCCTTGTTGAGCACGACCATGCGCGGGCGGCCCTCCAGCTTGCCGTAGGCGTGCAGCTCCGCCTCGATCACCTCGTAGTCGGTGACGGGGTCGCGGCCCGGCTCCATGGTGGCGCAGTCGATGACGTGCACGAGCATGTCGCACCGCTCGACGTGGCGCAGGAACTCGTGGCCGAGCCCCTTGCCCTCGGACGCGCCGGGGATCAGGCCGGGCACGTCGGCCACGGTGAACACGTGGTCTCCCGCGGTGACCACGCCCAGGTTGGGGATGAGGGTGGTGAACGGGTAGTCGGCGATCTTCGGCTTGGCCGCGCTGAGCGCGGCGATCAGCGACGACTTGCCCGCGCTGGGGAAGCCGACCAGCGCCACGTCGGCGACGCTCTTCAGCTCCAGCATCACGTCCAGCGCGTCGCCCGGCTCGCCCAGCAGCGCGAAGCCGGGCGCCTTCCGCTTGGTGCTGGCCAGCGCCGCGTTGCCGAGGCCGCCGTGGCCGCCGGCGGCGATCACGTAGCGGGTGCCGGCGCCGATGAGGTCGATGAGCACCTCGCCCGTGGCCGCGTCCTTGACCACGGTGCCGTTCGGCACGGGCAGCACCACGTCGGCCCCGTTGGCGCCGTCGCGGTTGGAGCCCTGCCCCTGCTTGCCGTTGTCGGCCTTGCGGTGCGGGCGGCGGTGGTAGTCGAGCAGGGTGGCGGTGTTGGGATCCACCTCGAGGATCACGTCGCCGCCGCGACCGCCGTTGCCCCCGTCGGGGCCGCCGAGCGGCTTGAACTTCTCCCGGTGGACGGAGGCGCAGCCGTTCCCCCCGTCACCGGCCCTGACATGCAGGATCACCTGGTCCACGAAGTCCGGCATTCAGTTTCTCTCCTCCACAGGCCCGCGCACGGGCACACCGTCGACCCCGGCCCCGCCAGGATCGTCTTCTCTGCCGGCCCGTCCCACCCGGGCTTCCCGCCCTGCCCCGTACGGGAGAGCGAGGACCCTGCGCCGGGCGGCGCCCGGAAGGGACCGCACCAACGAACAAGGGGTGGATCGGCAGGCGATCCACCCCTTGTCACAACCCGTCTCGCCGGAGATTTACTCCGCGACGGGGACGATGCTCACGGCGCGGCGCCCGCGCTTGGTGCCGAACTGCACGTGACCGGCGGTCAGCGCGAACAGCGTGTCGTCGCCGCCACGGCCCACGTTGTCACCGGGGTGGAAGTGGGTGCCGCGCTGGCGGACGATGATCTCGCCGGCGTTGACCAGCTGGCCGCCGAAGCGCTTGACGCCCAGGCGCTGAGCGTTGGAGTCGCGGCCGTTGCGGGTGGACGACGCGCCCTTCTTGTGTGCCATCTCTCAAACTCCCGATCAGGCCTGGTCGATACCGGTGATCTTCACCTGGGTGTACCGCTGACGGTGACCCTGGCGCTTCTTGTAACCGGTCTTGTTCTTGTACTTGAGAATGCGGATCTTGGGACCCTTGGTCTCGCCGAGGATCTCGGCGCTGACCGTGAACCGGCCCGCCTCCGTGGTCACATCGCCGTCGTTGACGACGAGCACCGTCGGCAGCGAAACCGAAGAGCCGACCTCGCCGGCGACCTTGTCCACCTCGAGGACGTCACCGACGGAGACCTTCTGCTGCCTGCCGCCGCAACGAACGATCGCGTACACCGCGGAACCCTTCTACTGACTAGCTGTTGTCGACACACCGGCCGCCCCGAGAGGGACCACCGATGACTCCGAATGCTGCGCCCGACATCCGGCTCATCCGAAACCGACGAACCGAGGGGCGCGCCAACAGGGCACGCCACCTGACGCACCGATCCACAAGAGTACCGGATGATCGGTGCCCCTGGCGAACCGGACGATTCATCGGACCGCCCGCCGAGCGGTCACTCGGCGGACTTGGCTCGGCGGGAACGTCGCCGCCCCCTGCCGGAAGACTGGCCGGCCTGGTCGTCCTCCTGCGGGACGTCTTCAAGCGCACCGGTCACCGTATCACGGTTGGCCGCGTCCTTGGCCGCGGAGACCTTGTCGCCCAGCTTCTCGTTGACCGCCTTCTCGACCGCCATCTTGCCCTGCGTGCCGCGCGGTTCCGGCTTGCCGTCGACCGGCTCCGTGGACACGATCAGGCCGCGCCCGTTGCAGCAGTCGCACGGCGTCGAGAACGCCTCCAGCAGGCCCTGGCCGACCCGCTTGCGGGTCATCTGCACCAGCCCCAGCGAGGTCACCTCGGCCACCTGGTGCTTGGTCCTGTCGCGGGCCAGGCACTCCAGCATGCGCCGCAGCACCAGGTCACGGTTGGACTCCAGCACCATGTCGATGAAGTCGATGACGATGATGCCGCCGATGTCGCGCAGCCGGAGCTGGCGCACGATCTCCTCGGCCGCCTCCAGGTTGTTGCGGGTGACGGTCTCCTCGAGGTTGCCGCCCTGGCCGGTGAACTTGCCGGTGTTGACGTCGACGACGGTCATCGCCTCGGTCCGGTCGATCACCAGCGAGCCGCCGCTCGGGAGCCACACCTTGCGCTCCATCGCCTTGCCGAGCTGCTCGTCGATCCGGTACGACTCGAACACGTCGCCCTGCTCGCCGTCCCACCTCGTCAGCCGCTCGGCCAGGTGGGGGGCGACGTACTTGACGTACTCGTCGACCGTCTCCCAGGCGTCGGCGCCCTGCACGACCAGCGAGCTGAAGTCCTCGTTGAAGACGTCGCGCACCACCCGGACCGTCAGGTCGGGCTCGGCCGACAGCAGCTCGGGCGGGCTGGCCGACTTGGCCTTCTTCTGGATGTTCTCCCACTGCGCCGACAGGCGGGCGACGTCGCGGGCCAGCTCCTCCTCGGAGGCGCCCTCGGCGGCGGTACGCACGATCACACCGGCGTTCTCCGGCATGACCTTCTTCAGGATGCTCTTGAGCCGGGTGCGCTCCTTGTCGGGGAGCTTGCGGCTGATGCCGGTCATCGACCCGTCCGGCACGTACACCAGGTAGCGGCCGGGCAGGCTGATCTGCGAGGTCAGCCGGGCGCCCTTGTGGCCGATCGGGTCCTTCGTGACCTGCACCAGCACCGACTGGCCCGACTTGAGCGCCGACTCGATCCGCTTGGGCTGCCCCTCCATGCCCGCGGTGTCGAAGTTGACCTCACCCGCGTACAGCACGGCGTTGCGGCCCTTGCCGATGTCGACGAACGCCGCCTCCATCGACGGCAGCACGTTCTGCACCTTGCCGAGGTAGACGTTGCCGACGTAGGACTGGCTGGCCTCGCGGTTGACGTAGTGCTCGACGAGGACGCCGTCCTCCAGCACCGCGATCTGCGTGCGGTCGCCGTTGCGGCGCACCACCATCATCCGGTCGACGGACTCGCGGCGGGCCAGGAACTCCGACTCGGTGATGATCGGCGGACGCCTGCGGCCCAGTTCGCGGCCCTCACGACGGCGCTGCTTCTTGGCCTCCAGGCGGGTGGAGCCGCGCACGCTCTGCACGCCGTCGGCGGAGGTGTCGTGCGAGGCGGCCCGGCCGGAGCGGGGCGCGCGGATGCGCACCACCGTGTTCGGCGGGTCGTCGGGCGTCGCCTCGGGCGCGTCGTCGTCGGCACCGCGCCGACGGCGACGCCGGCGGCGGCGCGAGGAGGACGAGGACTCCTCGTCCTGCGACTCCTCGGTCGGCGCCTCCTCTTCGGCGTCCTCGTCGGCGTCCTCGTTGTCGTCGCTCTCGTCGTTCTCGTCACGCTCGCGCGACTTGCCGCGACCGCGCCCGCCGCGCCTGCGGCGCCGGCGCCGGCCGCCGCTCTCCTCCTCCTCCTGCTCGTCGGAGGTGTCGGCGTCGTCGCCCTCGTCCTCGGCGGTCTCCACGACCACCTCGTCGTCCGTCTCCGGCTCCGCCTCGGCCACGGGCTCCGGCTCGACCGGCCGTACGGGCTGCGCCTGCGCCGGGTCGGGCGCCTGGAACAGCGGCGCGAAGATGGCCGCCGGGCGCTGGAAGGCGGTGCCCCCGGCGTCGTCCCGGCGCCTGGCGGTCAGCCCGAACGGGTCGGCCAGCAGGTTGACCTTGATGTCGTCCTCGTCGAGGTCCTCCCCGGCGGGCTCGTCGTCGAGCGGCTCGTCCTCGGGCAGGATCTCCAGGATCTCCTCCTGGTCGTCGGCGGACCCGTCGCGCACGGCCGCCGCCTCCCCGGCACCGGCGGCCACCTGAGCGGCCACAGCCGGCTCCGCGCTCTCGACGTCTCCCCCGGACTCCGCCCGCCCGGCACCCGCGACAGCGGCCCGCCCGGCGGCAGCACCGGCATCCGAGGCGGCAGCACCCTGACCGGCATCAGCCGCGACGGCCCCTGCCCGGCCCGCGCCCGCGGGCTGGTCGGCCTCGATCTCCGGCTCGGTCTTCTTACGGGACCGGCGCCGCTTGGCGGGCGCCTCCGGCTCGGCGGCCTCCGCCCCGGCGCCCGAAGGCACGGCATCCGAAGGCAAGGCATCCGAAGGCAAGGCGTCCGAAGGCACGGCATCCGCAGCGGCCTCGGCAGCACCCGAACCCGCCCCCGAAACCGCGCCTGCGACGTCACCACGGGCAGTCTCGGCGCTGGCGGCCGCTCCCGGGGTCTCGGGGACCCCAGGGGCGCCGACGGCCGTGTCCGGCGTCTCCTGGACGCCGGAGACACCCGTCTCGGTCTCCTCGGTCTTCTTGCGGCGGCGGGACGTCGTGGTCGCCGACCGGGTGCGCGTGGCGCGCTTGGGCTTGGCCTCCTCGACCGCGGCGGCCACCGCCTCCTCGGCCGGGCTCACCGGAGCCGCGGCGATGATCTCCTCAGGCTCGCCGGCCGCGCGCTGCGCCGCCACGCTGGGCAGCGGCCGCCCTTCCGTCACCGAAGGGGCGGTCTGGGCGGCGGCGACGGTGACCGGGGCGGCCGGCTTCTCCTCCGGGACCTCCGGCGGGGGCCCCGCCGGCCTTCTGGCAGCGCCGCGGCGCCTGGTCACCTGTGACTGTTCTGTTGTCTCCCCGTCAGGGCCGTTGGCCCCGGCGTTGGGCTCGTTCTCGTCGAGCATGCGGGCGCTCTCCCGTCAGCTCCCGGGCGCGTCGCCGCGCCGCACGGGAGCTCTCGTGTCTCGTTGTCCGCCACGCCCGGAGGCATGGCGCCAAGTCCTGTCTGCCGGTCACGCCCCAGCGGGGCGATCCCCTTAACCGGCGACGTGCTCACCCGCCGGTCCCGCCTCGCCGCCGCGCGTCGTGTCGCGGTCCAGGTCGAGCGGGTCGGCAAGCGCACCGGTGCTGGCGTCGAGCGGCCCCTGCGCCAGCCTGGTCACCTCGGGGGGAACCGGCGGCGCGAAGTCGGCCACAAGGCGCAGCCCTGTGAGCACATCGTCGGGTCGAACGGCAGGCGTCATGTGCCGAACAACCATGCGCAGTATGACACACGACTGTCCGGGCACCTGAGCTGCTGTTCTGTCTGTTCCCTCCAGCACCGTGAGCCCCAGCACCGCCTCGCGCGCGTCGAAACGGCGCAGCCCCTTCTTGGTGAGGCGCTCGACCTCCACACGGTCGGCCGCGAGGAACTTCTGCACGGCCACATCGGCGTGCTCGCGGTCGGCACCGGGCAGTCGGACGTCCCACTCGGAGATCTCCAGGCGGTCGGCCAGCGCGCCGGGACCCGCCTCGACGACGTCGAGCACATCAAGGCCCGGCGGCAGCGAACCGTCGAGGTCGATCTTGACCTGTCGCGGATCGCACGGCGTCGTGACGCCGATCTCAAGGTATTCGGCCTCGCTGGCAACGCCGGTCGGCGCCGCTCCCGCGTAGGAGATCTTCGGGTGTGGTGAGAAGCCCGCGCTGTAGGCCACCGGAATGCCGGCACGGCGGACCGCACGCTCGACGGCCCGCGAGATGTCGCGGTGGCTGGTGAAGCGCAGACGTCCGCGCTTGGCGTAGCGCACACGCAGGCGCTGCGCCGTGGGCGCGGGCGGTGGCCCGTCGGGAACAGGTTTCAGAGCCTTGTCGTCCTTCCCTTGTAAGAGTTTCTTCTCTCAGGATAAGCCGCCCGGGCACCCCCGCGTACAGGCTCATGTACGGCGAGGTACCGGACGCGCACCCGGCGCGTCGTCAGACGACCGTGAGGGGAAGGAGTTTGCGGCCCGTCGGACCGATCTGAATCTCGGTGCCCATGGTGGGGCAGACACCGCAGTCGTAGCACGGGGTCCACCGGCAGTCTTCGACCTCACCGCCGGAGACCGCCTCCTGCCAGTCCTGCCACAGCCACTCGCGGTCGAGCCCGGCGTCGAGGTGGTCCCACGGCAGGACCTCGTTCTCCTCGCGCTCGCGCGTCGTGTACCAGTCGACGTCGACGCCGGCCTGCTCGGCGGCGGACATCCAGCGCTCGAAGGAGAAGTGCTCGCTCCAGCCGTCGAAGCGGCCCCCGTCTTCCCAGACGGCGCGGATGACGGCGCCGACCCGGCGGTCGCCCCGCGACAGCAGGCCCTCGACGATGGACGGCTTGCCGTCGTGGTAGCGGAAGCCGATGGCCCGGCCGTACTCCCGGTCGCCGCGCAGCGCGTCGCGCAGCGCCTTGAGCCGCCGGTCGACGGTCTCGTGGTCGGCCTGGCCCGCCCACTGGAACGGGGTGTGGGGCTTGGGCACGAAGCCGCCGATGGAGACGGTGCAGCGGATGTCGCGCGACCCGGTGGCCTCGCGGCCCGCCTTGATGACCTTCTTGGCGAGGTCGGCGATGCCGAGCACGTCCTCGTCCTGCTCGGTGGGCAGCCCGCACATGAAGTAGAGCTTCACCTGCCGCCAGCCCTGGGAGTAGGCGGCGCTGACGGTGCGGATGAGGTCGTCCTCCGTCACCATCTTGTTGATCACCTTGCGCATGCGCTCGGAGCCGCCCTCGGGCGCGAAGGTGAGGCCGGACCGCCGCCCGTTGCGGGAGAACTCGTTGGCCAGGTCGATGTTGAACGCGTCGACCCGGGTCGAGGGCAGCGACAGCGAGGTGTTGGTGCCCTCGTAGCGGTCGGCCAGGCCCTTGGCGAGGTCGCCGATCTCGCTGTGGTCGGCGGACGACAGCGACAGCAGGCCGACCTCGTTGAAGCCCGACTCCTTGATGCCGTGCTCGACCATGGCGCCGATCGTGGTGATCGACCGCTCCCGCACCGGACGGGTGATCATCCCGGCCTGGCAGAACCGGCAGCCTCGGGTGCAGCCGCGGAAGATCTCCACGCTGAACCGCTCGTGGACCGTCTCGGCCAGCGGCACCAGCGGCTTCTTCGGGTAGGGCCACTCGTCGAGGTCCATGACCGTGTGCTTGTGGACCCGCCACGGCACGTCGGGACGGTTGGGCGCGACCCGCTTGATGCGGCCGTCGGGGTGGTAGTCGACGTCGTAGAACTTGGGCACGTAGACGCCGCCGGACTCGGCCAGCCGCATGAGCAGCTCGTCGCGCCCGCCGGGCCTGCCCTCGGCCTTCCACTCGCGGATGACCTCGGTGATGGCGATCGCGATCTGCTCGCCGTCGCCGAGCACGGCCGCGTCGAGGAAGTCGGCGATCGGCTCGGGGTTGAAGGCGGCGTGGCCGCCCGCGAGGACGATCGGGTCGTCGTCGCCGCGGTCGGCGGCGACCAGCGGGATGCCGGCCAGGTCGAGCGCGGTCAGCATGTTGGTGTAGCCGAGCTCGGTCGAGAACGAGACGCCGAGCACGTCGAACGCGCGCACCGGCCGGTGCGCGTCGACGGTGAACTGCGGCACCCCCTCGGCGCGCATGAGCGCCTCGAGGTCAGGCCAGACGGCGTAGGTGCGCTCGGCCAGGGTCGCGGGAAGCTCGTTGAGGATCTCGTACAGGATGGCCACACCCTGGTTGGGCAGACCGACCTCGTAGGCGTCGGGGTACATCAACGCCCAGCGCACGTCGGCGGAGTCCCACTCCTTGACCGTCGAGTTGAGCTCACCTCCGACGTACTGGATCGGCTTCTGCACCTTGGGCAGCAGCGGTTCCAGGCGAGGGAAAATCGACTCGGCAGGCATGGACCCCAGCGTAGCGGCGGTCGGCCGGTCAGCCGAACGCACGCTGTCTCACGTAGATCGACTGCAGCAGCCCGACGCCGATGAGGTTGGCGAAGGTGGAGGTGCCGCCGTAGGAGACGAACGGCAGCGGCAGGCCGGTGATGGGCATGATGCCGATCGTCATGCCGACGTTCACGAACATCTGGAAGGTGAACCAGCACACGATCGTGCCCGCCATCAGTGTGCCGAACCGGTCGGTGCAGCGCCGCGCGATCCACAGCCCGCGCACCAGCACCAGCCCGAGCAGCGCCACGACGGTGACGGAGCCGAGGAAGCCGAACTCCTCGCCGGCCACGGTGAAGATGAAGTCGGTGTGCTGCTCCGGCACGAACCTGCCGGTGGTCTGCCCTCCGCCGAGCAGCCCCTTGCCGAACAGCTGCCCGGAGCCGATCGCGATGAGCGACTGGGTGCTGTTGTAGCCGACGCCGCGCGGGTCGACGCTCGGGTCGACGAACGCGGTGAACCGGGCCACCTGGTACGGCTCCAGCATCTCGAAGAAGAAGACGCAGAAGATCCCGCCCGCGCCGACGAGCGTGAACAGGGCGATCAGCCGCTTGCGCACCCCCGCGATGATCAGCGCCGAGGCCGTGACGGCGGCCAGCACGAGCGCGGTGCCGAGGTCGGGCTGCAGCATCACCAGGGCCAGCGTGATCACGGCGGCCACCAGCGTCAGCAGCACGTCCAGCCCGCGCGGCCGGTCGGTTCCCTCGACCGGCTGGGCCAGCAGCATGGCGGTGATCAGCACCAGGCCGACCTTGGCGAACTCCGACGGCTGCACCGCGAACCCGCCGCCGAGCAGGATCCACGAGTGGGACCCGTTGATGGTGGCGCCCAGCGGGCTCAGCACGAGCCCCAGCCCGACGAGCGAGACCAGGTAGATCAGCGGCGCGTACGCCCGCACCGCGCGGTAGTCGGTCATGGCCACCACGCCGCACAGCACCAGCCCGATCACCTGGTTGAGCAGGTGCTTCCAGAGCAGCCCGGTCGATCCGGGCGCCCACGTGCGGGTGGACGACCAGACGAGCAGCGAGCCGATGACGACCAGCGCCAGGACGGCGACCAGCATCACCACGTCCAGCCGCCACACCGCCGACTCGGGGCCGAACGCCCGGCGGGTGAACGAGCGCCGCCCGGCCGCCATCGCGCCGGCGCTCATCCCGGGACCACCGTGCCGTCGGGCCGGAACACCGGCAGCTTCGACACCGGCCGGCCCTCCGGCGCCGCGGCGGGCCGCTTGACGCCGAAGATGCCCTCGTAGATCTCACGCGCGGCGGGGGCGGCCGCCGACGCGCCGAACCCGCCCTGGGAGATCATGACCACCACGACGAACCGCGGGTTACGCGTCGGCGCGAACGAGGCGAACCAGGAGGTGTCCTTCTTGCCCCACACCTCCGCCGTACCCGTCTTGCCGCCGATGGGCCACCTGTCCATGGGAAAGCCGGCGAAGGCCCCCGCCGCGGTGCCGTCGGAGGGCACCTGGCTGAGCGCGTGCTTGATGTAGAGCCGCTCCTTCTCCGTCACCGGAAGCCTGCCCACCACCGGCACCGGGACGGTCTCGACCATCTTCCCGTCCGGCCGCACCTTGGCCCAGCCGATCCGCGGGCTGCGCAGCTTGCCGTCGGTGGCCAGCGCCGCGTACGCGCGAGCCAGCTGCAACGGCGTCACCAGCACGTCGCCCTGGCCGATGCTGAAGTTGGCCGAGTCGCCCGGCCGCAGGATGAACCCCTCCTGGCAGTTCTCCAGCGCCAGCCGCTTGAGGAACGCCGCCCGGGCCCCGTCCTTCACCGCGGGGTAGCCGGTCTGCGCCCGCTTGCAGTTCTCGCCGCTGGTCAGCGCCCAGGTCTCCTTCTTCCAGCGGCGGTCGGGGATGCGGCCGGCCGACTCGCCCGGCAGGTCGACGCCGGTGGGCGAGCCGAACCCGAACTTCCTGGCGGTGTTGGCGAACACCTCCTTGACGTTCTTCTTCGGCGTCCGCCCGCCGTCCTTCAGGTACTGCTCGTACGCGGCCTTGTAGAAGATCGTGTCGCACGACTTCACCAGCGCCGTGTGCAGGGTCAGCGTGCCGAGGGCGATGCCGCGGAAGCCGTTGAAGGCCCGGTCGCCGATCATCACCGAGCCGGGGCAGCCGTACTTGCCGTTCAGCGGGTATCCGGCCCGCAGCATCGAGGCCACGGACGACACCTTGAACGTCGAGCCGGGCGCGAACTGCCCGTTGATCGCCCGCGACGTCAGCGGCTTGCCGGACTTCTCCGACAGCAGGTGGCGGTAGGTCCGCTCGGAGATGCCGCCCGCCCACACGGACGGGTTGTAGCCGGGCGCGCTGGACATCGCCAGCACCCGGGAGGTGCGCGCGTCGAGCACCACCGCCGCGCCCCCGTCAGAGGCGGGCGCGGCCTTCATCGCCTTGCGCAGCGCCTGCTCGGTGATCGTCTGGATGCGCGCGTCGATGCTGGTCACCAGGTGATGGCCGGCGACCGACGGCACCTCCTTCTCCACCCCGAGCGGCTTGCCCATCCGGTCGACCTGCACCCTGCGGATGCCGGCCTTGCCGCGCAGGTCGTGGTCGTAGACGTACTCCAGGCCGTCGCGCCCGGCCAGGTCGACCCCGGAGAACGTGGCCTTCAGCCCGACCCGCTTCTCCAGCTCCGCCTCGGTCACCGGCGAGAGATAGCCGAGCATCTGCGCCCCGGCCTCGTCCAGCGGGTAGTCCCTGATGGCCTGGATCTCGGCCGTCACCGCGGGGAAGTCCTCCTGCTGCTCCAGGATCTGCAGCGCCTCACGGGTGTCGACCTTCTCGTCGAGCGGCACCGGTTGGTACGGGGAGCCGGTCCAGCAGGGCTTGGGCACGTCCGGACCGCACGGCGTGATCCGTCGCTGCAACTGGGCGACGGGCCGGCTGAGCACCCGCGACAGCTTGCCCAGCACGTCGAGCCCGCTGTCGCGCATCCGCATCAGCATGGTGCGGTCGACCGAGACGACCAGCCGCGACTTGTTGCGCACCAGCGGCCGGCCCGACGAGTCGAGGATCTGCCCGCGCACCGCGGGCACGATGACGGTCCTGGTGCGGGTCTCGGTGGCCCGGTTGACGAACTCGGGGCCGCGTACGACCTGCACCTGCCAGAGCCGCACGGCGAGCACCGCGATCATCAGCAGCACCAGCACCTGCACGACGAGCAGCCGGGTCCGCATGCGGCTCACAGCGTGTGCCTCTCCCGTGTGCCCCGCGAGACCAGCCAGACCATCACCGGGGCGACGACGAGCGTGCAGGCCACGGTCACCGGCACCTGCTGGGTGAGCGTCGAGACCGTCACCCGCGGGTCGGACAGCAGCCCGCTCACCGCCGCCGCCAGCAGCGGCGCGAGCAGCACGCACAGCATGACGGTGACGACGCGGTTGCCCACGCCCCGCCCGGCCAGGTAGCCGACCAGCGCGAACACGAACGCGTACAGCCCCGCCACGTGCGCCGTCGGCGGCGCCAGATCGACCAGCAGCCCCGCGCCGAACCCGAGCACCGCCCCGGAGGCGGGCCCCCGCGTCAGCGCGGCCCCCACGACCGCCAGCAACACCAGGTCGGGCGCCCCACCGGCGGGCAACGGCAGCCGGTTCACCAGCATGAACTGCACCAGCAGCGCCGCCAGCACGGCCACGACCGCGGTCATCCCGTCCCCTCCCTGCGCGGCAGCACCGCGTCTCTCGGATCGCGCGCGGGCGGCCGCACCACGACGCCGACCACGTCCAGCGCGGTCAGGTCGGCGTACGGCCGCGCGTACGCGGTCCGCGTCAGCTCGCCCGCCGTCGTCTCCACCTGCTCGACCACCCCGATCGGCACCCCCGGCACGTACGGTGCGCCGCGGTGGGAGCCGAAGCTGACCAGGCGCGTCCCCCGCGTCACCGGCGCCGTCGCGTCGAGGAGCTGGAAGCGCAGCAGCCTGCCGTGCTCGCCCACGCCGTGCACCACGCCGATCTCCCGGCCGCTCTCCATGCGGGCCCCGGCCGCCGAGGCGGGATCGCTCAGCAGCACCACGCTCGCCGTGCGCGGGCCCGCGTGCACCACCCGCCCGATCAGTCCGTCGCCGTTGAGCACGGTCATGTCGGCGCGGACCCCGTCGTCGGTCCCGGCGTCGATCTCGACCGCCTCCTCGAACCCCGGCCGGCCGCGCCGGGCGATCACGTTGGCCGGCACCACCTGGTAACCGCCGAGCGAGGCCAGCCCGAGCATCCGTTTGAGCTGCGCGGACCGCTCCGCGTCGACCCTGCTGCCGGCCAGGTCGGACCGGAGCCTGGCGTTCTCCGCGCGAAGCCTCGCGAGGTCCCGCTGGGCGCTCGGCGCGGCGGCGACGGCCTCGACGAACCCGGTCACGGGACGGATCACCGCCGCCCCCGCCGATTCGGCGGTGCCGAACGCCCACGACCCGGCCGCGCGCAGCGGACGCAGCGGCGAGCTCTCCCCCGTACGGTGGTCGACGGTCAGGATGACCAGCGCCACCGCCAGGAGTGTCCCGAGAACCAGCCGTGCCTGGCGCGAGTCCCTCATCAGCGTCGCGACTCCGGAACCAGGACCTGCTGCAGCGCCTCGAAGTCCTCCACGCACCGGCCGGAGCCGAGCGCGACCGAGTCGAGCGCGTTCTCCACCAGGTGAACGGGCATGCCCGTCTCCTGCCTGAGCCGTTCGTCCAGCCCCTTGAGCAGCGCGCCCCCGCCGGTCAGCGCGAGCCCCCGGTCCATCAGGTCGCCGGACAGCTCCGGCGGGCACTGGTCGAGGGTGGCCCGCACCGCGTCGGCGATGGCGTTGACCGGCTCCTCGATGGCCTTGCGGATCTCCTCGGCCGACACGATGATCGTCTTCGGCATGCCGCTGACCAGGTCACGGCCGCGCACCTCGGCGTGCGCCTCGTCGCCGTCGGCCCAGGCCGAGCCGACCGTCATCTTGATCTCCTCGGCCGTCCGCTCGCCGAGCATGAGCGAGAACTCCTTCTTGACGTACGTGATCACCGCCTGGTCCAGCTCGTCGCCGCCGACTCTGATGGACTTGCTGGTGACCACGCCTCCCATGGAGATGATCGCCACCTCGGTGGTGCCGCCGCCGATGTCGACGACCATGTTGCCGGTCGGCTCGTGCACCGGGAGCCCGGCCCCGATCGCCGCCGCCATCGGCTCCTCGACGATGTAGACCTTGCGCGCCCCGGCCTGGTAGCCCGCCTCCTTGACGGCCCGCTGCTCGACGCCGGTGATGCCACTGGGCACGGCGATGATGATGCGCGGTTTGGCGAGATGGCGCCGTCTCTGCGCCCGTTGAATGAAATATCGCAACATACGCTCGGTGACCTCGAAGTCCGCGATCACCCCGTCCTTCAGCGGACGGACCGCCACGATGTTGCCGGGCGTACGGCCGATCATGCGTTTGGCCTCCACGCCCACGGCCACGATCTTCTCCGTGGCGGTGTTGATGGCCACGACCGACGGTTCGCTGAGCACGATGCCGCGGCCGCGCACGTACACCAGAGTGTTGGCGGTTCCGAGGTCGACCGCCATGTCACGGCCGAGAAAGGCGAGCTTGCTACCCATGGGGAACGGAGCCTTCCCGCGACGTTCGCAATAGGACTACGGACTCAAGACCCGATCACTGCCGCAATGACTACGGACTGAATTCGAATCGTAACGTGACGTACCCACCGGCTCGCGTACTGAGCCCGTGCGCCCCACAAAAATCTCAAGCCCCTCCGCGAACCGCGATTTTGCCCGGATTGCGCGCTACAACCCAGGCCCCCGGGTAGGTCCGGAAAACGCAGAGTGCCCGCGAGGCGGAAAGCCTGCGGGCACTCGGCCGGACGCTGCCCGCGAGGTGAGAGCCTGCGGGCGCGCGGCCGGACGCTCAGAACCGGTCGGGGAAGAAGATCTTGATCTCCCGGGCGGCGGACTCGGGCGAGTCGGAGCCGTGCACCACGTTCTCGCCGATCTCCAGGGCGTGGTCGCCGCGGATCGTGCCGGGAGGCGACTTCACCGGGTCGGTGAGCCCCGCCAGCGAACGGAACGCCTCGACGGCGCGGTGCCCCTCGGCGACCAGCGCCACCAGCGGGCCGGAGGTGATGAACTCGACGAGCTCGCCGAAGAACGGCCTCTCGGAGTGCTCGGCGTAGTGGGCCTTGGCGGTCTCGACATCGAGGGTGCGCAGGTCCATCGCCACGACCTTGAGGCCCTTGCGCTCCATGCGGGCGATCACGTCACCGATCAGGCCGCGCTTCACCCCATCGGGCTTGATCAGGACAAGAGTGCGCTCGGACACTGGGAGTTCTCCTTCGAACAGGGGTCGCGGATGCGGGCTACGAGCAGCGCTACGAGCACGGCCTGGCCCGGGATGCTCCGCCGCACAGGCCACGCGAAGCTGCGGCACAGCTTACCGCCCCGGAGCCGGTCGCCCTTTCCCGACGGCCTCAGACTCCGCCCCCGAGCCGGTCACCCTTTCCCGACGGCCTCAGGCCCCGCCCCGGAGCCGGTCACCCTTTCCCGACGGCTTCAGGCCCCGCTCTCGGGCGATTGCGCGGGCGGCGGCACGGGCGGCAGGCCGTCGTCCGCGCCCGGCTCCGGCTCAACGGCAGCGGCCTTCACCGCCGGCGCCCGACGCGCCATGACGGACACCAGGACGATCACCGCCACCACCAGGAACCCGGCGACCAGCGCCCACAGATGCAGCACCCCGACGTAACTGTCGACGAACTCCTGCCGCGACCCCTGGTCGAGCAGCGCCTTCTGCATCCCCGTACCCAGGAGGTAGCCCGCCAGCACGCCGGGGAAGCACAGCGCCAGTCCGAACAGGGCTGCGCCCACCCCCACGTCGGAGAGCGCCGCCGTGAGCGCCACAGCAGCACCCACCGCGAGCAGCGTGAACGGCACCACCAGCACCAGCCCGTCCGCCGACGGCACCACCAGCCGCACCGAGCACAACCCGGCGACCATGGCCAGCAGCCCCAACTGGGTGAGCCACTGCCCGGACGCCCCCGACCCGCGGACCAGGACCGCCGCGACCACCGCGAGCAGGCCCGCGACGCAGAACGGGATCCACAGCCCCTTCAGCCCAGGCCCGCCCATGCCGCCCATCTCCGCGTACGTCACCTGGGCGACGCTCGGCAGCAGCACGACACCGACCGCCACCATCGCGTACGCGAGCGTACGGCTCTCCCGCGTGCCGATGGACGCCAGCGCGAGCAGACCCACCATGGCGAGCGCCGCCAGCAGCATCATCAGCCCTGGACTCCAGTCCTGGCTCGCCGCGCCGACCGCCGCGACCGCCACGCCGGCGGCGGGCGCGGTCGCGAGCAGGATGCGGCTGTGCTCCTGAGGCTGCGGCGACGGCGTGGACGGCCGGCCGCGCAGCATCCAGAGCACGAAGTAGACGGCCGCCAGCGCCAGCGCGACACCGCTGAGCAACGGGTAGGGCTGCAGCGTGATCCGCCACTCCGTCGCGCCCGCGAGGGGCCAGAGCGCGAGCGCCTGAGCGGCCAGCAGGCTCAGCGCCAGCATGCCCGCCCACAGACCGCGCAGCCGGCGGGACCGCGGCCAGACCGCGACCAGCGTGGCGGGCACGAGCAGCCCCGCGCCGACGCCGTGGGCGACGCGCAGCACCCCGACCATGACGGTCGAGCCCGCGTAACCGCCGGCCGCGTCCGCCGCGGCCACCAGCGCCAGCCCCGCGACGAGCAGATGGGCCGCCTGCACCCGGCGCAGCGCCAGGGCGGCGAGCGGCACCGCCAGCATCATCGCGGGCAGCGCCAGCCCGTGGGCGCGCACCAGCCCCACCCGGTCGATCCCGGCAGGCAGCAGCTCCGCGACCACCGAGACCGTGTTGGGGATGGCGACGATCGCCAGCGGCAGCACGGCCACGATGAGCAGCCCGAGCAGAGCATCAGGCACCCACGCTGAGTCGGCGCGTGGCGGCGCGGCCTCGGGGGACCGCTGAATCGGGGGGACGGCCATGAAGCCCGACTTTAGCGGGAAGTCACGCCCTCGACACGGCGAGCGACGAATATCGCGGCGATCCACAGCGCGGCGAAGATCGCCCCGAGGAAGAACATGGTCGGCACCAGGAACCCGGTGCAGATCGCCAGCACCTGCGCCACGCTGCCGAGCACATAGCCGATCGGCTTCTTGAGCAGCCCCGTCGCGACGACGCAGAGCACGGCCAGCCCGATCCCCGCCGTCACCGCCAACGCGGGCGCCACCCCACCGATCGTGATCGCGACCGGCGTGAACAACGCGACGACGATCGCCTCCATGCCGAGCACACTCGCACCCAGCCGTCGCATCCCAGGCGTCACCTGGAAACTCAGCAAACCCATCACGCCTCCGCAGCCTTCACCGATCCCCGCAGGTCACCATCACGCCGCCCCGAGCAGGACCCATTCCTCACCCGCACGCTCGCCCGGCCTCCGCCAGGACCACGCGCAAGCCTTCCCACGTCCCAGCTTCCGCCAGGCCCGCCCGCAAGCCTTCCCACGTCCCAGCTTCCGCCAGGCCCGCGCGCCATCCCCCCGCGACCCAGCCTTCGCCAGGGCCGCACGTCACCCCTCCACGCCGCCTCGACCGTGACCGGCGCGCGCTGCGCTGCCCATCACGCGCCCTCGGCCTTGAGCAGGAACCGGGCGTCGCCCACCGTGACCACCGATCCGGTGATCAGCACGCCCGTACCGGCGAACTCGCCGTCCGCGTCGGCGATGCCGATGGCCTGGTCGATGGCGTCGTCAAGACGCTCGACCACCTGCACCCGCCCCTCGCCGAAGACGGACTCCGCCAGCATCCCCAACTCGGCCGCCGACAGCGAACGCGGCGAGGAGTTACGCGTGACGACCAGCTCGGAGACCATCGGCTCAAGCAGCTCCAGCAGCCCCTCGACGTCCTTGTCGGCCATCACCGCCACGACACCGACGAGCTTGGGGAAGTCGAAGGCTTCCTGCATCGCGTCGAGCGTGGCCTGCATGCCCCCCGGATTGTGCGCCGCGTCCAGCACCACCGTGGGGTTACGCCGCACCACCTCCAGCCGCCCGGGCGAGGACGCCTGCGCGAACGCCGCCCGCACCAGCTCCACGTCGAGCGGGTCGTCACCGCCCGTCAGCGCCTCGACCGCGGCCAGCGCGCAGGCGGCGTTGCTCGCCTGATAAGCCCCGTACAGGGGGAGATAGACGTCCTCGTACACGCCCTTGAGCCCGCGGAAGCTGATCAGCTGCCCGCCGACGGCCACTTCACGGCTGAGCACCCCGAACTCCAGGCCCTCACGCGCCACCACCGCGCCGACGTCGGCAGCCCGCCGCATCAGCACCTCGGCCGCGGCCAGCTCCTGCTGCGCGAACACGGCCGTAGCGCCCTGCTTGACGATGCCCGCCTTCTCCGCCGCGATGCTCGGGATGTCGGGCCCCAGCCTGTCGGTGTGGTCGAGCGAGATCGGCGTCACGACGGCCACGGTGCCGTCGGCGACGTTCGTCGCGTCCCAGGAACCGCCCATACCCGTCTCGACCACGGCCACATCGATCGGCGTGTCCGCGAACGCCGCGAACGCCATGGCCGTAAGCAGTTCGAAGAACTGGATGCGCCGTTTGCCCTGCGCGTCGGTCAGCTCCACGAACGGCGCGATCTCCTCGTAGACCTGAACGAAGCGCTCCTCGCTGAGCGGCTCACCGTCGACCGTGATGCGCTCCCGCATCGACACCAGGTGAGGGCTGGTGAACCGGCCCACCCGCAGGTTGCGCTCACGCAGCAGGCTCTCGATCAGCCGAGCCGTGCTCGTCTTGCCGTTCGTGCCGGCGATGTGTATGACCTGGTAGGCCCGCTGAGGCGAGCCGAGCAGATCCAGAAGGGCCGCGATCCTGTCGAGCGTCGGCTCGAAATCCCACTCGACGCCGCGCTCCAGGATCGCGCGTTCAACCGCACGAAAGTCCACCCCTCAACCCTACTGACCACCGCGACCGCTTACTCACCCCGCCGCCGGTACGGTGCACGCCCCGTGATCGCATCCCAAGCCCGAAGATGGACGGCTGTACGACGCCCGGAGATCCCAACGCGGAAAGAGTCCGGGCGTCCGTCGAAGCTCAGATGACCGTACGAGCCCCCGCCGGCCCGCGTACGAACGAAAAGGCCTCGACGTCACGTCGAGCCTTGAACAGGCAAGACCTCCGACAGAAACCATCGAAGCCCCGAAACAGCAACAGGCCCCGACTCAGCCATCGAGACCCTGAAAATAGAAAAAGCCCCGACCGTCAAGTCGAGGCTCTTTCCTATAAAGATTGTCCGGCGGTGACCTACTCTCCCACACCCTCCCGAGTGC